>NZ_JBWJOY010000009.1:0-116227 GCF_056393235.1 Stenotrophomonas sp. Steno-Z2 | reverse complement strand
CGTGGATTCCCCGTGCCGCTCAGCCGCGCGCGGCCGGCAGCATCCGCCGCAGCAGCCCGTCGCGGCGCAGCAGCTGGTGGTGCAGCACCGCCGCCAGGTGCAGCGCGACCAGCACGGCCAGCGTCCAGAACAACCACACATGGGCAGCGTCCAGCAGCTGCCGCAGATCCGGGTTGCGCGCGGTCAGCGCCGGCAGCTGGAACAGGCCGAACCAGGGCAACGGCTGTCCCGCCACCGAGTTGAGCAGCCAGCCGGACAACGGCAGGGCCAGCAGCAGCGCGTACAGCAGCAGGTGGGTGGCGCGCGCGGCGCGCAGCTGCCAGGCCGGCCCGGCCAGCGGCGCGGGCGCGCGCGTGGCCATGCGCACGGCGATGCGCAGCGCCGCCAGCGCCAGCGCGGTCATGCCCAGCGATTTGTGCAGGGCGTAGCACAGCCGGCGCGGATCGCTGCCGCGCTCCATGTCCACCATCAGCAGGCCGATCGTCGCGGTGGCGACGACCAGCAGCAGGCCCAGCCAGTGCAGCCACCGCACCGCCACCGGCCAGCGAGGGGTTGTGTCCATGCCGCGCGCCATGGCGTTCGCCGCGACCACGTCAGTGGAAGAACTCGGCGATCGCCGCCGCGCCGATGAAGGTGCCGGCGGTGGCGGTCAGCGATACCGCGACGATGCGCCAGCCAAGGCGCCGGAACATCGGCAGCTTGCGCGCCACCGAGAAGCCGGCCAGCGCCAGCACGGTGGTGGTGATGCTCATGAACTGCACGCGGTCGACGGTGGAGGCCAGCGCGTCGGCCAGCGGCCAGCCGCCGGGGATCGTCACCAGCGTCGCCGCCACCGCCAGGAACAGCATCAGCGGCAGCCGGCGCAGCACGCGCTTGAGTGCGATGCCGGCCAGCACGATCGCCACCATCGCCGCCACGCCCGGCAGGGTCTGCTGCGGCGGCACGCCGTAGCCCATGTAGTTGCTGAGGGTGATGCCGGCGACCATCAGCAGCAGCGCCACCGCGCTGTCGGCGAAGGAGGGATTCTCGTCCTCCTCGGCCATCGCCGCCTGCGGGTCCAGGTCGTCGGCCGAGGGCGCGCGCCGCGCCAGCGCGGTGCGTCCCAGTACCGGTTCCAGCCGCGCGTACAGCCAGTTGCACAGCGGCAGGGTGATGAACACCGCGAAGTAGAACCCGACCACGCCGGCGATCAGGTTCGCCGCCGCGGCGATGGCGTTCAGCTCCTTGACCATCTCCGGCGCCATGCCGACGGTGATGACGCCCAGCGCGGCCGCCATCAGGCTGCCCGAGCCCATGCCGGCGCCCATCGCCAGCGAACGCGGATCGAAGATGCCCAGCGGCGCGATCACGCTCACCAGCAGGGTGATGAACACCGCGCCCAGCACCGTGCCGGTGATGTACTCGGCGAGCACGCCGCGGCCTTCGGCCGACTGCATGCCGTACTTCTGGCCGATGATGACCAGGCTGTTCTCGCGCCCGATCGAGAAGGTCGCGCCGACCGCCTCGCGCTTGATGCCCAACATCAGCGCCAGCGGCAGCGCCAGCACCATGGTGCCGAAGGCATGGCCCAGTTCCTGGAAGGCCAGCGCCCAGCCGACCTTCTGCAGCTGCGGCATCGAATGCCCGGCCATCAGCCCGAGCTTGACGATGAACAGCAGCAGCGCGGCGTTGAGCAGCTTGCCGGCGTGGCGCTGCAGCGGCACGTCCAGCCGCAGCGCCGCCGGCATGCGTGCGTGCAGCGCGGCCAGCGTCGTGGTCAGCAGCAGCGCCATCAGCATCGGCAGGATCACGATCTTCGACGACCACACCGGCAGCGCGATCGGTCCGATCCATTCGGTCAGGACCGTGACCGCCAGGACCACCAGCAGCAGGAGCCAGAGCCGGCGCGGGGCGGCCGGCGGGGGGGAGGGAGCGGCGTTGGCTGCGGCGTGGGGCATGGTCGGGATCGCTCGTGTTCGGGTCGCAGGGTCGGGTGCGGTACGGGTCGGCGTCAGCGCGCGGGCGTGGGCGGCGCCTTCGGTTCGCCGGCGGTGAACCACTCGGCCGCCGGGATCTCATGGATCAGCACCCGTACCGCCGTGGCCGGCACCGCCAGGTGGACGGTCGCGGCCTCGGTGACGGCGCGGGCGAAGGCCTGTTTCTGCCCGGCGCTGCGACCGGCCAGGATGTGCGCGTGCAGGATCGGCATGGTTCAGTCCTCGACGTGGAAGCCGCAGCGGCCGAGCGATGCGACCTCCAGCGACACGTGGATGCCGGGCCGCAGCGCGCAGGCGGCGGTGGCGCCGCCTGCCAGCACGATGTCGCCGGGCTGCAGGCTCTCGCCGGCCTCGGCGACCACGCGCGCGGCGGCCACCAGCGAGCGCAGCGGGTGGCCGAGGATCGCGGCGGTGGAACCGAACGCCTGCGGGCGGCCGTCGAAGTCCAGCACCAGGCCGAGGTTGTCCAGGTCGGTGGCCGGGCTGCGCCAGGGGCCGACCACGAAGCCGGACGAGGAGCTGTTGTCGGCGACCACGTCGGTCAACGAGAAGCGGAAGTCCTCGTAGCGCGAATCGATGATCTCCAGCGCCGGCGCCACCGCGTCGATCGCGGCCAGCGCCTGCGGCGCGGTGACCGCGCCGGCCAGCGGGCGCCCGACCAGGAAGGCCACTTCCGGCTCCACCCGCGGATGCACGTAGTCGCCGATGCGGATGGAGCCGCCGTCGTCGACCCGCATCGACGAGGTCAGGCGGCCCCAGATCATGTCCGACACGCCCATCTGCACCATCTTGGCGCGGCTGGTGAAGCCCATCTTGATGCCGATGCGGCGTTCGCCGCGGCGCAGCCGGCGTTCGATGCTCAGGCGCTGGATCGCATAGGCCTGCTGCAGGCTGATGGCCTGCTCCAGCTGCGGGGTGGCGGTGGCGTGGCGGGCGGCGTCGTCCAGGCGCGCGGCCAGCGCGTCGATGTCGATGGCGGTCATGCGGTCTGTCCTTCGGAAGTGCGGTTGCGCGCCAGCAGGTCCAGCGCGACGTCGACGATCATGTCTTCCTGTCCGCCGACCATGCGCCGGCGTCCCAGCTCGACCAGGATCGAGCGCACGTCCAGGCCGTGGTCGGCGGCGGCCTTCTCGGCATGGCGCAGGAAGCTGGAATAGACGCCGGCGTAGCCCAGGCTCAGGGTCTCGCGGTCCACCCGCACCGGGCGGTCCTGCAGCGGCCGCACCAGGTCGTCGGCCGCATCCATCAGCGCGTACAGGTCGCAGCCGTGCTCCCAGCCCATGCGGTCGGCCGCGGCGATGAACACCTCCAGCGGCGCGTTGCCGGCGCCGGCGCCCATGCCGGCCAGCGAGGCGTCCACCCGGGTCACGCCGTTCTCCACCGCGACGATGGAGTTGGCCACGCCCAGCGACAGGTTGTGGTGGGCGTGGATGCCGATCTGGGTTTCCGGGCGCAGCGCGTCGCGCAGCGCCCGCACGCGCTCGCGCGTGGCGTCCATGGTCAGCGCGCCGCCGGAGTCGGTCACGTACACGCAGTACGCGCCGTAGCTCTCCATCTTCAGCGCCTGCTCGGCCAGCTGGGCCGGCGCGGTCATGTGGCTCATCATCAGGAAGCCGGCCACGTCGATCTCCAGCCGGCGCGCTTCCTCGATGTGCTGGCGGGCGACGTCGGCCTCGGTGCAGTGGGTGGCCACGCGCACCGAGCGCACGCCGGCGGCCACCGCCTCGCGCAGGTCGTGCACGGTGCCGATGCCGGGCAGCAGCAGGGTGGTCAGCTTCGCCTGCTGCACGCTCTCGCGCACCGCGGCGATCCATTCCAGGTCCGAGTGCCGGCCGAAGCCGTAATTGAAACTGGAGCCGGCCAGGCCGTCGCCGTGCGCCACCTCGATGGCCGCCACGCCGGCGCGGTCCAGCGCGGCGGCGATGGCGCGGGTGTGGTCCAGCCCGTACTGGTGGCGGATGGCGTGCATGCCATCGCGCAGGGTCACGTCCTGGATGTAGAGCCGGTTCATCGCGCGCCCTCCTCGGTGGCGGTGTCCAGGGAAACCTCGACCATGCGCTCGGCCGCGGCCAGCGCCGCGGAAGTCATGATGTCCAGGTTGCCGGCATAGGCCGGCAGGTAGTGACCGGCGCCCTCGACCTCGAGGAACACCGACACCTTCAGCCCCGGCGCGGCGTCGGCGCGGCCGAGGATGGCCGCGCACGCGGCGGCGTCGAGCGCTTCGAACTGCACCTGCTGCTTGAGCCGGTAGCCGGGCACGTAGCCGGCCACGTCGGCGACCATCGCCTGGATCGAGGCGGCGATGGCGGCCGGGTCGCCGCCTTCGGTCAGGCAGTAGACCGTGTCGCGCATGATCAGCGGCGGCTCGGCCGGGTTGAGCACGATGATCGCCTTGCCGCGCTGCGCGCCGCCGACGGTTTCCAGCGCGCGCGAGGTGGTCTCGGTGAACTCGTCGATGTTGGCGCGGGTGCCGGGGCCGGCCGACCTGCTGGCGATGGAAGCGACGATCTCGGCGTAACGCACCGGCGCCGCGCGCGCCACCGCGGCCACCACCGGGATGGTGGCCTGGCCGCCGCAGGTGACCATGTTGATGTTGCCCGCGGCCAGGTGCTGGTCCAGGTTCACCGCCGGCACCACGTAGGGGCCGACCGCGGCCGGGGTCAGGTCGATCACGCGCTTGCCGTCGGCCCGCAGCAGGCGGTCGTGGCCGACGTGGGCGCCGGCCGAGGTGGCGTCGAACACGATGTCGATGCCGGCGTACTCCGGCATCGCGCGCAGGCCTTCGATGCCGTCGTGGGTGGTGGCCACGCCGAGCCGGCGCGCGCGCGCCAGGCCGTCGGACTGCGGGTCCACGCCGACCATCGCCGCCATCTGCAGGTGGCGGCCGTGGCGCAGGATCTTGATCATCAGGTCGGTGCCGATGTTGCCGGAACCGATCACCGCGACGTTGCGCTTGCTCATGGGTTCACTCTCCGCGGAAGGCGGCCGCGACCCGGCCCAGGCCGGAGATGCGGGCTTCGAAGACGTCGCCCGGGTGCGCCACGGCCATCGGCCCCAGCGCCCCGGACAACACGGTGTCGCCGGCGCGCAGCGGACGGCCGATGCGCGCGGCGGTCCGCGCCAGCCACACCACCGCGTTGAGCGGGTTGCCCAGGCAGGCCGCGCCGCAGCCGAGCGATACCGGCTCGCCGCGCTGCTCCAGGCTCATGCCGCACAGGCGCAGGTCCAGCGCGTCGATCTTCTTCGGCGCGCCGCCGAGCACGTAGACGCCGGAGGAGGCGTTGTCGGCGATGGTGTCGAGGATGCCGATCTTCCAGTCGCGCACGCGGCTGTCGACCACCTCGATGGCCGGCAGCGCGTAGCCGATGGCGCCCAGCACGTGCCCCAGCGTCGGCCGTTCCGCGTCCAGGTCGCGGTCGAACACGAAGGCGATCTCGGCCTCGACCTTGGGCTGGATCAGGCGGCCGAGCGCGATCTCCTCGCCGTCGCCATGGGCCATGTCGTCGAACAGCATGCCGTAGTCGGGCTGGTCCACGCCCAGCTGCCGCTGCACCGCCACCGAGGTCAGGCCGATCTTGCGCCCGGACAGGCGCCGGCCGCCGGCCAGCGCCTGCTCGGTGAGCAGGTGCTGGGCCGCGTAGGCGGCGTCGATGCCGCCGGATTCGAGCAGCGGCGCGACCGGTTCGCAGGCCGTGACGCTGCGTGCGGCCTCGCCCAGCAGGCGCGCGGCCTCGCGCACCGGCGCGGTGCCGGCCAGCGCTTCAAAGCTTGATGCAGACATTGCGCAGCTCCGTATAGAACTCCAGCCCGTGGACGCCGCCTTCGCGGCCGATGCCCGACTGCTTGGCGCCGCCGAAGGCGGTACGCAGGTCGCGCAGGAACCAGCAGTTGACCCAGGCCACCCCGACCTCGATGGCCGCCGCCACGCGGTGCGCGCGCGACAGGTCGCCGGTCCAGATCGAAGTGGCCAGCCCGTAGGGACTGTCATTGGCCGCGGCCACCGCTTCGTCCTCGCGGTCGAACGGGGCGATGTGGCAGCACGGCCCGAAGATCTCCTCGGTCAGCACCGCCGAGTCGGCCGCCAGGCCGGTCCAGATGGTCGGCTCCACCCACCAGCCGCCGGCCAGCGGCGCCGGCAGCGCCGGCACGCCGCCGCCGGTGACGATGGTGGCGCCCTCGTTGCGCGCGCGGGCGTAGTAGGACAGCACCTTGTCGCGGTGCGCCTTGCTGATCAGCGGGCCGAACGTGGTGCCCTCCGCGTTCGGGTCGCCCGGGCGCAGCGCCTCGGCCGCCTGCTTCAGGCGCGCGACGAAGGCATCGAAGATTGGCCGTTCGACATACAGGCGCTCGGTGCCCAGGCAGACCTGGCCGCTGTTGAGGAAGGCCGAGCGGGTGATGCCGGCGACGGCTGCGTCCAGGTCGCAGTCGGCGAACACCAGCGCCGCGTTCTTGCCGCCCAGTTCGAAGGAAACCGGGCGCACGCCTACCGCCGCGGCCTTCATGATCGCCGTGCCGGTGCGGGTCTCGCCGGTGAAGGTGATGCCGTTCACGTCCGGGTGCTCGGTCAGGTACTGGCCGGCGCTGTCCGGGCCGAAGCCGTGCACCACGTTGAACACGCCCGGCGGCACGCCGGCGTCGTTCATCACCTCGGCCAGCAGGGTGGTGGTGCTCGGGGTTTCCTCCGAGGGCTTGACCACCACGGTGTTGCCGAACGCCAGCGCCGGGGCCACCTTCCAGGTCATCAGCAGCAGCGGCAGGTTCCATGGGCAGATCACCGCGATCACCCCGCGCGGCGTGCGCAGGCCATAGTTGAGCGCGGTGCCGCCATCGGGCGTGGGCGAGCGGAACGCCTCGGTGGCGCCGTGCGCCAGCTGGTCGGCGAACACGTCAAAGTTGGCCGCCCCGCGCGGGATGTCCAGGTGGCTGGCCAGGCTGCAGGGCTTGCCGGTGTCGCGCACCTCGGCGGCGACGAACTCGTCGAAGCGGGCGCGGATGCCGTCGGCCAGCCGGCGCAGGATCGTCGCGCGCTCGCCGTCGGTCAGCCGGCCCCAGGGGCCGTGCAGCGCCTCGCGCGCCGCGCGCACCGCCTGGTCGACGATGCCGGCGTCGGCCTCGTGGACATGCCCCACGACCTGGCCGGTGGCCGGGTCGATATTGGCGAACGGAGGCCGGCTGGAGGTGACCGGGCGGCCTGCGATGTAGTGCGTGATGACGGTGGGAGCGGGCGCTTGCGCTGCAATGGTGTTCATGCGGTTTCCGTGGTCGAATCCATAAATTACGAAATTTATTCCGTTTCCTCGTGGTGCTTCGGGGGCCGGATGTCTCTCGTTTATCAGCCAAACGCCAATGTTTGTTGGGCTGATGCTCGAGCGGCGATCATGCCAGACAAATTTCGCAATGTCTGCAAAATATCGAAATTAAATTTGACAGTGCGATGGGACTCTGCTCTGATCCGTCCCACGCCCACGTTCCGGAGATGCACCCTGATGGCCGCCGTTCCCGATTCCGTCCTTGCCTTGGCGCCGCGCATGGCCGACTGGCGCCAGCGCATCCATGCCTGGCCCGAACTGGGCTTCGAGGAGGAGCGGACGTCGGCGCTGGTGGCCGAGGTGCTGCGCGGGCTGGGGCTGGAGGTGCATACCGGCCTGGGCGGCACCGGCGTGGTGGCGGTGATCGATTCCGGCCGGCCGGGCCCGTCGATCGGCCTGCGCGCGGACATGGACGCGCTGCCGATGGACGAGCACAACGAGCTGCCGTACCGCTCGCAGCGCCCGGGCGTGGCCCATACCTGCGGCCACGACGGCCACACCGCCGCGCTGCTGGGCACCGCCGAGCACCTGGTGAAACACCCGCCGGCCAGCGGCCGCGTGGTGCTGGTGTTCCAGCCGGCCGAGGAAGGCGGCCGCGGCGCCATCCGGATGATCGAGGACGGCCTGTTCGAGCGCTGGCCCTGCGACGAGGTCTACGCCTTCCACAACATGCCGGCGCTGCCCGGCGGCCAGGCCAGCGTGCGCGCCGGCGCCACGCTGCAGTCGCTGGCGGTGTTCGAGATCGCCATCGAGGGCGTCGGCGGCCACGCCGCCGCGCCGCACCGCGCCAACGACCCGCTGCAGGTCGCCGCGCGCCTGGCGGTGGAAATCAGCGCCATCGTCGGCCGCCACATCGACCCGATGGAGGCGGCGCTGATCAACGTCGGCAGCCTGCAGGCCGGCACGACCCACAACATCATCCCGTCCACCGCCTCGCTCAGCGGCACCCTCCGCTCGCTGTCGCGCGAGGTCCACGACGAACTGCTCAAGCGCCTGCGCGCGCTGTGCGAGGGTTACGCGCAGATCTCCGGCTGCAGCATCGAGCTGCGCATCCCGCATTCCTGCCCGCCCTGCGTCAACGCGCCGGAACAGGCCGCGCTGGCGGCACAGGCGCTGGGCGACGTGCTGGGCGCGGACAACGTCAGGACCGACATGCGCGCCTATCCGTTCTCCGACGATTTTTCCTACATGCTGGAGCGGTGGCCGGGCGCCTACCTGTTCCTGGGCATGGACAGCGCCATGTGCCACCACCCGACCTTCCGTTTCGACGACCAGCTGCTGCCGGTGGCGGCGGCGGTGTTCGAGCGGATCGTGCGCCGGCGACTGGGCTGAACCCGCGCCGCCGCTCGTTCCGTCACCACGGCCCACCGCGACAACTGAGGTACCGCGTCATGTCGATCGTCATCGAGCAACTGCGTTACGTCGTCCTTGGGACCCGCGACCTGGAGGCGGCCGCGCGCTTCGCCGGCGCCGAACTGGGGCTGCAGGCATTGCCGCCGGGCACCGGCGAACAGGCGTTCCGCTCCGACGAACGCCAGTACAGCCTGGTCTATTCCAGTGCGGCACCGCGACGCCATGCGGTGGGGCTGGAACTGCGCGACGAGGCGGCGCTGCTGGCGGCACTGCAGGCCCTGCAGGCGCGCGGCATCGCCGCCGCGCGCGACGCCACGCTGGCGGCACGGCGCAACGTGCGCGCGCTGGCCGCGTTCACCACGCCGGGCGGCCTGTGCCTGGAACTGGTGGTGCGGCCGCAGAACCAGGGCTGGCGGTTCTTCCCCGCGCGCGACAGCGGCGTGGCCGGGCTGGCGGCGCTGGCCCTGCGCAGCACTGACGTGGCCGCCGACGAAGCGCTGCTGGTGGACCTGTTCGGCCTGCAGGTACGCGACTGGATCGGCGATGCGGCCTACCTGGGCATGGACGCGGCGCACCACCGGCTGGCGTTGTTCCCGGCCGCGGCGGCCGGCGTGCTGGCGGTGGAGTTCGAGGTGCAGGGGCTGGACCAGGTGATGCAGCAGTACCACCGCCTGCGCGCGCTGCCGCAGGCCGTCGCCCACGGTCCCGGCCGCCGGCCCGTATCGGGCCAGGCGTTCGTGACCTTCGCCGGCCCCGACGCGGTGTACTACAGCTTCGTTGCCGAGGGCGAGCGCATCGACGCGGCCTCGGCGCGGCGCCCGCGCCAGTTCGCGATGGGCGCCGATGCGCACTGCGCCTGGGGCAGCGACTGCGCCATCGCCGAGCTGGTGGCCGGGGCCGCGGTGCAGCGGCCATCGCTGCGCGGGGTGCCCAGCGCATGATCCACCTGCGCGACGTCAGCTACGTGCGCCTGGGAACCCGCGACCTGGAAGGCGCCACGCGCTACGCCACCGCCATCCTTGGCCTGGAAGTGGCCGAACGCGGCCACGGCGCGGCCTACTTCAAGTCCGACCAGCGCGAGCACACGCTGTGCTATTTCGAGGGCGATCCGGCCGACCAGGTCGTCGCCTTCGAAGTGGACACGCGCGCCGAGCTGGACGCGGCCGGCGCCGAGCTCGAGCGCCTGGGGCATCCGGTGCACCGCGGCACCGCCGGCGAGGCGCAGCAGCGCAAGGTGCGCGACTTCATCGGCTTCCGCGATCCCACCGGCAACCGCATCGAACTGGTGTGGCGGCCGCAGATGTCCGCGCGCCGCTACCACGGCACGCGCGACGCCGGCATCACCGGTTTCAGCCACGTCGGCCTGTGCACCACCGACGCCGCGCGCGACGAGGCGTTCTGGACCTCGGTGTGCAACGCGCGGGTCAGCGACCGCATTGGCGACGCGCCGTTGCTGCGCATCGACGAGGTCCACCACAAGATCGCGCTGTTCCCGACCACCCGCGCCGGCATCCAGCACATCAACCACCAGGTGGCCAGCGCCGACGACGTGCAGCGTTCGCTGCACCACCTGCGCGGCCACGGCATCCCGGTGGTGTTCGGGCCCGGCCGCCATCCGACCTCGGGCGCGCGCTTCCTGTATTTCGAAGGGCCCGACGGCATGGTCTACGAGTATTCCTCGGGCGTGAGCAGCATCGCCGACGAGCTGCTGTACCGCGAGCGCCAGTTCGAGTTCGCGCCGCCGGGCTTCTGCATGTGGGGCGCCGAGCCGCAGATCCGGGAGTTCCGCAAGTGAGCGCGCAGCTGGAAGCGCTGGCGCGCAGCGTGCGCGTGGCGGCGCGCGCGCTGGGCCGCGCCGGGCTGGTGCATGCCTACGGGCACTGCAGCGCGCGCATCGATGCGACCTCGTTCCTGGTCGCGCCGTCGCGGCCGCTGGGCCTGGTACGCCCGGGCGAACGCTGCACGGTAGTGCCGCTGGACGGCGACCTGCCCGAGGGCGTGCTGCCGGAAGTGCGCATCCACCGCGAGATCTACCGCCGGCGCCCGGATGTCGGCGGCGTGGCGCGGATCCAGCCGCCGAAGCTGATGAGCCTGAGCGTGCTTGGCCGCACGCCGCTGGCACGGCACGGCTTCGGCGCCTATTTCCACCCACAGCCGCCGTTGTGGGACGACCCGCTGCTGCTGCGCTCGGACGTGCAGGCGCGGCGCCTGGCCGAGCAGCTCGGCGACGCGCGCGCCATCGTCATGCGCGGCAATGGCGCGGTCACCGCCGGACATTCGCTGCAGGCGGCGGTGGTGCTGGCCTGGTACCTGGAAGACGCCGCGCGCGTGGAACTGGACTGCCTGTCCGCTGCCGCGCACACCCTGCCGACCTGCCTGAGCGAGGAGCAGTCCGCGGTCCGCGCGACCTGGGACGGCCGCCTGCTCGAGCGCATGTGGGACTACCTCACCGCGGGCGACGCCGAGCTGGATTGAGCCGCCGCCCGCCTCTCCACCACCCGAAGACGGAAGAAAGACCGATGAAGACCCTGCTGAACGCGTCGCTGCTGGCGGCGCTCGGCCTGGCCGGCCATGCCGCGGCCGCCGACAACTGCGCCTCGGCCGACGACACCAAGGTGATCCGCCACTACTACGCGCAGACCCGCCCGGGCGCCCCGCCGCCGGCGGTGGCGCGGCTGTTCCGCATGGACGAGACGCGCGTGGTCAGCGCGCTGGAGCCCGCGCAGGCCTACGGCGTGCGCTCCAACCGCCTGCTGTTCGACGAGGTCTGGAAGTCGGTCGACGCCTGGGGCGCGGACACCCGCATCGGCATCGTGTTCACCTCCGGCGGCATGCACGTGTGGAACTTCCCGAGCAAGGTGCCGCAGACCCAGTCGACCAGCACGCCCATCTGGTACGACATGTACGCCGATGGCGGCGCCGGCGTGCATGGCCACATCACCCCGCAGGAAGTGGACCAGATCTGGGCGCTGCAGATCCCCACCAAGGAAGCGGACAAATTCACCCGCATCCTCGGCTTCTACGACAGGCAGGGCGCGCTGATCGTCGGCCTGTACGTGTCCGAGGGCGTGAAGGACTTCGATCCCCGGGCGGTGGCCGGCTTCGAGCGGACCCGCGAACTGCTGCGCACCCAGCCGCGGATCTGCGCGGCCGGCTAAGTCCCCTGTTCCCGCGCCGCCGGCGGCGCGGGAGCCAGGCGCGGCAGGCGCGTCCGCACTTCCAGTCCGGGGCGGTTGTCGAGCAGTTCGACCTGCGCGCCATGGGCGCGCGCCACCGCTTCGACCAGCGACAGGCCCAGGCCGCTGCCGGCCGTGGTGCGGCTGCGCTCAAGCCGGTACAGGCGGCGGAACACGTGCGCATGCTCCTGCGCCGGAATGCCCGGGCCGTCGTCGGACACGCTTACCGTCACCGCATCCGCGCGGGTTCCGGCGCGCAGCGTCACGTGGGCGCCGGCGGGGCAGTGCCGGCAGGCGTTCTCCAGCAGGTTGGAGAACAACTGGCCGAGCAGGTCGCGGTTGCCGGCCACCCGCAGGTCCGGCGCGATGTCCGCGTGGAAATGCTGGCCGGCGGCCTCGAACGCGGGCTGGTGCACTTCGGCCAGCGTTTCCAGCAGTTCCGACAGCGGCACCGGCGCCTGCTGCAGCAGGCGCGGGTCGCCGCCGATCTGGGCGATGTGCAGCAGCGAGGCGAAGGTACGCAGCGCCGTGTCGACCTCGCTGGTGGCGCGCTCGAGCACGCCATGCAGGGCATCGACATCCCGCAGCCTGCGGCCGCGTTCGAGCTGCTGGCGCAGCCGGCCCAGCGGCGTGCGCAGGTCGTGGGCGATGTCGTTGGAAACCTGGTGCAGGGAATCGGCCTGCGCGTCGATGCGGTCGAGCATGTGGTTGACGCTGGCCGCGAGCCGGTCGAATTCGTCGCCGCCGTCGCCCACCGGCAGCCGCCGCGCCGGCTCGCCGAGCGCGATGGCGCGGGTATCGCGCACGATGCGCTCGACCCTGCGCAGCATCAGGTGGCTCATCAGCGCGCCGCCGGCCAGCGCCAGCGCCAGTACCGCCAGCAGCGCGTAGCCGATGTCGCGCAGCAGCGCGCCCTGCAGGTCGGTGAACTCCTCGATCGCCTTGCCGGCCTCGCCCACGGCCAGGTAGCGGCCGTCGCGCAGCTGCAGGCCGTACGCGCGCACCGTGCGCATCTCGTCGGGCCTGTCGCCCTTGGGCATGCGGAACCAGAACCGGCCTTCGACGCGCCCGGCCTGCGCCGGCGCGTTGCCGGCGATCAGGCGACCGTCGCGCTCCTGCAGTACGTAGCGCATCGACTTGAGCAGGGGCTGGCGCAGGCGCTGTTCGAGCAGCGCCCGCACCGCCGGCGTGCCGCCGTCCTGTTCGGCGCGGCGCAGGTACTGCACCTCGCGCTTGACGATCTCGTCCTGCAGGTGGGTGGCGTAGCCGCGGATCTCCAGGTAGCCGATGCCCAGCAGGATCGCCACCGAGGCGGTGAACAGCGCCGCGTACAGCAGGGTCAGGCGGAAGCTGCTGGTACGCAGCAGGCGTGGCAGCGGCATCGGCGTCACTCCGGATCGGCGCCGGCGTCCAGGCGGTAGCCGGCGCCGCGCACGGTGTGGATCAGCGCCTGCCCGTGCGGCCGGTCGATCTTGGCGCGCAGGCGGCTGATGTGGCTGTCCACCACGTTGGTCTGCGGGTCGAAGTGCAGGTCCCAGACGTGTTCGAGCAGCATGGTGCGGGTGACCACCTGGCCGGCGTGGCGGGCCAGGTATTCGAGCAGGCGGAACTCGCGCGGCTGCAGGTCCACCGGCTGGCCGCCGCGGCTGGCGGTGCGCGCCAGCAGGTCGATCTCCAGGTCGTGCACCTGCAGCCGGGTCTGCGCCGACAGCGCGCGCGGCCGCCGCGCCAGCGCTTCGATCCGCGCCGCCAGTTCGGCGAAGGAGAAGGGCTTGACCAGGTAATCGTCGCCGCCGGCCTTGAGCCCGAGCACGCGGTCGTCCACGCCGCCCAGCGCGGTCAGGAACAGCACCGGCACCTGCGAGCCGGCGCTGCGCAGCGCCTTGACCAGCGACAGCCCGTCCAGCCCCGGCAGCATGCGGTCCACCACCACGACATCCGGCGCCGCCTCGTCCATCGCCAGGTACAGGCCGTCGCGGCCATCGACCGCGTGCACCACCTGGTGCCCTTCGGCGCGCAGGCCGTCGCCGATGTACTCGGCCGTTTCCTGGTCGTCTTCCACCAGCAGGATCTGCATCCGCCGCTCCCACGTCATCGCGGCCTGCAGGATAGCCGCGCGCCGCCGCCATCGCAGGTTACCGCTGCGCAATGTGGCGGGCAGGCGCGGGTAATGGCGGCGCGCCGAGCATGGCGGTCCGTTCCACCGCCGAGATCGACGCCATGCCCGCCATCCCGCTCCTCCGTCCCGCCGTCGCGCTGTGCCTCCTGCTCGGTGCGGGCGCCCCCGCGCTGGCCGGTCCCTACGAGACCGGCAGCACCAGCACCGCCAGGGGCATCAAGTTCAAGAGCAACGTGCAGCTCAAGCACGGCGCCGACAAGGACACCTGGGTGCTGCCCAAGTTCGGCGTCGGCGGGCCGCTGGCCGACAACCTCGAACTGACGATGGGCACCGGCTACGGCCGCATCGAGCGTGCCGACGGCCGCGACAGCCACGGCATGCGCGACCTGTCGGTGGGCATGAAGTGGCGCCTGCTCGACGAACAGGGCCGGCGTCCGGCGCTGGCCATCGAACCGTCGCTGAGCCTGCCGACCGGGGACCGCGCCAGCGGCATCGGCAAGGGCGCCTACGCGCTGGAGCTGCCGGTGCGCGCCAGCCGCCGTTTCGGCGACATGCGCCTGACCGGCGAAGCCAGCATGCAGCGCACCTTCGGCCGCGATGCCGACAAGCTCGGCGCCGGGCTGCTGCTGGAGTACGTCGCCGCGCCGCACTGGTCGTGCGGGATCGAACTGGTCGCCGATGCGCCGCGGCAGGACCTGGGGGCGCGCGAGCTGCGCCTGAACATCGGCGCGAAGCGGCGCATCGGCCGCCACCTGCAATGGCAGGCGCTGGCTGGCCGCAGCGTCGACGATCCGCGCGGCGGCCGCACCAGCACCGTCAAGCTGGCGCTGGAATACCTGCTATGAGGCGTCCTTCTGCCCGGCGCCCAGCGCCGCCACGGTCCTGCGCACCTCGTCGTAGGTGCGCATGAGGTGGTCGTGGGTGAGGCGGCAGGCGCGCAGCGCGTTGCGCTCCAGCGTCGCCTCGAAGATCGCCTGGTGCTCGTCCTGCACGAAACGCTTGCCGCGCGAGGCGCTCAGCGACACCCGGCGGTAGCGTTCGGCCTGGTGGTAGAGCAGTTCCTGCAGCTTGATCAGCCACGGCGAATCGCAGGCCGACACCAGCGCGTAGTGGAACTGGCGGTTGCGCTCTTCCCAGGTGTCGAGCAGTTCCTGGGGCGCGCCTTCGCCGCGCCCCAGCACCTCGCCCTCGACTTCGTTGAGCGCGTCGTAGGTGTCGCGCACGCGCGCTTCCCAGGCCTCGTCGCCACGCTCGATGGACAGACGCAGCGCTTCGGTTTCGATCAGGTTGCGCACCCGCGAGATGTCGTCCAGTTCCTCCAGCGACAGCGGCGCCACCCAGAACCCGCGCTGGTCCTCGGTCTTCACCAGCTGGTCGCCCACCAGCCGCGCCAGCGCCTCGCGCAGCGGCGACATGCCGATCTCGTAATGCTGGACCAGCGCCTCCAGCTTGAGCTTGCCGCCGGGGGGCCACTGGCCGTGGACGATGTCGCGGCGCAGGCGCTGGTAGGCGCGTTTGGCCAGGGTGCGGGCGGTGGTGGCCGGGGCGGAGGCTGGGGTCGTCATGCGTACAGTGTGGGGCGGGAATTTCGAAAATCAAATTCCGTGCTGTGCTGCAGCATTCCCCGCATTAATTTCGACAACGTGGAATTCGCTATCGTTTTGTGAATTCTTCAAGTCATTGTTTTTGAAGGATCGTATGGATTGCCTACCTGTGAGACTGGCTATCATCCGCATGGATATGGCAAAAATATCGTAATTTTCGTTGACACCTTGACGCGCTCTTGCTGTGATCCGGGTGCACTCCGGCGCCAGGCGCCGGCCTTCGGAACGTGGATGGGGCATCGGCCCGGGCCCGGGAACGGCCACTGCCGGCGACATGCGGGCAGCGCGGGCGTCCATCCGTCAGCCACAGTGAATGCGGGGGAATGATGAGCAGTCGAGCAGGGAAACAGCGGGTTCTGGCCAGCGGATTTTCGATATTGGCGGTGTGCATCGCCGGTGCGCTGCAGGCGCAGGAAGCGCCGGTGCAACTGGATACGGTGGTCGTCACCGGCACCAACATCCGCGGCGCGACGCCGGCGGGCAACGAAGTGATGGTGATCGGCGCCGAGCAGATCCAGGCCAGCGGCAAGGCCACGGTGGCCGACTTCCTGCGCGAACTGCCGGCCAACTTCGCCGGCGGCGTGGGCATGAGCGACAACATCCAGGGCTCGGACAGCAGCGTGGCCGGCTCCAACATGACCGGCGGCCAGGGCGTGAACCTGCGCGGCCTGGGCGCGCTGTCCACCCTGGTGCTGGTCAACGGCCGCCGCGTCGCCGCCGCCGGCCAGTACGGCGATTTCGTCGACATCTCGACCATCCCCAGCAACGCGGTCGACCACATCGAGATCCTGCTCGATGGTGCCTCGGCGGTGTACGGCTCGGACGCGGTCGGCGGCGTAGTCAACATCATCCTCAAGCGCAGCGACGACGGCGCCCGTACCACGGTCCGCCTCGGCAACGCCACCGAGGGCGGCAACAGCCAGCTGCAGATCGGCCAGACCTGGGGCCGGCAGTGGAACGGCGGCGGCATGATCGTCGGCTACGAGTACGACCGGCAGGACGCGCTGGCCGCCACCGACCTGGGCATCTACCGTTCCGGCAGCGATTTCAGCGACCGCGGCGGCGTGAACTGGCGCCGTGCCGGCGCCCGCGCGGGCGCGGCGGCCAACCAGTTCAACACACCCACCGCCAACGGCTGGGGCACGCCGGCGCGGCGCATCTCCGGCTCCGGCCTGGTCGCGGTCACCGACGGCGTCGGCAACACCCACGACGCCTGGGACAAGGTGGACATCCTGCCGGAGATGGAACGCCACAGCGCCTTCGTCGGCTTCGAGCAGGAAGTGGGCTCGGCCGACCTGTACGGCGACCTGCGTTATACCCGCCGCCGCGGCACCTACAACCAGGGCTACCAGGCGCTGTACGGCACCCTCGGCCCGGACAATCCGTACCTGATCCCGGGCGTGGCCAACAACTACGGCGTACTGATCGACGACCGCCCGCTGCAGCGCGAGGTCGGCGTGGACAGCATCGCCGCGACCCTGGGCGCCGGTTTCGACCTGGGCGGCAGCTGGCGCGGCGAGGCCACGCTGAGCTACAGCCGCGACGAACAGTTCCGCAACTCCGACGTGCAGCGCAACGCCAACATCTACGACTACCTGCCCACGCCCGCCGGCGGCAGGGTGCAGGCGCCGACCGCGATCCAGTGCAGCCAGGGCCTGCCGGGCAACGCCACGCCGGCGCAGCTGGCCTACTGCGCCGGACTGAACTACACCGCGTTCAACCCGTGGACCACCGACCCGCTGTCCGAGCAGGTGCTGTCGCAGCTGATCGGTTACGAGAACCTGGACTTCACCTCGTGGCTGGCGCAGGCCAGCTTCAAGGTCGACGGCGACCTGTTCGCGATGCCCGGCGGCACCGCCAAGCTGGCCGCGGGCATCGATTACCGTCGCGAGAACATCGGCGGCGAACTGGACTTCAACTGGCGCTCGACCTCCAGCAAGCACGAAGTGTTCGGCACCACCGAGCGCGACGTCGGCGCGGTGTTCGCCGAGCTGGCCTTCCCGCTGATCGGCAAGGACAACGCCTCGCGCTTCGCGCAGAAGCTGGACCTGTCGCTGGCCGGCCGTTACGAGCGCAGCCGCGGCATGGGCGACTTCTCCACCTTCAACCCGAAGGTCGGCCTGGACTTCAAGCCGATCGACGACCTGACCCTGCGCGCCAGCTGGGGCACCTCGTTCCACGCCCCGCCGATGCGCTACGCCTACGACGGCGTGCAGCCGATCACCGGCGGCAACGGCGCGTTCCTGCGTGCGGACCTGTACCGCGCACCCTGCGACACCACCGTGGTCCCGCTCAACGGCGTGTCCAACACCGCGGCCGGCTGCACCTTCAACGCGATCGTGGTCTCCGGCGGCGCCGGCCCCACGCTGAAGCCGGAAGAGGCCAGGACCTGGACCGTGGGCTTCGACTGGAAGCCGGAATGGGCACCGGGCCTGCACGCCGGGGCGAGCTACTTCAACCTGAAGGTCGACGACCGCATCGTGCGCATCCAGGCCGGACAGCTGGGCGGCATCCTCAACGACCTGTTCACCAAGGGCACCACGCCGTACATCGACAGCTTGGAGATCAACCCGGGCGTGGACCGCGTGCGCCAGATCATGGAGAACGACCCGCGCTATCTCGGCCAGCTCGGCGCCGGCCCGGTGATGGGGCCGGCGGACGTGGCGATGATCGTCAATGCCACCCAGCTCAACCTGGCCTCGCTGCGGATGGACGGCTTCGACTTCAACCTCGATTACGGTTTCGACACCCGTTACGGCGGCTCGCTGGAGTTCTTCAACCGCGGCACCCTGCTGAAGTCCTACGAGATCGAGGCCACGCCCGGCGCCGGCTACGTCGACCGCCTCGGCCGGTACAGCGCCGCCGACGGCTCCAGCCCGGTCAAGCTGCGTTCGATGCACGGCGTGAAGTGGTACTACGGCAACCTCAACGCATCGCTGACCATGAACTACGTGGACGACTACCAGTGCGTGGCCGGCTGCTTCCTGCCCAACGCCCAGGGCCTGCCGGTGGCGGCGACCGCGCCGGTGAAGATCAAGGCGTGGAAGACCTTCGACTTCCACCTCGGCTACGACCTGTCCGGCATCGGCGGCCTGTTCCACGATTCGCGGCTGAGCTTCACCGCCATCAACCTCACCAACAGCGCGCCGCCGTTCTTCGACACCGGCACCACCGCGGCCGTCGATACCCTGCCGGACCCCTATGATCCGGCCAACGCGACGGTGCTGGGCCGCAGCCTGGTGCTGTCCTTCGACAAGCGCTGGTAAGCAACGCAGGCCTGTCCCGGCATCGCGCCGGGCAGGCCGGGAGACAGAGCAATGATGAAAGCAGCAACCGTGATGCTGGCGCTGGGCCTCGGCCTGGCGCCGGCGATGGCGACGGCCGCACCGGGCCACCCTGCCGCGCCGGCCGCCGCGCCGCTGCAGGTCAAGGGCGCGCAGCAGTTCGATCTGGAGGCCGCCGACGGGCGCGCCTACCGCATCTTCGTCTCGGTGCCGGACAAGCCGGCGCCACGCTCCGGCTACGGCGCGCTCTACGTGCTGGACGGCAATGCCATGTTCCTCACCGCCATGGAAACCGTGCGCGCCATGGAGCGCCGCCCCGACGTGCCGCGCGACCTGGCGACGGTGGTGGTGGGCATCGGCTACCCCGACGGCGTGGACATCGGCACGGCGCGCACCCTGGACCTGACCCCGCCTGGCAGCGGCAACCCGCGCATCACCGCCGCGTCCGGCGGCGCCGACGCTTTCCTCGAGTTCATCGAGGACACGCTCAAGCCGCGCATCGCCGCGCTGGCGCCGGTCGATCCGGCGCGCCAGGCGCTGTTCGGGCATTCGTTCGGCGGCCTGTTCGTGCTGCATTCGATGTTGCGCAGGCCCGATGCCTTCGCCGTGCGTGTCGCCGCCAGCCCATCGATCTGGTTCGACCGCGCCGACATCGCGCGGCAGCTGGCCGACACCCTGGCCGCGCGCCCGCCGCAGGCGCCGCCGCTGCGGCTGCTGCTGACCGCGGGCGAGTACGAGCAGGCGCTGTCGCCGCTGGCGCACTCGCGGCCCAATGTCGCCAAGCTGGCGCTGCTGCAGAAGGAACGCGCGCAGGTGGACAGCAGCCGCGCGCTGGCGGCCGCGCTGGCCGAGCGCACCGCGGTGGACGCGCGCTTCGATGAGATCGCCGGCGAGGACCACGGCACCGTCATCCCCGCGGCGATCAGCCGCGCGGTGTCGTTCATGCTGATGCCGCAGCTGGAGGTGCCGCCCGTACCCACGGCCGCCGCGTACTGGCAGATGACGCCGGAACAGCGCTACGACCTGCGCATGTGGGTGCGGCAGCTGCCCGACCGCCAGCGCATCCCCTGGCTGACCGGCCTGCGCGACACCCTGCACGACGGCCTGAGCAAGGAGCAGGTGCAGACCCTGCACGAGGAGCGCAACCGCATGGATGCCGAGCAGGGCAGCAAGCCGCACGAAGTGAACGCACCGGCGCGCTGAGCCGCGTGATCGTGGCGACGCCCGCGTCCGCTCCGGGCGCGGGCGCCATTGTTTCCAGGCACCCGCCTGGCGGCAGGGTCCATCGAGGCGTATAAGCTGTGCCTGTCGGCGGTCGGAACAGGGATGGCGATGGATCTGCAGGCAAGTGCGGGCGAAGCATCGGCTTCGACCGCACGCATCAACTATGTGCTGATCGATTACGAGAACGTGCAGCCGGAATCGCTGGAGCAGTTGGAGCGGCCGGACTTCCGCGTGATCGTGTTCGTCGGCGCCAGCCAGGCGAAGATATCGTTCCAGGTGGCTGCGGCATTGCAGCGGATGGGGCGACATGCCGAGTACGTGAAGATTGCCGGCAACGGCCCGAATGCGGCCGATTTCCATATCGCCTGGTACATGGGGCGCCTGGCGGAGGCCGATCCCCGGGGGTTCTTCCATGTCATCTCTGGCGACACCGGCTTCGACCCGCTGATCCGGCACCTCAAGGACAACCGGATATTTGCGTGCCGCTCCCCCGCCATTACGCGGATGCCGTGCTTCGCGCCGGCCGCGCCACCGCTGGAGCAGGAAGCGCGGCTGCAGCTTGTCCTGCAACGGCTTGCGGGCATGACCCGGCCGGCGCGGGTGAAAACCCTGGAAAGCGCGCTGGATTCCATGTTCGGCAAGAAGCTGCCGCGGGCCGAGGTCCAGCGGCTCATCGCCGTGCTGCGCGAGCGG
Source organism: Stenotrophomonas sp. Steno-Z2 (assembly GCF_056393235.1). Classification (NCBI taxonomy): domain Bacteria; kingdom Pseudomonadati; phylum Pseudomonadota; class Gammaproteobacteria; order Lysobacterales; family Lysobacteraceae; genus Stenotrophomonas; species Stenotrophomonas sp. Steno-Z2. Next base: position 95,489 of record NZ_JBWJOY010000009.1, on the reverse strand, counting down.
GGCTACGTGAAGGTATCGGGAGCCGCCGTTTCCTATGCACTGCCCGGGGCATGAGCGCCGCCTGACGGCCGTGGCCGCCGTTCCAGCCACCAAAGCAACGCCGCCACCAGCACGAAGCCCAGCAGCCACGGCCAGCGCGGGCCCGGCACCGGCAGCGCCGTGGTCGCGGCAGCGCCGCTGCCGCCGCGCAGGGCCGAGGTGGCCTCGCGCGTGGCCTGCGCATGCAGGGCGCGGGCGTCGGCCGGGTCGATGACCTGCACGCCGGCGCTGGCGTCGCCGGCGACGACGCGGTGCCAGCCGGCCTGTCGCGGCCACCAGCCGCTGCAGTTGCCGGCGCGCGGGTCGGCCAGCAGCGGCGTGGTGCTGCCGTCGGGCGCTTCGATCCGCGCGCCGTCGGGCAGCCCGCACAGCGCGGCGCGTTCGCCGGCCCAGGCCCAGGCGGGCAGCGCGGCCGGCGGCGATGCCGGCAGCGGCCGCGCCAGCGTCGCCAGCACGCGGTTCCACAGTTCGGCGTGGGCCCCGGCGTGGCCGGCGAGCACCAGGGTGTAGCTGTCGACGACCGGCAGCACGCCGATGCGCCCGCGGCCGACCGCGCGCCAGCCGCCGATCGCGCTGCCGTCGGCGGCGCGCAGCAGCGGCACCACGCCGGTGTCGGCGAACGCCAGGTCGAAGCGCTCGATGTCCAGCGTCGCCGGCGCGCTGCCCTCGTCGCCGGCGGCATCCGCATCGGCATCGCGCAGTTTCACCGTGGCCGTCTGTTCGCCGCCGCGCGCCTCCAGCCCCCAGTCGCGCAGGGCACGGCGGGCATTGCCGTCGAGCGCGCCGCCCAGGCGTACCAGCACGCCCAGGCCCTCGCGCATGGCCGCGGCGATGGCTGCGCGCTGCGCCGAGGACAGCGCCGCCAGGCGGCGTTCGTCGAGCACCAGCAGGTCGAGCCGGGCGAGGCTGGCGGCGTCGATGGCCTGCGGCGCATCGCCCAGCTGCACGCCGCCGCCGACGCTGATGCCGGTCTGCAGGCTGGCGCCCGTGTCCGCGGCCCAGCGCTGCAGGTATTTCAGTTCCGGCCCGGGCGCGCCGGCGAGCAGGCGCAGCGCCGGCGCCGGCACGGACCGCACCCGCACCGGCACCGGCAGCTGGTCGAGCACCTTGCCGTCGCCGTCGAGCGCGCGCAGTACGAACGCGACATCGCCGGCGTCGCGCGCGCTGGCGGCCAGGCGCGCGCGGCCGTCGGCGCCGGGCGCGGCGATGGCGACGCGATGCCCGGCCGGATCGAGCAGTTCCACCCGCGCCTGCGGCAGGCCCTGCACGCGCGTGCCGACCTCGAACCGCGCGCCGGCGGCCAGCGGTGGCGGCGCCTGCAGTTCGACCAGCCCACGCGGCGCGGCGCCGGAATGGAAGCGCAGCGGCGGCAGCGCGGTGTCGCGGTCGCGCGCCGGCAGGCCCTGGCCGACGACGACGAGGTCGCGCGTGCCCGGGTGCCGGCGCAGCGCGGTGGCCAGGTCGGGCACGCGCGCCACGCCCGCCAGGGTCGGTGCTTCCGGCAGGCGCAGCCGCACGGCGGCCGGTACGGCCGCCAGGTCCGCGGCGGTGGTGCCGGCGCTGGCGAGCAGCAGGGTATCGGCGGGCACGGCGTGCCGCGGCGGGAACAGGGCCAGCGCGAGCAGCAGCGCCGCCGCCAGTTGCAGTACCAGCAGCAGGCCCAGGCGCGGCAGCGGCGGCCGTGGCGGCAGGCACAGGCGCAGGCTGGCGAGCAGCACGGCCGCGGCGATGAGCGCGACGGGCAGCCAGAAGATCATCGGGCGTTCTCCTGCGGCGCCGCCAGCGCATCCAGATAACGGCGGCCCATGGCGTCGGCGGCGTCGCGCCGCGCCGGCGGGCCGGGCGCGCGCGGCAACGCCGGCCACAGCTGGTCGCGCAGGCGCTGCCGGCACGCGCGGCACTCCGGCTGCTGGCGCAGTTCGTCGATGGCGGCGGCGATGTCGAGCGGGTCGGGCACGGCCTGCGGGTGCGCATCGAGCCAGCGCGACAGCGCGTCCAGGTCGACCGCCGCATCCGCCGTCGCCAGCGCCCGCCAGGCATCGGCCGGCGTGGCATCGCCGCGGTCGCGCGGCGGCAGCCGCAGGCCGCGGCTGCCCAGGCCCTCGCGCTTGCCGCCCATGCGCCGCGTCATGTCGATCGGCGGCAGCTCGGGACCGACCCGCGCCAGGTAGACGCGCTCGGCCTGCTGCACCTGCTTGATGAAGCCCAGCGCCTTGTAGGCATAGGGCAGCGCCCTGTCGGGATGGCCCTGGCGCAGCTCGCCTTCGGACTGCCACATCTGGTCGAGCGCGGCCTTGAGGATGGCGCGGGTCTGCGGATCGAGCAGGGTGGCGGCCTCGGCGTGGTCGTGGGTGTGGCCGTATTCGGCGAGCACGTCGGTGGCGCTGCCGAACGCGGGCGCGCTGCCGTCGCTGGTTTCGGCGTGGTCGTGATCGTGGCCGTCGTCGTGCGCGTGCTCGCTGGCCGCTGCGTCGCCGGTAGGCGCATGGTCGCCGGTCGGCGGCGGTTTGGCGCCGCCCTCGGCCTCCTCGCCGAGGAACTGGCCGTAGCGCAGGCGCAGGATGCGCTGGTCCACGCCGATGGCGTCCGAGCGGCGGGTGAAGGTGTCGGCGTCGAGCGCGCCGCGCTGTTTCAGCAGCGCCTCGGCGTCGAGGATGATCTGCCGCTGGCTGCGGAAATAGGCCGGCATCACCTTCTTGATCGCGCCTTCCAGGTCGCTGGTCTGTACTTCCTGCTCGCTGGGCAGGCGCAGGATCAGGCTGGGGCTGCGCGCTTCCTGCGGCTGCGGCGCGCGGTTGTCGCGCACGCCCAGGCGCGCGACCACCTCGTCGCCGGGGCCGACGCCCAGCGCCGCCAGGTCGACGTCGTAGGCGAAGCGGCGCGCGGTGGCGGTACCGCTGCCGGACAGTGCGACGCGGCGCTGCTGGAAATCGATGTTCTCGCCGCTGCCCTTGGCGGTGGTGAGTTCCAGCACCGCGCCGGCGGCGACGCCGAAATCGTCGCTGGCCTCGAAGCGCAGCGGCCAGCGGCGCTGGTGCGGCGCGGCCCGGGTGAGCGTCTGCGCCGGTTCGATCACCTTCACCTGCGGCGGACGGTCCGGCACCACTTCCAGCCGCCAGGCGCGTCCGGGCTCGGCCAGCGCCGGTTCGGCGACGATGCGGTACAGGCCGGAACGCTGCAGGGTTTCGCTGGCCTGCCAGCGCTCGCCGTCGCGCTGCAGCGGCAGGCGGCGGCCGTCGTGGAACTGCAGCCACGCGCGCTGCGGCTGCGGCGCGAAGCGCAGCTGCCAGTGCAGGCGGCTGCCCTGCAGGGCGCGCGCGTCGAGCTTCTCGCCGGCGCTGGCCGCTTGGCCGGTGTAGGCCGGCGGCGTCACTTCCAGCCGCGTGCCGCGCAGCGCCGGCGGGGCAGTGGAAGCGACGGCTGCCGGGTTGCCGCCGTGGCTGCCGGCCGGCGCGACGGGCGCACCGCGCGGCCACAGGACGGCGGCCGCGGCGACCAGCAGCGCGACGACGAGGCAGGCCAGCAGGCGCGGCCACGGCCAGCGCGGGCGCAGCTCGGGCGGCATCGCGCGCAGGCGCTGTTCGATGCGCGCGCGCTGGCGCCGCTGCAACGGGTTCAGCGTTTGCGGCGCGGCGAACAGCAGGTCGGCGCTGTCCTCGAAACGCGGCTGCGCGTCCAGGCGCGCGACCAGCCAGCGCGCATCCAGCCGCCGCGCGCGCCAGGTGGCGAACGCGGCGACCGCGAGCAGGGCGAGCGTGAGCACCACGCTGCCGGTGTCGAAACCGGCCACGCGCATCGCCAGCAGGCCGAACGCCAGCGCCAGCGGCACGCCGCCGGCCAGCGCGATCAGCAGCACCCGGCGGCGCGCGCCGCGCAGCAGGGCCAGCGGGCTCATGCCTGCCCCCGGCGCCGGCGCGCGCTGGCCATCCCGCGTTCCAGCAGGAACAGCAGGGCGATGGCGGCCACCAGCCACGGCACCGGTTCGTAGGCCGGCTGCGGCCATGCGTCGGTACCGCTGTCTGGCTGCATTGCGGCCGCCGGTGCCCGCGTGGGGACCGGCGGCGCCTGCAGCAGGTCGCGCAGGCGCTGCGGGAAGCCGGCGTCCAGCAGCGCCGGCATCGTTGCCGGTTGCAGCGGCGCGGCCCAGCGCAGCCACTGCGCGTGGGCGCCATCCACCTGCTCGATCACCGGCGCGCCGCCGTCGTCGCGCCACAGCGGCAGGCGCTGCGTGTTGTCCGGCACCGGCGTGCGCGCATCGACCAGCAAGCGGCCGCCCGCGCGCGCCCATGCCTGCAGGGCGTCGGGAACCGGTGTGGCCGACAGCCAGACGCGCACGCCCTCGCCGTCGGCGAAGGGCTGGTCGTCGCGGGCGATGTCCGCCGGCATGTCAGGGTTCCATGCCCGGGCGACGGCGCGCAGCCACGGCAGGGCGGCGGCACCGGCGTCGTCATGGCGGATGTGCAGGCGCGGTGCCGCCACGACGACGGCAGACGTGGCCGATGGCACGCTCTCCACCACCTGCCAGCGCACCGCGCGCGACAACCGCGGCCGCTGCGCGTCCAGCCCGTCCAGCACCGCGGGCACGACCACGGTGAGCGGCGCGGCGGGCGGCAGCGTCGCATCCAGTTCGCGCAGCAGGCTGGCGAGCGGCTGCGGGGGCGAGGGAACGGTGGGCGCATCGAGCGCGGGAAAGCCTGGCGCCAGCCACAGCCACCGCGCATCGGCGGCCCCGACCGCGCCTCGCGCAGCGGCGATGTCCACGCCGGGTGCCACGGCGACGCGCGGCGCATCGTCCGCGACGCCTTCCAGTGCCGGCCGCGCCAGCAGCACCGCCAGCAGCGCCAGCAGCAGCAGCCGCACCAGCAGCAGCGGCCAGTCGTCGAAGCGGATGCGCCGGCGCGGGCGCGGCCGGGCCGACAGCCAGCGCAGCGCGGCGAAGTCGATCAGCCGCTGCTCGTCGCGCCGCGCCAGGTGGATCAGCAGCGGCAGCAGCAGCGCCGCCAGTGCGGCCAGGCCCGCCGGGAACAGCCACACCAGGCTCATGCGCCGTGGCCTCCGCGGCGACCGGCCAGGCGCTGCAGCGGCGCGTCGATGGCTTCGTCGAGGAAGCCGGTGTCATGGCGGATGCCGGCGGCCTGCAGGCGCGCGTCCAGCGTGCGCCGCGCCTCGGCGAAGCGCGTCAGGTAATCAGCGCGTACCGTCGCGCCGTCGCTGAGCAGCTCCTCGCCGGTTTCCGGGTCGCGGAAGCGGTGGCCGTCGCGGAACGGGAAGTCGCGTTCCTCGGCGGTCAGCAGCTGCAGGTGCATGACATCGCGGCCGGCCCTGGCCAGGCGCTCGGCCAGGGCGATGGCGGCGTCGTCGAAGCCGTCGCCGATCATCACCACCAGGTCGTTGGCGGCGATGCGTTCCCACACCGGCGCCAGCCGTTCCTGCGCCGGCCACCGGCCCTGCGCGCGCAGGGCATGCAGCTGCAGGTGCAGGCGGTCGCGCTGGCGCAGGCCGTGCCCGGCCGGCACCAGGCGCAGGCCCTCGCCGCCGATGGCGACCAGGCCGAAGGCATCGCCCTGCTGCAGCGCCAGTTCGGCGACGCAGGCGGCCAGCGCGCAGGCCGCGTCCAGGCGGGTCCAGTCGCGCCGCGCCTGGTCGGCCTGCGCCATCGACGCGGTGGTATCGAGCAGCAGCCACACCGTGAGCGGGCTTTCGCGTTCGGATTCGCGCACGAAAAAGCGGTCCGAGCGCGCGTAGAGTTTCCAGTCGATCTGGCGCAGTTCGTCGCCGGGCTCGTAGGCGCGGTACTGCGCGAATTCCAGCCCGGCGCCGCGGCTGCGGCTGGCGTGCATGCCGATGCCGCGGCTGCCGCTGGCCCGTTGCGGCAGCAGCCGCAGGCCGCGCAGGCGGCTGCGCACGTCGGCGGGAATCAGCGGTGGCGCGGTGGCGGCCAAGGCGGATGCGGGCGCAGGCTCAGGCCGGGTACGGCACCGCGCGCAGCAGCGCGGCGATCACGTCGTCGGCGCCCTTCTGCTCGGCCTCGGCGGCGAAGGACAGCAGCAGGCGGTGGCGCATCACCGGCGCGGCCAGCGCCTGCACGTCCTCGCGGGTGGCGGCGAAGCGGCCGTGCAGCAGGGCGCGCGCCTTCGACGCCAGCACCAGCGACTGCCCGGCGCGCGGGCCGGCGCCCCACTTGATCCAGTTGTTCACTTCGGCCGGCGCGCCGTCGCCGGGGCGACTGGCGCGCACCAGCCGGGTGATCCAGGTCAGCAGGTCGGCGCCGACGTGCACCTCGCGCACCGCGGCCTGCAGCGCCTTCACCGCGTCGGCGTCCATCACCTTCGGCACCGCGCCGCCGCTGCTGCCGGTGGTCTGGGCGAGGATGTCGCGCTCCTCGGCCTCGCTGGGGTAGTCCACGCGCACGTGCAGCAGGAAGCGGTCCAGCTGTGCCTCCGGCAGCGGATAGGTGCCGGCCTGCTCGATCGGGTTCTGCGTGGCCAGCACGAAGAACGGCGCGGGCAGCACATGGGTGGTGCCGGCGTAGCTGACGGTGCGCTCCTGCATCGCCTCCAGCAGCGCGGCCTGGGTCTTGGGCGGGGTGCGGTTGAGCTCGTCGGCCAGCAGCAGGTTGGTGAACACCGGGCCCTGCTGGAAGCGGAACGCACGCTTGCCGGTGCCGTGGTCCTCTTCCAGCAGCTCGGTGCCGAGGATGTCGCTGGGCATCAGGTCGGGGGTGAACTGCACGCGCCGGAACTGCAGTTCCAGCGCCTGCCCGAGCGAGCGCACCAGCAGGGTCTTGCCCAGGCCGGGCGCGCCTTCGAGCAGGCAGTGGCCGCCGGCGAGCAGGCCGATCAGCAGTTGTTCGACCACGTCCTGCTGGCCGACCACCGCCTGCGCCAGCGCGCCGCGCAGTTCGCCCAGGCGGGGCAGCAGGGAATCGAGATCGTGGGCGGGGCTGTTCATGCGGTCACCAGTGGAGTCAATGCGTCAGTGCGTACATCACGATGTTCACGCCGAACTTCGTGTTGTCCTCGGCCAGGAAGCGTTTGTTGCGCCAGTCGTAGTCCCATTCGCAGCCGTAGTCCTTGTTGCTGTAGAGCACGCCCAGGCGGCCGTCGACCTCGATGCCCTTGAGGTAGTCGTGCACCAGGTCGTCGCCCCAGCCGTTCAGTTCGAACGTGGTCGCCGGCGGGCCTTCGGGAAACCTGAAGAAGCTGTTGTAGAGCGCATGGGTGTTGGGCAGCTTCTTCAGCGCGCCGGCGCCGAAGATGGCGCGCATCTGCGCCTCGAACGAGGTGGCGAACAGGCCGTCGATGTCGTGGTTGCAGTCGTCCACCAGCACGAAGCCGCCGTTGCGCACGTAGCGCTCGAAGTTGCGGCGTTCGTCGGGGTTGAACTCCACCAGCTTGTGCCCGGCCAGGTAGCAGAACGGCGCGCGCAGCATCTTCGGGTCGGACAGCGCGACGACGTGTTCGGTCGGGTCCACGCGCAGCGTGGTGTAGTCGATCAGCGAGGTGATCAGGTTGGACGGCATGCGCGCGTCAACGTCCCAGTCGCCGGAGTCGTACTTGAGGCGGGTGAACCAGAAGTCGTAACGGCCGGCCTGGGCGCGCGCGCGCCCGGGCAGCGCGGCCGCCATCGCGCCGCCGAGCAGCAGGTGGAGGAATTGCGCGCGCGTTAGCCGGGGCTGGGACAAAGCAGGGACGTCTCTGTGGTGCTGAAGCCCCTCTCCCTTCGGGGCGAGAGGGCACGGTTTGCGCACCATCGGTGCGCGTGACCAGGAGCGCCCACGCCACTGGCGTGGGCCGGGGCGCGGAGCGGGGGTTGGGGTGAGGGGCGATGGCGTCCTGATGCTTCAGACGCCATGGACCATGGTTCGCCCCTCATCCGCCCTTCGGGCACCTGCATTCGGCGCATCCCTGCGCCTCACCCCGCGGGCGGCTTCGCCGTGCAGCTTGGCAATCCCTGCCAAGCTGTCTCCCGACGGGAGAAGGGGAAGGCAAAGTCACACCGCGTCGGAGAGCGAGGTGAAGGTGAAATCGCGCAGCCGCATCGGCGGGATCATCATCACGAAGCTGGACTCGTCGCCGGCCACGCGCACCGGCTTGCCCAGTTCGTCGATGTTGTTGAGCATGATCACCGGCGACTCGTTGAAGCGGAAGTTCTTCACCGGGTGCTTGATCTGGCCGTTCTCGATGTAGAAGGTGCCGTCGCGGGTCAGGCCGGTCAGCAGCACGGTCTGCGGATCTACCATGCGGATGTACCAGGTGCGGGTGAGCAGGATGCCCTTCTGCGTACCCTTGACCAGCTCGGCGATGGACTTGCTGCCACCGCTCATCAGCAGGTTGCCGGGCCGCGCGGTGGCGGTCTTGCCCTGCTTCTGCGCCCAGTAGCGCGAGTAGTTCAGGTTCATCACCTTGCCGTTCTCGATGATGGCCATGCGCTCGCGCGGCATGCCCTCGCCGTCCCACGGCAGCACCGGCGCCTCCGGGTGCCACGGATCGGCGTACATGTTCACCTGCGGGTCGTAGACCTGCTCGCCGAGCTTGTTGCCGCCGCCCTTCTTGGACAGGAAGCTGCGGCCTTCGTCGGCCGAACGCGCGTCGAAGAAATTCATCATGAAGCTGATCAGGCCGGCGGCGGCGGCCGGTTCCAGGATCACCGTGTACTTGCCCGGTTCCAGCGCCTTGGCCTCGGCCGATTCGATGGCCTTGCGCTTGGCGATCTCGATCTCCTGCTCGGCATGGAAGTCGGACGCGTCCTTCAGGTTGCGCCCGACCCAGCCCGACCCGCGGCCATCCTCGGTACGCACCGTGCAGGTGTAGTTGAAGCTGGTGCTCTTCTGGTAGCCGAAGTTGCCCTTGCTGTTGGCGATGGCGACGAAGCCGTTGCTGTCTTCCAGGAAGCCGGCGGCGATCAGCCCGTGGCCGCGGCACGGCGCGATGGAGTCGGCGGCGACCCTGGCGCGGAAATCCGGGTCGATGGCGGCGGTGGATTCGCTGAAGGTCGGGCTGGGCTTGTATTCCTGCTTGCCGATGATGGGCATGAACTCCGGGTTCTCCGGCGCCAGGCGCGCCAGGTCCTCGGCACGGCGCACCACGCGCTCCAGCGAGGCGTCGTCGAACTCGTTGATCGAGGCGGTGCCCACGCGCTTGCCGAAGGCGACCTGCACGGCCAGTTCGGCGTTGTTGACCATGCCGCTGGTGGAGACGTTGTTCAGCGCGAAGCGGATGTTGCCGTCGATGGAGCCGGCCAGCGTGGCGGTGCACTCGTCGGCCTTGGACAGCGCGATGACCTTGTCCAGGATGGCCTTGGCTTCCTGTTCGGTGAAGATGCTCATTGCTCAAGAACTCCTTGGACGGTCAGCCGAGGCTGCGCGCGGTATTGATGACGTTGATGCCGTCGAAACGGGCGGTGGACGAGCCGTGCGACACCGCCGAGACCTGGCCCGGCTGACCCTTGCCGTCGAAGAACGAGCCGCCCAGGCGGTAGTCGCGTTCGTCGGCCACGGCGCTGCAGGCGTTCCAGAATTCCGGCGTGCGGATCTGGTAGGCCACGTCCTCGAGCATGCGGGTGATCTGGCCGTTCTTGATTTCGTAGAACAGCTGGCCGCCGAACTGCGCGTTGTAGCGCTGCTGGTCGATCGAGAACGAGCCGTCGCCGATGATGTAGATGCCGTTCTCCACGTCCTTGATCAGGTCGGCCACGCTCAGCGGCGTCTTGCCCGGCGCCATCGACACGTTGGCCATGCGCTGGAACTGCACGCTCGACCACGAATCGGCATAGCAGCAGCCGTCGGACTCGGTCTTGCCGAGGATGTGCGCCTGGTCGCGGATGGCCTGGTAGTCGACCAGCTTGCCCTCGCGGATCAGGTCCCACTTCTTGCACTTCACGCCTTCGTCGTCGTAGCCGACCGCGCCGAGGCTGCCGGCCTGGGTCTTGTCGGCGAAGATGTTGACCTTGTCGCTGCCGTACTGGAAATGCTGCTCGCGCTTGTCCAGGGTGGCGAAGCTGGTGCCGGCGTAGTTGGCTTCGTAGCCGAGCACGCGGTCCAGTTCCAGCGGGTGGCCGACCGATTCGTGGATGGTCAGCCAGGTGTGCGAGGGGTCCAGCACCAGGTCGTACTTGCCCGGCTTGACCGAGGGCGCCTTCAGCTTTTCCTGCGCCTGCCTGGCCGCGGCGATGGCGTCCTCGCGCATGTCGTAGGACAGGCCGTAGTTGACCACGCCGTTGGGCGAGACGAACTTCTGGCCGGCGTCGCCGTCCAGGTATTCGAAGCCCATGCCCATCGGCGAGGACAGCCCGTCGCGGGTGCGGAACTTGCCGCTGGCCTTGTCGATGGCGGTCACCGTCATCGGTGCCCAGATGCGGTGCACGTCCTGGTCGATGTAGGAGCCGTCGGTGGAGGCGAAGTACTTCTGCTCGTTGACCAGGAACAGCATCGAGTTGACGAAGCTGGCGCCGGCGCCGAGCGCGGCGGCGTTCACGCCCAGCAGCAGGTCGGCCTTGTCCTTGATCGGCACTTCCATCGCGTTCTTGCGGATCGGCGTGCGCCAGCTGACCTCGCCGTAGCCCGGGGCACTGGCGAACTGCACCGGCGCGGTCTGTACCCTGGCGTTGGCCTTGGCGATGGCCGCGGCCTGCTGCGCGGCCTTGACCACGCCGGCCGGGCTCAGGTCGTTGGTCGCGGCGAAGCCCCAGGCGCCGTTGGCGATCACGCGGATGCCGGCGCCGGTGGATTCGGTGTTGACCACGTTCTGCACCTTGTCCTCGCGGGTGATCACGAACTGGCGCAGGTAGCGGCCGATGCGCACGTCGCAGTAGCTGGCGCCGGCGGCACGCGCGGCGTTCAGCGCATCGTCGGCCAGGCGCTTCTTCAGCGCCGGGTCGAGCGTGCTGAGCAGTTGTTCGGCGGCGATGGCCTTGCCGAAGAACGACGGCACCATCAGGCCGCCGGCGGTGAGCCCGGTCAGGGCGAGGAAGTCACGTCTATGCAAGGCTGTTCTCCGTGAACGGGATGCGCCGGGCGGCGCGGATGCAAAAAACGACGATGGCTTCGCGGTGCTCTGCGAACCGTTCGATTCTTGCGGGGGAGGCGTGTGCGGCGGTAGTGACTTTAGACATAGAAGCGGGCGCCGCCGCTACCGGAGCGCCTCGCCCAGCACCGCCTGCAGCCATGCCACGAACACCTGCAGCCGCTGCGACGGATGCCGCCGGTGCGGAAACAGCAGGTGCATCGGCAGCGGGTCGGCGCGGTGGCCGGGCATCACCTCGACCAGGGTGCCGTCGGCCAGTTCGCCGCGCACGTCGTAGGCAGGGATCTGGATCAGGCCCAGGCCGGCGATGCAGCAGGCGATGTAGGCCTCGGCGCTGTTGACGGTGACGCGCCCGCGCAGCGGCTGCTCGCGCAGCGCGCCTTCTTCGCGCCATTCCCAGGGTTCGACCCGGCCGTTGCCGGGCGAGGCGTAGCGCACGCCCCAGTGGTCGACCAGGTCGCGGGGGTGGGTGGGCGTGCCGTGCGCGGCCAGGTAGCCGGCGCTGGCCACGTTGAGCAGCGGCAGCTGGCCGAGGCTGCGCGCCACCAGCCGCGAATCCTGCAGCGGGCCCACCCGCAGCGCGCAGTCCACGCCGTCCTCGACCAGGTCCACGGCGCGGTCGGTCATGCCCAGCTCGATGTCGATCCCGGGATGCGCGTCGAGGAAGCGCGGCAGCGCCGGCGCCACGATCAGCCGGCCGATGCGGCCCGGCAGGTCCACCCGCAGGCGCCCGCTCAGCGCGTGCGGCGACTGCCGGAACAGCTGCTCGGCCTCGTCCATGTCGGCGATCAGCTGCTGGCAGCGGGCATGGAACAGCAGCCCGTCCTGGGTCGGGGTGACCTGGCGGGTGGTACGGTGGAGCAGGCGCGTGCCCAGCCGCTGTTCCAGCGTGCGCACCGCCTCGGAGACGGTGGAGCGCGGCAGGTTCAGCTGGTCGGCAGCGCGGGTGAAGCCGGCGCAGTCCACCACGCGCACGAAGATGCGGCACAGCTCGATGCGGTCCATGGCGATTGTCCGGGGAATCCGACAGGTGAAGTCAGAATGGCTGGCTTTATCCGGAAATCCAAGCCGATAGCCTCTGTGGACATTCCCCCACAGGAGTTCGCCATGACCGACCACCGCATCCACGGCAAGACCGTGCTCATCGCCGGCGGCGCCAAGAACCTGGGCGGCCTGCTCGCCCACGACCTCGCCGCCCACGGCGCCAGCGGCATCGCCATCCACTACAACAGCATCGCCACCCGCGGCCAGGCCGAGGCGACCGCCGCCGCGGTGCGCGCCGCCGGCAGCAACGCGCACCTGTTCCAGGCCGACCTGACCCGCGCCGGGGCGGTGGAGAAGCTGTTCGCCGACGCCCGCCAGGCGCTGGGCCGCATCGACATCGCGGTCAACACCGTCGGCAAGGTGCTGAAGAAGCCGATGGCCGAGATCAGCGACGCCGAGTTCGACGAGATGGACGCGGTGAACAACAAGGCCGCGTTCTTCTTCCTGCGCGAGGCCGGCCGCCACCTCGCCGACAACGGCCGGGTCTGCACCCTGGTGACCTCGCTGCTGGGCGCGTTCACCCCGTTCTATTCCAGCTATGCCGGCACCAAGGCGCCGGTGGAGCACTACACGCGCGCGGCCGCCAAGGAGTTCGGCGAACGCGGCATCTCGGTGACCGCGATCGGCCCGGGGCCGATGGACACGCCGTTCTTCTACCCGGCCGAAGGCGCCGACGCGGTGGCCTACCACAAGACCGCGGCGGCGCTGTCGCCGTTCTCGCGCACCGGCCTGACCGACATCGAGGACATCGTGCCGTGGATCCGCTTCCTGGTGTCCGAGGGCTGGTGGATGACCGGGCAGACCATCCTGGTCAACGGCGGCTACACGACGCGCTGAGGCAGCCGCCCGCGGGGTGAGGCGCAGGGATGCACCGGATGCAGGTGCCCCGCAGGGGCGGATGAGGGCAGGGACGATGTCCGGGCGCGGGTATCAACCGCGACAACCAGGCTGCGACATGGTTGAGCATCCGCCGATGCCTTCATCGCCATTGCCTGCAGTCCCCGGCGGCACGGCTTCGCCCGCGTCCTCACCCCAACCCCTCTCCCGGCGGGAGAGGGGCTTCGTGCATTACCCCAGGCTGCGCGCGGTATTGATGATGTTCACCCCGTCGAAGCGCGTCGTCGCCGAGCCGTGCGATACCGCCGAGACCTGCCCCGGCTGGCCCTTGCCGTCGAAGAACGAGCCGCCGAGGCGGAAATCGCGCTCGTCGCAGATGGCCGAGCAGGCGTTCCAGAACTCCGGCGTGCGGATCTGGTACGCGGCGTCCTCGACCATGCCGGTGATCTCGCCATTCCTGATCTGGTAGCAGAGCTGGCCGCCGAACTGCGCGTTGTAGCGCTGCTGGTCGATGGAGTACGAGCCGCGGCCGTGGACGTAGATGCCGTTCTCCACGTCCTTGACCATCTGCGCCGGCGTCAGCGGCGCCTTGCCCGGCGCCAGCGACACGTTGGCCATGCGCTGGAACTGCACGCTCTTCCACGAATCGGCGTAGCTGCAGCCGTGCGAGGCATTCTCGCCAAGGATATGCACCTCGTCGCGGGTGGCCTGGTAATTGACCAGGATGCCGTCCTTCACCAGGTCCCAGCGTTTCGTCTTGACGCCTTCGTCGTCGTAGCCCACCGCGCCCAGGCTGTAGGGCTCGGTCTTGTCGGCGGTGAAGTTGACGATGTCGCTGCCCCAGCGGAAGCCGGTGTCGCGCTTGTCCAGCGTGGCGAAGCTGGTGCCGGCGTAATTGGCCTCGTAGCCGAGCACGCGGTCCAGCTCCAGCGGGTGGCCCACGTTCTCGTGGATGGTCAGGAACAGGTTGGACGGGTCCAGCACCAGGTCGTACTTGCCCGGCTTCACCGAAGGCGCCTTCAGCTTTTCCTGGGCCTGCTTCGCCGCGGCGATCGCATCTTCCACCGGGTCGTAGGAATGGCCGTAGCCGATCACCCCGCCGGGCAGGTGGTACTTGCCCGCGGCGTCGCCATCGAGGAACTCCCAGCCCATGCCGGCCGGCGCCGACAGCCCGTTGCGGGTGCGGAACCTGCCGCTGGCCTTGTCGATGGCGGTGGCGGTGAACGGCAGCCAGATGCGGTGCACGTCCTGGTCGATCCACGAACCGTCGCTGGACGCGAAGTATTTCTGCTCGTTGACCAGGAACAGCTGCGAGTTGATGAAGCTGGCGCCGGCGTTGAGCGCGGCCGCGTTGATCGACAGCAGCAGGTCCACCTTGTCCTTGACCGGCACCGCCATCGCGTTGCGGCGGATCGGCGTCTGCCAGCGCACCTCGCCCACGCCGGGCGTGGGCGCCAGCTGCACCGGCCGGGTCTGGATCTTCGCGTTCGCGCGGGCGATGGCCAGCGCCTGCGCCACCGCCGCGGCCACACCCTGTTCGCTGGACTGGTTGCTGGCGGCGAAGCCCCAGGCGCCGTCGACGATCACGCGGATGCCGACGCCGGCCGACTCGCTGTTGGTGACGTTCTGGACCTTGTCCTCGCGGGTGATGATGGCCTGGTTGAGGTAACGGCCGATGCGCACGTCGCAGTAGCTGGCGCCGCCGCCACGGGCCAGCGCCAGCACCGTGTCGGCCAGCGCCTTCCTGCGCGCCACGTCGGCCGGCGCCAGCAGTTCCTCGGCGGCGATCAGGCGGGCATTGGGCAGCATCATGCCGGCGAGGCCGAGGCCGGAAAGCGCGAGGAACTGGCGGCGTTGCATGCGGAACTCCATGGGCATGGCGATGCGCGGCATCACCGGATCCCCGAATCTCGGCCGCGGCGCGGTGCCGGCACAAGTGACCATGGTCATGCGTGGGCGCGCATGCGCTCCGGCACAATCGCCAGGACCACCGAGACGCCCGCCGCGATGACCGCCAGGCCCTACGCCGAATCCTGCGACCGCAACCGCGAACCGATCCTGGCGGTGCTGCGGCGCCACCTGGGCGATGCCCGCACCGTGCTGGAGATCGGCAGCGGCACCGGCCAGCACGCGGTGCACTTCGCCGCGGCGATGCCGTGGCTGCGCTGGCAGGCCAGCGACCACCGCGACCACCTGCCCGGCATCGGCCAATGGCTGGACGAGGCCGCGCTGCCCAACACGCCGGCGCCGCTGGCGCTGCAGGCGGTGGTGGGCGCCGGACTGCGGCCCGCGCCGCCGCTGCCCGTGGTCGATGGCGTGGCCGGCTTCGATGCGGTGTTCACCGCCAACACCCTGCACATCATGGGCTGGGACGCGGTGCAGGCGCTGTTCGCCGGACTGCCGCCGCTGATGGCGCCGGGCGCGCTGTTCATCACCTATGGGCCGTTCAACTACGGCGGGGACTTCAGCAGCGAGAGCAACCGCGTCTTCGACGGCTGGCTGAAGGCGCGCGACCCGCGCTCGGGCATCCGCGATTTCGAGGCGGTGGACGCCCTGGCCCGCGCGCAGGGGCTGGAACTGCGCGAGGATGCGGCGATGCCGGCCAACAACCGCACCCTGGTCTGGCGGCGGACGCCGGTGCGGACCGGATAGCGGCTAGGATGCGGGAACTTCAACACGGGGCAGGTGGACGGATGCAGGGGCGCAACTGGTTGTTGGCGATGGCGATGGCGCTGGGCCTGGCGCCGCTGGCCTGCGCGCAGGCGCAGGACGGCGACGCGCGGCAGGCGGCGATGCAGGTGCAGGCGCGCTATCCGGGCGTGATCGAGCTGGAGGTGGACGCCAGCGACATCGACCGCCGCATCCAGCGCGTGCGCGAACGCATCCCGGTGTCGCCCGGCCCGCTGACCCTGTGGTACCCGCAGTGGATACCCGGCAACCATGCGCCGACCGGGCCCATCAACCAGATCGCCGGGCTGGTGATCCGCGGCAATGGCCAGCCGCTGCCGTGGACCCGCGATCCGGGCGACATGTACGCCTTCCGGCTGCAGGTGCCCGCGGGCGTGGACGCGCTGGACATCGAGTTCCAGTACCTCTCGCCCACCGCCGCCGACCAGGGCCGGGTGGCGATGACGCCCAACCTGCTCGACCTGCAATGGCACCGCGTGGTGCTGTACCCGGCCGGCTTCGACGCGCGCGGCATCCAGGTGAAACCGGCGCTGCGCCTGCCGGAGGGATGGCAGAGCGGCACGGCGCTGGACCTCGCCCGGCGCAGCGGCGCCACCGAGCACTACGCGCCGGTGTCGCTGATGACGCTGATCGACTCGCCGGTCTACGCCGGGCGCTGGTTCCGGCGCTTCGCCCTGGACGACAAGGCCACGCAGCCGGTGTGGCTGGACGTGGTGGCCGAGAACCCGCAGGCGCTGCAGGCCGACCCGAAGGTGCTGGACGCGCACCGCGCCCTGGTGCATGAGGCCGACAAGGTGTTCGGGCCGCGCCCCTATACGCGCTATGACTTCCTGCTGGCGGTGTCGGACGTGTTCAGCGGCATCGGCCTGGAGCACGCGCAGTCCAGCGAGAACGGCATGCACGAAGGTTACCTGCGCGGCGAGCGCCCCTACGCCGACAACGACCTGCTGCCGCACGAATACACCCATGCGTGGATCGGCAAGGCGTGGCGCCCGCGCCCGACCTGGGTGCCGCACTACAACGCGCCCATGCACAACGACGAGCTGTGGATGTACGAGGGCCAGACCCAGTACTGGGCGGTGGTGCTGGCCGCGCGCTCGGGCCTGTGGAGCCACGACTACGCCATGGCGATGCTGGCGCAGCTGCAGGCCAATTACGCCACCCAGCCGGGGCGGCGCTGGCGCGACCTGCACGACACCGTGCACCAGGGCATCCTCGACTTCAATTCCAGGCCGCAGGCCTGGGCCGACTGGCAGCGCGCCTTCGAGTTCTACAACGAGAGCACCCTGCTGTGGCTGGGCGTGGACGCGCGGCTGCGCACGCTGTCCCGGGGCAAGGTGGCGCTGGACGACTTCGCGCGCCGCTTCCACCAGGGCGGCAAGCAGGGCGAGATCCGCCTGTACGACCGCGCCGACGTGATGCGCGCGCTGGAAGCGGTGCAGCCCGGCGGCTGGGACGCCTTCATCGGCCAGCGCCTGGAGGCGCGCGACGGCAGCGCGCCGGACGGCCTGGAAGCCGCGGGCTGGGAGCTGTACTACAGCGAAGCGCCGAACCTGGTCGTCGCTGACGGCGAGGCCGATGGCGTGACCGACCTGCAGTACTCGCTGGGCCTGAAGGCCGGCAGCGACGGCGTGCTGCAGTGGGTGGGCTGGGACGGTCCGGCGTTCAAGGCCGGGCTGGCGAAGGACGTCACCGTGGTGGCGGTCAACGGCCTGGCCTACAGCGGCGCGCGGCTGAAGCAGGCGGTGAGCGAGGCCAGGGGCGGCACGCCGGTCGAGCTGATCGTGCGCCAGGCCGACAGCTTCCGCACCGTGCGCATCGACTACCGCGACGGCCTGCGCTACCCGCACCTGCGCCGCATCGCCGGCCGCGCCGACCTGCTGACGGAGATTCTTGCGCCGCGGCGTTGAGTCCGTCCTGGCGTGGAACGCACCGCAGCGCGGGGCGTTTGCATGCCGTCAGCTGGCCTGGAGCCTCGCCAGGCAGCGTTCGCAGGCCAGCTGGATTTCGTGCAGCAACCGGCCGATTACCGGGTGGACGATTCCTTCGTCGCGCAGTTGCTCCTGTACCCGCTGCGACGCTTCGGGAAGCAGCCGGCACATGGCTGCAAGCGCGCCCAACGCCCATTCCGGTTCCAGTCGCAGGCTGGCGGCGGTGGCCTGCCAGTCTTCCTGCCGGATGTCCCACCAGCGGTAGTGGTTGCCGATCTTCATCGCCATCTTGATCTTGCGCTTCTGCAACTGTGGGTAGGGCAGGGCGCTGGAAATGTCGTACAGCGGAGCAAGGCGGACATTGCCGCCGGCACCAAACAGCAGCGAGTAGTTCTTGGCATGCGCATCCGTGCCGCCGATCAGGTAGTTGAAGGCCAATGCCTGGAACAGGGTCACCACGTCATTGAGCGGCCGTGAGGAGTGATTCCACAGCACCTTTGCAAGATCGGCCGGCCCAGGCCCCCCCTGGTTCTGGTACTTGATCTGGGGCATCACACCCAAGGCCTGGCAGAAGTCCTCCTGGTGCACGCGCACCAGATCGCCGTGCATGCGGGCGCGGTCGTAGCGGCTGACGCAGATGGCGGTTTCACCGTCGATCTCGATCTTTTCTGCCGTGGCGGCCGGTAGATCGAGCACCTGTGCCAGGCGCAGGCAGAACATCTCGTTTTCGACGAAGCCGTCGTAGTCGCCACCCGGCGGTTTCAGGATATGGGTAGTGGGGATACGCCCGGCGGGAATGGCCCAACTGCCGTCGTCCTGTCTCAGCAGGGCGATCTTGGATTGCGCGCCCGCCAAGCTGAACTGCCCGACATCGTCCACAGTGCGCGCCAAGCCGCCGTCCTGGCGCAGGCGTCGCAGCCGGCCTGCCAGTTCGGCGTCGCTCAGTGGCTCGACCCGGTCGTCGGTGCCGGCCAGGACACTCTCAAGCCGTTCGTCGCTGACGAACTGCACCGCGCCGGCGCAGTCTTCGCCGACATGGGAGAGCAATGCCACGGGGTTGCGCGGGGAGACGTGGAAATGCGAACCCCAGCGTTGCAGCAGGCTCTCGTTGTCGGGAAGCAGCCCCCACAGGACGGCAGAGACCGTCTGTGGCGGGAAATCCCGTTGTGTCAGCGGCAGGCTCAGGGAAACCGGATAGGCGCCAGCAGTGTCGAGCCAGGAATCGGCGTAGCGGAACCGCGCATTCCCGCTGCCATCGGCTTCCAGCCGCCCGGCGATGCGTCCGGACAGCAGGATTGTCAGCGCCACGGTTTCGTCCCCTTCCGGAGGGGCCTGGACAACGTGTCGAACCCAGGGTCGAACCCCCCTGGCGGGGCCCGGCTGTTCTCGATGATGCGATCGACGTCCGGCAGGTCCAACGTCCGGTCGCCGGCCGCCAGCGGGGCGGTGTCGCGGGTGGAGGCATCCAGTTCGATGCCGAGGACATTGAGTGCCCGCAGCACCAGTTGCAGTTCGGCCCTGGGCTTGCCCTTCTCGATCTCGATGATCCATTGCCGGCTGACCCCCGCCTCGTGGGCCAGGCGCGCCTGGTCCCAGCCCAGTGCCTTGCGGCGCTGCTGGATCACATTGCCCAGGTCGGCAGGAGTTCTGAGGATGCCCATGGGCTACAATGTAAGCGAGTGCTTACATTGCAGCAAATGTAAGCAAGCGCTTACATTGGATGCCCGCGACTTGCTTGAAGCAGGCGCTCGCTGACATTTACCAAATGTCAGCGAGCGCATACATTACGCCGCCTGCACGATATGCAGCGCCTTGGGGTTGCGCCAGGTCGCCAGCAGCGCCGCTTCGCGGGCCTTGGCTTCGTGCAGGTGCGCTTCCTTGACGTGGCCGTAGCCGCGGATGTGCTCGGGAATGCTGGCGATCTCCACCGCCAGCGCCAGCCGGCCGGCGTCGAGCGTGCCCAGCAGCTCCTGCAGGGTCTTCTCGTAATCGGCGATCAGCTGGCGTTCGCCGCGGCGCTCGGCGGTGTAGCCGAAAACGTCGAAGCGGCTGCCGCGCAGGCCCTTGAGCCGGGCCAGCAGGCCGAAGGCCTTGAACATCCACGGGCCATATTCCTTCTTCTGCAGGCGGCCCTGCTCGTCGCGCCTGGCGAACAACGGCGGGGCGAGGTGGAAACGCACCTGGTAATCGCCCTCGAACTGCTGCTGCACGCGCTTGAGGAAGTCGCCGCTGGTGTACAGGCGGGCCACCTCGTATTCGTCCTTGTAGGCCATCAGCTTGAAGAAGTAGCGCGCCACCGCCTCGGTCAACGCGGTGCTGCCCGGCGCCACGCGCTGCTCGGCCTTGCGCACCGCATCGACCAGCTGGCGGTAGCGGGTGGCGTAGGCGGCGTCCTGGTAGTCGATGAGGAAGCCGCTGCGGCGGGCGATCAGCTCGTCCAGCGAGCGCGACAGGCGCGCGTCGTCCAGGGTCGGGAAGGTCACGTCGCCCGGCTGCGGGTCGTTGGATGGCAGGCCACGCACTTCCGGCTCGTTGCCGGGGTTGCGCGGCGCCGACGGCGCGCCGGCCTCGCTGCCTTCCCATTCGCCCGGCGGCAGTTCGCGCAGCAGGCCCGGGGTGCGCTCGGCCTCGGTGGGCACGTTGCGCACCAGGCCGGCGGCCTGCTGCACCGCCTGCGGGTCGATCGCGGCCAGGCGGCCCCAGGCGAACGCGCGCTGGTTCATCTCGATGGCGGCGCCGTTGAGCTCGATGGCGCGCATCAGCGCTTCCAGCGACAGCGGCACCAGGCCCTGCTGCCAGGCGAAGCCGAGGATGAACAGGTTGGAGGCGATGGCATCGCCGAGCAGCGCGGTGGCCAGCTGGGTGGCGTCGAGCAGGATCGGGTCGCGCCCGCCCAGCGCCACCTTCACCCCGGCGATGATGTCGGCAGCCGGGAACTGCATGTCCGGGTGCGTGGTGAAGGTGCCGGGCATCGCCTCGTAGGTGTTGAGCACCACCTGCGAGCGCTCGCCGCGCACCTTGGACAGCGCCCAGTAGTCGTTGACCACCACCATGTCGCAGCCCAGCACCAGGTCGGCCTCGCCGGCGGCGATGCGCACGGCGTGGATGTCCGCCGGCGCGCGCGCGATGCGGATGTGGGTGGTGACCGCGCCGCCCTTCTGCGCCAGGCCGGTCTGGTCGAGCACCGTGGCGCCCTTGCCTTCCAGGTGGCCGGCCATGCCCAGCAGCGCGCCGATGGTGACCACGCCGGTACCGCCGACGCCGGTGATCAGGATGTTCCAGGGCTGCGACAGGTCGCTGCGGAACACCGGGTCGGGCAGGTTGTCGAGCAGGCTGGCCGCATCGCTCTTCCTGCCCTTGCGCAGCTGGCCGCCATGGATGGTGACGAAGCTCGGGCAGAAGCCGGTGGTGCAGGAGAAGTCCTTGTTGCAGTTGGACTGGTCGATGTCGCGCTTGCGCCCGAACTCGGTTTCCTTGGGCAGCACCGACACGCAGAAGCTCTTCTCGCCGCAGTCGCCGCAGCCTTCGCAGACCAGCGAATTGATCATGGTGCGCTTGAGCGGGTCGACCAGCCTGCCGCGCTTGCGGCGGCGGCGCTTCTCGGTGGCGCAGGTCTGCTCGTAGATCAGGATGCTGGTGCCCTTCACCGTGCGCAGGTGCTTCTGCACGGCATCCAGTTCGGCGCGGTCGTGGAACTCCACCTCGGCCGGGAACTCGTGCCGGCGCAGCTTCCACTTCTCGATGTCGTCGGACAGCAGCACGATGGTGTGCACGCCCTCGGCGCGCATCTGCTGGGCGATCTGCGGCACGGTGAGCGTGCCGTCCACCGGTTGGCCGCCGGTCATCGCCACCGCGTCGTTGTAGAGGATCTTGTAGGTGATGTTGACGCCGGCGGCGATGGCCTGGCGGATCGCCAGCGAACCGCTGTGGAAATAGGTGCCGTCGCCCAGGTTCTGGAACACGTGTGGGGTGTCGGTGAACGCCGCCTGCCCGGCCCAGGTGACGCCTTCGCCGCCCATGTGGGTGAAGGTGTCGGTGTCGCGGTCCATCCACGTCACCATGTAGTGGCAGCCGATGCCAGCCATGGCCCGCGAGCCTTCCGGCACGTTGGTCGAGGTGTTGTGCGGGCAGCCGGAGCAGTAGTGCGGCACGCGCGGGAACTGCGCGCGCGGCAGCGCCATTTCCGCTTCCTTCTCGTCCATCCAGCGCAGGCGCTGCTCGATGGATTCGGTGTTGAAGAAACGCTGGATGCGGCGGCCGATGACGCCGGCGATGGTGGCCGGGGTCAGTTCGCCGGTGGACGGCAGGATCCACTCGCCCTGCTCGTCGTACTTGCCGACGATGGACGGTCGCGCGCCCCACGCGGCCGGCCAGTTGTAGAAGTACTCCTTCATCTGCCGCTCGATGAAGGCCTTCTTCTCCTCCACCACGACGATGTCTTCCAGCCCGCGCGCGAACGCGGCGATGCCCTGCGGTTCCAGCGGCCAGGTCATGCCGACCTTGTAGACGCGGATGCCGATCCCGGCGCAGGCCTTCTCGTCCAGGCCCAGGTATTCCAGCGCCTGCAGCACGTCCAGGTAGCTCTTGCCGGTGGTGACGATGCCCAGCCGCGCGCGCGGCGAATCCATCACCACCCTGTCGATGCCGTTGGCGCGGGCGAAGGCCTGCGCGGCCTTCACCGCGTAGCGGTGCAGGCGCATCTCCTGCTCCAGCGGCGGGTCCGGCCAGCGGATGTTGAGGCCGGCCGGCGGCATCTCGAAATCCTCCGGCAGGACGATGCGGCGCGCGAACGGGTTCACGTCCACCGAGGCCGACGACTCCACCGTTTCGGCGATGGTCTTGAAGCCGATCCAGCGGCCGGTGTAACGGCTCATCGCCCAGCCGACCAGGCCCAGGTCGAGGATGTCCTGCACGCCGGCCGGGTTCAGCACCGGCATCATCGCGCTGACGAACTCGTCCTCGCTGCCGTGCGGCAGGGTGGAGCTGCGGCAGGCATGGTCGTCGGCGGCCAGCGCCAGCACGCCGCCGTGCTTCGAGGTGCCGGCCGCGTTGGCGTGCTTGAACACGTCGCCGCAGCGGTCCACGCCCGGGCCCTTGCCGTACCACATGCCGAACACGCCATCGACGTTGGCGCCGGGGAACAGGTTGGTCTGCTGCGTGCCCCACACCATGGTCGCGCCCAGGTCCTCGTTGAGGCCCGGCACGAACTTCACCTTCGCCGCTTCCAGGTGCCGGCGCGCGCGCCACAGCTCCAGGTCGAAGCCGCCCAGCGGCGAGCCGCGGTAGCCGCTGACGAAGCCGCCGGTGTTCAGGCCCGCGGCCGTGTCGCGCTGCTGCTGCATCAGCGGCAGCCGCACCAGCGCCTGCACGCCGCTCAGGTAGATGCGGCCGTCGGTGCGGGTGTACTTGTGCTCCAGCGTGTAATCGCGGTCGCGCACGCCGACCAGCGGCGTGTCGGCGGAGGCGGGGGAGGTGAGTTCGGCGGTACTGGTCATGGCTGGCCCATTGCAGGAACGGCTGGCGTCCGCTGCCGCGCCAGGCGGCGCGCACGCGGCCGGCGATTGTACCAGCGCGGGTTTTGGCGCCCGCCGCGGCGGCACCGGGCGGACTCGCGGCCGGCCGGCCGAGCGGTTAGGATCGGACCCTTGCTGGATGCTGAACGATGGGGATTGCAACATGCAGGTGATAAGGGGCGTGGCTGGCGGCCTGTTGCTGCTGGCTGGCTTGTTCTGTTCGACGGCGTGGGCACAGGAGCTGCCGAAGATCGCCGAGTTCTATTTCGATGACGACACCGCGGCCAGGCCCATCCAGGCGCTGCCGCCGGAACAGCCGGGGCTGGTCGACCAGTTGATGAAACTGCGCGAGCGCGGCCGCAAGGGCGTGGACGCTACGGCCCAGCTGGCAGGTATCGCTTATGCCGAAGGCCGTGGGGAACTGGCGGCCAAGCTTTACCAGGAAGCGCTGGCGTCGGTATCCGAGAACTCGCTGCAGGCGCGCGGCATCCGCTGGAACCAGGCCTGGGACCTGTACCGGCAGGGCGATGCCGCGGGCGCGCTGGCGCTGTGGGCGCAGGCGGCCAGCGGCACGCGCGGCAATCCCGGCTGGGCGCCGCCGACCCTGGCGCTGGCGCTGTGGACGCTGGGCCGCCGCGACGAGGCGCTGCGGTGGTACGCGGCGGCGGCGCGCACCGAGCCGGAGCTGTGGAACGACCCGGCGCGCTTCCCGCAGCTGCTGCCGGCGTGGAAGGACGAGGAGCGCGCGCGGCTGGCCGAAGTGCAGCGCGCCTGGGCCGCCAACCCGCCGGCCTGGCCCTGAGCCAGCAGGCAAACCGCGCTGCCGGGCCTGCCCGGCGGCATGCCCGGTAGGCGTCCTCAGTCCGCGGCCACCGTGCGCCCGCGCGCCCAGTCGCGCAGCGCCTGCACCTGCTCGGCCATCAGGACCGACAGCGGCCGGGTGTTGCGGATCTCGGCCATCAGCAGGTCGGTGTCCAGCGGCCCGCGCGCGGCGTGCGCGGCGTACAGGCCGGCGACCACCGCCTGTTCGATCTCGGCGCCGGAAAAGCCGTCGGCCGCCGCCGCCAGCGCCGGCAGGGCGAAGCCGTCCGCGTCCAGCCCGCGCTTGCCCAGGTGCAGGCGCAGCAGCTCCACCCGGGTATCGGGCGTGGGCAGGTCGACGAAGAAGATCTCGTCGAAGCGGCCCTTGCGCAGCAGTTCGGCGGGCAGCTCGTGCACCTGGTTGGCGGTGGCGACGATGAACACCGGCGCCCTGCGCTCGGCCATCCAGGTCAGCAGGTAGCCCAGCACCCGGCGCGAGACGCCACCGTCCTCGCCGCCGCTGGCCAGGCCCTTCTCGATCTCGTCGATCCACAGCACGCACGGCGCCAGCTGCTCGGCCGAGGCCAGCGCGTCGCGCAGGTTCTTCTCGGTCTCGCCGTGGTACTTGTTGTAGAGCATGCCGAAATCCAGGCGCAGCAGCGGCACGCCGAAGCCGGCGGCGGTGGCCTTGGCCAGCATCGACTTGCCGCAGCCCTGCACGCCGAGCAGCAGCATGCCGCGCGGCGGGTCCAGCCCGGGCGGCGCGTCGCCGGCGACGAACACCGCGCGGCGCTGCTCGATCCAGCGCTTGAGCCGGGCGGCGCCGGCCACCTCGCCGAAGCGCGCGCTGTCGTACTCGTAGTGCAGGTGGCCGCTGCGGTTGAGCAGCTCGAACTTCAGCTTCGCCAGCTGCGGCAGGTCGTCGGCGCGCAGCGCGCCGTCGTTGCAGATCAGCTGGCGGGCGATGCGGCGCGCGTCGGCCAGGCTCAGCCCCTGCAGGTTGCGCAGGATCTGCCGCACCGCGTCCTGGTCCACTTCCACGCGGCGGCCGCCGTTCTCGCCGGCGTAGGCCGCCGCCTCCTCGCGCAGCATCTTCAGCAGCGCGTTGGCGTCGGGCAGGCGCGGGTTGAAACGGGTGGCCAGCGCTTCCAGTTCGGCCGGCAGTTCCACCTTGGTGCCGACCAGCACCAGCACGTGCGGCTGGCTGTGACGGCGCTGCACGATGTCGCGCAGCAGGCGCTGGTGGCTGGCATAGCCCAGGTAGGGATGGAAATCGAGCAGCAGGTAGATGCCGCGTTGTTCGGCCTCCTGGATCATGCGCAGCACCGAGCTGGCGTCGGGCGGGCCCACCGCCTCGTCCTCGCGGTCCATGTCGATGCGGCGCAGGCCCTCGGTGATCGACCAGCGGTACAGCGCCCGCCACACATGCATCAGCGCCTGCCGGAACAGGTCCACGATCCGCGCCTCGTCCGGGGTCTCGATGACGATCAGCGGCGTATTGGCGCGGATCAGCGCGGTCAGGTCCTGCAGTTCGCTCATGGCGGCTCCGGTGTGGGCCGCCACGATAGCAAAGCGCGCCATGCGCCGGCCGTCCTCACGCACCGACTACCGCGGCCGTCGCGCGCCGGTGTACGCTGCGGGCAGTCCCGCGCAAAACGAGGCGTGCATGAAGACGATCCTGGTGGCCGGTTCCAAGGGCGGTGTGGGCAAGACCACCATCGCCACGCATCTGGCCGCGCATGCGGCACTGCAGGGCAGGGCGACGGTGATCGCCGACGCCGACCCGCAGGGGTCGAGCACGCGCTGGGCGCAGCGCCGCGCCAGCCTGGACAGCGCCGTGCTGCCGGTGGACGTCTACCGCAAGAAGGCGTGGGAAAAGCACATCCCCGACGGCGCCGAGCAGGTGATCGTCGATGCCCCGGCCGGCGCCCATGCCGACGATCTGGAGCAGTTCCTGGACGTGGCCGATGCGGTGGTGGTGCCGGTGCTGCCGTCGGCGCTGGACATCGAGGCCATCGTCGGTTTCCTGAACAGTCTGGCCAAGGTCAGGCGCGTGCACTCGCGCGCCCTGCCGGTGGGCCTGGTGCTCAACCGCACCAAGCCGTGGACGCAGACTTCGCAGCAGGCGCGGCAGATGCTGGCGCAGTGGCCGTACGAGGTCGTGGCGCAGCTGCGCGACAGCCAGAGCTACGTGGTGATGGTCGGCCTGGGCCGCAGCCTGTTCGATTACCACTCCGCCCAGGTCCGCGAGCACCAGCAGGACTGGGAACCGCTTCTGAAATGGTTGAACAAGGTCTGACCCGGAGCTAATGAATCCTCATGCGTGAACTGATCCTGCTGCGACATGCCCACGCCGAGCCGGCCGACAATGGCCTGGCCGACATCGACCGTCCGCTTTCCCCGCATGGCCTGGCCGAGGCCGAGGCGGCCGGTCGCTGGCTGCTGGAGCAGCGGCTGGTGCCGGACCGGGTGCTGTGTTCGCCGGCGCGCCGCGCGCGTGAAACGCTGGAGGCGGTGCTGTCGCTGACCGGCTATGTCGAACAGCGGCTGGAAGAGCGCATCTACGACGCCACCCCCGGCACCCTCGCCGCGCTGGTGGACGAGCACCGCGAGGTCGAGCGCCTGCTGCTGGTCGGCCACAACCCGGGCATGGAGCGGCTGGTGGCGCTGATGCACAGCGGCCAGTCCGGCGACTACCGCGGCATGCCCACCGCCTCGGTGGCGGTGCTGTCGCTGCCGATGGCCGCGGCCATCGAACCGGGCATCGCCCGCCTGGCGGCATTCTGGTGGCCTTGAGCCCATGGTCCGGGCGCGGCGCATGCCGGACGGCATGATCCGGGCGCACCGCGCCGGCACCGCGTCCCGTGGGGCGCGGCGCAGGCGGCGGGGAGTGGCCGGGCAGGAGTGCGTGGGCGTGGCTGCGCGCCGCGCCAGGGTCGTGGACAGGGGCTGAGCGCATGCGGCGGGTGTGGTGTGGACTGCTGCTGACATGGCTGGCGGCGACGGGCGCGGCATCGGCGGCGCAGCCGCTGCAGTTCGATACCGCGCACTCGCGTTTCGGTTTCGAGATACGCACCCGCTTCGGGCAGAGGATCGAGGGCCAGTTCCCGCGCTTCGACGGCTGGATCACGGTGCTGCCCGACGGCCGCCACCAGGTGCGCCTGCGCATGTTCACCCAGTACGTCGAGATCCCCGGCAAGCCGCGCTACACCGGCTGGATGCGCGGCGAGGACTTCTTCGACGCGCAGCGGCACCCGCTGGTCGAGTTCGAGTCCGATCCCTACGAGCCGGGCATCGTCGAGCGCGGTGGCGACGTGCAGGGGCGGCTGACCATCCGCGGCATCGGCCGGCGCGAGGTCCTGCACCTGGAAGAGCCTGAATGCGCACGGCCGGGCTATGATTGCGACCTTGTCAGCCGGGGTACGGTCCTGCGCGGTCGTTACGGCATGGACAGCTGGCAGTTCGCCCTGAGTGACCGTGTGACCTTCATACTGCGTACGCGCCTGGTCGGCGCCCCCCAACCGTGAACCTGCTGCTCCGTCTCCTGTTGCTGGGTTCGGTCCTGCTGGCCGGCGGCTGCGTGTCGCTGTCGCCGCAGCAGCGCGAGCGCGCGCAGGGCATCGCCGTGGCCGCCCGCTCCACCGCGCTGGACTGCGACCGCGCCGACCGCTGCGCGCTGGATTCGCCGCTGCGAGCCTTGGGCGCGCAGGCCATCGCCGATTCCACCGCCGCCGGCGCGCCGCGGCACTACGCCACCCTGCTGGACGAAGGCGAACTGTCGCTGGTGGCGCGCCTGAACCTGATCCACAGCGCCAGCCGCAGCGTCGACCTGCAGACCTACATCTTCGACACCGACGACAGCGCGCGCATGATCATCGACGCGCTGCTGGACGCGGCCCGGCGCGGGGTCAAGGTGCGGGTGCTGATCGACCAGCTCTCGGCCATCTCCGACCTGCAGATGCTCGGCGCGCTGTCCGGCGCGCACGCCAACTTCGAGCTGCGCATCTACAACCCCACCTTCGGCAAGGCCAAGCTCAACTATTTCGACTATGCCGGCAGCGTGCTGTGCTGCTTCCGCCGCTTCAACCAGCGCATGCACAACAAGCTGCTGGTGGTGGACGACGTGATCGGCGTGGTCGGCGGCCGCAACTACCAGGACGACTATTACGACTGGGACAGCGAGTACAACTTCCGCGACCGCGACGTGATCGTGGCCGGCCCCGAGGCGCGGGCGATGGCGGCCAACTTCCAGAGCTTCTGGGACGCGCACCGCAGCGTGCCGGCCGAGCGCCTGAACGATGTCGGCCGGACCCTGCTGCGGCAGGGCGTGCCGGAACTGCCGCAGGCGCGGTTCCGCCGCCCGGAGCGGGTGGCGCGCGCCGCCGCCGAGGCCGCCGATGCGGCGTTCGTCGCCGAGGCCTTCGTCGACACGGCGTTGCCGGTGCGTTCGGTGGCCTACGTCGCCGACCTGCCGCGCAAGCACCGCAAGGACCCGGCGCCGCACGTCACCGAGCCGCGGCTGGATGAACTGATCGCCGGCGCGCAGTCCGAAGTGCTGCTGCAGACGCCCTACCTGGTGTTGTCCAGGCCGGCGCAGAAACTGTTCAAGGACCTGCGCGCGCGGCAGGCGCCGCCGCGGGTGGTGGTGTCCACCAACAGCCTGGCGGCGACCGACAACCCGATCGTCTATGCGATGGCCTACAAGTACAAGCGCCGCAACCTGCGCGTACTGGGCTTCGACGTCTACGAGTACAAGCCGTTCCCGCTGGACGCGCCGGTAGCCCCGGCCAACCTGGTGTCCGCGGCGCTGGACGATGCGCCTGCGCCGCCGCCCAACCGCGTGATCGGCGCGAGCGCGGCCGGCAGCAACGCGCGCGGCAGCGGTTCCGGGCGCCGCGCGGGCGCCGACGGCAGCGAGGTCGAGCGCGAGGTGCTGCGCACCGAGACCCGGCCCTCGTTCCTCGGCAGCAAGGCGGCGAACCGGCCGCTGCCGGTGACCCGGCGCGGCGCGCGCATGGGCCTGCACGCCAAGTCGCTGGTGGTGGACCGCCGCATCGGCGTGGTCGGCACCCACAACTTCGATCCGCGCAGCGAGAACTACAACACCGAGGGCGCGGTGATCATCGACGACCCGGTGTTCGCCGAGAAGCTGGCGCAGAGCATCCTGCGCGACATCGCGCCGGACAACGCCTGGATGGTGGCGCCGCGCGGCAAGGCGCCGGTGTTCTCGGGCCTGAACTACAGCCTGGGCAAGGCCTCCGAGGCCCTGCCCATCCTCGACGTCTGGCCGTGGCGCTACGCCACCAACTACGCGTTCCAGCCGGGGCCGGAGTGCCCGCTGCCGCTGTCGCGGCACGACCCGGATTTCCGCCGCTGCTACGTGCCGGTGGGCGATTTCCCCGAGGTCGATGTCGGGCCGAAGTGGCTGCTGGTACGCATGCTGACCGCGTTCGGCGCGGGCCTGGTACCGATCCTGTGACCGCACCGGGCTGTGGCGCCGGCGTCGCGTCCGGCGCGCATCGTATTCCCGCTCCCGGTTCCCGTCACCTTCCGCAACGCGGGGCGGAAAGCGCCGATGCGCGGTCCGGCGGACATCGCCGGCGCATCCGGCAGTCCACCACGGCGAGGAACCCATCATGAGCGTGGAACAGAAGGACAAGCCGTCCGCCTTCAAGCACAGCGTCGGCCCGGCCCTGCTGGAGCGCATGGGCCGCGAGATCGAGGCGGTCCATCCCGCCTTCGATCGCCGGGCCTTCGAAGGCATCGCCGGCGAGCTGGCCCGGCTCGAACTCAAGCCGCGCATCGCGCGGGTCCGGGACGAGCTCGCGCGGCGGCTGCCCGCCTCCTATGCGGACGCGCTGGCCATCCTTCTCGCCGCTGCCCGGCGCGGCAATCTGCGCGGCTTCGACATCTGGCCGTTCACCGATTTCGTGCAGACCTTCGGCCTGGACGACCGCAAGCGCTCGCTCGACGCGCTGACCGTGCTTACCCGGCTTTTCACCGCCGAATTCGCCGTCCGGCCCTTCCTCCGCCTCCACCCGGAGGAAACGCTGGCCCATCTCCTGCGCTGCACGGCATCGGACAACGAACACGACCGGCGCTGGGCTTCGGAAGGCTCGCGGCCGCGCCTGCCCTGGGGCGAACGCCTGCAGCAGCTGGTTGCCGACCCCACGCCGACCCTGCCCATCCTCCGCGCGCTGGCCTTCGATGCCTCGCTCTATGTGCGCAAGAGCGTCGCCAACCACCTGAACGACATCGCCAAGGACCATCCCGGCTACGTGGTGGAGACCCTGCTCGCCTGGCGCGGGGAGGTGAAGACGGCGGACGAGAAGGCGCGGCTGGAATGGATCACCCGGCATGCGCTGCGCACCCTGATCAAGGCCGGCCATCCGCAGGCGCTCGAAGCGATCGGCGTCGATGCCGGGGCCGCCCTCCGCGTGCATGGCATCCGCTTCGAGGAAACGACCTACGCGATGGGCGATACGCTCGCCTTCGCCATCGATCTGGAATCGCTCTCGGCGCGGGGCCAGCGCATCGTGCTCGACTACGCGATCCACTACCGGAAGGCGAACGGCACGCTCAGCCCCAAGGTCTTCAAGTGGAAGACCTTCGAGCTGCCGCCCGGCGCGCGGATGCGGCTCGAGAAGCGCCATGCGCTGAGGGAAGTCACCACCCGCGTGCACCATCCGGGCGCGCATGCGCTTTCCATCCAGGTCAATGGCAGGACGCTGGAAACGCTGCGCTGGACGCTGGCGTCCTGAGCCATCTGCCGCCCTTGACCGGGAATTCACCGCAGAAGCCTATAAAGCAGGGGCGGCTCCCGTCGCGGCGTTTTCTCCGCATGCGGTTTCCGTGCAGTGCGCAGCGGGCTTGCTTCGCCATGCGCGCGAAGCGCATCCCCGCCGCCGCGATGCCGCACCCGTTTCCACCACGGAGCACCGCCATGCACCACGCCTTCAAGGTCGGCGACCATGTCCGCTGGAATTCCGAGGCCGGCCACGTCAGCGGCCACATCATCAAGGTCCATACCCGCGACACGACGTACAAGGGCCACGTGCGCCGCTGCAGCGAGGACGATCCGCAGTACGAGATCCGCAGCGACCGCACCGACCACATCGCCATGCACCGCGGCGAGGTGCTGGAGAAGATCGGCTGATGGCGGACGTCGCCACCGTCTGGACCATCGGCCACTCCACCCGCGGCTGGGACGAATTCCTCGCGCTGCTGGGCGGCTGTGGCATCGGGGCGGTGGCCGACGTGCGCCGCTTTCCCGGCTCGCGGCGTTACCCCTGGTTCGCCGGCGAGGCGATGGCGCAGTCCCTGCCGGCCGCGGGCCTGGACTACCTCTGGCTGCCGCAGCTCGGCGGGCGCCGCCGCGCGCTGCCGGGTTCGCCCAACGGCGCCTGGCGCAATGCCGCCTTCCAGGGCTATGCCGACCACCTGCAGAGCGCCGAGTTCGCCGAAGGCCTGGCGCTGCTGCTGGAACTGGCCGCGCGCCGCCGCACCGCGCTGATGTGCGCCGAGGCGGTGTGGTGGCGCTGCCACCGCCGCCTGATCGCCGACGTGCTCACCGCGCGCGGCGTCGAAGTGCTGCACATCCTCGACGCCGGCCACGTGCAGCAACACGCGTTGACCGACAGCGCGCGCCTGGTCGATGGCCGGCTGGTCTATCCGCCGCCGCAGGACGATCTGTTCGCCTGACCCCGGCGTCCGCGCCGCCGCTTAAACTGGTACCGATTCCACACCGGTCATCGCCATGGTTTTCCGCGCCCCCGTTTCACTGGACGAACTCAACCGCCTCAGCCGGGGCACCCTGATCGACCACCTCGGCATCGTTTTCACCGCGGCCGGCGAGGACTGGCTGCAGGCGACCATGCCGGTGGACGAGCGCACCCGCCAGCCCTACGGCCTGCTCCACGGCGGCGCCTCGGTGGTACTGGCCGAAACGCTGGGCAGCAGCGCCGGCAATCTGTGCGTGGATGCCGCCAGCCAGGTCTGCGTGGGCCTGGAGATCAACGCCAACCACCTGCGTGCGACCCGCTCCGGCGTGGTCACCGGCACGGCGCGCGCGCTGCATGTCGGCCGCACCACCCAGGTCTGGGAAATCCGCATCGACAACGAGGCCGGCAAGCCGGTGTGCATCTCGCGCCTGACCCTGGCGGTGGTGCCGGCCTGACCTGCTCCCGCGGGGACGGCTCTGCAGGCGCACTCGAAGCGCGCTCCTACGGTGCGCTGCTGTCGGGTGCCGTTACCTCCGGCACCCACTCCCGGACCCACGCCTCCAGCGCTTCCGCCGGCAGCGCCGGGGTGAAGTGGTAGCCCTGCGCGATGCCGTAGCCCTGCTCGCCGAGCAGGCGCAGCTGTTCGGCGCTTTCCACGCCCTCGGCGACTACGGTCAGGCGCAGGCTCTGGCCGATGTGGGCGATGGCCCGGGTCAGGGCGCTGGCCACCTCGTCGCTCTCGATGCCGCGCACGAAGCTGCGGTCCAGCTTGAGTTCGCTGATCGGCAGCAGGCGCAGGTAGCTCAGGCTGGAGTAGCCGGTGCCGAAATCGTCCATCGACAGGCGCACGCCCAGCGCATGCACCGCATGCAGCGTGCGCAGGGTGCTGGGGTCGGTGTCCATCAGCACGTCCTCGGTGATCTCCACGGTCAGGTCGCCCGGCGCCAGCGCTTCGCGCCGCAGCACCTGTTCGATCCGCGGCGGCAGTTCCAGGTCGTGGAAGTTGGTGGGCGACAGGTTCACCGCCACCGACGGCACGTCGAGCCCGGCACGCCGCCAGCGCGCCAACTGCGCGCAGGCTTCCTCCACCACCCAGCGGCCGATGTCGCCGATCAGCCCGCATTCCTCGGCCAGCGGGATGAACTGCATCGGCGACACGTCGCCCAGGCGCGGATGCCGCCAGCGCGCCAGCGCCTCCACCCCGCGCAGGCGGCCGTCGCCGATGCCGACCTGCGGCTGGTAATGCAGGTGCAGCTGGCGCTGCTCGACCGCCTCGCGCAGCGCCGTCTCCAGCGCCAGCCGCTCCTGCGCGTTGTGGTCCATCTCGCGGGAATAGAAGCGCGCGCCGTTGCGGCCGCTGTTCTTGGCCTGGTACATGGCCATGTCGGCGTGGTGCAGCAGGGTCTCGGTGTCGTGGCCGTCGTGCGGGAACATGCTGATGCCGACGCTGGCCGAAGGGCGGATCTGCACCTCGTCCAGCGGCAGCGGCAGCGACAGCCGGCGCAGGATGCGTTCGGTGCGCTCGCCCGCGGACGATGCATCGCAGGGGTTGAGCACCATCACGAACTCGTCGCCGGACAGGCGGCCGACGATGTCCGCCGCGCCGGCCTCTTCCTGCAGGCGCCGCGAGACCGCGCGCAGCAGCTGGTCGCCGCCGGGATGGCCGAAGGAGTCGTTGATCTGCTTGAACCGGTCCAGGTCGATGAACAGTACCGCCAGCGCCTGGCCGGCGGCGGCGGCCGCGGCGATCGCCTGGTCGGCCTGGGCGTGCAGCAGGTTGCGGTTGGGCAGGCCGGTGAGGTCGTCGTAGAAGGCCAGCCGGCGGATGCGGTTGCGCGCTTCCTCGCGCTCCAGCGCCAGCGCGCACAGGTGCACGATCACCTCGACCAGGCGGCGGTGGAAGGCGTCCGGGTCGTGCGGGCGGCGGTAATAGAAGGCGAAGGTGCCCAGCACGCGGCCGTCGCTGGCCTTGATGGGCGTGGACCAGCACGCCGCCAGCCCGTGCTCCAGCGCCAGGTGGCTGATGCCCTGCCAGTTCGGGTCCAGCGCGATGTCGCGCGCCACCACCGTCTGCCCGGTATGCGCGGCGGTGCCGCAGCAGCCCACGCCGGGGCCGACCGGTATGCCGTCCACCTGCCGCGTATAGGCCTCGGGCAGGCTGGGCGCGGC
This sequence comes from Stenotrophomonas sp. Steno-Z2, assembly GCF_056393235.1. NCBI lineage: Bacteria > Pseudomonadati > Pseudomonadota > Gammaproteobacteria > Lysobacterales > Lysobacteraceae > Stenotrophomonas > Stenotrophomonas sp. Steno-Z2. The sequence goes on along the minus strand of NZ_JBWJOY010000009.1, from coordinate 61,722 downwards.
CAGCGTGCGCAGGCGCCCGTCCTCCACCCGCAGCACCGAGCACAGCACCTGCGGCGCGGTCTGCTCCACGTCGCGGCACATCATCTGCATCACCTCGCTGGTAGGCACTTCGCGCACCAGCGCGTCCAGCATCCGGTGCTGCAGCACCTCGTGCACCTTGGTGTGGGTGATGTCCATCAGCACGATGACCAGGTTGGCCAGCGTGCCGTAGTCGTCGAAGATCGGGTTGATGCTGATCGAGCACCACAGCGGGCGGCCGTCGCGGCAGGCCACCCGTTCGTCGCAGCACACCGGCTCGCCGGCCAGCAGGCGCGCGGCATGGGCCAGCACCGCGTGGCGCCGCGTGCGGTCCGGCACCAGCAGCGTGGCGACGTGGCGGCGCAGCACCTGGCTGGCATCGAAGCCGAACAGGCGGCAGAAGCCCTTGTTCAGATGCACGACGCGGCCGCGCGCGTCGGTGATCAGCACCGCGCTCTGGGTCTCGTCGAAGCCCAGCGACAGCAGCCGCTCGCGCTCCTGGCGCTGGCGCCGCGCGGTCACGTCACGGATGAAGGCCATGTGCAGCTGGCCGTCGGCCCCGGGCGTCTGCGCCAGCGACACGCTGATCCAGCGCATCTGCCCGTCCTTGCGCACCAGCTGCACGTCGCGCGGCTGGCTGGCCAGTTCCCGCACCCGGTTGGCCGCCCCCGGGTGCAGGTCGCTGTCGTAGCGTTCGCGCATCGCCGCCGGCGCCAGGATGCCCAGGTTGCGGCCCACCGCCTCGGCGCACGACCAGCCGGACAGGGTTTCCATGGCCTTGTTGAAGTGCACGATGCGGTTCTGGCCGTCGAACACGATCACGCCGCTGTCGACCTGCTCCAGCGCCGCCGAGAACAGGGGCAGCATGTCCCCGGCCAGCGACCGCGATAAGCGCTCCATGTCCCGCTCCCCTGAAGGCGTGAGCGGATTTATACCGCTTTGCCCGCGCGCCGGGGCGGGCATGCCGCCGGGCGCGCATCCGCTGGCGGAAGCCGGACCGCATCCGGTATCTTGCGCGGATGACTTCCCCCCGTCCCGCCCGCCAGGGCAGCGTGGCGCGTGCGTTCCGCTATCTGTACCGCGTGCCGCTGCTGCTGGTCCACGTCGTGATCTTCCTGCCGCTGATCCTGCTGCTGATGGCGCCGCCGTTCGGCCGCCTCGGCGCGGCCGCCGATCCGCTGGAGCACAAGGTGGTGCGCTGGTGGTCGGGCGGGCTGATGTGGATCTTCGGCTTCCGCCTGCGCCGCCTCGGCCAGCCGCAGCCGGGGGCGGTGCTGTTCGTCGCCAACCATGTCGGCTGGGTCGACATCAGCATGATCCACAGCCAGAAGATGGTCGGCTTCGTCGCCAAGCGCGAGATCGCCGGCTGGCCGCTGGTCGGCTGGCTCGCCACGCGCGGCCACACCATCTACCACCAGCGCGGCAACACCGAGTCGCTGGGCGGGGTGATGGAGGAAATGGCCAAGCGGCTGCGCGAGGGCCGGCCAGTGGCGGTGTTCCCGGAAGGCCGCACCCGCGGCGGCCACGAGGTCGGCCCGTTCCACGCGCGCATCTTCCAGGCCGCGGTGGAGACCGGCGTGCCGGTGCAGCCGGTGGCGCTGCGCTATGGCGTGCGCGGCGACGCCCAGACCCGGGTGGCGTTCGCGCCGGGCGAGAGCTTCTTCGGCAACTTCCTGCGCCTGCTGGGCGAGCCGGCGCGGCGCGCCGAAGTGCATTTCCTCGAACCGGTCGGCAGCCACGACCTGGAAGGGCGCCGGCGCCTGGCCGAAACCTCGCGCGCGCGCATCGTGGCGGCGATGGAAGGCCCGTAACGGCGTGTCCCGGTGGCGTCCGTCCTGCAGTCCGCGTGCGGTGCCGGCAAGGCTTCGGCGCGCGGCATGTGCGGGCCGGCGGTGAGCGGCGGCCGGCCCATGGCGGTTCACGCCTCCTCCCGCCGGGAGGGCGCAGCATGAGCGCCATGTTGAGCGCCGCCCAGTACCAGCCGCCGCGTTGGCTGCGCAATCCGCACCTGCAGTCGATGCTGGCGTCCAGCGGCGTGCGCCTGCGCCGCGGCCAGCACCTGCTGGCGTCCAGCGGCGCGGTCACCCGCGAACTCATCCTCGACGGTGGCGACGGCGTGCGCCTGCAGGCCTGGCACAGCCGCCTGCCGGGCAATGCCCCGGTCGGCCTGGCGCTGCTGCTGCACGGCTGGGAGGGCAGCGCCGAATCGAGCTACATGCGCATGACCGCCGCGCGCATGCTGGAGCAGGGCTTCGACGTGGTGCGGCTGAACTTCCGCGACCACGGCAATACCCACCACCTCAACCCCGGCATCTTCCATTCCTGCCGCATCGACGAAGTGGTGCATGCCGCCGGCGACGTGGCCAGCCGTTTCCCCGGCCTGCCGCTGGTGGCGGCGGGCTATTCGCTGGGCGGCAACTTCGTGCTGCGCCTGGCCCTGCACGCGCCCGCCGCCGGCGTGCCGCTGCGGCACGTGGCGGCGGTGTGCCCGGTGCTGGACCCGGCGCTGACCATGGACAGCATCGAGCGCGGCCCGGCGATGTACGACTGGTATTTCCGCCGCAAGTGGACCGGCTCGCTGCGGCGCAAGCGTGAGCTGTTCCCGGAACTGGCCGACTGCGACGACACCGTGCTGAAGCTGGACATCCGCGCCCTGACCGGCTGGCTGGTCGAGCGGCACACCGCCTTCGCCACGCTGCAGGACTATTTCGACGGCTATTCCATCGCCGGGCAGCGCCTGTCCACGCTGGAAGTGCCCGCCGACATCCTGATGGCGCGCGACGACCCGGTGATCCCGTTCACCACCTTCCGCCACTGGCGCCTGCCGGCGCACGCGCGGCTGGAGATCGCGCGCTGGGGCGGGCACTGCGGCTTCATCGAGAACCTGCGCGGCGATGGTTTCTCCGAGCGCTGGGTGGCGCAGCGCCTGGCCGCCGCGGTGGGCGCGCATCCGGCGCCGGAACAGGCCGCGCTGGCGCTCGGGTCCTGAGTCCCCATCGCCAGGGGCATGCGGAGCGGGCTGCGCCTCTACAATGGCGCTTTGTGCCCAACGCCGGACCGCCATGCAAGACACGATCATCCAAGCCCTGCGCCGCAACGCCACCGACGACGCCGTAGCCGCGGCCCGGCAATGGGTCGGCGCCGAACCGCAGCAGCCGCAGGCCCACCGCTGGCTGGCCCTGGCCCTGCAGCAGCAGGGCGACGCCGCCGCCGCGCAGGCCAGCCTCGAGCAGGCGCTGGCGCTGGCCCCCGACGATGCCGCCCTGCACCTGCAGCATGCCGGCCTGCTGCTGGCCCAGCGCCGCATCGACGACGCCGGGCAGGCGCTGGAGCGCACCACCGCGCTCAACCCCAACGAATTTTCCGCCTACCTGATGCAGGCGCACCTGGCGCTGGCCCGCGAGGACATCGACGAGGCCGAGCGCCTGGGCCGCATGGCCGCGCGCGTGGAGCCAGACAGCCCGGAACTGGGTGCCATCGAAGGCATGGTCGCGCTGCGCCGCGGCGACGCCGACCGCGCGCTGGCGGTGCTGTCGGCCGCCAGCCAGCGCCTGCCCGACGACCCGCGCGTGCTCTATGCGCTGGGCTTCGCCTACCTGGCCAAGGACCTGCTGGCCTTCGCCGAGCAGGCCTTCCGTCGCGTGGTCGAACTGAATCCGTCCAACCGCGCCCTGCAGGGGCTGCTGGTGCAGCTGGCCTTGCGTCAGGGCCACCCGGACCGCGCCGCCGAGGTGATGCGGCAGGTGCTGTCCACGCGGGAAGGCGACACCCCGGGCATGCGCCGCCTGGCCGGCGAACTGGAACTGGCCTCCGGCCAGCCGCTGCAGGCGCTGGACCACCTGCGCCCGCTGCTGGCCGAACTGCCCGGCGACCGCGCCACCCTGCAGATGCTGCTGGTCGCCTGGCAGCGCCTGGGCCGCGAGGACGAGGCGCGCGGCGAGCTGGACGCGGCGCTGGCCGCGCACCCGCAGCTGCACGACCTGTGGCTGGCGCGGCTGGCGGTGGCGCCGGTCGGCAGCCCGGAAGCGGTGGACGTGGTCGAGCGCTGGCTGGCGGCGATGCCCGACCACCTGCCGGCGCTGGAAGCGCGCCTGCGCCTGCACGACATGAACGGGGAAGCCGATGCCGCCGAAGCGCTGGCGCGGCGCATCGTCGCCCTGGAACCGGGCCGCGTCAGCGGCGAGCAGCGCATCGTCGAAGCCCTGCTGGCGCGCGAGCCGGCGGCGGCCATCGCCCATGTGCAGGCCCTGGTCGACACCGCCCCGGAAGCCGCGCAACCGGAACTGCGCGTGTGGCTGGGCGCGGTGCAGGACCGCGCCGGCGAGCCGGCCGCGGCGCTGGCCACCTGGCTGCGCCTGCATGGCGAGCTGGCGCCGTCGCGCCTGCCGCTGCCGCCGCAGGCCAGGGCCCCGGCCGAATGGCCGGCGCTGGGCGAGGTGGCGCAGGACAACCCGCTGCGGCCGCTGTTCGTCTGGGGCGCGCCGGGCTCGGGCGTGGAGCGCGTGGTGGCGGTGATGGCCGCCGGCAGCCAGGTGCTGCGCGGCGACCGCTTCGGGCCGAACCCGCCGGACGACGCCTTCCAGAACTTCCACACCCTGCAGCGCCTGGCCGAGGACACGCTGAGCCCGGCGCAGTTCGTGCAGCAGTGGCGCGACGCGCTGCCGGCGCGCGGCATCGCCGACGGCAACGTGATCGACTGGCTGCTGTGGTGGGACAACGCCCTGCTGTGGGCGCTGCGCCCGCAGCTGCCGGAAGGCCGCCTGGTGATCGCCGTGCGCGACCCGCGCGACATGCTGGTCGAATGGCTGGCGCTGGGCGCGCCGGCGCCGCTGGCGCTGACCTCGGCCGACGAGGCCGCGCGCTGGCTGGCGCGCGCGCTGGAGCAGGTGGCCGACCTGCACGAGCAGGACCTCTACACCCACCTGATCCTGCGCATCGACGACGCGGTCAACGACCCGGCGGCGATGGGCAACCTGCTGGAACAGGCCTTCGGCCTGCGTTTCCCGCCGGTGCGCAGCCTCGGCCCGGCCACCATCGAAGCCGGCCACTGGCGCAGGTATGCCCAGGTGCTGGCGGCCGAGTTCGCGCACCTGGCCCCGGTCGCCGCGCGCCTGGGCTATCCCGACGCCTGAGCGCGCGATCCACCCGTAATGGCAGGCGCCGGCCGCGGCCGGCGTTTCCCCCGAGGAGAAGGCAATGAAACTGAGCAGCCAGAGCTTCGACAATGGCCGGCCGATCCCGGCCGAATTCGCCGCCGGCGACGCCAGCGGCTTCGCCGCCAACCGCAACCCGCAGCTGGCCTGGAGCGACGTGCCGGACGGCACGCGTTCGTTCGTGCTGGTGTGCGTGGACCCGGACGTGCCGACCGTGCCGGCGCTGGTCGGCCGCGACGATGTGACCGTTCCGCTGGACCAGCCGCGTGGCGATTTCATCCACTGGGTGATGGTGGACATTCCCGCCTCGCTGCGCGAAATCGCCGCCGGCAGCTGCAGCGAGGGCTTCACCGCGCGCGGCAAGCAGCCGCCGGCGGGCCCGGCAGGCACGCGCCAGGGCGTGAACGACTACACCGCCTGGTTCGCCGGCAATCCGGACATGGCCGGCACCTATCGCGGTTACGACGGCCCGTACCCGCCGTTCAACGACGAGCGCGTGCACCGCTATTTCTTCCGCCTGTTCGCGCTGGACGTGGAACGCCTGCCGGTGGAAGGCGACTTCACCGCCGCCGACGTCTACCGCGCCATGCACGGCCACGTGCTGGCCGAAGCGGCGCTGCACGGCACCTACACGCTCAACCCGGCCCTGGCCTGACCTTCGCCGGACAAAAACGAAGGGCGCCGCAAGGCGCCCTTCGTCGTTCCCAGCGGTAGCGGTGCCGGTTACTTCTTCACCGTTTCCGAGCCGACCACCATGTCCAGCACGTAGGCCTGCGACGGCGCGTCGGCCGGCGGGTTCTTCACCGCATAGCGCTTGACCCGCAGCACGTTGCGCACGCCGTCCTCGTGGGTATAACCCTCGATGGCGTCGTAGAAATTGCTGAACTCGCCGCGCTTGCCCTGCTCCAGGCCCTTGTCGTCGTAGTGCACTTCGCGCACCTGCAGGCACTGCTTGTCGGGGATCAGCGGGTGCGGGCAGGGCCTGGTCTGCGCATCGACTTCCAGGAACACGGTCTCGCCCGGGCCGCCATAACGGGTCTCGGCGGTCGGCTCGCCGCGGAAGCTCAGCACGTCGCCGGCGGCGCTGGTCAGCCTGAGCGTGGAAGCGTCGAGCTGGTCGATCTTCAGCGTGCCTTCCAGGCGGCTGCCCACGGCCTGGTCGAGCGCCATCAGCGCCTGGTCGGCGCAGGCCATCATCGTGGAGGCCATGCGCGACACGGTGATCTCGCTGCCGGCCAGGGTGTAGCCGCCGCCCATGCGGTTGCAGGTGTTGTCCACCGACAGGCGGCCACCGGCGAAGTTCAGGGTGACCGGCTTGTCGGCGCGCACGAACAGCGCGTCGATGCGCTTGCCGGCGCTGTCGACGGCGTTGTCGAGCACCCAGTGGTTGGCGCCGAGCTGCCCGGCGTCGACCGCCGCAGCCGCGGCGGCCGGCGCGGCCGGTGCCGCGGTGTCGGCGGCCGGCGTGGCGTCGCCCTGGGCGGTGGAAGGGGTGTTGTTGCAGGCGCTCATCAGGGCGATGGGCAGGGCCAGCAGCAGGATGCGCTTCATGGGGTACTCCTTGGGAAGCAGGGGGGAAGGGGGTGGAAAACCGCCTGGAGCGGTTCGGGCATCGCATCGGCATCAGGCCGATGGGCCGCCATGGAAGGCGACCAGGCAAACGTGTGGCGCCGGCTGCAGGGGTTGCCGGCGGCCTTCCCCATTCAGTTTCCAGCAGGCAGGAACAGCAGCAGCGCGGCGCCCAACGCCAGCCTGTATACCGCGAACCACGTGAAGCGATGGTGCTTGATGTAGCCCAGCAGCCACTTCACCACCACGAAGCCGGTGAGCACGGACGCGGCGAAGGCGATGCCCACATCGCCCCAGTCCTCATGGCCGAGCCGGCCGTGCCGCGCCAGCTCCAGGAAGGCATAGGCGCTGGCCGCGAACATGGTGGGAATGCCGACCAGGAAGACGAACTCGGCGGCGGCCGCGCGCCGGCTCAGGCCCAGCAGCATGGCCAGGAAGATCGCCGCGGCCGAGCGCGAGGTGCCGGGGAATACGCCGGCCACCACCTGCGCCAGGCCCACGCCGACGGCGACCTTCCAGGTGACGGTATCGCGGTCGGGCAGGCGGGCGGCGAACCCCTCGGCCAACAGCATCCAGACGCCGCCGATCACCAGCGCCCAGGCGATCGGCGTCACCGTTTCGGGCAGTTCCCAGCCGGCCAGGCGCACCGGCAGGCCGACCGCCGCGGTCACCAGGAAGGCGGTGCCCAGCTTGAGCATGTAGTCGCGGTTGTCGCGTTCGCCCAGGCCGGTGGCCAGCGACCACAGCCGCTGCCGGAACACCAGGACCACGGCGAGGATGGCGCCGGCCTGGATGACGATGTTGAAGAAGTCCGAGCGGGCGCCCAGCCAGCGCTCGGCGATCAGCAGGTGGCCGGTGCTGGAAACGGGGAGGAATTCGGTGAGGCCTTCGAGGATGCCAAGCAGCAGGGCGGAAATCGGGTCGGACATGAGGCGGGGGAGGCAGGAGGAGCCGCAAGGATAGAGCATTGCCGGGAATGCACCTGTCTGGTGCGCATCACGCGCAGTTGCACCATATGGGTGCAACTGCGCGTGGCCCACGTGGGGATGCGCCTTGGAAAACAAGGGTTTGCACGCTCCAGGAAGTTGGCACGGCAGTTGCTGTAACCAGCGCACGCCACTCCATCCGAGGTTTTGCCCGATGTCCCTGGAAAACGTTGAGAAGCTGATCAAGGACAACCAGGTCGAGTTCGTCGACCTGCGTTTCGTCGATATGCGCGGCATCGAGCAGCACGTGACCTTCCCGGTCTCCATCGTCGAGCCGTCGCTGTTCGAGGAAGGCAAGATGTTCGACGGCAGCTCGATCGCCGGCTGGAAGGGCATCGCCGAATCGGACATGGTGCTGATGCCGGACCCGGCCAGCGCCTACCTGGACCCGTTCTACGCCGACCCGACCCTGGTGCTGACCTGCGACGTGCTCGATCCAGCCACCATGCAGGGCTACGGCCGCTGCCCGCGCGGCATCGCCAAGCGCGCCGAGGCCTTCCTGAAGTCCTCCGGCATCGCCGACCTGGCCTTCTTCGGCCCGGAACCGGAATTCTTCATCTTCGACTCGGTCCAGTTCGCCAACGACATGGGCCACACCTTCTTCAAGATCAACTCCGAGGAAGGCGCCTGGAACACCGGCAAGAGCTATGACGGCGCCAACAGCGGCTACCGCCCGACCGTGAAGGGCGGCTACTTCCCGGTGCCGCCGACCGATTCGCTGCACGACATCCGCGCCGAGATGTGCAAGGTGCTGACCCAGGTCGGCATCGAGGTCGAGGTGCACCACCACGAAGTGGCCAACGCCGGCCAGTGCGAGATCGGCGCCAAGTTCAACACGCTGGTGACCAAGGCCGACGAACTGCAGCGCATGAAGCACGTCATCAAGAACGTGGCGCACCGCAACGGCAAGACCGTCACCTTCATGCCCAAGCCGCTGGTCGGCGACAACGGCAGCGGCATGCACGTGCACCAGTCGCTGGCCAAGGAGGGCAAGAACCTGTTCTCCGGCGACGGCTACGGCGGCCTGTCGCAGATGGCGCTGTGGTACATCGGCGGCATCTTCAAGCACGCCCGCGCCATCAACGCCTTCAGCAACTCCGGCACCAACAGCTACAAGCGCCTGGTGCCGGGCTTCGAGGCGCCGGTGATGCTGGCCTACTCGGCGCGCAACCGCTCGGCCTCGTGCCGCATCCCGTGGGTGTCCAACCCGAAGGCGCGCCGCATCGAGATGCGTTTCCCCGATCCGATCCAGTCCGGCTACCTGACCTTCACCGCGCTGATGATGGCCGGCCTGGACGGCATCCGTAACCAGATCGACCCGGGCGCGCCCAGCGACAAGGACCTGTACGACCTGCCGCCGGAAGAGGAAAAGCTGATTCCGCAGGTCTGCTCCTCGCTGGACCAGGCGCTGGAAGCGCTGGACAAGGACCGCGAGTTCCTCAAGGCCGGCGGCGTGATGAGCGACGACTTCATCGACGCCTACATCGCGCTGAAGATGAAGGAAGTGACCGCGTTCCGCGCGGCCACCCATCCGCTGGAGTACCAGCTGTACTACGCCAGCTGATGCCGGGCGGCCGCCTTCGCGCGGCCGCCGCACCCCCTTGCTGCCGGCAACGGCGGCGATGGCAAAGTCCCTCCCCTCCCGCTTTGGCCATCGCCGCCCCCGGCGGCAAACCCCGCAACACCCAGGCAGTGGCAAGAGAAACCGGAAACGCGCCGCGCGGGCCAGGCTTTCCTCCCCGCGTCACGGCCCGCGGCGCATCCGGCGCACCGCCAGCGGCCGTTCCCCGGCCGCTGGATGACACGATGCCGGCCGCGACGGCCGGTCTCCTCCACATCGGGACCTGCGCATGAAACTGATCTCCGCCATCATCCGCCCGTTCAAGCTCGACGAAGTACGCGAGGCCCTGGGCGCGGCCGGCGTTTCCGGCATCACCGTCACCGAGGTCAAGGGCTTCGGCCGGCAGAAGGGCCACACCGAGCTGTACCGCGGCGCCGAGTACGTGGTCGATTTCCTCCCCAAGATCCGCATCGAAACCGCCGTCACCGACGACAACGTCGATGCGGTGATCGAAACCCTGCAGGCGGCCGCCGGCACCGGCAAGATCGGCGACGGCAAGATCTTCGTCACCCCGCTCGAGCAGGTGGTGCGCATCCGCACCGGCGAAACGGGTGCCGACGCGCTCTGAACCCCACCCCCGGATCGGCGTGGAGGACGGTTGTTCCTTCTCCCTTCGGGAGAAGGTGGCGCGAAGCGCCGGATGAGGGACGAACGGAGCCGGTGATGTTTGAACCAATGGGACTCCACTCCTCCCCGCCCCAACCCCTCCCCCGGAGGGAGAGAGGCTCCGGCAGTCGCCCTCTGCGCTGATCCACCCCCAACCGGAGTCGACAATGCGAAAGGAAATTTTCACCGGGCCCAAGGCCCGGGCTGGTGGTCCGTGCCTGTCGTCCACGCTTGCCGGCCTCGCGCTGGCACTGCTTCCCCTGGGCGCATCGGCGCAGGACGCCGCACCCGCGTTCGAGCGCGGCGACGTGGCCTGGATGCTCACCTCCACGCTGCTGGTGCTGATGATGGTGGTGCCCGGGCTGGCGCTGTTCTACGGCGGCCTGGTGCGCGCCAAGAACGTGCTGTCGGTGCTCAGCCAGGTGCTGGTGGTGTTCTCGCTGGTGCTGCTGCTGTGGGTGGCCTACGGCTACAGCGTGGTGTTCAGCGACGGCAATGCGCTGTTCGGGTCGTTCACCCGTTTCGCCTTCCTGCGCGGCTTCACTCCCGAATCGGTGGGCAACACGCCCATCGCCGGGCTGCCGGACTACCTGTTCGTGGCCTTCCAGTCCACGTTCGCCGGCATCACCACCGCGCTGATCGTCGGCGCCTTCGCCGAACGCATCCGCTTCGGCGCGGTGCTGTTGTTCTCGGCGCTGTGGTTCACCCTGGGCTACCTGCCGATGGCGCACACCGTCTGGGGCGGCGGCTGGCTCGGCGAAATGGGCGCCATCGACTTCGCCGGCGGCACCGTGGTGCACATCAACGCCGGCGTGGCGGGGCTGGTGGCGGCGTGGTTCGTCGGCAAGCGCCTGGGCTACGGCCACGTGGCCCTGAAGCCGCACAACCTGCCGCTGACCTGGCTGGGCGCCATGCTGCTGTGGGTAGGCTGGTTCGGCTTCAATGCCGGTTCGGCGGCGGCGGCCGACACGGTGGCGTCGCTGGCCTTCATCAACACCGTGCTGGCCACCGCCGCCGCGGTGCTGGGCTGGACCCTGGTGGAAGCGGTGACCAAGGGCCATCCCTCGGCACTGGGCGCGGCGTCGGGTGCGGTCGCCGGTCTGGTCGGCGTGACCCCGGCCTGCGGCACCGTGGGGCCGCTGGGCGCCATCGTGATCGGCTTCGTCACCGGCATGCTCTGCGTGTGGGGCGTCACCGGGCTCAAGCGCCTGCTGCGTGTGGACGACACCGCCGACGTGTTCGGCGTGCACGGGGTCGGCGGCATCGTCGGCGCCCTGCTCACCGGCGTGTTCAGCGCGCAGTCGCTGGGCGGCACCCGGGCCGGGCTGGATATCGCGCACCAGCTGTGGGTGCAGGCGGTCAGCATCGGCTTCACCGTGCTGTGGAGTGCGGCGGTCACCGCGCTGATCCTGCTGGCGGTGCGCGCCCTGGTCGGCCTGCGCGTGAGCGAGGATGCCGAGCGCACCGGCCTGGACATCAGCAGCCATGGCGAATCGGCCTACGAGGCCTGAGCGGGAAGAGCGGGGCGCCCGCCAGGCGGCGGGCCCCCCGGGGTCGGCAGGACAGCCGGCTTTGCACTACATTGGTGCAATGCGCGATACCGGACCCCCGCCCACCGCCGACATGCTGGCCACGCCCCTGGTGTGGGCCGCGCCGGACGGCCGTATCGCCGGGGCGAACCCGGCGTTCTGCCGCTGGCTGGGGGTCAGCGTGCGGCGCCTGCTGGGGCAGCCGCTGGCTTCGCTGGAAAGCCAGGGCGACGCGCTGGCCGGACGTCTCGCGCAGGCGGCCGCCGCCGACGCGGTGCGCCTGTCGCGGCTGGCGCTGGCGCTGCCCGGCGAACGCCCGCGTTTCGCCGAAGGCTGGCTGAGCGCGCTGGACGCCGGCGGCTGGCTGCTGGAAGCGCACCCGGTGGACGAGTTCGCCGCGCCCGATCCGGCGCAGGTGCTGCCCGGCGCCTTCGCCGCCGCGCTCAAGGGGCTGGCCCACGAACTGCGCAATCCGCTGGCCGGGCTGAAGGGCGCGGCGCAGCTGCTGGCGCGCCGCGCCAACCATCGCGACGCCGCCGAGGGTGAGCTGATCGACCTGATCGGCGCCGAGATCGAACGCCTCAACACCCTGCTCGAACAGCTGCTGTCGCCGGCGCCGCAGCGGCCGCACGCGCCGCTCAATGTCCATGCCGCGCTGGAACGCGTGCTGCGCCTGGCCGAGAACGAAGCCGGCTGGGCCCTGCAGCTGCAGCGCGACTACGACCCCAGCATTCCCGAATTCGCCGGCGACGCCGACCGCCTGACCCAGGCCCTGCTCAACCTGGTGCGCAACGCGATCCAGGCCGGCGCCACCCGCATCGTGCTGCGCACCCGCATCGAACACGGCGCGCGCATCGCCGAGCATGCCTCGCCGCTGGCGCTGCGCCTGGAAGTGGCCGACGACGGCCGCGGCGTGCCGGACGACCTGGCCGAACACCTGTTCCTGCCGCTGGTCAGCGGCCGCGCCGAGGGCACCGGGCTTGGCCTGGCGCTGGCGCAGCAGGTGGCGCGCGAACACCGCGGCACGCTGAGCTTCCGCTCGCGCCCGGGGCATACCGTGTTCACCCTGCTGCTGCCGTTGCCGGCCGCCGGCGAGGAGAAGGAGGTCACCGATGCCTGACGCGCCCGTGCCGGCGGCGACGATCTGGGTGGTGGACGACGACCGCGCGGTGCGCTTCGTCCTGACCACCGCGCTGCGTGATGCCGGCTACACCGTGGAGGGTTTCGACAGCGCCGCCGCCGCGCTCGACGCCCTGGCGCGGCAACCGGCGCCCGACCTGCTGTTCACCGACGTGCGCATGCCCGGCGACGATGGCCTGGTGCTGCTGGAAAAGCTCAAGACCGCGCTGCCGCAGCTGCCGGTGATCGTGATGTCGGCCTACACCGACGTGGCCAGCACCGCCGGCGCGTTCCGCGGCGGCGCGCATGAATTCCTGTCCAAGCCCTTCGACCTGGACGATGCGGTGGACCTGGCGCGCCGCGCGCTGCCCGAACCCGAGCTGCGCCTGGAGACGCCGCCCGCGCCCGTGCAGGACGAGCAGGCGCCGCAGCTGATCGGCGACACCCCGGCCATGCGCGCGCTGTTCCGCGCCATCGGGCGCCTGGCGCAGGCGCCGCTGTCGGTGCTGATCAACGGCGAGACCGGCACCGGCAAGGAGCTGGTGGCCAACGCGCTGCACCGCGAATCGCCGCGCGCGCGCGGTCCCTTCGTCGCGCTCAACACCGCCGCCATTCCCGCCGAACTGCTGGAGAGCGAACTGTTCGGCCACGAGGCCGGCGCCTTCACCGGTGCGGCCAGGCGCCATATCGGCCGCTTCGAGCAGGCCCATGGCGGCACGCTGTTCCTGGATGAAATCGGCGACATGCCGCTGCCGCTGCAGACGCGGCTGCTGCGCGTGCTGGCCGAAGGCGAGTTCTTCCGCGTCGGCGGACGCGAGCTGATCCATGTCGACGTGCGCGTGGTCGCCGCCACCCACCAGGACCTGGAAACGCTGGTCGGGCAGGGCCGCTTCCGCGCCGACCTGCTGCACCGGCTGGACATGGTGCGGCTGTGGCTGCCGCCGCTGCGCGAACGGCTGGACGACGTGGCGACGCTGGCCGCGACCTTCCTCGGCAATGCCGCGCGCCGCCTCGACATGCCGCCCAAGCGCCTGTCCGGCGCCGCCATGCAGGCACTGCGCCAGCACGACTGGCCCGGCAACGTGCGCGAACTGGAGAACGTGTGCTGGCGCCTGGCGGCGCTGGCGGTGGCCGACACCATCTCCGCCGCCGACGTGCAGGCCGCGCTGGCCCGTGGCGGCCGCGCGCGCGCCGGCGGTGCCGCGGTGCCGCCGGCGCAATGGGACCAGGCGCTGGCGCAATGGGCGCGGCAACGCCTGGCCGAGGGCGCCAGCGGCCTGCACGCCGAAGTGCGCGAACGCATGGACGCGGTGCTGCTGGAGGCCGCGCTGGCCGCCACCGATGGACACCGCAGCGACGCCGCGGCGCGGCTTGGCCTGGGTCGCAACACCGTCACCCGCAAGCTGGGGCCGGGGCGGAAGCGCTGACGGACGGCGGCCCTTCCCTCTGCCACAGGGGGCGGATCCGAACCTGAATGGCCGTGTATGATCGGCCTCCGATGGAGACGCAGACGCCACCTTCGGCCCGCCAAACGCAACCGTCCGCGATGCCGGCGGCGGTGCGCCATCGCCACCGCATCCGGCGTGCGGCGCCATGTTGAACGCCGATGCCTGGAACCGTCTGACCGACCTGTTCCACCGCGCCACCGAACTGCCCGAATCCGAACGGATCACCTTCATCCACGCGCATACCGGCGACGACCCGGAACTGCAGCGCGAACTCCTGGCGCTGCTCGCCGCCGACACCGACGTCACCCGATTGCGCGCTCCGCTGCGGCAGGCGGTCAAGGCCGCGGTGCAGGCCAGCGAGCCGGAGGTGATGCCCGGGACGCGGTTCGGCCCCTGGGCGGTGGAACGCATGATCGGTTCGGGCGGCATGGGGCGCGTCTATCTGGCGCGGCGCGCCGATGGCGCCTATGAGCGCGAGGTCGCGCTCAAGCTGGTGCGCGCCACGGCGCTGGACGAACGCCGCCACCGGCATTTCGAGTATGAATGCCGGCTGCTGGCGCAGATGCAGCACCCGGCCATCGCCCAGATCCACGACGCCGGCGTCGATGCGGACGGGCGCGCATGGCTGGTGATGGAATACATCCACGGGCGGCCGATCTCCGCCTGGTGCGACCAGAACCGGCTGACCCTGTGCCAGCGCGTCGAGTTGCTGGTCAAGGCCGGCGAAGGCGTGCAGCACGCGCACCAGAAGGGCGTCATCCACCGCGACCTGAAGCCGGGCAACATCCTGGTCGCCGCGGTCGACGGCCAGCCCCTGCCCAAGATCATCGACTTCGGCATCGCCATGGACGCCGAAGGCCCGGGCGAAGCGCTGGGCGGCGGTACGCCCGGCTACATGAGTCCCGAGCAGGCCGGCGCGGGCAACGACACCGACGCCCGCAGCGACGTGTATTCGCTCGGTGCCCTGCTGTACGAACTGGCCTGCGGCGCCTGCCCGGAAGCCGGAGCGCCGGTCCCGCCATCGCGGTATCTGCAGGAGCAGCCGTCGCCGCGACGGAAGGAACTGGCCGCCCTGCGCGGCAGCACGCCGCGCGGCCTGCGGCGCGCGCTGCGCGATGGCATCGACGCGATCGCGCTCAGGGCGCTGCAACCCGAACGCGCTGCGCGCTACGCCTCGGTGTCGTCGTTGCTGGACGATCTGCGGCGCTGGCTTGGCCACTATCCGCCGCAGGCCGCCGGCCCGGCGCGATGGCTGGCCGTGCGCACCTTCGTACGACGCAACCGGTTGGCGGTGGCCGCCACGTCCGTGGTGGCCGTGGCGCTGGTCGCCGGCCTGGCCGCCACCGCCTGGTCGTTGCGCGAGGCGCGCCAGGAAGCGGCGCGGGCGAAGGTGACGTCGGAGTTCCTGGCCTCGGTGCTGGACAGCGTCGATCCGGCGATCTCGCAGGACCTGGACAAGACCCTGATGCTGCGCGTGCTCGACGATGCCTCCAGGCGTGCGAAGCGGGAGTTGGCGGGCTATCCCGACATCCTGGCCGACATGGAGCTGCTCATCGGCATCAACCAGACCCACCTGGCCGAGTTCGGGCCCGCCGTCGCGCACCTGCAGGCGGTGCGCGAACTGGCCGGCCGGCATCCGCGCCAGCTCGAGTTCCAGTACCTGCGCGCGACCCAGGTGCTGGGCGATGCGCTGGTGGGGGCAGGAAAACGCAAGCAGGCCGAAGCGCTGCTCGCCGAAGGCATCGACAGGGCGCGGCGTGGCGCGCCCGGGCATCTCTGGCTCGCCCACGACATGCAGTCGCGCCGGGCAATGGTGCTCATCGACCTCGGGCGCCCGGACGAGGCATTGCGCGAGGCGCGTGCGGCGGAGGCGGGGCTCGCGCGCCTGCTGCCGGCGGACGACCAGTACCGGCTGGACGCCGAAAAGCGGCTCGCCAACGTACTCTCCAGCACCGGCGGGCAACAGCAGGCCATCGCCCTGCTGCGCGATCTCGTCCAGCGCCGTGCGCGCCTGAAGGGCGCCGACCATCCGCTCACCCTGGTCACCCGCCGCGACCTCGCCGTCGCCTACCTGTACCAGCGCGATTTCGCCGCCGCCGAGGTCCAGCTGCAGCAGGTGGTGGGCGCGTATCGGCGCCTGTATGGGGACGACAACAGCTACACCGCCTACGCCCGCGGCTTGCTCGCCAGCGCCCTGCGCCAGCAGGGCAGGCTGGAGGAATCCGGCCCCCACTACCGCGCCGCGATGGAATGGAGCATCGCCCACTCCGGCCCAGAGTCGCTGGATGCGCTCATCAACCGCCACAACCATGCCAACTGGCTGCTGGCGGCGGGCCGCACACGGGAATCGCAGCAGGAGCAGCGCGTGCTGCTGGAAATCGCCGAGCGGACGCTGTCGCGCGACCACCCGGTGACCGCCGAGATCCTGCGCGGCCTGGCCGAAGCCGAACTCGCGCTTGGCGATGTCGATGGCGCGCATGCCCATGCCCGGGCCGCGCTCGCGGCGATGCGTGCCGTCTACGGCGACGGGCGCGTCGATCCGCTGCGCAGCGTGCGCGAGACGCTGGCGAAGGTGGAAGAAGCCCGCAGCAAGGCCGCCGGTGGATCGAGGTAGGGTCGGCGTGGTGTGTCGCCCGGCTCGATACACGGGCCGGGCGGACAGCGCATCCTTGCGTGCGCGGCGCTGTCGAGGGCGCACCGGCCTCGCCGGCGCATGCGAGGATTTTTCCGTGCGAGGCAGTACGCTTGCCGCAAACGCCAAGGAGCTCGCCATGCATCTTCGTCCATCCCTGACGGCCCTCGTCGGCACCGCCCTGCTCGCCGCCTGCGGCACGCGCGCGCCCACCCGGCCCGAAGCGCCGCCCGCGCCGCCGGCGGTCAGCACCGCGCGCATGGCCGAGGCCAACCTGGCGCCGGCCTCGGCCAGCCTGGTCAGCGGCCGCGTGGCGCTGGTGCCCGAAGCCGGCGGCGTGCACATCACCGGGGTGATCGGCGGCCTGCAGCGCGGCCGCCAGGCCGCCTTCCACGTGCACGAAAAGGGCGACTGCAGCGCGGTCGACGCCAGCAGCGCTGGCGGCCACTTCAACCCGGCGGCGCAACCGCATGGCCGTGCCGGCAGCGGCGCGCACCATGCCGGCGACATGGACAACCTGCAGGCCAATGCCGAAGGCGTCGTGCACGTGGACGTACACCTGCGCGGGGTTACCCTTGGCGGCGGCGCGGCCAACGACATCGCCGGCCGCGCCCTGGTGGTCCATGCCGACGCCGACGACTACCACAGCCAGCCGGCGGGCAACGCCGGCGCCCGGGTCGCCTGCGGCGTGATCCGCGTCACCCGCTGAATGCGGCGATCCGGCCGATCCTGTTCAACGAAGGGAGTACGACGATGCGTTTGATCCACACCAGCCTGTTCCTCGCCAGCGCCCTGGTGCTGGGCGCCTGCAAGCAGGGCGCCGAACCTGCCGCAACGCCGGCCGAACCCGCCGCCGGCACGCCGGCCCAGGCCCCCGCCGCCGATCCCGCCGCGCCGCCGGCCATGGAGCCCGCCGCCGCCGCAACTGCTGCCGTCGCCACCGCCGAGCTGCAGCCGACCAAGGACAGCACGGTCAAGGGCAGCATCCGCTTCACCGTGGTCGACGGCAGGCTGCACGCCAGCGGCGACATCAGCGGGCTGAAGCCGGGCAGCGAGCACGGTTTCCACATCCACGAGAAGGGCGACTGCAGCGCGCCGGACGGCACCAGCGCCGGCGGCCACTTCAACCCGGGCAATGCCGAGCATGGCAGCATCGACGCGGCCGCACACCATGGCGGCGACATGCCCAACATCGTCGCCGACGCGCAGGGCAACGCCCGTGTCGACGGCCCGGTGTCGAGCAACGTCAACGCCGGCAAGGGCGATGCCTTCGACATCATCGGCCGCGGCCTGATCGTGCACGCCGACCCGGACGACTACCACAGCCAGCCCACCGGCAACGCCGGCGCGCGCCTGGCCTGCGCGGTGATCGCCAAGGCCGAATGAGGCAAAGGCAGCCCGCTGCCGCACGAATGGAAAACGCCGGCACATGCCGGCGTTTTCCGTTGAAGACGATGGCCGGGGCCCGCGGAACCGTCAGCGCGCCATCACCACGCGCGCGTCCTGTCCGGCCTCGACATGCACGTACAGCACGTCCAGGCCATGCGCCTCGAGCACCGCGGCCATCTGCCGCTGGCGCATCAGGTACTGCTCGTAGATGCGCTGCAGGCGGTCGCAGTCGTTCCGGTCCTGGGCGTAGTGCGCACACCAGCCGGCCGGGTCGAACAGGGCCATGCGCACTTCGCTGCCGGCATAGCGCAGCAGCGGTTCGGGCGCGGCGTCCAGCCACTGCTCGCGTTCCGGCGAGAACATGGCCGTCTCCAGCAGCGGCCACAACCCGGCCAGGCCCTGGTTGTCGTACTGCATGGCCATCATCGCGGCCAGGTCGTTGACGGTGAAATAGCGCGCGTGCTCGATCTGCGCGCCGAAGGCGTTCTGCGCCAGCAGGGCGGTGTCGGCCTGGGCCATGCCGTTGGCCAGCAGCACCTCTTCCAGCGCATCGCGGGTTTCGGCCAGCAGGGCGGCATCGCCGCCGGCCAGCACGAACGGCAGCACGCGCAGGCCACCGCCGGTGAGCATGGGGTCGGCCTGCAGGGGCAGCGGCACGTCGCCGGAGGCATCGGCGCCGAAGGCGAGCAGGCGTGGCCCCTGGTTGCGGCCCGGCGCGCGCATCTGCAGTTCCTCCAGGCGCCGGTGGACGGGCCAGCCCGGGCGCAGCACTTCGGCCGGGTCGAAATGCGCCGCGGCCAGCACCAGGTCCAGCCCGCTGGCCTGCGGCACCAGCTTCTGCAGGTCGCGGCCCACCAGCGCGGCCAGTTCGCCGGCCTGCGCGGAAGGCAGCGCGGCGAGCCGCGGCTGCTGGCCGCCGGCCAGCTCCAGTGCCATCACGCCCAGTGCGTTCATGTCGGGGTTGGAATTGCTCATGGTTCGCGGTTGGCCCGTCACAGGCTCGAAGCTACACTCAATGTCCATTATGCCTGCTGCCACAGGCAGGTCCGCGTCGCCTTCTCCCACCAGCCCCAGGTAACCGCATGTCCAGCGCCCGTCCCGTCGCCATTCTCGGTGGTGTCCGCATTCCGTTCTGCCGCCAGAACACCGCCTATGCGGACGTCGGCAACCTCGGCATGTCGGTGCGCACCCTCGGCGCGCTGGTCGAACGCTTCGGCCTGCACGGGCAGCAGCTGGGCGAAGTGGCGATGGGCGCGGTGATCAAGCACCCCAGCGACTGGAACCTCGGCCGCGAGGCCGCGCTGTCCTCCGGGCTGTCGCCGCTGACCCCGGGCATCACCCTGCAGCGCGCCTGCGGCACCTCGCTGGACAGCATCATCACCGTGGCCAACAAGATCGCCCTGGGCCAGATCGAGTCGGGCATCGGCGGCGGTTCGGACACCACGTCCGATGTGCCGATCGTCTACGGCAAGAAGCTGCGCGGGCGCCTGCTGGCCACCAACCGCGCCAAGACCACCGGCGACAAGGTCAAGGCGCTGCTGTCCGGCTTCCGCCTGTCCGAGCTCAAGCCCGAGTTTCCCGGCGTGGCCGAGCCGCGTACCGGCAAGAGCATGGGCGACCACTGCGAGGACATGGCCAAGGAGTGGAACATCTCGCGCGATTCGCAGGACGAATGGGCGGTGTCCTCGCACCGCAAGCTGGCCGCCGCCTACGAGCGCGGCTTCTTCGGCGACCTGATCGCGCCGTTCCGCGGCGTGGAGCGCGACAACATCCTGCGTCCGGATACCTCGCTGGAGAAGCTGGCCACGCTGAAGCCGGCATTCGACAAGACCTCCGGCCGCGGCACCCTCACCGCCGCCAACTCCACCCCGCTGACCGACGGCGCCGCCGCGGTGCTGCTGGCCAGCGAGGAATGGGCGCGCGCCCATGGCCATGAGCCGCTGGCCTACCTGCGCGACGCGCAGGTGGCGGCGGTGGATTTCGTGCACGGCGAAGGCCTGCTGATGGCGCCGACCATCGCCGTGCCGGAAATGCTCCGGCGCAACGGCCTGACCCTGCAGGATTTCGACATCTACGAAATCCACGAAGCCTTCGCCGCGCAGGTGCTGTGCACGCTGCGCGCCTGGGAGAGCGAGGATTACTGCCGCAACCGCCTGGGCCTGGACGCGCCGCTGGGCCGCATCGACCCGGAGAAGATCAACCCGCTGGGCTCGTCGCTGGCCACCGGCCACCCGTTCGCCGCCACCGGCGCGCGCATCGTCGCCACCGTGTCCAAGGAACTGGCCGAACGCGGCGGCGGCCGCGCGCTGGTGTCGATCTGCACCGCCGGCGGCATGGGCGTGGTGGCGATCATCGAGCGCTGAGTTTTATAAAACAACAAGTTAGGTGGTAAATAATGATTTACTACTAATTTGAGAGAAATTAGTAGTAAATTGCCGGGTGTCATGAAGATCCCCGTCCAGCCGCCGCCATTCGTGCGCCTGTTGCAGGCCCACTCTCAAAGGCTGGGCGATCTGCTGCATCGACGCATCGGGCCGGAAGTCCGCGGCGTCTATGAACATTGGGATCATCTGCGTCACCTGACTCCACCCCCGGGGCTGACGGTCGAGCAATGGTGGCTGGGCATCAAGCTGGCCAGAAGCGCGGCAGCGCGTGACCTGCCGCTGCGGGATCGAGACGGGAGGTGGTTTCGTCTCGCCATTACCGACTCGATGGCGAGCAGGCTGCATGCCATCACCCAGCAGGCGTCAGGCTCATTGCGGGGGCTGGACCAGATCGAGGACGAGCGTGCCCGGCAGAAATTCGTGCTGCGCTCGCAGATCGAAGAAGCCATGACGTCTTCGCAGCTGGAAGGCGCAGGAACCACGCGTGCCGTGGCCAAGGAAATGCTGCGTAGTGGACGCGTTCCCAAAGACCGCAGCGAGCGGATGATCTTCAACAACTTCCTCGCCATGCAGGAGCTGAGGCGCTGGAAGGACCAGCCGCTGACGCCGGATGCGGTATTCGAGATCCATCGTCTGGTGACCGATGGAACGTTGGATGATGCGGGCCAGAGTGGCAGGCTGCGTACACAGGCCGACAACGTGGTAGTGGAGGACGAAGAGGGGCGTGTCCTGCATGTGCCACCTCCCGCTCACGAGTTGCCGCAGCGCGTGCAGGCGTTATGCGATTTCGCCAATGGCGTGAATGAAGAAGGCTTCCTGCACCCGGTGGTACGCGCGATCACCCTCCACTTCCAGATCGGCTACGACCACCCCTTCTGTGACGGCAATGGCCGGACCGCACGCGCGTTGTTCTACTGGTCGATGCTCCGTTCTGGCTATTGGCTGAGCGAGTTCCTGTCGATTTCCAGCGTCCTCAAGCAGGCCAAGGCGCGATACCTGCGCTCCTACCTGCGTACCGAAACGGATGAGTCGGACCTGGGGTACTTCGTCGACCATCACCTGGACGTCATTGTCCAGGCAATCGAAGGGCTGCATGGTTACCTCGCCAGGAAGGTGCAGGAGCGCAACCTTGCCGAAACCCTGCTGAAGCCGGCATCGCGATTGGGCGCGAGGTTGAATCACCGGCAGCGCGAACTGCTGATCGATGCGGTGCGGCATCCAGACAAGGTGTACCGGATCGACCGGCACATGCAGGTGCATGGCGTTACCTACCAGACCGCGAGGACCGACCTTGCAGCCTTGGCGGAACTGAAGCTGATGCAATGCCAGCGGGTCGGCAGGGCATTCATCTATACGCCGGTCGCCGGGCTGGCCGAGAAGCTCAGGAAGTAGGTCCTGCTCCAGGTCGGATCATCCCTGCCGTGGTGGATGAATCATCCACCCGGACGGAGGAACTTAGGTGGGGCCGCCATGGAGAGTCCGCGTGGCGAGCTCCAATCTTGACGGCTCAACCCGGCAGGCGCGGAAACCCGTGCGCGTCGCGCTCCTCGGCCACGGCCTGGTCCTGGATGCGCTGGCGCAGGTCGCGACGCTGCAGCGGCTGCGTGGCCTCGCCACGGCGGTGGTGCAGGGCGTTGAGCAGGCATTGCCGCGCCAGCGCGTCCTCGCCCGCGGCGGCGAAGCCTTCGCCCAGTTCTTCCCACGCTTCGGCGCCGGCGCCCTGGGCGACGGCGCGATGCAGGAATTCCTCGGCCTGCGTCCATTGGCCCTGGCCGCGCGCCAGGCGCCCCAGGGTCAGCAGCAGCGCCGGGCTGGACGCATGCGACTGCAGCCAGTGCTGGGCGCTGGCGCGGCGCGAATCGAGCTTGTCCACCGGCAGTTCGCCGTAGAGCGCGATCAGGTCTTCGTCCCACTGGCCGTCCAGCGCCTGCTCGATGCTGTGCAGGGCGACGTCGTTCCAGTTCAGCGCCACCGCACGGCGGGCATAGCGCGCCACCGCCGCCGGCGTGCCGCGCAGCGCCCTGGGCAGGACTTCCCAGCGTGCGGCCAGGGTGTTGACGTCGGCGGCTTCGTCGAGCATCTGCAGGGCGAGCCGGGTTTCCAGCGCGGCCAGGGTGTCGGCCGGCAGCGCCTGCTGCTGGCGCAGCGCGCCCAGATGGCCATAGGCCTCCTCGGCGCGGCCGGCGCGGGCCAGCGCGTCGGTGCGCAGCCACAGCCCGCGCGGCGGCAGCGGCTGGATGGCCGGCAGGTCCAGCGCGTCGATGGCCTGCTGCGGCCTGTCCAGCTGCAGCCAGCGTTCGGCGCTGTGCAGCGCGTGCAGGGTGGCGTCCAGCGCGCCCAGCTGCTGCAGGTGCTGGCCGGCGCTGGCGGCGTCGCCGCGCGCTTCGGCCGCGCGCATCGCCGCGACCAGCGCGATCGGGCGCACTTCCTTTTCGCCGGCGGCGCTGACCAGCAGCTTTTCCGCGCGCTGCCACTGCCCGCCGTCCAGGGCCTGCAGGCCATCGATCAGCCGCGCGCGGCCCTGGCGGCGCCGGTAGCGCGCCCAGCTGCGGAACGGCGCGCTGAGCAGGGTCCACAGCAGCCACAGCAGCAGGCCGGCGATCAGCAGGGCCAGCAGCGCCTGCGGCAGGGTGGCGATGTAGTCGTTGCCGCCGGCGCGCACGATCACCTCGCCGATGCCGCGTACCGACTCCTGGCCCAGCCACTGCGCGCCGAGGATGCCGATGGCGGCCACCAGCAGGACGATCACCAGCGAACGGAATGCCTTCATGGCGCCACCTTGCCGTCGCGCATGCCGCGCAGTTGCTGCAGGGTACTGCCCAGCTCCGGCAGCGCGATGCGAAGGTCGACCCTGCGCAGCTCGGCCAGCGTGTGGCGCTGACTGCGCCGCTGCGGCGAATCCGGCCACAGCCGCAGCAGCCAGCCGTCCACGCGCTGCAGCGCCTGCCGCCAGCCGTCGGTATCGCCGCGCTCCAGCGCGGCGCGGGCCAGGCTCAGTTCGATCTGCAGCGCATCGCCGGCGGCGATGCGTTCGGAACGCGCCACCAGCACCTGCGGGTCGGCCGGGCGGATCTGCACCAGCGGCGAGAGCATCTGCTGCCACCACGTGGGCCGCGCGTCGCCCGCGGCCGCGTCACCACTCTGTTGCGGCAGCGAGTCCAGCGCTGCCGCCCATTGCGTGAGCCGGGCGGCGGTGCGGGCGCGCACGCCCGGGCCGAGCGCGTCGATCGCGGTGCGCTCCTGCAACAGCGCCTGCCGCAGGTTCAGGTAGCCGGGGCTGTCCATGCTTTCCAGCACGCCGGCGGCCAGCGCATACAGGTGGCGGGCGCCGTCCAGGTCGCCGGCATAGGCCAGGCGCTGCTGCGCCTGGCTGAGCAGCAGTTCGGCCTCTTCGCGGCGTACCGCCTGTGCGCCCTGGCGCGAATGGTCGGCCAGGCGCGCGACGTTCTGCTCCAGCAGCGCGTTGCGCTGGCCCAGGCCCAGTACTTCGTCGCGCAGGACGCGGTGGGTGGCGGCCACATCCTGCAGGCCGCGGGCGTTGGCGCGCTGGTCGCGGCGCAGCGCTTCCACCGTCTGCTGCAGCGCCGCCAGCTGCTGATCGGCGACGGCGCGGCTGCGCTCGGCCAGGCGCTGCTGCGCCTGCCAGCTCCGCCAGCCGAACCCGGCGGCCGCGGCCAGCGCGGCAAGCAGCAGGAGGGCGATGATCCAGCGCGCCATGCGGCGGTGCGTGGAGGGGGAGGAATCGTCGTTCATGGGGGTGCGGCATCCTTGGCAGGCCGCCCAGCGGGCGGCGGCGGTGCGCTTCAAGCATCGCCCGCGACGCCGCGCGGCCGCAAGCCGCCCGGCGGTTCAGGAAAACAGCGCGTCGTGCGCGGCAACGGCGAGCTGGCCCGGCATGGGGCCTGCGGCCACGTGCACATGGGCGAAGCCGAGCGTCGTGGCCAGCGCCGCCAGCCGCTCACTGGCGGCCACCAGCGGCTGCTCCTGCCAGCGTCGGCGCAGGGCAGGCGGCAGCTGCGCCAGCACGCGTTCGAGCGCTTCGCCACTGCTTGCCGCCAGCACGGTGGGGGTATCCAGCGCCTGCAGGCGCGCCCACAGCGTGGCCGGAACCTGCAGCGGCACGCGTTCGTAGACGTCCACGCGCAGCAGCCGCGCGCCGCGCGCCTGCACCTGGGCGGCGATCATGCCGCGGCCGCCGGGCGCGGTGATCAGCGCCACCCGCTTGCCGTCCAGGTCGGCCATGGCCGGCAGCGCCAGCAGGCCTTCGCTGTCCATGCGGGTGGGCGCCTGCACGGCGGCCGCGCCATGCCGCATCAGCGTGCGCGCCGTGCCCTGGCCGACGGCGACGAGACTGCCGGCCGGCAACTGCCCGAGCGGCATCAGCCGGGCGGCGGCGGTGGCGGCTGCTGGGCTGGTGAAGACCAGCCGGTCGCAGGCCTGGGCCTGCCGCAGCTGCTCGCGGGTCGCGTCGTCGTCGCGGGCCTGCAGCCGCCACGGCGACACCGCCACCGTGCGCGCGCCGAAGCGGGCGGCGGCGCGGCGCAGCCCGTCGTGCTGCCCGGAAGGACGCAGGGAAATCAGATGCCAGGCCGTGTCGGCCGGCACGTAGGCGCGGCGGTTCATTCCATGCATTATGCGGGCGCTTTCCGTTTCCCGTTCCCGCACGCCCCATGCACGACACCCCCGACCGCGACGCCCTGCTGCACCGGCTGCAGGCCACCCTCGATGCGATGCCGCCGGTGGCGGCGATGGGCATCCGCATCGCCGGCTACGCCGACGGCACGCTGCGCCTGCAGGCGCCGCTGGCCGCCAACGTCAACGACAAGGGCAACGCCTTCGGCGGCAGCCTCGCCTCGGTGATGACCCTGGCCGGCTGGGCGCTGGTGAGCCTGCGCCTGTCACTGGCCGGGCATGACGCCGAGGTCTACGTGGCCGACAGCAGCATCCGCTACCGGGCGCCGGTCTACGGTGACCTCGACGCCACCGCGCGCGCCGCCCCGGACGAGGACTGGGACGCCTTCCTGTCGCTGTTCGACAAGCGTGGCCGGGCGCGCGTCACCGTGCGCGCGCAGATCGAGGGCGGCGCCGCGGAACTGGAAGGGCGCTTCGTGGCCCTGGCCAGGGGGTAGGATGGCGCGGTTCCGGGGAGAGACCATGCAACGACGACTCATCCAGTCCGCCATCGCCGTGCTGCTCGGCGTGGCCATGACCGCGCAGGCCGCCGGCCCCAGCCGCAGCCAGCGCAACAAGCTCACCCAGACCCAGGACGCCTACGTGGCGGCGGTGCGCTGGAGCGACTTCGAGGCCGCCGAGAGGTTCATCGACCCGGCGTACTGGCGCGCCCATCCGCTGACCGACCTGCAGCGCGAGCGCTACCGGCAGGTGCAGGTATCCAACTACCGCGAACGCTCCACCGGCGTCGCCGAGGATGGCGCCATCGAGCGCCGGGTCGAAATGGGCGTGATCAACCGCAACACCCTGGCCGAACGCAACGTGATGGTGACCGAACGCTGGCGCTGGGACCCGGAAGCCAAGCGCTGGTGGCAGGCGCAGGGGCTGCCGGACCTGTGGCAGGGCCGGTAGGCGGGGCTGGCCGTCCCGCGGCCGGCTTGTGCGACAATCGCCGCCCGCTTGTCTGACCGTGAACCGAGTGAATTACGAAGAGCTGCTGGCCTTCGCTGGCCGAAACCCGATGCTGTCGCTGGCCTTCGCCGGCCTGACCATCGCCATCATCGTCACCGAGATCGCACGGCTGTTCCGCGGCTACAAATCGATCAAGCCGGCCGAACTGACCCGCCTGATCAATGCCGGCAACGCCGTGGTGATCGACCTGTCGGCGGGCAGCGACTTCGAGAAGGGCCACATCACCGGCAGCCGCAACGTGCAGCCGGCCCAGCTGACCCCGACGCACAAGCTGCTGGCCGCGGCCAGGCAGTCCCCGGTGGTGCTGGTGTGCCGCACCGGCAATGCCTCGTCCAACGCCGCCAAGGCGCTGAAGAAGGCCGGCTTCGAGCAGGTGTTCGTGCTCGACGGCGGCCTGCCGGCCTGGCAGGCCGCGGATCTGCCGCTGGTCAAGGGCCGCGGCTGATCTTCATTTGGCGTTAAGCCCTTGTGTGGGGCTGGCGCCGCCCCCATCGCAGGTGGGGTAACAATCCCATTCAACGCACGAACCGTTCTGGAGTCCTAGAGAAATGTCCGAAGAGAACAACAACGCCGTCCCGGCCGAAGCCAACAACGGCCCGGCGTTCACCGTCGAAAAGATCTACGTCAAGGACGTTTCCTTCGAATCCCCGAACTCGCCGACCATCTTCAACGAGAACGTCCAGCCGGACCTGCAGCTGAACCTGAACCAGAAGGTGCAGCGCCTGTCCGAGAACGCCTTCGAAGTGGTGCTGGGCGTGACCCTGACCTGCAAGGCCGGCGACAAGACCGCCTACGTGGCCGAAGTGGAGCAGGCCGGCGTGTTCGGCCTGATCGGCCTGGAGCCGCAGGCGATCGACGTGCTGCTCGGCACCCAGTGCCCGAACATCCTGTTCCCGTACGTGCGCTCGATGGTGTCGGACCTGATCCAGGCCGGCGGCTTCCCGCCGTTCTACCTGCAGCCGATCAACTTCGAAGGCCTGTACGCCGAAACCCTGCGCCAGCGCCAGCAGCAGGCCGATGGCGCCTCGCTGGCCGACTCCGAGCCGGCCGGCAACGCCTGACCGGCGTCCATCCCTGCGGATGAGTACCAACGACGCGGAAAAGATCGCCGTCCTCGGCGCGGGCTCCTGGGGCACCGCGCTGGCCAGCCTGCTGGCCCGGCACGGTCACCCGACCGTGCTGTGGGGGCGCGATGCGAACGTGGTCGAGGCGATCGACCGCCGTCACGAGAATCCCCGGTACCTGCCGGGGATTCCGCTGCCCGATGCCCTGCGCGCCAGCACCGACCTGGCCGGCACCGTCGCCGGTGCCCGCTGGATCCTGGTGGTGGTGCCGTCGCACGCCTTCGGCGAAACCGTGCGCACCCTGGCGCCGCTGCTGCCGGCCGGTGCCGGCGTGGCCTGGGCGACCAAGGGCTTCGAGCCCGGCTCCGGCCGCTTCCTGCATGAGGTCGCGCGCGAGGTGCTGGGCCCGGACGTGCCGCTGGCGGTCGTCACCGGCCCGTCCTTCGCCAAGGAAGTGACCCTGGGCCTGCCCACGGCCATCACCGTCCATGGCGACGATGCCGGGTTCACCCAGCAGGTGGCCGATGCCATGCATGGCCCGGCGTTCCGCGCCTATACCGGCGAGGACATGGTCGGGGCCGAGCTGGGCGGGGCGATGAAGAACGTGCTGGCGGTGG
Organism: Stenotrophomonas sp. Steno-Z2; assembly: GCF_056393235.1. Classification (NCBI taxonomy): domain Bacteria; kingdom Pseudomonadati; phylum Pseudomonadota; class Gammaproteobacteria; order Lysobacterales; family Lysobacteraceae; genus Stenotrophomonas; species Stenotrophomonas sp. Steno-Z2. The sequence continues at coordinate 33,944 of NZ_JBWJOY010000009.1, read as the reverse complement.
CCACCGGCGTGGCCGACGGCATGCAGCTGGGCCTGAACGCCCGCGCCGGCCTGATCACCCGTGGCCTCAACGAAATGCTGCGGCTGGCCGCGGCCATCGGCGGCAAGCCCGAGACCCTGATGGGCCTGGCCGGGCTGGGCGACCTGGTGCTCACCAGCACCGGCGACCTGTCGCGCAACCGCCGGCTGGGCCTGGCGCTGGGGCGCGGGCAGAGCCTGGCGGAGGCGGTGAAGGAGATCGGCCAGGTGGTCGAGTCGGTGCAGACCGCCGACGAGGTCATGCGCCAGGCCAACCGCCATGGCATCGACCTGCCGATTTCCAAGGCGGTGCAATCGGTGCTGCATGGCGAACTCAGTCCCTCCGAGGGCCTGAAGCAGCTGCTGGCCCGGGAACAGAAGCCGGAATACCCGGAAACGCTGTTCAAGTAGGAATCGGCGAAGAAGAACGAAAAAGCCCGGCGATGCCGGGCTTTTTCTTGCGCCCGTGGACGCGGGTCAGGCCCCGTGTCTGCGCGGTGCTGCCAAAAACGCTATTTGGTAGCAAACGCCTCAATTAAGAAGGGAGGAGTGTGGGTACGCTGGTGACATGACCAGACGTACCCCGCCATCCCTCAAGTGGTTGATTGTTAAGCATTCCAGGATGCAGGGGGCGCTTACCCGGCTCGAAGAGGAGCTAGTCCGAAAACACGCAGAGATCGCCCAGATTGAAGGGAAGATCGTCAAAGCGAAGCGTGACTTGGCCGGCCTCGCCGATGTGATCAGACTACATGAGGTCCACATCGATCCGGACGAAATCGCTCCGGTCCTCCCGCAGGTTCGGCGCCCGATGCTACCTTACGGCGTAATGACCAGGCGGATCTATTCCGCCCTGCGTGCCCACGGCGGATGGATGAGGACGCCCGAACTGGTCCTTGCCGTTGCAGCAGTTCATTCCGAGGAACTCCCGCACGACGCTTACTGTGCACTTCGAGACCGAGTCAGGCGACGGATGTTCAATCTGCTTCGCGAAGGAACCATCGAGAAGTTGGCCGGTTCAGGTGATGGCGATGCCAATGCGCCTGACTTCTATGCCCAGTGGCGCCTTAAGCGTTAGTCCGGGTACGCCGCAGAAAGAACTCTGCATCGAGCTCGCCTGCTCGATGTCTACCCTGCCAATAGCCTCGCCACCAAGTGGACTTTGCCTCCCTCAGCAAGGTTCTAAGGAGGCCGGGAACGATCTCAGCTTGCGGTGTTCGACGCATGTCCTCCCGCCAACCGTGCTCAATGGCGTAGTCCTGCAGATACTTCGGCCTATACCCGTGATAGGTGCCGTACTCGGCTCGTCGCACACGACTGAAGAACGTCTCACACATGTTGTCATTCACGCCTTCCGAGGTTGAGAATTCCTTGGAATGGGTGACCGTATGATGCTCGAAGAATGCAGAGAACCGGGTAAAAGCACCACTTTCGTCAGTCATGACGATTGCATCCGGAAGAATGAATCTCTTGACCAACGGCAGGACTTCCTCATCACTCTCCCGGCGGCAGACTATCGGAATTGTTCGCCTGGATCCTCGCCCAGCCTCCCCACCTTGGCTGATGGCGATGACGACGCGCTTTGATGCGCGTCGCTCCCAGTTCTTTCGAGTCATTCCGGCTGATATCCAAGGTCGCTGTGCGTTCTCGGGCTTCTTCTTGCCGAATCGTACTGCCAATGCGTTCGCTGGCATCGGTAGCTTGCGGTTGGGCTTTCGTGGCTTGCCACCGAAATGTCCACCGTCAACATGGACGATACCGGTCATTGGCCGCAGGTCTAAAGTATTGACCAAAGCCTCGCGAATCTTTCCGAAGTTGGCCTGCACTGTCTTAGGGGTGAGCCCAAGCCGCCTAGAGGCATCGAGGAGCGACACGCCCTTGGCGCCACATGCGAAAGTAACAACAAGCGTGACTATCTCTCGAAAGGTCAGTTTGTGGCTATGAAATGGGCTGCCACTAGTCACGCTGAACTCATGTTGGCACGCTGATTCTGCGCACCGCCAGCGGCGACGCTTCAGGCGCCGATAGTGGCGGCGATGGCTCCCGCACGACGGGCAGGTCTGCTGCTCGCCCTGGGAGCCCCAACGAGCCGCTGCGAGGAGAGCTTCTGCCCGTTCCTCGGTCATGCTGTTGATGGCTTTGGCGAGGTTCCTGGCCTCTTTTGAATGTAGGAAGTGTTGAGGCATGCATCCGGCACGAATAGCGTCTCGCACGTCCGCTGCCATACTTGGCAGCGGCCACAGCTGAGTGGGTCAGCTACCGGGCGTACAGAGCCGGCCCCTCCCAAAAAGGGAGTTGCAAGCGCTGGGCGATGATGCATAATTAGGTTGCAGGCTCTTCAATTCTGCACCCCACAAAGACCTAGGTAGCCCCGGCAAGGGCCCTAGGTCTTTGTGCATCTGGCTCCCGGATTTCTTTATCGAATTGGTCAGCTCACTTCAGTTCTCCTCCAGCTGTCGACCGGCCTCGTCCAGGGAGACAATCCAGATTGCGAGCGCACGTGCAGACGCGCATCGCCCCCGGCGGTGCGTAGGCTGATAAGTCGTTACCGGCAGCTTGCCGCGGTGCGCAGCTTGCCTGAAGGCCTCTGGGGTCTTGTAGCCCAGCAGGCGGCGCAGATCGGCACCACTGATCTCAGCACCGTAGCGCTCACGCAGGCCCAGCTCGACCCTCTCAATTCGGCTATCTCGACTTTCTTCCACTGTCACGCTCCCTAACGGCTTGATGTTAATAGTTGCGCGCGCGGGCAAGGAGGAGACAGGTTTCGCGAAACCTGTACCATAACTAGGCGTGACAAAAGCGAACTGAGGCGAGTGTGGGGACGGGCATGGAAGCCGGCGCTGCGCAGAATGACGCAAGCTGGCTCAATGGGGAAATGAAGATCTGTGCTGCCCGTGCCTTATACGCGGAGCTCGCCTGTGCCGCCGGCAGTTGGAACGCAAAGACGATTGCTAGGCGCGTCGTGGCCTCGCCAGACCACCTCCAGGACTTGGACGTGGTCGTCGATAAGATTCGGAAGCTTCGTGATGGGAGCAGAGCGCCGACGCTAAAAGGCTGGATCCAGACTGCGGCGGCGTTACCTTCTGCCGATCTGCGCCAATGGATTGATTATCCGCTGTTCCGACTTCTGAATCAGCCCAAGAGCAAGCGAAGTGCTGTCTTGGCCGAACGGCCTTGGATCGATTATCAGCTGGTAACTGCGATACTGAATTCATTGCCAAGCGATCTGCAACTGTCCCTTGAGAGTGCGCGCCCGCTGCAGGAAGCCCGAACTCTCGCTGATATCCGGCATTTGGTCAGCAGATACTTTGGTCAGATGATTGCTTCCCAAGAATTCCTGCAGATGCCCTGGGCAGATAGGCTTCTGGCCGTCACCGCAGCGAGCAAGCTGGCGCTTTGGCGCGGCGATCACATGCTATTTGGCGAGACCAGTGCATGGACACTGGGCAACTTCGCAGAATCGGTGGCGAAAACTCCCCATTTGCTAGCAGGGTGGCCTTGGCTTGTGAGGGCATATGAGCGCCAACTTTGGGGCGCCTATAGGGCTCAGGCAGATGGCTGTGACCAAATTACTGTCCCTTCAGCACGAGATATGGAAAGGGTGCTTATGGCGATGGAATACTGCGAGACCCGCTGCGCTGATAGGCGACGGACGCATTGTTTGCACAAGGAATGTGGGAGCGGCTTCACCATCGTGCCGCGCAAATTCCTGATGCGGCATTGCGGACTCTACCAAGAGTGATCTACGCGTCACGTTGACTTGCATCCAGCCGTAGATCGCCAACTTTAACATGGAGCGGACGCTGATCACCTGCTTCGGCATACGCGACCGCGTCCCTGAATCTAGCCCTATAATCTCTGGTGGCGACGTCGGGCGCTGATTGAAGCGCCCTCGTTAATTCGATCCAGTGGGAAAGTGGAGTTTCAGCACAAGGAGCTCTCTACAAACAACCAGGCAGTTGGACAGCGCCGTCAAACGAACTGGACGCTACTGCCAGCCAGTTGGACACCTGACATGGCGCCGATGCCAACTTTCGGCCAATTTCGGACGCTGCGGATCCAAGCGCCTATGCTACGGCGCGATGCACCCCAAACTGCCCTGGAATGTCGGCTCTGACGCTGAAGCACCTTCGGTGCGCGCCACAACTTTAGCCTTACGGGCTTGGCGATTCTGTGCTGCGAGTTCGCGCATCTTCTGTCGGCGAGCGCGCATTTCGTCAAAGACCTTTCCCGCATGTCTGAAGGGCCGTCCGGTGCGCCGCTTTGGCGCGATGGGCACGATTCCCATAGCATCCATTCGTGCCTGCACCCTATGTGCCAAGGCCTTCATGCCGGGCTGGATTCGCTCTGCCTCTCGATACTGCCCCTTTAGCGCAGTACCTAGAACCCTCGCGTTATCAGGGTTCGTAGCGCTTGCGAACTTCTTTGCAACAAGTCGGATTCGCTTCTGCCGACCAAAGGGGAGTGCTACGAGACCCTTGGACACTGCAACACCCGTAATGACCTTCACGGCGCTCGCTCTGTAGCGCACGATCTTGTGGCCAACGAAGTCGTAGTTCCTCAGCCGCCTACGCACGAGCTGTGCAAACGCCAAGGTTGCCCCCGGACCAGAAAAGACCATGTCATCGACGTACAGCGAGAAAATCAAGCCGTGTTCTTTGGCAAGATCCGCAATCTCGTCGAACATCTTCCGGCACGCGAAGTATGACAACACCGGAGAGATTGGGCTACCAGTCGGCAACGCCCTACCGTTACAGCACAGAATCGTAAGAAGGTGCGCTAGATCGTCTGCGCACTCCAAATCTTCGCGAAAGAACTTCCGCACCGAGCCAAACCGCACGTTCTGGTAGAAGTCACGGATATCGACCTTCACACAGGGGAAGTCGTTCTGGTGCCGCAACGCATTCTCCACATACGAGCGACGCTTGGTTGCTGAGAAGACAAAATCAGGTTTCTCGATGCGTCCAAGAATTAGAGCAAGCTTCTTGTGGAAGGCGTTAAGCGCAACCTTTGGCTGTTGAATCTTCCGCCTCTTTTCCTTTTTTGGGAGCCCAATCAGGCGATCACGCTCGCTCTGTTTGAGCTCCCAGTGTTTGAAATTTTCAGGCTGAAGGTCAGCCAGCAGTTCCATGTCTCTAGCGGACATGCCGAACAGAATCGCTAGACGCTTCCTAGAACCTACGCGAAATAGCGGAGACTGGTGTATCGGATAGAGACGTGCGTTGGCCATAGGCAGGGGAAGTTACGCTGCCCTTCCAAGCTTACGCTTCTGCTTTTGCTCGATCCATTGCAGGAGAGCTATAGCCTTATTGCCAAGGAAATCGCGCACCTTCTTGTCACGTCCTGGCTCGTCCACCTGCTCGGAAAAAAACACGAGAGCAGAAAGCGGGATTTCGAATCTAGCCGCGTACTTCTGAAGAAGCTCCAAGCTTGGAACTTTCCTGCTAGATTCGATTTCAGAGAGATATGACCGCGAAATACCGAGCTCAAGCGCCAGCTCCGACTGATTCATATCGTGAAACGAGCGCACTAGACGTAGCGCTTCACCAAACATTTTTCTTTCTCCGCTCTGGGATGAAACGGGAGTAGGAGGTTAGTCCGTGAGCTCCCTGAAGAACTCAATCAGCCGGCTAATCAGCTTGTAAGAACGCCAAATCGCTACGACTACCATCAGCACGGAGTTCAAGGTGACCTTGGAACGACCGCGCTTCTGACTGGACGACTCAGGGGTGTGGCTGGTACTGCAATTACTTTCATCTGACATTGGTAAATACCTCTTAGTTGGACGACGAGACTCAATACGGAACGATTCCGTACCAAAGATCTCGCCTCTCGACCGCCAACTAAGACTCCAAGGTCAGGGCGTTCCCTGAGCTTTTCCCTCCTACCACCAACCCCGTGTTTCTCTCGAACACGGCCTATGTCGCTTCATCCGGGCCGTCATGACGACCGACTTTTGGACTTAGCGGGGTTAGAAGTCGTTCGACTTCCACAGGTGCCAGAACCGCCGGCCCCTACGTTTACTGCGTCGAGCCTTCGCCTAACCAGCCACGAGATAGAGCATACAGGCATGTTCGCTGAGAGTCAACATTTATTTTCCATCAGCGAACATTGTTCGCCTTAGAACTTCGGGAACCGAACCTCGATCGCCCGAACCGGCCCCGGGTGACTCAGCCGAAAGACCGCCAGCGCTAAGACAAGGTGGCACCGGCCTCGGTAAAAGCGAACGCTGAAGTCCTGTACCCGCAGCACCGTCGACGCATCAGGCAGGTTCGGCGTGCGGTGGCGAAAGAAGCTTGGTAACAAGCTCCCCGCCTTCGGCACCGGATCGCCCTTAGCTCCGCTCCGTGACCGCTGAGCGTCCGCTTCGGGTCGGTAGCGGACCGTTCGTTGATGTTCGCCAATGGCCGAAAGTTGGCATCGGTGCCATGTTCAGGTGTCCAACTGACTGGCGGCAGTGTCCAATTCGCCTGGAGCTGCTGTCCAGCTGCCTAGTTGTTTGTAGCTCTCCATGAATAAGTCCAGTCACCGAAGAATAGGTCAGGGAGAGCAAGATCGAAGGTAGGGACGATCAGATCCTTCGTGCTCCATCCAGCCAGTACCAAGACTTGACAGCCGCGGAGCAGGCTTTGGTTGATCGAAGCGTCACCGTTCCGGCGGATACCACCGGCAAGTCGGTTGTCTGTCGAGATCGGGGATGGATACAACCTTCGGGCAGTGGCACATCACATGAAGCACGCAAGTTCATCCTGATGCATGTTGCGTCGCCGAAATGGTGCGTCGCAGCGTGGCGTCCATGCGGCGGTACGGTCAAATGTCCCACAGAGGCTAACCAAGGAGGCGTTAGATGTCCGGATCAGGTGGTGGTGGTTATGGCGGTGGTGGCTTCCCGCCCGAAGAAGTGTCTTGCGATCGCCTGGCCTTCGATACCCAGCTCAGCTCGCCCAAGGCAGACGTCGTGGCACGTATCAACGTGGACGATGTCTTGTCAGTTGCCTTGGACCTGCAAGGCCCTGCTCAGGTCGTGGTGATCAAGCTGGGAAATGAAATTGCCGGCGGCATTACCTCGCCGAAGATGGCGCGCCTGTTGGAGTGCATTCGTCAGGGAACCCAGTACACGGCAACAGTAACTGTCAAGTCCGGCGGACAGGTAGGCGTGCGCATCTCGCCAGTGCGCTAATGCTTTAGGGATATAGAAGAGGAAACAGGATGTTGTCGATCGTCGGTGGAATCTACCGCGAGGTGTGCCTGCGCCCGCAATGGGACGAGGTATATGGGTCGGCGGGGCGCGCAGCCTCTGCCATCGTAAAACTGGGTGGACAGGTCGAGTTAAAGGGCTATCTGGATGTCGGCCTGCTGCCCATCGTGCAAGCACGCGCGGCAGAGGAAGGCTTTGGCCTGAGTAGTACGGAACTGCCGCATTCGGCGGCCTTCTTCTACATCCATGGGTTGGCGGTACCGAACATCCGCTGGCCTGAGAAGCAGCCGGATCTGCACGTGAAGGCAGAAAAGGTGCTGCGCTTCGGCATGCTGGAAGGCACGGCGGTGGTCGACGCCGAATACGCGGTGTTTGATCCGCAGAACGTGATGGGTCCGGAGGCTTTCGCAAAGAATGGATCCAAGGCCAAGCATCTGGCGCTGGTGCTCAATCTCTATGAGGCCGTACAACTGCTGGGTGGCGTGAGACAGGAGCCGGTCGAGACCGCCAAGCGCGTGGCTCAGGAGCAGGGTGCTGAGGTGGTGGTGCTGAAGATGGGTCCAAAGGGGGCCTTGGTATACCATCAAGACGAGCACCATCTGGTGCCAGCGTATTCAACCTCGCGCGTGTGGAAGATTGGCAGCGGCGATCAGTTCGCTGCCAACTTCGCATACGCATGGATGGAGGAAGGCCGTCCGCCGGTGGTGGCTGCTGAGCGCGCATCGCGTGCCACGGCATTCTACGCTCAACACCGTCGCTACCCGTCGCCGGAGGAGCTGGACGCTTTTGCGCCGCCCCCCTTGCAGGTGTCCGAAAAGTACAAGAAAGGTCACGTACCCACGGTCTATCTGGCTGGACCGTTCTTCACCCTAGGCCAACTCTGGGTGATTGAGCAGGCACGCAACTCCTTGCGTGATATGGGACTGCATGTCTTCTCCCCCTATCATGATGTTGGGCATGGGCCGGCTGATCGGGTGGTCAGACAGGATGTGGAGGGCATCCATAATAGTGATGTGATCCTGGCCGTTGGCGATGGCCTGGACTCGGGCACGATCTTTGAGGTCGGTTACGCGCGAGCCCGCGGTATACCGGTCGTCTTCTATGCAGAGAATGAGTCGCAGGAGGACCTGAAGATGATGGAAGGCACGGACTGTTTCCTGCGCGATGACTTCGTCAGCGCCATCTATCAAACGGTGTGGACGGCCGTGAGCGCATGAACAGTGCGCTCCTGCTTTCTGGAGGCATGGACTCCATTGCCTTGGCTTGGTGGAAGCGACCGTCGCTGGCGTTCACGGTCGACTATGGTCAGTTGGCTGCGCCGGCCGAAGTAGCGGCCGCCGCCGCGGTCTGTCAGCGAATGCAGATTCCGCACCATGTCCTTCGGTTCGACGGACGTGAGTTTGGCTCAGGCGACATGGCTGGCACGACGCCGAATGTCCATGCCCCCGCCAGCGACTGGTGGCCATATCGCAACCAGTTCCTGTTGACGCTGGTGGGCATGAAGGCCATCACGCTGGGCGTCCAGCGCTTGTGGGTGGGCACGGTGGCCTCTGATGGCAGCCATCGGGACGGCACGCCAGAGTTCGTGGCCCAGATCAGCCAGCTCATGCAGGGGCAGGAAGGAGGCATGGTGGTGGAAGCACCTGCAATCGACATGAGTACCAGTGAACTGGTGCGTATATCAGGCGTGCCAATGGAGGTATTGTCCTGGTCGCACAGCTGCCACAAAGCGCAGGTTGCATGCGGGAATTGCCGCGGCTGTAACAAGTACTTTCAGGTCTGGCATGAGCTCGACACGCATGTGGAATTGGCTGGGTAATCCCGTTCCGCGTCAGCAACCCGGCGCCTACACTCCTTGGTGCTGGCCGGTCGTGCGCTCGATTGCACTACCACCTGTCTCGGATGTTTCGAGTCCCTGCGCAGGCGTGTTGTCAGAACGGCGCAGTCGTCGGACATTCTCTGCCCTTAGGCTGGAAGATGTGAGCACGCTGCTTTGGCACACCCTGTACTGCCAGCGCACCGCCGAGTCCCCGCTGGGCTTTGCCCTGCAGCAGCGCTCAACGCCTTCGGCAGGCGCTATCCATCCGGTGCATCTGGTCATGCAACTGCCTGGCGACGCCGCACAATGGGCACGATACAACCCACACATACATGCCCTGGATGTGATCGGCCCCTCGGCGGACATCTTCAATGCCCTGCGTGCCGAGGCTGACCGGGTAATGGATGCTCAGTCGGGTTCGTTGCTGCTCTTCGTGGCCGAGCCAGCTATGACGGCGGCCAAATACGAGAACGCCGACAGCTTGGTATGGCGTGATGCGGGCATTATGCAGGGTGCCTTGGGGATCGTGGCCCAGGCGCTGGCGTTGAACTACTGCCTGCTAGGAATCACCGGGGATCCCTGGGTGGGCCGATTATCCGAGCAGTGCCAACTGGTGGGTGTCGGTATCGCGGCGCTGGGAGCGCGCCCGTGACGGGGCATGCTTCATCTTGAACTTACTCTCGGGCAAGGCATTGAGCGTTGCTCCGACGGTCAACGGCGAGGCCATCATGTCCAGCCAGATCACCGCATCTAATTCGGAGGCGCGTACGCCCAAGCCTTGGCTGAACTGCAAGAACTGTGCTTCCAGCGCGAGGTAGTTACGCTCCACTGTGAGCTCCTGGTCCAGGAAGCCCGCTAGTACGCCGGCGCGCAGGATATGAATATCTAGAATGGCCACATCGTCAGCATCTAGCCAGTTGCGCGCAACCCACGATGCCGTCTTGTAACCAATGCCCGGGATAGCGGTGAGCCAATCACGAAGGGCACGGCCGGACTGCTGGGGTGACGGCTCCTGCGCCAACTTGCGCATTGCGGCAGCCAAGTAGCGCGCTTTCTGGCTGGCAAAGCGATAGCGCACCAGTCGACCTGCGTGATGCATGGGCTCGGACAGCCATTGGAAGAGTGTCTGCTCTTCAGGCGGTTCGGCCTCGAATGCTCCCTTGGCCTTGAGATGATGATAGGCCAACAAGCCGATGCTGGCAGGAATGCCGTGACCGCCCAGCAGGCAAGCGCCCACTTCTTCGCGCAGCGTCTTTCCTAGCTTGTACTGGATGGATCGTGCCTCGATCCGTCGCGCCATGACTTGGTAGGCCCAATACGCAGGCGTGGGGAATGCTTCGACCGCTCCCCACGGCACGCCAGGAACGACCTCCGCCTCAGCGGGAGGTAGCTCCACATTGATCGTCATCGATTCGAGCATCACGCAAGCACGTTGCATGCGGGGCCTCCGTATTGGGTTGCCAAACCGGAAACACGCCTGGGCCATCACCGTCACGGTAGTCGGACGTGGTCATACACCCCTAACGGACACAGGTGTGTAGATCACCCCTTGGGGAGGCGGATTTCCATTCGAAAGAATTATACCATAAAATATGCTTATATGCCTAATAGAACGCACAAAGTGCACCCCATCATGCGGGTGCTCCCCGCGGCTCTGCGTACGCGCATGGATAGCCTTGGGCATCATCAAAGCGATGTTGAAGCGCATACTGGGGTTCCACAACCCCAGATCAGCCGGGCTCTGAATGGGGAGCGGAAACGGTTGACACCTGCTATGCGCGAACTATGCCGTTATGCTGAATTAGAAGAAGACTTACCACCTGCGGTAAGCGAGACGGCCGAAGAGGTCACTGCGCTGCTGCAGCATCTGATTGGGAAAAGTGCGCCGGCGGCGGCGCACATGAAAGCGGTACTTCGCAGCCTAGCGCCATTGATGGCCGACTATCGCCGGCGCACTACACGCTAGTCTAGGCTTGATCGCCGGGCCGCCTATGATGCCTCTGCATAGACATCGTAAGCCTTCTCAAATCAATAAACTTCCGTGCTCCTGAGCCCGGCCGCTGAGCCCAGATGCGGTTCGCTACGGGAAAGTAGCGCCCCAGCTTCACGCTTGGCCTCTACCTCAGTTGGTGGTGGGGCGAGGAAGCAAAATAGGCCATCGAGAGCACCACGCTTTTGCTCCTGAAGAGTGACAAGACATTGGCCGGGTGCGACTTCAGCAAGGCCAAAGGCGTGGCGAGGAGCCCCTGCACGAGCGTTGCACCGATGCCTCGCTGTTTGATGGCAGCGATGTGGTCTTTGCCAGAATGGCCACGCTGTTCGATTTCCTGGCCACCTCGGCACCCGATGTGGCTCAGCGCCTGGCTTGCGCGATGCAGGACGGGAGGGAGGCACAATTGGGTTGCCGCTACCTCATTCATGCCGTGCTACGCCTCAAGTGTGGAGGCTGCGTGATTCGACACCGCCGCCAGCTTGTTGGACACCCGAACGGAATCGACTCGGGGCTAGCAGCTTCGTGTCCATCCTCGGTATGCTTGCTTCATGACCTGCCTGTGCCCGCTCGACCATCGAATACCGGCGTGATCGCGTTGATCGATCACGCCCCTGTTGCTCATGTTGGTCAGAGCGCCGGCCTTATACCCCGGTGAGAGCACGCGCCAGATAAGCGCGTACACGTCGGTTCGATTCCGACCAGGGGCACCACCCATGCTAGGTCGGGAATGCACCCATAGCGCCAGCATCACTGGTAGTCCAAGTCACCTAGCTCTACGCTGTGATTGCCCAAACGGCCCTTCTGCGTGCTCCAGGCATGCTAGCTCCGCGAGCAGGGCTGACAGTATTTGCAACGCCGCACTTCCTGTCGCGGCCCAAGTCGACATGCTATGGGGCACTTGCTACCAAATAGCGGCCAAAAAAGAAAGAGCCCGGTCGGGGAGGACCGGGCTCCGGAGGCGCGGGGGAGAGAGAGCACGCGCCTTGAAACGATGTACTGCCGGCTTACCAGGTGAAGCGCGGGCCGACGAACCATTCCTTGTCGCCGCCCTTGCCCAGCTTCACTTCGCCGCTCACGCCCCAGTTGGCGTTGAACTTGGCGGCGGCGCCGACGCGGCCGTAGAACTCGCCGTCCGGGTTGTAACCGGCCTTCTTGCTGTAGTCCTCGTAACCGGCCAGCGCGTAGCCTTCGATCATCGGGGTGAAGGCGGTACGCACGCCGACTTCGGCGCTGTAGCCGTTGAAGGTCGGGGCGTGCTGCAGGTCGAAGCGCTGGTAGGCCACGCGCGCCAGCAGGTCGGTGTTCGGGGCGACGCCGTAGTTGTAGCCCACGCCCAGGCGCCACTGGTCGACGTCGTTCTTGAAGGTGTCGGTCTCCTGGGCGCTGTAGTCGCCGAAGACATGGAAGTTCGGATGCACGGCCACCGAACCCTTCACCTTCCAGCCATCGGCGTCGCCGCCCTTGGCGTCGGTGTTCACGTAACCACCTTCCACGTAGTTGTAGGACAGGCCATCGGTCGCCGAAGCAGCGAACGGCAGGGCGGCCAGCAGGCCCAGGGCGATCAGGGAAGTCTTCATTACGGATTACCTTTTTATTTTGGTTTGATCGACCTGGCGGCAACGCTGCCGGTCGACAGGTGTGAATTATCCGTTAGCCGACGGAATCGCCCCTGAATATCAAACTGACCAGTACATAAATTAGGTGGCGCCGCCGGGAACTTGTGGCGCAGGTGGAGTAACGCGCGGTGCCTGGTCCAACGACGGGTTCGGTTCGGGGAAATCCTTGGCGCCGCGCCGGGAACGTAATCCGCGCTGGCCGCATCAGACAGGGCAGGAGGGAGTAACGGCCATCGTTCGTGGACTCCCTTGGAGACCGTGTCCATGCCACCTGCCGGAGCCGTCCACATGCTTGCCTATGCCCTGATCGTCTTCGCGGTCGCCGCCGTTGGCGGCCTGGTCCTTGCCGCGCATGTCCTGCGCGGCAAGTTCGCGCCCTGGGCGCTGTCGCTGCTGCATGCGGCGCTGGGCGCCACCGGACTCGTCCTGCTCGTGGTGCTGCTGGCCCGCGGCGCCGCTTCCCGGCCGGTGGTGACCGGCCTGGCGGTATTGCTGCTCGCCGCGCTTGGCGGGTTCTTCCTCGCGTCGTTCCACCTGCGCCGGAAGCTGCCGCCCAGGGCGGTGGTGGTCATCCACGCCGGGGTCGCCGTTGCCGGCTTCCTGGTGCTGCTCAGCCAGGTGCTCTGACGCCATGCGCCATCCCCTGCACCCGGCGCTCGTGCACTTCCCGGTGGCCTGCTGGTCGCTGGCGGTGGCGGCCGATGCCGTGGGCCTGTGGCTGGGGGAGGCCGCATGGCGCTGGTCCGGCGGCCTGCTGGTCGCCGGTTGCGCCCTGGCGCTGCCGGCAATGCTGGCGGGCCTGCTGGAACTCCGGCAGGTGCCCGAGGGCGTGGCCCTGCGCGACGCCTACGCGCACATGGGCGCCATGCTGCTGGCGTTCGTGCTGTTCGCGGCCCGCCTGCTGCTGCGGCTGGAGCACGGCCAGCTCCTGCCACCGGACACGCCGGCCCTGCTGCTGGACGCCGCGGGCTTCGTCGCGCTGGTGACCGGCGGGTGGTTTGGCGGACGATTGGTATATGGCCATGGCGTCGGCCGCGGACGGCCTTGAACCGGCGCGGCGGCGGATCGATCCTGAGCTCGTACTCCCGGAGAAGCCCATCGACGCCCTGTCCGCCACGCATGGATCGCCGCAGAACCCGGGCATGCCGGAACTGTCCGAGGCCGAGCTGATCGCGCGCGCCACCGCCGGCGACGGCCGCGCCTTCGGGCACCTGATGCGCCGGCACAACCGACTGCTGTTCCGTGCCGCGCGCAGCATCGTCAGGGAAGACGCCGACGCGGAGGATGTCGTCCAGGAGGCCTACCTGCACGCCTGGCGCGCGCTGCGCAGCTACCGGACCGAAAGCCGGCTTTCGACCTGGCTGGTGCGCATCGCCATCAATGAAGCCCTGGGGCGCCTGCGGCGCAGGAGCGCGCAGGTCATCCCGCTGGAAGCTGCCATGGCCGACCACGACGCCGACATCCAGTCCCTGTTCGCCGACGCGCCCGAGCGCGGCCCGGAGCCATCGCTGATGCGCGGGCAGATGCGCAGGCTGATGGAGGCGCGCATCGACCAGTTGCCGGAAGCATTCCGCGTCGTGTTCGTGCTGCGCGCGGTCGAGGAAATGAGCGTGGAGGAAACCGCGCAGGCGCTGCGGATACCGGAGGCGACCGTCAGGACGCGCTTCTTCCGCGCGCGCAGCCTGCTGCGCGAAAGCCTGGCCCGGGAAGTGGATACGGCGCTGGCCGACGCCTTCAGTTTCGACGGCGCGCGCTGCGACCGCATCGTCGCGCGGGTGCTGGAAAAGGGCATGGCGGAAGGCCTGGCATCGTGGTCGCCGCCGGCAACGGATTGAACGGCCTGTGTCCGGTGTTCCATGCCGCCGGTGGAAGCATGGCTTGACACCCGGGCGGTTCGAACTGACGCTGATGCGATGCCTATCGACCTGACGCCCCTGAATCTCCGCGAGTTGGACACCCTCATCCGCGCCGCCAAGGACAGGTACAGGACGCTCACCGGACGCGCGCCGGCGGAAAAGGTCAGGCGCATGCTCGCCGCCGAGGCCCAGCGCGCCGGCTACACCCTCGAGGAGATCTTCGGGCCGGAGGCCGACGTGGCGCGGCCGGCGCCGAAAGCCCGCGGCAGGCGCAAGCGCGGCAAGGTGGAACCGAAGTACCGCGATCCCGACAACCGCCGCAATACCTGGACCGGTCGCGGCCGGATGCCGCTGTGGCTGGCGGCGAAGACCCGGCATGGCCGCAGCATCGCCGACTTCCTGATTCCGGGCGTGGCCAGGCTCACCCCGAAAGCGCAGCCGGCCACCGGTCGGCGCAGGCTGGTCAAGCAGCGCTGAGCCGGGCGTCGGTTTGCCGCCCACGCGGCAGGCGCGCGTGGGCCGGACTGATGGGCGACATGGACCCGCGGTGCGCCGTCCGCGCTTCACGCCCGCGTATACGCCGGTTCACGACTGCATGACGAAGCCGATGGGACGGTTGAGGCTCCGCATCGGGAGTGCTCCGTGTCACCGCGCAGATTTCTCCACTTCGTCGTCCCGCTTTCAGTCCGCCGTCGCCGGGTAATCGCGCAGGCACCGCCCGGCATGGGAGGTGGCTGGCAGGAACGGAGGCGGCATGCCTGAAGGCCCGTCCCTCGTCCTGCTGCGCGAAGCCGCCGCGCGGTTCCGCGGCCAGGTCGTGCGCGGGGTGAGCGGAAACTCCCGCCAGGCGCTGGCGCGCATGCAGGGGTGCCAGGTGCGGGACGTGCGCAGCTGGGGCAAGCATTTCCTGCTCGAGTTCGACGATTTCAGCATGCGCATCCACCTGATGATGTTCGGCAGCTGGCTGATCGACGAACGCAAGCCGACGGCGCCGCGGGTGTCGCTGCGCTTCGACAATGGCGAGCTGAACTTCTACGCCTGCTCGGTGAAGTTCATCGAGCAGCCGCTGGACGAGGTCTACGACTGGCGCGCCGACGTGATGAGCGAGCAGTGGGATCCGCGCCTGGCGCGGCGCAAGCTCAAGGCCCTGCCCGACATGCTGGTCTGCGACGCCCTGCTGGACCAGCAGATATTCTCGGGCGTGGGCAACATCATCAAGAACGAGGTGCTGTTCCGCATCCGCGTCCACCCCGCGACCCGTGTCGGCGACCTGCCGCCGCGGAAGCTGGGCCAGCTGATCGCGCAGGCGCGCGAGTACAGCTTCGACTTCCTCGCCTGGAAGCGCATCTACGAACTGCGCAAGCACTGGCTGGTGCACACCCGCGGCACCTGCCCCGTCTGCGGCGGCCCGATCAGGAAGGTCTACATGGGCAGGACGCAGCGCCGCACGTTCTTCTGCGAGCACTGCCAGAAGCACTACGGCGCCGGGCAGGCACCGGCGCCGTGATTCCGGCCGCCCGCAACGGCGCTCTTCCGGAGAACAGGCCGATACCCTAGGCTGCGCCTACCGCTTGGCTTCTGGGGAGTTGTCATGGGAAGGGGGTTGCGTGGGGTGTTGTGGCTGTTGACAGGGATGTTCGCTGGCCTGGCCTGGGTGCCGGCAGCGGTGGCCCAGGCGATACCGGTGGAAGCGTTCGCCAAGGCCAGCCCGTTCTCGATGCCGCGCCTGTCGCCGACGGGCGACTACCTGGCGGTTTCGACCGACTTCGGGGAAGGCAACCACGCCGTGCAGATCCTGCGCCTGTCCGACATGACGCGGACCGCGGTGCTGCGCCTGCCGCGCTACGAAAGCCCGTTCCAGATCGCGTGGGTGGGCGACCGGCGCCTGGTCGTCGCCAAGGGGCGCAAGTACGGGTCGCTGGAAAAGCCGCTGCCCACGGGCGAGATCATCGCCAGCGATTTCGACGGAAAGAACCAGCGCTACATCTACGGGTACGAGCAGCAGAACGCGGCAGCCGGCCTGGACCGCGGCTTCGGTTACATCGAAAGCGTGGCCGAGAGCAACGATGGCCGCTTCTACATGCGCCAGCTCCAGCGCAATCCCACCTCGTCGATGCTCTACCTGGTCGATACGCAGCGGCCGACGTTCAAGCTTATTGCCGATATCAACGTGCCGCAGCTGGAATTCCTGGTCGACCGCAACGGCGTTGCGCGCTATGCCTGGGGGCGCAACGATGCGGACAACTACCTGCTGTACCGCTCGGATGACGGCCGCCGCTGGCAGCCCATGGTGCTGCAGCAGGCCGGAAGCGTCTGGACGCCGCTGGCGTTCACCGCGGACAACACCAGGGTATATGCCCGGCTGAGCCGCGACGAAGGGCCATCGCGGTTGGTGCTGAGCGATCTGGACGGCGGCGATTCCGAGGTGCTGGCTGGCGATGACTTCGCCAGTGTCGGCCTGACGCAGTGGACAGGCCACCCGTCGGTTCCGTTCGCGGCCGCCGCACAGAGCGGCCGCCCGCGGCTGGCCTACTTCGACCCTGGGCGGCCCGAGGCCGAGCTGCACAAGGCCCTGGCGGAACTGCTGCCGCAGCAGCACGTGACCTTCGTCGACGTCAGCCGGGACGGCCAGGTCGTGCTGGTCCACCTGACTGGAGACCGCGATCCTGGCGGCTGGTACGTGCTGAGGCGTTCGACCAACAAGCTGGAAAAGGTGTTGTCCACGCGCGAGGCCATCGACCCGGCGCTGATGGCCGAGCGCCGCCCGGTGCGTTTCAGGGCGGGCGACGGGCTCGAGCTGGAGGCGGTGCTGACGATCCCGCGCAACAGCGAAGGCCGTCGCCTGCCCACGGTGGTGTTGCCGCACGGGGGGCCGCACGGGGTCAGCGACGACTGGTTCTACGACACCGATGCGCAGTTCCTGGCCAGCCGCGGTTACCTGGTGGTGCAGGTCAACTACCGCGGCAGCGGCGGGCGCGGCCGTGCGTTCGAACGCCTGGGCTACCTGCAATGGGGAACCCGCATCCAGCAGGATCTGCTGGATGGGCTGGACCAGGCCGTGGCATCGGGACTGGCCGATCCCGAGCGGGTCTGTGCGTATGGCGGGAGCTTCGGCGCCTACTCGGCGATGATGCTGGCCGCGCGCGCGCCGCAGCGGATCCGGTGCGCGGTCGGCCTGGCCGGCGTCTACGACCTGAAAATGATGTACCGGAAGGGCGACATCAAGGACGACGCCTATGGGCGCAACTACCTGGAGCGCGTGATCGGCCGCAGCGACGAGGAGCTGCTGGCGAACTCGCCGGTGAGCCTGGCGGCGGCCATCAAAGCGCCGGTGCTGCTGGTGCATGGCGAACGGGACGAAAGGGCGCCGATCGCGCAGGCGAACGCCATGCGCAGCGCCCTGGCCGCGGCGGGGAGGCCCCCTGGCTGGATGGCGGTTGCGGGCGAGGGCCACGGCTTCTACAACGACGACAACAGCATCGCGTTCTATCGCGCGCTGGAGAAATTCCTGCAGGAGCACATCGGCGGCTGAGCGCCCGGTGACTGCATCGGATGCGCTGGCCCGGCTACTCCGGTTGTACGGACAGATACTCGATCACTGCACGCCGGCGCTGCGGGTCGGAGGTCGCGTTGGGCATGCGGGTGCCGGGGACCTGCTTCTGCGGCGAGGCGAGGAAGGCATCCAGGGTCTGCGCATCCCAGACGATGCCGCTGTTCTTCATCGCCTCGGAATAGGAATAGCCCGGCGCGCTGCCGGCGCGGCGGCCGATCACGCCATGCAGGTTGGGGCCGAAACGGTGGCCCAGGTCGGCGCGGGTGTCATGGCAGCCGGCGCAGACGGCGAAGGCCCGCTCCAGCTCGCGCTGGTGCGGCGTGGCGTCGGCGGCGTGGTTGAACACATCGCGCTGGCCGCAGGCGCATAGCGCTGCGGCCATTCCGAGCCGCATCATGCAGCGCCACATGGCGCTTCCACGGCAGCGCATCCGCCGCTGCCGGGTTTTCCCGGCAGAAAGCGAAGCCCTTTCCCTCTCTCTGCCGGCAAGCACGCGCGGTTGCGCCATCACATCGCCGGGTAATTGGGCCCGCCACCGCCCTGCGGGGTCACCCAGACGATGTTCTGGGTCGGGTCCTTGATGTCGCAGGTCTTGCAGTGCACGCAGTTCTGCGCGTTGATCTGCAGGCGCGTGTCGGCGCCTTCGCCGACGAACTCGTACACGCCCGCCGGGCAGTAGCGCGCCTCCGGGCCGGCGTACTGCGCCAGGTTGATGCGCACCGGCACCGTCGGGTCCTTCAGCGTCAGGTGGCTGGGCTGGTCTTCCTCGTGGTTGGTCGAGGACAGGAACACCGAGCTCAGCCGGTCGAAGGTCAGCACGTTGTCCGGCTTCGGGTACTCGATCTTCGTGTGCTGGCTGGCCGGCTCCAGGCATTCGTGGTCGGCCTTGGTGCGGTGGATCGTCCACGGCGCGTTGCGCAGGCCCAGCTTGGGCAGCAGCCACTGCTCGATGCCGGTCATCAGCGTGGCCAGGGTGCGGCCCTTCTTGAACCACTGCTTGAAGTTCTTGGACTGCAGCAGCTCGGTCCTGAGCCAGCTGTTCTCGAAGGCCTGCGGGTACGCGCTGAGCTCATCGCGCGAGCGCCCGGCCACCAGCGCCTCGAACGCCGCCTCGGCGGCCAGCATGCCGGTCTTGATCGCCGCGTGGCTGCCCTTGATGCGGCTGACGTTGAGGTAGCCGGCCTCGCAGCCGACCAGCGCGCCGCCCGGGAACACCGTCTTGGGCAGCGACAGGATGCCGCCGGCGGTGATCGCACGCGCGCCATAGGCGATGCGTTTGCCGCCTTCCAGGTGCTTGCGGACCGCCGGGTGGGTCTTGAAGCGCTGGAACTCCTCGAACGGGCTCAGCCAGGGATTCTTGTAGTCCAGGCCCACCACATAGCCGATCGACACCTTGCCGCCGTCGGCGTGGTACAGGAAGGCGCCGCCGTAGGTGTCGTCGTCCAGCGGCCAGCCGGCCGCGTGCACCACCAGGCCCGGCTCGTGTCTGGCCGGGTCGATCTGCCACAGCTCCTTGATGCCGATGCCGTAGCTCTGCGGGTCCCTGCCTTCGTCGAGCTTGAACTTGCTGATCAGCTGGCGGCCGAGGTGGCCGCGCGAACCTTCGGCGAAGATCGTGTACCGGGCATGCAGCTCCATGCCGCGCTCGAAGTTCGGGCCCGGCGTGCCGTCCTTGTGGATGCCCATGTCGCCGGTGGCCACGCCCATCACCGCGCCGGCTTCGTCGTACAGCACCTCGGCGGCGGCGAAGCCGGGGAAGATCGCCACTTCCAGCGCCTCGGCCTGCTGCGCCAGCCAGCGCGTCACCTCGCCCAGGCTGACGATGTAGTTGCCGTGGTTCTGGAAGCATTCGGGCAGCAGCCAGTTGGGCGTGGCCTTGGCGCCGGTGGCGTCCAGGAACAGGAACTCGTCGCGGGTCACCGCCTGCTTCAGCGGCGCGCCCTTTTCCTTCCAGTCCGGGAACAGCTCGCCCAACGCGCGCGGGTCCATCACCGCGCCGGACAGGATGTGCGCGCCCGGCTCGGAGCCCTTCTCCAGCACGCACACCGACAGTTCCTGGCCCTGCTCCACCGCCAGCTGGCGCAGGCGGATGGCCGTGGACAGCCCGGCCGGGCCGGCGCCCACGATCACCACGTCGAACTCCATCGCTTCGCGCGGCGGAAGGGCGGAGGAGGATTCAATGTTCATGCAGGGACTCTTGGCTGGGGCCGGCGACGGCGTGGCGACGGTCTGAGGCCCCATTTTCGCCGACCCGGCGGCGATGTTCCAATCCGCGGGCGCCCGCTGCCTGACGCGGGCGCCGCGGCGTGGGTGAACAGGCGTCGCCGCGACAGGCTGGGCAGTGTAGGCAGGGGCCCGTCAGCTGCGGTCGATCAGGCGTGTGATGCCGCCCTCGCCGAAGAAAAATTCCGACTGCCCGGTGAGTTCGATGAGCGTGCCGGCGACGGGGCCGCCCGGAATGTCCACGGCCAGCCTGCCGCGATAGGCGATGTCCACGATCGTCGATTCCCCTTCCTCGCGCAGGGAAACCACGGTCTGTTCGCGTTCGGAAAAAAGCGACTTGCCCTGCTCGGCCAGGCGCCGGAACGCCTCCTTGCCGTCGGACTGCGCGGTGAGCTGCCCGGAGGAGAAATTGCGGAACGCCACGTCCGCCGAAAGCGTCGCCAGCATGCCCTCCACGTCGAAGGCGTTGTAGGCGGCGACATAGCGGGCGATGAGGTCGTGTCGTCTGGTGGAATCCATCGTGGTCTTTCCTGCAGCGGGAGTTGGTGCGGGCATGACCCGGAATGCCGTCAGGGCCGCCGCCCCGACAGGAACGAGCGCGCGGCCAGGGCGATCGGCCACCCGAACAGGAACATGTGCGACAGCAGGTCGTACAGCGCGGCCGGCATGTCGAAGTTGACCGGCCTGGGGAACGCGGACAGCGGCAGCACCACCAGGCGCATGCCAAGGAAAACCACGGCGCCGAAGATCGGCCCGCTCAGCCACGGGCGCGCCGCCACGCGCAACCGCGGCGCCAACGCGACGAACAACGCCGCCCACCCCAGCGAAAGCGCGAAGTGGGAAACGAGCCCGATGGCCGCGCTCACCGCACCCATGTCGAAGGACGCTTTTCCGAACCAGCCGCTGGCGATGACCTGGAGCAGCGTGGCAGGCGCAAGCCCGTTCAAGGCGGCAAAGCCGATCGCGAACGCCAGGTCCAGGGTGCCGCCGACGAAACCACCGATACAGACAGCCTTCACTGCAGCGCGCATGGCGATCCTCCAACGTGGTTGGCGCCCGCGATGGCAGGCAGGTCCTGCGGTTCCTGCGGGAACCTGGAAATGGCAATGAGGGCGATGGCAGCCGTGAGGGCAGCGAGCAGGCAAGTCATTGTGTGCCGCTCCCTGGGCCCGGCGCCTGCGTCAAGCCGTACCGCGCCCGGCATCCGCATGAACAACCTGCAGGTTGTCGTTCTGCGCGGCTTCAACGGCCGTGGCGATGAGGGCCGCAGCCGCGTCCGGATCATGCAGGTCCGTGTCCACCACAAGCAGCGCTTCGGGCAGGTCAGGAAAATCAAAGCCCCCCTGTGCCTCGATCGCCTGGAAGAGCGCCGGATCCGTGAGCTTGCCGAACTCCGCGCGTGCAGCGTTGCCCATGCGTTCCAGCAACGACTCACGCGAACAGACCAGATGTATGTAGTGGATTCTCCCGCCGGCGCTCTCAATGATTGCGCGAAGCTCGGCGATGAGCCGGGGATCAACCGTCGACTCCGGGTTGAACGTGAAGATGAAGCTCTGCTCTGCCTGTGCCGCCTCGGTGAAGGCGGTCCGCCAGATGGTCGCCCGCATCCTGCCAAACGCCGGTGTGCCGAAAGCGAAAAGACTCCTGGCGGTGTCGACGGCAAGGTGATTGTGGAACAACGGGATTCCAGTCAGCCCGCTGAGCTTGACGCCGACGGTGTGCTTTCCGGAAGCCGGGCTTCCATGTAGAAAAATGACGTGCATGGTTGCTGGTTGCGCCTGGGGGATTCGAAGGCAAAAAGGCGATGACGCCGGTGCCCGGCGAGGGAAAATCCACATCACGCACGGCGGTTGTTCACGCCGCCGGTTTCCCTGTTCCGGTGCACGACACCGCACGTAGACATGTCGCCGCTTGCTTGCTGGCGTTGTCCGTCTGGCACGGTATCACCTGGCCGTGGCCCTCTCAACGCGGTGCCGGACTCCGGAAAGCCGGGAGTCTGCCGGTGGCGTGTGCCGTCGAACGCCGTGCCCCTGTCTGCTGGAGGGACGCGTGAGCGCTGGCGATTGCGCAGGGGGGAAGCCTGCCCGTTACGACCGTTCTTCGAACGGTGCAGGGAGTACGGCCCGTGGTCCCGGCGGCTAGAACATGCCGAGCCGGTTCGGCGAATCCGCGGGAATCTGCTGGCCGATGTCCCACATCTCCACGATCCTGCCGTTCTCGAAGCGCAGGATATGGACGACGGCGATGTCGATGCCCACGTTGCCGCGGCGCACATGGGAAAGCACCGCCACCCGGTCGCCGGATTCGATGACCTGCCTGGCGGTGAACGACTTGTCGGGCTCGACCCTCGCGCTTTCCTCCATTCCCCGCAGCAGCGATTCCCGGTCCTCGGGGAAATACGCGTTGTGGTGGCGGAAATCGTCCGAGACGTAGGTGTCGTAGGCCTGCCTGACCTGGCCGGCCGTGCACATGGCCAGGAAACGGGTGGCTTTGTCCGCGTTGCTTTGAATGGCCATGGTCGCTCCGTGCAGCTGGCATCGGGTTGCATCGCCGGCGCGGCGGCGGGGAGCCGCAAGACTAGCAAGCCGTACCGGCAGGCGTAGCGAAGACCCGACCGTGCCGGCCTGCGCGGGCCGCGTTCAGCGCCGCGGCCGCGCCAGCAGGTAGCCGAGCCATGCGAACGGCAGATAGGCGCAGACCAGGTCCGTGGCGACGAACCAGGCCGGCGCCGGGATCATCCGCGCTGCGAGAATGCCGCCGGCCAGGAAGAACACGCCCACCACCAGCGCGCCCACCGGCTTGTAGCGGCTGGCGAGCTTCGCTGCGACGAAGGTGCCGGCCAGCGTCCCGAGCGCATGCGCAAGGAACGGAAACAGGAAGTGGCGCGGCGCGAGCTGGGGCAGGGCGGCGCGTATGCCTTCGGCCGTGGTCATGTCCGCCCCGGCCGGAGGCGCGACGATATGCCCGCCCGCCATCACCAAGGCCATGTTGACCGCGCTGCCGGCGATGAGCCCGGCAACGATGGCGAGCAGCAGTCTCAGGATGGGCATGCGATGGTCCTCCAGGGGTGCGGGGCGGTTGGGACAACGGCGGCCGGCGCGTCGATCGGGAGCACGCGTCGATCCAGAAGTCCGGACGACTGCAGAAAGGAATGAAGGCGCTGCTGCCGGCATCGTACTACCGACGGTCTGCAGGCAGGCTTTCTCTCCGGCCTGGCGCCTGGATCACAGCCACGAAGCGGCGTCGGCCCGAACGAACCGCTAGCAGCGAAGGAAGAAGAACGCCGTCGCCAGGGCCAGGCCGCCGGCCCAGAGGATGGCCATGCCAACGAGGCCGAGAAGCGCCACCGCAAGGCGTGGAAGCAGTTGCATCCGGCGGGAGCGGCGCAGCAGGCAGGCGGCGAACAATCCACCGGCCATGACTCCCAGCGCCACAACCAGCCAGCCAAGGAGGTTGATCAACGGACTTTTCGGCCCGTACTCGCTCGGACACGGCGTCATCGCGTACAAGGGCGCGGAGAGCACCATGAGCGTGATGAAAAGCCCGCCGTGCTGAATCCAGCACGGCTGCCCGGTCACGCGAAATCCACCTGTCGGATGGGCCGCTGAACTGCGCGAGCCCACTACTCGGACGTCCTGCACACAGCCTCCAGCCGGTGGCCTTCCGGGTCCATGACGAAAGCCGCATAGTAGTGTTCGCCGTAGTCCGGCCGTAAGCCCGGCCGTCCGTTGTCCACCCCGCCAGCGGCCAGTGCCGCGGCATGAAAGGCATCGACCGATGCCCTGCTTGGCGCGGAGAACGCCACATGAAACCCCGGGATCCAGGGCGGCGGAGACGACACCTGCTTGATCGCGAGCCTGTCGCCCGCGCCTGGCGGCCCGTAGCCGACGGCCTGCTCCTGCTCACCAGGCCGCAGGTCTGTCCAGACCCGGACATAACCCAGCGGTCGAAGAGCCGCATCGTAGAAGGTTGCCGCGCGTTCGATATCGCACGCACCCAGTGAGATGTGATGAAGCATCGGTGACCCGAAAGGATGGGGCAGAGGCGGCGCCCGGTGCGGTCCGGTGCCTGGACCAGGTGGAGCCGCCAGCCGGCACCGGCCTGGATGACTTGGCTGGCATCACCCCAACAGGCCGAACACCACGCCAAACAGCAGGAACTGCGCGACGTGGTACCCGCCGTCGATGAGCCAGAGCTTGAAGGTTCTCTGCGCGAACTGATAGTTGATGCCAAAGCTGGCCGCAACCAGGCCGGCGCCCACCAAGGCGCCAAGCCTGAACGAGGACTCCAGCGTGGGAGAGGGCCCAACGAGAACCGCGAAGCAGGCAGCGGCCAGAAGCGAGAAGGCAAAGCTGACGCCAAACACCTTCGCCGGATGCCCTGTCGTCGGCGGGCCGCCGTTCTCTGCGTTCCACGCCTTGCCGAACAGCATGGGCGAGTACCAGAGCCCGCCAACAACAAAACTCGAAACGGCTGCCAGCAGCGTAATCCAGATGTTCATGGCGTCCTCGATTGACGTTTGATGCCGGAGTTGAAGCCGTGCCGCGAAGCGGCCTTGGCTTGCGGTGAATCGTCAGGGTCTGGTAGGAGCCTGTCCCTGATCCCTGCAAATGCATCCGCAGATTTCCCGTCGCATGTCGTGGCTGCCGGAACCCGGCTTCCCGCGGGTCAATCGCAGGGTCCCGGCGCGCAAGCGAAACGTCAGGGATGGGGTACATGGCCGTCAGCCAAGTATGGAGCTGCACCGCACACGGATAAAGGGCTCCCCGTCCGTGCCGGATCTCTGGGTAAGCTGGTCGCCGTCCGCAGAAAGCACGAAGGCCGATGCATCGAGCCAGGTCTGCCCTTCACCCGTGAGCTCGGCGACCCAGGCCACCTCCTTCTTCCCGCGTACGACAACGGCTCGCAACGGGCCGGAACCCCCGAGGTACGAAATACGACCTGCCTCGATGTGCAGGGAAGCCTCATCCGCCTTGCCCCCGCAGTCCGCCAGGCTGGTACCCCAGCTTCCCAGGAACTGTTCCGGAACGGCTTGAACCGTATTGCCTGCACAGGGCAGGGTGGGCAGGAGAACCAAGGAGAACGCGATGACGTATCTGGATTTCATGATTCCCCAAGGCGCTCCAACGCCCGACGGACTATTGGGCGCGACTCTACGACGCATTGAGTCCCTCGCGCCATGAAAGCCAGCCGGCATGGCGCTTGAGTGAGGTAAACCCGCCATGGGTGAGCAGGGATTGAGGCTTCTTTTACCGGCTGGAAGATTGAGCTGCCCTAGATGGGATACGTGGCGCGCGCCAAGCGGCCACGCTGCCGACGATGAGCCGGCAACGATGACGAGCAGCAGCCTCAGGATGGGCATGCGGTGGTCGTTCATGGTTGCGGGGCAATGGGGTGATGGCGGCCGGTGTCCTGATTGGATGGCCCTGCCGCATGGAGGGGCAACCTATCGAAGCACGTGTGCTCCACGACGGTGCTCCACGGTAGGGTAGATATCTCCTGTCTTTCACCACGTGGTCGAGCGATTCGCCGAGCAGACTGTGTGGTGTGCTGCGCTGCCTGGTGGAAGTCCACGCATGAAGTGTCAGGTCTATGACCGGCCGCCGGACCACGCCATGTTCATGTACTTTCTTCCGCCTCTGAGCTCGGCCAGCATCTGGTCAACCCGCTTCTGCCGGGTTGCCTCACGCTTGGCGCGGGAGATCCAGCCCAGATAGTCGTTCTGCTGATACGGTGGCCGCGCCCGGTATGCCGCCATCAGCCCATGCTCGTTCAATGCGGCCTCCACGGAAGCGGGCATGGGGTTCCTGGCGCGCTTGAGAGTTGTCTTCTTTTCGATCGTCATTGGTGAGAACCAAGCTGAGCGGCGCGTTTGACTGCCGGAGTGCTCTTGTCCGTGCAAGCTGCGACAACGACCGCAACGAGGGCAGTAATGGCCAGTCGTTCTGCTTTCATGCCTGACACCTGAATCAAGCCGCGCTGCGAAGCGACGTCGGCCGGAATGGAGAAAAAGTGCCGCAAACACCGCATATACGATCCCCTGACCCGAAGCGGAGGCTACGGGTGGAGCTTTTCGCCGCGAGCCAGCATCTCGATGAACTGAGTGATCTTCTTGGCACGCGTTTCTGCCTTTTTGACATTCTGAATTCTGAAAAGTATGGCGTATCGGTTCTGGCTGTTGAGGGTTGAAAAGAAGGCTTTGGCTTTCTTGTTGGCATCGAGGGCTTGTTGCAAGTCATCCGGGACGACCGAATTGCTGGCCGATGAGTACGCGGCATCCCAGCGGCCGTCTTTCTTGGCTCGATCAATTTCGCGCATTCCGGCAGGACGCATTCGTCCCGCCGAGACAAGAGCCTCAGCTTTTGCCTTGTTGATCTGGGACCAGATGCTTCTGGCTGTCCTGGGCGTGAATCGTTGAAGCCAATAGTGCTCGTTCTCCGCCTTCTTTTGACCATCAATCCAGCCGTGACAAAGGGCGATTTCCAACGCTTCGGCATAGGAGACGGTTTTTATATCGGCGCCTTTTTTGGCAATGCGAAGCCATGCGCCAGTTGACACACTTCCTGTCAGCTCAAGCCAGGACTCCCATGCGGATTGGTCCTTGAAAGTGAGGATCGGGTCGTTCATTGCTTTGGGGGCCTAATGCTTGAACTAAACCGCGCCGCGAAACGGCGCCGGCTTGAATGAATTGCTAGGCCGGCAGCGACCAGCGCAGCCGACCAATGGACTTGAACTTGGCAACAGCGAGAGCCCCGCGCTCGTTGCGTGCTTTGGAGCCGGGAGCGGCAAGTGCGACAAGAACAGCAGCACGATCAGCCTCCCAGATCTCAGTGGCGCTGAACGAAGAATCCAACAGAACCATGAGTACGGCATCCCACTCCTTGTCTGGCCGGATGGAGCCGAGGCGTTGGCCCGGAGTACAGCCGTTTGGTAGGCAGCGCCCCTTGATCTGGAGTGTCCGAGTCTTGCCGTCAGTAATCTCGGTTGCGTCATAGCCGGCTTGCCGCGCCGGAGTGAGTTTGACCCCAAGAAGGCGCGCCGCCTCGTACTCCGCGACCTCGCCGGTGATGCCGAGAGGCTTTTGGGTAAGCGCGTAGTATCGCTGAGCAATGACCTTTGCTTCAGCCAGCAACGCCAGAACTTGCTCTGAATTCTCCATGCCCGTCTAACGCCTGATTTAAGCGGCGCCGCGAAGCGGCGTCGGCTTGAATGAATTGTTAGGCCCCAAACCGCTGCACGACAGACCTGCATGCTGGCAGTGCTTGCGGTGTTGCCCATGCGATTGCCGACACCATCTCTGGCCCCAGTTTTGCCAATGCTTCTGGTGCCCAATGCTTCCGAATAGTGCCAATCGGTAGCGTGTCAATCTCTGACGAAATCATGGCAAAAACTAGAAAGTCTGGATCGCGCTCATCTACCTCTATCTCCCAGCGGAGAGCGGCGAGAGAATGACAGCCTTCCAAGACCGGAACCTCACCGGAGAGAATTCCAGCCGCGATCTTGGCTGCCTCTTGGCGAAATGAAATCACATAATTTTGGTGTGTCATACGCTCAATCATTGAGGCTTAACGCCTGAATTAAATCGACCCGCGAAGCGGGTTCGGTTTGAATGAATTCTTAGGCCCCACCTGTGAACCATGACTAGTCAGCCTCAATGCGGACGCCGAGTAAGGAGCCGTTGAATGGCTCTCTCAGCTAGAGCGTCATTGTCAATTGGGAGAAAAAAGTCCCGTCCATCGGGGCTGATATAGCAAAGGCAATTTGCTCCAGAGGGTCGGCTGATGTAGTACTGCTTCAGTTCGATGCCTTGCCCGAACAGGTATTGGTCGACCCGTGCATCAGTCCAGTGCTCTTTACGGCTCTCGAATGTCATGTGTGAGGCTTGGCGTCTATTCGGCCGCCTATCTGCGGCGTTGCCCCGAGTATGGTGGTGGGGCGCTCAACCTTCCAGCAGCGCCTTGTCCCGCACCGCGCCCTTGTCCGCGCTGGTCGCCAGCAGCGCGTAGGCCTTCAGCGCGGTGCTGACCTTGCGCGGGCGCGGCTGTGCGGGCTTCCAGCCGCGTGCGGCCTGTTCCTCGCGGCGGCGGGCGAGTTCGGCGTCGTCCACCAGCAGGTGGATGCCGCGCTGCGGGATGTCGATGCGGATGCGGTCGCCGTCGCGGACCAGGCCGATGGTGCCGCCGGCAGCGGCTTCGGGCGAGCAGTGGCCGATGCTCAGGCCCGAGGTGCCGCCGGAGAAGCGGCCGTCGGTGAGCAGGGCGCAGGCCTTGCCCAGCCCCTTGGATTTCAGGTAGCTGGTGGGGTAGAGCATTTCCTGCATGCCGGGGCCGCCCTTGGGGCCTTCGTAGCGGATCACCACCACGTCGCCGGCCTGCACCTCGTTGCCGAGGATGCCCTTCACCGCCGCGTCCTGGCTTTCGTAGACGCGGGCGCTGCCCTCGAACACGTGGATGGATTCGTCCACGCCGGCGGTCTTCACCACGCAGCCATCGGCGGCGAGGTTGCCGTACAGCACGGCCAGGCCGCCTTCGCTGGAGAAGGCGTGGGCGACGTCGCGGATGCAGCCTTCGGCGCGGTCGGTGTCCAGCGAAGGCCAGCGGGTGCTCTGGCTGAAGGCCACCTGGGTGGGGATGCCCGCCGGGCC
The DNA here is from genome assembly GCF_056393235.1 of Stenotrophomonas sp. Steno-Z2. Classification (NCBI taxonomy): domain Bacteria; kingdom Pseudomonadati; phylum Pseudomonadota; class Gammaproteobacteria; order Lysobacterales; family Lysobacteraceae; genus Stenotrophomonas; species Stenotrophomonas sp. Steno-Z2. The sequence continues at coordinate 5,028 of NZ_JBWJOY010000009.1, read as the reverse complement.
GGCCTTGTAGAACTGGTGCACCGCCTCGTCCTGCACCTGGGTCACGTCCCAGCGTGCGATGGCCTCGCCCAGGGTGCGGCTGTGCACGGTCGGCACGCCGGTATGCAGCAGGCCGCCGCGCGCCAGCTCGCCGAGGATGGCCATGATGCCGCCGGCGCGGTGCACGTCCTCGATGTGGTACTTCTGCGTATTCGGCGCGACCTTGCACAGCTGCGGCACGCGCCGCGACAGGCGGTCGATGTCGCGCAGGTCGAAGGCCACTTCGGCCTCCTGCGCGGCGGCGAGCAGGTGCAGGATGGTGTTGGTCGAGCCGCCCATGGCGATGTCCAGGGTCATCGCGTTCTCGAACGCCTCGAACGTGGCGATGCCGCGCGGCAGCGCGCTTGGGTCCTCGCCGCCGTACCAGCGGTGGCACAGCTCCACGACCAGCCGCCCGGCGCGCTTGAACAGCGCCTCGCGGTCGCTGTGCGTGGCCACCACGGTACCGTTGCCCGGCAGCGACAGGCCCAGCGCCTCGGTCAGGCAGTTCATCGAGTTGGCGGTGAACATGCCGCTGCACGAGCCGCAGGTGGGGCAGGCGCTGCGCTCGATGGCGGCCACCTGCTCGTCGCTCACCGCTTCGTTGCCGGCGGCGACCATGGCGTCGATCAGGTCGAGCTTGTGCTCGGCCAGCCGGGTCTTGCCGGCTTCCATCGGCCCGCCGGAGACGAACACCACCGGGATGTTCAGCCGCAGCGCGGCCATCAGCATGCCGGGGGTGATCTTGTCGCAGTTGGAAATGCACACCAGCGCGTCGGCGCAGTGCGCGTTGACCATGTACTCCACCGAGTCGGCGATGATCTCGCGGCTGGGCAGCGAGTACAGCATACCGTCGTGGCCCATGGCGATGCCGTCGTCCACGGCGATGGTGTCGAATTCCTTGGCCACGCCGCCGGCCGCTTCGATCTCGCGCGCCACGAGCTGGCCCAGGTCCTTCAGGTGCACGTGCCCCGGCACGAACTGGGTGAAGGAGTTGGCCACGGCGATGATCGGCTTGTGGAAATCGCCGTCGGTCATGCCGGTGGCGCGCCACAGGGCGCGGGCGCCGGCCATGTTGCGGCCGGCGGTGGAGGTTTTCGAGCGGTAGTCGGGCATGGGGGAAGGCAGCGGAACGCAGTGCCATCGATTCTGCATGAAGAACCCGGTTGCTGTTGCAACCATCGCGGCCACGGGAATGGCCGCCGGAAAAGCGCAGGCTAGCGAAGTCGGCCGCCGGCATCACCGTGGCCGCACGTCGCCCTACCTGAAACGACGTTCAGGTTCGCGGTAGCGGCGATTTCCGCCCGCGCGGCCGGATCGGGCATCATTCGGGGACGACTTTCATGGGGCTACGACGATGAAGCGATCCAGGACCACCGCGCTGCTGCTGATGAGCACGGCGCCGCTGCTGTTCACCGCCTGCCAGAAGGAGCAGGCCGTGCAGGTGCAGGAAGGGCTGTACACCTCGGTGGAAGCCTGCAGCGAAGCCACCGGTGATCCCTCCGCCTGCCGCACGGCGTTCGCCACCGCGCAGCAGCAGGCCGCCGACGCCGCGCCCAAGTACGCCAGCAGGGAAGAGTGCGCCAAGGAATACCCGGCCGAGCAGTGCGTGCAGCAGCGCACCAGCGCCGGCACCTCGTTCGTCGGCCCGATGATGATGGGCTTCTTCATGTCGCAGATGCTCAACAGCGGCCGTGGCGCGGTGGCCGCGCCGCCGGCCGCGCAGCCGGCGTTCAAGGACAACGCCAACGGCTGGGCCAAGCCGGCCGGCAGCGGCGGGCTGAACACCGCCAGCGGCATCGGCGCCGGCAAGGCCGGCCTGGCGCCGGTGACCACCGAGCCGAACCGCGCCGTCACCGCCAGCCGCGGCGGCTTCGGCTCGCGCAGCGGCGGCCGCACCACCGTCGGCGGTTGATGCGGTGAGGCGGGTTGCCATTGCCGAACGCTCCAACTGGCGCGCGCGCGCGGCCGAGGCGGGGTTCCGTTTCCATACCATCGACGGCGCGCCGTACTGGGACGAAACCGCGTACTACGCCTTCACCCTGCGCCAGATCGAGAGCGACCTGGAAGACCCCAGCGCCGAGCTGCATGCCATGGCGCTGGACCTGGTCGGCGAGGTAGTGGCCAGCGAGGCGCTGATGGAGCGGCTGGCGATCCCGGCGCCGTTCCGCGACTGGATCGCCGAAAGCTGGCGGCGCCGCGACCCGCATCTGTACGGCCGGCTGGACTTCGCCTACGACGGCAACGGCCCGGCCAAACTGTACGAACTGAACTACGACACGCCGACCTCGCTGTACGAGGCGTCGTTCTTCCAGTGGCAGTGGCTGGAGGACCAGCGCAACCGCGGCGCGCTGCCGCAGCAGGCCGACCAGTTCAATTCCCTGCACGAAACCCTGGTCGAGCGTTTCGCGGAACTGGCGGCGCAGCTGCCGCCGCCGTTGTATTTCAGCGCGGTGCGCGATTCGGAAGAGGACCAGGGTACGGTCGCCTACCTGCGCGACTGCGCGGCGCAGGCCGGCCTGCACGGCGCGGCCATCGCCATCGAGGACATCGGCCTGTCGGCCGATGGCCGCTTCACCGACCTGGACGACGTGGTGATCGGCAGCCTGTTCAAGCTGTATCCGCTGGAAGACCTGATGCGCGAGGAATTCGGCGCGGCGCTGCCTGGTTCCGGCGTGCGCCTGCTGGAACCGGCGTGGAAGGCGGTGCTGAGCAACAAGGGCATCCTGCCGCTGCTGTGGCAGCGCCACCGCGGCCATCCCAACCTGCTGGAAGCGCACTTCGACGATGGCAGCGCCCTGCCGGCCGGCTGGGTGCGCAAGCCGCTGCATTCGCGCGAAGGCGCCAACGTCGCCATGCACATGAGCGACGGCCGCTGGCAGGAGAGCGAAGGTCCGTACGCCGGGCCGTGCATCGTGCAGGCCTTCCATCCGTTACCGGCGTTCGAGGGCAACTACCCGCTGGTCGGCAGCTGGGTGGTGGGCGACCGCGCCTGCGGCATCGGCGTGCGCGAGGACGACAGCCGCATTACCCGCGACAGCGCCCGCTTCCTGCCGCACGCCATCATCGACGATGCGCCGCAGGGGAGTACGCGGATCTACGTCTGAGGGTTTTGAGACCCTTCTCCCTCCGGGAGAAGGTGCCCCGAAGGGGCGGATGAGGGGCGGGCGAAGCCTTGTGCAGCCAGACATCGCGGGACTTCGTCCTTACCCTCACCCCAACCCCTCTCCCGGAGGGAGAGGGGCTTTCAGGCGCTACAGCAACCCGTCGCGCTTGACCGCCAGGTAGCGCTCCACCAGCGCGGCCGGCAGTTCCTCGGCGGTGACGTCGAGCACCATCACCCGGTGGCTGCGCAGCGCCTCGTGCGCGGCGGCGCGCTGCTGCAGGTAACGGGCGATGGCGCCGGCCTGCACCGCGTCGGGCAGGGTGTCGGCGTCGCGGGCGAGAGCATCGTCCAGCTCGCGCTCGCGCAGGCTGGCCACGCACACCAGGTGGCGCTTCTGCAGCAGGCGCACGGCGGCCAGCAGGTCCTCGATGTCCTCGTCGCGCACGTTGGTCACCAGCATCACCAGGCAGCGCCGCGATTGCCGCAGCGACAGTTCGGTAGCAGCGGCGAGGTAGTCGGTGGCCACCGGCTGCGGCTGCAGGTCGAAGCTGGCGCGCAGCAGCGTGTCGATCGCGCCCAGGCCGCGCTGCGGCGCCACCCAGCGGCTCTCGCCGCCGCTGGCGAACAGGCCCACGCCGTCGCCCTGGCGCAGCGCCAGGTAGGACACCACCAGCGAGGCGTTGAGCACATGGTCGAAATGCGACAGCCCGCCCTCGTCGGCCAGCATGCGCCGGCCGGTGTCGATCATCATTACCAGCTGCTGGTTCTTCTCGTCCTGGTACTCGCGCGAGATCAGCTTGCGCGCGCGCGAGGTGGCCTTCCAGTCGATCTGGCGCAGGCTGTCGCCGACGCGGTACTCGCGCATCTGGTGGAAATCCGTGCCCTCGCCGCGGCGCCGCTTCAGGTGCGCGCCGACCAGGCGCGAGGCCATTTCCGCGCTGAGCAGGGCCAGCCGCGTCAGCGGCACGAAGTTCGGGTAGACCCGCACCTTCTGCACCGGCCCGGCGATGCGCGATTGCCGCCACAGCCGCAGCGGTGAATGCAGGCGCAGCTGCACGCCGTCGAAGGCGAAGGCACCGCGCGCGCTGGGGGTGAAGTGGTAGCTGAAGCGCGATTCGCTGGCGCGCGACAGGCGCAGCCGGCGCGGCAACCCGCGCGTGGCCCAGCCGCCGGGCACCAGGTCGAACACGTCCACACGCTGCCTGCCGAAGCTGTCCAGCTGCAGCCAGGTCTCGCGCTCCACGCCCAGCGCCAGGGTTTCGGGCAGCTCGCGCCGCACCGTGGGCGTGGGGCGGCGCCACAGCCACAGCGCGTCGACCAGGGCGGGCAGGGCGATCGCGCAGGCGGCTGTCGTCCAGATTTCGACGGGCAGCAGGCGCAGGGCAACCGGAATGCCGAGCAGGCCCCACAGGGCGAGCAGTGCGATCAGCAGCGGTGCGGGCCTCATGCGGTGGCCCTCATGCCGGATGCGATGCCTGCGGACGAGTGCGAAAGCACGAAATCCTTTGCGGTTGCGGTTGCGGTTGCGGTTGCCTGTGACTTTGCTGTTGCCGCCTGCTTTTGATTTTCGGGTCCCCTTCCGCAGCGACGGAGCCGGCGGGAAAAACCCGAAGGGCGGCGCACATGGATGTGCGTCGTTTTTCGACGAGACAGGGATGTCTCGTCGAAAAATCCCGCCGGCGGAGTGGACCCGGCGCGCGCAGCGCGTCGGGCGCGCAGGCAGGGGCGTGTTTCTTTGGGCCACGTTTCTTTGCACGAGCAAAGAAAGGTGGCTCGCGCCCCGAAGGGGAGCGAAAGCCCTTGATCCTGCTTCTGCTCTTGCTGTGGCTTCTCCTGTTCGCAAAAAGCGAAAGACCTGGGCATCTGCGCCAAAGCGATAACCCAAAGTCGGTAAATCAAGCAAT
>NZ_JBWJOY010000008.1:0-148305 GCF_056393235.1 Stenotrophomonas sp. Steno-Z2 | reverse complement strand
TGCGTTGTGCGTACTGCCGGGAGGGGCCGCTATTCTACGGGTTCGCCGCTGCCGGCCCTGCCCGCAGCGCAGCATCGGACCGGCATGGGGTGTGGGGAATGGGCTTGATTCTGTACCAGCGCGACGACTGCCATCTGTGCGACCAGGCGCTGGCGGTGCTGGCGCAGGCGCGCGCGCCCGAGTTCGACAGCGTGTTCATCGATGCGGACGAGGCACTGGAAGCGCGCTACGGCACGCGCGTGCCGGTACTTGCGCAGGCGGGCGGACGCGAGCTGGACTGGCCGTTCGATGCCACACGCTTGCGCCGTTGGCTTGACGGAGAAGGGTGAGGCGATCCGGCCCGCTCATCCGTGGCCTGCGCCTGGCCGACCCAGCAAGGGCAGGATATTCGCCTTGGCGAAATGGATGAAGGCGCTGGTCCGTCCGGGATCGGGGCGTACGTCACCGGCGATCAGGCCGCGATAGGCATCGCGGGCCTGGCGCAGGACTGGCTGGTGCTCACCGGGCAGCCGCTCCAGCAGCCAGTCCGCCGCGCTGTCCTTGGGAGCGATCCGCCCCGTCGAGGCGCTGTACCAGATACGGGCCAGCGCGAGCAGGACGTGCCGTTCCTCGCCTTGCCAGTCCCTGGCGGAATTCCATTGCGCCACCGTATCGGCCAGGGCACCGGTGAAGTCGTGTTCCGGGATGGGGTCGAACAGCATCCGTGCCGGCGGGCCGGACAGGACAAGGCTGTGCTGCCTCGCCTTCGCCAGCAGTATCGCCAGGTCGTGGTCGGGCATCGGCGGTTCGAAGATGCCGTCCAGCAGGTCCTGTCGGAGCCATTCGCCGAACTGCAGTTCACGCCGGGCCGGATAGCGCCAGGGCACCACTTCGCCGTGGGCGACGACGGTCACTTCCAGCGGGCGCCAGGATGCATCGCCCGGCGGCGCCGAGACGGCCAGAAGATCGAGCAGCAGCGCGCGGCGGATGGATTCGGAAGGGGCGACGCGGGTGGTGACCAGCAGGTCGATGTCGCTTTGTGGTTTGAGGCCGCCATCCACGGCCGAACCGAACAGGTGAATGGCCTTTACGGCATCGCCCAGATGGCGCTCGATCACGGCGCGGGCCTGGGTGGTCTGCCAGGCGATTTCTTCAGGCAGGGGCTGTGGCATTCCGGTGCGCATCCGGACAAGGGACGCACCGGATTGTGCCGCAGGCGGCGAGGGCGCAGGAAATGGCGGACTCGACGAGCAGTCCGCCATGCAGTGGCAGGTGGAACCGCGGGCCCCGGCAGCGATCACTTCGCCTTGAGGATCACCTTGGTGCTGATCGCGGTCTCGTTCGGGATGGTCTTCGTGTCGGCCCAGTCGCCGCCGCCGACGCCGAAGTCCAGGCGCTTCACGGTGGCCTTGCCGGTCAGCACCGGCTGCGCGCCGGGCGTCCAGGTGAAGGTGAAGGTGACCGGCTTGCTGATGCCGCGCAGTTCCAGCGTGCCGTCGGCGGCGAACTGGTTGTCGCCCACGGCGCGGAAGCCGCTGGCGGTGTAGCGCGCCTGCGCGAACTGGGCGACGTTGAAGAAGTCCTTGCCCTGCAGGGTGGAGTCGCGGTCGCTGTTGCCGCTGCGCGCGCCGGCCAGCGGGATGGTGACATCGAGCTTGCCGGCGGCCGGGTTGGCCGGGTCGAAACTCAGCTGGGTCTGGAAGCCGGGGAAGGTGCCGGTGAAGATTTCGCCGTCGTACTTGGTGGCGAAGACCAGGATCGAACCGGGGGCCTGTTCGTAGTCCGCGGCCAGGGCCGGCGCGGCCGCCAGCATGCCGGCCAGGGCGGCGGCCACGGCGGTCGGGGTGGTGAGCTTGATGTTCATGCGGATTCCTTCTGGGGGGCGCCCAGCCAGCCCTGCGGCAGCATGCGTGCAAGGGTGGCGTCGCGCTGGTGGAGGTGGTGGTAGAGGGCGGCGCCGGCGTGGGCCAGCACCACCAGGATCAGCAGCCAGAAGCCCCATTCGTGGATGGCGTGCGAGAGCTGGGCGGATTGTTCGCTGGGGGCGACGAGCTTGGGCATCTCGACAAGGCCGAACAGCTTGAACGGGCGCAGGCCGCTGGCCGAGTCGTACAGCCAGCCGGACAGCGGGATGGCGAACATCAGCACGTACAGCAGCCAGTGCGTGGCCTCGGCGACGCGCGCCTGCCAGGTCGGCGTGCCCGGCACCGGCCTGGGCGCGCCGGCGTACAGGCGCCACAGCACGCGCAGCGCCACCAGCGCCAGCACGGTGATGCCGATCGATTTGTGCGCGGTGTAGACCCAGAAGTACTTCGGCGTCTTGGGCAGTTCGCCCATGAGCAGGCCGACGATGCCCAGGGCCAGGATCAGGACGGCGATCAACCAGTGCAGGCTCTTGCTGACGCTGCCCCAGCGGTCGGGGCTGTTCTTCATGCTCATGGATGGGATTCCGGTGGCGGGGAAAGTCGGGTTGCGGCATCGGCCGCGGCCTGGGCGTCGTCGTCCCCGGCGGGGGCCTCGCCGTTCGCATCGGGCGCCCTGGCGTTGTCGTCGCGTACCGCCTCGGCCTCGATGCGCAGTTCCACCCGGTCGCCGATCACCGAGGGCCACGCGGCGATGCCGAAGTCCGAACGCTGCAGGGTGGCGGTGGCGGAGAAACCGGCGGTACGGCGGAACGGCGGCAGCGGATGGCGTTTGAGCGCGTTGAGGCGGACGTCGAGCACCACCTCGCGGCTGACGCCGCGCAGGGTCAGCAGGCCATGCACGCGCGCGCTGTGCGCGTCCACCGGTTCGACGCGGGTGGAGACGAAGCGCGCCTGCGGGTGGCGCTGGCCGTCGAGCAGGTTGCGCGCCAGCGTGGCCTGGTTCCATTTGTCGTCGCCCAGGTCGAGCCGGGCGATGGGCACGACCACTTCCAGGTGGGCAGCGCGCCAGTCGTCCGGGTCGAACTCCAGCACGCCTTCGCTGCCGGACACCGTGCCCAGCGCCTGCGAGAAGCCGGCGTGCTCGACCGCGAACAGCACCCGCGTGTGCACCGGGTCCAGCCGGTAGCGGTCGGCGGCGGACGCGGCCAGCGGCAGCAGGCAGGCAAGCAGCAGGGCGAGGCAGCGTGGCAAGGTCCGGCTCCGGAAAGGTTGGGTGGATTCTAGGCACATGCGTGGCAGGGATTGTTGCCGTGCCGTGCAATGGATTGTTCCCGCCATCCCTGGCGGGAACCCTGCGGGCCATCGACAGGCGATGTCAAAAACCGCTCCCGGCGGTTTTTTGTTCCCGCCATCCCCTGCGGGAACCCCGCGGGCATCGGCGCGGGCGATGTCGAACGGCGCTGCCGGCAGCGGCCTTCCACGCGGCAACCGGCCCGCGGCGTGCCCATGCCCGCATTGCGCATCGTCGATGGCGCGGTGCCGGCGCGGCATGCCGGCCAGCCGATTTTCGACGCGGATGGTATTTTCCCCCGCATACAGGGGCAGCGGTGGACGAAGGATGCGGAACGGGGGCAGCGGCGAAACGGGCGGGCGTACATCGGCTGGCGGGCCCCGGCCGGCCCGTGCCCGCGTTGCCGTCCCGTCCGCAAGCGCCGCCTCGCGGCGGGGAAACGCGCCATGAAAGGGGGGTGGCGGTGGCTGCTGTGCCTGCTGCTGTCCGGCGCCGCGGCGCAGGCCGTGGCCGAGGTGCCGATCACCCCGCAGCCGCGCCGCCTGGGCGTGGCCGACGGCCTGCCGTCGGCCAACATCAATGCCTTCGCCGAGGACCGGCTCGGCTACCTGTGGCTGGCCAGCCATGACGGCCTGGCGCGCTTCGACGGCCGCAACTACCGCATCTGGCGGGCCGAGGACGGCCTGCGCGACAACCTGATCTGGAGCCTGCACGTGGACGCGGCCAACCGCCTGTGGTTCGGCACGCAGAACGCCGGGCTGGGCATGCTGTCGGCCGACCGCCGCAGCTTCCGCTTCTTCGACCGCGGGACGTATCCGCAGATCGGCAGCGACACCGTGTGGAGCATCGCTTCCACGCCCGATGGCAGCGTCTGGTTCGGCACCCCGACCGCCGGCCTGTACCGGCTGGCCGTGGACGGCACGATCCAGCGCTTCATGCCGGTCGCCGGCCAGCGCGACAGCCTGCCGTCGGCCTCCATCGCCTACCTGGCGGTCACCCCGGACGGCGTGCTGTGGGTGGGCAGCAAGGGCGGGCTGGCGCGCTGGACCGGCAGCGGCTTCGCGCGCGAGGGCGAGGCGGTGCTGCCGTCGCCGCGCATCAACGGGCTGAAGGTCGACGGCCACCAGCGGCTGTGGATCGCCACCAACGGCGGGGTGGTGGTGCGCCACCGCGACGGCCGCTTCGAGCGCATGGAATGGCCCGGCTCCGCCCCCGGCGAGGTGCTCAACGTGCTGCAGTACGCGGCCGACGGCCACTACTGGCTGGACACCCTGGAGGGCCTGGGGCGCAGCCGCGACGGCGGGGCGGTGAACAACGTGCCGCTGTACAGCGCGCAGGAGCGCGGCCTGGTCAAGCCGAACTGGAGCAGCGCCTACGAGGACCGCGACGGCGGCCTGTGGTTCGCCAGCACCAATGCCGGGCTGTGGCACCTGTCGCCGAACTGGCGGCAGTTCTCGGTGCTGGCGCGGCACCTGGACGATCCGGCCTCGCTGCGCAATCCCTATGCGCTGGCAATGGCGCCTTCGGCTTCCGGCGGCATCTGGGTGGTGGGCACCCGCGGCGCGCTGGACCGGTTCGATCCGGCCAGCGGCGCGGTGGAGCAGCACCTGCAGCCCATCGACGGCATCCACTGGCCGCAGTCGGTGGTCGAGGACGCGCAGGGCCGGGTCTGGATCGGCAGCCTGGACACGCTGGTGCGCTACGACCCGCGCGACGGCGCGGTGCGCCACTGGCGCCACGACGACGCGGTGGACGCGGCGATGGTCGGCGACGGCGACATGGTGCGGATCTGCAACGGCCGGCTGTGGATCTATTCGGAGGACGGCGGCATCCAGCAGCGCGACCTCGAGGGCCGCGTCACCCTGCATCTGGCGCCCGGCCAGCGCGGCTTGCCGGAAAGCGCGCTGCAGGACATGCAGTGCGGCCCCGGCGGCCACCTGTGGCTGTCCGGCGCCACCGGCCTGTCCGCCTGGCAGCCGCAGGCCGGCGTCTTCGCGCCGGTGCGGGGCGGCCCGCAGGAGCCGGCCTACGCCTTCGACGTCGGCGCCGGCGGCAGGGTGTGGGTCGCCCTGCTCGGGCGCCTGCAGCGTTACCGCTGGGAGGGCGGGCAACTGCTGCGCGAGGACGGTGTCGGCGCGCAGCAGGGCTTCCCCATGCTGGCCGCGGGCGGCATGGTCGTCGATGGCGGCGGCATCGTCTGGGCCAGCAGCGCGCGCGGCTTGATCCGGGTCGACCCCGAGCGCCGTTCGGTGCGCCGCTACGGCGTGCACGATGGCCTGCCGAGCCAGGAGTTCCGGCGCCGTGGCCTGGTGCAGGCACGCAGCGGCCAGATCGCCGGTGGCACGCCCGAGGGCGTGGTGCTGTTCGATCCGGCCCGGGTCGGACCGCTGGCGCGGCGCCCGCCGCTGGTGATCGAGCGGATCAGCGTGCATCGCGGCGACCAGGAATACGACCTTGCGGCGCAGCCGTCGCTGCGGATCAAGGACGGCGACCGCGACCTGCACGTCGTCGCGCGCCTGCTGGCGTTCGCCGATTCCACCAACAACCAGTACCGCTTCCGCCTGGCCGGCTACGACCCGGACTGGGTGACCGTCGGCGCCAGCGGCGAACGCGTGTTCCCGCGTCTGACGCCGGGCAGCTACACCCTGCAGATCCAGGGCGCGGTACCCGGCAGCGGCTGGATCGCCGCGCCCGACCTGCTGATCGAGGTCGCGCCGCCGTGGTGGCGCAGCGGCTGGGCGCTGGCCGTCTACGCGCTGGCGGCGGTGCTGGCGCTGGGCATCGCGGTGCTGGCCTACCGCGCGCGCCTGCAGCGGCGCAGCGAGTGGCGGCTGGCCGAGCAGCGGCGCGAACTGGCCGAACAGGCGTCTTCGGCCAAGACCCGTTTCCTGGCCACGCTGGGGCATGAAGTGCGCACGCCGATGACCGGCGTGCTCGGCATGACCGAACTGCTGCTGGATACGCCGCTGGACGCCACCCAGCGCCGCTACGCCGGCTCGATCCAGCAGGCGGGCGTGCACCTGCTGCAGCTGGTGAACGATTCCCTCGACCTGGCGCGCATCGAGGCCGGCCGCCTGGACCTGGACCGCCAGCCGTTCGAGCTGGCGCCGCTGCTGGACGAGGTCGCCGCGCTCATCGCGCCGGTGGTGAGCAAGCGTGGCCTCGGGTTCGTGCAGGAACCGCGCCTGCCGGTGCCGGTCAGCGTGACCGGCGATGCCATGCGCCTGCGCCAGATCCTGATGAACCTGCTGGGCAACGCCGCCAAGTTCACCGAGCACGGCCAGGTCGGGCTGGGCGTTGAACTGCTGCCCGACGGCGCCGGCATCCGCCTGGAGGTCAGCGATACCGGCCCGGGCATCACCGCCGAGCAGCAGGCGCGGCTGTTCCGCCGCTTCGAACAGGCCGACGGGCCGCATACCGCCTCGCGCTATGGCGGCAGCGGGCTGGGGCTGGCGATCTGCCAGGAACTGGCCGCGGCCATGGGCGGGCGCATCCGCATCGACAGCCGGCTGGGCGCCGGCGCGCGCTTCATCGTCGAGCTGCCGCTGCCGTGGACGCCGCTGGAGGGCACCGGCGACGGAGCGGCGCGTCCTGCGGGTACCGGCCCGGAAGGCAGCCTGTGCATCCTGCTGGTCGAGGACGACCCCACCGTGGCCGACGTCATCGCCGGCCTGCTGCGCGCGCGTGGCCACCAGGTCGTGCACGCGCTGCATGGCCTGGCCGCGCTGGGCGAAGTGGCGGCGTGGTCGTTCGACATCGGCCTGCTCGACCTGGACCTGCCGGCGCTCGACGGGCTGGCCCTGGCCGCACAGCTGCGCGGCCAGGGCCATCGCTTCCCGCTGGTGGCGGTGACCGCGCGTTCCGACGCCGCCGCCGAACAACAGGCGCGCGCGGCCGGCTTCGACGGTTTCCTGCGCAAGCCGGTGACCGGCGAGATGCTGGTGGCGGCGATCGCCGCGGCGTGGCGCCCGGCCGCGGCGGAGGGCGCGCGGCCGCAACAGCGCCCGGACTGACTACTCCACCACTTCCTCGACCGCGCGCGGGTGCGGGCGGTTTTCCGGCAGCTGCCAGAACACCAGGGTGGAGCTGAGCGTGATCGCGCCGACGCAGACGAAGGTGGCGTGCAGCGCCGCGCTGGCGCCGTGGCCGGTGAGGTGGGTGCCGAACGCGGAAAGCAGGCTGCCGGCGGTGGCCGCGCCGAAGCCGGTGGCCAGCATCATCACCATCGACAGCAGGCTGTTGCCGCTGCTGGCCTGGCCGGCGTCCAGGTCGCGCAGGGTCACGGTGTTCATCACCGTGAACTGCATCGAGTTGAACGCGCCGAACAGCGCCAGCTGCGCCAGCCGCGCCCACAGCGGCTGCTGCACGGTGACGAACATGAAGCTGGCCATGGCCAGGCCCACGCAGACGGTGTTGATCATCAGGATGCGGCGGTAGCCGAAGCGTTCCACCAGGGTCACCGCCGCGCGCTTGGCGGCCATGCCGGCCAGCGCCACCGGGATCATCATCATGCCCGCGGCCATCGGGCTCATGCCCATGCCCACCTGCAGCAGCAGCGGGATCAGCAGCGGCATGGCGCCGCTGCCGATGCGCGAGAAGAGGTTGCCGAGGATGCCGATGCGGAAGCTGGCGATCTGGAACAGGGTCAGCGGGAACAGCGCGTCGCGGCGCCCGGCCGCGTGCAGCCAGTAGCCGGCCAGCGCGGCGATGCCGATCACCGCCAGCAGCAGCACCAGCGCATGCGCCGAGCCGAAGCCGGAGGCGCCGTCCAGCGCCAGCGACAGCGCGACCATGCCGAAGGCCAGCATCAGGTAGCCGGCCAGGTCGAAGTGGTGCCGTTCCTGGCCATAGTGGTCGGGCATGATGCGCAGCGCGGCGCACAGCCCGACCAGCCCGATCGGCAGGTTGATCAGGAAGATCCAGTGCCAGGACGCGGCCTGCACCAGCCAGCCGCCGAGCGTCGGGCCCAGCAGCGGGCCGACCAGCGCCGGGATCGCGATGAAGCTCATCGCCGACAGGAACTGCTCGCGCGGCACCGAGCGCATCACCGCCAGCCGCCCCACCGGCAGCAGCATCGCTCCGCCGATGCCCTGCAGCACGCGCGCGGCCACCAGCCAGTGCAGCGTCGGCGACAGCGCGCAGGCCAGCGAGCCGAGGGTGAACAGCACGATCGCCGCCAGGAAGGTGCGGCGGGTGCCGAAGCGGTCGGCGATCCAGCCCGAGGCCGGGATGAAGCTGGCCACCGCCAGCGCATAGCTGAACACCACCGACTGCATCTGCAGCGGGCTTTCGCCCAGGCTGCGCGCCATCGCCGGCAACGCGGTGTTGACGATGGTCGAGTCCAGCATCTGCATGAAGATCGCCAGCGACACCAGCCACAGCAGGGGGCGGTGCGGATCGCCGGCGGGCAGCGGGCTGGAAGGGGGCGTGGGCATCGGGCGAACTCGTGGCCGGGCGGGGGCGCCATTGTCCCCGTTCAGGCGTGCAGGTGCCGCGCACGCCGGTGCGGGGGCGATGCGCGGGTCGCCGATCCAGCGGAACCGGGCGGGCCTGGGCCGCGCCCGGGCGCGCTCAGCGGCGGCTGAGGCGGTGCACCGCGTCCACCAGCACGGCCACGTGCTCGGGGTTCATGTCCGGCGACATGCCGTGGCCGAGGTTGAAGACATGGCCCTCGCGCGAGCCGCCATTGCCGGCGGCGTAGCTGTCCAGCACCTTGCCCACTTCGCGGATGATCGCCTCGGGCGAGCCGTACAGCGTGGTCGGGTCGAGGTTGCCCTGCAGCGCCACCGTGCCGGCGGTCGCGCGCGCGGCGTCCTCCAGCGCGATGGTCCAGTCCACGCCCACGCCTTCGGCGCCGGTGGCGGCCAGCTCGGCCACGTACTGGCCGGTGCCCTTGCCGAACAGGATCAGCGGCGTGCGCTGCGCGCCGTCGCCGCGCTCCAGTTCGCGCGCGATGCGCACCAGGTAGGGCAGCGAGAACTCGCGGTACATCGCCGGCGACAGCACCCCGCCCCAGGTGTCGAACACCTGCAGCGCCTGGGCGCCGGCCGCGCGCTGCGCCGCCAGGTAGGCGATGACCGCGTCGGTCACCACCTGCAGCAGCTGGTGCAGCGCCTTCGGTTCGTTCAGCGCCATCGCCTTGATGCGCGCGTAGTCCTTGCTGCCGCCGCCTTCGACCATGTAGCAGGCCAGCGTCCACGGGCTGCCGGAGAAGCCGATCAGCGGCACCTTGCCGTCCAGTTCGCGGCGGATCAGCCGCACCGCGTCCATCACGTAGCCCAGCTCGGTCTCCATGTCCGGCACCGCCAGCCGGGCGATGGCCGCGGCGTCGCGCACCGGGTGGTGGAACTTCGGGCCCTCGCCCTCGGCGAAATACAGGCCCAGGCCCATCGCGTCGGGCACGGTGAGGATGTCGGAGAACAGGATGGCCGCGTCCAGGTCGAAGCGCCGCAGCGGCTGCAGCGTCACCTCGCAGGCCACCTCCGGGTGCTTGGCCATGCCCAGGAAGCTGCCGGCGCGGGCGCGGGTGGCGCGGTACTCCGGCAGGTAGCGGCCGGCCTGGCGCATCAGCCAGACCGGCGTGCAGTCCACCGGCTCGCGGCGCAGGGCGCGCAGGAAGCGATCGTTGCGGAGGGGGCGGGTCACGGAAAACTCCTTGGAACGTGGCCGTTGGGCCGGGGCGGCGCGCGCGGCGCCGGGGCCGGTCAGGGGTGCGGCTCGCCGCTGGCGAAGACGACCTGGAAACCGCGCTTGATCTGCGCATCGCGCGCCTTCTCGAAGGCGTGGCGGGCCTCGTCCTGCTGCAGGAACAGCTCGCGGCGCAGCTGCGCGCGGCCGCCGGTCTGGCCGGTCTCGCGCAGCAGCTCCCAGCCGCCGAGCAGGTCCGGCAGCAGCGAAAGCTGCACATAGCGGGGGGATTCGTTGCCGCTGGGCGGCTGCTGCAGGTAGACACGCATGGCGGCGATTGTAGCCGGGCCAGCCCCCCAGGGCGCGGCCAGCCGTGGCGGGCGCTGCCGGCAAAGCGGGCCCGTGTCGCGGATGCATGCGGCGCGCGCGCCCGGGCCACCGTGGAGCGCGGCTTGCCGCGCCTTGCATTGCCGGCGGGTCCGCGCCGGCGGACCCCGCGCCTACGGGTGCGCGCGCAGCACCGCCAGCACCGCCGCTTCGTCCACGTCCGGCACCACTTCGGCCTTGCCGATGCCGCGCCACAGCACCAGGCGCAGGCGCCCGGCGATGTTCTTCTTGTCCAGGCGCATGTGCGCCAGCAGCGCCTCGGGTTCCAGCCCGGCCGGGATCGCCACCGGCAGGCCACAGGCGCGCAGCAGCTCGCGCAGGGTGGCGGCATCGGCGGCGTCGGCCAGGCCCAGCGCCGCCGACAGTTCCGCCGCCAGCACCATGCCCACCGCCACCGCCTCGCCGTGGTTGAGGTTGTCGTTGCCCGGCGCGCCATAGCCCTGCGCGGTTTCGATGGCGTGGCCGAAGGTGTGGCCGAGATTAAGCAGGGCGCGTTCGCCCTTTTCCAGCGGGTCGCGTTCGACGATCTCGGCCTTGTGCTCGCAGCTGCGGGCGATGGCCTGCGCCAGCGCGGCGTCGTCGCCGGCCAGCAGCGCCTGGCGTTCGGCCTGCAGCCACTGGAAGAACAGCGGGTCGCGGATGCAGCCGTACTTGATCACCTCGGCCAGGCCGGCGCGCAGCTCGCGCGCGGGCAGGGTACGCAGCACGGCGGTGTCGGCGATCACCGCGCGCGGCGGGTGGAACGCGCCGACCAGGTTCTTGCCCTGGGCGATGTCCACCGCGGTCTTGCCGCCCACCGAGGAATCCACCATCGACAGCAGGGTGGTGGGCAGCTGCACGCAGTCCACGCCGCGCATCCAGCAGGCCGCGGCGAAACCGGCCAGGTCGCCGACCACGCCGCCGCCGAGGGCGAGCACGCAGGCGTCGCGGGTGGCGCCGAGCGTGGCCAGGGCGTCGATGGCGCCGCCGAAGTGGTGCAGGGTCTTGGACGCCTCGCCGGCGGGAATCACGTGCTGGCCGATCTTCAGCTCCGGGCGCGCGGCCTGCAGCGCGGCGCGCACGCCGGCCAGGTACAGCGGCGCCACCGTGTCGTCGCTGACCAGCAGCGCGTGGCGGCCGCGCAGGGCGCCGGCCAGCAGGCCGCCATCGCCGAGCAGGCCCGGGCCGATGTGGATCAGGTAGGGCGAACCGCCGCCGACGGCGACGGTGCGGGGGGCGTTGCTCATGCGGGGAAGTCCGGGTTCTGCCATTGCGCGGCCAGGCGCACGACCAGCTGCGCGGTGGCCTCGGTAGGGGAATAGGGGTCGGTATCGACGATCAGGTCGGCGACCTCGCGGTACAGCGGGTCGCGCAGCGCGGCCATGTCGTGCAGCACCTGCTCGCGGTCCTCGCGCTGCAGCAGCGGGCGGGTCTTGTCGCGCTGCAGGCGCTGCAGCTGCGCGGCCACGCCCACGCGCAGCCACACCACGAAGCCGCGCTGGCGTATCTGCCGGCGGTTGTCGGCGTCCAGCACCGCGCCGCCGCCGGTGGACACCAGCAGCCCGCCGCGTTCCAGCAGCCTGGCCAGCACGCGCTTTTCGTGCGCGCGGAAGCCGGCCTCGCCGACGTTCTCGAAGATGGCCGGTATGGCCGAGCCCACGTCATCGACGATGGCCTGGTCGGCATCGACGAATTCCAGCCCGAAACGCTCGGCCAGGCGGCGGCCGATGCAGGTTTTGCCGGCGCCCATGGGGCCGACCAGGATGACGTTGGGGGCGGGATTCATTGCGGGCCGATGCTAGCACCTCGTGTCGGTGCCTTAACACGGTAGCAGCCAAGCTCGGTGCGGCCACGAGTGGTTCGTGGTGCAACCAACGGAGGCGGACATGGCAGTGGCGAAAATCATCGAAGTCAGCGCGTCGTCCGGCGCCAGCGTCGAGGACGCGGTGCGCAGCGGCCTGAAGAAGGTGGCCGAGACGGTCAAGGGCATCCAGGGCGCCTGGATCAACGAGACCAAGGTGGTCACCGACGGCGACGGCAACATCACCGAATGGCGGGTCAACCTGCGGGTGACCTTCCTGGTCGAGTAGGCGCGGGGAAAGCCCCGCGCGGTTTTCCTGCATGGCGTGTGCGGGGCGGGCCCCGCACCTACGCCGGCACCCGGCGCTGGGCATCCAGCGCGATGGTGCGGTCGGCGATGTCCGGCAGGCAGCGCAGCGCCTGCCGGCTGACCCGTTCGTAGAACTGCACGAAGCGCTCGACCTGCGCGCGGTTCATGCCGGTGCGGCCGGGCGCGGCCTGCTGCAGCGCCTGCTCCTGCTGCCAGCGCCAGTGCGGCACCACCGAGAAGCCCGGCGGCTGCAGGAACCACAGCCGGTCGCAGCGCCGCCACAGCGCCGGGTAGTCCTCGGCCAGCGCCCGGTTGCACCAGCGCCGCCAGGTGCCCTGCGGGTCGGCGTCGCGCTCCAGCGCGTTCAGCGGTTCGCGCAGGGCGTCGTCGGTTTCGGCCGGCGTGCCCAGGAACCAGCCCTCGAACACCAGCAGGTCCAGGCCGTCGATGCGTTCCCACTGCGCTTCGGGTACACGTTCGTCGGCGAGCTTGTCGAAGCGCGGCAGCGCGAACGCCTGCCCGGCGCGCGCGGCATCCAGCGTCGCCAGCGCCAGCGGCAGGTCGTGCGTGCCCGGCGGGCCGCGCGTGGCGAGCAGCGGATGCACGCGGTCGGCC
Source organism: Stenotrophomonas sp. Steno-Z2 (assembly GCF_056393235.1). NCBI lineage: Bacteria > Pseudomonadati > Pseudomonadota > Gammaproteobacteria > Lysobacterales > Lysobacteraceae > Stenotrophomonas > Stenotrophomonas sp. Steno-Z2. The sequence continues at coordinate 135,452 of NZ_JBWJOY010000008.1, read as the reverse complement.
AGGCGCTGGCGCTGGGCGCGGGTCAGGTAGACGTCGTCGATCGACAGCGCCGCCGCGCGCAGGCCGCGCGTGCGCGCCAGTTCCACCACCTGCGCGGCGAGCGTGGACTTGCCGCTGCCCTGCAGGCCGCTGATCGCCAGCACCGGCACGCGCTGGCCGCTGGCGAGCGCTTCGTCCAGCGCCTGCGTGGCCAGTGCCTGCGGGAAGCGGCGTGCGGAGAAGCGGTGCGGAACGGACGACATGGCGCCACAATAGCCCAAACCCGTGCTGTCCGAAGTGGAGCCATGACCGATCTGTACGCAGAAGCGCTTTCGACCTTCGCCGAGTTGTTCGAGGAAGCCAAGGCCGGCAATGAAATCGAGCCCAGCGCGATGACCGTGGCCACCGCCGACGTCGACGGCCGGCCCTCGGCGCGCACCGTGCTGCTCAAGGCCTTCGACGAGCGCGGCTTCGTGTTCTACACCCACCTGGACAGCCGCAAGGGCCGCGAGCTGCACGCCAACCGCCAGGCCGCGCTGCTGTTCCTGTGGCGCAGCCTGCGCGGGGCCGGCATCCAGGTGCGGGTCGACGGCGACGCGCAGCTGGTGTCCGCGGCCGAGGCCGACGCCTATTTCGCCTCGCGCCCGCGCATGAGCCAGATCGGCGCGTGGGCGTCGATGCAGTCGCAGACGCTGGGCTCGCGCGAGGAGTTCGAGGAACGCCTGCGCAATTTCGAGGCGCGCTTCGAGGGCCGCGACGTGCCGCGCCCGGACGGCTGGAGCGGCATCCGCGTGGTGCCGCAGCGCATCGAGTTCTGGTACGGCGCCACTTTCCGCCTGCACGAGCGCTGGTGCTACGAGGCCGATGCGGCCGGCGCCTGGAGCAAGCGGCTGCTGTACCCGTGAGCACGCTGCGCCTGCACCCGGTCTACCGCATCACCGTGTTCGTGCCGCCGGCGCGGCTGGACGCGCTCAAGCGCGGCATCCTCGCGGTGGACGACCTGGCGGCCGGCGGTTATGCCGACGGCATGTGGGAATCGGCGCCGGGGCGCGAGCAGTTCCGCGCGCTGCCCGGCACCGCCAGCGCCGTGGGCGCTGCCGGCGAACGGGTGAGCGAGCCCACGGTGCGGCTGGAGTTCTGCCTCCCGCGTGGGGTGCCCGGCGACCGCGAACGGCTGCAGCGCCTGCTCGACCAAGGCATCGCCGCGCACCACCCGTGGAACAGCCCGGCGGTGTTCGTCGATGCGGTGGAGTTCGCCGCGCCATGAATGGACCGCGCCGCATCGTCTGCCTCACCGAGGAGCCGACCGAGACCCTGTACGCGCTGGGCGAACAGGACCGCATCGTCGGCATCAGCGGGTTCACCGTGCGCCCGCCGCAGGCGCGCCGCGACAAGCCCAAGGTCAGCGCCTTTACCAGTGCCAAGGTGGAGGAAATCCTCAAGCTGCGGCCCGACCTGGCGATCGGCTTTTCCGACATCCAGGCTGACATCGCCGCCGAGCTGATCCGCCGCGGCGTGGAGGTGTGGATCGCCAACCACCGCAGCGTCGCCGGCATCCTCGACTACATCCGCCGGCTCGGCGCGCTGGTCGGCGTGGCCGCGCGCGCGCAGGCCTACGCCGACGAGCTGCAGCGCGGGCTGGAGGCCATCGCCGCGCAGGCCGCGCGCCTGCCGCAGCGCCCGCGCGTATACGTGGAAGAGTGGGACGAGCCGATCATCACCGGCATCCAGTGGGGCGCCGAGCTGGTGGAGATCGCCGGCGGCATCGACGTGTTCCCCGAGCTGTCGCGCGAACCGCTGGCCAAAGCGCGCATCCTCGCCGATGGCGGGCCGGTGATCGCGCGCGACCCGGACATCATCATCGGCTCGTGGTGCGGCAAGAAGTTCCGCCCCGAGCGCGTGGCCGCGCGGCCGGGCTGGGACGCGATACGGGCGGTGCGCGACGGCGAACTGCACGAGATCAAGTCGCCGCTGATCCTGCAGCCGGGGCCGGCGGCGCTGACCGACGGCGTGCAGGCGATCGCGGCCATCATCCAGCGCTGGGCGCAGCGTCACGCCTAGGTGCGGGGCTTGCCCCGCACGGGCTTTACCGACGGTGCAGCAGGCGGGGCAGGCCCGTCGCGGCCCGTCTTGCCGCCGGCATCAGGCGGCGGTCCGGCCTCACGGTTTCAGGCCGCTGGCTTCATCGCCCAGCCTTTTCTCCAGATTGGCGCGCCCGCTCTGGGCATAGCGCCTGCACGCCCCGGCGTCGACCAGGGATTTGCCGTCCGTGCCCTGCAGGCGCGCGAACAGGTCGCTGGCCAGCGGATGCGGGGTGATGTGGATGTCGCAGGGCAGGGCGGCCAGCGTGTCCAGGCCGCGGCGGAAGGCGGCCACCATCGCCGGATGGTCGCTGTAGCGGTACTGGCTGTCCGACAGCGCGCTCACGCTGTCGGTGTAGGCCATGTCCAGGCAGCGCGTGCCTTCGCAGGAGCGCCAGGTCCAGCTGGTGCCGCCGGGGGTGTGGCCGGGCGTGGCGTGGGCGGTGAGCGCCAGCGCGCCGACGCTCACGCGGGCGCCGTCGTCGAGCGGCCGAACCACCGGCACGGGGGGGAAGCCCCGCTTGAATTCCAACTGCTGCGGGTCGCTGCGGTCGCTCACGCCGGTGTGCAGCGTGTTGACGGCCGGCGCCCGCGCCAGCAGCGGTGCGCCGGTCGCGCGCTGCAGGTAGGCCAGGCCCGCCGCGTGGTCATAGTGCTCGTGCGAGTTCAGCAGGTACTTCACGTCCTTCGGGTCGAAGCCGAGTGCGCGGATGTTCGCTTCGATCAGCGGGCCGGCCGCCTCGGTGGCGCCGTCGATGAGGACGTGGCCATCGTCGGACGTGACCAGCAGCGCGGTCAGGCCGCAGGTGCCCACGTACCAGGTGTTGCCGAAGATGCGGCGCGGCGGCGCGCGCTCGTTCCAGCCCTCCATGGCGTTGTCGCTGGCCGGGCAGGCGGGGATATCCGGGGCTTCGTTCGTGCCCGCTGTCGCGGCGCTCGTGGCGGCGCCCGCCGGCGTGGACGCGCCCTGTGGCGCGGGTTGGCAGCCGGCCAGCAGGGCAAACCCCAGGGCGGCTGCGGCAAGCTGGTACGGCGGGAGGGAGCGTCGGCGCATCGCGGTCATCTGGCTGTTGGCTGCAGGTGCCGCAGCATAGGCAGGCGGGCGCGTGGCGACCAACGCGAAATGTCTGCGGCAGGCATGAGCCGGATGCATGCCTCGCCGCGGGCATCACCGTCCGGGCGCCAGCCCCGTGTAACGCGCGCGCGGGCGGATCAGCGTGCCCAGCGCCTGCTGTTCCAGCGCGTGCGCCAGCCAGCCGGTCAGGCGCGCGGCGGCGAACATCACCAGCGCGTGCGCGCCGGGCAGGCCATGCACGTAGCAGATGGCCGCCAGCAGGCCGTCGATGTTCGGATGCTGGCCGCTGTGCTCGGCGGTGGCGGCCAGCACCGTTTCGACGTGGCGCATGCGCGGCAGCTCGCCGCAGCGCTCGCGCAGCTGGCGCAGCATTTCGCTGCCGCGCGGGTCGCCGTCGGGGTAGAGCAGGTGGTTGAAGCCGGGCAGCTCGTCGCCGCGGCGCCAGCGCTCGGCGATGAAGGCGGCCGGCGCGCCGCTGGCCTCGGCGTCGAGCAGCAGCGCATGCGCGCGCGCGGTGGCGCCGCCGTGGCGCGGGCCGGACAGCGCGGCCAGGCCGGCGCTGACGGTGGCGTGCAGGTGCGCGCCGGTGGAGGCGACCACGCGCGCGGCGAACGCGGACACATTCAATTCGTGGTCGGCGCACAGCACCAGCGCCGACCGCACCAGTTCGGCGAAGCCGGCGTCGCCCGGCTGCCATGCGTCGGCGAGCAGGCGGTGCACCGGCCGCGCGTCGGGCTGGGTGCCGACCAGCAGGGCCGCGTTCTGCCGCAGCAGCATCGCCGCCACCTCGCGCCGCACCGGCGCGGCAGCGTTGAGCGATTGCCGCTGCTCCAGCGCCAGCAGCGGGATGCAGGCCATGGTGCGTTCCAGCGGCGGCAGCGCGGCGTCCAGCGCCAGCGCCGCCACGCGTTCTGGCCAGGCTGGTGGCGGCGTCGCGGCGAACGGGTCCTGTTCCTCGCATTCCCACAGCAGCCGCGCGATGTCCTCCAGGGTGGCGCCGGCGCGCGCTGCCGCCACCGCCGAGCGGCCGCGGTAGTAGGGCGCATCCGGGCGGATCAGCGAGATCCGCGTCTCCAGCACCGGCAGGCCGCGGTCCAGGCTCTGCGCCGCCCCGCGCGCGGCGCCGCGGCCGGCGCGCTTGCGCTGCGCCAGCCGTTCCACCTCGGCGCGCAGGTAGACGCGGCTGCGCGGGTCCGGCCCGGGCCGCGAACTGAGCTGGCCGCGGCTGACATAGGCATAGAGCGTGGCCGGGCTGATGCCGAGCAGGGCGCAGGCGTCGCTGGCGGGAATCAGTTCCGGATCGGCGGGTTCGGTCATGGTGTTCGATATGTTGATTGGTTGAATCAAGATTGATCAATGGTTTGGATGGTGCCAGATTGTGCGCCATCGCGGAACGGCGCCCCCGCCGCCGCCAGACCAGGAGTCCCGCCATGTCCCTTTCCTCCGCCGGCGCCGCCTTCCGCGCCGCCCTGGCCACCGAGCAGCCCCTGCAGGTGATCGGTGCGATCAACGCCAACCACGCGCTGCTGGCCAGACGCGCCGGCTACAAGGCCATCTACCTGTCCGGCGGCGGCGTCGCGGCCGGCTCGCTGGGCCTGCCGGACCTGGGCATCAACACCCTGGAAGACGTGCTGATCGACGTGCGCCGGATCACCGACGTGTGCGACCTGCCGCTGATGGTGGACATCGACACCGGCTTCGGCCCGAGCGCGTTCAACATCGCGCGCACGGTGAAGTCGCTGATCAAGGCCGGTGCCGCCGCCTGCCACATCGAGGACCAGGTCGGCGCCAAGCGCTGCGGCCACCGCCCGGGCAAGGAAATCGTGTCGCAGGGCGAAATGGTGGACCGGGTGAAGGCCGCCGCCGATGCGAAGACCGACCCGGACTTCTTCCTGGTCGCGCGCACCGACGCCATCCAGATGGAAGGCGTGGACGCGGCGATCGAGCGCGCCATTGCCTGCGTCGAGGCTGGCGCCGACGGCATCTTCGCCGAGGCCGCCTACGACCTGGACACCTACCGCCGCTTCGTCGACGCGGTGAAGGTGCCGGTGCTGGCCAACATCACCGAGTTCGGCAAGACCCCGCTGTTCAGCCGCGACGAACTGGCCTCGGCCGGCGTCGCCATCCAGCTGTTCCCGCTGTCGGCGTTCCGCGCCGCCAACAAGGCCGCCGAGAGCGTGTACGAGGCGATCCGCCGCGACGGCCACCAGCGCAACGTGGTGGACGCCATGCAGACCCGCGAGGAGCTGTACGACCGCATCGGCTACCACGCCTTCGAGGCGCAGCTGGACAAGGTATTCGCGCAGAAGGGCGCATGATGGCCGTCCCCGCGGCCACCTGAGCTTCCGCCATGGCGACGTCTTCCCACAGCACCCGTGTCGACCGCCGCGACGCCGCGCGGCGCCTGCTGCAGCGCGAGCTGGACCAGCTCACGCCGGAGGAACGGGTGGTGGTCGAACGCTTCATCTCCGGCGGGCGGGTCTCGCGCAACGTGCGGCGCGAGCTGCACGCCTCGCGCACCCTGGGCGAGCGCGTCGCCGACCGCGTCGCCGCGGTCGGCGGCAGCTGGACCTTCATCGGGTGCTTCGGCGTGGTGCTGGTGGTGTGGATGGTCGCCAACAGCTTCCTGCTGGCCAGGGCGTTCGATCCCTATCCCTACATCCTGCTCAACCTGGTGCTGTCGTGCCTGGCCGCGGTGCAGGCGCCGATCATCATGATGAGCCAGAACCGGCAGGCGGCGGTGGACCGCCTGCATGCGGAGAACGACTACCAGGTCAACGTGAAATCGGAACTGGAAGTGCTGCAGATCCACGAGAAGCTGGACGTGCTGCGCTCCCGCGAATGGGCACTGCTGGTCGAACAGCAGAACCGCCAGATCGAAATGCTGCAGCGACTGCTGGAATGCGCCACCGCGGCGCCCGGCGGCATGCAGAAACAACCGTAATCCTTCCCTCCAGAGGCAGAAGACCATGTCAGAACAGACCACCGCCACGCCCGGCTTCAAGCCCAAGAAGTCCGTCGCCCTGTCCGGCACCGCCGCCGGCAACACCGCGCTGTGCACCGTCGGCCGCAGCGGCAACGACCTGCACTACCGCGGCTACGACATCCTGGACCTGGCCAACACCAGCGAGTTCGAGGAAATCGCCCACCTGCTGGTGCACGGCAAGCTGCCCAACAAAGCCGAACTGCGCGCCTACAAGGCCAAGCTGAAGTCGCTGCGCGGCATCCCGGCCGCGGTCAAGGCCGCGCTGGAGGAACTGCCGCCGTCGGCGCATCCGATGGACGTGATGCGCACCGGCGTGTCGGTGCTGGGCTGCGTGTCGCCGGAGAAGGACGACCACAACCACCCGGGCGCGCGCGACATCGCCGACAAGCTGATGGCCTGCCTCGGCTCGATGCTGCTGTACTGGTACCACTGGAGCCACAACGGCCGCGTCATCGACGTGGAAACCGACGACGACTCCATCGGCGGCCACTTCCTGCACCTGCTGCACGGCGAGCAGCCGCGCGAATCGTGGGTCAGGGCGATGCACACCTCGCTGATCCTGTACGCCGAGCACGAGTTCAACGCCTCCACCTTCGCCTGCCGCGTCATCGCCGGCACCGGCAGCGACATGTACAGCGCCATCACCGGCGGCATCGGCGCGTTGCGCGGGCCCAAGCACGGCGGCGCCAATGAAGTCGCCTTCGAGGTGCAGAAGCGCTACGAGACGCCGGACGAGGCCGAGGCCGACATCAAGGCGCGGGTGGAGCGCAAGGAAGTGGTCATCGGCTTCGGCCACCCGGTCTACACCGTGTCCGATCCGCGCAACAAGGTGATCAAGGAAGTGGCGCGCGAGCTGTCGGCCGAACAGCAGAACATGAAGATGTACGACATCGCCGAGCGTCTGGAGTCGGTGATGTGGGACATCAAGAAGATGTTCCCGAACCTGGACTGGTTCAGCGCCGTCAGCTACCACATGATGGGCGTGCCGACCGCCATGTTCACTCCCCTGTTCGTGATCGCCCGCACCGCCGGCTGGAGCGCGCACATCATCGAGCAGCGCATCGACGGCAAGATCATCCGCCCCAGCGCCAACTACACCGGCCCGGAAGACCAGCAGTTCGTGCCGATCGACCAGCGCGCCTGATGCGCTTTTAAGCCCCTCTCCCCATGGGGTGAGAGGGGCAGTTTGCGAACCCTCGGTTCGCTGCCCCACGAACGCCCTTGCGCCAGCGCAAGGGCCGGGGTGCGGAGCGGGGGTTGGGGTGAGGGCAGGAGGCCAAGCCCCTGCGATGTCCGATTGCACGAGGCTTCGCCCGCACCCCCATCCGGCACATCCCTGTGCCTCACCCTTCGGGCGGCTTCGCCGCGCAGCCCGGCGATCCTGCCGGACCGGAGGAAGAGGCAAAAAAGCGGGCCACTGCGCACCGTTTCCAACTCCCCAGCTTTCCGAGCCAGCCATGAACAGCCAGCACCGCAAACCTCTCCCCGGCACCGCGCTGGACTACTTCGACGCCCGCGAAGCGGTCGATGCCATCGCCCCCGGCGCCTACGCCACCCTGCCGTACACCTCGCGCGTGCTGGCCGAGAACCTGGTGCGCCGCTGCGATCCGGCCACGCTCGGCGATTCGCTGAAGCAGCTGATCGAGCGCCGCCGCGATCTGGATTTTCCGTGGTTCCCGGCGCGCGTGGTGTGCCACGACATCCTCGGCCAGACCGCGCTGGTGGACCTGGCCGGCCTGCGCGACGCCATCGCCGAAAAGGGCGGCGACCCGGCCAAGGTGAACCCGGTGGTGCCGGTGCAGCTGATCGTGGACCACTCGCTGGCGGTGGAATGCGGCGGCTACGACCCGCAGGCGTTCGAGAAGAACCGCGCCATCGAGGACCGCCGCAACGAGGACCGCTTCCACTTCATCGACTGGACCAAGCGGGCCTTCGAGAACGTGGACGTGATCCCGCCGGGCAACGGCATCATGCACCAGATCAACCTGGAGAAGATGTCGCCGGTGATCTACCAGCAGGACGGCGTCGCCTTCCCGGATACCTGCGTCGGCACCGACTCGCATACGCCGCACGTGGACGCGCTGGGCGTCATCGCCATCGGCGTCGGTGGCCTGGAAGCGGAGAACGTGATGCTGGGCCGCGCCTCGTGGATGCGCCTGCCCGACATCGTCGGCGTCCGGCTCAGCGGCCGGCCGCAGCCGGGCATCACCGCCACCGACGTGGTGCTGGCGCTGACAGAGTTCCTGCGCAGGGAGCGCGTGGTCGGTGCGTATCTTGAGTTCTTCGGCGAGGGCGCCGCGGCGCTGACCATCGGCGACCGCGCCACCATCTCCAACATGTGCCCGGAATACGGCGCGACCGCGGCGATGTTCTACATCGACCAGCAGACCCTGGACTACCTGCGCCTGACCGGCCGCGAGGAAGCGCAGGTGGCGCTGGTGGAGAACTATGCCAAGACCGCCGGCCTGTGGGCCGACGCGCTGGCCACCGCGCAGTACGAGCGCGTGCTGGAATTCGACCTGTCCACGGTGGTGCGCAACATGGCCGGCCCGAGCAACCCGCACCGGCGCCTGCCGGTGTCCGAGCTGGCCGAGCGCGGCATCGCCGACGAAGCCAAGCTGGAAAGCGGCAAGGGCGAGGAAGCGCAGGGCCTGATGCCCGACGGCGCGGTGATCATCGCCGCCATCACCAGCTGCACCAACACCTCCAACCCGCGCAACGTGATCGCCGCCGGCCTGCTGGCACGCAACGCCAACGCGCGCGGCCTGCTGCGCAAGCCGTGGGTGAAGTCGTCGCTGGCGCCCGGTTCCAAGGCGGTGCAGCTGTACCTGGAAGAGGCCGGCCTGCTGCCGGAGCTGGAGAAGTTGGGCTTCGGCATCGTCGCCTTCGCCTGCACCACCTGCAACGGCATGAGCGGCGCGCTGGACCCGGCCATCCAGCAGGAAATCATCGACCGCGACCTGTACGCCACTGCCGTGCTGTCGGGCAACCGCAACTTCGACGGCCGCATCCACCCGTACGCCAAGCAGGCGTTCCTGGCCTCGCCACCGCTGGTCATCGCCTATGCCATCGCCGGCACCGTGCGCTTCGACATCGAGAAGGACGTGCTGGGCATCGACGCCGACGGCAACGCCGTGCGGCTGAAGGACATCTGGCCGTCCGATGCCGAGATCGACGCGGTGGTCAAGGCCTCGGTCAAGCCGGAGCAGTTCCGTAGCGTCTACAACCCGATGTTCAACGTGCGCGTCGAACACGGCGGCAAGGTCAGCCCGCTGTACGACTGGCGTCCGCGCAGCACCTACATCCGCCGCCCGCCGTACTGGGAGGGCGCGCTGGCCGGCGAACGCACGCTGCGCGGCATGCGCCCGCTGGCGGTGCTGCCGGACAACATCACCACCGACCACCTGTCCCCGTCCAACGCCATCCTGCCGTCCAGCGCCGCCGGCGAATACCTGGCGAAGATGGGCCTGCCGGAAGAGGACTTCAATTCCTACGCCACCCACCGCGGCGACCACCTCACCGCGCAGCGCGCCACCTTCGCCAACCCCAAGCTCTACAACGAGATGGTGCGCAACGACGACGGCAGCGTGAAGCAGGGCTCGCTGGCGCGGGTGGAGCCGGAAGGCAGGGTCATGCGCATGTGGGAGGCGATCGAGACCTACATGCAGCGCAAGCAGCCGCTGATCATCATCGCCGGCGCCGACTACGGCCAAGGCAGCTCGCGCGACTGGGCGGCCAAGGGCGTGCGCCTGGCGGGCGTGGAAGCCATCGTCGCCGAGGGCTTCGAGCGCATCCACCGCACCAACCTGATCGGCATGGGCGTGCTGCCGCTGGAGTTCAAGCCGGGCACCGACCGCAACACGCTTGGCATCGACGGCACTGAGACCTTCGACGTCATCGGCGCGCGCAGACCCGGCGGCGACCTGACCCTGCTGATCCATCGCAAGGACGGCAGCACGCTGGAAGTGCCGGTCACCTGCCGCCTGGATTCGGACGAGGAAGTGTCCATCTACGAGGCCGGCGGCGTGCTGCAGCGCTTCGCGCAGGACTTCCTGGAACGCAGCAGGGTGGCCTGAGGCGCCATGATCGGACGCAACCCGTGTGTTCATGCGGGTGACGCGATGGAAGATCAGCCGATTGCCCGTCAAACTCCCTCCCTACTCTGAAGTTCCGGGACAGCACAAGATGCGCAAGGACATGGCTTCTGCTACGGAAGGTGAGTTGCTCTTCTATCCGGCCGTTGGCGGGATGGCCGGTATCCGGGTCTGGTTGATCGGCGAGACGGTCTGGATGACGCAGCGCCAGATCGCCGAGTTGTACGGCGTGTCGGTGCCCACCGTGAACGAGCACCTATCCAACGCTTACGACGAAGGCGAGGTCGAACCTGAACGAACCATTCGGAAATTCCGAATGGTTCAGGTCGAGGGTGGTCGCGAGGTCCGTCGCCTGCTGGACCATTACAGCCTGGAGGCGATTCTCGCCGTCGGCTACCGCGTCCGCTCCGCGCGCGGCACCGAGTTCCGCCAATGGGCAACGGCGCGGCTGGCCGAGTACCTGGCCAAGGGTTTCGTGCTGGACGACGAGCGGCTCAAGGGCGGGCGTGGCCCGGTCGACCACTTCGACGAACTGCTGGCGCGCATCCGCGATATCCGCGCCAGCGAGGCGCGGGTGTATCAGCGTATCCGCGAGATATTCGCCATGGCCGTGGACTATCGCGAGGGCGAGCAGGCCAGCCAGCGCTTCTTTGCACTCATGCAGAACAAGATGCACTACGCGGCCACCGGCCTGACCGCGGCGGAAATCGTCCATCGGCGCGCCGATGCCGGCCAGCCCAACATGGGCCTGAATACCTGGAAGGGCAGCCGCGTGCTCAAGCAGGACGTGGGTACCGCCAAGAATTATCTGGACGAGCAGGAAGTCGACACGCTCAACCGCATCACCGTGATGTTCCTCGACCAGGCCGAGTTCCGCGCCACGCGCCGCCAGGACATCCGCTTGGCCGATTGGGAGGGCTTCCTCGACAAGTTCCTGCGCGATACCGAATTGCCGGTGTTGGAAGGCGCCGGCAAGGTCAGTCACGTGCAGGCGGTGGACTGGGCTGAGCGCCAGTACGATGCCTTCGCCGAGCGGCGGCGAATGGACGCAGAGCGCGCCGCAGAAGCAATGTACCTGGAGGACCTGCGCGCGACGGCACGAACCCTGGAGACGACCGTCGCACGTAAAGCGGCCGTAGGGAAGAAGACGAACAAGGTATCGAAGTCGAAGGGCAACGAAAGCAAGAAATGAACAGGAAAAGCGTTTCACGAATAACCATGTCCATGCGCCGGATCACCGGTGGAATCGCCGCTGCCGGCCTCGCGCTGCTGTCGCTGGCCGGCTGCATGAGCCTGCCGGAGCACCATGTCGGCACCGAGCGCGTCGATGGCGCCTTCGTCTCCACCGACGGCAAGCTGTACCTGGTGGGCACCCTGCGCACCGCGGTGTTCGACGCCGCGCCGTTCCGCGCCTACCGTGAGCTGATGGACAGCCCGCTGCAGGACGCGGTGGCATGCGCGCGCCTGAATTACCGCCTCGACGTCAAGGGCAATGCCCCGGCCGAAACGGTGCGCGGCACCTACGGCATGCTGCTGCACGCCGACCGGGTGACGCCGGAACAGGCGGCGCGCTTCGGCCTGCAGCGGCTGGACGTGACGGCGCTGGACGATCCGGCGCGCGTGCCGGACCGCTACCTCAAGGCCGCCGACCCCGCCTGCGGCCTGCCTTCCGGCGGCGGCCACTATTACAGCGTGCTGTTTGAGGGCGACGGTGTCTGGGTGCGCCTGCCGGACACGTCCGCGCTGCTCGAAAAAAGCCGGCTGCCCACCCCCATCCAGGCGCGGCTGGAAGTGAACCGCGCCCCGGCGCCGCTGTTCACCCCGCTGCAGGCGGTGGGCAGCGTGGTCGGCGTGGCGGCGATCCCGGTATTCCTGGTTTCCATCCCCTTCCTGGGCCCCGATCATTGGAAATGACATGAGCACGAAGACCCTCCCGCAGATCCGCATCCCGGCCACCTACATGCGCGGCGGCACCAGCAAGGGCGTGTTCTTCCGCCTCCAGGACCTGCCGGAAGCGGCGCGCGTCCCCGGCCCGGCGCGCGACGCGCTGCTGATGCGCGTGATCGGTTCGCCCGACCCGTACGGCAAGCACACCGACGGCATGGGCGGGGCGACGTCGAGCACCAGCAAGTGCGTGATCATCGCTCCGGCCTCGGTGCCGGACCACGATGTCGACTACCTGTACGGCCAGGTTTCCATCGACAGCGCCTTCGTCGACTGGTCGGGCAACTGCGGCAACCTCAGCACCGCGGTGGGGCCGTTCGCCATCGCCAACGGCTTTGTCCCGGCCACGCGCATTCCGCGCGACGGCACGGTGGCGGTGCGGGTGTGGCAGGCCAACATCGGCAAGACCATCGTGGTGCATGTGCCGGTCCGCGACGGGCAGGTGCAGGAAACCGGCGATTTCGAGCTGGACGGGGTCACCTTCCCGGCGGCGGAGATCGTGCTGGAGTTCATCGATCCCTCCGACGACGAAGGCGAGGGCGGTTCCATGTTCCCCACCGGCAACCTGGTCGATGAGCTCGACGTGCCTGGCGTCGGCACGCTCAGGGCGACGATGATCACCGCCGGCATCCCCACCGTGTTCGTCGACGCGGCCGCCATCGGCTACGACGGCGCCGAACTGCAGCCGGCGATCAACGACGACAAGGCCGCGCTGGCCCGGCTCGAGGCCATCCGCGTGGCCGGCGCGCTGCGCATGGGCCTGATCAGGTCGCCGGAGGAAGCGGCCACCCGCCAGCACACGCCCAAGGTCGCCTTCGTGGCGCCGGCGAAGGACTACGTCGCTTCCAGCGGGAAGCGCATCGCCGCCGCCGACATCGACCTCAACGTGCGTGCCATGTCGATGGGCAAGCTGCACCACGCCATGATGGGCACCGCCTCGGTCGCCATCGCCACCGCCGCGGCCGTGCCCGGCACGCTGGTGAATCTGGCCGCCGGCGGCGGGCAGCGCGAGGCGGTGCGCTTCGGCCACCCCTCCGGCACGCTGCGGGTGGGCGCCGCGGTGGCCCAGGTCGACGGCCAGTGGACGGTGACCAAGGCGGTGATGTCGCGCTCGGCGCGGGTGCTGATGGAAGGCGCGGTGCGGGTGCCGGGCGACGCGTTCTGAGCCCGGCGCCGCGCTGCCGGCACGCCCCGCGATGGCGTGCCGGCGCGCACACGGGGCGTACGCGGGCGGCGGCTATACTCGCCGCGTCTGCAGGAGAACGCCATGGGCAACAGGAAGTGGAAGCACATGCGGTGGGCCGCGGTGGCGCTGGTGGCGCTGGCCATGCTCGCCGGCTGCAAGCGCAACGAGACCGGGCAGCTGCCCGGCGCCAGCGGCGAGGCGATCCAGGCCAAGCGCGACGAGGTCAAGGGCTTCGCGCTGGTGCGCGTATGGCCCGACCAGAAGGGCGGCGACGGCCTGTCGCTGGCGGTGGAGTTCTCGCAGCCGCTGGTCGGCACCCAGGATTTCGACAAACTGCTGCGCTTCGAGGAAAAGGTCGGCACCGAGGACAGCAGCTGGTCGCTGTCCGACGACGGCAAGACCCTGCGCTATCCCTACGTCGAGGCGGCCAAGGACTACACCCTGATCGTGTCGGCCGACCTGCTCGCCGCCGACGGCAGCCGCCTGGGCCGGGAAGTGCGCCAGCAGGTGTTCACCGGTGAGCTGACGCCGGCCGCCGGCTTCGCCTCGCAGGGCAGCGTGCTGCCGGCGCGCGAGAGCCGCGGCCTGCCGGTGGTGTCGGTCAACGTGCCGGAGGTGGACGTCGAGTTCCTGCGTGTGGGCGAGAAGAACCTGCCCACCTTCTTCAGCCAGTACCAGCGCGGCGGCCGCCGCGGCAGCTGGGAACTGGACAGCGACTACGGCGAGCACACGCCGATCTCGCAGCTGGCCGAGCCGGTCTACCTCAACCGCTTCGTGCTCGGCGGCAAGCCCAACGAGCGGGTGCTGACCTACCTGCCGATCCAGGACATCAAGGAACTGCAGCAGCCCGGCCTGTACTTCGCGGTGATGAAGCGCACCGGCAGTTTCGAGGGCGAATACGACACCGCGTTCTTCACCGTCAGCGACATCGGCCTGCACACCCGCGCCTACAGGGAGCAGCTGTTCGTGCATACCGCCTCGCTGGCCTCCGGCGCGCCGGTGAAGAAGGTCGAGCTGCGCGTGCTCGACGGCAAGGGCGAGACCGTGCTCAAGGGCCAGACCGACGCCAACGGCAACGCCCTGCTCAACTACACGCTCGACGCCTCGCACGTGCTGGTGGCCTCCAGCGGCGGCGACACCACGATGCTGCCGTTCAACCAGCCGGCGCTGGACCTGAGCGAGTTCGCCGTGGCCGGGCGCCAGAACGCCTGGTTCGACGTGTTCGCCTGGTCCGGCCGCGACCTGTACCGCCCCGGCGAGACCGTGCGCATCTCGGCGCTGCTGCGCGACAACGACGGCAAGCCGGTCGCCGGCCCGGACAAGGGCGGGCAGCCGGTGTTCCTGCGCCTGAAACAGCCCGACGGCAAGGTGTTCCGCGAGACCCGGCTGCAGCCGGGCGCGCAGGGTTATTTCAGCTTCGAGCAGGCGATCCCGGTCGAGGCGCCGACCGGCCGCTGGCAGGTCGAATTCCGCACCGACCCGGCCAGCAAGGAAGCGGTGCAGGGCATGACCCTGCGCATCGAGGAATTCCTGCCCGAGCGCATGAAGCTGGACCTGGACAGCGCGCAGAAAACGCTCAAGCCGGGCGAGCCGCTGAAACTGCAGGCCGACGCCGCCTACCTGTACGGCGCGCCGGCCGACGGCAACCGCTTCACCGCCCGGCTGGCGGTGGCGGTGGACCAGCACCCGGTGGAATCGATGCCGGGCTGGTTCTTCGGCGACCCCACCGTGAGCCTGCCGCGCGAAGCCAACGACGTGATCGACACCACCCTGCCGAAGGACGGCAGGCTGCGCGAGGACATCGCGCTGCCGGAAGAGGTGGGCAAGGGCACCACGGTGGCGGCGGTGGTGTCCGGCAGCGTCTACGAGACCGGCGGCCGCACCGTCACCCGCACCCTCAAGCGCGTGCTGTGGCCGGCGCCGGCGCTGGTCGCGGTGCGCCCGCTGTTCAGCGACGAAGACGGCGCCGATGCCAACGCCAACGCGCGCTTCGAGCTGCTGCGCGTGGACGCCGACGGCAGGCCGCAGCCGGCCAGGGGGCTGAAGCTCACCCTGGTGCGCGAACTGCGCGACTACCACTGGACCTACACCGACAACCGCTGGGACTACGACTTCACCCGCCGCTTCGAGAACAAGGAAACCCGCACCGTCGACGCCGGCGCCACCTCGGTGAAGTTCGACTTCCCGGTGGAGTGGGGCGAGTACCGGGTGGACGTGTTCGACCCGGCCACCGGCCTGACCACGCGTTACCCGTTCCGCGCCGGCTGGAGCTGGAACGACGACAACCGCGGCCTCGACGCGCGCCCGGACAAGGTCAAGCTCGCGCTCGACAAGACCGGCTACAAGGCCGGCGACACGCTGAAGGTGACGCTGACCCCGCCGCATGCCGG
Source organism: Stenotrophomonas sp. Steno-Z2 (assembly GCF_056393235.1). Lineage (NCBI taxonomy): Bacteria > Pseudomonadati > Pseudomonadota > Gammaproteobacteria > Lysobacterales > Lysobacteraceae > Stenotrophomonas > Stenotrophomonas sp. Steno-Z2. Next base: position 119,717 of record NZ_JBWJOY010000008.1, on the reverse strand, counting down.
CCGCGGCGTGCTGATGGTCGAAAGCGACCGCATGCTCTACGTGCAGGACATCGACGCCAAGCCGGGCAGCACGTTTGAAATCCCGGTCACGCAGGACTGGGAGCGGCACGATGTCTACGTCACCGCCCTGGTGTTCCGCGGTGGCAGCGCGCCGAGCAAGATCACCCCGGCCCGCGCCGTGGGCGTGGCGCACGTGCCGATGGACCGCCGCGACCGCCGTGTCGCGGTGGGCCTGGTGGCGCCGAAGCAGATGCGTCCCGAGCAACCGATGACGGTCACCGTCAGCGCGCCGGAACTGGCCGGCAAGCCGGCGCACGTCACCGTCTCGGCGGTGGACGTGGGCATCCTTAACATCACCCGCTTCCCGGTGCCCGACGCCAACGCGCATTTCTTCGCGCAGCGGCGGCTGGGCGTGGACGCCTACGACATCTACGGGCGGGTGATCGAGAGCTTCGAGGGCAACAGCGGCAAGCTCAGGTTCGGCGGCGACATGGCGCTGCAGGCGCTGCCGCAGGCGCGGCGCCCGACCGCGCGGGTGCAGACCGTGGACCTGTTCTCCGGCCCGGTCGCGCTCGATGCCAAGGGCAACGCCCGCATCGCCCTGCAGGTGCCGGACTTCAACGGCACGCTGCGGGTGTCGGCGCTGGTGTATTCGGACCAGCGCTACGGCAACCGCGACGTGGAAACCCTGGTGCGCGCGCCGATCCTGGCCGAGGCCAGCATGCCGCGGGTGATGGCGCCGGGCGACCGCAGCACGGTGACCCTGGACGTGCAGAACTTCACCGGCAAGCCCGGCGAGTTCGCGGTGCGCGTGGACGGCGAGGGTCCGCTGGCCCTGGGCGAACCGGCGCGCAGGGTGCAACTGGCCGCCGACGCCAAGCAGACGCTGAGCTTCCCGCTCACCGCGCAGGAGGGCTACACCGTGGCCAGGGTGCGGGTGCGGGTGGACGGCAACGGCTTCAAGGTCGACCGCCGCTACGACCTGCCGGTGCGCGCGGCGTGGCCGCAGGTGCTGCGCTCGCAGACCCGCACGCTCGACCCGCTGGCGCCCATCACCCTGGACAGCGCGTTCGCCGGCGGGCTGATGGCCGGTTCGGTCAACGCGCGCATGCTGGTCAGCCCGCTGCCGCCGATCCCGTTCGCCTCGGCGCTGCAGGGCGCGTTGAACTACCCCTACGGCTGCGCCGAGCAGACCACCAGCAAGGGCTACGCCGCGCTGCTGCTGGACCAGGCGACCTCGGCCATGCTCGGCGCCGACGGGCTGGACGCCAAGGCGCGCCGCGAGCGCATGGAAGGCGCATTCGGGCGGCTGGCCTCGATGCAGGTGGCCAACGGCAACTTCTCGATGTGGGGCAACGACGACTACGTCAACCCGGCGCTGACCCCGTACATCGCCGAGTTCCTGCTCGACGCCAAGGACGCCGGCTTCGCCGTGCCGGACAACGTGCTGCAGAAGGCGCTGAACCGGATCAGCGAGGACCTGCTCAGCGGCGGCAACCAGTTCTACGGCCAGGACCGCCGCGATGCGTTGAAGTTCGCCAACCAGGCCTATTCGGGCTACGTGCTGGCGCGCGTCAACCGCGCCCCGCTGGGCACGCTGCGCGCGCTGTACGACACCGAGCGCGGCAAGGCGGTGACCGGCCTGTCGCTGGTGCACCTGGGCGTGGCGCTGTCGCTGCAGGGCGACGGCAAGCGCGGCCAGGCCGCCATCGCCGCCGGCTTCGGCATGGCCGGCACGGACCGTCCGGCGTACTTCGGCGACTACGGCAGCCCGCTGCGCGACGACGCGCTGATGATCGCGCTGCTGCATGAGCGCGGCCTGGCCAAGCCCGAGTACGACGCGCGCGCGGTCAGCCTGGGCCGCGCGCTGGACGCGCGCCGCAACAGCGGCTGGCTGTGGCTGAGCACGCAGGAGCAGGTGGCGCTGGCGCGGCTGGGCAAGGCGCTGATGGCCGACCAGAAGAAACTGGTGTCCGGCGAGCTGGCGGTGGGCGAGGCGCGCGAGGCCATCGACGCGCGCAAGCTGTTCGCGCGCGTGTTCGACGCCGCGCAGCTGGCGCAGGGCGTGCGCTTCTCGCCGCAGGGCCAGGCGCCGATGTTCGCCAGCCTGGAAGTGGCCGGCATCCCGCGCCAGGCGCCGGCGCCGGACAACAGCGTGATCGGCATCGAGCGCGACTGGTTCACCCCCGACGGCAAGCCGTGGACGCCGCGGCCGCTGAAGGAAGGCGAGGCGCTGATCGTGCGGCTGAGCGTCACCGCCAACACCGCCATGCCCGATGCGCTGCTGACCGACCTGCTGCCGGCCGGCCTGGAGATCGAGAACTTCAACCTCGGCGACGCCAAGCAGTGGGCCGACGTGGTGGTGGACGGCATCCAGATCAACGACCGGGGTGGCGCGGCCGATGCCAAGCACGAGGAGTTCCGCGACGACCGCTACGTGGCCGCGCTGAACCTCTCGCGCGGCAGCACCGCGCGGGTGTTCTACCTGGTGCGCGCGGTCACCCCGGGCACCTACACCGTGCCGCCGCCGCTGGCCGAGGACATGTACCGCCCCGACCTGCGCGGCGTCGGGCGTTCCAACCCGACCACGATCACCGTCGTGCAGCCGTGACGGCCACCGCGGGCGCCGGTTGAGGCAGGCGCCCGCGCTGCAATGAATGGATGGCGGATGGCGAGCGGTACATCACGGACACCAGCGACACAAAGCCCCTCTCCCCCCGGGAGAGGGGTTGGGGTGAGGGCCGGACGCACTAGTGGTCCCGAAAGGAACCAGGAATCCAGAGGTTTCGCACGCCGGTTCCGCCGCCTGCTGCCCTGGCTGCGCTGGGGCACCGCGGCCGCGCTGTCGCTGCTGCTGGTGCTCGACCTCGCCTTCCCGCCGCCGCTGCCGAAATCGCGCGACACCAGCACCCTGGTCGTCGCCCGCGACGGCACGCCGCTGCGCGCCTTCGCCGACGCCGAAGGCGTGTGGCGCTACCCGGCCGACGCCAAGAGCGTCTCGCCGCTGTACCTGCAGGCGCTGCTGACCTACGAGGACCGCTGGTTCTGGCGGCACCCGGGCATCAACCCGTGGGCGCTGCTGCGCGCCGGCGGGCAGATGCTGGCCGAGCGCCGCATCGTCTCCGGCGGCTCCACCCTGACCATGCAGGTAGCGCGCATCCTCGACCCGCACACGCGCACGCCGTGGGGCAAGCTCAAGCAGCTGCTGCGCGCGCTGCAGCTGGAAGCGCACCTGGGCAAGGCGCAGATCCTGGACCTGTACCTGGAGCGCGCGCCCTACGGCGGCACCATCGAGGGCGTGGAGGCGGCCAGCTGGGCCTACCTGGGCAAGCCGGCGGCGCGGCTGTCGCATGCCGAGGCCGCGCTGCTGGCGGTGCTGCCGCAGTCGCCGAGCCGGCTGCGCCCGGACCGCCACCCCGAGGCGGCGCGCCGCGCCCGCGACAAGGTGCTGGCGCGCATGGCCGAACTGGGCGCCTGGTCGGCCGGGGACGTGGCCGACGCGCGCGTGGAGCCGGTGGTGGCGCGTTCGCTGCAGCAGCCGCTGCACGCGGCCCTGCTGGCGCAGCGCCTGCGCAGCGCGCAGCCGCGCGCGGCGCACATCCAGACCACGATCGACAGCGGCCTGCAGCGCACCCTGGAAGAACGCGTGGCCTCCTACTTCTCGCAGCTGCCCGAGCGCACCTCGGCCGCGCTGCTGGTGATGGACAACGCCACGCTGGAGGCGCGCGCCTATGTCGGCTCGGTGGCGTTCGCCGACAAGGCGCGGCTGGGCCACGTGGACATGGTGCAGGCCTGGCGCTCGCCCGGCTCCACGCTCAAGCCGTTCCTGTACGGCATGGCGCTGGACGACGGGCTGATCCATTCCGAAAGCCTGCTGGTCGACGCGCCGCAGAGCTTCGGCGGCTACCGTCCCGGCAATTTCGATGCCGCCTTCAACGGCCCGGTGGGCGCGGCCAGCGCGCTGCGGCTGTCGCTCAACGTGCCGGCGGTGGACCTGCTCGACCGCGTCGGCCCGTCGCGCTTCGCCGCGCGGCTGGGCAACGCCGGCATCAAGCTGCGTTTCCCGCACGGCGTGCAACCCAACCTGGCGCTGATCCTCGGCGGCACCGGCGCGCGCCTGGAAGACCTGGTCGGCGCCTTCGCCGCGCTCAACCGCGAAGGCATCGCCGGGCGCGTGCGCTACACCGCCGACGATCCGCGCATCGAACGCCGGCTGGTGTCGCCGGGCGCGGCGTGGGTGGTGCGCGACATCCTCGCCTCCAACCCGCGCCCGGGCTATGGCGTGGGCACCTTCGACACCGGTGGCCGCCCGCCCGTGGCATGGAAGACCGGCACCAGCTACGGCTACCGCGACGCCTGGGCGATCGGCAGCACGCGCCGCTACACCGTCGGGGTGTGGGTGGGGCGCCCGGACGGCACGCCGCTGCCCGGCCAGTACGGCGCGGTCACCGCGCTGCCGCTGATGTTCGAGGTGATCGACAGCCTGCCGCGCCAGCCCGGCGACGCCGCCGCGCCGGCGATGCCGGCCAGCGTCGGCGAGGTGGAGGTGTGCTGGCCGCTGGGCCTGGCCGCGGCCGACACGCCGCCGGCCATGTGCCAGCGGCGGCTCACCGCGCTGGCGCTGGACGGCACCGTGCCGCCGACCTTCGCCGAACGCGACGCGCGGCTGTGGCAGTCCGGCCAGGTGCGTTTCGAGGTCGATGCACGCAGCGGCCAGCGCCTGTCGGCCGGCTGCGAGGGCCACCCGCAGCGGCAGGCGCGCGAGGTGGCGCGCTGGCCGGCGCTGGCCTCGCCCTGGCTGTCGCAGGCGCAGCGGCAGGCGCAGCGCCTGCCGCCACTGGCGCCGGACTGCCCGGACGATGGCCGCGGCAGCGACGGCATGCTGCATATCGACGGGCTCACCGACCGCGCCACCCTGGCGCGCGCGCCCGGCGCCACGCACGGGCCGCGCCTGCAGCTGCGCGCGATCGGCAGCGAGGCGACGGTGCAGTGGCTGCTGGACGGGCGCTGGATCGCGCAGACCGAAGGCGCGCGCACGTTCGTGCGCGATTTCGACGAACCCGGCGAACACAGCCTCACCGCGCTGGCCGCCGACGGCGCCTGGACACGCATCCGCTTCCGCGTGGCGCGGTAAGCCTGCACAACGCAGGAGCGGCTTCAGCCGCGAAGAGGCTTTCCCACTGGGCCAACAGGGAAAGCCCCATCGCGGCTGAAGCCGCTCCTACGGGAAGCATTCAGCCGGTTGCCGGCGCGGTTACTCGCCGATCCAGCCGTCGAGCATGTCGGCGAAATCGTCGGCGTGTTCCTCTTCCTGCGCCAGGATGTGTTCGAGGATGCGCTTGGTGGTGGTGTCCTTGTCGCCGACGAAGTTGATCATCTCGCGGTAACTGTCGATGGCGATGCGCTCGGCCACCAGGTTCTCGCGCACCATGTCGCGCAGGTTGCCGCCTTCCTTGTACTCGGCGTGCGAGCGGGCGGTGAGCGTGTCCGGGTTGAAGTCCGGCTCGCCGCCCAGCTGCACGATGCGCTCGGCCAGCATGCCGGCGTGCGCCTGCTCCTGCTGCGCGTGCTCCAGGAACTCGGCCTTCACCGCGTCGGCCAGCATGCCCTTGGCCATGTAGTAGTGGCGGTAGTAGCGCAGCACGCACACCCACTCGGTGGCCAGCGCGTCGTTGAGCAGCTTGATCACCCTCTTGCGGTCGGCGCTGTAGGTCGGCGTGATCGCGCCGTCCTCGATGCTCTTGCGTGCGTTGGCGCGCAGCGTCTTGCGGTCGGTGATGACGGTCGCCGGGACGGTCATGGCGGTCTTGCTGGCGGGCTGCTTGCTCATGGCGGGCGTGCTCCTTGGTGGAAGGGAATCGCTACTCCGGGAGGTGGGCGAGCATGTATTCGGCCGAGGACACCTCGAACTTGCCCGGTTCCTCGACATGCACGCCGCGCACCGTGCCGTTGTCCACGTACAGCGCGAACCGGCGCGAACGCATGCCCATGCCCGAACCGCTGGCGTCCATCTCCAGCCCCAGGGCGCGGGTGAAATCGCCGTTGCCGTCGGACAGCATCAGCAGCCCGTCCGGCACCGACTGCGCCCTGGCCCAGGCCTGCATCACGAACGGGTCGTTCACCGCCATGCAGAACACGTCGATGCCGCGGCTGCGGAACTGCTCGAAATGCTCGACATAGCCGGGCAGGTGGCGCGCCGAGCAGGTCGGGGTGAACGCGCCCGGCACGGCGAACAGCACCACCTTGCGGCCGTCGAACAGGGCATGGGTGTCGAGCGTCTCCATGCCTTCGCGGATGCGCTTGAGGGTGACTTCCGGGATGCGGTCGCCGACGTGGATGGTCATGGGGTTCTCCAGAGTCTGAATCGAAGTTTAGTGAGCAGGGGCTGAGGGCCGCGTCAAAGGCTTGAAAGGCCGGCCTTCACGCAGCATTTCCCGTGCATGGGCGCCAGGGCGCCATTCCGGACCGCCCGCCCCGCATCCCTGCAGGAGGACATGATGAGCATCGTACGTTACCGCCAGTGGCCGACCTCGACCGACATCCGCCATCTGCTGGCGCCGCTGCTGGACACGCCCCAGGACGCCGCGACCACCGGCAGCTGGCTGCCGGCCGTGGACATCCGCGAACACGACACGCAGTTCGTGCTGCACGCCGACCTGCCGGGCGTGGACCCGGCCTCGATCGAGGTGCAGATGGACAAGGGCGTGCTGTCGATCAAGGGCGAGCGCGCCGCGCCGGCACCGGTGGAAGGCCAGCGCTTCTCGCGCGTCGAGCGCCGCCACGGCGCATTCGAGCGCCGCTTCGCGCTGCCCGACAGCGCCGACGCCGAGGGCATCGTCGCCAGCAGCCGCGACGGCGTGCTGGAAATCCGCATCCCCAAGCGCGCCGAAGCCGCGCCGCGCCGCATCCAGGTGGCTACCGCCAGCGCCGCGTAAGCGCGCCGCCGCGCACATCGGCACCGCCGTGGCCCGCTAGAATGGCGCCACGGCGGCAGCCGAACCCGTATCGGCCCGTTCGCCGCAAGGCGGCGGGCCCGACTCTTTCCGAAAGGGTGTCTGGATGGAATTCAAGGATTACTACGCGACACTGGGCGTGGAGCCCACGGCCGGCGATGCCGAAATCAAGACCGCCTACCGGCGGCTGGCGCGCAAGTACCACCCGGACGTGAGCAAGGAAGCCGGCGCCGAGGAAAAATTCAAGGCCGTCAACGAAGCCTACGAGGCGCTGCGCGACCCGGCCAAGCGCCAGGCCTATGACCAGCTGCGCGCGCGCGGCTACCGGCCGGGCGAGGAGTTCCAGGCGCCGCCGGATTTCGGCGGCGGCCAGGGCTTCGACTTCGAGGAAGTATTCGGCGGCGCGGGCGCCGGCGGCGGCTTCAGCGATTTCTTTGAAAGCCTGTTCGCGCGCCAGCGCGGCGGTGGCGGCCGCGCGCGCGGCGGTTTCGAGGGCTTCGGCGGCAGCGCCGGCCCGCAGCCCACGCGCGACACCCGCGCCAAGCTGTCGGTGCCGCTGGAAGCGGCCTACAACGGCGACACGCTGCGCATCAACGTCGACGGCCGCCAGCTCGACGTGCGCGTGCCCAAGGGCATCCGCCCGGGCCAGGTGATCCGCCTGGCCGGGCAGGGCAGCGGCGGCGGCAACCTGATGCTGGAAGTGGAATACGCCGCGCACCCGCAGTTCGAGGTGGACGGCCGCAACATCCTCTACACCCTGCAGGTCACGCCCTGGCAGGCGGCGCTGGGCACCAGCATCAGCGTGCCCACCCTGGGCGGCGCGGTGGAACTGAAGGTGCCGGCCGATTCGGACAGCGGCCGCAAGCTGCGCCTGCGCGGCCGCGGCCTGCCGGGCAAGCCGGACGGCGACCAGATCGTGGAACTGGAAGTGATCGCCCCGGTGGCGAGCAACGAGGCCCAGCAGAAGGCCTACCGCGCGCTGGCCAAGGCCTTCGGCGAGAAAATCTGAAGCATCGGGCGCATGCAGGCGCGCACCTCGGGTGCGCCCCTGCGTCGCATCGGGCCGGGGCCACGGCTTGGCAGGTGTGGGGCCCGCGCCGCACGGGACTTTGCCGGGCAGACCTGATGCGGGGCAGGCCCCGCCTCCACCGGTCAGGCCTCCGGCAGGTCGCCGCCGCCAGCGAACACGCGTGCGATCACCTCGGATAGCTCGTCCTCGGAGAACGGCTTGGTGATGTAGGCCTTGGCGCCCTGGCGCATGCCCCACAGGCGGTCGGTGTCCTGGTCCTTGGTGGTTACCAGCACCACCGGGATGTGCGTGGTGCTGGCCTCGCGCTTGAGCGTGCGCGTGGCCTGGAAGCCGTTGAGGTTGGGCATCACCACGTCCATCAGCACCAGGTCGGGCAGGACCGCCTTGGCGGCCTCCACGCCGGCGGCGCCGTCGGTGGCGGTGAAGGTTTCATGCCCCAGTTTTTCGACGATGCGCTGGATGCCGAGCAGCTGCGACGGCGAATCGTCCACGATCAGGATGCGCGCCACGTTCTTCCCCAAGATGATGTCGCCCGCCTAGTGTCGGCCCGCTGGCGGCGCGAAGCAACCGGCGCGCCGCCGCCAGAGCGTGCGCGCGGCCGCATTCAGTCGATCCTGACCACCGTGCGCCCGAACGAACCGCCGGCCAGCATGGTGGCGAACACCTCTGGCAGGCCGTCCAGGCCTATCTCCCGGGTGCAGATGGTGTCCAGGTGGCGCGGCTTCCAGTCATCGCCCAGGTGCTGCCAGACCTGCTGGCGGATGTCGCGCGCGGTGCCGGCCGAGGCCACGCCCAGCAACGACACGCCGCGGATGATGAAGGGCATCACCGTCATGTCCAGCTGCGCGCTGGCGGCCAGCCCGGCCGAGGCCACGTTGCCGTAGGGCGCGGTCTGCGCCAGCAGGCTGGTGAGCATGGCGCCGCCGACATTGTCCAGGCCGCCGCCGAAACGCGCCGATTCCATCGGCCGGGTGGTGGCCAGCGCCTCGCGGCCCAGCACTTCGGTGGCGCCAAGCGTGGTGAGGTAATCCTTGGCCTCGGCCTTGCCGCTGATGGCGTGCACCTCGAACCCGGCGCGGCTGAAGATGTCCACTGCCAGCGAGCCCACGCCGCCGGTGGCGCCGGTCACCGCCAGCGGGCCGTGTTCGGGCCTCTGCCGGTTGTCCTTCATGCGCAGCAGCGCCAGCGCGGCGGTGAAGCCGGCCGTGCCCAGCACCATGGCCTCGCGCAGGGTCAGCCCCGCCGGCAGCGGGATGGCCCACTTCGATTCCAGCCGCACGTACTGGCTGTAACCGCCGTCGCGGGTTTCGCTCAGGCCGCAGCCGGTGGCCAGCACCGCGTCGCCCTCGCGGAACGCCGGATCCGTGGAAGCCACCACCTCGCCGGCCACGTCGATGCCGCCCACCAGCGGGAAGCGGCGCAGGATCTTGCCCTGGCCGGTGCCGGCCAGCGCGTCCTTGTAGTTGACCGACGACCAGCGGGCGCGCACCACCACCTCGCCGGGGGCGAGCTGGTCCAGCGTCACCTGCTCCAGCCCGCTGCGGTAGCCGGCGTCGTCGTTGTGGATGCGGAAGGCGGTGAAGGGGGCATGGGCGGACATGGCGCGGCCTGCAGCGGAACGGGGGAATAACCAAGATAGCGGTTGCGAAACGTCAGGTCTGCCCCATCTAGTAGAATCCGGATTCGATTGACCACGGCCAGGATTGCGGGAACGCCCCGCATACAGGCCCTGACAGATGGAGCATGCATGGCCTGGAACACACCTGGCGGCAACGACAGTGGCGGCCCCGCCGACAACCGGCGCGGATCGCGCCCGCCGCGCGGCGGCAATGGCGGCGGCGGATGGGGCGGACTGCCCGGCCCGCTGCGCGACCTGTTCGACGGCGGCATCTGGCGCTGGGTACTGCTGGCGGTGGCGCTGCTGGTGCTGTTGTCCAGCTTCCAGCTGATCGGCGAACAGCAGCGCGGCGTGGTGCTGCGCTTCGGCCAGTTCTCGCGCATCCTGCAGCCGGGCCCGAACTTCAAGCTGCCGTGGCCGATCGAATCGGTGGTCAAGGTCAACGCCACCCAGATCAAGACCTTCAGCAGCAACGTGCCGGTGCTCACCCGCGACGAGAACATCGTCAACGTGGCGCTGAACGTGCAGTACCGCGTGGACGACCCGCGCCTGTACCAGTTCGGCACCATCGACGCCGACCAGGTGCTGGAGCAGTCGGCGCAGAGCGCGGTGCGCGAGCAGGTGGGCCGCGCCGACCTCAACACCGTGCTCAACAACCGCGGCCCGCTGGCCGTGGCCGCCGAACAGCGCCTGGAAGCCTCGCTCAAGGCCTACCGCACCGGCCTGGTGGTCACCGGCCTGACCCTGCCCGACGCGCGTCCGCCGGAAGAAGTGAAGCCGGCCTTCGACGAGGTCAACGGCGCCCAGCAGGTGAAGGAACGCCTGATCAACGAAGCCCAGGCCTACGCCGCCAAGGTGGTGCCCGAAGCGCGCGGCCAGGCCTCGCGCGCGCGCACCACCGCCGAAGGCTACAAGCAGGCCATCGTGGCCCGCGCCGAAGGCGACGCGCGCCGCTTCACCCTGCTGCAGGCCGAATACAAGAACGCCCCGGAAGTCACCCGCAAGCGCCTGTGGCTGGAAACCGTGCAGGACGTGCTGTCCGAAAACCGCAAGGTCATCGGCGGCGACGGCCGCCAGCTGATCTACGTGCCGATGCCGGCCGATGCCGGCAAGACCGGCAACGCCCCGCAACTGACCCCGGAAATGGCGGTGCCGGCGCTGGCGCCCACCACCGACAGCATTCGCAACGCGGACCGCTCCGGTTCGCGCTCGGCAAACCGTGAGGAGGCCGGCCGATGAAGAATTCCCTTGTGATCGGCCTGCTGGTCGTACTGCTGATGGGCCTGCTGGGCTCGGTGTACGTGGTGCGCGAAGACCAGACCGCCATGGTGCTCAACCTGGGCAAGGTGGTGCGCTCGGACATCAAGCCCGGCCTGCACTTCAAGGTGCCGCTGGTGGAAACCGTGCGCGTGTTCGACCGCCGCTTCCAGGTGCTGGACACCGCGCCGGCGCGCTACTTCACCGCCGAGCAGAAGGACGTGAGCGTCGACTTCTTCGCCATCGGCTACATCTCCGACGTGCGCGCCTACTACCGCGCCACCGGCGGCGACGGCAAGGTGGCCAACGCCCGCCTGGCACCGATCATCACCGACTCGCTGCGCAACCAGATCAACGCCCGCACCCTGCAGCAGCTGGTGTCCGGCGACCGCGGCGAGCTGATCGCCGGCCAGCTCAAGGGCATCAACGAAGCGGTGCAGACCCTGGGCATGCAGATCATCGACCTGCGCATCAAGCAGATCGACCTGCCCACCGACAGCCAGGTGATCACCGACGTCTACGAGCGCATGCGCGCCCAGCGCAAGCAGGAAGCGGCCAAGCTGCGCGCCGAAGGCGAGGAGCAGTCGCTGACCATCCGCGCCCAGGCCGACCGCGAAAGCACCGTGCTGGTGGCCGAGGCCGAGCGCGACGCCCAGCAGCTGCGCGGCGAGGGCGACGCCCAGGCCGCGGCCATCTACGGCAAGGCCGGCTCGGCCGACCCGGCGTTCTACGCCTTCTACCGCAGCCTGGAGGCCTACCGCGGCTCCATGACCGACGGCAACGGCGTGATCGTGCTGGACAAGAACGACCCGTTCCTCCAGTACCTCAAGAACGACCGCTGAGCCGCTTGAAAGTCCCTCTCCCTCCGGGAGAGGGGTTGGGGTGAGGGCAGGGGGGCGAAGCCCTCGATTGTCTCCCCGCAGCACTCCAGCCCACGCCCCCTCATCCGCCCTACGGGCACCTCGCTCCGCGCCCCGGCCCGGCGCAGCGCGCCGGGCGTTCAGGCGTGTGCGAGCCCGTGGCTCGCAAGCGACACGCCTTCACCCCAACGCGAGAAGGGAAAACAGCCCCCCATGCAAGACCTCCTCTCCGCCCTCTGCCTGGTCGCCATCCTCGAAGGCCTGTTCCTGTTCGCCGCCCCGCTGGTGTGGAAACGCCTGGCCGCGCGCCTGCAGGAACTGCCCGCCGCGGCCCTGCGCCAGTCCGGCGGGTTGATGCTGGCCCTCGGCCTGGCCGTGCTGTGGTGGCTGCGCCACTGAACCGCCGCCGGCCGCCCGCCGCGGCCCGGGCCGGCGGGGGTGGTAGCCGCCAGGCAAAACCCGGATAATCCAGAAAAGCCGGCCGGGGCACTCCCGTTCGGCTTTTTCCGTGTAGGGCGCATGCGTTTGCCGGCCGCCCCCCGATGGGGCCGCCACCCAGGCAGGCCCGCCGGCCCCGCACGGTCCCGTCCGCGGCCCCGATGGCCGCAGCCAACCTAGGAGTCACCCGTCATGGGTCAATCAGTTGTTGTTCTCGGCGCCCAGTGGGGCGATGAAGGCAAGGGCAAGATCGTCGATCTGCTCACCGAGGAAATCGGTGCCGTCGTGCGTTTCCAGGGCGGCCACAACGCCGGCCACACCCTGGTCATCAACGGCAAGAAGACCGTCCTGCACCTGATTCCGTCCGGCATCCTGCGCGACGACGCGCTGTGCCTGATCGGCAATGGCGTGGTGATTTCCCCGGCCGCGCTGAAGAAAGAGATCGAAGAGCTGGAAACGGCCGGCGTGGAAGTGCGCTCGCGCCTGAAGATTTCCCCGGCCGCGCCGCTGATCATGCCGTACCACATCGCCCTGGACCAGGCGCGCGAAAAGGCCGCCGGCGGCAAGGCCATCGGCACCACCGGCCGTGGCATCGGCCCGGCCTATGAAGACAAGGTGGCGCGCCGCGGCATCCGCATCGCCGACCTGCACTACCCCGAACAGCTGGCCGAAAAGCTGCGCGCCGCGCTGGACTACCACAACTTCGTGCTCACCAAGTACCTGGGCGTGGAGCCGGTGGACTTCGACAGCGTCTACGCCGAGGCGCTGACCTTCGGCGAATACGTGGAGCCGATGAAGAGTGACGTGGCCGGCATCTGCCACGACCTGCGCAAGCAGGGCAAGCGCGTGCTGTTCGAAGGCGCGCAGGGCGCGCTGCTGGACATCGACCACGGCACCTACCCGTACGTCACCAGCTCCAACACCACCGTGGGCGGCGCGCTGGCCGGCACCGGCGTGGGCGCGGATTCCATCGACTACGTGCTGGGCATCGCCAAGGCCTACGCCACCCGCGTCGGCGGCGGCCCGTTCCCCACCGAACTGGACGATGAAATCGGCCAGGGCATCCGCGACCGCGGCGCCGAATACGGCGCCTCCACCGGCCGCCCGCGCCGCTGCGGCTGGATGGACATCGTCGCGCTCAAGCGCGCCGTGGCCATCAACGGCATCACCGGCCTGTGCATCACCAAGCTGGACGTGCTGGACGGCATGGAAAAGCTCAAGGTGTGCATTGCCTACGAATACCGCGGCAAGCGCACCGAATACGCCCCGCTGGACGCGCAGGGCTGGGAAGAGTGCACCCCGGTGTACCTGGAATTCCCGGGCTGGAGCGAGAACACCCACGGCATCACCCACTGGGACGACCTGCCCCCGGCCGCACGCGCCTACCTGCGCTCGCTGGAAGAACTGGCCGGCTGCCCGATCAGCATCGTCTCCACCGGCCCGGACCGCGACCACACGATGGTGTTGCAGGATCCGTGGGGTTAATTTCAAGTAATCAGCTGCTTTGAAGAAGGCCCCGTAAGGGGTCTTCTTTTTTTGCGCTATAAAAACCTAATACGTTGCCCGCAAGTAGCGCGGGGTAGGTGAGCGCGGTAAGGGGAGTGCCTTATCCACTCCGCGCTTTTAGGGCTCGTTCCGGCGGCCTTGCGCGCGGCTATGCTGGAAATATTTCCTCGCAAAGGACGGCTTTCCATCGTTTGATCGCTTCACTACGCTCTCGGAGCCTCATATCCATCAAATAAGACAAATTTTGTCTGCTTTGAACATGAGGCGAGTATTAAGATCATTGAGGCATATGGAGATCGACGTTCTTTCCAGATTTGATCAACTCGTAGATGAGTTCGACCAAAGGTTTCATTGCTTGTTGCTTGTGTTTCATTACATGTGTCGCCAATTCGCTATGGGAGTACAAGGCTCGTACCACCGCTGAGTTGACCGAGCCCCCGATGTTGCCGTTCATCGCCATATCACGTGGGTTATTCATTACTTGCGCAACGGTGTTGGGGTTCTCACGCACGATGTCAGCCACATGGTTGACAAATGCCACCTTGTCGGTCAGTGCGGTGGCCTCGCCGAAGATCGAGTTAAGGTGTGCGATCACCTGCCGTAAATAGACCGGCATCTCAGCTAGGCCGCCGCCCCCAGGGCCGACGGGTTTGAGAATGGTGGTGTGTTCTCCACGGGATTCGTCGTCACTTGGGCGCTCCTGGGCTTTAATGTCGAATCCGGTCAAGATCAGTGCCGAAACGTCGATCTGCTCGGGCGGCACGCCGTGAAGACGCTTGGCGAGAAGGCGACCGAAGCTGGCGAATGCTTCCAGGCTAGGGTCGCCTAGATCGATGGTTTGGGCGATGTAGGTATAAAGCAATCCGAACCGGACTAGGCCAGACTTGAAGTCCATGAGCTGCTGTAACGTTTCTGCATGCGTCGTCCGGATGGCGTCGGCTTGCTTCATGCCTATCTCGTTACCATGCGACTTGGCTGCTTCGTAAGCAGCCTCAGCCGAGTGGATGGCTGCGCGCGCTGCGGCTACCTTGTCGTTGAAGCGCTGGGTGGGCATGCTCGTAGCAGCGTACAGATCCTTGTGTTGTGCAAGCTCGCCTGCCGCATAGGCTGCTGCGGACTTGAAGCGAACAGCTGCGTAGGCGTCAACCTCGCCTTGCGTATAGATCCCCGCCTTGTCTAGGTCGGTCTGCAGGTCATAGATGACGTTGGGATTCTGAACGTCTTGGATCCGAGCGCCCTTATCGTACTTGGCGAACGCGTCCAAAATGACCTGCGGCTCGTTGACGAAGTCGACCACGAAGGTGGTGTCCTTGCCGGGTGCTGTACGGTTGAGGCGGGAAAGCGTCTGGACGATCTCCACGGGGTTGGCGATCTTCTTGTCCAAGTACATCGCGCACAGCTTGGGCTGGTCGAAGCCGGTCTGGAACTTGTTTGCCACGATCATGACCCGGAACTCGGGGCGGTCGAACACCTTCCGCAGATCCGAACCGTACTGCTTGGGGTTCATGCTGCTTTCGGTGAACTGCTCGTCGTCTGCTGCTGCGAACGGATCGTCTTTCAACTGCTCGTCGGAGCTATGGATGACTTCCTTGCCCGTCAGTGTTCCGGAGAACGCCACCAATGCCTGAAACGCCTTGTGCTGGGGGTGAGCCTCGATGTATGCGTCGAAGGCGCGCTTGTAGCGCACAGCAGAGGCACGTGAGGAGGTCACGATCATGGCCTTGGCCGTACCTCCCAGGAGCGGGGCGACGTTGGCCGCGAAGTGCTCGACGATGAACTCGACCTTCTGAGTGACGTTGGTCGCGTGCAGGTTGAGCCACTTGGCCAGGGCACGCTTGGCCGCCTTCTGGGAGACCCGCTTGCCGTCCTTGACGGGCTCGGCCAAGTTGAAGGCTGTCTTGTAAGGCAGGTAGCCCCTCATGACATCGAGGATGAATCCTTCGTCGATGGCTTGGCGCATGGGGTATTTGTGGAAGGACTGCGGCCTATTTTCCTTGCTGGGCGGCTTGCTCGGATCGACAAGGCGCCCGAACAGGGTCAGGGTGGCGTGTTTGGGTGTGGCGGTGAAGGCGAAGTAGGAGACGTTCTTCGGGCGCACGCGGGAGGACTGGATCTTCTCCAACAGCTCCTCGACCGTGAGACCTTCCATTTCCTTGGCGTCGCGCAGCGCCAGTGTGGCCTGCAACTTGGAGGCAGCCGAGCCGGTCTGGCTGGTATGGGCTTCGTCGATGATGACGGCGAAGCTGCGGTCTTTCAGCTTTCCATTGGTCAGAATCTGCTCCATAGCGTAGGGAAAGGTCTGGAGCGTCACTACGATGATGGGCGTGCCGCGTTCCATTGCCCTGGCCAGCTCTTTGGACTTGCTCTCGTCCGTGTCCTTGTCACCTATGGCGGCGATCAGCTCATCTTGATGGTCGATCTGCTGGACGGCGTCCTGGAGTTGCTTGTCGAGAACCGTGCGATCGGTGACCACGATTACCGAGTGGAAGTAGGGGGCACCCTCCTTGCTGCGCAGGCGGATCAGGTCGTGCGCAGTCCAAGCGATGGTGCTGGTCTTACCGGACCCTGCCGAGTGCTCGCACAGGTACGTCATGCCAGGGCCGTTGGCCTTGGCGTCGGCAATCATCTTCGTGACCGCATCCCACTGATGGAAGCGGGGGAAGATCTGCGTTTCCTTACGGGAGTGGTTACCGGCCAGGTCCACCACGTCCTTCCTTTCGGTGTACACGAAGCTGTGGAAGATCCGCAGCCAGTTGTCTCGCTGGCAGACCTGCTCCCAGAAGAACGCCACCGGGTAATCGCCATCCTCCCGGATGGGGTTACCTGTCCAGATGCCATTGCTGCCGTCCCGGCCCTGGTTGAAGGGCAGGAAGTAGCTGTTCTTGCCGTCCAGCTTCGTGCACATCTGGATTTCGCTGTCAGACATGGCGAAGTGAACGACGGCGCCCCGCTGGAAGGTCAGCAATGGCTCCACACGCCCCGTTGCCTTGTCCTTTGGCAGGCGGTCGTTCTTGTACTGCTCAACGGCGGCTTCCGCAGACTGGGTGAAGTCGGTCTTGATCTCGACGGTAGCCACGGCTAGGCCATTGATGAAGAACACCAGGTCGATGGCCAGCGTGCTGCCCGGGCGATACTTGAGCTGTGGCACGACCCGCAGGATGTTGGCGTTGTAGCGCTCCCAAGCGGAAGGGTCGCGCTCGTCCTCCGGTAAGCCCTCGCTAAGCGCGATCTCGCCTGCGCCAGCCACCTTGACCCCCTTGCGCAGAACGTTGATCGTGCCCTCGCGCTCCAAGGCCTGGCTCAAACGATCCATGAGGGTGGCGGTGGCCTTGCTGCCATTGCTGGCCTCCAGCTTCTCCCACTTCTGAGGCTGCGTCGCCTTCACCCACTCGACCAGATCCTCAGGGTACTGGGCGTGGTTTTTGTCGTAGCCAGAGGTGTCGCCCACCTTCCAGCTACGAGCGGCCAGTTGCTTGACGACGTACTCCTCGAAGTACTTCTCGCGGTGGGCGGTGTCGGTGAAGACGGGATGCATGGCTGGTCCTCAGGCCGTGGCGCGCAGGTCGAGTTTGCCGGTGACGGCAGCAGTAATGAGAGCGGTGCGGTGTTCGCGCAGCAGTTCGATGGAGCGCTCGGTCTTGGCTATCAAGGTGTCTATGCGGGCGGTGGCGCGGTCGAGATACTCAACGATAGCCGCGGCCTTACGTTCCTTCGGGCGTGGTACTTGGATCGAGAGGAATGATCCAGGGCGAATGGTCTTGCGTAGCCCCTTGTAGAAAGGCTTGAGGCGCTTGTATTCGTCTACATGCAGGAAGAAATAGTAGAGATAGCGCGCCCACAGTTCGCTCTGTGGATGGAACACCGTGTAGGCGCTGGTGAGCATTCCATCCTGGGGTGCTATACCAACCGTCCTTGGCGTCTCGTCCATATCGAAGAGGCAAAAAACCATTTCGCCGGTGGATATCCGCTGGTAGCCATCGAATGAGGCGGGCATCTTCCCGGTGGGGTTTTCGAGATCGCGCTCGATCACGCCCTGCAGGGTGAGTGATAACAGCCTAGTCTTGGCGCTGTCGGCACCAACGATGTCCCGACGCAACTGCAAGAACGACTTCAGCGGGGCGGTATCCCAGGTTTCTGGCAGGTCTCCCAGCCACTCCACGCCGCTCTCCTTCATCGGTACATTGGGATCTAGACCCCTGGTTACGGCGTGAGTGATTAGGGCCCGGCGCTTCTCGCGCAGCAGTTCGATGAAGCGGGTCTTCTTGGCGACTAGGGTATCGATACGGTTGGTGGCGCGGTCGAGGTGTGAGGCTAGCTCGACTGCCTCCGCAAGGGGCGGGAGGTCAATCTTGCAATATCTCACCTTGTTCCATTGAAGGCGTAGCCCCATTCGGATGCCGGTTTTGAAGAGGCCAAGCTGGCTGATCATGAACTGGCTTTTCAGCGCGTATTTCAGATACCTGGAATAACGAGCGTCGACGATTGGACGAAGCAATGTGTAGTCAGGGCTCACGCCGCCGTGCAAGCCACACCATTCAATTCCATGTGCGTGACTGCTTAAGGAGATCACGAAATCGTTCGGCTGGGCGGGTGCCAAGCTGTAGCCTTCTCGAAATGCCTGTTGGGGCCGCATGTCCAGCGAAGATTGAGGTACTACGCCGTAAACAGTGCTTGGTGTGAGCAGCTCGAGTTCGTCGGCGGGAACGAGCTCCTTTACCTCGCGAAAAATTCGGTCAAGCCGGACGGCATTCATTGGTCCGCAACCTCATCCAGCAGCGCGGCAATCTCCGCTTCCACCTCCTTCAACTCGGCGTCGATCTCGTGCAGGTCACGCGGCGGCACGTACTTGTAGAAGTAGCGGTTGAAATTGATCTCGTATCCCACCTTGCCGATCTGGCCGTCGCGGTCATCCGTGTAGCTGGTATCCACCCAAGCGTCGGGAACGTGGGGCAGGACCTCCATGTTCATGTAGTCGCCGATCATCTGGTCGAGCGGCACGCTCTCGAAATCTTCCAGTTCCTTGTCGGGCACCGGGTTGCCTTCCTCATCGAGGACTTCAGGTGCGTCGGGATCGCGCACTCCCAAGGCGACTTCCAGAGCGTTGGCCAGCGGCTTGCTGATCTTGGGAAGGCCCGCTTTCTTTGCAGCCGTTGCCAACGTGGTGAACCACTCGTGAGGATGGGTCTGACCCAGATCCTTGCGCAGCAGGGCCAGCCACTTCTCCTGGTCGTCTTCGTCCAGCTTGGCGAAGGCCTTGCTGGCTGCCAGAGCAGCCAGCCCTTCCTCGGTGATCTTGGCGACCATTCGCAAGGGGCGCAGCACCTTGATCCGCCGGTAGCCGAATTCGCGGTAGTCCACAATTCGAACATTGTCGCTGGGCGCGAAGTCGGCGTAGAGGCGGGCGATGTCCTGCGCCTGCTCGTCGCTGATGTAACGCCGCTTGTTGCCCTCGGACTTGCGCATAGGGCTGTGCATGCCGATAGCGTCGATGAGCTGGACCTTGCCCTTGCGCTCTTCGGGCTTGTTGTTATCCAGGAGCCAGATGTATGTGCCGATACCGGTGCGAAAGAAGATGTCCGTGGGTAGGGCCACGATGGCATCGATCAGGTCGTTTTCCAGCAGCCAGCGGCGGATCTCGCTTTCACCCTGGCCGGCGTTGCCGGTGAACAGGGGCGAGCCCGACAGGATGATGGCCGCGCGGCCACCGCCGTTCTCCGGGCGCTCCAGCTTGGAAACAAGATGCTGGATGAAGAGCATGGAACCGTCGGACACTCGGGGTGTGCCCGCACCGAAGCGGCCCTCGAAGCCCTTCTCTTTGGCCTCGCGCTCGACGAAGGCCTGGTCCTTTTCCCACTTCTTGCCGAAAGGTGGGTTGGACAGGCAGTAGTGGAAGCGTTGGCCAGCGAAGGCGTCCTGGGACAACGTGGACTTGGGGCCGGCGATGTTGGCCGACAGATCGCGCGCGGGCTCGGTTTCCAGGCGACGCAGCAGCATGTTGGCCAGGGCCACCGCATGGGTTTCGGGTTCCAGTTCCTGCCCGAACGGGATCAGTACAGGTGGCGCCTTGCCCTGGGCAGCGAAGCCATCGACGTGGTTCATGGCGTCGGTGAGAAAGCCGCCGGTCCCACAAGTGGGGTCGTAGAGGGTGCGGATGAGACCTGGGTTGTCGCGGAACAGGGCGTCGTCGGGATCCAGCAACAGGGTCGTGGCCAGGTGGACCACGTCGCGCGGCGTCATGAAGTCCTCGGCCGCTTCGTTGACCTCCGAGCCGAACCGGCGGATCAGGTGCTCGTAGATGTTGGACATGACCCGGTCGGGCACGACATCCGGGTGCAGGTCGGTGTTGGCGAAGTTCTGGCAGATCTTGAACAGGATGCCCGCGCGGGCCAGGCGGACGATCGTGTCGGTGAAGTTGAATTGGTCGAAGATGACGCGCGCATTGTCCGAGAAGCCGGCGATGTAGGCCTCCAGGTTGGACTTGGTCTTGGTCGCGCCCAGAGTGGACAGCGAGTACTGTGAGGTGTTGTAGAAAGGCAGTTCGGCGGTCTGGCGCAGGATCAAGCCGATATCCAATCCCTTGTTCTTGAACTTGGAGTGGGCATCACGGACTTTGTCGCGGGTAGGTTCGAGTACGCATTCCAAGCGGCGCAGTAGGGTAAACGGCAGAATGATCTTGCCGAAATCAGTGTGCTTGAAGTCGCCCCACAGGTCCTCGGCGTTCTTCCAGATAAAGGCTGCAAGAGTTGTGTCTGTAGTAGCTGGTGAGTAAGGGCGAGGTGTAAGGTGGCTCAAGTTCATTGGTTGACTGCGAGTTCGTTCTAGAGGTACAGCGCGACTGTCGTCTTCTGGAGTGGACGAAAAATTGGTGGAGGCTTTTTTCTTGCCACCTTTGACTTTGCAAGCTTTGCTTTGAATGGTGGTCTTGGGAGAGCTTGATTCAATTAGCCGAACCGAACCGCCACGGCCGCCTGCTACGGTTATGCGTCTGGCTTCGACCAGGCTGCTCTTTGTGCGTCGATAGGTGCTCTCCGCCCAGCCTAGCGCTGTCCGCAGCCGCTGGTTTCCTGCAGCGCCTCCTAGGCTTTGCAGTACTTCAATGAACCGGCTTTCCTCTGTGCGACGAGACATCTGAGGTGTTCTTTATAGATGAGTAGTGAATCGTGCAGGTTTCGGCTCAGAGAGGAAAGACCTAGATGCTGGCGATTCTGTGGCAGACCTGCAGGCCCTGTTCCTCGTCAAGGGGGCTCTGCGCGTTGGTCAGCAAACGGATGTCCTTGGTGCCTCGGCAGCTTCGGTGTCCAGCGAGGCAGCCAAAGCCTTGACTCAACAGCGTTTCAGTAGCATCCTCGCCCCACGGAGCCTCGAAACTCCGCAGACAGCGGTACCCACCTCCGACAAACCGGTGGGTTTTTTGTGCCTGCATCTTTTGTAGGCGCAACCGACGCGATGCCTGCGTCGGGAGGGCGGTGAATACAACACCCTTCGGGGAAATAAGCCCGCCGGCTGTCTGCGGTTTCGAGCCTCCCGACTTCCCGTCCGCCGTTCGCGGCGGGCGGCCACTTCATGGAAGGAGACGGCAACGATGGCAAAGCACATGTTGGACGATGACAGGCCGGGCTATTACTTGCCCGAGGACAGCCGCCAGCGGCTGGTGCGGCTGAGCGACCACATCAAGTTCCTGCTGCGGTTGATGCGGCCGCTGGCCGATGCGGCGGACGGGCCGGCGCGCGAGGTGCGCATGGCCGAGGTGGCGTTCTGCCTGGAGCTGGTGGGCGACCAGGTGGACCTGGTGCTGGACGAGCTGTCGGGGCCGGCGCGGCATGCGCCGCAGGCGGTCGCGCCCGCGCATGAGGCTGTGGGCGAGGCGCAGGGCTACACCTTCGGCGTCACGCTGGCGCAGATGGACACGCTGGAAGGGCTGGTGGGCACGCTGGCCGCGCATGGCGACGTGATGGCCACGGGCCATGCGGCCGGGTGGGCGGGCGGTACGTTGCCGGCGATGGGCAGTGCGGTGTTCGATGCGGCGGCCGCCGTGCGCGGGGTGCTGGATGCGGTGGAAACGCAGCGGCTGGCGACGGGCGCTGAGGCGCGCTCGCGGGTGGAGGAGGCGCGGGCGGTGTATGCGGTGCCGGCGCGTCTGTCCGCCGATCACACGCCGGTGGAGGCGCAGCTGCCTTACGGCGACTATCTGCACTGAGGCGGGCGTACAACCCGGGCGGTGCAACTTTGGGCGGCCGCGCTGACGGCACGCCCATAGCCGCATGGGGGCGAATGGCCTGTGTCACATGGCGGGCGTCTCCCACGTCGCTTCCCACGAACAAGGCAATCGGCGATGCTGCCGCAGCGAAAGGGGGACGGGATGACGCAGGCAGAGCAGAACGACAACCGGCAGGCGCAGGGCAGTGCGCTGCCGGCCGCGCCGATGAACTGGTCGCCGATACCCGACGTGGGCGCGGGCGATGATTCCTGGGTGCTGAACCTGTGGCGGCGCGGTTGCCGCGAGCCGGCGCTGATGTTTTCCGCCGCGTATTTGCTGGTGGCGTTCCTGGGCTTGTGGTCGAGCGCGTGGTTCTACCACGGCTTCGGCATCACCATTGCCGATTACCTGCAGGCCAGCGATTACCTGGTGGCGGGCCTGCGCGACCCGGCGTATGCGCTGATTTTCGCCATTGGCGTGCTGCTGGCGGCGCTGGTGAGCTGGCCGGAGGCGCTGCGCCGCCGTTATCCCGAGTACGTGGCCGACCTGCGCCGGCGCCGCTGGTGGGCGCGCCTGGCGTTCCCGCGGTCGCGGATCATGACGTGGGATGGCGTCGGCATCCACCCCATCACCGGCGTCAGCCTGGTGGTGGCGAGCTTCATGCTGCTGGGCTCGGCGGTGTACGTGCAGACCAAGGGCGAGCTTGTGCGCGAGCAGGGCCGCGGCACGCCGGTGCGGGTGCACATGCTGGGCGATGCCGCGCCGCTGCCCGGCGAGGCGCGGTTGCTGGGTACCAGCAGCGCCTTCGTCTACCTGTGGTGGCCGGCGCAGCAGCGAGCGGAGGCATTGCCCATCACCTCGGTGCGGCGGGTGCAGGGCATGCCGAAATCCGTACGGAATACGGAGGCGCCGAAGCCGGCGCCCGCCCCGCGCTGACCGGCTTACGCCGGGTCCAGCGCAATGCCGTTGAGCTGGCGCTCCACGAAATCCAGGATCATCGGCACGCTCACGCCGAAGGAACCGGCGCGGCCGGCGTCGAAGGCCTGCCGCCATTCGTCGTAGCCCTTGCGGTAATCGGCGGCCGGCGCCTGCGGGCCCACGTACACCATGCCGCTGCGCTCGAAGGTCTGTTCGATGACCGGCGCGTGCGCCAGCCGCGTCATCACGCCGCCGGGCAGGCCGGGGTGGCGCAGGCGCAGGCCGTCGAGCGTGACGTGGAAGATGCGCCCGCCCAGCGGGTGGGTTTCCACGAGGTTGATCAGCAGCGTGGGCTGCTCGTCGGGCCCGCGGCCGTTGCAGCGCCATAGCTGGCCGGCGGCGTAGTCGGTGGGAACGGGCGGCTGGCTCATGGTGATGGTCCGGTGGGTGGACCGCCGATGATGCCTTGCGGCCGCCGGCCTGACGTTGCGCAATCGGGCCGGATGCGCCCAGTCAGTGCTTGGTGTCGTGCTTGCGCCCGCTGCCGGATTTCTTGCCGCCACCGTCCTGCTTGTTGACCGTAGCCCAGGCGATGCGCTCGGCGGTCTTGGTGCTGGCGCCGCGCGCTTTCTCGCTCTTTTCGATGTGTTCGGCCTGTCGCTTCTGCTTGTCGGTGTAGCTGGATTTGTCGCCCTGGGTCATGGCGGCGCTCCCTGGGTGGATGGGGCCTGCAGGTATAGGCCGGGCAGTGGGTGGAGATGGTGAAGCCGCCGTTGGCGGTGCGTTAGGGCCGGCCCGCGGCCGGGCGTGGAGGAGGGGTTGGCTAGAATGCGGCGATTGCACCGCTGCTGGACCCTGCTTGATGCGCATAGACCCCGCCGAGATCGAAGCCCTGTTCGACGCCATTCCCAGCGTGCTGTTCTTCGCCAAGGACATGGACGGCCGCTACACCCACGTCAACATGACGATGATGCAGCGGCTGGGGGTACGCTCGCGTGGCGAGGTGATCGGGCGGCGCGCCGACGAGCTGTACCCGGCCGGCATGAGCGAGGCCTATGTGGCGCAGGACGCGCGCGTGCTGGCCGGCGAGGTGATCGAGAACGTGATGGAGCTGCAGCTGTTCGCCAACCGCCAGCCGGGCTGGTGCCTGACCTGCAAGCGGCCCATCGTGGAGAACGGCAGGGTGGTGGGGCTGATCGGCATCTCGCGCGACCTGGGCCAGCGCGGCGGGCTGGAATCGCAGTACGAGCCGCTGCGGCTGGCGCTGGAGTACCTCAATACGCACTACGCCGAAAACGTGCGCATGCAGACCCTGCTGGACATCACCGGGTTCTCGCTGTCCAAGCTGGAGCGCAGTTTCCGCAAGGTGTTCCAGATGACGCCGCAGCAGGTGCTCACGCGCCTGCGCATCCAGATTGCGCTGCACCTGCTGCATGGGCAGGACAGCGTGGCCAGCATCGGCCAGGCCTGCGGGTTCACCGACCAGAGCGCGTTCACCCGCAAGTTCAAGGCCGAGGTGGGCATGGCGCCGCGCCAGTACCGGGCGATGATCGCGGCGCGGCAGGAGGGCAAGGTGCTGGAAAACTGAACGAAGCATGACTTCCGGCGCTGTCGGGCCGGTGCCCGGACGCGGACGATGGATGGCTGGGGATTCCATCGACAACTAGGGAGAGCAGGCATGCGCCGTATTCTGGCAACCGCGATCACGCTGGCCTTGGCCGGCACAGGCCTTCCGGCATCCGCACAGGAACAGGCGCCTGCCGCGCCGGCTGCGCAGTCGGCGGCGGTGACGACGCAGTTGCCGCGCACCGCGCGGCCCACGCACTACCGGGTCGAGGTCACGCCGCATGCGCAGCAGATGGCGTTCGACGGCAAGGTCGGCATTGACCTGGAGGTGCTGGAGCAGACCTCGAGCATCGTGCTGCAGGCCGCGGACCTGCGCTTTGCCAACAGCACGCTCACCGCCGCTGGCGGCAAGCCGATGCCGGCCAAGGTGAGCATCGACGCGGAGAACCAGACCGCGACCTTCAGCGTCGACACGCCGCTGCCACCCGGGCGCTACACGCTGGCCACCGACTACAGCGGCGTCATCAACACCCAGGCCAACGGCCTGTTCGCGCTGGATTACCCCACCGAAGCCGGCAGCCGCCGCGCGCTGTTCACCCAGTTCGAGAATTCCGATGCGCGGCGCTTCATTCCCTCGTGGGACGAGCCGGGCTTCAAGGCCACTTTCGACCTGGCCATCACCGTGCCCGAGGCCGAGATGGCGGTGAGCAACATGCCGGTGGCCAGCAGCAAGTCGCTCGGCAACGGGCTGAAGCAGGTGGTGTTCCAGACCACGCCGAAGATGTCCACCTACCTGCTGTTCGTGGCCACCGGCGATTTCGAGCGCGCCGCGCTGAAGGACGACGCCGGCACCGAGATCGGCGTGGTGACGCAGAAGGGCAAGGTGGAGCAGGCGCGTTTTGCGCTGGAAGGCAGCCGCGCCGTGCTGCGCGAGTACAACGATTACTTCGGCGTGCCGTACCCGCTGCCCAAGCTGGACAACGTGGCCGCGCCGGGCAGCAGCCAGTTCTTCAGCGCGATGGAGAACTGGGGCGCGATCTTCACCTTCGAGCACACCCTGCTGCTGGACCCGGCGGTGTCGGGCGTGTCGGACAAGCAGCGTGTGTTCTCGGTGGCCGCGCATGAAATCGCGCACCAGTGGTTCGGCAACCTGGTGACGATGGCGTGGTGGGACGACCTGTGGTTGAACGAAGGTTTCGCCAGCTGGATGGAAGACCGCACCACGCGCAAGCTGCACCCGGAATGGGACGTCAACCAGGTGGGCGCGGCGCTGACCAGCCGTGGCGCGATGGGGCGCGACGCGTATGCCACCACCCACCCGATCGTGCAGCACGTGGCGACGGTGGAGCAGGCCAGCCAGGCGTTCGACGGCATCACCTACGGCAAGGGCGCGGCGGTGATTGCCATGTTCGAGGATTACGTGGGCGCCGAGGCCTGGCGCGAGGGCGTGCGCAGCTATGTGCGCGCGCACGCCTACGGCAACGCGGTCACCGACGACCTGTGGCGCGAGATGGACAAGGCCGCGCCGGGCAAGCGCTTCGTCGAGGTCGCGCACGATTTCACCCTGCAGCCGGGCGTGCCGCTGATCCGCGTGGCCAGCCAGTGCGTGGGCGGCCGCACGCAGGTGACGCTGGCCCAGGGCGAATACACCCTGGACCGCAAGGACAAGGTGCCGCTGCGCTGGCGCGTGCCGGTGACCGTGCGCGGCGCCGATGGCACGGTTGCGCGCACGCTGGTGGACGGCAACGGCGCGCTGGAGCTGCCCGGCTGCGCCGGGCCGGTGCTGGTCAATGCCGGGCAGAAGGGCTACTACCGCACGCTGTACGCGCCGGCGCAGTTCAAGGCGCTGGGCCAGGGCTTCGCGCGGCTGCCGGTGGTGGACCAGCTGGGCGTGATGATGGACGCCAGCGCGCTGGCGGCGGTGGGTTTGCAGCCGGAATCGGACGTGCTGGACCTGACCGCGCAGGTGCCGGCCGATGCGCCGTCGGACCTGTGGGAAATGGTGTCCGGCACGCTGGGCGGCATCGACGCGTTGTTCGACGGCGATGCGCCGCGCCAGGCGGCGTTCCGCAGGTACGCGCGTTCGCGGCTGTCGCCGGTACTGCAGTCGCTGGGCTGGGATGCGCGCGAGGGCGATGCCGCGCAGACCCGGCAGCTGCGCAGCGGCCTGATCCGCGTGCTCAGCACGATGGACGATGAGCAGGTGATCGCCGAGGCGCGGCGCCGCTTCGATGCGTTCCTGGCCAACCCGGACTCGCTGCCGGCCGACCTGCGCCGCACGGTGCTGGGCGTGGTGGCGCGCAATGCCGACGCCGCCACCTGGGACCGGCTGCACGCCCTGGCGAAGAAGGAAACCTCGGCCATGGTGCGCGACCAGTACTACGGCCTGCTGGCGCGGGCCAAGGACAAGGCGCTGGCGCAGCGCGCGCTGGACATGGCGCTGACCGACGAGCCGGGGGCGACCAACGCCGCCGAGATGATCGGCCTGGTGGCGCACGAGCATGCGGACCTGGCGTTCGACTTCGCCGTGGCCCACCGCGAGAAGGTGGACACGCTGGTGGACAGCACCTCGCGCGCGCGTTACTACCCGGGCCTGGCGATGGGTTCGGACGACCCGCGCATGGTGGACAAGATCCGCGCATTCGCCGAGCAGCACATCGCCCCGACCTCGCGCCGCGACGCGGAGACCGCCATCACCGGCATCCAGACCCGGCTGAAGCTGCGCGCCGAGCGCAAGCCGCAGATCGATGCCTGGCTGAAGAAGAACGGTTACTGAGGCCGGTAACGGGCTGGGGCGCGGCGGTGGTGCCGCGCCTCAGCCGGCGTAGTTCGCGCGCGGTTCCTGCACGCGGCCGCCCGCGTCGATGCGGATGCGCGGGCGCAGCCAGGCGGCGAATTCGGCTTCGCTGGTGGAGCCTTCGGCCAGGCCAAGGTACAGCGGGTAGAGCTCGAGGTCGTCGGCGTCGAGCTCGCCGCCATTGAGCATGATGAACACTTCGCAGGCGACGGCCGCCATGCGCTTGTTGCCGTCGACGAACGGATGGTTGCGCGCTAGGCCGTAGGCCAGGCTGGCCGCCAGATCGGCAAGATCCGGCGGCGGGTCGCCATAGGCGTGCAGTTGCTGCGGGCGGGCGAGCGCGGAGTCGAGCAGGGTGTCATCGCGCACGCCGCTGGCGCCGCCATGCTCGGCCAGTTGCCGGTCGTGGACGGCGAGGGCGAGCGCGCGGCTGATCCACACGATCATGGCGGCTCCTTACTGGGCGAGCTTGTGCAGCAGGGTGCGGCGCTTGCGCATCACCGCCTCGGCCACTTCCATCTGCGCGGCAAGTTCCGGGTCGAAGGCGGTCAGGCGGATGCCGTCGGGAGTTTCCAGCGCGTAGAGCTCGTCGCCTTTTTCCAGGCGCAGGCGCGCAAGCAGTTCCTTGGGCAGGATGATGCCGGACGAATTGCCGATGCTGGTGATCTTGAGCTTCATGGCGGGACTCCGCGGTTGTTATAACGAACGTTACCACTCGGTGGGGGCGCGGGCAAGCGGGCGGCCGGTGGCGTGGCCGTGGGCGTCCAGCGCCTGTTCCCGCTGGCAGGGCGGATGCGGAAAAGCAGACGGCCCGCTTGCGCGGGCCGTCTGCTTTCCCCTGCCGCGGCCCGTCAGGCCTCGACGTCTTCCTTGTAGGCATCCACCGGGATGCAGGCGCACATGATGTTCTTGTCGCCGTAGACGTTGTCCACGCGCGCCACCGGCGGCCAGTACTTGGACTGCTTCAGCGACGGCAGCGGGAACGCCGCCAGCTCGCGCGGGTAGGCGTGGGCCCACTCGCTGGCCGATACCGCGGTGGCGGTGTGCGGGGCGTGCTTGAGCGGGTTGTCCTCGCGGTCCAGGCGGCCGTCCTCGATGGCGCGGATTTCCTCGCGGATCTGGATCATCGCGTCGATGAAGCGGTCCAGCTCGTACTGCGATTCGCTCTCGGTCGGTTCGACCATCAGCGTGCCGGCGACCGGGAAGCTCAGGGTCGGGGCGTGGAAGCCGAAGTCGATCAGGCGCTTGGCCACGTCCTCGGCGCCGATGCCGGAGGTCTTTTCCAGCGGGCGCACGTCGAGGATGCACTCGTGCGCCACCAGGCCGTTGCGGCCGGTGTACAGGGTCTTGTAGTGCGGGGCCAGGCGCTTGGCGATGTAGTTGGCGTTGAGCAGGGCGACCTGGGTGGCCTTGCGCAGGCCGGCCGCGCCCATCAGCGCGATGTACATCCAGCTGATCGGCAGGATCGAGGCGCTGCCGAAGGTGGCGGCCGAGACCATGGCGCCGTTGCCCACGCCCTGCGTGCGCAGGCCGTCGGCGACCAGCGCGCCCGGCAGGAACGGCGCCAGGTGCGACTTGACCGCGCACGGGCCCACGCCCGGGCCGCCGCCGCCGTGCGGGATGCAGAAGGTCTTGTGCAGGTTCAGGTGCGACACGTCCGAGCCCCACTTGCCGGGCTTGGCCACGCCGACCAGGGCGTTCATGTTGGCGCCGTCGGTGTACACCTGGCCGCCATGCTGGTGGATGATCTGGCAGATCTCCACCACCTCTTCCTCGAACACGCCGTGCGTGGACGGGTAGGTCATCATGATCGCGGCCAGGCGGTCGCTGTACTTCTCGGCGTTGGCGCGGATGTCCTCGACGTCGACGTTGCCGTTGGCGTCGGTCTTGGTGACCACCACCTTCATGCCGCACATCTGCGCCGAGGCCGGGTTGGTGCCGTGTGCCGAATCCGGGATCAGGCAGATGTCGCGGTGGCCTTCGCCGCGCGAGGCGTGGTAGGCGCGGATCGCCAGCAGGCCGGCATATTCGCCCTGCGCGCCGGAGTTGGGCTGCAGGCTCACCGCGTCGTAGCCGGTGCATTCGACCAGCATCGCTTCCAGCCCGTCGATCAGTTCCTTGTAGCCCTGCGCCTGGTCGGCCGGGGCCAGCGGGTGGATGTTGGCGAACTCCGGCCAGGTCACCGGGATCATCTCGGCGGTGGCGTTGAGCTTCATGGTGCACGAGCCCAGCGGGATCATCGTGCGGTCCATCGCCAGGTCCTTGTCGGCCAGCGAACGCAGGTAGCGCAGCAGTTCGTGCTCGCTGTGGTGGGTGTTGAACACCGGGTGGGTCAGGAACGCGGACTGGCGCACCAGGCCGGCCGGCAGCGCGTCGGCGGTGGCCGCGTCCAGCGCGTCCACGTCCACGCTGGCGCCGAACACCGCGCCCAGCGCGACGATGTCCTCGCGGGTGGCGGTTTCGTCCAGGCTGATGCCCACCGCCTCGCTGTCGATCACGCGCAGGTTGAAGCCGGCGGCCACGGCCCTGGCCTGCAGCGCGGCGGCGTCGACGTTGCGCACGTGCAGGGTGTCGAAGAAGTGCTCGCCCACGTCCACGCCGTTCTTGCGCAGCGCGGCGGCCAGCAGGGCGGCCAGGCGGTGGGTGCGGCGGGCGATGCGGGTCAGGCCTTCCGGGCCGTGGTAGACGGCGTACATCGAGGCCATCACCGCCAGCAGCACCTGCGCGGTGCAGATGTTGGAGGTGGCCTTCTCGCGGCGGATGTGCTGCTCGCGGGTCTGCAGGGTCAGGCGGTAGGCCGGCTTGCCTTCGGCATCGACCGACACGCCGATCAGGCGGCCCGGCATCGAGCGCTTGTAGGCGTCGCGGCAGGCCATGAACGCGGCATGCGGGCCGCCGAAGCCGAACGGCACGCCGAAACGCTGGCTGTTGCCGACCACGATGTCCGCGCCCCATTCGCCGGGCGCGGCGATCAGGGTCAGCGCCAGCAGGTCGGTGGCCACCGCCACCAGGCCCTGGCGGGCGTGCACGGCCTCGACCAGCGCCTTGTGGTCGCCGATGTGGCCGAAGGTGTCCGGGTACTGCAGCAGCACGCCGAAGGAATCGGCGTCCAGCGCCTCGGCCGGGGTGCCCACGCGCAGGGTGATGCCCATCGGCTCGGCGCGGGTGCGCAGCAGTTCCAGCGTCTGCGGGTGCACCGCGTCATGCACGAAGAACACGTCCGACTTCGACTTGGCCGAACGCTTGGCCAGGGTCATCGCTTCGGCGGCGGCGGTGGCTTCGTCCAGCAGCGAGGCGTTGGCGATCTCCATGCCGGTCAGGTCGGCGACCATCTGCTGGAAGTTGATCAGCGCTTCCATGCGGCCCTGCGAGATTTCCGCCTGGTACGGGGTGTAGGCGGTGTACCAGGCCGGGTTCTCGAGGATGTTGCGCAGGATCACGTTCGGCGTGTGGGTGCCGTAATAGCCCTGGCCGATGAAGCTGCGCAGCACCTTGTTCTTGCTGGCGATGGCGCGGATTTTGGCCAGCGCCTGCACTTCGGTCAGCGACTCGGGCAGGGCCAGCGGGGCGGGCGACTTGATCGCGCCGGGGACGATGGCGTCGGTCAGCGCATCGAGCGAATCGTGGCCGACCACGCGCAGCATCTGCGCGATTTCGGCATCGTTGGGACCGATGTGGCGGTCGACGAAGGCGGAGGCGTGTTCGAGGTCGCGCAGCGAAGGCGTGTTCTGGGGCATGACGGACGTCCGGAAGAAGGCGTGCGGGGACGGCGGGCCCGTCTGTCCGGCGGCGGCGCCGCGCACGCGGCACCCCGGCCGGCAAGCCGGCGGCTCGCCTCGTGCCCCTCTGTCCTTTTGCCTGAGAGTTTGGAAGGCGCAACCTGCGGGTCGCGCGCCTCGTGCACCTTCGGCGCCGGATTCAACCGGTCTCTCCAGAGTTTTGACGCAGGTGGTATCGGGCCTGAGCGATTGCGGGCGTTTGCGCCTTCGGCAGCGGTGTCAGCCGCTTCTCCCACCGGGGAACTGCGGGCTGGATTATAGCCTGCATCGGTGCGCCGCCGGGTGCCGCCGCGGCCTTATGCATGGCCGGTGCGCGGCCGCGCGTGGCGCCGTTCAGAAGCCCTTGCTGAACGCCACGCCGGCGCCCCAGGCCGGGCCGCCGTCGGTGAAGCCGTGGCTGGCGTACACCTGCATGCGGCCGCCACCGGCGGTGGGGTGGGCGTAGAACACGGTGGCGTCGCGGCGGTCGTCGCGGTCGCGGCTGGCGGCGCTGCGGTACTCGAGCATCGCGCCGACGCGGCCGGCGCCGGCACTGCGGCTCAGGCCGAGGTTGGCGCTGTCCACGTGCTGCAGGTCGATGTAGCGCGAATCGCCCAGGCGGGTGCGGCCGGCGCCACCGAACAGCGTGGTGCCGTCGAAATCGCGGTACAGGTCCACGCTCGCGCCGTAATCGTTGGCGCCGGTGCCCAGGCCCTTGTCGGCGTCGGCGGTGGCGAACTTGGCGTTGACGCCGATGTCGATGCCGGCGCTGCGGCCGAGCGGCTGCGACCAGGTCAGCGCGGTGCTGACGTCGCCGATGCCGGAGGCGCTGCCGCGGGCGGCGCCGTCGTTGCCGGGCGCCGACGGCGGCGCGCCAAGCAGCGGCAGGCGGCCACGGCCGAGCGGGTTGCGGTTGTCCACGCCGCCGACGCCGGGCACCACGTCCGGGTCGCCGGCCACATGCAGCCACGGCACGCTGGCACGCGCGCTGAAGCGGCCGTGGGTCCAGGTTGCGGTGAGCGGCACGGCGAGGACGGTGGTGCGGTTATCGCTGCCATAGCGGCCGCTGCTGTAGTCGATGCCGCTGCCGAGGGTGACGCCGTCACGGGCCTGTGCGGCGCCGCAGGCCGCTACCAGCAGGGCGGCCGGAACGATGCGGGAGATCATGGGAAAGGCTTCCGGAAGGAGGGCCGGGCGCTTCCCTGCGGCCCGGCCCCGGGGGAACGGGAAGGGGGCTTCAGCGGCCCAGCAGCGGGCGCACCAGCGGCAGGTTCGGCCGCGCGTCCACGCCGATGCGGCCGCTGCCGCGCATGTCCAGTGCCGGGCGCGCGTCGCGGGCCGAGGCGCCGCCCGCGGTATCGACGCCGAGATCGGCGCTGCCCTGGCCGGCGCGGGCGCTAACGCCGAGCCGGCCCGACGCGGCCGCGTCCGGGTTCACCCGCGACACCACCGCGCCGGCCAGTTCGCCCGCGGCCTGCCCGGCCTGCGCGCCGGCGCCCTGCGCCGTGGAAACCGCATCGCCCAGGGTGTAGCCGAGCCGCTGCGCGACCCGGCCCCAGCCCAGCCCGTCGGCATGCAGGCCAAGCACGGTATCGACCGCGGCATCGAGGTTGGCGGCGTTGCCGTCGGCCACCAACTGCGAGGCCAGGGCCAGGGTGTTGTCGATCGCGCCGTAGCTCATCGCGGCCTGGCCATCGACGCCCTGGTGCAGCGCGCCGACCAAGCCGGCGGCGGCCTGGGCCGAACCGGCGGCCTCGGCGTAGCGCTGGGCCAGCTGGTCCGCGGCGGCGTCGAGCGGGACGTGCGCCTGCGCGGCGGCGACGGCGGAGGTCGCGGCCTGGGCGGTGGCGGCCGCGCCGTTCTGCGCGGTGGTGGCGAACAGGCTGGTGGCGAGGATGGCGCTGAACAGCAGGGAGGTCTTCATGGGGTCGTCTCCTTCGAGTCGCGGCCAATCCGCGACGCTCGAGAGGGGATACGAACCGGGGGAGGGCTTTCTTCCCGCCCGCAACGGGAAAACTCAGTGTTCGTTCAGTCTTCGATGATGCCCAGGCCGCGGCTGTCGTCGCGCGCGTCCTCCCCACCCCGGTGCGCCGAGCGCGCCAGCGCCTGCAGCACGCGCTCGCCGTTGCCGGCCCGGGGGGCGTCGACCTGCAGCGCGGCGCGGTGCGCCACCAGCGGCGCGGCGAAGGAGGTGCCGCGCACGGCCGCCCAACCGCCGCCCACGCGCGCCGCGCGCAGGCCGCTGCCCAGCGCGGCGAAATCCACCTGCGGGCCGCGCCCGGCCTCGGGCAGCACGCGGCCGCGGCGGTCCACCGCGCTCACGCCGATCACGCCGGGGTAGGCGGCCGGATACAGCGGCGGCGCCGACGGGCCGTCGTTGCCGACCGCGGCGACCAGCACGAAGCCGCGCTGGACCAGCGCCTGGGTGGCCTGGCGCAGCAGGGCGTTGTCCGGCCCGACCAGGCTGACGTTGATCACCGGCACCTGCTCGCGCGCCATCCACGCCAGCGCCTGCACCAGCGCGCTGGAGGCGCCGCCCACCGGCTGCCCGCACCAGATGTCGGCTGCGTACAGGCTGCCGCCGCTGGCCTGCGCGCCACTGCCGCCCAGCAGCAGCGAGGCCACCGCGGTGCCGTGCGCATCGGGCACGCGCCGGCCGTCGCAGCCCCAGGCGTGGGTGGTGGCGCTGGCCAGCGCCGGATGCGCCGTGTCCACGCCGCCATCGACCAGGCCGACCCGCAGCGCCTGCGCGGTGGCCGGCATGCTCGGCGTGGTGGCGGCGGACGCGGGCGCGCCGCCGCTGCGCAGGTAGACGTGGTCGAATTCGTAGCTGCCGGCTGGATCGAGCTGGCGCAGCCGCGCCAGCGCGGCGCGCGGGTCCAGCGCGGGCGGGACGCGCAGCACCACCAGCTCCATGCCCAGTTCTTCGAGTTGGCGCGTTTCGGCGATTTCGAAACCGGCCGCGGCGATGCGGCCCAGCGCTTCGGGCGAGGGCGACAGCGCCACCACCTGCTGCTTCATCACCAGCGCGCCGGCGGCATCCACGTCGAGCAGGCGCGGGTGGCGCCGCAGCAGGCGGCGGCTTTCCCGCACATGGTCGAGCACGGGCCGGGCCAGGTCGTCGGCCACCGGCCCGAGCGCGTCGCGCACGCCGCGCGCGGCCTGGCCGGGCAGCTGCAGCAGCGGGTCGGTCGCCGCGGGTAGGCCGCGCCCCAGTTGCCCCAGCCCCTGCTGCGCAGACGCGGGCGCGGCCAGCAGCGCGGCGCAGGCCAGGGCCAGCAGTGGGCGGAAGGGAAAACGCATGCCTGGGTCCGGGGTCGCGGAAGCGCGCAGCTTAAGCGCGTGCCGGGCCGTATCGTCTGAATTCGCAGTGAATGCAAGAATCGTCACTTCCAGTGGAAGAAACCGGCCCCCCGGGACGTATGACGCCATGAACCGAGCGATGGAACCGGCGATGCGCGAACGCCTGTGCGACCTGCTGCCACGGCTGCGACGCTTCGCGCGCGGCCTGGCCGGCAATGCGCACGATGCCGACGACGTGGTGCAGACGGCGCTGGAGCGCGCGCTGGCGCGCGCCGACCAGTTCCGCGAGGGCCAGGAATACGGCCTGGAAGCCTGGGTGTTCGGCATCGTGCGCAACGCCTGGCTGGACGAGCTGCGCGCGCGCCAGCGGCGCGGGCGGGTGATGGCGCCGGAGGAGCTGGGCGAGAACGTCGGCCAGTCGCCGTTCGAGCAGGACCAGGCCCTGTCGGTGGAAGCGGCGATGGCGCGGCTGCCGGAAGAACAGCGCGCCGCGGTGATGCTGGTGCTGGTGGAAGGGCTGGCCTACCGCGAAGCCGCCGCCGCGCTGGAAGTGCCCATCGGCACGCTGACCAGCCGGCTGGCGCGGGCGCGGACGGCCTTGCAGCAGTTTCTGGGAGAAGACCTATGACGAACATGAGCGAGGAACGGCTGCTGGCCTGGCTGGACGGCGAACTCGATGCCGCCGACGCGGAGGAGGTCGCACGCGCGGTCGCCGCCGATCCGGCGCTGGCCGAACGCGCGCGCCGCGAACGTGCGCTGCGTGCGCGCCTGCGTGGCGCCTTCGCGCCGGTGGCCGACGAAGCGCCGCCGCAGCGGCTGCTGGAGGTGCTGGGCATGGCGCAGGAATCGGCCGCCAAGCCACAGGACACGGTGGTGCCGTTGCGCGCGCGCGCTACGGCGACACCGGCGCGGCGCTGGCGCTGGCCGGAATGGACCGCACTGGCCGCCTCGCTGCTGCTGGGCGTGCTGTTCGGCGCGCAGTTCACGCGCCCGCAGGGGCCGGTGCGCATGCAGGACGGCGCGCTGGTGGCGGGCACCGGCCTGGCCCGGGTGCTGGACACCCAACTGGCTGCCGACGTGCGGCCCGGCGCCGCGCTGGCCGCCGGCATGAGTTTCCGCGACGGCGAAGGCCGCTATTGCCGCACCTTCCTGGCGCGCGGCGAACAGGCGCTGGGCGGCCTGGCCTGCCATGGCGGCGGGCGCTGGAACGTGGTGGCGCTGGGCGAGGCGGAAAACCGCCAGGGCGAACTGCGCCAGGCGGCCAGTGGCCTGCCCGCCTCGGTGCTGGCCGAGGTGGACGCGCGGCAGGTGCAGATGCTCGACGCCGCCGCCGAGCGCGCCGCCCGCGACGCCGGCTGGCGCTGAGCCGGCACGCCCGGCAGCGTGGCGCGCCGGCGGGGCGGGTATCATGCCGCCCTGTTTTCGCCCGAGCCGCCCCATGCACACCCCTGCCGCCGCACCCAAGGTGCCGGCGATCACCTCCCGCCGCCTGGCCCTGCTGCTCGCCGGCCTGGCGATGTTCGGGCCGTTCTCCATCGACACCATCTTCCCGGCCTTTCCGCAGCTGGCGCAGCGGCTGGCGGTGGACGAAGTGGCGGTGCAGCAGACCATCAGCGTCTACCTGCTGTTCTACGGCCTGATGAGCCTGGCGCACGGCCCGTTGTCCGATGCCTGGGGGCGCAAGCGGGTGATCCTGGGCGGGCTGGTGCTGTTCGCCGTGGCCTCGGTGGGCTGCGCGCTGTCCACCCACCTGGGCACGCTGCTGGCGTTCCGCGCGCTGCAGGGCATTTCCGCCGGCGTGGGCATGATCGTCGGCCGCGCGGTGATCCGCGACCTGTACCACGGCCCCGACGCGCAGCGGCTGATGAGCCAGGTGTCGATGATCTTCGGCATCGCCCCGGCCATCGCGCCCATCATCGGCGGCTGGATCCTGCTCAGCGGCGCCGGCTGGCCGCTGATCTTCTGGTTCCTGGTGGTGTTCTCGCTGCTGCTGCTCGCCGCCACCGCGCGCTGGCTGCCGGAAACGCACCCGGCGCAGGCGCGCACCGCGCTGTCGCCGCGCGGCCTGCTGCGCGATTACCTGCGCATCGGCTTCAACCCGCGCTTCCTGCGCCTGGCGCTGGCCGGCAGCATCAACTTCGGCGGCATCTTCCTGTACATCTCCTCGGCACCGGTGTTCGTGATGCAGCACCTGCGCCTGGGCGAGGGCGGTTTCGCCTGGCTGTTCATTCCCACCATCGGCGGCATGACCACCGGCGCCTTCCTGTCCGGGCGCATGGCCGGGCGCACGTTACCGGTGCGGCAGATCGGCATCGGCTTCGCCTGCTGCGCGCTGGCGGCGGCGCTGAACATCGCCTACGCCGCCTCGGTGACGCAGCTGCAGCTGCCGTGGGCGGTGCTGCCCATCTTCCTCGGCGGCCTGGGCATGGCGCTGATCTTCCCGGTGCTGGCGCTGGCCGTACTGGACATGTACCCGCAGCAGCGCGGCCTGGCCTCGTCGCTGCAGGCCTTCGTGCAGCTGATGATCAGCACCGTGGTGGCCGGCGTGGTTTCGCCGCTGCTCAGCGGCCGGCCGCTGCACCTGGCGCTGGGCATGGCCGGCTTCATGCTGCTGGGCTTCGTGTTCTGGTACTGGGAACACCGCCGCGAGCGCCGCCTGGCCGGCCCGCACATGCACATCTAGGCGCGGCGTCCATCCCGGCATCACCCCGCCTGCGCCACTCTCCCCATTACCGGCCACCGGCCGTCATCGGAAATTGCCACCATGTCCATCCATTCCAAGGGTCGCCGCGAGGCAAAGAAGAAGCTGGCCGAGCGCGAGCGCAACCAGGCCGCCGCCAATCCGGCCCCGAAAGCCACGGTGGAACCGCATGCCGAACTGCGCGACCAGCAGCGCACTTTGCTGGCCGGCATCGTCCGCCGCGACGGCGAATGGGTGCTGGGCATGGACGGGAAAATCGCCGGCGAAACCCCCAGCGCCGCCCGCGTGCTGGCGCTGATCATGCAGGCCGCCGAACTGCATGAACGCAACGGCACCCCGGTGCGGCTGATGTACTCCGACGCGCTGAAGGATGCCGCGCACGCCGAAGCGGCGGAACAGGGCATCGACTTCGATACCTGGAAGCGCAACCTGGCCGCCGAACTCGGCATCGGCGCGGTCGACGCCGCTGCCGCGCATTGAGTTGCGGCGGCAGGGCTTGAACGGACAAGGGCGCCGCGCGGCGCCCTTGTCGTTTCACGGAAGCGCGGGGGGCCCGCCCGCTACGGCATGCCCGCGCCCACCGTGGCGCGCACCGGGATGCCGGCCGGGTCGAAATCCTCCAGGCAGAACACGTTGATGCCGTAGTGGTCCGGCGTGACACGCTTGCGGTGGAACGGATAGATGCCGCAGGTCCGGCAGAAGTAATGCGTGGCGGTGAAGGTGTGGAACTGGTACGCCGCCAGCTGCTCCTCGCCCGCGAGCAGGCGGAAGTCGCTTTCGTGCACCTTCACCATCAACGCATTCTTGCGTCGGCAGATGGAGCAGTCGCAGGTCGTCAGCTCGGGAAAGTCGCTGGTGATCTCGAAGCGGACGGCGCCGCAATGGCAACTGCCGGTGCAGGGGGCGCGGGGGCGGGTGGACATGGCGTGCAGGGATGGGTGCGGTCGAACAAGACTAAGGCCAAAGTGCCTCAGGGGTTGGCGGGTCTTTCGCCATTGCGCCTGCCATGCAGGTGTTCCTGTTGTGGTTGAGCCCGCGGCTCAGTCGCTTTGGGACGACAAATGCCTGTACATGACATGGGCGTCCACAAAACCCAGCCGCTTGTGGCGGAAGGCCCGGGGCAGGGTGCCGACGATGTCGAAGCCCAGCCGCCTGTACAGTTCCACCGCCGGCGCATTGGTGCTCACCACGTAATTGAACTGCATGGCCCTGTAGCCGGCATCCTGCGCCTGGGCAATGCTGTGCTCGACAAGCGCCCGCCCGATCCCCCGGCCCTGCGCCTCCGGACTTACCAGATAGGTGGCGCTCGCCACATGCGCGCCGCGCCCGGGGTAGTTGGCCCCGTACTTGTACATGCCCACGATGCCGGCTTCCGCGACGGCGACGAAGGACGCGTGCGGCCCGAACCAGTGCGACCGGAAGGTCTCCAGGTCGAAGTCGTCCGAAAATGGCAAGGCGTCGCCTACGGCAATGACCGCCTGGCATATGCGCCACATCGCGTCGAGGTCGGAGTGCCGTGCCTGCCGGATCTGCATGGGGGTCGGGTAGATGATTGGGGCCTGGCAATGAGTGACAAGCGCATTGGCATCGCTGGCCTAACACCTGAGTTAAGCCACCCCGATCTGCGGCGGCGGGCAGCGGCAGACTACCCAAAGCGGCAGGCCGACGCCGCGAAGCGGGGGCGGCTTGAACGAGTAGTTAGACCTTTGGCATCCATTGATGGATATACGGGTACATCACGTAAGCAATGACCGCGAGAACTGGGCCAAGGATCAGCCCGATTGCTGCAGAACGCCAGATTCCAGGCTGACGTGACACTGAGCAGACAACGCCAGTAATGCACGCAACTAGCAAGAGGTACGGCAACGCTACTCGAAACATTGCTGGGTCGTTCGTGGAATCTTGGAAGTGACTTCTCTCAGCTATTCGAAACAACCAGGCAATGCCTGGGAAGGCTGCAATTGTCGCTGCAAAGAAATTCGAAGGCCAAGGTTTGGCTCCAGGCGCCGGAGGTGCGTCCGCAATTGGCGGCGTGTAAGGGTTTCTATGATCTTCCATGTCAAGGTCTAACGCCTGAATTAAGTCGCGCCGCGAAGCGGCGTCGGCTCGAATGAATTGTTAGGCATGCTGCTCATGTGTAGCGAAGCTCGCCGCTGAAATGTCTCACGGCGATCTCTTCCGTTGCCACCTCAATAGCAGACTCAGCACTTTCTTGAGTGACAATCCCCGCACGGAGCAGCGCATCAACTACAAAGCAAGCAAGGCCTCTGCTATTCAAGGATCCGTTGGGATCCACCGGGTCATCAGCATCCCAAACTGGCTCCATCTTTACTCTTCCTCTTTTTTGCACGTGCCGATTATATGGACAGCAGGTCTAACGCCTATTGGGCCGTCTAAGTGCGGTGTAGTGCGGATCATGGCCTGCTTCCACTGGGCTGGCAACGCGTGGTTTTCCCTTTATGCGTCATTTGCTTGGGGGATATAGAGCCTTTTGCAAGATGGCGCTTTACATGGGCGTTATGCCGCAGGAACGAGGTTGTAACGGAATGTGGCCTGGCCAGGGTGGTGGCGTGGTTCGATGCAGAAAAAACGAAGGGCGCCATCGGCGCCCTTCGTCTCCACGCTTCAATCCGGCCTTACGGCGCCGCCGGCTTCACCGGCTGCGCGGTTCCGGCCTGCCAGCCGCACATCTGCCCTTCGTTCTGCTGCTTGAGCCATTCCTGCAGCGGGGCGAAGTATTCCAGCATCGGGGCGGCGTCCAGTTTCTCGGTGCCGGTCAGTTCCTTGAGGGTGGCCTGCCACGGCTGGCTGGCGCCCTTGCTGAGCATGGCCCAGTACTTCTGGCCGGCTTCCTTGTTGCCGTAGAAGGTGCACTGGTTGAGCGGGCCGGTGTAACCGGCCGCGTCGCACAGGCCCTTGTAGAACTGGTACTGCAGGATGCGCGCCAGGAAGTAGCGCAGGTACGGGGTGTTGCCCGGCACGTGGTACTTGGCGCCGGCGTCGAAGTATTCCTCGCCGCGCGCGCTGGCCGGGGCCACGCCCTGGTACTGGGCCTTCAGTTCCCACCACTTCTGGTTGTACTGCTCGGGCTTGATCGAGCCGTCGAACACGCCCCAGCGCCAGCGGTCGATCATCAGGCCGAACGGCAGGAACGACACGCCGCTCAAGGCCATGCGCATCTGCGCGTTGATGGTGGCCTCGCGGCTTTCCTGCGGCTTGTCGACCAGGCCGATGGAGTTCAGGTACTGCGGGGTCATCGCCAGCACGATGGTGTCGCCGATGGCTTCGTGGAAGCCGTCGTTGGCGCCGCCCTGGAACAGCGGCGGCAGCGGGTTGTAGGCCAGGTCGTAATAGATGTGGCCCAGCTCGTGGTAGATGGTGGTGAAGTGCTCTTCGGTGGGGGTGATGCACATCTTGGTGCGCACGTCCGCGCCCACGTCCTTGCCGTCGCCGCCCATGTTCATGTCCCAGGCGCTGGCGTGGCAGACCACGTTGCGGTCCAGCGGCTTGATGAACTGGGTGTTCTGCCAGTAGCCCGGCGGCAGCTTGGGCATGCCGAGGGACACGTAGAAGTCCTGCGCGCGCTCGGTCATCTGCTTGGCGGTGGCAAGCTCGGCCTCGCGCTGGGCCTTGAAGCGGGCGGCGACGTCGGCACCGGCGCCGGCCTTGGCCAGCGCCGCGCTCAGGTTGGCCTGGTGCTGCTTCTCCAGCGCGGCGGTGATGTCCAGGCTGCCGGCGCCGGGGTAGGGCTGCAGCTGGTCCCACAGGTTGCTCCAGTCCTGCTGCCACATGTTGCCGGTCAGGTGCGCGGCGATCAGGCCGCCGCCGACTTCGGCCTTGTCCTTGCCGTACTCCTTGTCCAGCCTGGCGCGGGTGTAGCAGTGCAGCTGCTCGTACAGCGGCTTGACCTGTTCCCACAGGCGGTCGGTTTCCGGGCCGACCTGTTCGGCCGGCATGTCGTAGCCGGCGCGCCACATCTGCCCGGCGTCGGTGTAGCCCAGTTCGCGCGCGCCTTCGTTGACCAGTTCGACGAAGCGCTGGTACGGCTTGCGCGAGGCCACGGCGGTGGAGTGCCAGCCCTGCCAGGCGTCGAGCTGCTTGTCGTAGTCGTGCGAGCGCGCCAGCACCTGCTCCAGCTCGCCGAGCTGGCGGCAGGTCTGCTGGTCGCCTTCGCCGGTGCAGTAGGTGCCGGCGCCGTAGTCGCCTTCCAGCTTGGTGGCGATGGCGGCCAGTTCGGCCAGCTTGGCCGGGTCGCGCGGGGCCGGCATGGCGGTCATCAGCTTGAGCAGGTGCAGGGCACGCTTGGTGTCCTCGCTCATCGGCTGGCCTTCGTACTTGCCGGCCTGTTCGATCCAGCCGTTGAGCGTGGTCAGCCAGCGCTCGTTGGCCTTGGCCGCCACGCGCGCGGAATCGTCGTTGATGTAGGTGGACGACAGCCATTGCGCCGAGGTCATTTCCGGGTACATGGCCTTGTACTCGGCGTTGACCCGGGCGATGAACTGGTCGGCGCTCTCGGCCGGCGCGGCCTGCGCCGCCGGTGCGGCGGTGTCGGTGGCGGCTTCCTTTTTGCAGGCGGCCAGCGACAGCACGGCGGCGCTCACGGCAAGGGCCAGCAGCAGATGACGTTGTTTCACGCGATTCCCCGGTGGTGTTGTTTGACCGGCGAAGGCTAGAGGGCCGCGGCGGTGGCGGCAAGTGCAGGGGCGGCCAGGGGCGTCAGCGCCTGAGCGCCATCAGCAGCACGCCGCCACCGATCATCGCCACGCCCAGCCATTCGCGCCAGGCCAGGCGTTCGTGCAGGAAGGCGACGGCGAACACCGCCACCAGCACCACGCTGAGCTTGTCCACCGGCGCCACCTGCGAGGCGGGGCCGCGCTGCAGGGCGCGGAAGTAGCACAGCCATGAGGCGCCGGTGGCCAGCGCCGAGAGCAGCAGCCAGAGCAGGGTCCTGCCGGGCAGGGCCAGCGGGTTGCGCCATTTGCCGGTGGCCGCCACGAACAGCCCCAGCACCGCGACGATGGCGACGGTGCGCAGCAGCATCGCCAGGTCGGCATCGACCTGCTGCAGGC
This sequence comes from Stenotrophomonas sp. Steno-Z2, assembly GCF_056393235.1. NCBI lineage: Bacteria > Pseudomonadati > Pseudomonadota > Gammaproteobacteria > Lysobacterales > Lysobacteraceae > Stenotrophomonas > Stenotrophomonas sp. Steno-Z2. Next base: position 77,746 of record NZ_JBWJOY010000008.1, on the reverse strand, counting down.
CGAGCCTGGCGAAGATGGCGGTCAGCGCGGCGAAGGCGGCCGACAGCAGGGCCCAGGGCAGCCATTGCGGGAAGGTGGCCATGGTGGTTCTCCGGGTCGGGGCGGATCCATCTTCCCACCATCGTAGGAGCGGCTTTAGCCGCGAATGCTTTTCGCCGGGAAGGCCAAGGAGCATCGCGGCTGAAGCCGCTCCTACGAAGGGCGGGGTTACCCTGCGCAGCCGGCGAACAGGTCGCGGTCGCGGGCGTAGACCGAGGTGGTGACCTGCATCAGCCCCAGCACCGACGGGAACAGGTTGTCCTGGTCGGTGCGGCGGTGCGCGCGCTCGCGCAGGCACTGCAGGTCCAGGCCGCGGTTGGCGGCGAACTGCGGCGAGAACCACATCACCATCGGCACGCGGGTCTGTTCGTCCGGCGCGATCGCATACGGCACGCCGTGCAGGTACAGGCCCTTTTCGCCCAGCGATTCGCCGTGGTCGGAGAGGTAGATCATGGCCGTGTCGTAGTCGTCCAGGCCGCGCAGGGTGGCGATGGTGCGGGCCAGGAAGTGGTCGGTATAGCGCACCGCGTTGTCGTAGCTGTTGACGATCTGCTCGCGGCTGCACTTGCCCAGGTCCGGGGTGTCGCAGGTCGGCGCGAACTGGCGGAACTGCGCCGGGTAGCGCTGGAAATAGCTCGGGCCGTGGTTGCCCAGCTGGTGCAGGACCACGACGCGGTCGCCCGGCCTGGCGCGCACCTGGGCGGCGAGGTCGTCGAGCAGGATCTCGTCCATGCAGCGGCCGTCGGCGCACAGGCCGGGCCGGGTCGCATCGTCCAGGCGCTGGATGGCCAGGCCCTCGCACACGCCCTTGCAGCCGGACTGGTTGTCGCGCCACAGCGTGGCGATGCCGGCGTGTTCCAGCACGTGCAGCAGCGACTGGTGGGCGCGGATCTTCTTCTCGTCGTAATCGTGGCGGCCGAACGGCGAGAACATGCAGGGCAGCGACACCTCGGTGCTGGTGCCGCACGAATGCATGTCCGGGAAGTTGATCACGCCGGTCTGCGCCAGTTCGGGCGTGGTCTGGCGGGCGTAGCCGTTCAGGCCCCAGTTCTGCGCGCGCACGGTTTCGCCGACCACCAGCACCAGCAGGCGCGGCCTGCTGCCGGCCGCGCGCGGCGTGGCCCTGGCGTCGGTGCCGAGCGGCAGCTTGGGCGCGTGCCCGATCGGGTTGGAGCCGGCCAGGTTCTGCTTCAGCGCGACCAGGTAGTTCACCGGGGTGGCGAGGTAACGCACCTCGCGGTGGTTGCGCATCAGCGCCGACACGTTCTGGAACGAGGCCAGGGTGCCGGCACCGGCCACCACCACCACGCCCACCAGGAACAGCAACCGCCACAGCAGGGCGCGGCCCCAGCTCCGGCGGCGCAGGCGCACGCGCCACAGCAGCACGCACGGCACCAGTGCGTAGCCGAGCAGCGGCAGGAGCAGCGCGGGCGTCATCAGTTCGCGCGATTCCTTGTGGTCGGTGGCCAGCACGTTGCGCAGCATGTCCGCGTCCAGGTAGACGTTGAAGCTGTTCATGTAGTGCGTGGCGAAGGCGGTGGTGACCAGCAGCACCGTCAACAGCACTTTGGCGTTCCAGCGCCACACCAGCAGGCCGAGCAGGAAGGCGTGCACGCCCATCAGCAGGGCGAACAGCGACAGCGCGAACAGCACGCTGCCCGGATTGGTCGCCATCGCGTTGCGCCAGAACAGGCCGTTGCAGGCCAGGGCGAAGAACGCGCTGGCGAGCAGGATCAGCGTTTCGGTGGCGATTTCCGGGCGCCACCGGCGCAGGCGCGCAAATGGGGTGGCCGATGCGGGCAGGTGCGGGGAGGCGGTGCTCATGCGCGTGCTTCTTCCTTGAAGGGAGCGGTCTTGGCCGGTGGGAACATCAGCAGGTAGAGCAGGACCGCCACGGTCCAGCTGACCGCCAGCGCCCCCACATCATGCGAGAGAAAGTGGGCGCCGCGCAGCTGCTGGGAAATGCCGAACACCAGGCCGGTGGCCACGGCCACGGCCAGCGCCGCCCAGCGCCATTGCGGGCGCACCCGCAGCGCGAAGAAGTACAGCGCCGCCCAGCCATAGCCGGCGCTGGCGTGGCCGGCCGGGAAGCAGGCGGCATGGCCGAGCAGCACCGGGCGCGGCTGGAACAGGCCGACGAACGGGCGCAGGCCGCCATAGCGCTGCAGGTCCCAGGGGCAGTCCATGTGGGTCATGGACTTGAGCAGGGCGACCACGCCGGTGGACAGGCCCACTGCCAGCAGCAGGTACAGCAGCGGCAGGCGCAGCGGCTTCCAGCGGGCGTCGAAGCAGGCGCGCAGCAGGGCCAGCATCACCAGCAGGGCGGCCAGGGTGCTCAGGTTCTTGCCGCCGCGGTGGACCAGGTGGCTGCTCCACCAGGCATCCTTGAACGCCCATTGGCCGCCTTCCCAGTGGAAGAGCAGGTCGGCCAGCCACTGGTCGCCGTTGCCGGCCATCAGCACCACGCTGGCGGCGACCGCGGCCAGCAGCGGAACCAGCAGGTGTCGGCGCAGGAAATCGCCGCGGGTGGGCGCGGAGAGGTCGGCGGGCAGGGCGTAGGGAGGGGTGGAAGCCAGGGGCATGGGCGATGCGCCATCAGAACGTGGGCGCATCGTCGTTGCCGGCATGTCGGAGAGGGGTCGGAGCGGTGTCCGAGCCGCGTTAACCGGTCAGCGGCGGGCAAGGCCGCCGCGTCCGGCAGGCGGGCGCGCCGGGCATCGCCCGGCGGTCGGCTTCAGTCCTCGGCGTCGGGGTCTTCCATCGCGCCGGCCACCGCGCCGTGGCTGCGCGCCACGCAGGCGGCGTCCAGCGCGGTGCCGGGCAGCAGCTGCCAGTCATTGCGGTTGGCGCTGCCGATGTCGATGACCCGGGCCGGATCGGCGCAGGGCGTCATCGCCTGTTTGAGCACGAACAGCCAGCGCCGGCCGGGATCGGCGGCGACCCACTGCGCGGCGCGTTCCCACTGCTCGGCGAGCGGGCGCTTGAAGCCGAAGTCGGTGGCCTGCGGCGAGGTCTGCAGCAGGTTCTGCTCGCGCCAGGCGACCATGCCCAGTTCGGCGTCGGCGCCGATGCGCGCGCGCGCCTTGTCCATCACCGCCGAAGCCGAGCTGTACGGGTCCAGCGCGGGCATCAGGCCGACGCCGTACATGATCCACAACAGCACCGTGGCCAGCACCGCCGCCAGCCCGGCGCGGCGCAGGCGCAGGAACGCCACCAGCGCCAGCGCGGCGATGCCGAAGCCCAGCAGCCAGGCGCCCACCTGCGGCAGCACCCACGGGTCGATGGCGCGTTTGGCCGCGTTGCGCTGCGCCCAGCCGTCGCCGTGTAGCGCGCCATAGCCGATGGCCAGGGTCGCCACCGCCAGCAGCAGCACGTACAGCAGCAGCGCCCAGCGCACGCCGGTGCGGCGCAGCAGCCCGGCCAGCAGCGGCGCGGCCGCCACCGCCAGCGCCGGCAGCATCGGCAGGATGTAGACCTCGCGCTTGCCCGGGCTGGCGCTGAAGAACAGCAGCACCAGCAGCGCCCAGCCCAGCAGCACGATGTAGCGCGGATCGGCGCGGCGCAGGCGACGCCACCAGGCCGGCACCAGCCATGGCAGCAGCAGGCTGCCTGGCAGCCACAGCGTGGCCATCACCTGCAGGTAGTACCAGGCCGGCTTGTGGTGGTGCCAGGCGTTGGCGTAGCGGGTGCCGGTCTGCTTGAACAGCAGTTCGTGGGCATAGGCCTGCAGGTGCGGGTCGGGGTTGCGCAGCAGGGCGATGCCCAGCGGCGCCAGCCATACCGCGGCGCCGGCGACGAACAGCGGCAGGATCAGCCACCAGCCCCAGCCGCGACCCGCACCGGCCGCGCCCGGGTGGCGCCAGCGCCAGATGGCCCAGGGCAGCAGCGCCAGCAGCGGCAGGAAGCCCACGCCCTTGGTCACCGTGCCCAGCCCGGCGGCGAAGGCGCCCAGCGCCAGCAGCTTCCAGTTCGGCCCCAGCAGCAGGTGCCGCAGCAGCGCCCACAGCGACAGCGTGGTCATGGCCACCAGCACCATGTCGATCTGCGCGCGCTTGGCCATCAGCCCGAACTGGATGCACACGAACAGCCCCAGCACCGCGTAGCGCGCCACGCGCCGGTTCCACAGCCGCCGCGCCAGGTCCCAGGTCAGCCACAGGGTCAGCAGCGCCGACAGCAGCGATGGCAGCAGGAAGGCGATGTTCCAGTTGCCCAGCACCTGGTAGGTGGCGGCCTGGATCCACATGAAGGTCGGCGGTTTTTCCGCATAAAGCTCGCTGCCGCGGTGCGGCAACAGCCACTGCCCGGTCTCCACCATCTGCCGCGCGGCGAGCACGAAGCGCGGCTCGTCGGGCGGGGAGGGATCGCGCATGCCGAGCCCGGCCAGCAGGCTGGCTGCGACCAGGGCAAGCAACAGGAACCAGGGGGCGGAGGACCGGGAGCTGGACAGGCGCACGCGAGGCTCGCTTGGAAGATGGGGCGGGGATGGTCGCGCGGCCGCTGTGGGAAGCGCGTCGTAGGATGCATTGTCGCCTGTTTCGACGCCGCTCCGACCACCGCTGCGGCTACGATGGGCGCGCCCTCACGCCCCCGCCGCCGCCCGGTTGCTTCCCGCTGGTGCCGGAACAGGCTTTCCGGCGGGGGCGGGCATCGTTCTTCCAAGGGTTCTGCACATGCGGCTGCTGGTCATCGAAGACAATCGCAACCTGATCGCCAATCTTTTCGACTACTTCGAGGCGCGCGGCCATGTGCTCGACGTCGCCCCGGACGGCGTGACCGGGCTGCACCTGGCCGCGACCCAGACCTACGACGCCATCCTGCTGGACTGGATGCTACCGCGCATGGAAGGGCCGGAAGTGCTGCGGCGCCTGCGCGAGGAACACCGTTCCGAGGTGCCGGTGATCATGCTCACCGCCCGCGACGAGCTGCCCGACAAGATCGCCGGTTTCCGCGCCGGCGCCGACGACTACCTGACCAAGCCCTTCGCCCTGCCCGAGCTGGAAGTACGGCTGGACGCGGTGCTGGCGCGCACCCGCGGCCGCAACCCGCGCAAGGTGCTGGAGGTGCACGACCTGCGCCTGGACCTGGCCACCCTGGAAGTACAGCGCGCCGGCCAGCCGCTGCACCTGTACCCGGCCTGCCGCAAGCTGCTGGAAGTGCTGATGCGCGCCAGCCCGGCGGCGGTGCCGCGCGACCAGCTCGAGTACGCGCTGTGGGGCGACGAGCCGCCCGATGGCGACATGCTCCGCTCGCACATCTACGAACTGCGCCGCAGCGTCGACGGGCCGTTCGAGGAGAAGCTGCTGCACACCCTGCCGCGCGTGGGCTACCGGCTGTGCGCGCCCAGCGCGCCGGCGGCGGCCGGGGCGGGCGGGCAATGAAGCGGCGCACGCTGCGGCGCAAGCTGCTGGGCTGGCTGGCCAGCTACCTGGCGCTGCTGACCCTGGTGGTGTTCAGCGCCGCCAACTACGTGCACGAACGCGCCGAGCATTCGGTGTGGCGCGCGCTGCTCAATTCCGAGCTGGACAGCGTGATCGCGAGCAAGCGCACCGACCCGGCCTACCGCTGGCAGGACTCGGACACCCTGCATTTCTTCAGCGAGCACGACGCGCACGGCATCCCGGACACGCTGGCGCACCTGATGCCGGGGCTGCATGACGGGGTGTGGCTGGAAGGGCACCGGAGCGCGGTCATGGTGCGGCAGACCAGCGATTTTGGCCGCACGATGCTGGTGCTGGACATCACCGATTTCGCCGAACTGGAACACTTCATCACCCGCTGGGCGGTGCTGGCCGGCATCGCGATGGCGGTCGTCACCCTGCTGATGGCCTGGATCGGCATGAACCGGCTGGTGCGCCCGCTGGTCGCGCTGGCCGGCGATATCGGCGGGCTGCAGCCCGAGCGCAGCGGCCAGCGGGTGCAGGTCGCCGCGCGTGGCAGCACCGAGATGGAAGTGATCGCCGATTCGGTCAACGACTACCTGGAGCGCAACGAGCGCTTCGTCGAGCGCGAGCGTGCCTTCATCAGCACCGCCAGCCACGAGCTGCGCACGCCCATCGCGGTGATCACCGGCGCGGCCGAGCTGGCGCTGGAGCAGCCGGAACTGCCGCCGCGCGCGCGCCAGCAGCTGCAGCGGGTGCGCAGCACCGCGTCCAGCATGGAGCAGCTGATCCAGCTGATGCTGCTGCTGGCGCGCGACCCGGCGCGGCTGGCGGCGCTGAGCGAGCCGCTGGCGCTGGAGCAGCTGCTGCCCGAAATCGTCGCCGACCATGCCCATCTGGCCGGTGGCAGGGAGCTGTCGGTCGAAGTGGTGGAAACCGCGCCGTGCACGATCATGGCGCCGGTGGGCGTGGTGCAGGCGGCGGTGGGCAACCTGCTGCGCAATGCGCTGGAGAACAGCGACCGCGGCGTGATCCGCCTGTCGCTGACGCCCCGGGCGGTGGTGACCATCGAGGATCCGGGGCACGGCATGAGCCCGGAGGAAGTCGCCGCGGCCTACGCCAAGATCGCGCGTGGCGAACGCAACATGCGCACCGGCATCGGCCTGGACCTGATCGGCCGCCTGTGCGAGCACCTGGGCTGGAAGCTGGACATCCATTCCGGCCCGGAGCGCGGCACCCGGGTCACCCTGGACATGGGCGCGTCGCTGCCTTAGCGCCGGGGAGCGCCCTCACCCCAACCCCTCTCCCGGAGGGAGAGGGGCTCAAGATCAGGGCGCGCTGCGCTTTTCCCTTCTCCCTTGGGAGAAGGTGCCCCGAGGGGCGGATGAGGGGCAGGGGCGAAGCCCTGCGCAGCCCGCGGCTCGAACTGCGTGGACGCGCAGCGGCAAGCCGTCGCCCGATCAGTCGCCAGGTTTTCATGCAGTGCGGGCAGGTCCACCCTCACCCCGACCCCTCTCCCGGGGGGAGAGGGGCTCAAGATCAGCGCGCTGCGCTTTCCCTTCTCCCGTCGGGAGAAGGTGCCCCGAAGGGGCGGATGAGGGGCAGGGGCGAAGCCTTGCGCAGCCCGCGGCTCGAACTGCGTGGACGCGCAGCGGCCAGCCGTCGCCCGATCAGTCGCCTGGTTTTCGGGCAGTGCGGGCAGGTCCACCCTCACCCCAACCCCTCTCCCGGAGGGAGAGGGGCTCCAGATCAGGGCGCTGCGCTTTTCCCTTCTCCCGCCGGGAGCAGGGTACTCACGCCGGCAGCAGCCCGCGTTCGACCAGCCACTGCCTCGCATCATCGGCGTCCTGCTCGAACCAGGCCTGCGTCGAGCCGAGCCGGTACGTATAGCCCCAGGCATCCATGTCGGCCATCAGGCGCGCGCTGCCGACGCCGGGCAGCTGCCCGGCCAGCACGATCTGCAGGTAGCAGGTGGCGTCTTCCTCGGCCACCGAATCGGTGGCGTCGGTGTGCACCCGCGCGCGCCGCTCGGGTGGCAGCACGATCAGGTGGCAGGCTTCGTGCAGCATCGAGTGCACCGGCGTGTCGGCGCGCACGTGGACATCGCTGGCGATGATGCCGGCTTCGGGTTCGCCCCAGTAGCTGCCGGGGATCTTCTGCCCGTCCTCGACCCGGTTCAGGCGCAGGCCGTGGCGGGCGAGCAGGGCGGCCGCGTCGTCCCAGGCGATATCGCCCACGCACAGGATCGAGGCGGCGGGCGCGGTGGCGGGCGGCATGGACATCGGCATCGGCACCCGGGGCCGGCGCGTGGCCCCGGGCGCGGGAATCAGCTCTGCGGGCCTTCGGGCAGGGCCACGGAAATGTCGAGCACGTCGTGCTCGCCGTCCTTGACCAGGTCGACCTTGACCGCGTCGGCGTCGATGTTGACGTACTTCTTGATCACTTCCAGCAGTTCGCGCTGCAGCAGCGGCAGGTAGTCCGGGCCGCCGCGGGTGCTGCGCTCCTGCGCGATGATGATCTGCAGGCGGTTCTTGGCGGTTTCGGCGGTGCTCTTCTTCGCCTTGAAGATGTCGAAAAGTCCCATCGTCACCCTCCGAACAGCTTGCTGAAGAAGCCCTTCTTCTCCACGGAAGTGAAGCGCATCGGGCGCTCCTCGCCGAGGATGCGGCCAACCGCGTCCTCATAGGCCTGGCCGGCCATGGATTCGGTGTCCAGGATCACCGGCTCGCCCTTGTTGGAGGCGTTGAGCACGTCGCCGGACTCGGGGATCACGCCGATGGCCTTCAGCCCCAGTACTTCCTCGACGTCGCCGATGCTGAGCATCTCGCCGCTTTCCACGCGCGAGGGACTGTAGCGGGTCAGCAGCAGGAAGGCGGGCACGTTCTTGCCGGCCTCGGCGTTGGCGGTCTTGGAATCGAGCAGGCCGATGATGCGGTCCGAGTCGCGCACCGAGGACACTTCCGGGTTCACCACCACCACGGCGCGGTCGGCGAAGTACATCGCCAGGAAGGCGCCCTTCTCGATGCCGGCCGGCGAGTCGCAGATGATGAAGTCGAAACCGTCGGCGGCCAGGTCCTTGAGCACCTTCTCCACGCCTTCCTTGTTCAGCGCGTCCTTGTCGCGGGTCTGCGAGGCGGCCAGCACGTACAGGTTGTCGAAGCGCTTGTCCTTGATCAGGGCCTGCTTCAGCGTGGCCTCGCCGTGGACGACGTTGACGAAGTCATACACCACCCGGCGCTCGCAACCCATGATCAGGTCCAGGTTGCGCAGGCCGACGTCGAAGTCGATGACGGCGACCTTCTTGCCGCGACGGGCCAGGCCGCATGCGATGCTGGCGCTGGAGGTGGTCTTGCCGACGCCGCCCTTGCCGGAGGTGACTACGATGATTTCAGCCAAAGGATTTCTCCTGAATGTTCCGTGGGGGCTGCGCGTCAATCCAGCGCAGCGATCATGACCTGGTCCTGTTCCAGCCAGACCTGCACGGCCTTGCCGCGCAGGTTGTCGGGAATATCGTCCAGCACCTTGTATCGTCCCGCAATCGCGACCAGTTCAGCGTGGAAGTCGCGGCAGAAGATGCGGGCGCCGGTATTGCCCTGCGCGCCGGCGAGGGCGCGGCCACGCAGAGTACCGTAGATGTGGATGCTGCCGTCGGCGATCACCTCGGCGCCGGCGCCCACCGTTGAGAGTACGGTCAGGTCGCAGTTCTCGGCATACAGCTGCTGGCCCGAGCGCACCGCGCCCAGCTGCATGCGGCCGGGCTGCGCGGCGGAAGCCGCGGGGGCGGGGGCGGGCGCCGGTTCGGGCGCGCGGCGCGCCGGCGCGGGCGCTGGCGGCGCGGCTTCGGCGCGCTCGTACTGGGCGCGGAACTTGGCCAGCAGCGGCAGCCCGAGCTGGACGGAAAGCTGTTCGACCTCCGTGGTGCCGTAGGCCAGCGCCACCGGCAGCACGCCGGCATCGCGCAGTCCGTCCAGCAGCGCCTGGGCGGTGGCGTGGTCGGGAACGCGGCTCAGGCCGCCGAAGTCGAGGATGACCGCCGCGCGCCCGAACAGCTTGGGCGCACGCGCCACGCGCTCGCGCATTTCCTGTACCAGCCGCTCCACATCGAGGGTGCGGATGCGCAGGTTGGCGATGCCCACCTGCCCGATCTTCAGTTCGCCTGCCTGTTCGTAATCCGGATTCACTGCCATCTCAGGTTCCCGTCGGCCGCTGCTGCATGGGCCGGCGTGTGTGGCCTACCCATGGAACATCGGGCAGGTTGTCGCCATAGGTTTCCTTCACCCACTCGTAGCTGCACAGGTCCTTGAGCAGCATGCTGGCGCGCAGATCCGCCTCGCCCCCGGCATTGTGCATGGTGTTCTGCCCGACCTCGCGGAAACCGAAACTGCCATGGAACAGCAGCGCGGCATCGGCGCCGTGGTCCAGGAACACCTCGCAGGCCATCTGCGGGTAGCGCAGCTCGGCGTAGCTCTGCGCGTCGGCATAGAACGCACGGCCGACGCCGCCACCGCGGCGGCGGCTGGCCACCACGATGCGGTCGATATAGAAGAAGCTGGGGTAGCGCTGCTGGAACCAGGCGAAGTTGCAGCTGTCGTGCTCGCTGCTGCTGCCATAGCCGACCAGGAAGCCGGCCATGTTGCCGTCGCGCTCGGCGACGCGGAAATACTCGGCGGTCTCGTAGAAGCGGCGGATCTTGGCGGCATCCAGCGGCAGGATGGCCAGGCCGGCGTTGTTGTTCAGTGCCAGGACGGAATCGAGCTCGTGCTCGCGCACGTCGCGGATGACGATCGACATTGTGACTCCGTGGGTGAAGCGGTCGGCCCCGAGTGAGGGGTGGGGGCTGGCCGGCGATTATCGCATGGCCGGCCGGACCCGGCGAGCGCCGGCCGGGCATGACTTCCGTGGGAGGGCGCAAACGCGCCGCGCTCCTTACCATGCACGCATGTTGGGATACCTCAGCCATACCCGCGTCCTGCGCCTGGCCGGCCTGTTCACCTGGGGCCTGGTCAGCCTGCCGCTGCTCTATACCCAGTACGCGCCGGCCGAGGGCGAGCTGCCGCCGAGCCTGGGCGAGGCGACCTGGCTGATGGCCGCCTACCTGTCCTTCGGCGTGTGCTACTTCTGGCTGACCCGCGGCCTGAGCGCCGGCGGCCACACCAACTGGTACGACCGGCTGGCGCTGCTGGTGCTGACCCTGTCCGGGCTGGCGGTGAGCTACCTGAGCGTCACCGGCCTGGGCAGCATCCTGCTGATGGTCGCCGCCGGAGTGATCCCCTGGCTGCTGAGCCGGCGCGTGGGCGTCGTCTGGCTGGTGCTCAGCCAGCTGGCGGTGCTGCCGGTCTACAACCTGATCATGGGGTTGCCGCTGTTCGAGGCGCTGCTGCAGTCGCTGCTGTACGCCGGCTTCTCGATGTTCATCTTCGTGACCAGCCTGGTGGCGCGGCAGCAGACCCAGGCCCGCGAGGAGCAGCGCCGGCTCAATGCCGAGCTGCGCGCCACCCGCCTGCTGCTGGCCGAGAGCGCCCGCGTCAACGAGCGCACCCGCATCTCCCGCGAGCTGCACGACCTGCTCGGCCACCACCTGACCGCGCTGAGCCTGAACCTGGAAGTGGCCGGCCACATCACCGAAGGCCAGGCGCAGGAACATGTGCGCCAGGCCCATACCCTGGCCAAGCTGCTGCTCACCGACGTGCGCGAGGCGGTCAGCCAGCTGCGCGAGAGCGGGGCGATCGACCTGGCCGCGGCGCTGCGGCCGCTGGCCGAGCGCGTGCCTTCGCTCGAAATCCACCTGGACATGGACGACCCGCTGAGCGTGGAAGACCCCGAGCGCGCCCATGTGCTGCTGCGCTGTACCCAGGAAGTCATCACCAACGCGGTGCGCCATGCCGGCGCCCGCAACCTGTGGATCCGGGTCGAGCGCGACCGCGAGCGGATCGTGATCGACGCCCGCGACGACGGCGTCGGCGGCGAGGTCGAGGACATCCTGCCCGGCAACGGGCTGCGCGGCATGCGCGAACGCCTGTCGCAGTATGGCGGCGAACTGGACGTGTCGGCGCGGCGCGGCGAAGGCTTCCACCTTCGCGCCTCGCTGCCGGTGGCAACCAATATGATGCTGGCCTCCGGGCCGCAAGGAGTGAACTGATGATCCGCGTCTGTCTGGTCGATGACCAAACCCTGGTACGGCAGGGCATCCGTTCGCTGCTGGCGCTGGACGACGGCATCGAGGTGGTGGCCGAGGCCACCGACGGCCGCCAGGCGGTGGAGATGATCCCGCAGGTGGCGCCGGACGTGGTGCTGATGGACATGCGCATGCCGGTGATGTCCGGCCTGGAGGCGCTGCAGACCCTGTCGCGGCTGGGGCAGCTGCCGCCGGCCATCATCCTGACCACCTTCGACGACGACCAGCTGGTGCTGGCCGGGCTCAAGGCCGGCGCCAAGGGCTACCTGCTCAAGGACGTGACCCTGGAGCAGCTGGTCGGTGCCATCCGCACCGTGGCCGAGGGCGGCTCGCTGGTGCAGCCGGCGGTGACCCAGCGCCTGCTGTCGGGGCTGGAACACATGCGCAACGAGTTCGTCAGCCTCGACCGGCCCGACCCGCTGACCGACCGCGAGACCGAGATCCTGCGGCTGATGGCCAGCGGCTTCTCCAACAAGGAGATCGCCAATTCGCTGGGCGTGGCCGAAGGCACCATCAAGAACCACGTTTCCAACATCCTCAGCAAGCTGGGCGTGCGCGACCGCACCCGGGCGGTGCTCAAGGCCTTCGAGCTGCAGCTGGTATGAAGCCGGGATGCCCGGCCCGTCGCAGCGCGGCGGGCGTTCGCCGGCAGCACGAGGCGGTGCCTCGTGAGCGCTGCCGCCTCACCCTCAGCAAGCTGGGCGTGCGCGACCGCACCCGGGCGGTGCTCAAGGCCTTCGAGCTGCAGCCGGTGTGAACCGGGCGGCCCGCGCGCGCCCATGGCCGTACGGTTGCGTCCGGTGCCGGGCGCCGCGGATGGCGATGCCGACATGGCGGAATCTGCTTTCGAATGAATCTCAAGGAACGGCTGGTGTGAAGACCATGTGTGGAGGGAAAATGGGCGCGCCGGGCTCCTTCGCCACCCGGGCCTTCGCGTGACAGCGCGCACGGCCGCCGAGGCAGGAGGTACCCTTTACGGCCTTCGGCCCGCATGCCTGCACCGGACACGGAAACCGGTGCGCCAAATCCGTCAACAACCTGCGCAAAGCCTGATAGGATGGGGGCTTCGCTTCAATCAACCCGGCCGTGGGATCGGCCCCGGAGACTCCTGAATGACCCGTATTATCGAGTTCCTGATCGCCTTGGGGATCGTGGCTGGCCTGTTCGTCATCATTGGCGTATGCCTGCCGGGCGAGCGCCATATTTCCGAAAGCATCGAAACCAACCGCAAGATGACGATCGTGTACGACACGGTCAACAGCCTGCGCCGCTTCAAGGACTGGAACCCGCTGGTGCTGCGTGACAAGGGCATCGAGCTGAAGTACAGCGGTCCGGACGCCGGCAAGGGCGCCCGCATGGAGTACTCGTCCAAGGACAGCGCGCTGGGCCAGGGCAGCTGGGAGATCACCGACACCGAGCAGAACAAGCGCGTGGTGATCGCCATCGAGGACCAGACCAAGGGCAAGGACAAGGTCACCACCTTCACCCTGGAGCCGACCGGCAAGAACGACCGCAACGTCAAGATCACCCAGGATTACTCGGTCAACTACGGCTTCGACCTGTTCGGCCGTTACGCCGGCCTGTACGTCAGCCGCCACATCGGCGACGACCTGAAGCTGGGCCTGTCGCGCATGGCTAACATGCTGGCCTCGGTGCCGAACGTCGACTACCGCGCCGCCGAAGCCCCGCTGACCGACCTGAAGGTCGTGGACGTGCCGGCCGAGGACCTGCTGGTGGTCAACGCCGGCAACATCGACCGCAGCAACGAGAGCATCCGCAAGTCCATCCAGGACAACCAGGAGTGGATCAAGCGCGCGATGGAAGCCAATGGCCTGGAGGCCGCCGGCCCGGTGCGCATCGTGACCACCGACTTCGGCGCCGAGAAGTACGCCTTCGACGTGGCCCAGCCGGTCCGCAAGAAGAGCGGCGCTGCCGCTGCCGGCGACAAGAAGGACGGCGAGGCCGACAAGGCCGAGGCCGCTCCGGTCGCCGCTGCCGATGGCAAGCTCGACGTGAAGATCCCGTCCGGCAACCCGGTCACCTACGTGCATGCCGACGCGCACCGCTCGGCGTTCGCCTCCTACACCGGCCACATGGCGGGCCTGGACGTCGCACGCAGCGCGCTGCGCGCCTGGGCGACCACCGCCGGCTACGAGGTGACCGACCGTCCGTACGAGTCGTGGAAGGGCGGCGTCGACAAGGCGTTCACCACCGACGGCACCTACGACGTGTACTGGTCGATCAAGTAACCGGCCCGTCGCGGAAGAATGAAGTGAGGTACAAAAAACGCGCCGCCTGACAGCGGCGCGTTTTTTTGTTCCCGCCGCTCCGTTGCGGGAACCCTGCGGGCCATCGGCGTGCGGTGTGAGAAACCGCTCCCGGCGGTTCTTTTCTGTTGCCTCCCTGCCTGGCGCCAACCGGACGCGCATCCAGGCAAGCGGTACGATCGGCGTCCGGATGGTCATGGGCCGCGCCGCGAGGGCCGGCGAACCGGGAGTAGAGGATGCTGGGAATGGAACGGAGGGTGCGCAGACCCTCGCTGCTGGCCTTCTGCGGCGCGCTGCTGGCGGCGTCGGCGGTCGGGCTGTCGGCCTATGCCGCGCACGCGGTGAGCGACCCGCTGGCGCAGTCCCATCTCGATACCGCCGCGCTGTATGCCTTCGGCCACGGCGCCGTGCTGGCGGTGCTCGGCCCGGCGTCGTTGAACGCGGTCGGGCGCACCGCGCTGTACGTGCTGCTGCTGGGCGTGCTGCTGTTCTCCGGCAGCCTGGCCGGCGGCGCGCTGGGGTGGTGGCCGACGCGGCTGGCGCCGGCCGGCGGCACCGCGCTGATGGCCGGCTGGGTGCTGCTGGCGCTCAGCGCGCTGAAGCGGTAAGCCCGGTGCCCCGGCACCCGCGCGGCTTCGACGTGGACCAGGCGCTGGCGCACCTGCAGCGCCGCGACCGCCGCCTGGCGGGCTGGATCGGCCGCATCGGCCCGCTGGAGGCGCCGGCCGGGTGGCGGCGTCCGTTCGATCCGGTCGACGCGCTGGCGCGCGCGATCCTGTTCCAGCAGCTCAGCGGCAAGGCGGCCTCGACCATCGTCGGGCGGGTGGAAGCGGCGATCGGCAGCAGGCGCCTGCACGCCGACACGCTTGCCCGCATCGACGACGCCGGCCTGCGCGCCTGCGGCGTGTCCGGCAACAAGGCGCTGGCGCTGCGCGACCTGGCCCGGCGCGAACAGGCCGGGGAGATTCCCTCGACGCGGCAGATGGCGTGGATGCACCACGAGGCCATCGTCGAGGCGCTGGTGCCGGTCCGCGGCATCGGCCGCTGGACGGTGGAAATGATGCTGATGTTCCGGCTCGGCCGGCCCGACATCCTGCCGGTGGACGACCTGGGCATCCGCAAGGGCGCGCAGCGGGTGGACGGGAGCGACACGATGCCCACGCCGCGCGAACTGCAGGCCCGCGGCGAACGCTGGGGGCCGTACCGCACCTGGGCCAGCCTGTACCTGTGGCGGATCGCCGATTTCGCCGAGGCTGGCGGCGCCAGGACCAACCGTTCGCAGGATTGAACGTCGGCCCGGACAGGGGCAGTGGATGGTGGGCACCGGCGCCAGCGCCAGCGCGCGGGGGCCGCCAGCCCGCTCGGCAGCAGCGCCGGCAACAGCCAGCGCAGCACCCGCCGGTCCAGGGCGAGGGTGACGGCCAGCATGACGGCAGCAGGCCACCCAGAGCGATCAGGGCGAGGACGAACAGATGGCCGCCGCCACAACCCGCGAGCCCGGAGAGCGAAGGGACGCTGATGCCTGCGGGCAGGGCGGCGATGCCGATGGTGATGATCGCCAGTACCCGCGCGGCGAGCCGCCGCGGGTTTGCGCCCCGCTCACCGCGCGGCGCCGCCGAAGCACCAGTGCCACGGCTCATAGACGATGCCGTGCGGATTGTCGCGGGGGTAGCTCATGTGGAAACCGAAATCGCCCGCATGCGCCTGCAGCCAGGCGAAGGCCGGGGTGCGCTCGAACGATTCTTCCGCCGGCGCTTCGCCGGGCGTGCCGATGTCCAGCGCGTTGCCGCCGTGGTGCTCGCTGTAGCCGGGCGCCGCATTGACGGTGAGGATCTGCGCCACGTCCAGGCCGCGCGCGAGCTTGCGTTCAAAGATGCCCAGTTGATAGTCGTGGCTGCGGTAGCCGGAGATCGCGTCCAGGGCGATGCCGTCGGCCGCGGCGGCGCCGTGCAGGCGCTGCCAGGCGCGCGCGGCGCCGCGGGTCAGCCACAGCGCGCGGCGGTAGCGGTCCAGGCCGGCCAGATGCAGGCACGAAGGTTCGGCGACCAGGGCCAGGCCGCTGCGGCCGGCGTAACTTTCGTCCAGGCCGAGGCGGTGCAGGCGTTCGTTGAGGCGCTCCAGCGGCAGCGGCGTTTCCACCGGCGGGCCGCGCCGGAGCAGGGGATCTTCCAGGCGCTGCAGTGCCTCGTCGATGCCGGGTTCGCGGGCCAGGCGTTCGACCATCGGCATCAACCCCTCCGGCAGCAGCGCCGCCAGATAGCGGCCGTCGCGCTTGCGGCGCAGCACCGCGCGCGCGCGGGCAAGCAGGCGCGCGTCGTGGCTGCTGCGCGCGCGCAGCAGGCCGCCGGGCCACAGTTCGATGTCGGGGGTGTTGAGCAGCAGGCGTGGAGCGGGGCGCATGCGGGTAGCTTGGGGCATCGATGCGGGGCTGTCGATTGCCGGGAGGGTACGGAAGGCGCCGCCGGAGGCGGGACTGCCCGTAGGCGCTGACGCAGGCGGAGAGTGCCGTGCCCGCATGGCGTGGATTCGCATGCGGGCAGGCTCCGCACCTACGCGGTGGATCCGCCGGCCTGTTGCTTCAGCGCGTCGAGCAGGGCGCGGGGATGCTCCGGCGAAAGCAGCAACAGCGCGCCGTCGCGCAGCGGCAGCGCCAGCACGCGGCTGCTGTCGGTGACCAGGCAGAACGCCTTGCCGCCGTCGCGCATGCGGAAGTGGCCGGAGCGGAAGCCGGGCAGGCTGTAGCCGTTGGTCTTGACCGCCGGCTTCAGCTCGCCGTGCTCGGCCAGGTCGACGATGCGCGCGCGCTCCAGCCGCAGGGAACCGAGGGCCACGGTCCGGGTGTAGAACGTGGAGCGGACGACCAGGCCGCCGGCGCCGAGCGTGATGCGCCGGCGCAGGTAGGCCAGGCTCACCACCACGCCGGTCAGCGTCACCAGCGCCGGGCCCAGCCAGGCGCGGGGGCTGGCCAGTTGCGCCATGCCCTTGTCGCCAAGCAGGAAGGCCAGCGGCAGCAGGATCGCCGCCGCCAGGATGCCCCGCAGGATCAGCATCGGTCTGCCGGACGGCGTGGCGACCGGGTAATCCCTGGGGGCCTGGGTCGTGCTCGGCATCGCTCGGGTTCCTCCGGGAAAGGTCATGGTGCGCCGGTTCCGGTCAGGACGGCCGGCGGCGGTGCGGTTCCTGCCCCGCGCCGTGGCAACGGTGCGCGCGCGCCGGCCCTGCGCGGTGTCGGCGGCATCGCGGCGCGCGGATTCACCGCTGCGCCTCCACCCAGCGGGCGATGTCGTTGATCAGCGTGGCATCGACGTGGCCGGGCTTCCGGTATTCGTCCAGCGTGCCGGGGCCTTCGCCGGCGATGCCGAGGTGGTTGAGCGCGGGATAGAGATGGAAGCGGTAGCGTGGGCCCTGCAGGCCCTGCTTCCAGCGCTGCCAGTCGGCGTTGATCACCTGGAAGTCGCGGCCGCCGTGCAGCAGCAGTACCGGCAACCCGCTGTCGCGCGCGTCGGCGACGGGATCGACCTGCTCCATCTGCTGCCAGTAGCGCCCGGGCAGGTCCAGCAGCTTCGCTTCCGGATCGCGGCGGATCTGCGCGATGAGGGCATCGAGCGCGTCCAGGTGCGCCTGTTCCTCGGCGCTGACGCTGCCGTCGAGATTGGCCAGGTAGCGGTTCTGCTCGCCGAGCAGGTCGAGGATCGGGCGCGCGGGCGCGGCCAGCAGGATTAGCCCGGCCACCTTGCCCTGGCTGTTGCGGGCGATGCGGCCGGCGAGCATGCCGCCCTGGCTGTGGCCGAGCACGTAGATGCGGTCGTGGTCGATGTCGGCGTTGCCGGCCAGCGCCGCGACGGCGGCGACGGCATCGTCGGTGGTTTCGTCGTCGATGCTGGCATCGCCACCGAAGTCCTGCGGACGCACCCGGGTGCGCTTGTCGTAGCGCAGCGTGGCGATGCCGTGCGCGGCGAGGCCGCGCGCGATGTCCAGGAACGGGCGGTTGGCGCCGATGGTTTCGTCGCGGTCCTGCGGGCCCGAGCCATGCACCAGCACCACCGCCGGGAACGGCGCCCTGGTCCGCGGCAGGACCAGCGTGCCCGGCAGCCCCGGCTTGCCCGACGCCGTCGCCGGCAGGGTGACGTCCTGTTCGGTGAAGGGCGCATCGGTGAGCGCCGGCGGGGGCGGGGGCGGCGCCGGCTGCACCAGGAAGCCGGCGATGCGGTCGTCCTTGTCCAGCACCACGCGCGCGAGCACGCCGCCGGCGGCGTATTCCAGCGGGATGACGACGATGCGCAAGCCATCGGCTTCGCTGGCCGTGGCCTCGCCGCGCTTGCCGGCCGCCCCCAGCTGCGCGGGCAGCGATTCCCACACGGCCTTGAGTTTTTCGGCGGGCACCGCCGCCTTCATCTGCGGCGAGAACGTGGCTTCGGCGGCGGCGTACTGGCCCGCGTCGAGCTGGTCGAGCAGGCGCGTGGCCAGGGCGACGGGAGAATCGGCGGCGGAGGCGGAGGCGGTGGCCGCGACCGCGATCGCCACGGCGGCGATCCAGACCTGCAGGCGCCTCATCTCAGGCCTCCCGCTTGAACAGCAGGGTCGGCGAGGAATAGCCGGGCATGGAATGCACCACGTTGACCAGCTCCCAGCCCAGCCGGCCCTGCTTGTCCAGTTCCTCCTGCAGCGTCTCCATCTTGAAGCCGCCGAATACGCTGGTGTCCACTTTGACGACGAGATACTTCCATTGCTTGTTCATGGTTCTTCCTCGCTGGAGTCGTTCTTCGGTGCGGGCAGCCGCCCGGCCTTGCGCAGGGCGTCGCGTATCACGTACTCGATCTGCGCGTTGAGGCTGCGCAGCTCGTCATCGGCCCAGCGCTGCGCCGCCGCCAGCACGTCGGCGTTGATGCGCAGCGGGTAGGCCTTCTTCTCGCTCACTTGCGCATCGCTCCGGTGTCGCCGCGGCGCAGGTGCAGCACCATCGACACCACCAGCACGTTGACCGCCACGGCAAAGCCGATGCCGACGGCCATCGCCGCGCTGCGGTTGCTGCCGGCCAGGTACAGAGCGATGGCGGCGATGAAGCTGCACAGCGCGATCAGTGCCCAGCGCAGCCCGGTGCCGCGCGCGTGGGCGCCGCCGCGACGGCCGGCCCAGGCGGCGATGAACAGCGCCGGCAGGCCGGTGATGGCGAGGACAAGCGGGGCGATGGCGTCGTTCATCGCCGGCCTCAGTACAGCGAGCCGGTGTTGACCACCGGCTGGGTGCCGCGGTCCGAGCACAGCACGGTGAGCAGGTTGCCGACCATCTGCGCCTTGCGCTCCTCGTCCAGCGCCACCAGGCCGCTCTTCTGCAGTTCGGACAGCGCCATCTCGACCATGCCCACCGCGCCGGCGACGATGCGCTGGCGCGCGGCGATCACCGCGTTGGCCTGCTGCCGCTGCAGCATCGCCTGGGCGATTTCCGGGGCGTAGGCCAGGTGGCTGATGCGCGCGTCGAGCACCTGCACGCCGGCATCGGCCAGGCGCTCGGCCAGTTCGTCCTTCAGATGCTGGGAGATTTCGCTGGCATGGCTGCGCAGCGACAGCTGGCCTTCCTCGTGCTGGTCGTAGGGGTAGCTGGTGGCCATCGCGCGCAGCGCCGATTCGGACTGGATGTGCACGAAGCTCTCGTAGTCGTCGACGTTGTAGACCGCCTCGGAGGCGTCCACCACCTGCCACACGATCACCGCGGCGATCTCGATGGGCGAGCCGTCCAGTTCGTTGACCTTGAGCTTGCCGCTTTCGAAGTTGCGCACGCGCTGGCTGACCTTCTTCTTGGTGAAGAAGGGGTTGTTCCAGCGCAGGCCGTTGTCCTTGACCGTGCCCACGTACTTGCCGAACAGGCTCAGCACCGCGGCCTGGTTGGGCTGGACCATGTACAGGCCGCAGCTGATGAACAGGCCCGCCCCCCCCGCGATCACGCCCAGGACGACGTACAGGCCACCGCCGCCCGCGCCGGTCTTGGTGAGCGCCACCGCGGTGATGAAGGCGGCCACGCCGGCCAGCATCAGGACGAGCGAGCCCAGCAGGGTGGGGATGCCGGGCAGGGAACCGAGGGCTTTCTCTTTCATGGCGCGTCTTCCGTGGTGGTTGCGATGGAAGATATCAAATTGATATCAACATGCAAGAGGGGCGTGGCCGGAACCGGCGGCTAGAATGTGCGGCCCCGTTCCCGCCCGGATCCGCCCGATGACCTGCCTTGGTACCCCGCTGTCGCCTTCCGCCACCCGCGTGCTGCTGCTCGGTTCGGGCGAACTGGGCAAGGAAGTGGCGATCGAACTGCAGCGCTTCGGCGTGGAAGTCGTCGCCGTCGACCGCTATGCGGACGCGCCGGCGATGCAGGTGGCGCACCGCCGCCACGTCATCGACATGCTTGACCCGGCCGCGCTGCGCGCGGTGATCGCGCTGGAACAGCCGCACCTGGTGGTGCCCGAGATCGAGGCCATCCACACCGAGACCCTGGTGGAACTGGAAGCCGCGCAGGGCCTGCGGGTGATCCCGACCGCGCGCGCCGCGCGCCTGACCATGGACCGCGAGGGCATCCGCCGGCTGGCCGCCGAAACCCTGGGCCTGCCGACCTCGCCCTACCGCTTCGTCGATACCGAAGCCGAGTACCGCGCCGCGGTGCAGGCCATCGGCCTGCCGTGCGTGGTCAAGCCGGTGATGTCGTCCTCGGGCAAGGGCCAGAGCACGGTGCGCGGCGAGGCCGACATCGGCCCGGCCTGGGACTACGCGCAGACCGGCGGCCGCGCCGGCGCCGGGCGCTGCATCGTCGAGGGCTTCATCGATTTCGACTACGAGATCACCCTGTTGACCGTGCGCCATGCCGGCGGCACCGCGTTCTGCGCGCCGATCGGCCACCTGCAGAAGGACGGCGACTACCGCGAGAGCTGGCAGCCGCAGGCCATGTCGGCCACCGCGCTGGCGCGCGCGCAGGCCGTGGCGCGCGCCATCACCGACGACCTCGGCGGCTGGGGCGTGTTCGGCGTGGAGCTGTTCGTGAAGAACGACGAGGTGTGGTTCAGCGAGGTCAGCCCGCGCCCGCACGACACCGGCCTGGTGACGCTGGCCTCGCAGGAGCTGAGCGAGTTCGCGCTGCATGCGCGCGCCATCCTCGGCCTGCCGGTCGGCGCCGGCGACAGCGGGGTGATCGGCCACCGTGGCCCGTCGGCGTCGTGCGCGATGCTGGCGCAGGGCAACGGCGTGCCGTTCTTCAGAGGCGTCGATGCCGCCCTGCGCGCGCCGGACACCGCGTTGCGCCTGTTCGGCAAGCCGGTGGTGCAGGGCCAGCGCCGCGTCGGCGTCACCCTGGCGCGCGCGGCGGACGTGGACCAGGCCCGCGCCATCGCCCGCGACGCGGCCGCGGCCATCGGCATCGAACTGCGCTGACGGGCCTGCAGGAGCACCGCTTTCCCGGTAATGCGCCATGCAGGGCAGGCCCCCGCATCCACGGTTCAACGCGTCATCGCATGGCATGACGAGCGCAGGTGCGGGGCCTTCCCGGCACGCGGCTTCCCGGCGATGGCCCGTCGCGCACCAATACGCGCTCATGCGGACGCGAAAACGCCGGCGGTTGCCGGCGTTTTCCTGATGCCTCGATCGTGGCGGGCGGCGCTCAGCGCACGTCCACCCACACCAGGTGGTGGTCGCTGCCGTCGGCGATCGCCGCTTCCGCGCTGCCATCGGCCGGCCAGAACACGCCGCTGCCGACGTAGCTGAAACCGGTCGAGGGCAGCACGTAGTCCAGCCGCATCGTGCCCGAGCGCGGGCCGAAGTCGCCGGTGGCGTGCTGCGGCGCGCCGCGGCGCACGATGCCCTTCTCCGCATAGGCCAGGCTGGTCTGCTCGCCGCCGACGCTGGTCGGGGTGGGGTAGCGCAGCACGCGCGGGTGTTCGAGCAGTTCGAGGATGGCGTCGTGGCGGCCGTCGCCGTCCACCGGGTCGTTGTTGAGGTCGCCGACGATCACGAAGCGCGCGTCCGCCGCCAGTCCGCCGCAGCGGCCCTGGTCGTCGCACAGCCACGGCGTGTCGCCGCCGTCGAGATATTCCTTCCACAGCCGCAGCTCGTCGTGGTTGCGCGCGGCGTTGCGCTTCTCGCGGCCGTCGAACACCGGCGGCGTCGGGTGCGAGGCCAGCACGTGCACCGTGCCCAGCGGCGTGCGCACCGGCACGTCCCAATGCGACTTGGAGGAAAGCCGCAGTTGCGACCACACCGCGTCGTTCCAGAACGGCTTGCCGGTTTCCGGGTCGACCGGCCGCAGCGCGCCGGGCAGCGTGCTCCACTTCAGCAGCTGGAAGCTGCGCACGGCGGCGGTGTCGATCGGGTATCTGGACAGCACCAGCATGCCGTACTGGCCGGGATGCAGGCCATAGCCCCAGGCATCGTTGCCGCGTTCGCGGCCCTTGCCGCCCACGCTGCCGTTGTTGTCCAGGTCCAGGCCGCTGGGCACGCCGGTGTTGACCGGCGCCAGGTAGCGGTAGGGATAGCGCAGCGCTTCGCCGCCGCCGGCCTGCGGCGTTTCCAGATAGCGCTGCTGGAACAGGTCGGCGGCGCGGTGGGCGTCGTCGAAATCGAACTCGTTGAGCAGCACCAGGTCCGGGCGCACGCGCTGCAGCACCGCGGCGATCTTGCGCGCGTGCGCGCTGTCGCCTTCCAGCTCGGCGATCAGGCCGCCGGCGTCGTCCGAATACAGCGAGGTGTTGTAGGTCGCCAGCCGCAGCTGCGCGGTGGTTGTGGGCGTGGACGGCGTGGAGGTGGCGGGGGCGGTGCTGGTGCAGGCGGCGCAGAGCATCGTCAGGGCCAGGAGCAGGGTGTGTTTGTTCATGGCGGCATTCTCGCACCCGGATGATGAAGACGGGATGGCAGATGCCGCCGTTACGGGGCCGGGCCGCCGCTGGTGTCCATGTCGAGCCAGCGCCGGCCATCGAAGCATTCCAGCGGCCGGTAGCGGCGCTTGTAGTCCATCTTGCGGTGGCCGTCGATCCAGTAGCCCAGGTACAGGTGGGGCAGGCGGCTGCGTCGCGCCCACTCGATCTGCTGCAGGATCGCGTAGGTGCCCAGGCCACGCGCGTGTTCGTCCGGATCGAAGAAGGTGTAGACCGCCGACAGCCCCAGCGGAGTGACGTCGGTGACGGCGACCGCCAGCAGCCGGCCGCGCCGGCCATCGCCGCCCGCGGCGCGGATCTCGAGGAAGCGCCCCTGCGACCAGCCGCCGATCAGGAACTGGTCGAACTCGTGCGGGCCGTGGTCGTCCATGCCGCCCTTGGCATGGCGCGCGGCGAGGTAGCGCCGGTACAGCGCGAACTGTTCGTCGGTACGCTCGGCCGGCAGCACCCGGCACTCGAGGTCGCCGTTGCGCGCCAGGCAGCGGCGCTGGCTGCGGTCGGGCATGAAGCGTTCCACCGGCACCCGCACCGGCACGCAGGCGCGGCACTGCTGGCAGTGCGGCCGGTAGACCAGGTCGCCGGAGCGGCGGAAGCCCCAGCCCAGCGCCATCGGGTACAGCGTGCCCAGCCGGCTGTCCTGCGGGTCGAGCACCAGGTCGCGCGCGCGCCGCTCGGGGAAATAGCCGCAGGGGTGTTCGCCGGTCTGGAACAGGCGCAGTTCTTCGTGGGAGTCGCCATGCAGGGCCATGCCGACAGCATAGCGGCCGGCCGTCTCAATTCATGCGGCGGAACCGGACGATTGCGCGCCGGCGGCCTGTCTGCGCCATGAATACAGCCGGCACCGGCGTCAACGCCCGCGGCCGGCAGGCGTTGATTGCCCCGAGGACGCAGGCGATGCGCCCGATCTTCCACCACCGGAGCCCGACCATGACCCACCGCAAACCCCTGATCCTGCTGGCCGTGCTGATGGCCGCCTCCGCCACCGGCGTTGCCCTGGCCGCCACCGCGCCCGCGCAGAAGCCGGCCCCGGCGCGGCTGGACGCCAACGGCGATGGCGCGATCGACCGCCAGGAGGCCGCCGCCCACCCGCGCCTGGCGCAGCGCTTCGACGAACTGGACAAGAACAAGGACGGCAGGCTGTCGCGCGAGGAGATGCCGCGCTGGCACGCCCGTGGCGGCGACGGCCACCGCGGCATGGGCCGCCACCATCGCGGCCATGGCGGCCAGGGCTTCGTGCGGATGATGGACGCAGACCGCGATGGCCGCGTCAGCGCCGCCGAGTACCAGGCCTTCTTCGAGCGCATGGACGTCAACAAGGATGGCTTCATCGACCAGGCCGACCGTGAAGCGCGCGCCCAGCAGCGCCGCGAGGCATGGTTCCGCGACGCCGACACCGACAAGGACGGCAAGCTGAGCCCGGCCGAACTGGAGGCCGCGCGCGCGAAGATGGGGTCGCATGGCCCGCGTGCGATGCAGGCGCCGGCGAAGTAAACGGAAAACACCGCGCCCCTTTCCGGAGAAAGGGGCGCGGTGGGCCTGTCGCGTCGGCGCAGGGGCCGCCCGTCGTTCCTTCTCCGGCAGGGGAAAGAAATACCGTTCTACAAAGCTACAGCCGCCCGGCAACGTGCAGCGCGTAGAGGATGCAGAAGCCGCCGATCAGCGTGCTGAGAACCACCGCGGGCCTGCCCAGCAACCACTCGTACTCGCGACGCCGGTGGGCGTTGCCCGGACGCGCGAGGATGGGCTGCATGATGCGCTTCAGGGTGACCAGATACTGGTAATTGATGGCGGTCACGCCGAGGGCGAATACCGCCAGCACCGCACCCACGCCGGCCTCGAACACCGCGGCGAGCATCAGCCCGAACATCCATGCCGCGCCGGTGGCCATGTTGAGCAGCATGAAGCGCTGTATCTGCAGGCGTTCGCGGTCGTCGGCGCAGAAGCGCTTCAGATACCACCAGGTCAGCGCATAGGCGAACGCGCCGATGATCGTGCCGGAGATGATGCCGCTCAGCATCGCCGGGTGATCGGTGAAATGCTGGATGACCGCACCCACCGACCCACCGGCAATGCCGCCGGTGATGCCGCTGCCGCCGAGTTTGCCCAGACCGCCGCCGAGCACGCCCGACCCGATCACCGTGGCGGCGCTGGCCACGGGGGTCGCGCCGACCAGCCCGCCGACCACCACCAGGGCGAAGGCGGCCGATGGCGCGCTGCCGCGCGCGAACTCGCCGAAGCGGCGCAGCATTTCCTCGCGCACGGTGGCGCGGGCGCGCGACAGGCGCTTGCGCACCGCCGCGTCGCTCAGCCCCAGCAGCGCGGCGACCTGCTGCGAGCTCTGTCCCTCGCGGTAGAACAACAGCAGCGCCTCGCGGCTGTCCTCGGGCAGGGCGGAGATGATTTCCTCGGCGGCCAGCTCTTCCTCCACGCGCGCCATCGCCTCGGCGGCGCCGGGCGCGGGGTCGGCCGCCATGCCGATGGCGATCTCGGCCGCTTCGCCGCTGAGCGGACGGTTGCGGTTGGCGCGCAGCCAGTCGCGGGCCAGGTTGCGGGTGATCTGCCGCAGCCAGGGCAGGAAGCTGGCCGCGTTGTTGAGCTGGTTGAGCTGCTGCCAGGCCTTGAAGAAGGCTTCCTGGGCGATGTCCTCGCTGGCCTGCACGTCGCGGGTGATGGCCAGCGCGATGGCGGTCACCGTGTTCTGGCAGGCCAGCACGATGCGCCCATAGGACTGCGTGCAGCCGCGGCGGGCGGCGGGCAGTTCGTGGTGCAGCAGGGTTTCGAGCGTGGCGGCGGTCATGGGCGGCTCCCGGTGGTCTGCAGGACAGGACGCAAGCCGCCGGCCGATGTGACCGCCACGCCGCCGCTCAGGGCTTCGGCGCCGGGGGCGGCGTGGGCGTGGCCGGCGCCGGAGCGCTGGGCTGGATGCGCACGCGGAAGCCGTCCTCGCCGTCCTGGCCCGGTGCCGGCTGCACCTGCGGCGCCGGCGCGGGCGGCGGCGCCTGGGTGCCGCGATGGCGCAGCATGACCACCAGCGCCACGCCGGCGATCACCATCAGCAGGGCGATGCGGATGCGCCAGGCCCAGCCGCGGCCGGCGGACGGCGCCGGCGCATCGCGGAAGGCGTATTCGGCCACCGGGTGGTCGCGGCGGGTGGTGTCGAGCAGGCGCGCATCGCGCAGGATCTCGCGCGCCCGCGGCTGGTCGTCGGCGCGTACCACCCACACCGTGGGCAGTTCCGCGTCGCTCTTCCTGTCCAGGTAACTGAACTGGCCGCGGCGCTTGCTGTGGTACGAGCGGCCGTTGGTGATGCGCACCTCGATGCCGGCCTCGCGCAGCATGTTGGCCACGCCTTCGGCGTTTTCCACGCGCTGGCTGGTGAAGATCCTGCGCATGGCTATTCCTTGTTGCCTTCGCCGGCGGCCGGCGGCGCGACGCGGATCAGCCCTTCCTGCGCGGTGCTGGCCACCAGCACGCCGTCGCGGGTGAAGAACTGGCCGCGCGCCAGGCCGCGCGAGTCCTGCGCGCTGGGGCTGTCGAGCGAGTACAGCAGCCAGTCGTCCACGCGGAACGGCCGGTGGAACCAGATGGCGTGGTCCAGCGAGGCCATCTGCACGTGCGGCTGGTAGTAGCTGATGCCGTGCGGGAAGGTCGCCGTGCCCAGCAGGTGGAAATCCGAGGCGTAGGCCAGCAGCGCCTGGTGCAGCTCCGGCGCGTCGCCGACGCGCTCGTTCAGGCGCATCCACACCTGGTGGTAGGGCGGGCGCTTGGGCGGGTTGAGTTCGTCGCGCGGGTAGACGTGGCGGAATTCGAACGGACCGCCGCGCGAGAGCCAGCGCTGCACCTTCACCGGCAGGCGCTCGAGCACGTCCGGCGGCAGCGGGCGGTTGGGCTCGATGTCTTCCGGCTGCGGCACCTCGGGCATCTTGTGCTGGTGCTCGGCGCCGTGCTCGGCCTGCTGGAACGAGGCCGCGCAGAAGAAGATCACCTTGCCGTGCTGGATCGCGGTGACCCGGCGCACCGAGAAACTGCCGCCGTCGCGGGTGCGGTCCACGTCGTAGATGATCGGGTGGTCGATGTTGCCGGCGCGCAGGAAATAGGCGTGCAGCGAATGCACGTGGCGGCCGTTGTCGAGGGTGGCCTGGGCGGCGGCCAGCGCCTGGCCCAGCACCTGCCCGCCGAACACGTACTTGGTGCCGATGTCGCGGCTCTGGCCCCGGAACAGGTTGTCCTCCAGCCGCTCCAGCGACAGCAGGTCGATCAGTTCGGGTACCACGGGGTCGTTGGAGGACAAGACGGCGGGCCTGGGTTTCGACAGGCCGCGATTATAGCGGGCGGGGCCGGGTGGCCAGGGTGCGATCAGGCCTTGCCCAGCTTCGCCGCCAATGCCTGCAGCGCGGCCTGCGCGTCGGCCGAATACCAGGCCTCGACGAAGCGCTCGAGCTGGATGTGCTGCGGCTGCATGGCTTCGTGCAGGTCGGCGCGGGCGATGGCGCGGGTCTGCAGCATCGGCTGGCGCGGCAGCCTGAGCTGCGCCTGCAGCCAGGCGATGGCCTGCGCGGTCACGCCGGCGGCGCCGTCGGCCAGTTCGTCCACCAGGCCGATCTCCAATGCGCGCTCGGCGCTGACCAGCTGGCCGCCGGCCAGCAGCACGCCGGCGCGGTGCGTGCCGACCACGCGCCGCATCAACCGCTGGATGCCTTCCGGCGCGACCAGGCCCACCTGCACTTCGTTCAGACCGATCACGAAGGGCCTGGCCGGATCGATGCTGCGCGCCATCACCCGGTAGTCGCAGCACAGCGCCAGCACGCAGCCGCCGGCAGGGGAATGCCCGGTCAGCGCGGCCACGACGGGAATGCGGCTTTCGGCCAGGGTGCGCGCCGCGCCGAAGAAGGCCTGCCAGCTGTCCAGCAGCCGTTGCCGGTCTTCGCCATGGCGCAGCAGGTAGGGCACGTCCATGCCGCCGGTGAACACGCGCTCGCTGCCGGACAGCACCACGCCCTGCACGTCTTCGGCCATGGCCTGGTTCATCGCGGCGATCAGCGCGCGGCACAGTTCGGTGTCCAGCGCATTGACCGGCGGACGCGCCAGCCGCAGTTCGCGGACGGGGCCGTGGTTGATCGTGTCGATGAGCGTTGTCATGCTGCGGCCTCGAATACGGCAGGGAGTCGGTGGTCCGATGATAACCAAACCATTCGCGTGCGTACTGTTGGCCATGGCGAGCTTCGCCGCGGGTACCTCCGCGCAGGCCGCGGAGTCCACCTGCGTGCACCTGGGCGAGGGCTGGATCCGTTTTCCGGCGATGGCGCACATGGCCGGCGGTTTCGGCCGCATCGACAACGCGTGCAAGGCGGACGTGGCGGTGACCTCGGTGCGCAGCGCGGCGTTCAAGGACGTGTCCCTGCACGAGACCACCCTGGTCGATGGCGTCAGCCGCATGCGCGAGGTCGAGCGCATGCCGGTGGCGGCCGGGAAGAGCGTCGAACTCAAGCCCGGCGGCCTGCACCTGATGCTGATGGACGGCACCGGCCCGCTGCAGGAAGGCCAGCGCGTGCCGCTGCTGCTGGGCCTGTCCGATGGCACCGAGGTGCGCGGCGAACTGGTGGTGCGCAGGCCCTGAGCGGGAGCCGGGGTGTGCCGCGAAGGCCGCGCCCGCCGGCGCGGCGCTCAGCTTCCAGCCTGCGCCTGCGGGCGCCCGGAGATTACCTCCTCGATCCAGCCGGCGTAGTGGCTCGCGCGCACGTTGCAGGCGGTCTGGCCGTAGCGCCCCGGCCGCCCGGTGCGGACGTCGCCCGCCATTACCTTCCATGATCCGAGGCCGGCCAGGCGCCATTGGCCGCCGTCCTCGATGAGCAGCGGGCCGCCGCTGTCCCCGTTTCCCAGCATGCCCTCGAGCGGCAGCGCCGCCGGCGGTTCGTCGAACACGTAGCAGAGCCAGCGGTCGTAGGCGCTGGTGACGGTATTGAACGCGCGGCGGAGCTCGGTGCGGTTGGGGCCGGCGGGATCGTGCCCGCTGGCGCCGGTGCCGGTGGCGCCCTTGCCCACGATCGCGATGGTCCGGCCCGGCTCGTCGCCGCGCGGGTAGAGCGCGACGGGCGCCACGCCCGCCACCGGTTGCCTGAGTTCGATCAGCGCGATGTCGTCGGAGGCGGCGAGGAACACCACGATCAGCATCGCCTCGCCGCTGGCCATGGCCTGGTCGACCAGCGCCTGCGGCAGCGTCCGGTAGCCGGGGTGGACGACGACACGCGCGACCTCGCGCGGCAGGCCGTCGATCACGACCTGGCCGAGCGTGGAATGGGCAGGGAGGGTGTGCGCCGCGGTCACTACCCAGCGCGGGGCGATCAGCACGCCATGGCCCTCGCCGGGCATGTCGACCAGCGCCGGGAAGCTGGAGGCGGGCACGCGGTATTTCGCATCCTCGACGTCGTGCCGGATCACGATGGCGCCGGCGGCCACGGGAACGGCGAGAAGGAGCAGGAGCCAGGCGAATCGGAGCATGGGCAGTTCCGGGGAGGAGGCGGTGGAATGTCCAGGGAGGCGCCGTTCCGTTCTGCGGATGAGGCTGGCCATGTCCCCGGCATGCATCGCCGTCATCGTAGTTGCCCGGGCGCTCCTGCGCACACGCCGCGGGCCGGGGCGCGGTTCCGCCCGGGGGCAGGGGAGGCTTGTTGCAGCCATCACGCGGTAAAATGCGCCGATTCCCACTTACATGCCCGTCATGACCGTCCGCACCCGCTTCGCCCCCAGTCCCACCGGTTACCTGCACATCGGTGGCGCCCGCACCGCGCTGTACTGCTGGCTGGAGGCCCGCCACCGCGGCGGCGAATTCGTGCTGCGCATCGAAGACACCGACCGCGAGCGCAGCACCCAGGCGGCCATCGACGCCATCCTGGAGGCGATGGACTGGCTGGGCCTGGACTACGACGAAGGCCCGGTCTACCAGACCCACCGCGTCGCCCGCTACAAGGAAGTGGCCGAGCAGCTGATCGCCGAGGGCAAGGCCTACTACGCCTACGAGACCCGCGAGGAGCTGGACGCCATGCGCGAGGCGGCGATGGCCAGGCAGGAAAAGCCGCGCTACAACGGCGCCGCGCGCGACCTGGGCCTGCCGTTCAAGGACGACCCGAACCGCGTCATCCGCTTCCGGAATCCGCTCGACGGCGTGGTCGCCTTCGACGACCTGATCAAGGGCCGCATCGAGAT
Organism: Stenotrophomonas sp. Steno-Z2; assembly: GCF_056393235.1. Taxonomy (NCBI): domain Bacteria; kingdom Pseudomonadati; phylum Pseudomonadota; class Gammaproteobacteria; order Lysobacterales; family Lysobacteraceae; genus Stenotrophomonas; species Stenotrophomonas sp. Steno-Z2. Next base: position 47,779 of record NZ_JBWJOY010000008.1, on the reverse strand, counting down.
CGCCAACAGCGAGCTGGACGACATGGTGATCTTCCGTCCGGACGGCTACCCCACCTACAACTTCGCGGTGGTGGTGGACGACTGGGACATGGGCATCACCGAGGTCATCCGCGGCGACGACCACATCAACAACACCCCGCGCCAGATCAACCTGTACGAAGCCATCGGCGCGCCGGTGCCGAAGTTCGGCCACATGCCGATGATCCTGGACGAGCAGGGCGCCAAGCTGTCCAAGCGCACCGGCGCGGCCGACGTGATGCAGTACCGGGACGCCGGCTACCTGCCCGACGCGCTGCTGAGCTATCTGGCCCGCCTGGGCTGGTCGCACGGCGACCAGGAGCTGTTCAGCCGCCAGGAACTGATCGACCTGTTCGACGTAAAGAACTGCAACTCCAAGGCCTCGCGCCTGGACATGGCCAAGCTGGGCTGGGTCAACCAGCACTTCCTGAAGACCGAGGCGCCGGCCAGCATCGCGCCGCACCTGGTCTATCAGCTGGAAAAGCTGGGCCTGGACCTGGCTGCCGGCCCGGCGCCGGAGGACGTGGTCATCGCCCTGCGCGAGCGCGTGCAGACGCTGAAGGAAATGGCCGAAAAGGCGGTGGTCTGGTACCAGCCGCTGACCGTGTACGACGAAGCGGCGGTGGCCAAGCACTTCAAGGCCGGCGCCGAACTGGCGCTGGGCAAGGCGCGCGAACTGCTGGCGGCGCTGCCGCAGTGGACCGCCGAGAGCGTCGGCGCCGCCCTGCACGACACCGCCGCCGCGCTGGAGATCGGCATGGGCAAGGTCGCCCAGCCGCTGCGCGTGGCCATCACCGGCACCCAGGTCAGCCCGGACATCTCGCATACGGTGTACCTGGCCGGCCGCGACGAAGCCTTGAAACGCATCGACGCCGCACTCATCAAGGTACCGAAGGACTGATCCCGCGAGGCAGGCATGAGCGCACACGAGCACAGCTGTACCGCCCCCCACCACCACGTCGACGACGCGGCGGGCTTCATCGCGGTGGTCGAACGGGTGTGCCGCGAGCGCGGGCTGCGGCTCACGCCGATCCGCGCCAACGTGCTGCGGCTGATCGCCGAGGCCGGCAAGCCGGTCAAGGCCTACGAACTGCTGGACTGGGTGCGCGAGGGCAAGGGCGTGGGCGCCGACGCCCCGCCCACGGTGTACCGCGCGCTGGATTTCCTGATGGCCAACGGCTTCGTGCACAAGCTGTCCTCGGTCAATTCCTTCGTCGCCTGCCACCACCCCAGCAGCAACCAGCATTCGGTGCCGTTCCTGATCTGCGACCGCTGCCACAGCGCGGTCGAACTGGAAGACCGCGACATCGTGCGCCAGCTCGAAACGCGCGCCCGCGAACTGGGCTTCAAGCCGCAGGCGCAGACGCTGGAAGTGCATGGCCTGTGCGCGGACTGCGCCGGCTGAGCCTGCCGGCGGGGCGCCCGCCACGTCGCGCCTACCCGGTGGCGCGGTGAGGATTTCGCCGCGCGGCCGGCGCGTGCTGTGGGGCTCGACCGCCGCCGCCGTGGTGCTGTGGGTTGCCTGCTTCGTCGTGTTTTCCGATTCCTGCCTCAGCCTGGGCGGTGCCGGCGCCAGCTGCCGCAGCATGGTCGACTATCCGGAATTCCTGCTGATCGCGGCGGTCTTCGGCGTGGTGCTGCTGATCCCGGTGATCGCCGTGCTGGCGCTGGCGGCGCTGGTGGCGACCCTGATGGCAAAGCGCAGGCCGCCGGACTGACGGTTCCGCAGGCGCTGAAGCGCGGGCCATCGGCCTGCCGGCTTACTTCGCCAGCTCCTCCGCGCTGTAGACGACCTCGCCGTCCTTGAGGGTCTGCAGCACCTGGATCGTGTGCAGCGCGGCCGGCGCGATGGTCAGCGGATTGTCCGAGAGCACCACCAGGTCGGCGCGCTTGCCGGTTTCGATCGAGCCCTTGCGCGCCTCTTCCGAATACTGCCGCGCGGCCCACAGGGTGATGGATTTGAGCGCCTGTTCCGGCGTCACCCGCTGCGCGGGGCCAAGCACGCGGCCGCTGCGCGTGGTGCGGTTGACGGTGGCGTCGAGCACGCGCATCGCATCGGGAAACACCACCGGCGCATCGTGATGCGAGGTGAACACCATGCCCGCGTCCAGCACCCAGCGCGTGGGCGAGATGTTCTCCGCGCGCTCCGGGCCGAGCACCGAATCGCGGTGCCAGTCGCCCCAGTAGTAGGTATGCATCGGGAACAGCGAGGGGAAGATGCCGAGCCGGCGCAGTTCGCCCACCTGGTCGCGGCGCAGGGTCTGGCCGTGGATCAGCACCGGCATCAGCCGTTTGTCCGGATGCGCGGCCTCGGCGACGGCCACGGCGTGGATGAACTGATCGATGGCGGCATCGCCATTGGCATGCGCCAGCACCTGCCAGCCGTTGTCCCACGCCTTGCCGATCAGCGCGTCGGCCTGCGCGTCGCTATAGGCGGGATAGCCGGCGTAGTCCGCCTTTTCGCCTGCAGGCACCCGGTAGTAGGGCCGGCTCAGCCAGGCGGTCTTGCCCTGCGGCGAACCGTCCAGGCTGATCTTCACCCCGCCGATGCGGAAGTGGTCGATGTAGTCCGGGCCGTAGTAGGGGCCGCGCATCGCCGGGCTGTCCAGCGCCACCTGGATATCGGGGTAGGCGACGACGTCGATCTTCAGCCTGCCCGCCTTGCCGGCCATCGGCAGCATCGCCAGCGTGCCGGCGTCGGTCTTGCCGTCCTGCGCGGTGGTGTAGCCATGTTTCATGTACAGCGCCTGGCCGGCCTCGAGCATGGCCATGGCCTGCTCCAGGCTCAGTGCCGGCATCAACCGCGCAAGCGCGAGGGTGTGTGCGCTTTCCTCCAGCACGCCGTCGGGAACGCGGCTGCCGGGCTCGCGGCGGATCACCCCGCCTTCAGGGTCGGGCGTGCCGGCGTTGATGCCGGCCTGTTCCAGCGCCTTGCTGTTGTACGCGCCCAGGTGCCCGGACTGGTGCATCAGGATCACGGGGATGTCGGTGGCGATGGCGTCCAGCTCGGTGCGCGTGGGGTGGCGTTTTTCCGCCAGCTGCGAATCGTCGTAGCCGAAGCCGATCAGCACTTTGTAGCCACCGGGCACCGTGGCCGCGGCACGGAACCGGCGCATGATGTCCTGCAGCGCGGGAATGGAATTGCCTTCGCCATCGGGCGCGGGCAGCAGGTTGGCCGACAGCGCCTGCAGGCCGACACCGGACACATGCCCATGGCTGTCGATGAAGCCGGGCACCAGGGTGCGGCCCTGCAGGTCCACCTGCCGCGCCTGCGGGCTGAAGGCCAGTGCGGCGCTGCGCGTGCCGACGAAGGCGATGTCGCCCCCACGCACGACCACCGCTTCGGCCTGCGGTTGCCGGTCGTCCATGGTGACGATCGGTCCGCCGGAGTACAGCGTATCCGCCGCGCCGGCGGTGCCATGCAGCGCCGCCAGCAGCGGCAGGGCCAACAGGGGTTTCATGCGCGGGCTCCGTGGCGGACCAGACGGCAGCCTAGCGCGCCGCCGGCATGCGCGCGGTGATCGCGGCGTCGCTCAGCGCACCGGGCTGGCGGCCGTGTCCACTTCCACCACCACCGACATGCCCGGGCGCAGGCGCGCGGCCAGCGGCTGGTCGGGGTCGATGGCGATGCGGATCGGCAGGCGCTGCACGACCTTGGTGAAGTTGCCGCTGGCGTTGTCCGGCTTGAGCACGGCGAACTCCGAGCCGGTGGCCGGCGCGATCTGCTCGACATGGCCGCGCAGGCGCTGGCCCTGGAAGGCGTCGACGCTGAAGGTGGCCGGCTGGCCGATGGCCATCTTCCAGGTCTGGCCTTCCTTGAAGTTGGCCACGATCCACAGGGTGTCCGGCACCAGGAACAGCAGCTGGGTGCCGGCGGTGACGTACTGGCCCAGCCGCACCGAGGCCTCGGACAGCTGGCCGTCGCGCGGGGCGCGGATGACGGTGTTGTCCAGGTCGATGCGCGCCAGTTCCAGAGCCGCCTCGGCGCTGGCGACCTTGGCCTCCAGCCCTTGGCGCGCGACGCGGGTGGCGGTGAGGTTCTCCTCGGCGATGCGGATGGCCGCCTGCGACTGCGCCACGCCGGCGCTTGCCGCCTGCGCGCCGGCGCGCAGCTTGTCGCGGTCGCTGCTGGACACCAGTTGCTGCGCGGCCAGGGTTTCATAACGCCGCAGTTCGGTGCGGGCACGCTGCTGCTCGGCCTGGCCGGCCGACAGGTTGGCGCGGGCGGAGGCGATCTGCGCGCGGTTCTGCGCCTGGCTCTGGTCGGAATTGGCCAGCTGCGCGCGCGCATCGGCCAGCGCCGCTTCGGCCTGGTCGACCTTCTGCCGGTAGGTGCGGTCGTCGATGCGCAGCAGCGGCTGGCCCTGCTTCACATGGTCGAAGTCCTTCACCAGCACCTCGGTGACGTAGCCGCTGACCTGCGGCGCCAGTACCGTCACCTGCCCGCGCACATAGGCGTCGTCGGTATGCACGTGGCTGCTGTTGAACGGCCACAGCTGCCAGGCGCGCAGGATCAGGGTCAGCCCGACCACGGCGATGACCACCATCACCGCCACGCTGGCGCGGCTGGGCGTGTTGTATTTGGAGACCGGCGCCGGAGTCGCGGTCGCCTGGCCGTCGCTGGCGTCGGTGATCGGCTCGTTGGCGCCGCCGGGGTTCTGCTGCCTGTCGCTCATGTCGGTTGCTTCATCTGGAGGGCGTGGCGGCTGCGGCCGGCCGGATCGCCTTTTTCACGGTGGGATTGCGGAACAGCACTTCCAGCAGCAGCCAGCTGAGGAAGCCGATCGCCAGCCAGCCGCTCAGCGCGAACACATCGTTGAACGCGCGCACGTTGGCCTCGCGCCTGGCGGCCTGCGCCAGCGACGCGGCGGCCTGCGCCTGGCGTTGTACCGGGTCGGTGATCAAGCGGGCGTAGCCCTGCTGCTGCGCGCGCAGGCGCTGGGCGACGAGTGGGTCGGCCGGGTCCAGCTGGCTGACCAGCTGGCTGGAATACACATGCTCGCGGTGCAGCTGGTAGCTGCCCAGCAGGGCCGAGCCGGCCAGGCCGCCGAAGGTCTGGGTCAGCGACAGCACCACGATGAAGGACACGATGTGGTCCAGCCCGCGCGCCATGGCCTGGCGCATGCCCATCAGCATCAGCGGGCCCATGAACATGCCGCTGCCCACCGCGGCCAGGAACTGGCTCAGCGCGAAATCCATCGGCCGGTCCAGGCTGGTGCGGTGCTGGTCGAGGAAGGCGGCGCTGCCGAGCAGGAGGATGGAGGCCAGCAGCTGCGGGATCAGCGCCTTCGGCCCGAAGGTCAGCGCGCCGGCGGCGATGCCGGCCAGCACGCCGAGCAGGATCACCGCGAACAGCGGCGCCATCTGGTCCGGCCCCATGCCCAGCGTGCGCATCATCGTGACCATGCCGTAGGACTGCTCGTTGGTCAGGAAGCGGATCAGGAACGCGCCGGCGATGAAGCGCAGCATGGTCGGCCCCATCAGCCAGCGGATCTGCAGCAGCGGGTTGCGGCGATGGTGCTCGACCAGGAACGCCGCCAGCGCCAGCACCGTCGCCGCGGCCAGCAGCCCGCCCAGCCAGGGCGTGTCGAACCACCAGCGCAGGTAGCCCTGGCTGAGCACGATGACCAGCATCGCCAGCGCCGGCGCGAGCAGGGCGAAGGTGACGAAGTCCAGCGGCTCGAACACCTTGATCTGGATGCCCGGCGGCAGCTTGAGGATCACCACCGCGGCGAACGCGCACAGCGCCAGCCCGGCCTCGAACAGGTACAGGTTGTGCCACTCGCCATGGTCGAGCAGGCCGGGCGAGACCAGCCACGCCAGCGGCACCGCCAGCTGCGACAGGCCCATGCCCACCACCAGCAGGTTGCCCACGTATTTCCTCGGCAGCGCCTGCAGCATGTACAGCGTGCCCAGAGTGGTGCAGGCCGCGCCGGCGAAACCGCTGGCCGCGCGCACCAGCACGGTCGTCGCCAGCCCGCCCACCGCCAGGTGCAGCACCGCCAGCACGGCGTAGACGCCCAGCCCCAGCTCGGCGAACAGGCGGATGCCGTATTCCTGGCGGAACTTGAACACCAGCAGGTTGGCGGTGACGTTGACCATCATGTAGGCGGCCACCAGCCAGTTGGCTTCGGTCGGCTGCAGGCCCATCTGCCCCTGGATCCACGGCAGGTTGGCGCTGAGCAGCGCGTTGCCGAGGCCGCCGGTGATCGCCACCAGCACCGCCACCGCCGCGTAGGCCGCGCGCCGGTGCGGCGGATGCCAGGGCATCGAGGCCGAACCGGGCAGGGTGGGCTTTTCGTGTTCTTCCCAGTCGGGAATGGGCCTGAGCGGTTTCATGCGTCGGCTCCGCTGGAAGCGGCCAAGCCGGGGCGCAGCAACTGCAGCGCACGCGTGGCCAGGCGCGCGCGGTCGGCGCGGGTGCGCCCGCGCAGCGCGGCGCCGAGCATGCTCGAGATCAGCGACAGGTCGGCCAGTTCCAGGTCGGCCCGGCACAGGCCGGCGGCGCGCGCGCGCCGCAGCGCCGGCTCCATCAGCTTCAGCACGCGCTGGCGGGCGGCGCGGATCGGCGGGTCGTTCGGGTCCACCGCGCGCCAGTAATCGGCCAGCGCCGGCGAGTGCACGATGCGCCGGGCCATGCCGCCGATCAGCTCGAACAGGGCGTCGTCGCGTTCGCCCAGTTCGGCCACGTGCGCCTGGATCTTCTCGACCGTGCGCTGCAGCATCGCCTCGATCAGCGCGGCGCGGTCGGGGAAGTTGCGGTACAGCGTGGCGCGGCCGACGCCGGCACGTTCCACCACCAGGTCCAGCGGCGCGGTGATGCCGTGCTCGCCGAACACGGCATCGGCCGCGTCCAGCAACTGGGCGCGACGCGCGGCGGCATCGGAGCGGATCGAGGTCATGCGTCCATGATCCGGACAAAAATGTCCGGTTACAATGAGCGCGGTGTGAAACGCCGCGTCCGCCAAAGCCGCCATTCAGGCTGGCGGCAGGCGCCAGGCGGCGGAAAGGCGGAAGGGGCCTTGCGGCCCCTTCCACTGCGCCTGCAACGCGCCGGTCAGAACCAGGCGCGGATGCCGAAGGCGACGCCGCGACCAGGCAGCGGCGAGTAGTCGCGCAGCAGCGAGGTGTGCGGCCGCGCCTCGCGGTTGGTCAGGTTGCTGCCGTCCAGGAACAGCTCGTAGCTGTTGCTGCCGCTGCGGTCCCAGCGGTAGGCCAGGTGCGCGTCGACCAGGGTGTAGCCGGCGCTGGGCGCCTCGTTCAGCGCCACGTCCTTCTGGCTGCCGTAGCGGATCGCGCCCACCGAGGCGCGCCAGCCATCGCGCGACCAGCGCAGGTCGGCGCCGACGCGCGCCGGCGAGATCCGCGGCAGGTAACCGCCATTGGCCAGGTCCACGCTGTAATTGTGGCTGTGGTCGCCATGCGGCACGGCGATGTCCGCACGGCGGCTGCCGCTGCCGTCCAGTTCGGCCTTGACGTAGTCGCCGAACACCCGCAGGTCCCAGTCGCCGCTGTCGCCCTCGGCCAGGTGGAACATGGCCTCGGCCTCGGCACCCTTGAAGGTGGCGTCGTGCTGGGTCCAGACCCGGACCGGCAGCCCCTGTTCGACCACGCCGGTGTCGGCCAGGTAGATGAAGTCCTTGAATTTCGTCTGGTAGACCGAGGCCGAGACATCGATGCGGTCGCCGTGCGCGTGCAGGCCCAGTTCCATGCGCTGGCCGCGCTCGGTGTCCAGGTTGGCGTCGCCGATCTCCAGCGAGCGCGTGGCGATGTGGGCGCCGGCCGCGTACAGCTCCTCATTGGTCGGCGCGCGCTCGGAGCGGTCCACGCCGAAGCGCAGGTCGAAATGGTCGTTGACCGTCCAGATGCCGGCCGCCGACAGGTTGGTGGCACCGAAGTCGCGGTTGCGCAGCGCGTCGTCCGGGCTCAGCTTGACCCGGTCGTGGCGGCCGCCCAGTTCCAGCTTGAGCGGGCCGAACTGCTTTTCCTGCAGCACGAACAGGCCCAGCGTGCGCGTGCGCGTATCCGGAACGAAGGCCTCTTCGCCCTGCGCGCCGAAGTCGCTGTTGCCGAACTGCAGGCCGAACGCGCCGTTCCAGCCGGCCAGCGGCTTCTGTACCGCTTCCACGCGGCCTTCCACGCCCTTGTTGGTGAAGCGCGTGGACGGCGTGCCGGCTTCCAGCTCGGTGTGCTCGTAATCGGTCCAGGCCGCGCGCGCGGTCACGCTCTGCAGGAACGGCAGCGGATCGTAGAGGCCGCCCTTCACGTCGAAGCGGTTCTGCACCATGTCGATGCGCACGTCGTGCTCGCCTTCGCCTTCCTCGTCGCCATGGTCGTGGTCGTGGTCGTGGTCGTGGTCGTGATCGTCGCCGGCATGGACGTGGGCGCCGTTGGGGATGCCGTAATTGCTGCGGTAGGTGCCCAGCGACGCGCCGAGGAAACCCGCCTCGCCCAGCCAGGTGGCACCGACGCCGCCGGCGCGGGTGCGCATGGCGCTGTTCTCCAGGCGCCCGCGCGGGCCGAGTTCGTCGCCGTGGTCGTCGTGCGCGGCGTGGTCGTGGTCCTCGTCCAGCGCCGCCGGATTGATCGCGTAGCCGGGGATGCGGAAGTCGTCGCCGTTGCGCACCAGGCCATCGACGTGCAGCACCAGGTTGTCGCCGCTGACGCCGTCGAGCCGGAACATGCCGCTGCGCTCGCTGTTGACGCTGTTGCCGCGCAGTTCGGCGCGGCCGCTCAGCGGGCGCTCGGGCAGGTCGCGGGCGATGCGTCCGTCGACCACGTTGACCGCGCCGCCGATGGCGCCGCTGCCGAACAACAGGGTCGCCGGGCCCTTCAGCACCTCGATCTGGTCGGCCAGGAACGGCTCGATGCTGATGGCGTGGTCGGCGCTGACGGTGGAGGCGTCCATGTTGCCGACGCCGTTGGCGACCACCGCCACGCGCGGGCCTTCCTGCCCGCGGATGATCGGCCGGCCGACGCCGGGGCCGAAGGAGGTGGTCTGCACGCCGGGCATGCGCGAGATGGTGTCGCCGAGCGTGGCGCCCTTGCGCGCGTCCAGTTCCTCGCCGGTCAGCACCGCGACCGGGCGGGCCAGCGATTCGGCGTCGCTCTGCAGCGGGGAGGCGGTGACCTTGACCGCCGACAGCTCGGTCAGGTGATGGCTCTGCCCGTCGTTGTCGTCGGCGGCCTGGGCGGCCACGGGAAGGGCGGCGACGAGCGCCACCGACAGGGCGTGGCGGGCAAGGCGCGGGAAGGTACGGGAGGAGATCGGTCGGGTCATGGTGTTGTTACTTTGTATCAATGAAGGGGTGTGGAGCGGTGTGGGAGGAGGGCGATCAGGAAGGGGGAGCCAGCGGGTCGGGCGATAATGTTATATTATTCCATAACGCGCCGCCGCCCCTGCTGGAAGTCATGCCGCCGAAATCGTCCCGCCAGTTCCTCGACCGCTTCGGCGCCGCCGGCTCGCTGCTGTGCGCGGTGCACTGCGCCGCGCTGCCCGCCTTGCTGGCGCTGGCCCCGTCGCTGGGGTTGTCGTTCTGGTTGAGCGATGGCGTCGAGCAGGCGGTGGTGGTCTTCGTGACCTTCCTGGGCCTGTTCAGCCTGCTCTGGGGCTACCGCCGCCACCGCGCGCTGCGCGCGCTGGCGCTGCTCGTGCCCGGGCTGGCGCTGCTGTGGGCCGGGCTGCTGCATGCCGAACTGCACCATTCGCGGGTGCCGCACGCGGTGGTGATGACCATCGGCGGCGTGCTGGTGGGGTTGGCGCATCTGATGAACCTGAGGCTCAACCACCGCCACGTGCATGACGCCAGCTGCGCGCATTGAGGGGCGCATGGTAGGCTTTCACTTCACGCGCGGGGGCGCTGTTACAGCGGCCTCGTCGAACCCGTGTCAGTACGGGGCAATCTGATTTCAAACCTAAGGAGTTGACGACATGGGTAAGGGTGACCGCAAGACCGCCAAGGGCAAGCGCTACAACGCCAGCTACGGCAATGCGCGTTCGCATTCGGTGAGCAAGGTGGCCGTGGGCGCAGCTGCGCCGGTCGCCAAGAAGACTGTCGCCAAGGCACCGGCCAAGAAGGCCGTCGCCAAGAAGACGGTGGCCAAGGCCGGCTGATCCCCGGGCTGGCAACAGCAAAAAAGCGGCGCTTGCGCCGCTTTTTTTTTGTGTCCGCTCCGTGCCCGCGTCGATCGCCGGGGGCGAAGGTCCGCCGCCACCCGGCGCGGGCAACGGCCGCTCAATCCGGCTGGCGCAATGCCTGCAGCAGGGTCTGCGGGTCGCCGTCGTTGGGGGCGGCGGTGATGCCGGTCAGCCGCGCCAGCAGCGGGTAGACGTCGACGTTGTCGAAGCGCGGCAGCACCGCGCCCTGCCGGAACGCGGGGCCGCGGGCGACGAACACCGCCTGCATCGACGGCAGCGCCGGGTCGTAGCCGTGCGAGCCGCGGTTGCCGGGCGAGCGCCTGGCGATGCCCTTGCGGGTCAGCGCGTCCCAGCCTTCGTGCATCTGGCAGACGATGGGCGGTACGCGCGGATGGGTGCCGTAGTGCCAGCGCGCCGGGAGCTGTTCCTTCTTCCAGCAGTCGTAGTGCGCATGCGCGCCCAGCAGCGCCTTCTCCGCCTCCCGTTCGCGGCCCGGCTGTGGGGCGAAGCCGACCGACTGGCCGACCGATACCTCGCGCGCGATCTCCGGCGCGACCATGTCCTCGGTGGCGATCACCTGCCCGGCCGGGACGCTGGCCATGCCGTGGTCGGACACGACGATCACGTTGGTCCTGTCGAGCAGGCCTTGGCGGCGCATGCCGTCCAGCAGCTGGCCGATGGCCGCGTCCACTTCCTGTAGCGCGGCGGCGTACTCGGGCGAATCCGGGCCATGGTCGTGCCCGGCCTGGTCCACCTGTTCCATGTAGGCGGCGACCAGGCGCGGCGTACGGCCATCGGGCGCGCCTTCCAGCCACGACAGCACCAGCTTCATGCGTTCGGGCAGCGGCACGCTTTCGTCGTAGGCATGCCACTGGTTGGCGTGCACGCCCTGGATGGCGGCCTCGCTGCCCGGCCACGACCAGGTCGCGCTCTTGTAGCCGGCCTTCTCCACGCCGACCCAGATCGGCTCGCCGCCCCACCAGGCGGGGTTGGTCACCGCGGCGCGGTCCTGGAGGCTGAAACGCCCCAGATCCTCGGCGCTCATGCTGTTGTGGATGATGCCGTGGTGGTCCGGGCGCAGGCCGGTGACCAGGGTGTAGTGGTTGGGGAAAGTGAGCGAGGGGTAGGACGGCGACATGCCGACCGAGCGCACGCCTTCGCGCGCGAGGCGGGCCAGATTGGGGCTGTGGCCGCGTTCGACCATGTCCGCGCGCAGGCCGTCGATGGACAGCAGCAGGACGGTGGGCGGCGCCGTTGCGGCGGCTGAAGGGGTGGAGGATGGGGCGGGACCGGTGGAGGCGCAGGCGGCGAGCAGGCTGGCGCCGAGCAGCGCGAGGCAGGTGCGGAACGGGATCATGCGCCCATGATAGTCCCGGCCTGATGACAGCTGGCATACATCGGTTGGCGGAAACGGCGGGCCGGTAGGAGTCTGCGCATGGCTGCAGCGCGATACGTGACGGGAGTGGCGAAACGCACGCGGGAGCAGCGTGGCGACGGTGCAGATGTGGCCGCTGCGTCAGCGGCAAACCGCGCCGCCGCGCTCAGCCGAACAGCGAAGGCACCGCTGCTTCTTCGTGCAGGGCGCCTTCCAGCCGCAGCAGCGCGGCCTTGGTCGGCAGGCCGCCGCCGAAACCGGTCAGCGCGCCGTCGTTGCCGATCACCCGGTGGCAGGGCAGTACGATGGGCAGCGGGTTGCGGCCGTTGGCTGCGCCCACGGCGCGGGTCGCGGTGGGGCGGCCGATGCGCTGCGCCAGCTGGCGGTAGCTCCAGGTGGCGCCGAACGGAATCTCGGCCAGCGTGTGCCAGACCTGCAGCTGGAATTCGGTGCCCACCGGCGCCAGCACCAGGTCGAAGCCACGGCGCCGGCCGTGCAGGTAATCCAGCAGTTGCCGGCGCGGTTCGGCCACGGCGTCCGGCTCGTGCTGCCACCCTTCGCGGCCCTTGGCGTCGTGGCGATTCTGCGCGAACAGGATATGGCGCAGGCCGGTGGCATCGGCGGCGACGGTGAGCGGGCCGATGGGGGTGTCGAAACGGTCGTAGTAGAGGGTCATTGTTCGGGTTCCTTGTTCGGTTCCGCAGCCAGGTGCCAGAGGTGGAGTACCGCGTAGGCGCGCCAGGGCCGCCATGCCTGCGAACGGGCTTCGGTGGCGCGCTCGCCCAGGCGCTGGCCTTCGCCCAGCACCTGCTGCAGCACCAGGTCGCCGGCGGGGAAGGCGTCGGGCATGCCCAGCGCGCGCAGGGCCATGTAGTGCGCGGTCCAGGGGCCGATGCCGGGCAGGGCGGTGGCCTGTTGGACGAACTGCTCCAGCGTCTGCGCGCGGCTGAATTCCAGCCGGCCCTCGGCGCAGGCCAGCGCCACCGCGCGCAGGGTGGCCGCGCGGGTGCGCGGCAGGCCGATGCTTTCCAGCGGCGCTTCGGCCAGCACCCCGGGCGTGGGGAACTGCCGGTCCAGGCCTTCGGGCATGTCCGCCAGGACCTGTCCGAAGCGGTCCACCAGCCGCCGCGCCAGCGTGGTCGCCGCGGCCACGCTGACCTGCTGGCCCAGCACCGCGCGCGCGGCGACTTCGAAGCCGTCCCAGCCGCCGGGGATGCGCAGGCCCGGACGCTGGGCGATGCCGCGCGCCAGCAGCGGCTCGTGCCGCAGGCAGGCATGCACGGTGGCCAGGTCGGCGTCGAGGTCGAACACGCGCCGCACCTTGGCCACGATCGAGGGGATGGTGCGCGCATCGGTGGTGCCCAGCTGCAGGCGCAGCTCCGGGCGCTTCGGGTCGGCGCTGACCCGGATCAGGCTGGCGCGGCCGCCGGCGACGATCACGCGCTGGTAGCTGTCGGCGTCGATGCGTTCGATGCCGGGAATCGCGCGCCGGCGCAGGAAGCCGAGCATCGCCGGGAAATCCAGCGGCGGCCGGTAGGCCAGGCGCAGCACCGGCTCGCCGCCGGGCACCGCGCCGTGGCGCTTGCGCAGCGCGCTGGGCGGCATGCCGCAGCCGGCCAGGAAGGCGTCGTTGAAGCGGCGCAGGCTGTTGAAGCCGGCCGCCAGCGCCACCTCGGTCACCGGCAGGTGGGTTTCGGTCAGCAGCTGCTTGGCCAGCAGCAGGCGGCGGGTGGCGTGCAGCTGCGCCGGCGTGGCGCCGAGCCGCGCCACGAACAGGCGCTGCAGCTGGCGCGCGCTCAGTTGCATCGCGTCGGCCAGCGCGGCGGCCGGCTGGTCCTGCAGGAGGCCCTCGTCCAGCAGCGCCAGGGCGCGGTGCAGGGTGTGGTCCTGCATGAAACGGGCGTCGTCCGGCGACAGTTCCGGCCGGCAGCGCAGGCAGGGGCGGTAGCCGGCCGCGGCCGCGGCGGCGGCGGTGGGGTAGTAGCTGACATTGTCGCGGCGTGGTGGCGGCGCCGGGCATACCGGCCGGCAATAGATGCCGGTGCTGCGCACGGCGGTGAAGAACAGCCCGTCGAAGCGCGCGTCGCGGGCCAGGCGGGCCTGTTCGCATTGGTCGTGGCTGGGCAGGGCGGGACGGTTCATGGCGCCCAGTCTAGGCCCGGCGGCGGGCGCGTACTGGCCATTTCCGGACATCAATGCCCATCACCGATAGATCAGTTCAGGAGGCATTGCGGCGCGGGCGGCAATGCGCACTAGACTGTCCGTTCCCCGGCGCATGGCGCCGCCCCACGGATCCGATCGTTGTCCATGCTGCCCAGATTCTGGTGGTCGCCGTTGCTGTGTATCGGGCTGCTGGCCTGCAACCCCGGCGACAAGGACAAGCCGCTTGCGGCCGCCGACCCGGCCGCGGCGCTGGCCGCCGATGGCGACCACATGGTGTCGATCAACGCCGCCGACGCGCCGCCGCCGCCGGCGCCGGTGAAGCCGGCCCGCGACAAGGCCTGGCCGGACGTGGCGCTGGAGAACGGCAGGGCCTGGGTCAGCTGCGACACCGACTACACCGGCGAGGCCGGCGACGGCGCCGAACTGGAAGCGCTGGACCGCAAAACGCTCGACGCCGCGCTGGAGCCCTGCCGCGAGCGCGGCCTGGTGCGGGTGCGCTACGCCGGCAAGATCAACCCGTCCTTCGCCGCGATGGTCTCGCGCCTGGCGGTGGTGGCCGATGCGATGAAGATCGGCAAGCGCGTGCTCGACCTGGATTCCAGCGGCGGCCAGGTGGAAGCGGCGATCGTCGCCGGCGACAGCATCGGCGAGGCCGGCTGGACCATCTGGGTGCGCGAGGGCTCCATTTGCCACAGCGCCTGCGTGTTCGTGCTGGCTGCAGGCGACAACCGGCTGATCTCGGGCAAGGTCGGCATCCACCGCATGATGCGCATCAGTTCCACCGCCACCTCGCGCGCGGAGCTGAACAAGGAACTGCACGAGGTCTACGACAACGTGAAGGACTACCTGCAGCGCAACGGCGTGGCGGTGGGCGTGGCCGACCTGATGATGACCGTGCCCAACCGCAGCCTGCGCCTGCTCACCCGCGAAGAGCTCCAGCAGTACGGGCTGGACGGCACCAACGCGGTGCAGGACGACCTGGAGCGGATCAAGCAGATGCGCAAGTGCGGCGACGATTTCGTGCGCCGCAAGGACGCGTTCCTGATCGCCTTCGACCGCCAGTGCAAGGTCGAGGGTGCCGATCTGGAAACGGTGACCACCTGCGGCCAGGCGCTGAAGGAACATTTCGGTTTCCCCGACGAGACCTGCCCGGACGAGAGCCCGCTGTCGGAGATCGACACGGCGCTGCTGGAGATGCCGGCCGACACCGCGCCGCTGCCGGTGGTGGCGCCGACGGCGGTGGGCGTGGAGCCGCGCCGCGGCGGTCTGTGACCCTCGGCCCCGCGTCCGGGGCCGGCGCAACGGAGGCCGTCGATCGCCGCCGGGCATGATCCGGATCAAGGTCGGCGCGGGCCGCCGGCCCCAGGCTATGGCGGACACGGATTGCGGAGGTGGAGGATGCGGGCTGTCGATGTGCTGGTCGTGGGCGCGGGCCCGGTGGGGCTGTGCCTGGCGCGCGCGCTGGCCGATACCGGGCTGTCGGTGACCCTGGTGGAACTGCAGCCGGCCGCGGTGCTGGCCGAGCCGGCCTTCGATGGCCGCGAGATCGCGTTGACCCATGCGTCGCGGCAGATCCTGCGCGCGCTGGGGGTGTGGGAGCGCATCGATGCCGCGCAGGTTTCGCCGCTGCGCAGCGCCAGGGTGATGGACGGCGCCTCCCCGTTCGCGCTCGGCTTCGCCGCCGGTACGGAGAACGTGGACGAGCTGGGCTGGCTGGTGCCCAACCACCTGATCCGCCGCGCCGCCTGGGAGGCGGTGCAGGGGCAGGCGGGGCTGGAGCTGGTCGACGGCGCGAAGGTGACGGCGATCGAGCCTGGCGACGCGGCCAACACGGTGGTGCTGGACGATGGCCGTCGCCTGCGCGCGCGGCTGGTGGTGGCCGCCGACAGCCGTTTCTCGGCGACGCGGCGCATGATGGGCATCGGCGCGCGGATGCGCGACTTCGGCAAGTCGATGCTGGTGTGCCGGTTCGGCCACGAGCGGCCGCACCAGCACGCCGCCTGGGAGTGGTTTGGTTACGGCCGCACGCTGGCCATGCTGCCCCTGCCGGGCGGGCAGTGCTCGGCGGTGATCACCCTGCCGCCGCAGGGCATCCAGGACCTGATGGCGATGGACGATGCGGCGTTAGGGCAGGCCGTCACCGGCTTTTTCGAACGGCGCCTGGGGCGGATGTGGCCGACAGGCACGCGCCATGTCTATCCGCTGGTCGGCGTGTACGCGCAGCGTTTCGCCGCGCACCGCTACGTGCTGGCCGGCGATGCCGCCGTGGGCATGCATCCGGTGACCGCGCATGGCTTCAACTTCGGCCTGCAGAGCCAGCAGCGGCTGGCGGGGGAGATCGCCACCGCGGCCGCGCGCGGCCGCGACATCGGCGCGCCGGCGGTGCTGGCCCGCTACGAACGCGGCCACCGGCTGGCGACGCGGCCGCTGTACGAGGCCACCAATGCCATCGCCGCGCTGTACAACGACAGCCGCCTGCCCGCGCGCCTGCTGCGCGGCGCCGCGCTGCGTGCGGCGCATGGCGTGGCGCCCTTCAGGAAGATGATCGCGGCGCACCTGACCCAGGCCAGGGAATAGGGCGCGGGGAACCGGGAATGGCGCATGCCGCGATGCCCGGCGATTCCCTGTTTCCCGTTCCCCGTTCCCGGCTTCACCGCACGCGGATGCGCACACCGCCCAGTTCCACCTGCTGGCCCGCGCGGATCTTGCAGGCCTTGCGCAGCTCGACGTCGCCGTCGACGCGCACCTGGCCTTCGCCGATGATCATCTTGGCCTCGCCGCCGCTGGACACCAGGTCGGTCAGCTTGAGCAGCTGCTTCAGTTCCACGTACTCGCGGTCCAGTTCGAAATCGATGGTCTGCATGGGGAGGCCGGCAGGGAAAGAGCGCGATTATCGCCTGCGGCGGCTCCGTCCCGCGCGTCAGGGCCGTTCGAAGCGGCGCAGCTCCTCGATCACCGCCTGCGCCTGGCGCAGGCTGTAGCCGCGGACCGCATCCCCGGCGCGCCGCGCCAGCCCCGGCCGCGGCGAGCTCCGCGCCCGGCGGTACAGCGCCGCCGTGCCCAGCCAGCCGAGCAGGCCGGTGCCGACGCAGGCGCAGAACCATGGCGCCATGTCGGCAGAGGCGGGCACGCCGGCGATGCCGGCCAGCGCGGCCAGCACCACGGCCCACATCACCCACCACGGCCAGCCGGCGAGCATGGCGTTGAGCGCCTGCAGGCGGCGCAGCCGGCCCAGGTCGTGTTCCAGTTCCAGTACCGGGGCGGTGGGGTCCAGGCGCCGCAGCCGGTCCAGCACCACGGCGGCCATGGCCGCGGTCAGCACGCCGAAGGCGTGCACGGCCAGGCCGGCGGCCAGATAGGCG
This sequence comes from Stenotrophomonas sp. Steno-Z2, assembly GCF_056393235.1. Taxonomy (NCBI): domain Bacteria; kingdom Pseudomonadati; phylum Pseudomonadota; class Gammaproteobacteria; order Lysobacterales; family Lysobacteraceae; genus Stenotrophomonas; species Stenotrophomonas sp. Steno-Z2. The sequence goes on along the minus strand of NZ_JBWJOY010000008.1, from coordinate 30,723 downwards.
GGCGTGTCGAGGTTGCGTCGCCAGCAGGCGATGCCGAGCAGGACCAGGCCAATGCCCAGCGCCAGCTGCAGCCACTGGCCGCGCCGCAGCGGCGCGAGGCGGTCGTGCAGGCGCTGGCCGGCCTGCACGCGCAGCAGTTGCAGGTCCAGCGCCTGCTGCCGTTCCAGCTGGTGGGCCAGGGCCTGCCAGGCGGTCTTCAGTTCATCCGGTTCCATGACGGTTTCCTCGGGTGGTCACAGTTCGTTGCGCAGGCGCGCCTTCAGGCGGCCGATCTTGGTGGCGACATTGGTGGCGCTCAGGCCCAGGACCTCGGCGATCTCGCGCTGCGGGCATTCGTCCAGGTGCAGCAGCATCAGCGCGCGGTCCAGCGGCGGCAGGGCGTGGATGAACCGGTACAGGCGCTCCACCTGCTGCGCCCGGTCGGGGTCGTGCGGCGCCGGGTCGGCCAGGGTGTCGGGCAGGCCGTCGGCGGCGCCGTGCAGCGGCGCTGTCCGGGTCCGGCCGCGCAGCTGCGAGATCGCCACGTTCAGCGCGATCCGGTACATCCAGGTCGAGAACGGCCGCGCCGGGTCGTAGCCCGGCCAGGCCCGCCACAGCTGGGTGGCGATCTCCTGGGCCAGGTCCTCGCGGTCCTCGCGCTGGCGCGCATAGCTGCCGGCCACCTTGACCAGGATGCCGCGGTGGCGCTGCAGCAGTTCGGTGAAGCGGGCCGGCGGCCCGGGAGGCGGCTGGGAAGGTGCCATGGACGGTCGCAGGAGGGACGATGCCGGGTGATTCGCCGGCCGCCGCGGAATATCACAGCTGAACGGACGCCATCGGGGATTTCGACAGGGGCCAGCGCAAGGCGCACAATACGCCCCATTTTCCTGCCCGCTGCGTTCGCCGCGGTGCCCCCGGAGTTCCCCATGTCCCAAGAATCCCCCGCGCCGCTGCTGTTCGCAGACCTCGGCCTGTCCGAGGCTGTGATGAAGGCAGTGGCCGCCGTCGGCTACGAAACGCCGTCGCCCATCCAGGCCGCCACCATCCCGGCGATGCTGGAAGGCCGCGACGTGCTCGGCCAGGCGCAGACCGGTACCGGCAAGACCGGCGCCTTCGCGTTGCCGGTGCTGTCCAACATCGACCTTTCCGCCACCCGGCCGCAGGTGCTGGTGCTGGCGCCGACCCGCGAACTGGCCATCCAGGTCGCCGAGGCCTTCCAGACCTACTCGGCCTCGATGCCCGGCTTCCGCGTGCTGCCGGTGTACGGCGGCCAGCCTTACGGCCAGCAGCTGTCGGCGCTGCGCCGCGGCGTGCATGTCGTGGTCGGCACCCCCGGCCGCGTCATCGACCACCTGGACCGCGGCACGCTGGACCTGTCCGAGCTGAAGACGCTGGTGCTGGACGAAGCCGACGAAATGCTGCGCATGGGCTTCATCGACGACGTCGAGGCCGTGCTCAGGAAGCTGCCGGAAACCCGCCAGGTGGCGCTGTTCTCGGCGACCATGCCGCCGCAGATCCGCCGCATCGCGCAGACCTACCTGCGCGAGCCGGTGGAAGTGACCATCGCCTCCCGGACCACCACCTCGGCCAACATCCGCCAGCGCTACTGGTGGGTGAGCGGCATGCACAAGCTCGATGCGCTGACCCGCATCCTGGAAGTGGAGCCGTTCGACGCGATGATCATCTTCGCGCGCACCAAGGCCGGCACCGAGGAACTGGCCGAGAAGCTGCAGGCGCGCGGCCTGGCCGCCGCCGCCATCAACGGCGACATGCAGCAGGCCCAGCGCGAGCGCACCATCGGCCAGCTCAAGGACGGCAAGCTCGACATCCTCGTCGCCACCGACGTGGCCGCGCGCGGCCTGGACGTGGAGCGCATCAGCCACGTGCTGAACTACGACATCCCGTACGACACCGAAAGCTACGTGCACCGCATCGGCCGTACCGGCCGCGCCGGCCGCAGCGGCGAGGCGATCCTGTTCGTCACCCCGCGCGAGAAGGGCATGCTGCGCCAGATCGAGCGCGCCACCCGCCAGCCGATCGAGGAAATGCAGCTGCCGACGGTGGACGCGGTCAACGACCACCGCGTGAGCAAGTTCATGGACCGCATCAGCCAGGCCCTGGCCGGCGGCGACATGGATTTCTACCGCGACCTGCTGCAGCGCTACGAAGCCGAGCACAACGTGCCGGCCATCGAGATCGCCGCCGCGCTGGCCAGGCTGCTGCAGGGCGATACCCCGTTCCTGCTGACTCCGCCGGTGCGCGAGCGCCGCGAGCCGCAGGCCGGCCGCGCCGAGCGTCCGGCGCGCGACGGCGGCTTCCCGCGCCAGCGCGAGGAGCGCGGCGAGCGCCCGGCGCGCTTCGAGCCGCGCTTCGAGCGTGGCCCGCGCCATGACGAGGGCGAGCGCGCGCCGCGTGCGCCGCGCGGCGAAGGCGAGGCCGGCGAGCGTCCGCGCCGCGAGTTGCCGCCGCGCGGCGCGCCGGAGTTCGGCATGGAGACCTACCGCATCGAGGTGGGCCACATGCATGGCGTGAAGCCGGCCAACATCGTCGGCGCCATCGCCAACGAGGCCGGGCTGGAAAGCCGCTACATCGGCCGCATCGACATCCACGACGACCACTCCGTGCTCGACCTGCCGGCGGAAATGCCCGCCGACACGCTGCAGCACCTGCAGAAGGTGTGGGTGTCCGGCCAGCAGCTGCGCATGCGCCGGGTCGAGCCGGGCGAGGCGCAGGGTGCCGCGCCCTCGTTCAAGCCGCGCTTCGGCAAGGGCCCCAGGCCCGCCGGCCGTCCCGGCGGACCGCGCTCCGGTCCGGGCGGGCGCCCGGGCGGTTTCAAGCCGCGCGGTCCGCGCGGCGCCTGAGTCACCGCGGACGATGAGGCCCGACGCCATGGCGCCGGGCCTCGTGCCATCCGGGCCGCGGTGACGATGCTGGTATCGGGTTTCCCGGCAGGGGTGGAAAACCCGCATGCGATAATCGCCAACGCATCGGGACGTGCGCAGGGGAAGGGATGTTGATCGGGGGCAGCGGGGTCAAGGCGCGGGTGGTTGCGGGATGGATGTTCCTGTCCGTGCTGCTGGTGTTCCTGTCGTTCCCGGCGGCCGCCGCCGCGCATGCCCCGCGGCTGGACCGCGATTACCTGCTGATCGGCGCGCCGACCGACGAACAGACGCCGGTCCGCGCCTGCCCGCCCGAGGCCGCCGCACGGCTGGGCGAGGGCATCCTGATCGCCGCGCCCGCCGGCGGCTGGTCCGGCGCGCCGCAGGCCGTGGACGTGTTCAACGTGTTCGCCGGCGAAGTGATGATCTCCCACGGCGACCGCCGGATCTGCGGCAACATGCAGGACGCGCGCACCCGCGATTCGCGCTTCCGCGCCGGCATCGGCATGGTGCTGGTGCCGAAGCCGGGCGATCTGGAACCGATCCGCGTGGCCTGGGAAAAGCCGCTCAAGGCGCGCTGGATTCCCACCCTGCGGCTGGGCGCGCCCAGCCCGGTGCAGCAGATGGACACGATGCGGCTGCTGGTGCGCACCGCCTGCATCGCCATTGCCATTGCCCTGGCGCTGTCGGCGCTGATGGGCTTCCTGACCACGCGCGACCGCGAATTCCTGCTGTACACGCTGGCCACCGCGCTGCTGGTGGTCTGGCAGTCGGTGCTCAGCGGCCTGAGCGGCTATCCCGAACCCTGGCTGCCGGTGGGCGGCCTGGCCGCGTGGTGGATGGTGTCGGCCTCGGCGCTGAGCATCGCGGTGATGGGCTGGGTGCTGTGGCGCCTGTGCGGCGGCCTGCAGGCGTGGCCGCGTTCGCGGCCGTGGGTGCGCCGTTTCGCGCAGCTGCTGCTGGCGCTGGCGTTGTTCACGCCGCTGCTGCCATGGGCCGGGCTGGCCTGGGTGGCCGCCGCGCTCGACCACGCCTTCACCCTGGTCTGCGTGCTGGCGCTGGCCGCGGGCCTGGTGTCGCTGCGTCGCGGCGACTACCAGGCGGTGGACGGCATCGCCGCGGTGGCGCCGCTGCTGCTGATGGCGCTGGCGGACATCGCCGGCAGCCGCGAGCTGGTGCGCTTCCGGGTCGAGGCCGTGCAGCTGTCGGTGACCTGGTTCCTGATGATGTACGCCTATGGCCTCAACCGCCGGCTCGGCCACCTGCGCCGGCAGCGCGACGAGATGCGCCAGCTGGCCGACACCGACGCGCTCACCGGGCTGCCCAACCGCCGCGCCGGCCTGCGCCAGCTCGAACGCCACGTGCTGCGCGCGCGCAAGGAAGGGCTGCCGTTGTCGATCGGCTTCCTCGACATCGACCTGTTCAAGCAGATCAACGACCGCTTCGGCCACGAGGTGGGCGATGCGGTGCTGGTGTCGGTGGCCAACACGCTGCTCGCCGCGGTGCGCGACCGCGACGACGTGATCCGCATGGGCGGCGAGGAATTCCTGGTGCTGCTGCCGGGCACCCGCGCCGAGGCGGCGCTGCCGCGGCTGCAGCAGTTGCGGCAGAAGATCGCGCGGCAGGCGGCGGAACTGCGCCACGACGGGCTGGCGGTCACCGTCAGCATCGGCCTGGCGGAAATGCGGGCGCAGGGCGACGACCTGACCGCGCTGCTGCGCCGTGCCGACAACGCCATGTACCAGGCCAAGCGCGGCGGCCGCGACCGCGTGGTGGCCGCCGGCGACGACGCGCCCGCGCTGTCCGGCGCCCCGGGTGATGGCGGATAATCCGCCGATGACGACCCGACTCAACAAGCACATCGCCGAAACCGGCTTCTGTTCCCGCCGCGAGGCCGACCGCCTGATCGGCGCCCGCCGCGTGACCGTCAACGGCATCGTCGCCGGCACCGGCGCGGTGGTCGGCGAGGGCGACGAGGTCCGCGTGGACGGCCAGCCGCTGCGCGCCCGTGCCGTGCACAAGAGCACCGGCCGCAAACACGTCTACATCGCGCTGAACAAGCCGGTGGGCATCACCTGCACCACCGAAAGCGCGGTGAAGGGCAACATCGTCGACTTCGTCGGCCACGAGCAGCGCATCTTCCCGATCGGCCGCCTGGACAAGGATTCGGAAGGCCTGATCCTGATGACCAGCAATGGCGACATCGTCAACCAGATCCTGCGCGCCGAGAACGGCCACCAGAAGGAATACCTGGTGGCGGTGAACAAGCCGGTCACCGACGAGTTCCTGCGCGGCATGGCGCGCGGCGTGCGCATCCACGACCAGACGACGCTGCCGTGCCGCGCCACGCGCATCGCCAAGTTCGGCTTCCGCATCGTGCTGGAGCAGGGCCTGAACCGGCAGATCCGCCTGATGGCGGCCGCCTTCGGCTACCGCGTCACCCAGCTGCGCCGGGTGCGCATCGACAACATCCGGCTGGGCGCGCTCAAGCCCGGCCAGTGGCGCAACCTCACCGAGCAGGAACTGCGCGGGCTGCTGCCGCAGCAGCGCGAGTGGTGAAGTGTGACCGGTTCGCCGCGCCGGCTGCCGCGCGGCGAGGCTAGACTCGGCCTGTTTCCACTGCCCCCAGGGACACAGGCCCGGACTGGATGATCAAGCCCGACCGCCCCGCCAACGAGGCCGAACGCCTGGCCGCGCTGCAGCGCCACCGCATCCTCGATACCCCGCGCGAACAGGAGTTCGAGGACCTTGTGGCCATCGCCCGCGCCATCTGCGGTACGTCGATGGGCGCGGTGACCCTGATCGACAGCGAACGGCAGTGGTTCAAGTCGCTGCAGGGGCTGGACGGCGACCAGACCCCGCGCGACGAGGCGTTCTGCGCCCATGCCATCCTGCAGCCGGGACATCTGACCGTGGTCGAGGACGCCCGCCAGGACGCGCGCTTCCGCGGCAATCCCTCGGTCACCGCCGATCCCTTCATCCGCTTCTACGCCGGCGCGCCACTGCTGAGCAGCGATGGCTACGCACTGGGCACGCTGTGCGTGTTCGACTCGCGCCCCGGCCAGCTCGGCGCCACCCAGGCCGAGGCGCTGCGGGCGCTGTCGCGGCAGGTGGGGCGGATGCTGGAGATGCGCCAGCTGCGCCGCCGCATCGACCACCACCAGGGCGAGCACGACTGGTACGAGGCGCGCCTGGCCGAGTATTACGTGCAGCTGGAGCAGCAGAACCTGGCGCTGTCAGAACAGACCCGCACCGATCCGCTGACCGGTCTGCCGAACCGCCGCGCGCTGTCCGCGGCGCTGGCCGAGGCGATCGAGCGCGGCACCGGCGCGCCGCCGGCGGTGGCCCTCGTCGATATCGACCATTTCAAGCAGGTCAACGACCTCCATGGCCACACCGAGGGCGACCGGGTGCTGGTCGAACTGGCCGGCGTGCTGCGTGCGCAGTTCGCCGGGCGCGGCATGGCCGCGCGCTACGGTGGCGAAGAGTTCGTGATCCTGCTGCCGGACACGCCGCTGGCGCAGGCCGAGCTGCAATGCCAGTACCTGCGCGAAGCGGTGGCGCACCTGCCGATGGGGCTGCCGGTCACGGTCAGCGTCGGGCTGGCGGCGCAGCACCCGGGCGAGTCGGCGCAGGAAACCCTGCGCCGCGCCGATGCCGCGCTCTACCAGGCCAAGGCGCAGGGCCGCGACCGGGTGGTGGTCGCCGGCTGAGCGCTATTCCAGCCCCGCGCCCGCGGCGGGCAGCGGTCGCGCGCGGTTGAGCAGCGGATGCAGGAACACCGCGCCGATGATGATCGCCACGCCCAGGTAGAACAGCGGCGTCAGCTCGCGCTGTTCGCCCAGGAACAGCATCGCCAGCACGATGGCGTAGACCGGTTCCAGGTTGGTCACCAGCTGCATGGTGTAGGCGCTGAGGTGGCGCAGCGCCACCAGCGCCAGCGCGAACGGCAGCAGGGTGCACAGGCCCGACAGCGCCAGCAGCAGGAGGCCGTCGTGCAGGCCGGGGATCACCCACAGGTCGCTGGCCAGGGCCGGCAGCAGCAGCGGCAGGGCCGGTGCCAGCAGGGTCAGGGTGAGGGTGCCGGCGCCCAGTTCCAGCGCGGTGACGGTGAGCGGGTCGGCGTGGCTGACCAGGCGCTTGTTGAACGAGCCGAACAGGGCCACCAGCAGCGCCGACAGCGCGCCCACCGCCACGCCCAGGCGCATGCCACCGGGCACGCCGCCGACCACCAGCGCCACGCCCGGCAGCACCGCCAGGCCGAAGGCCAGTTCGCGCGGCTGGAACGGCCGCCGGGCGATCCACGGCTCGACGATGGCGGTGAACACCGGCGCCAGCGCGATGCAGGTGGCCGCCACCGAGGCGTTGGCCAGTTTCACCGCGCCGTAGAACGTGAGCCAGTGCAGCGCCACCAGCGCGCCGATGCCGCAGTAGCCCAGCGCCAGCCGCGGGGTGAGCGCCGACAGCCCGCGCCAGACCCGCGGCAGCAGCGCCAGCATCGCCACCACCAGCAGCATGCGCCACCACACCAGCGGCAGCGCGGGCAGGGTGATGAGCTTGCCGAGGATGGCGGTCACGCCCCATAGCAGAACGCAGAAATGGATCTGCAGCAGGGCCTTGCGGGTATCGGGACTGGACATCGGCGAATTGTCGCCGATGTGCGCGGCACGCGCCGCACCGCGCGCTTCAGTTTTTGCCGAGCAGGCGCAGCAGTTCGCGCGCCGCCGCCGGGTTGCGGTGCTTGGCCGCGCTGATGAAGAAGACGAACACTTCGCGCGGCGCCGGCGTGGCCGCCACCGTGCTGGCGTGCGGCAGTTCGGGCGGGTCGCCGCCCTGCCGCCAGTCGCCGATGCGTCCGGCCCAGCGCGCCAGTTCCCGCGGCGGATAGCCGGTCGCGCATTCGTCGCGGCTGCGCATCAGCCGCGCGTAGACGAAATCGGCGCACAGGTCGGCGGCGTTGGGGTGGTCCGGCGAATCGGTGAAGACCAGCGCCATCCCGCGCTGCCGCGCCAGCGCCACCAGCCCGGCGTCGAGGAAGGCCGGATCGCGGATTTCCAGCGCATGCCGCTGCGCGCGGCCGTCCACCATGGCCGGCAGCAGGTCGAGGAAGGCGGCGACGTCGTCGCGATCCAGCGTGCGCCCGGCCTCGAACTGCCAGACCAGCGGCCCCAGCCGGTCGCCCAGCGCGGCGATGCCGGCGATGAAATCCTGCACCTGCGCGCCGGTGCCGGCCAGCCGCCGCGCGCCGGTGATGCGCTTGGGCGCCTTGGCCGAAAATACGAAACCTTCCGGCGTGGCGTCGCGCCAGCCGGCGTAGATGGCCGGTTTCTGCGTGCCGTAGTAGGTGCTGTTGATCTCGATGGCGGTCAGCTGGCGGCTGGCGTATTCCAGCTCGCGCCGCTGCACCAGCCCCGGCGGGTAGAACATGCCGCCGCGCCACGGCGCGTAGGTCCAGCCACCGATGCCCACGTGCACGCCGTCGGTGGCGGTGGCAGTGGCGGGGGCGGAAGCGAACAGGTCGTCCATGGGCGTGCGGGTCCGGGTCGGCGTCATCGCAGCGATTCTATCGATCGTTCCGCGGACGCATCGAAGACGCGCGTCCTGCGCCGCCGTCGGCCTAGGCTTCCGCGGCCCACGGATCGTAGCTGCCGAACCACCACAGGTGGCCTTCCGGATCGCGGCAGGCATAGCCACGGCCGCCGTAGTCCTGGTCGGCGATGTCGATGACGATCTCCGCGCCCGCCGCCGTGGCGCGCGCGTAATGGGCGTCGACATCGCTCACGACCACGCAGGCGCTCTGCGTCTCCATGCCACCGACCTCGTCGGGCTGGATGATGTTGCTGCCCCAGGCGCCGGGCTGCACCGAGCCCAGCATCACCATGCCGTTGCCGAACACCAGCTGCGCGTGGTGCACGGTGTCGCCGTCCTGGTAGACGGCATGGCGCCGGAAGCCGAAGGCGCGGCACAGCCAGTCGATGGCCGCCGGCGCATCGCGGTAGCGCAGGCAGGGAATGATGGTGGCGGTGGTGCGGGCGGCGAGGTCCATGGCGGCGTTCCGATGGCGTGGAAGGCGAGGGTGGCCGCGGCCGCGTTACCATCGCGAGAAGGCCGGCGTGCCGGCATCGATCCCGAGGGAGAACGCATTGAACAAGTGGCTGGGGGGCGGACTGGTGCTCGCGATGGGCGTGGCGGCGCAGGTGGCGGACGCACAGGAGGCGGCAATGCCGGTGGAACTGCAGCAACTCGATGCCACGGTGGAGCGGGTGCGGCAGCAGTTCGACGTGCCGGGCGTGGCGGTGGCGGTGGTCAAGGACGGCAAGGTGGTGCTGGAGCGCGGCTGGGGCGTGCGCGAGATCGGCAAGCCCGAGCCGGTGCAGGCCGATACGCTGTTCGCCATCGCCTCCAACACCAAGGCCTTCACCGCCACCTCGCTGAACCTGCTGGCCGAGGAAGGCAAGCTGAAGATGAGCGACCGGGTGGTCGACCACCTGCCCGGTTTCCGCATGTCCGACCCCTACGTCACCGGCGAGATGCGCATCCGCGACCTGCTCTCGCACCGCAGCGGCCTGAGCCTGGGCGCCGGCGACCTGCTGTTCTGGCCGACCACCACCTACAGCAACGCCGAGGTGGTGGCGCGGCTGGCGCACGTGCCGCTGAAGAATGGCTTCCGCGACCGCTACGCCTACGACAACATCCTCTACGCGGTGGCGCAGCAGGTGATCGAGAAGGTGTCCGGCCTGTCCTATGCCGATTTCCTGCAGCAGCGCATCTTCGACAAGGTCGGCATGGCCGGCACCCGCTACAACGCCGACCATCTCCGGCCCGGCGACAAGCCGGCCATCGGCCACGCCAAGTTCGATTTCAAGGACCTGCGCCCGGTGGCGCCGCTGACCTGGTCCAACAATGCCGGTGCCGGCGGCATCTATTCCAGCGTGCACGACCTGGCCAGGTGGATGAACGTGCAGCTGGCCGGTGGCCGGCTGGCCGATGGCACGCCGCTGTTCTCGGAAAAGACCCAGCAGCAGATGTGGCAGATGCAGATCCCGCAGGTGGTGGCCACGCCGTCGGTGCCGGAGCTGGCGCCGGCCAGGCCCAATTTCGCCGGCTACGGCGAGGGCTGGAGCCTGAGCGATTACCGCGGGCAGAAGCTGGTGTGGCACACCGGCGGCTGGCCGGGGCAGGTGTCGCGGCTGACCCTGGTGCCCGACCAGAAACTGGGCGTGGTGGTGCTGACCAACCAGGAATCGGGCGCGGCGTTCAACGCCATCACCCTGAGCGTACTCGACGCGATGCTGGGCGCGCCGGCGCACGACTGGGTGGCCGCCTACGCCGCCAGTGTCGCCAAGGCGCAGGACAATGCCGACGAGGACTGGCAGAAGCACGTGGCCGCGCGCGACGCGAAGAGCCGGCCGTCGCTGCCGCTGTCCGGCTATGCCGGCACCTACCGTGATGCGTGGTATGGCGACGTGCACGTGGAGCAGCAGGGCGGCCGGCTGCGCCTGCGCTTCGGCGCCACCGCCGACCTGGTCGGCACGATGGAGCACTGGCAGCACGACACCTTCATCGTGCGCTGGGACAACCGCTCGCTCAACGCCGACGCCTTCGTCAATTTCAGCCTCGACCCCGATGGCAGGGTGCGCGAGGCGCGCATGCAGGCGGTCTCGTCGCTGACCGATTTCAGCTTCGACTTCCAGGACCTGCTGCTGGTGCCGACGGCCCAGTAAGGGTCCGTGGCGGAGACGGGGCAGGCGTCATGGCGGCGTGCCGTTGCGGGGCAGGAGGTGCAGGCCTGCCCCTTCGCGCTCCGCCATGCCTGCCCACGCCGGCGCCGCGCCGCTGTGGACCGGCGCAGCGTCATCGCGATGACCGGCCGCGTTGGCCGGCTTCTGCCGGCGGCCGCCTTCTTCCTGCGGGCATCTAACCGCGGCGGGTGCTTCGATAGACCGCCACGATCTGCGACGTCGTGGGATTGGACATACCCATGCCATTGACGAAAACCGCGGGCGCGCCCTGCCTGAACACCTCGACGGTACGGTCCACGGCAGCGCGCTGTTCCTGGCTGGGGTTTTCGAGATCGAAGGAGAATGAGCTGCCGCGCTTCACCGGGATGCCGATGTCGGTCAGGTCGCGGATGAGGGCTTCGGCCCGCTGCGCCTGCTCGGAAGGACAGTTGGGGGGCGCCAGCACCAGCACCGTGTTGCGTGGTGTGCCTGCCGGCATTTCCACCGCGACGAAGCCATCGACGCCTGCCGTTGGCGGCTGGGCGCCGCCAGGCGCGCGATGGCTCCACCAGTTGTAGCCGCCTGCCAGCCCCGCCGCGATGAGAAGCAGTGTCCACCAACGCATTGCCGTCCCCTTTCCGTGAGTGTCGATTCAACTGCCGCGTCCGCGGGCGCCGGTGCGGCTTCGCGCGTCCGCGCCGATTATCGATTCATTCCCGTCCCGGCTTCCACCCGGCACGGTGGGAAGGGGCCATGCCATCGCCATCCGGATGCGAAGGCGCCGTCCAGCAGCCGTGCCTTGCCGCATGGCAGTGGTTCCCCGCGGCGCTCCATGCAGAACAGGTGAACGGACTGGTTACCCCGGCGTCCGGGCCATGCCGCCTGGTTCCAGCCCGCGCGGAGCAGGCATCCCAAGGCCTGGCCGGATGCCGGCGTGCGGCCAGCCCCCTGCGCCGCGGGGATACGCGACAATGACGGGCCCTGTCCGTCCATTGGCCCGTCTCCATGTTCCGTTGGTTCGAATCCCGCCTCGACCCGTTCCCGTCCGATCCGCCCACGCAGCCGCCGCGCGGGCTGTACGCGTTCTGCCGGCACTACACGCGTGGCGCGGAGAAGTGGCTGGTGCTGATGGCGCTGACCACCGCCGGCATCGCCGTGGCCGAGCTGGCGCTGTATGCCTATGTCGGCTCGCTGGTGGACCGGCTCGGCGCCAGCACGCCGGCCACCTTCCTCGACGCCGAAGGCCCGCGCCTGCTGTGGATGGGGCTGCTGGTGCTGGTGGCGCTGCCGCTGCTGGTGCTGGCCAATTCGCTGGTGCAGCACCAGACCCTGCTCGGCAATTTCCCGATGCGGATCCGCTGGAGCGTGCACCGCTACCTGCTGCGGCAGTCGATGGGCTACTTCCAGGACGAATTCGCCGGGCGCATCGCCACCAAGCTGATGCAGACCTCGCTGGCGGTGCGCGAGACGGTGGTCAAGCTGTTCGACATCGGCAACTACGTGCTGGTGTTCTTCGTCGGCACGCTGGCGGTGGCCGGCGCCGCGGACTGGCGGATGATGCTGCCGTTCGTGGCCTGGCTGGTCGGCTACGCGCTGCTGATGTGGCATTTCGTGCCGCGCATGGAGCGCATTTCGCGCGAGCAGGCCGACGCGCGCTCGGAGATGACCGGGCGCATCGTGGACAGCTACACCAACATCGCCACGGTCAAGCTGTTCTCGCATTCGCGGCGCGAGCAGGCCTACGCGCGCGAGGCCATGGCCGGCTTCCTGGACAAGGTGCACCCGCAGATGCGGCTGGCCACGCGCGTCTACTCGCTGCTGTACGCGCTGAACATGCTGCTGCTGTTCTCCGCGGTGGCGCTGGGCCTTTGGCTGTGGCATGGCGGCGCGGTGAGCGCCGGTTCGGTGGCGGTGGCCGTGGCGCTGGTGCTGCGCATGCTGGGCATGTCGCAGTGGATCATGTGGGAACTGTCGGCGCTGTTCGAGAACATCGGCACCGTGCACGACGGCATTAATTCGATCTCGCTGCCGCCCACGGTGGACGACGCGCCCGGCGCCCCGGCGCTGCCGCGCCCGGCAGGCGACATCCGCTTCGAGGGCGTGTCCTTCCACTACGGCAAGAACCACGGGGTGATCGAAGGGCTGGACCTGCACGTGCGCGCCGGCGAGAAGATCGGCCTGGTCGGGCGCTCCGGCGCGGGCAAGTCCACGCTGGTCAACCTGCTGCTGCGTTTCCACGACGTGGAGCGCGGCCGCATCCTCGTCGACGGCGTCGACATCGCCACCGTGCAGCAGGATTCGCTGCGCGCGCAGGTGGGCGTGGTCACCCAGGACACCTCGCTGCTGCACCGCTCGATCCGCGACAACCTGCTCTACGGCCGCCCCGACGCCAGCGAGGAACAGCTGCGCGCGGCCGTGGCCAAGGCGCGCGCCGACGACTTCATCGCCGAGCTGCGCGACAGCGCCGGCCGCCGCGGCTACGACGCGCACGTCGGCGAGCGCGGCGTGAAGCTCTCCGGCGGCCAGCGCCAGCGCATCGCCATCGCCCGCGTGCTGCTCAAGGACGCGCCCATCCTGGTGCTGGACGAGGCGACCTCGGCGCTGGATTCGGAAGTGGAGGCGGTGATCCAGGACAGCCTGGACGGGCTGATGGGCGGCAAGACGGTGATCGCCATCGCCCACCGCCTGTCCACCATCGCGCGCATGGACCGGCTGGTGGTGATGGACCGCGGCCGCATCGTCGAGACCGGCACCCATGCCGAGCTGATCGCCGCCGATGGCCTGTACGCGCGCCTGTGGGCGCGCCAGACCGGCGGCTTCGTCGCGGCCGGGGATTGAGCATGCGCCGCCACCGGCCCGTGCACGCCACCGCCGGATGAAGGCCTCCGCCAGCAGCGCCGGCGGAGGCCCTCAGGCAGCGGCCGACCCGCGCGGTGGACTCAGGGGTTGCCCATGTAGTCGCGCTTGCCGATCTCCACGCCGTTGTGGCGCAGGATCGCGTAGCTGGTGGTCACGTGGAAGAAGAACTGCGGCAGGCCGTAGTGCAGAAGGTACACGTCGCCCTGCAGCTTCTTCTCCTTCGGCGTGCCGGCGCGCAGCACGATCTCGCGCGACTCGCTGCCTTCGAACTGCCCGGCGCTGAAGCTGTCCACGTGTGCCAGCGTCCTGGCGATCAGTTCCTGCAGCTCGGCGAAGCCGGCCTCGGGGTTGTCCGGCCACGACGGCACCTCGGTATTGGCAAGACGCGAGCTGATGCCCTTGGCGAAATCGGCCGCGATCTGCACCTGGCGCACCAGCGGGAACATGTCAGGGAACAGGCGCGCACCCAGCAGCGCGGCCGGATCGATCTTCTTCTCGGTGGCGTGGGCCTCGGCCTTGGCCAGCACATCGGACAGGGCGCCGAGCATCTGCTTGAGGACGGGAACCGAAGCGCTGTACATCGAAAGGGACATGGTGGAACTCCGTGGAAGGGGAAACCGGCGTGGCGGGGCCACGCGCGTACTGAAACCCCGACAGCATAGGCCTTGCGTGCCCGGGATGCGCCCCAGGGTGACAGTATGTTCAGCGATACGGCATCGCCGCGGCGCGGATGGCCACGCCGGCAGGTTGATCCGCGCCGGCACCAGCGCCGGCGCACGCCGGCCGATGCGGCCACCACCCGCAAGGCCAGTCGTGGGGCGATGGATTGCTGCTCGATGGCGGTGCTGAACGCCCGAGCCGGGTCCGCGTCCAGCCCTCTGCCTTGATCGTGTCGGTGGTGGCTTGCCGTTGCCGCGTCGTCTGCCACGGTTCCTGTGGGTGTCAGGGGCGCAGGGCGAAGTTGGGCTTCGCAGGTGGGGTCAGTGGGTTGGAGACTGCAGCGCCTGCCGGATCACCCGTGACAGTTCGGCAGGATCGTCGCGGGCCAGATGCTGGCCCAGGCGCACCAGGCCGATGCCGATGGCGGCCATCAGCACGCCGGGCAGGGCGGCGGGCAGCCGCATCGGTTCCAGCGAGCCAAGCGGCATCGCCGTCACTACCGTCCACAGCACGCAGAAACCCAGCCAGAACACCATGAAGGCGACTACCAGCCCAGGCAGCGCAAACCGGCCACGCAGTTCGCAGCCCCGGGGCGTGTCGATCAGCTGGCCACGGAAATGGGGTTTGAACGAATTGCGCTGCGGGGTGCGGTGATACAGATGGACCCGGGTGGCGTCCACGGTCCCGGCGACGCTGCCGGTGGCGGTGATGTTGCCGCGTGCCGTGGCCGCCTGCAGGCTTGCGACCGCTTCGCGTCGTGACAGACGGGTTTCAAAAACGGCGGGGGTGCGTGGAAACAGGGGAGACCAGAGCGGCATGTACGGAAGTGGCTGCAGACGGGTCATTACGATACGGGGCCAGTGCGGCGATGGGTACCGTTGCGCGGGCCATCACCGCCTCAGTGCATACGTTGCAGCCCGTTGCCGCGCTGGGGAAGTCAGCCCATGCGACGTTCGATGCGTCTGTCCGGGATCAGCCAGATCAACGCCACCAGCGCATAGGTTGCCTGCGCCAGATGCACCTGCACGAAGCTCAGGCCGATGCCCGCCAGGTACAGGACCGGCGACAGCCGGCCTTTCCAGTCGTGCGCCAGCATCTGCTTCAGCGCCGATTGCTCACCTTCGGCGGCGATGATGCGCTGCTGCAGCAACCAGTACGCCAGTGCGGCGGCCAGCAACACGAGGCCATAGGCCGCGTTCGGCAGTGCCTGGCTGTGGTAATCGTCCATCCAGCGGGTGCTGAACGGCAGCAGCGACAGCCAGAACAGCAGGTGCAGGTTGGCCCACAGCACGCTGCCGGAAACGCGGGTGGAGGCCTGCAGCAGGTGGTGGTGATTGTTCCAGTAGATGCCCACATAGACGAAGCTGAGCACATAGGCCAACAACGTGGGGACCAGTGGTTTCAGCGCGACCAGCGTGGCGCCCTCCGGGGCTTTGATCTCCAGCACCATGATGGTGATGATGATCGCCAGTACGCCGTCGCTGAATGCTTCCAGACGCCCCTTGCCCATGTGATGTCCCCTTCGGTGGCTGTGTTCGTGGTGCTCTCCCGCGGTGGGAGAGAAAAAAGAGTCGATCAGGGCTCAGCCGGCCGCCCTGCGCACCAGCGCCGCCAGCGTCGCGGCCTCGGCGTCGCCGAAGCGGTGGATGGCGAACGAAGTGGGCCACAGGCCGCCGTCGTCCAGTCGCGCCTGGTCGCTGAAACCGAAGGTGGCGTAGCGCGTCTTGAACTTGCCCGCGCTCTGGAAGAAGCACAGCACCTTGCCGTCCTTCGCCCAGGCCGGCATGCCGTACCAGGTGCGCGGCTGCAGGCCGGGCGCGGTGGCCATCACCAGCGCGTGGATGCGGCGCGCCACGTCGCGCTCGGCCGCGGCCATTTCATCGACGCGGGCCAGCAGGTCGGCCTCGCCCTCGGCGCTGCTGCGGTTGGCGCGGGCTTCGGCCTTCAGCTCGCGCGCCCGCGCCTTCATCGCGGCCTGTTCTTCCGCGGTGAAGGTGGCGGCGCTCTTTTTGGCGGCAGTCTTCTTTGCCGCGCTCTTGCGCGGGCTGGTCTTGGTGGCGGTGGTGCGGGTCATGGGAGTCCTCGTCGGGTGGCACAGTGCCGGTGAAGGGCGTCAACCGCCGTTGCGCGCCAGGCAGAGCGCGACCAGCGGGGCGAGATTGAACAGCAGGATGCCGATCTTGTAGGCGGCCATGCCGGCGTAGTGGATCGCATCGAAGGTGGCGTCGGGCAGGGCGAACCAGCGGCCGTGCAGCCGCCGCAGCGCGCCGCGCGCGGCCACGAAGGCAAGGAACCAGGCCAGCAGCACGGCGTAGTTGAAGGCCAGCGACCACAGCAGGAAGCGGCAGAGGAAATCGCTGTCCATGGGGCTCCGCGGAAAGGAGGGAGGCCGGTTACAACAGCCGGGTGCCGAGCGGAACCTCATGCTCGGGGATGCACAGCGACACCTGCCCGTCGGCGTTGTGGAAGCCGGTGACCAGGCACCCGGACATGATCGGCCCGATCTGCTTGGGCGGGAAATTCACCACGGCCACCACCAGCTTGCCGACCAGCGTTTCCGGCGAATACAGGTCGGTGATCTGCGCGCTGGACTTGCGCATGCCGATCTCCGGGCCGAAATCCACCTGCAGGATGTAGGCCGGCCGGCGCGCCCTGGCGAACGGCTCGGCGGCCACCACGCGGCCCACGCGCAGTTCAACCTTGGTGAAATCGTTCCAGTCGATCGTTTCCACGCGCGGGCCTCGGCAGTTGGGTGGATCAATAGCGCCGGCGGCGGGCGCCGTCAATACGCGCTGAGCATGACGTAATAGCCGTCCGGGTCGCGAAGGGCGAACTCCCGGGTTCCGGTGGAGGGATTCAGGCTGGGCGTCAGCGCCGGGAGCTGTTGCCGGGCGCGCTGCAGGGCCTGGTCGAAGTCGTCCACGCGGAAGAACAGCAGCAGGCCGTTGCCGGGTTCGGCCCGCGCCGGGCTGGCGAGGGTGGGGTGGTCGTGCGCCTGCCACTGGTGCAGGCACAGCAGCACCGTGCCGTCGGCGTCGAGCAACTGGCCGAAATGATCGTGCGCGGGCGCTGACGGCGGCAGCCCGAGCAGCGACTGGTACCAAGCGAAGCTCCGCGCCACGTCGGCGACGGCGATGATCGTCCACAGGCGTTTCATTGCGGTTTCCCCGGTTGAATGTCAGCGTCGCAGGGTCATGAGTACTTCCCCCCAGAGGCCGAGCACGGCCAGGAAATTGAGGGTGAAGACGGCGCCGCGCAGGCGGACGTTGCCGGTCAGGATCTGCACGGCGCTGTGCAGGACGCGGCCGGCGACGAACGTCCAGGCAAGCGCGACGGCCATGGGCCCGGCCTGCGCCTGCAGCAGAAGCAGGCAGGCGACGTGGAAGAACAGCGGCCACTCGAACTGGTTGGAAAGATTGGCGCCGATGCGCGGTTCGACGCCGGCCCAGGGATTGCCGCCGTTGGCGCGGCGGCCGATTCCCCAGACCGCCGGCGCCCGGGCGACGGTGAGCAGGACGTACAGGAATGCGGCCAGGACGACGTGCGCCGCCATCGGGGCGATCAGCGGGTTGTGCATCGGCGCTCCTGTTTCACGGTGGCGTGCTGCGGCGGGTGGAGCGCGACGCGCGGGCGTCGCGCGAACGCGGCGCCCGCTTTACGACCCTTTTTCCCTGGACGGAGCTGCCTGCGATCCGTTCGGTGCGCGCCTGAAATGGGCGGTGCGCATCATCGGCGTTCCGTCCTTGAAGTAGGCCTCGGTCTCGGTCATGACCTTGCCGTCCCCGCTCACGGAATAAACGCGCGTGGAGCGCGGGATGCCTTCGTAGACGAACTGCATGACCAGCACGCCGGGGGCCGGCATCTTCGCCGCCAGGACATCGACCCAGTAGGTGCCGGATGCGCGGCCGGGCGTGCCGTCCAGGGACAGCGTGGACTCCGAATGCAGGGTCTTGTCGGCCTGGTCGACGATCTCCACGCGCTCGTTCCACCTGCCATCGGGCGTGGCGGCGAAGACGATGCTGACGCTTTTCGGGCGCGCTTCCGGCGGCATCGGCAGGCTGTCCACGTCCAGCAGCCAGTGGCCCACCAGCGGCGAGTCGGCCGGCGAGGCGGCATGCGCGGGCGCGCCGGCGAGGGCGGCGGCGGACAGCAGTGCGGCGAGCATCACTTTCATGCGACCTCCAGAATGGCGGGGTGGAACACGGGAGCGTGGGGCCGATCATGCCCTTGGGCGGTGTCGGCGTGGTGAAGACCGTGCCGCGCGTCGGGGCCAGCGCAGCGCGCGCGGCGGCGCACGGCTAGAGGTCCTGGAGCACGGCGGCGCGCCTGCGCTCGTATTCCGCCTCGCTGATCAGTTCCTGCGACTTCAGCGCGGCCAGTTCCTGCAGCCGCGCGGCGGCCGACGGAGCGGCGGCGGGCGGTTGCGTGGCGGCGCGGGCCGACCTGCCCGAGGCGCGGACCGCCAGCCAGATGACCAGGCCGACGAGCGTGGCGGGGATGGCCAATGCCAGGAGCAGGATGATCCCGTGCCAGATGCTGAAGCCGCCCATTCTCTTCTCCTTGAGTGTCGCGCCCGAGTATCGGTCGTCCGCCACGGGATGGGAAGGCAGTGGCGCCAGCAGGTTTCACTGCTCCCCGCGGCACAACGGCAAAGGCCCGGGAATCCCGGGCCTTTGCGCGTCGCATCGAGCGTGCGTTACTCGATGGGCTGGTCCAGCATCAGCTGGCGGGCGAAGCGCACCGGCGGCGCGCCGTAGGACAGGATCTGGTCGTGGTAGGCCTTGAGGTTGAAGTTGGCGCCCTGCTTTTCCTGCACCGCCTTGCGGGTATCGAAATGCTCCTGCGCGCCGACGAAGTAGGTCGGCAGCTGCGCCGAGGTGAGCTGCGCGCGCACCCACTTGCCGGCGGCCTCGCTCTCCTGCTGGAAGGCATCGTGGGTCATCAGCTGCATGGCCTGTTCGCGGCTCCAGTTGTCCACGTGCACGCCCTGGTCGAGGATGGCGTTGGCGATGGTGCGCAGGTAGAACTTCAGCTGCACCAGGTGGAACAGCGGGTCGTTATCCAGGTAGCCCTGTTCCTGCATCATGCGCTCGGTATAGACCGCCCAGCCTTCGGCGAACAGGCCCGAGCGCAGCACCGCGCGCAGGGTGGAGGGGAACTTGCCCGAGTGCCAGCCTTCCAGGTAGTGGCCCGGGGTGCCCTCGTGGATCGACAGCAGGTGGATCATGCGGCTGTTGTATTCGCGCAGGAACGAATCGACCTGCTTGTCGTTCCAGTCGTCGGGGATCGGCGAGACCGCGTAGAAGGTCTTCAGGTTCTTGTCCAGCGGGCCCGGCGAGTCGCAGTAGGCCACGGCCACGCCGCGCTGGAATTCCGGCATCAGGATGATGTCCACCGGCGCGTCGGGCAGGGTCATCAGGTCGTGCGTGCGCACGAATTCGGTGGACTGCGCCAGCGAGGCCTTGGCGTCCTCCACCACCTTGTCGCGCGCCGGCTTGTCGGCATAGGCCAGTTCCAGCGCGGCCTCGATGGCCTTCTGCTGCTGGTCGTCGCTCGGCTCGGCCGGCATCTCCGGCGCGCCCGGCTTGTCCTTCAGCACCACCTGGGCGATGCCGTACATGTCCTTGCGCACGCGCGCCAGTTCGGCGCGGGCGCGTTCGCCGATCTCCGCGCGCGACAGCGAGGAGTTGAGCGAGAACTTCAGCTTCTGGTCGTACTTCTCCGCGCCGATGCGGAAATCGCCCTTGGCGTTCGGCACCAGGGTCTTGTCCAGCCATTCCTGCTGCTCGGCGACGGCCTTGCCGAGGTTGTCGATGGCGGTCTTCAGGCGCTGCTGGTCGGCGGCCTCGAGCTGGCCGATGTTGGGCGTGATGAAGGTTTCGACCAGGCTGAGGATGCCCTTGTTCTGCTTGGCCACGGTCTCGGCGTGGATCTTCGGCACGCGCGCCGGGTCCAGGTTGGCGCGGGCGGCGGCGAAGATCTGCGGGATCTTCTCGATGCGCGCGGTGGCCGACTTCAGGCGTTCGGGCAGCGGCGCGAATTCGCGCGCCATCAGGCCGTAGATGGCGCTGCCGGCCAGGCCGTTGTAGACCTGCGGGTCCCACTGCCAGGACTGCAGGGTTTCGTTGTTCCAGATGTCGGACTGCAGCTGGTTGCGCAGGATCGCCGCGTCCACCTGGTTCTCGCGGCCGAGCTTGCTGACATCGATCCTGTCCAGCTCGGCGAGCAGCGCCTTGCTGGCCTCCAGGCTCTTCTGCTGGCCGGCGGCGCTGAGGTCGTCCAGCTCGCCGTCGTAGCGGTGCTCGCCGATCTGGGTGGCGCTGACCGGGGACAGCTGCATCCAGGTATCCAGCGCCTTCTTCGACAGCTCGGCGAACTGCACGTCGGCCTGGCTCTGGCCGGCCTGTTCGGTGGCGGTGGACGGGGCGGTCGGGGCGTCGCTGTTCTGGCAGCCGGCCAGGCTGGCCAGCAGGGCGGCGGCGAGCAGGTGCTTGCGCATCGGGATACCTGTTGCGGAGGGGAAAACCGGAGCATAGGCCAGCGGCCGGGTCGACGCCCCTGCCATTGGCTTACCATGGCCGCCGGTGTCCCCTGGAGGTTGTGCCATGCATTACGAAGGCAGCTGTCACTGCGGGCGCATCGCGTTCGCGTTCGAATCGGCCGAGCCGGTCGCCAGCGCATTGTCCTGCAACTGCTCGATCTGCCGGCGGCGCGGTTCGCTGCTGTGGTTCGGCCCGCGCAGCGGGTTCGAGCTGAAGAGCGACCCGGCGGACCTGGAAAGCTACCGCTTCAATTCCGGCCACATCGACCACCACCATTGCCGCGTCTGCGGCGTGGCGCCGTTCAGCGAGGCGATGGACCCGCGCAGCGGCGAGCCGACCGTGGCGGTCAACCTGCGCTGCGTGCCGGCCATCGACCTGGAGGCGCTGGAAATCCAGCGCTACGACGGGGCCAGCCGGTGACGGTGCTGCACCGGTCATGCGCCATGGCGGGCACGCTGCTGGCGCTGCTGCTGGCGGCCGGCTGCAGCAAGCACGATGCGCGCACCGCCGGCGCCGCCGCCGAGGTGGCGATGGCCTCGCCTGAAGGCGCCTTCCTGGCCTATGAGCACACGTTGCAGCTGCGCCTGCCCGGCGAGCAGATCGCGCCGCGGCTGAAGGCGGTGGCGCAGGCCTGCCAGGGCGGCAAATTCGGCGACTGCGCGGTGCTGCAGCTGTCGCAGAGCGGCGGCGACACCGCCTCCGGCGCGATCGAGGTGCGCATCGCCCCGCAGGGCGTGGAGCCGATCATCGCCCTGGCCAGCGAGCAGGGCGAGGTGACCCGGCGCGACACCCGCGCCGAGGACCTGGCGCAGCAGGTGGCCGACACGCGCCTGACCCAGGCGCGGCTGAAGAACGAACACGCGCGGCTGGGCGAGTACCAGCAGCGCAGGGACCTGGCGGTGGCCGACCTGCTGACCATTTCCCAGCGCCTGGCGGAGATCGAGGCGGGGCTGCAGCAGGCCGACCGCGATGCCGCCCAGCAGCACCGGCGCATCGATACGCAGAAGGTGACGATCCAGCTGGAGTCGACCAGCAGCCAGCGCAACCGCAGCGAGATCGGCCGCGCGCTGGGCGAGTTCGGCGATATTTTCACCACCAGCCTGGCCTACCTGATCCGCATCTTCGCCGGCCTGCTGCCGCTGCTGCTGGTCGGTGGCGCGCTGCTGTGGGGCG
This sequence comes from Stenotrophomonas sp. Steno-Z2, assembly GCF_056393235.1. Classification (NCBI taxonomy): domain Bacteria; kingdom Pseudomonadati; phylum Pseudomonadota; class Gammaproteobacteria; order Lysobacterales; family Lysobacteraceae; genus Stenotrophomonas; species Stenotrophomonas sp. Steno-Z2. Next base: position 8,910 of record NZ_JBWJOY010000008.1, on the reverse strand, counting down.
GGCTGAAACTGTGGCGCCGGCGGCGCCGGCGCGGCTGACCACCGTCGTGCGGGAGCGCACCAGGGTGCGCTCCCGCGTTTTTCGTGGCCGCCAGGGGCGATGACGCGGCGGCTCAGCCCTCGTCGTGTTCGTACTCGATGACCAGCCCGCGTTCGCGCGCCAGCAGCTCCACCGCCTGCCGCGCCTTCTGCGCGGTGGCATCGTTGCCGACCTCGACTTCCAGTTCGTGGATGCCGGGGCCGATGTCGTCGGACAGGCCGGCCGAGCTGGAATCCTCGTCGTCCATGTGCGGCATGAGGTCGTCGGTGTCCTCGACGTGCTCGATGCCTTCCAGACCGTGCAGCAGGTCGCTTACGGCCAGGGCGTCGTCGGCGCTGCCGGTGATGCGGATGCGCAGCAGGGGCATGGCGATCTCCATGGGAAGGGGCGTCCAGCTTGTTCAGCGGCCGGGCAAGGAGGCGTGAAGCGCGATGACGCGGGCGCGAGCATCGCCGGCGTTTGTCAGCGGGCCGCGTTGGGCGGATGCTTGCGGTCCAGCAACGGAGGGATGTCCATGGCGTGTGCGGCAAGGGTGGCAAAGAGCGTGGTAGCCGCGGGAGCGGGGCGATGAACGGAACGGTGCCGGCGCGGGCCACGCGCGACTGGGTCACGCCGGTGGAACTGCTGGGCCTGGGCATGGTGTGGGGCGCGTCGTTCCTGTTCATGCGCATCGCGGTGCCGCACTTCGGCCCGTACGCGCTGGTGGAAATGCGCCTGCTGCTCGGCGCGCTGGTGCTGATGCCGTTCCTGTGGCGCGCGCGGGCGCAGTTCCCGGCGCGGCGCTGGCTGTGGCTGGCACCCATCGGCCTGGTCAATTCGGCGCTGCCGTTCGTACTGTTCGCCTGGGCCGCCGAACGCGCGCCGGCGGCGATCGGCGCGATCTGCAACGCGATGACGGTGCTGTTCGCCGCGCTGATCGGCTTCCTGTTCTTCGGCGAGAAGATCGGCCCGCGCCGCGCGTTCGCCCTGCTGGTCGGTTTTTCCGGCGTGGTGGTGCTGGCCACGGCGAAGGTCTCGGGCCTGGCGATCGGCGCGGCGGTGGTGGCCGGCACGGTGGCGGCGCTGCTCTACGGGCTGGGCGCCAATCTCGTCCGCCGCCACATGGCCGGACTGCCGCCGGCGGCATCGGCGGCGGCCACGCTGGGCTGCGCCTCGCTGTGGATGCTGCCGATGGCGCTGAGCCACTGGCCGCGGCAGCCGGTGCCAGCGGCCTCGTGGGCCAGCGCCATCGCCCTGGGCATCCTCTGCACCGGCCTGGCGTTCCTGGTGTTCTACCGGCTGATCGGCCGGGTCGGGCCGTCGCGCGCGGCCACCGTCACCTACCTGATCCCGCTGTTCGGCGCGCTGTTCGCCTGGTTGTTCCTCGGCGAGCCGGTGACCGTGCAGATGCTGGTCGCCGGCGGCCTGATCCTGGGCAGCGTGGCGGTAAGCCAGCGCTAGGCCGCGGTTGACCACGGCATGCGGCGACGGCCGCTGCCGTCATCCGCATGCGCCTGCGCTCAGCGCACCGGCAGCGGGATGTTGCACAGGTCGATGTGGCCGGCCGGGCGCTTGTAGAAGTCGTCGCGGCGGTTGCGGCGCGCTTCCACCGCGTCGGCGAACGTCCTGGAGTCGGTGCGCAGCACCCGCAGCGGCGTGCGCTCGCCGGCGGGCACGTCGCTGGCCAGGCGGATGGAGCGGATCGGCGTGCGCTGCGCGGCGTCCTCGTAGAAGCCCATCGGCTCGGGCCCGCGTTTGATCGCGCTGAGCAGTTCCATGCCCTTGAGCACGCGCCCGACCAGGGTGATGTTGCGGTCGAGCTGGCGCGGCGACTGGCCGGTGACCACGTACAGCTCGGCGCCGATGCTGCTGTCCTCGTCGTTGTTGCGGCCGGCGCCGACCGCGCCATAGCAGTGCGCCAGCCAGGTGTGTTCGCCGTCGCTGGCTACGGCGAAATCGCCGACGAAGCCGGTCTGCGCGGCCCAGCCGTCGCGGTCGGGCAGGGCGGTGAAGGCCAGCCCGCGCGACGGGCGCTGGAACTCGGCCGGCAGGTGGGTCCTGGCGCTGCCCAGCGGCCGCGCCCTGGCCGGGTCCTCGCCGTCGGCGTCGCCGAACTGGACCACGAAGTTGTCCTGCGAACGGTAGATGCTGGTGCCGTTCCAGAAGCCTTCGCGCGCCAGTGTGCGGATGTTGCCGGCATGCTCGGGCGCGAATTCAGGCGCCAGCTCGATGATCACGCGGCCCGCGTCCAGGTCCATGTACAGCAGGTTGTCGGCGGCCGGTACGTGCCAGTCGCTGTCCGGCGAGGCGGCGAGGATGTCCTGCACGCTGCGGTATTTGGCTGGCGCGTCGGCCGCCAGCGCCGGCAGCGGGGACAGCAGCAGGGCCAGGGCCAGCAGGGTCGGGCGTAGCGTCATCGGGCGCATTCCGTGGTCGGGTGTGGGCCGATTCTGCGTGATCGCCGGGTACCGCCGCCAGACCGTGACGGGAGTGGGGTGACTACCGGCACATCCGCTATAGCGAAGTGAGTAATAGTGTTGGCTTCAGGCTAGTCGGCAGGAGCAAGGGCCATGGGTGACGTCGAAGCCCAGCTGCGCAAATTCCAGAAGGAGCTCAGCGCCGGCACGGTCTCGCTGGCGCTGCTGGCGGTGCTGGCCAGGGCGGGGGAGCCGCTGTACGGCTACCTGATCGCCAAGGAGCTGGAACGCACCGGCGACGGCGTGCTCAGCGGCAAGCAGAGCGCCCTGTACCCGGTGCTGCGCAACCTGGAAGGCGCCGGCCTGCTGGAAAGCCATGTCGAGCCGTCGGTGGCCGGGCCACCGCGGCGCTACTACCGCATCAATGACGAGGGCCGCACCGTGCTGAAGCAGTGGATCGCCGCCTGGAATGCCACCCGGGACTCGCTGGAGTCCGTACTGGAGGGAGTCGAACGATGAACAACGAGCACAACGCGCGGCCGCTGCCGACTACGATTCCCGAGTACCTGGAGCAGCTGCGCGCCGCGCTGGCCGGCGCGGACCCGGCGATGATCCAGGACGCGCTGTACGACGCCGAGGAATACCTGCGCTCGGAGCTGGCCGAACAGGCCGGCAAGAGCGAGGCCGAGGTGATCGCCGGCGTCGCCGGCAGCTACGGCGCGCCGGAGGAGGTGGCCGAGATCTACCGCGAGACCGAGGTGACGGTGAACCGCGCGCTGCGCACGCCGCTGCCCGGGCGCCGGCCGGCGCCGCCGCCGCCGGCGGCAGGCGTCGCTGCCGCTGCCGCGACCGCCCCGGCGGTGCCGAAGCCGCGCTCGGCGGCGGCGCGCTTCTTCGGCGTGGTGCTGGACCCGCATACCTACGGCGCGCTGTTCTACATGCTGCTGTCGCTGGTCACCGGCATCTTCTTCTTCACCTGGGTGGTCACCGGGCTGTCGCTGTCGGTATCGCTGCTGATCCTGATCGTCGGCATCCCCGTGCTGCTGCTGTTCCTGGGCTCGGTGCGGGTGCTGTCGCTGGTGGAAGGCCGCATCATCGAGGCGCTGCTGGGCGTGCGCATGCCGCGCCGGCCGGCGTATACCGACAGGAGCCAGGGCTGGCTGGCGCGGATCGGCGCGATGTTCAGCGACGGCCGCACCTGGCTGACGATGCTGTACTTCGTGCTCATGCTGCCGCTGGGCGTGGCTTACTTCAGCATCGCCACGACCCTGCTCTCGACGTCGCTGGCGCTGGTGTTCGGGCCCTTGGCCGACGTGCTGTTCGACCAGCCGGTCGGCATCTGGATCGATGGCGTCAACGTGGCCGGCAGCGTCTGGCTGTGGCCGCTGTCGATGGCGGCGGGCCTGGCGCTGCTGTTCGCCACCCTGCACCTGGCGCGCGCCATCGGCAGGCTGCATGGCGCGGTCGCCAAGCACCTGCTGGTGCGCCTGTAAGCCACATGGCAACAGGCCTGACGAACGGGGCGCCTTGGGCGCCTCGTTCGTTTCGGGGGCTACCCCGGCGCTGGCAAGCGGTCCGGGCGGGGGTGGGGCCGGGCGTTTCCCCGGAACGCGGAGCGGGCCTTTCTGAATCATGGTTCAGCCCCGGCGCGGGGCCGGGTTGACCTCGCGGAGCGGATTCCTAAAATGACTGACAGTCAGTCAGTTGGATTCGCCATGGACAAGCGCGCCGCCATCATCGATGCCGCCATCGCCGTGTTCGCCGAAAAGGGCGTGGAAAAGGCAACGGTATCGGACATCGTCAAGCGCGCCGGCATCGCCCAGGGAACGTACTACCTGTACTTCCCGTCGCGGCTGGCGGTGATGGGCGGCATCGCCGAGCGCGTGCTGACCCGGTTGCTGGCGCGCCTGCATGCGCAGCTCGATGGCCTGCCGGCCGGCGAGCAGCTGGACCGGTTGGCCGCGGCGATCTTCACCGAGGTCGGCGCGCAGCACCAAGAAGTGGCCTTGCTGTACAGCGGCATGACCCAGACCAGCGAGATGCGCCGTTGGGAGCAGATCTACGCGCCGCTGTACGACTGGCTGCAGCGGCTGCTGGAGCAGGCGCGCGCGGACGGCGCGATCGCCGGCGGCGTGCAGCCGCGGCATGCCGCGCGGGTGCTGGTCGGTGCCATCGAGGCCGCCGCCGAGCAGGTGCACCTGTATGCCGATACGTCGGCCGAGGAGGCGCGTGCGCATCTGGCCGAACTGGAGCGTTTCATCGGCGCCGGACTGGGTCGCACGCCGGCGTTCTGATCACGGCGGGCCCATGCGCGCCGCACACGACGACGAGAAGCAAGGAGAACGACATGGCCGGGAAAGGCTGGCTGTTTGTTGCCCTGACCTGCGCATTCGAGCTGGTCTGGGTGTATGGGTTCAACGTGGCCTCGGCCTGGTGGCACTGGATACCGATCATCGCGGTCATCCTGGTGGACTTCCAGTGGCTGGCCCGCGCCTGCGAAACCCTGCCGACCGGCACCGTGTACGCGGTGTTCGCGGCGGTGGGCACGGTGGGCGCGGCATTGATGGACATCTTCCTGTTCGGTGGCAGCTTCAGCGTCGCCAAGGGCGCCTTCATGGCGCTGCTGGTGGCGGGCGTGATCGCGCTGAAGCTGGCCGATGGCAGGGAAGCGGAAACCGCCGGCGCGGCCGGCAAGGAAGGTTGAGATGGGTTGGTTCCTGGTGGTGATCGCCGCGCTGATGGAAACGCTGGGCGTGGTTGGCCTGAAGCGCTACAGCCGGCGCAGGAATGCGCTCAATGCGCTGCTGTTCTTTGGCGGCTTCGGCGCCTCGTTCGTGCTGCTGTACCAGTCGTTCCGCTACCTGCAGCTGAGCGTGGCCTATGCGGTATGGATCGGGCTGGGCACCGCGGCGGCGGTGCTGGTGAACATGCTGTTCTTCGGTGAGTCGCGCAGTACCGCGCGCCTGCTCAGCCTGGGCGTGATCGTGGTCGGTGTGGCTGGCCTGAAGGCCATGGCCTGAAGCCCGGCCGGCCTTTCCCGTGCCCAGGGGAAGGATGGCTCGACGCTGCGCGCGGTGGTTCCGCGTGGCACGCGAGTGGCGTGCCACGCGGACTTCCGGCTAGCGGTCCAGCATCAGGCGGTCGATCAGGAAGGCCATGCGCATCGCCATGAGGTCGGGGTTGCGCAGGGCGTCGCTCACGCCATGGCCGCCTTCCTCATCTTCCAGGAAATAGGCCTTCGCGCCGACCGACTGCAGCTTTGCGGCCAGTTTGCGCGCGTGCCCCGGGCCCACCCGGTTGTCCTCGGTGGAGATGGTCACCAGGAACGGCGGATAGGACACCCCGCCGCGCACGTTCTGGTAGGGGGAATAGGCCAGCATGGCCTTCGCTTCGGCGGGATCGTCCGGGTTCCCGTACTCGTTCATCCACGCCGCGCCCATGCCCATGTAACGCATGCGGATCAGGTCGGTCAGCGGCACGTCGCTGATCACCGCGTTGAACAGGTCCGGGCGCTGGATGCCGAGGGTGGCGGCGAGCAGGCCGCCATTGGACGAGCCGAAGACGCCGGTATGCCCGGGCGAGGTGTAACCGCTGCGCTGCAGCTTCTCGATCACCGCGATGAAGTCGTCGTAGGAGTTCTGCCGCCGTTCGCGCATGGCCGCGCGGTGCCAGGCCTCGCCGCGTTCGTTGCCGCCGCGCGCGGCGGGGATGACCAGCGAACCGCCGCGGTCCAGCCACAGCTTGAACGCCGGGCCGCCGACGATGTAGCCGAAGTAGCCCGGTCGGAAGGACGTGGCGAAGGCCGCGTAGCCGGTGACCAGCAGCGGCTGCGGCGCGTCGGCCAGGTGCCGGGGGCGCAGCAGGAAATAGTCCACCGGCGTGCCGTCTTTCGAAACGGCGCTGCCGATCTCGGTGACGTAGTCGCCGCCGTCGTACATCACCGGGTCGCGGGCCAGCAGGAGCGGGGCGCGGCCATCGCGGTACAGCTCCTGGCGGCGTGGCGTGGTGAAGCCGTCGGTGATGACCACGAGCTCGTCGCCGCCACGGATGCCGATGGTGTCGCCGGGTTCGGCCTGGAAAACCTCGCGGCTGTTCCAGCCCTCGCCGTCTGGCGTCGCCAGCAGCAGGCGCTGGCGCAGGTTGCGGTTGCTGACCAGGGCCACCTGGCCGCCAACCGACGCCACGTCCGCCTTGCCGTTGACGAACTCGCCGGCGCCGGGGGCGAAGATCACGCTGGCGCGGTTGCGCGCGCGGTCGTCTAGGCGATAGGCCAGCACGGTTTCCGCCTCGTAGCGCCTGCCGTCGATATCCGCGGCGCTGCCCAGCTGCACGATGACATGGGTGTCGGTGACGTCGATGGCGCCCATCGGCGCCAGGTCGCGCGGCAGCGGCAGCTGGTGATGGCGGCCGTCGGCTTCGACGACGTGGATCTCGAACGTGGAGTAGTCCAGGGCGCGGGTGATGACGCCGCGCGGCGCGGCCGGGTCATGGCTGGCCGACAACTGCAGGATGGCGTCGCCGGCAGCGCCTTCGTAGACGGTACGGGCCTGCGCCAGCGCCTGTCCCCGCTGCCACAGCGCGACCTGCGCCGGCCAGCCGGCGGCGGTGCGCGGGCGCCCGTCGGCGGTGGTTTCCACCAGCAGCGTGTCGCGCCCCATCCAGTGCGCGAAGGCGCGCGAACGCGGGACGCGGAAGCCGTCGGCGACGAAGCGCCGCTGCGCCAGGTCGAACTCGCGGATCTCGACTTCGTCGCCACCGCCCGGCGACAGGCGCAGCAGGCAACGCGCGGTCTCCGCCAGGCAGCTGTTGCCCAGGTCGTAGGCCTGCAGCTCGAAGGCGATGCCTTCTTCGTCGCGCAGGCGCGCCACGTCCAGCACGGTCGTCCAGTCCGGCAGCGGCGCGCCCTGCGCATCGCGGCCGGTGGTCTGCAGCAGGCCGTGGGGATGGGCCGCGTCCTTGAGGAAGCGCAGGGCGCGCGCGCCCAGCAGCACCACGTCCGGCTCGGCCGGCCGCGCCTTCAGCAGCGCATCGAGTTCCCTGCGGACGCCGGCATAGGCCGGCAGGGCGCGCAGCGCGGTGGTGGACGACTGCGTCGCCTGGCGTGCCCAGGCCAGGGCCTGTTCGCCATGCGGTTGTTCCAGCCACTGGTCGTCGCTTCCGGCGGCGGTGGCCGCGGCCGCGATGGACGCGGTGGCGAGCAGGGCCCGTTTCAGCATGTTCCTGATCATTGGTGTCTCTCCCGGAATGGCCGGGCAGCGGTGACGCATGCCCGGCCGATGTGGGTCAGTAGTCGTAGCGCAGCACGATGCCGAAGGTGCGCGGGCGCAGGCGGTTGGCGATGCCGGCCGCGGTGCGGGCGTTGAGCGCGCCGTTGTCGTCGGTCAGGTTCTCGCCGTACAGGTAGCCGGACCAGCCGCTGGGCGATTCCAGGCCGATGCGGGCGTTGGCCGAGGTGACCGCGTCGCCCGGTGTGCCCGAGGTCAACGCCGTCTCACGCCGCGCGTCGTGCACCACCCCGGCGCGGGCGATGCCCTTGAGCGTGTCGCCCACCGGCCAGTTGTAGGCCGCCGAGGCGCTGAAGCTGGTCTTGGGCACGTTGTAGACCGGCGTGCCCTTGTGCAGCGGCGTGCCCGGCACGTCCTCGGCATAGGTGGCGTCGATCCAGCTGCCGCCCACCTGCAGCATCCACGAGGCATTGGGCGTGTAGATCAGGTTCGCCTCCACGCCCTTGTTCTCGGTGCCCCTGGAGTTGGTCAGGCCGTTGATGCTGGCCGTGATCGGCACGCGTACCGCCACGTCCTTCCAGTCGCTGTAGAACAGCGCGCCTTCCAGCATCAGCTTGCCGCCGGCCAGCAGCGACTTTGCGCCCAGCTCGTAGGTCAGGATGCTGTCCGGGGCGATGGTCGCCGGCAGTTCGATGCCGTTGGCTTCGGCCAGCAGGATGGAGGTGATCGGCTGCAGCTGGCCGGAGCGGAAGCCGCGGGCGACGCTGGCATAGAGGGTGGTGTCCTCGACGGGCTTGAACGACAGCGCCAGGCGCGGGTTCCAGCTGTCGAACTTCGCATCCAGGGTCGAGGTCCGGTCGGTGGACACCGATTCGGCATCCACGTCGTCCTTGAAATAGCGCAGGCCCGCGGTCAGCGACCACGCCGGGTTGGGCAGCTTCAGGGTCGCTTCGCCGAACAGGGCGTAGGCGTCGTTGAACTGCACCGAGCGGCTGGGCGGCACGCCGCCGACGCTGGAGCGGTCATGGCGGTCGGCCTTGCGCAGGTAATAGCCCACGGTCCAGTCCAGGGTGCGCTCGCCGGTGGAGGACCAGCGCAGCTCGTGGGTGCGCACGCCAATCTGGATGTTGCTCACGTAGGTCGTCGTCGGATTGAGCATGCCGTCGTTGGCATAGGTCAGGTCCGCGTCGGCATAGGAGTAGAACAGCTGCGAGCCGTCGAAGGCGTAGCTGGTGGCGAAGCTGGCCACG
>NZ_JBWJOY010000007.1:0-156768 GCF_056393235.1 Stenotrophomonas sp. Steno-Z2 | reverse complement strand
ACGCACCCCGATGTCCACCGATGTGAGCGGCATGCTGGCCTCGGCGGAGCTGACCAGCTACGACGCCGACGGCCGGGTGCTGGGCAAGGAGTTCAAGGAGCGGCCGGGCGCGGAGGTCTCCCGGGCGCCGTATGGCTCCAACACGCAATGGACCTTCCCGGCGTGGGTGGAGGCCATGGGCCTGGACCCGGGCAGCAGCCAGTACAGCGACCTGTCGGTGCTGGGCGAGTCCACCTGGATCAGCTACAGCGGCGGCGGCAACGGCTACGACGAAGCCGGCCGGGTCAAGGGCTACACCTACGCCGGCAAGGGCTATACGCACACCTACACGTACGCCTACGCCGGCTGGGACAGCTACCGCGAGCAGTCGATCACCGGCAGCAGCAGCAACAGCAACTACAAGACCACGACCACGACGCTGACCTACGATGCGGCGGGCCGCCAGACCGAGATGCGCGAGAAGATGGTCGGCGCCACGCTGGACGACCGGGTGCGCACGTTCGCCTTCGACGGCAACGGCATGATCGTCAGCCGCCGCGATGGCACGGCGACCAGCGCCAACGTGTTCCAGCAGACCGGCACGGCCGCTGTCGTAGCCATGGCCAACAACCGTTACGTGCATGCCGGTGGCCAGCAGGTGGCGAGCCTGAATCAACGGGGGCAATTGGATGCGCTGAGCCGCCAGACTGCATGAGAAATACTGTCAACTGAAACTATCCACCGGCTGCCCCTAAACTGCTGGCAGGCAGGGCGGACCAATACCCAGGAGAGGCCGTCCGGTGATGGCCTACAGGACGCGAGGGTATGGCGATGTCGGCAGTGTTCACGGGCAATGGACTGGGGCTGTGGAGTGCGCATTGGGGGTCGGCCGGTGGTGATGCCCGCCTGGGTCGGGGCGCTGACAGCCAATATGTCAATCTGGCTACCGGCAATCTGCTGCTGCAGACCCAGGACGAGCAGTTGGTATTCCGGGGCCTGGCTGTCAGCCACGTTCGCACCTATAACAGCCAGGGGCAGCTCGAGCAGGTGGGGGCGGATGCGTGGCTGACCGGATTTGAGCGGCGCATCGAACTGATTTCGGGCACGCTCAACCAGGCTGGCAGCATCATGCGCAGGCATACCGGGGACGGTGCCGTCCAGGACTTCGTCCTGGTCGCGCCCAACCAGTACCAGTCGACTTCAGGGGATGGTGCGCACGACACGCTGCGGTGGAGTGAAACCAGCCGGACATGGTCATTCGTTGAAGGAACCACCCGGCGCGAGGAGGGCTATGCCGATCATGAGGATACGGTCCTGCTGGGCCGGCTCACCCATATCCGTTCGCTGGTTACCGACGCCATCGAGCCCACTACCTGGATCGTGGCCTACGATGCACAACAGCGGATCGCCGAGGTCAGGGCCCAGGACGGCACTGCGCAGGGCGATGCACTGGTCTTTGATTACGATGCCGCCGGGCGTCTGTCGGGGATTTCCACGCGCGAAGGCGGGATTCTGCGTGGCCAGGTAGGGTACGGCTACGACGCCGTTGGCCGCCTGACCACAGTGCTGGTGGATCTTGCGCCGGACGATGTTGCAGGCGATGTGGACATCTGGGACGCCGCCGTCGCTGCCAACAATGATGGAAGGCTGTTCCGCACCGACTATACCTACACCGATGCGACGAGCCTGCGTATCTCACGGGTCACGCAAAGCGACGGCACGCTGGCCAGCTATACCTATGATGCCCAAGGGCGCATTGCCACGGTAACACGTGGCGACAGCAACGCCGACGACAGTGACGGCCTGGGCCAGACACTGAGCTTCACGTACGACGCCATCAACCGGCGCACGGACGTCAGTGATTCGGCCGGTCATACCTGGACCTATGTACACGATGCTGCCGGGCAACTGGTACGGGTCGAATCGCCCGCACGCGAGGGGCTGCGCGATGTCACCCTGTATACGTATGATGCGGCCGGCAATGTGACCCAGGTCGTCAGCGAGCGTGGCGGCGCAAGGCTGAGCCAGATCGACTATCAGTACGATGATCGTGGCAACCCGGAGTGGGAGTGGCATGTTTCCGATCTGGCGGCCGGTGCGGCTGCACGTGCGATACGGCGCACATACACGGCGGGCAACCAGGTCGCGTCCGAAACGGTATTCATCGGTCTTGACGCCGATGGCGCCGGCGGCGCGCAGTTGCCGGCGGGCGGCCTGACGACGCACTACGTCTACGATGCGCAGGACCGCCTGCGTTTCGCCGTAGACGCCGAAGGTGGCGTCCGCGAGCTGGAGTACGCCACGACCGGCAGCGGCATCGGGCAGGTCAGTCGCAGCCGTCAGTATCTCGGAGCCGCGTACACGGGCGACCATTCGCTTGCGGCGCTGCTCGCGTGGGCGACGGATACGCGCAAGAGCCAAAGCACACTTCAGGAGTCCTCATACGATCTCCAGGGCCGTCTGGCAGCGATCAAGGCCTATGCCGCGGTGGACGCGCAGGGCCACGGTATCGAAGACGACACGGCCGCGATCACGGGGTATGTCTACGATGCACAGGGTCTGCTGCGGCAACAGGTCGTTCAGCGCAGCTCGACTGCGACAGAAAATGATGGTCGGGATTCCTGTCAGGTAACCACGTACACCTACGATGGAATGGGCCGCCTTCTTTCGGAAGTGGTAAGCGAGCAGATGGGCGGTGGGCCGGTCGCGGTGCTGCGCACCACGGCGTGGAGTTACCTCGACTCGGCCATGTTGCTCAAGGCCGTGATCGAGGGCGGAATGGCTGGGGATGGGCAGGCCAATGATCTGCTGCGCACCCAGGCATATGACGCCGCGGGCCGGATCGTTGCAACTACCGAGTCCGCCATGGGCGGCGGTCCGGTACACATCACGCAGAACTACTATGATGGCCGTGGTCTCCTGCGCGCCACCGAAGATGCGGGCGGTGCGCGTACCTGGTTCTTCTACGACGCGGAAGGCGCACTGTCGGGGCAGGTCGATGCCACGGGTGCCTTGTCGCGCTATTGGCGCGATGCGGCTGGAAGGGTCATCAGCAGCCGGACCTATTCGACACGTGTGGACACGACCGGCTGGCTGGTCGCCGGCCAGGTGCTGCCGGAGGAGATCGCCGCGGTTTCGCCGGCGAGCACCAGCAACGACAGGGAGATCACTACGACCTACGACGCCGATGGTCGCACGCTGACGCAGACCGATGGCGAGGATGGGATCGTCCACCATATATACGATGGTGCGGGGCGGCTTGTCGAAACCCGGGCAATGGACGCGGCACAGGCCACGGCCGGCACCCGCAGCACGCGCTACTTCCACGATGATGCCGGTCGGCTGGCCGGCCGGCTGGATGCCGAGGGCTACCTGGTCGAGTACACCTATGACCTTGCCGGCCGCCGAACCGGTACGACCGCTTATGCGATCGCCACCTCGGAGGTGCTTCGAGCAAGCGGTACGCTCGACCAGCTGCGCCCGGTCGCTGATTCATCGGACCAGCGCACGCGTACGTTCTATGACGGTCGAGGCAACGCCATCGCGGTCCTGGATGCGGAAGGCCATCTTGCCGAGTATGTATTTGATGAGGCCCGCAATGAGCGGGCGGTCCGTGCATATTCAGAGAAGCTTGTCGGGCTGGACGGCAGCGAATCGCTGGCGACATTGCGCACGATGGTCGGTGCTGGTCAGGTGCGTGAAACGCGCCGCACCTTCGATGCGCTGGGCAATCCGGTAGTCGAGGTCAATCCCGAAGGGACGGTCATCCGTTACACCTACGATGCGCAGGGGCGTCTGCTCAAGAGCCAGTCGGACCATGGTGGCAGTGAAGTCCGTGAAGGAAATCGTCGTTACGACGTCTTCGGCAACCTGATAGGGGAACTGGGCGGCGAAGGATCTGCACGGCTGCTGCCCGGGATGAGCGAAACGGAACTGGACGGTGTCTACGCACAGTATGGTGTACGCCACGCCTATGACGTTCTGGGGCGTCGCATTGAAAGCACCGATGCCCTGGGCAACAAGACCTGGTACCTCCATGATGCGACTGGGCGGCTGACGCACACCGTGCGCGGATTGCACGATGCGCTGGGCATCGCCAATGCCGAGGCCGAAGTCTCCGAAACGCGCTATACCGCATTCGGCGAAGTGCGCGAGACCATCGCCTACACAGGGCGCGTCGTGCTTGCCGCGCCGGGTGATCGTGCCAGCGTCCTGGCGGCGGTGTCGACGCTGATGTACCAGGCCAATCTGGACGGTCGCTCGCAGCTGACCTATGACCGCCGTGGACAGGTGACCGAACGCATCGACGCAGAGGGCCACCGGACATCGTTCGTGTACAACGCATTCGGTGACCTTGTCGGGCAGAGCGTGCAGACCCAGGCGATGCAGACGCTCGAGACGATAATGAGCTATGACCGGCGAGGGCTGCGTACCTCGCAGGTCGCTGATCCGGGCGGTTTGTCGCAGGGGACTACCTGGACGTTCGATGCCTTCGGACGGGCCGTCACCGCCACGGACGGCCGGGGCAATGTCTCGGAGTTCAGCTATGACCGCCTGGGGCGGCAGATAGCCCAGGCGCGCATGGTCGGCGGGCGCCTGGAGCAGACAGGGATCGCCTATGACGCCTTCGGGCGTGTTGCTTCGCGCACGGACGCGTATGGGAACCTCACTACATACGCATACGACGATGCCGGACGCAGTGTCGAGGTGACCACGCCGGAAGGTGTGGTGCTGCTCAGCGAGCACAACGCGCACGGTGAGACGGTACGGGTAACCGACGGCACGGGGGTGGCGACGGCTTATGTCTACGATCTGGACGGCCGTCTGCTCGAAACCATCGATGCGGCCGACGACGAGGGTTATGGCCTGTACTCTACCCGGGAGTACGACAGCGCTGGACGCCTTGCGCTGGCTACCGACGCGACCGGGCGGAGCATTGCGTACCAGTATGACGCCGTGGGCCGGGTATTGAGCCGGATCGTCGATCCCGATGGCCTGGCCCTGGCCACCCGCTATGCCTACGACGGCCAGGGACGCCAGATCAGTACCACGGATCCGGGTGGCGTCGTCACGACCATGCGCTATGACGGCAATGGCCAGCTCCTGGAAACCGTGCAGGATGCAGGTGGTCTGAATCTTCGCACCACCTACGCCTGGGATGCGCGCGGACTTCAGCTGAGCGTCACCGAAGCGGCCGGGACCGCGGATTCCCGCACGACGGCCTACGCCTATGATGTGCTGGGGCGTCGCATCAGCGAAACGTCGGACGCCGGTGCGGGGCGTATGAACCTGGTGACGGCGTACGCCTACGATGCAAACGACAATCTTGTGGCGAGCACTGATGCCGCCGGTCGTACCACGCGGTTCACCTACGACGCTGCCAATCGTCGGACCTTTTCGGTCGACGGGGCTGGCGGCGTCGTGCGCACATGGTACGACGCGAACGGACATGCCGTCGGCACGCGCGCCTATGCGCAGGCCATTGCCGTCGCGGATCTTCCGCCAGCAGTCGCGGAGGCGGACCTTCTTGCCCGCATTACGCCCGACGACAGTCGTGACATGCAGCAATACGTCGTCTACGACGGCGACGGCCGTGCCCTGTTGAGCATCGATGGCGCCGGCGCTGTCACGGAGAGATTCTACGACGGGGCAGGGCGGGTTACTGAAACAAGAACGTACGCACATGCGGCTGAGCTGGACGGCAGCTTGCGTACCTTGCTACTTGCCGGCCTGGCGGATGCCAGCGCACTGGAATCCGCGCGCCAGTCGGACGACGCGCACGACCGGGTCAGCTGGACCATATACGATTCTGACACCGGGCGCGCGGTCATGACGGTCGACAGCGACGGTGCCGTGGCTGAGACATTCTACGACGATGCCGGGCGCGTCGTTGAAACAATCGGCTATGCGGGTCGGATAGATACAAATGCGCTGGCGCCGGGCGTGCTTCGTGGGGGTGGGTCCTCTGCGTACTGGGGCGTCCAGGATGAGATGGGTGGCGCTGGTTCGGATCGTCAGCAGTCCATGGCATATGACGGCGCAGGCAGGCTCGCTTACACCCTGACCAGGAATCACGCCGACTATATCGAGGCAGACAGGGGGTGGGGCAACGGAGGCAATTCCGGTGGTCAAGATCCAGATGGCGCGATCGTCCAGCAGATGCGCTACGACGCATCGGGACGTGTCGTCGCCGTGGTGCGGTATGCATCGACCGCGATGGAGTACTACGCACCGGAGGATTCATTTGAACCGGATGAGGATGAGCTGAACTACTCGCTTGTTTTTGCTGACAAATGGCTCGAGCGCGATCTGGATTGCGCCGGTGTTCTTGAGGGCGGGGACCGGACAACCCGGTACGCCTACGATGCGGTTGGCAGGCTTCGCTTCACGCTGGCAGCCGACGGTGCCATCAGCGAACAACGCTTCAACGCGGTCGGCGACAAGATCGAATCGATCAGCTACGGCGTTCGCATGGACATGGTGTCCTTCGATGAGGCGGCGTTCGTGGCAGCGGTTCTCAACGAAACGGATGTGCATCGCAACCAGATGCACTACGACACCGCCGGCAGAATGACGGAAACAATCAATGCGGCGGGGGGCGTCGAGAGCTTCGGCTATGACGCCACGGGCCTTCTGACGTCCTACAGCAACCGTGACGGGCATGTCTGGACCTACCAGTACGATGACGCCGGCCGCCGGGTCGCCGAGTTCAGTCCCAAGGTCGATGTGGCCTCGGTCGGAATGGCAGGCGTTTCAAGCACGGACTACCGCTCAATCGTCACACGCCTGCAGTACGATGCGCTCGGCAACGTGGTTGTCCGCAGCGAGGACGCCGATGGCGCCGCGCCGCGCGTGGTCCACTATTCGTACGATAATCGCGGTCATCAGACCGCGACTCTCTTTGCCGATGCCGGAAAGGTGGATCACGCCACCGGCGTAATCGGCCAGGGCGACGGCCCGGTCAGCATTGAGATCACGTACGACGCGCTGGGACGCGCTGTCGCGCAGAAAGATGCGCGGGGACTGTACAGCTACAAGAGCTACGACAGTGCCGGCCGGATTGCTTACGAGATCGACCAGGAAGGCTACGTCACCGGGTACGCCTATACAGCATTCGGTGAGCAGTGCGAGATACGTCGATACGCCAATCGTATCGAGTGGCCCATCGGCGAAGCGCCCGATGCCGATGCGGTCTACGACCTGCTCAGCCCCGATGACCAGCAGGACCGGGTGATCACCACCAGCTACGACACGCGTGGCAACAAGGTCGCCGTCATGCATGGCAGGTATGGCTACCCGGTCTACTCAGAGTATGACGCCTATGGTCAGCTGGTGCACACGGCGAGGATCGTCACGCCTCAGTCAGAGGCCGTGGCCGAAACGTGGGCGCACACGTACTACTACTACGATTCCGCGGGCCGCCAGGACCTGATGCTGGACGCGGAGGGCTACGTCACTGCCATGACGTACGATGCCTACGGGCGGCTCAGCACGAAAACCGAGTACGCACGTGCGCTGCCACTCCATTCGCAGGAAAATTCCTACGGCAAAGTCCCCTGGGCGCTTGACCGCTACTCTACGGATGAGCGCCCGGCATTGCCCGCATCCGGCGACGCGATCACGGGCCACGACCGGGTCTACCGCTATGGCTACGACGCGCTTGGACGCAAGACATCGGATACCATTGCCCGCCATTACCAGGACGCCGACGGTAATGCCGGCGTGCGTGATGTCGTCACCAGCAGCGAGTACGACAACGAAGGGCACGTCCTGAGGCTCGTGGTGGACGGGCGGGCGACCGAGACGGCCTACGACGCCCTTGGCCGCACGGTGTCCGTGAAGGAATCCGCGCGCGACGCGCTTGTAAGCAATCACGCCGGAATGCTGCAGAACGACACCGTCCTGGGGTTGGGCAGCGCTGCGCTCTATCGGAGTACCTCGCCTTATTCCACGTTGGCATATGATGCCTTCGGGAATGTGGTCGAGCTGCGCCGCTACGCCAATGGCTGGGGCATTGGACAAACGCAGCCACAGACATCGGCTTACGATCTTGTTCAGCAGAGCCGGTACGACGGGCAGGGGCGCCTGGTATGGGAACGGGATGCGCTCGGCACCGTGCATACCAAGCACTATGACGCGGCCGATAACCTTCTGGAGGACCGTTCGCGCCTGGACAATGGCAACGGCACCTGGTCCGTCGTCGTCAACAAGGCGCAGTACGACCCTGCGGGCAGGCAGATCATCTCGGTCGTATCGCGGGATATCCATGCCGCCGATGGCAGCCTGCTGGACACGCACGTCGATACCGCGACGCAGGTGCGCTACAACGGCTTCGGCGAAATAATCGCAAAGGACAACCGCGTCGATCTGGAGCTTTCGACCAGCGGGTTCGCCGCGCAGTACGAGTACGATGAGAACGGCAATCTCGTGCGCACCAACGCCAACGGCCGTGGCTGGGAGGTTTATCAGTACGACATGGCGGGGATTCGCTCCAGCGAAAGCCGGCTATCCTGGAATGGCAGCTGGGCGTCCTATGACTACACGAGTTTCGAGTACGACCGCCTTGGACGTCAGATCTACCGGCACGAATCCGAGAACTATTACCACGAAGCAACGCGGATTCGCTACGACCGGTGGGGCAATGTTCTGTCCATCGTCGACGCGCGAGGCGGCCGGACGACCCGCCAGTACAACGAGCTCAACCAGCTGGTCAGGGAAGAGCGCCCCGACGTAGCGGTGCTGCATGCAGATGGCACGACCACGCGCGAACGCCCGGTGTATTCCTGGTTCTACGATGCCGCCGGCAACCTGCTGGGCACACGGGATGGCAATGGCAATATCCGACGTAACCACTACGACGCATCGGGTCGCCTGGTCGAAAGCGAGGACGCTTACCGAAACGTCACTTCGTACGCCTACGATGCGTTCGACCAGCGGGTTCTGACGCGCGATGCGCTGGGCTACATCACGTTCCGCGAGTACGACCTGGGCGGGCGTGTGGTCGCCGTTGGGGATTTTCTGGCGAATGCTTCGGGTTCGACGCGCACGCGGAACTATCGCGAAACCTATCTCCTGAATCAGAACGGCGATCGCCTGCGCGTCACCGATGCACTGGGCAATGCTGCCAGTTATGAGTACGACAGTCGCGGCCTGGTACTGCGCAGCCGCACGTCCGCCGGTCTCGCGATGGAGTACGCGTACGACCTGCAGGGCAACAAGGTCCGCGAAACCAATGGCCTGGCCGACGGCGCCCTGGTCGGCGGAGCGCAGCCGGTCTATGCCGGAGGGCTGGTTGGACAGACCGTACTGGTAGACGGCCAGACGCTCTCGTTGCTGTTGCCGGCTGGCGCGTTCACCGTGCCGAACGGCGAGTCGCCAGCGATCAGCGTGCTGGTGGAACGCTACGATGGCGCCAACGGTTACGTCCCCGTCAACGGAATGGTCTGGAATGCTGCAACGCGCACGCTGCAAGGCGTGCTCGCGCAGGAGGGCAGCTATCGCATTACCTTCAAGGGCTCCAGCAGCACCGGCGCGGTGGCATCTGCTTACACGACGGCGCTGGTGGTCAGCCAGGCAACCTGGGATGCGTCCTACGCCGGTCGGCCCTATGCCACGCAGGGGTTCCCGGTACTCAGCCCGGCAGTCGGGCAGGGCTTCAGCTATACGCTGCCATATGGTTCCTTCGTGGATCCGCAGGGGCAGGCGCTGACGTACGAGGCGACCGTTTCCGTGATCCGCTACGTATATGACGCGGAGACCCGCCAAAGCCTGCCGGAGGTGGACACCATCGTGCTTGGCCCGGCCGCAACGTCGGAATCATGGCTCACCTTCGAACCGTTGACAGGAACGATTGCGGGAACTGCGCCGGATGGCGCGACCGTCATGGTTTCCATCTCCGCGCGCGATCCGGACGGCAATGTCGCCTATCAGACGCTCACGGTGAAGCCGAGCTCCGGCTCGGTACGTACGCGGATCGATGGTGAAGGCGAAACCGTGCGCCTGGACGAGCAGACCTGGGACTACGACTATTTCGGCCGTGTCATCGATCATAACGACCTGAGCGGCTTCGACTACGACTACGTCTACCACGAACAAACCGGACAGCTGATCGCCCAGAGCAGCGACTGGACGCAGGCCGCACGGCAATACAGCACCCCGCTGGCGATGTACTGGACGCAGGCGCAATGGATGGAGTACGGGTTGAACCGGGGCGATGTCGAGCTTGATTTCCCGGAGCCGGTCCTGTTGAACGACCCCTCCCGCACGATGACCTACTTCCCCGGTGGAAAGCTCCGGCAGATGACAGAGGGGAACAACTGGTATCGGTATGAGTACGATGCATCGGGCAACCGTACCGCCGAGGAGTCGTATACCGTCGATGCCAACGGCCAGGTGCTGCATCTGCGGACCGAGATCCGGTACGACCTGCAGAACCGGATGACCCGTGTCACCCAGCACGACCAGATCGCCGACCGGCGCCTGGTGGACGTGCGCTACGACTATGACGCGAATGGCAACCGCGTACGCGTACAGACCTATAACGGCTACGACCCCACGTCGCCGGACATAAATGTCGTCGAGAACAACGCGCCCAAGCTGGAATGGTTCAGCCCGCCAAACGCTTATGTCGGGCATTTCTGGTCCTACCAGATACCGGCCTCCTCGATCACCGACCGTGATGGCGATGCGGTGTACCTGGAAGTACTCGACCTCCCGGACTGGTTGAGCTTTGACGCGGCGACACGCACGTTGAGCGGTACGCCCCCGCGTGAGGAATGGGTGGAGCTGCACCTGCGCGCGTCGAACATGGACAATCAGTTCGATGTGATCTCGTTCATGTTCCGCTGCGTCGAAGACAACTACCTGCAAGGGAGCGACAGGTCCAGCGTGGTTGCGTACGGAGACGACGGTTTTACCATCGCCAGCAACGGATACCTTTTCGAGTATCCCCATGAATCTGAGCTGACCTTCGAGTTGAAGGCCGGCAGCGGCGGGCCGCTGCCGTCATGGGTACACCTGGTTGATGGCCAGGTGAAATTCGACTGGAAGGCGTTGCCGGCCGGGGTCAATGCAATTGACCTCTTGATCCAGGCGACCAGCCCGACGGGAAATGTCGCTTTGGCCACCCTGACCGTGGAGTTCAATCAACCGCCGCAGTGGATTGGCGATGTCGTGTTTGCCGTGCAACCGGGCGTGCCGTGGAGCATGCAGATCGATTCGTCGCTTTTCTCCGATCTGGAAGGTGATGAGATCGAGCAGGTGTACCTGAGCTGGGGCCCCAACTGGCTAAGCTGGGATTCCAGCACCCGGACCTTGAGCGGAACCCCACCACTTCAGGGTTCAACCAACAGCGCGCTTGGGGCGGGGCGCTGGACGATTGGTTTCGATGTGTACTCCAGAGGTCAGGGCGTACGGGTTGGCATCATTCTTGATACGTCATCGGCGATCGTCGCGGCCAAGGCTGTGCCACAGCAGGTGCTGGCTGTAAACAGTTCCTTCCAGGTCCAGCTTCCGCAGGATCTGTTCGACCACCGCGCCGGCCTTTCGATGACCTACGAAGCCAGGCTGATCGGCGTGAACTACAGGCCAAGTGGGTACCTGGGGGGAGGTAGCTACACCGAGCCGACATTCAGTCAGAGTTACAGCGTTGCGCTTCCTTCGTGGCTGCAGTTCGATGCGGCGAACATGACGCTGGGTGGAATTGCGCCAGGCGTTTCAGATCACTTCATCGTCGAGATAACTGCACGCGATGCAAACGGGAATGCCGCGACCAAGCTTGTCCTGGTTACGGTTGACAACGAAGCGCCCAACTCCGCGCTTCCTGTGACGACTCGCGATGGTCTCGATCTGGCGAAAATGCTGAGCAAAGGCGCGTCGTCCCTCCCTTTGTGGCGGGATACGGTCGGTGTCGAACGTTCGACCGACACTACAGTTTCCCGCCTCGCGCAGGATGTAAGGATCGTCTATACCGCAGGGCAGGCATTCTCATTCACGATCCCTGATTCGTTCCTGCGTGGAAACCCTGCCGACGTCGTCGCGATGTACATGCAGTCGGCACTTCCGAGCGGCGTGACCTTCGACCCGGCGACGCGGACGTTTACCGGGACCATCACAAATGGCAGTGTCAGCGAACACACGATCTTCGTGGTGGACAGCAGCGGTGTTGTAAGCAGTGGCGTGGTTCGGTTCGCCGCAGATGCATACCCTGCCTCTGCCGGCACCTACCACGGCGGTCTGCAGGACCAGTCGGCGCAGGTGGGCAAGGCATTCGAGTACACCCCACCAACAGGCGCATTTGGTACCAACGGCACCCAGGCGCTGGTATTCCAGGCGCAGATCGCACGGTTGGACACCGGGTTCCAGCAGGATCCATTGGCCAGGAACCTGTCGCCGGCTTTCAGCTCTCTCGCGGCAGGCGAGTACTCGTTGAACTCCGCGTCCAACGGTCTGGTGTTCGACCCATCGAGCGGCAAGGTCAGCGGCTGTCCCCTTCAGCCAGGCACCTACCTGATCAGGGTGATGGCCGGTGGTGCTGCAGGCTATTTCGTCCTGACGGTTGCCGAGGGGATATACAACGCACCCGTGGCAGGGCCTGCGGTGCTCGAGGTGCCACGACTCACGCTGGGGCAGCCATGGTCCTTCCAGTTGCCTGCCAACCTCAGGGTCGACCCCGACGGCGGGCCGCTTGTCTATCTCACGCCAAGGGGGCAGAACTCCACCGGCTCGCTGCCGAGCTGGTTGCAGTTCGACAAGGCTACGGGAACGTTCAGCGGTACTCCCACGACGACCAGCGCCGTTTACCTGTACGTTCCCGTGCGCACGACCGACGGAGAAGTCAGCGATATCTATATGATCCTGCATGTGAATCAGCCTGTGCAGGCGCCCCAGGCCTTCAACAGTGATTTTGAGCGCGGCGATACGGGCTGGGACAAGGGCAATGGATTCTCGATCGTGCAGGGCGGGGATGCCTACTCGGGGAGCTGGTCGGCCAAGTTCACCGGGCATGCCACGGCGAGCATCGTCAATACGCAGCGTGTTCCAGTGCGCGTGGGCCAGACCGTCACCGCCAGCTGCATGGTGCAGCAGGGCGCCTCGAGCGCAGGGGATGCTTCCGGTGCCGTGGTGCTGCATTGGTACGACTCCAATGGAACGCTGCTCGGCTGGGACGTCGGCAACATCGTCAACAGCGGCTCCAACGGCAACTGGCACAAGTCATCGATCACCATGCAGGTGCCGCCAGGCGCCGCATACATGGCCATCGGCGGGGCCGCCAACAAGCAGACCAATCACGAGCTTTGGCTGGACAAGTTCGAGTGGAGTTTCCAGCAGCTCGAGCGCGATACCTCCACGATAAGTACGCCGCAGACCTACTGGTACGCCTACGATGCGGAGAATCGCGTCACCGTAGTCAACGGGAAGCTGGAAAACGGCGAAGTGGTGCTCGCCAGTGAAGATACCAGCTTCGCGCTCGACTACGACGCGGGCGGCCGCGCCGTACGGCGTCGCTTCCTCGATGGCGCCAACGTCCAGGAGGAGCTGACGCAGTACGACGAGCGGGGGCAGCGCATCGCCGTCTTCCAGGCGCGGCCCGTGGGCGGCACCCAGTTGTTGCTCGGGGAGACATTCAGCTATGACGCTGCAGGTCGCCAGGGCAAACATCGCCAGTACGACGAGTCCGGCGTCATGAAGCACCTGGACAGCACCGTCTATGATGCCGACGGCAGACTTCTTTCGCAGTCCAGTTTCGGGCGTTCGCTCAACGGCACCGGATATGGCGAGTGGGCCGAGGGCGAAGGCCTGTCGCTGATCGGCAAGGTCGATTACGGCGCCTACGGTTATGACGCGGCGGGTCGCCTGCGCGGCTATAGCTACCATGCGGCCCGCCATGAAGTGGGCAGTGGCGCAACGGCGCAGGATCCTGTCGGCTTCGTGCACCGGTATGTATTCCAGTACGAAGGGCGCGACAGCTACCTGGAAAAACAGGTGTACGGAAGCAGCAGCAACGGCAACTTCCGTGCATCGAGCAGCCTGAGCACGTACGATGCCTGGGGGCGCCGCACGGCAGTGCGCGAGCAGACGCCGCTGGCCAGCAATCTGGGGACGCTCGACGACCGCATCCGCTATTTCTCCTATGACGGAGAAGGCAATGTCCTTCGCCGGCTCGAAGGTACGCTGGTCAGTGGCGGGCGCTTCAACCAGACCATCGAACAGGTCGATCAGACGCAGCGCTATGCGTATGTAAATGGGCAGCAGATCGCGTCGGGCAAGTACAACGGCGAGTTCGACGTCA
This sequence comes from Stenotrophomonas sp. Steno-Z2, assembly GCF_056393235.1. Taxonomy (NCBI): domain Bacteria; kingdom Pseudomonadati; phylum Pseudomonadota; class Gammaproteobacteria; order Lysobacterales; family Lysobacteraceae; genus Stenotrophomonas; species Stenotrophomonas sp. Steno-Z2. The sequence goes on along the minus strand of NZ_JBWJOY010000007.1, from coordinate 142,499 downwards.
TCGGCAAGCTGACCGCCTACAACACCAGCGAGGCGGGCAGCACGATGATCACCGTGCAGGCCGGCGATACGCTGCGTGGCATCGCCCAGCGCGTATATGGCAATGCCAACCTCTGGTATGTACTGGCCGAGGCCAACTCGATCGGCGATGACCAGCTCGCTGCCGGCACGCGGCTGCGCGTGCCGGAGGTAAAGGTCACCGCCAACGATGCCAGTACCTTCAAGCCGTTCAATCCGAGCGAGGCCATCGGCAATACCTCGCCGGGTTTGCCCTACATCGTTCCGCCGCCGAAGCAGCATTGCAACGCGGTAGCCGCGATCCTGATGGTGGCCGTCGCGGTGGTGGTGACCGTGTTTACCGCAGGTGCCGCCGCCGCCGCGATGGGTGCCGCCGGGCAATCGTTGTGGGGCCTGGGGGCGGCGGCGCTTGCCGGCGGTGGCGCTACGATGGGGGCCGGGGTCGCGGTTGGCGCGGCCATGGCCGGCGGTTTCATGGGCAGCGTCGCCAGCCAGGTGGTCGGCAAACAGCTGGGCGTGGTGGACCACTTCAGCCTGCGCGGTGCCGCCGCCAGTGGCATTGCGGCCGGGTTGACGGCAGGCCTCGGTGCAACGGGCGTCGTAGGCAAGGTCGCCGACGGCATCAGGGAGGGAAGCCGGTTCACGCAGGGGGCAGTCAGCGCCGTGGCCGCCAATGCGACCTCGGTGGCCGCCAATACCCTGGTAGGGGCGGGCACCCACTTCAGTTGGCGGAACGTCGCGGCATCTGCGGTGTCGGCAGGCTTGTCGGCCTCGGCCGTACGCGCCGTGGGCAGCCGGCTGGATATCGACCTGACCACGTCGGCCGGACAGGCACAGATGAGCCTGCTGGGCAGTGTCGGGGGTGGGGCGATCAATCTCGGCGTGCGTGATGCCTTCGGCATGAGCCGTCCCGATGCCGGCCAGATGATGGCGGACGCATTCGGCAACCTTCTCGCCAATGCAGCGGTAGGCAACTACGGCCGGTGGGCGCAGGAAGCACATGTGTCAGCGCTGTGGAACGCGCGTTCCCGGGAAGGATTGGTGTCGGCGGCGCCAGTAACGCTGGATACCGTCCATGTCTACCCGGACGTGAGCAGGACCGATGCCGCCTGGGCCGAATGGCAGTGGCGGCAGGACTACAACGCCTGGGTAGGCAGCAGCCCGCTGTACGCGAAGATTCCGGTGGGGGCGACGGTCGAGCAGGCGCACGGGACGTTCTACCAGACCAATACCGGGTGGATGCAGAAGAACCGCCCGGACGACTACGCCAGGGCGTTGGCAGGGCCGGCCCCAAGGCAGGTCATGTGGGAGCGCAATGATCTGCGCGACCTCCAGGCGATGGGCCGGTTCGTGTGGGGTGGTTTCAAGGGGGCGGTGAATGGAATCGCGGGATCGCTGCAGATGGCCCCGGGCCAGCAACTCATGCGCTGGGCGACGGGCACCAAGGTGTGGGAGCCGTTCGAGCTGAACGGCTCGGTGGAGCAGGCCGGTGCGATCGCCTTTGGTGTGGCCGGACTATTTGTCGGGGGCGGGAGCGGAGCCATGTCCGCCGCCAGGTCGGCTAGACTGGCTTCCGGCATAGGAACGGCCGAAAAGGTGGAGGTGATTGCGGCGAGCCGGGCGCGATGGGTGGCTGCCCAAGAGAGAGTTGCAAACGGCGTTGACGCCGCTAGTGTCAATGGCACAGTCCTGTTGAATAGAGGGAACGTCGTCGGTGAGCTGTACGATGCGCAGAAGCTGGAGCGTGTATTAGAGGCAGCGCAGCGGCAAGGTGTGGGTGTAATGAGGGGCCCAGAAGCTGAGCGACTGCTTGATAGCATTGGTGCAAGAGCGGCCTACTGGCCTCGAGAGGGTGCACCGGGAACTCTGATCTTGCCGAGTAATCCTACCCGCAGCATGGTGTTGGAAGAGCTTCTACACTATGGTCAATACAAGCGAGCAGGTTTCCCTTCCAGTAACCCGGCAGTTGGTGGGCACATTCAAGGCATTGAATTTGAGATTCAGGCGCAGCAGAGGCTCGGCAATCTTGCTCAAGCCAGAGGGTGGTCGCCCGATGAGATCCAACATTTTCAGGCAGCCGAGGTTGAGTGGCAGAGGCTGCTTCAAGAAGCATTTGAGAAGGGGCGGTGATCGGAATGCATAATCAATTCGAGGTGGTCGATGTTTTCTTCGTTCCTGGTCGGCAAGATTTCTTGGCAGTAGTGCGAGTCATTGCCGGCGAGGTGAGTCAAGTGAGATGGCCCCTACGCTCACCGGAGCTATCTGGTGAATGGAGATTGACTACCATGCCCCTAATTGAGCCAGATCCGGATGCGGAACCAAGCGAGAATATGGCTATCGGCCTGAGTGGGCCAAGGGAGTTGCTGGCAGGCATGCACCTAACTGATGGTGACGTGTAGCACTTCTTCGCCGCTGAATAGTTGCAAACAGATCCCTTGATGAAATTGCGGCACCCCAACGTGGAACACGCCCTGATCCAACGACCTATTTGTCGTCGGGATACATTGACAGCCATCCTTCACAATTCGGCACAGTTGCATCTTACCTGACGCCAAAAGGAGCGTTGGACTACTTGGGAAAGCGACAGCCATCGAGCGAGAGTGGTGGTGGCATGCTGGGCATGGTCATCATAGTGGTGGTGGCCGTGGTCGCCACGGTGTTCACTGCAGGGGCAACGGCAGCGAAAATTGGGGGCAGAGTGGACTTTATCTACGGAATCCCCGGAATTCCGGGGCAGAGTGAACTTTGGGGGAATCCCAGACAATCAGACGCCTCAAGAAAGCGGTGAAGGGCTAAACGCCTGGGTAGGCAGCAGCCCGCTGTACGCGAAGATTCCGGTGGGGGCGACGGTCGAGCAGGCGCACGGGACGTTCTACCAGACCAATACCGGGTGGATGCAGAAGAACCGCCCGGACGACTACGCCAGGGCGTTGGCAGGGCCGGCCCCAAGGCAGGTCATGTGGGAGCGCAATGATCTGCGCGACCTCCAGGCGATGGGCCGGTTCGTGTGGGGTGGTTTCAAGGGGGCGGTGAATGGAATCGCGGGATCGCTGCAGATGGCCCCGGGCCAGCAACTCATGCGCTGGGCGACGGGCACCAAGGTGTGGGAGCCGTTCGAGCTGAACGGCTCGGTGGAGCAGGCCGGTGCGATCGCCTTTGGTGTGGCCGGACTATTTGTCGGGGGCGGGAGCGGAGCCATGTCCGCCGCCAGGTCGGCTAGACTGGCTTCCGGCATAGGAACGGCCGAAAAGGTGGAGGTGGTTGCGGCGACCCGGGCCCGGTGGGTCGCAGCTCAGGAGAAGGTTGCAAAAGATGCTGAACACTTTGTTGACTTGAGTCGTGCAGGCGACCTGATTCCTGGTCTCTACAGGGGCAATCCCCAGCAGATTCGATTTGGTCAGCATCTCGCAAGCCCGAACTTCAGCACTGGAGGGACGATCAATGACACGATTGCCGAGCTGCTGGCTGGGAAGTCGCCTGATCTGATCGGCGATAGCCCAATTCGCGTCGTTTTCAGGGATGGGGTTCCATTCACCTTGGATAACCGGAGGTTGATTGCGTTCAACACGGCCGGAGTCGATAACATTCCATTTCAGGTTGTAAGCACGAGCGATCCGGCTATTGCCACATTGTTGCGTAACCCCACCCGAATGAACCCGATTGGGGGCGAGGGCAGGTACATTGTTGTTGCTCCCAGGGCAGAGCAAGTCGCTGCTCGGCAACTGCTGCTGGAAAACGGACTGATTAAGTGAGAAGCCCATGAAAGCCCCAAAGAAAGAAATTGACATAAACGACCTTTTGGCGTTTCCCGTGTGGCGATATGACCCGGAGACAGAAGTCTTCGAGCCACTGACGAACATTGATGATCTAGTCGGGTCAATCGATGAGCTGCATTTCTATGCAGCCTTCACAAGTCGGCTAGGTCACAGGTTTCAAGGATCGGTAACCGGAAAGGGCGAAACGGCAATGGGCATCTACCTGAATGATCGTTGGTACTCGTTGAATAGAGACTGGAAGCAAGCGTCCCTAGATCAGCTGGACGCTCTCGCTAAAGACTCCTGGCTTCGCGATATCCAAGCCCCCAACGACCTCCTTCCCTTTAAATTTGAAACGGTCATTAAGAGGGAGCCGTTTGTCGATTGGACTGGAGAATTTGATTTGAAATAGTTGCAAACAGATCCTCTGATGAAATTGCTACACTCCCACGCGGAGCACGCCCTGACCCAACGACCTGTTTGTCGTCGGGATACATTGATGGCTATCTTTCCAATTCGACACAGGTGCGTCTTACCTGACGCCAAAAGGAGCGTTGGATTACTGGGGAAGGGATGCGCTGGGTCGTGCAGGGCCAGTTCGTTATGCCATCAAGTCAAATCAATGACATCCTTCTCAAGAGCAACGGGGATCTTGCTCTGATTGAGAAGGAGCTCGGCATCAATCCGGGCGATTGGCAGGGTCGAGAATTTGTAAGAATTGACGTAAGCGACTCGCGAGGCTTGAACTTGCGGATGCCGAGCGGTAACGAGACTGGCGCCAATGATCTTTGGATGCCGGGAGGAAAGCTCCCGACTGGATATTCTGAAGCGGTTATTGATCAGATTTCCATAGGGCGGCACTCCGAAACGAGCATTCCCGACGCATTACGAAGGTTGAGGAAAGAGTCATGAGTGTTATTGCGGAAAAGAGATGGTCATATGTTCTCTTTGATGAAGGAGGTGGCTGGACCCTGACGACGTTGATTGGAGGGGTTGTTGAGGTTGATGTCAGCATTCGACTGACAAGCGAAGAAGTGAGTGAGGTTAAAAGGAACATCTCTTATGTGGAAAGCCTTGCCTCAGAGGTCAGAAGAAATCGGACGAAGTTTTCGGCCAGAGAGATAGTTCCGCCGGTTTGGCCTAAGAAGTGATGTCGTAAACCACGCAAGGATGTCTTTTGGCGCAGGTGGGATAAAGATGCTCTGTCAAGAGATATGCAGGGCAGTACTTGATCATTAGGGTTGGGAATTGCAGGAGGCCGGATTTTCTTTGCTTCGCCGGATGAATTTGGAATTCCTACTTGAGCTGAAGTTGCAAGACTGCGCGTGTACGTCTGCCTCGGTGCCCGTGTTCCAGCAGACGGGCACGGCCGCAGCAACGCCAGCTTGTGAGGTGCCTGGGCTAAACTGCGGCCAGCTTCAGGGGATTCCCTGTTTATGCGCCCGCGGTGTTGCGGGTGATACCTCATTGGGATGGGCACGATGGAATACGAAGCGCTGGACGATGATGAACTGCTCCATCTGTCGCTTGATGCGATCAACGGTGCGCGCGATGCCGATGCGGTGGTGCTGTTGAAAGTGTTGACTGGCCGCAGCCCCGGGAACCCCCTGGCGCACTATCTGCTCGCGGCACAGCATGCCCAGACCGGCCTGATGGATCGGGCCGAGCAGGGTTTCAAGCGTGCCGTGGAGTTGGCGCCGGAGTTCGCGATGGCGCACTTCCAGCTTGGGCAGTTGATGCTGGTGAAGGGGGACGCTGCCGCGGCGGCTCATGAATTTCGACAGGTCCGCTCGGATGATCCGGCCATTGCCTGCTATGCGGAAGGGCTGTGCGCCTTGGCCGAGGAGCGGCCGGCCGATGCATTGGCTTCGCTGCAGCGGGGCCTGGGGCAGCCCCAGGCGATTCCTGCATTGGCGCAGGACATGCGACGGCTGATCGACGACAGTGGAATTGGGGCTGTAGCTCCGCCGGGGGCGCAGGAGAGCGAGGGTGTTGCCAGCTTGGCAGTGGCTCCCATGCTGTTGTCCAACTACAGTCGTTACAACTGAGGGGCCTTTGTGGAACTCGATCGCCTGACTTCGACGGCTGCGCTGATCTCCGCGATCCGGCGGGATGTCACTTCAAGAACAGGCATGGTTGCCACGACGGCCAGGATCGACTCCGTGAGCAAAGGTGAGGTAGCTCACCGTGGGGGACCTGCCCTGGCTGTGTTGCGCAGGCAACTGGCAGGACTGGCCCGCGAGGTGGATGTCGAGGATCCGACGGCTGTACGGCAGGCGCGCATGAGGTTCATCCGCGCGGTACTGGTGTGGGAGTTCGGCCCCGAGTTGCGTGAACACCCCGAGTGGCGTCCACTCTTGGAGGGGGTGGAAGAGGCGTTGGCCGCACGAGGCGATGTCGGCGATGATGAGTTCGTTTCCATGCTGGCATCGCTGAAATAGCGATCTCCGGCTATTGACAGCATGGTCGTCGCTTGGTTTAAATTTTCAAAGGGGATGCACAACGAGATACGCAAGGGATGCAGACGCGCTCATGTCGCGGAGGCGTTTCCAGCGACGCGTAGTTCGATGGGGATCATGGATTGTTGCCTGGCTGCTGCGCATCAAGCGTGAGCAGCGCTCATGGAAGTGCCATGTTGTCGATAGATCGATTGACGCAGTACTTGGCCGTAGACCCATCGAACGTTGAGTTGGCGGCGGATCTGGCTGAGTTGCACCTGCGTGCGGGCGATCCTTCGGAAGCGGTACGGGTGTTGCATGGACTGCCGCCGTCCTCGCAATCGAGCCCTCGAGTCCAGTTCCTTCTGGCACAGGTGGACCTGGCGGCAGGCCGCTATGGCGCGGCTGAAGAACGCCTGGTGCGATTGCGGGAGGGCGGCCATGACAGCCTGGCCACAGGACACGATCTTGCCTTCGCAATGTTGTGCCAAAGGCGCCTGGACGAAGCCCGCGCCGTTCTCTCCGATGTAGACGCCAGGCATCCGGGCGAGCCCGCGGTCCAGATCCTCCACGCCCGCATCGAACTGATGGCGGGCAACATGGCCTTGGCTGATCAGTGGCTCGGGAAGGTGCTTGACGTGATTCCGTCGCACCCGGAGGCTCTCGGCCTGAGGGCGCTCGGCCTTCTGGATGCCGGCGATGATGCAGGAGCGCAGGCCAACGCCGCTGCCTGCCTGGCGGTCGACCCGGACCAGCACGAGGCTCTGATCACCGCCGGATCGTTGGCATTGGCCAATCGGCAACCGGTTCGCGCCCAGGAATATTTCAGCCGCGCACTGTCACGCTTCCCGAATTCCGGGCGAGCGCTGTCAGGATCGGGGCAAGTACAGATGCTGCAGGGCGAGTTGCAGCATGCCGGACAGACACTGGCGCGGGCCGTCGCCTGCATGCCCGACCATATCGGAACCTGGCATGCCCTGGCGTGGGCGCAACTGTTGTGCGGAGACGTCGTGGCGGCGGAAGCCAGCTACCGCAGCGCGCTTGCGCTGGACCGGAACTTCGCCGAATCGCATGGCGGCATCGCCATCGTCGCGCTGCTGACGGGCCGTACAGCGGAAGGCGAAGCGAGCATGACACGTGCGCTGAAACTGGATCCAGGCACCATCAGCGGCCGCTACGCAAGAACATTGTGGCTGCAGGAGAACGGCAGGGAAACCGAGTCCACCGCGTTGTTCGCCGAGTTGATGGCGCGCAACGCATTGCCAGGCATCGATGAACAGGACCCGGCGCTGCTGGCGCGGCGGCTGCGGTCTCTTGTCACGGCACGCTCTTCGTCACGCTGAAGCGCTCTGGCATGGACGCTGATATCGCGATGCAGTTGCTGGCCGATACGCTCATCGCGGCGGCCAAGGTGTCGGCGCCGGTGCTGGTCGCCACGCTGCTGATTGGATTGATCATCTCGGTGGTCCAGGTCGCCACGCAGGTGCAGGAGATGACGCTCACCTTCATTCCCAAGCTGATCGCCGTCGGCGCGATTTGCCTGGTGCTGGGGGGCTGGATGGTCGCCACCACCGTGGAACTGGCCAAGCGCCTGTTCTCCTTCGCCGCGGGCCTGTGAGCGATGGAAGCGCTTCAATCCTTCCTGATCCTGTTTGCGCTGGCCGGCCTGCGCTACCTGCCGGTAACGGTGCTGCCCGCGTTCTCGCCGCTGGCATGGGCACCGATGACGGTACGCATCGTCGTCATGCTGGCGCTGGCCTGGCTGACGGTGCTCGCCCTGCCGGTGCAGGGTGCCCTCCCGGGTGGCGCTGGATGGCTGCTGCTCGCAGTGCTGGGCGAACTGCTGGTGGGGGCCGTTTTCGGCCTTGCTTTCCTTTTGCCGAAGGCGGCGCTGCATGGGGCTGGCTGGCTGGTGGACATGCAGGCTGGCCTGGGAGCGGCCACGCTGTTCAATCCATCCGCCGATACCGGGCCGGAATCGCTGCTGGGTCACGCGCTCATGCTGGCGATGACCGTGTTGTTCTTCGCGCTTGATCTGCACCTGCTGTTGTTCCGTGCCATGACGGCCAGCATCCACTGGCTTCCGCTTGGCGGTGGAGGCGTGCGCTTGAGCGCCGACGCCTTCCTCCGGATGCTCGGAACGGGCTTCGTTGCCGGGTTGATGCTGGTGGCGCCGGTTGTCGTTGGCCTGTTCTGCGTGGATCTGGGCGTGGGCTACGCATCGCGGTCCATGCCCCAGGCCAACATGTATTTCCTGGCGCTGCCGGTAAAGATCGCCGTAGCCATGGGGTTGCTGGCACTGACTTTGACCTATCTGCCGATGCTTGCGGGACGGTTGTTCACCCAGGCAGCCGGACAGGTTCCTTCCGTGCTGGGAGGTCCCTGATGGCGCAGGGCGACCAGGACAAGACCGAGAAGCCGACCCAGCACAGGCTGGAACAGGCGCGGCGGCAGGGTCAGGTAGCCAGGAGCACGGATCTGGTGGGCGTAGCGAGCCTGCTGGTGTTCGTGCTGACGTTCGTGGCGCTCTCTGCGGGCGTGGCCACGGCCATGGCCGCGCAGATGCGCCAGATGATCGCGATGGCGGGCGCGCGGCCCCATATGGGTTCCGGCTTTGCCGCGTGGCTTGGACAACTGCTCGGCAAGCTCGGTCCGCAGCTGATCCCTTTGGTGCTGGCGATGGTGGTGGTGGCCATCGCGGCCAATGTGCTGCAGACCGGTCCCGTTTTCTCGGCGCATCCGATCAAGCCCGACTTCAAACGCATGCATCCGGGCAACGCGGTCAAGCGCGTATTCTCGATGCGCGGCCTGTGGGAGCTGGGCAAGCTGCTGGCCAAGCTCGGCCTGTTGGCTGCCCTGTGCTGGACGGCGGTCGGCCATGCGCCGGAGTTCGTCCAGCGCGTCGCCGGCACGCCGTCGTCCCGCCTGCCCGAACTGCTGCTGGGCATGGTCTGGAAGGTGTCGCTGTACGTGATCGGCATACTGGCGCTTGTTGCGGTGGCCGACCTGCTGTTCGTACGCCGCAACCACATGAGCCAGTTGCGCATGAGCCGTCGCGAGCTCAAGGACGAGAACAAGCAGCGTGACGGCGATCCCGAGGTCAAGGCGCGGCAGAAACGCAGCATCCGCGAACTACTCAAGAAGAGCCGGGCCATCCAGCGCATCGGCGAGGCGGACGTGGTGCTGACCAACCCCACGCACTACGCCGTTGCACTCCAGTACCGGCCCAGGACCATGCGCGCGCCCATCGTTCTGGCGAAAGGCCGAGGCTTCCTTGCCGCGAGGGTACGCAGCGTCGCCCTGCGCAAGGGGGTGGCGGTGATTCCGGCGCCGCCGCTGGCGCGTGCGCTGTATCGGTTGTGCGAGATCGACGCACCGGTGCCCGAGTCCCTGTACGGACAGCTGGGTCCGATCTATCGCCGGCTCTATGCGATGAGGGGCGCTGCATGAGGTCGATGCTGTCCCTGTTGTGGTCGGGCAAGCGCGACCTGGCGCTGGTCATGCTGATCGTCGGCATCCTGATGGCGCTGTTCGTGCCGGTGCCTTCGCCGCTGCTGGACTTCCTGCTGGTGATCAACATCAGCCTGGCGCTGTTGATCCTGCTGGTGACGTTCTTCACCGAATCGCCACTGAACTTCTCCACTTTCCCGACGCTGTTGCTGATCGCGACGATGTTCCGGCTGGCGCTCAATGTTTCGGCGACCAGGCTGATCCTGGAAGGGGCGGATGCGGGCAGGGTGATCGGTGCCATCGGCTCGTTCGTGATCGGCGGGAACTACGTGGTGGGCATCGTGGTGTTCCTGATCCTGGTCGTGGTCCAGTACGTGGTGGTGACCAACGGTGCCCAGCGCGTGGCCGAGGTCGCAGCGCGGTTCACGCTGGACAGCATGCCCGGCAAGCAGATGAGCATCGATGCCGACATGAACATGGGGTTGATCGACGAGCACGAAGCCCGCCGCCGGCGCGCCATGATCGAGAAGGAGGCCAACTTCTATGGCGCGATGGACGGCGCCACCAAGTTCGTCAAGGGCGATGCCATCGCCGGCATCGTCATCATCCTGATCAATATCGTCGGAGGCCTGGCCATCGGCATCGCCCAGATGGGCATGCCCTGGACCGAAGCGGTGCAGCGCTTCACCCTGCTCACGGTGGGCGATGGCATCGTCACCCAGATCCCGTCGCTGGTGATCGCGGTGGCCACGGGCATCATCATCACCCGCGCGGCGGCCGATGCCAGGCTCGGCACCGAGATTCCGCGCCAGGTTCTTTCGAGTCCGCGTGCACTGCTGGTGGTGGCGTTCGCATTGCTGGTGATCCTGGTGCTCCCGGACTTCCCGAAGCTCCCGGTGCTGGTCGTTCTGGCCGGGGTGCTCGCGCTGGCGTGGTACGCATTCCGCCAGGCCGCGACACAGGAAGCCGATGGTGACGCCGCCCCGCAGGAAGAAGTGGGCGTGGCGGCGGGCTCTCCGCAGGAGGCCCTGCAGCAGGCATTGCGGATAGAGCCCATCGAGATCCGCATGGGCGGTGTGGTGCATCAGTTGCTGCTCGGCCCCTTGGGCGATCTGCAGGAGCGAATCGATCACATGCGTACCCAGGTCGCCGCCGACCTGGGGTTCATCGTGCCGCGGATCCAGACCTGCATCCGGTCCGAGCTTGGACCGCACGACTACGAGCTGTGGATACATGGCTGCCGTGCCGGACGGGGCAACCTGATTCCGGACCGGATCCTGGCGATCAACCCGGGCGGGGCGCGCGCGCAGCTGGAGGGCGTCGACACGCGTGACCCCGCCTATGGCCTGCCCGCGCAGTGGATCGACCCTGCGCAGCGGACGCAGGCGCGCAGCGCGGGCTACACGCTCGTGGAGCCGGATACCGTGCTGATCACGCATCTGAACGAGGTGATCAAGCGGCAGGCACCGGAGCTGCTGACCCGTGCCGAGACCGAGCGCATGCTGCTGCGCCTGAAGGAGCGCTGCGGGCCGATGGTGGAAGAGCTGGTGCCCAATGTCCTCAGCTATTCCGATGTCCAGAAGACGCTGCAGCTGCTGCTGCGCGAGCAGGTGAGCGTGCGCAACCTGGAAGCCATCGTCGAGGTGCTGGTGGACGCGGGGCGTGCGGTCAAGGCCCCCGAGGAACTGGCCGAGAAGGCGCGCGAACGCCTGGGGCCCGGCATCTGCCAGCGCTTCAACGATCCGAAGGGCGACCTGAACGTCCTGACCCTGGCGCCTGACGTGGAACGGACCTTGATGGGGGCGCAGCGCAATGCCGAGGGGCGCGGCGCATTGTTTTCCGACATTGCCCAGCTGGATGCCTTCATCAAGCAACTGGCGCGCCAGTCCGAGGCCATGATGGGGCGCAGCCTCAATCCTGTCCTGCTGTGTCCGGCCGCGCTGCGGCGGCCATTGCGGGGCCTGATCCAGCGGTCGTTGCCGCATGTGGCGGTGGTCGGCCTGAACGAAGTTCCGTCCAATACGGTGGTGCGCTCGTTCGCCGCCGTCGGGATCACCAGTTGAGGAATACGCGATGAGCGACACGATCCAGGCCTTGTCCCGGGCATTGAACGCGGACATCCAGGGAATCAATGCGGTCAGCCACAACGTGGCCAACATCAACACGCCGGGCTACCAGGGCGTGCGTGCGGTAGCGGATTTCAGCGCCAGCGCGGGGCTGTCCCGCCAGGTCGTCCTGGGTGACGGACCGCTCAGGTCGACCGGGCGGCCTCTGGATCTGGCCCTGCGTGGCGAAGGCTTCTTCGTGATTGATCGCGGCGGCCAGCCCCTGCTGACCCGCGCCGGCAGTTTCGTTCGCGATGCCGGGGGCTATCTGGCAACGCGCGGCGGCGACCGGGTGATGACCGATGCCGGGGCGTTGCCGCTGCCTGATGAAGGAGTCCGGGTGGACGAGCAGGGCGTGGTGTGGTCTGGCGACCAGCGCCTGGCGCAACTGACGATCGTGGCCGTCGACCCCGGCCGGCTGCAGGCCGTCGAGGGCGGCTATCGGCATGACGGCGCATTGGCGACTTGGTCCGGCCGGGTGCAGCAGGGCGCCACCGAGCAATCCAACGTGGACGCGGCCGCGCAGACGTTGCAGTTGATCGAACTGACCCGTCACGCGGAGTCCGTCCAGCGCGTGGTGTCCATCTACGACCGCACGCTGGACGCGGGCATCAACCGAATCGGCGACAACTAAGGACGTTTGACCATGATCGACGCACTCTATATTTCGTCCACCGGCCTGCGCAGCCAGCAGGAGCAGATCGACGTCATCTCCAACAACGTGGCCAACATGCAGACGCCGGGCTTCAAGCGTAGCCGCGTCAACTTCGCCGAAGTCGCGTCCTCGCCGATGTCGCGCGACGCGCAGCTGACGGCGGTCTCCCATGGGGGCGGCACGCGCGTGGCGTCGGTATCGCAGGAGTTCGCCAGCGGCGCCATGCAGCCAACGCGCGGCCCGCTGGATCTGGCCATCGATGGCAATGGCTTCTTCGAGCTGGAGGACGCCAATGGCAACCGCTTCTACACCCGCTCCGGCCGGTTCCACCTGGACGACCAGGGGTATCTTGCCGCCGTCAATGGCATGCGCCTGAGCGCCGGGCTGCAGGTGCCGCAGGGCGCGAGCGACATCCTCGTTTCCGCCGCCGGCGAACTGAGCGCACTGCTCGAAGGTAGCGAGGAGCGCACCGTGCTCGGCAACGTCGAACTGGCGCTCTTCACCACCACGGAAGGGCTGGAATCGACGGGCGACAACCTGTACCGCGCTGGCCCGCGCAGCGGTGGAGCGGTGCTGGCCGTCGCCGGCGAGGGCGGCAGCGGGCGGCTCCAGCAGCATTATCTGGAGGCCGCGAACGTGGACATGATCGATGAAATGACGGGGCTGGTGCTTGCACAGCGCGCCTACCAGCTCAACGCGCGCGTGCTCCAGGCATCCGACCAGGTGCTTGAAACCATCAACAACCTGCGCCGCTGATGCGCTTGATGCGGAATGCATGGCTGATGCTGCTCGCACTGCTGCCATCGCTGTCGGTGGCGGAGACGCATGTGCCCGCCGGGCGTCTGATCGAGGTCGCGCAGGAACGCCTGCAGTCGCGGGCCGAGGGCATCTCCGCGGAGTGGCAGTTCATCCCGTCCGGTACGCCGATGGCATCGGCGGTCGTCGCGGACGGGGAACTCGGCATCGAGGCGGGCGACGTAGACGGCGCCTGGCCGCGCAGCAGGGTCGGGGTGCCGGTGACCCTCCGGGTCGATGGCGCAATCGCACAGACACGCATGGTGTGGTTCACCACGCGCGCCTGGCGCGACGTCCATGTCTATGCGCACGACTACCGCAGCGGGGAGGCCGGCGACGATCTGCGGACTGTCACCCGGCGCGTCGATATCGCGGCTGAAGGTGGCGAGGAGGTCGTCGCCGCGGATGTCCTGGCGCCGGTACCGCGAGGCTACCGCCTGCTGCGCGATGTGCGCGCGGGCCAGCCCGTATTGGCGCGCGACCTCGGGCCGATGCCGGCCGTCGCCCGCAATACCCGGGTCGCCCTGCAGGTACGCCGGGCGGGGCTCGCCCTGAGTACCGCCGCGCTGGCCCGGGATGACGGTGCCGTGGGCGAGCGCGTGAGGGTGCTGCCGCAGGGGGGCACGCAATGGATCAGGGCGGCGGTAACGGGCCGCAACGAGGTGACGATTGAAAACTGAGCTGCTCATCGCGGCGTTGCTGGGCGCGTCCCTGGCCGGCGGGGCAGGGAGCTGCCACGCGCAGGAAAGCCTGATCAACCCCGAGACCTATCGCGGCATTGCCGCCGACCGGCGTGCCTATCGTGTCGGCGACATCCTGACCGTCAACGTGCTGGAGGCCGCGCGGGCACGGTCCAGCGCCAATACCGACGCAAGATCCGATCTGCGCCTTGGCGCCTCCGCGTCCACCCCGGGATACCAGGGCAGCGCCACGGGCAGCCTGGGCGGAGCCAGTGCCGGCGGAGCGGAGACCTCGCGCGCCGGCGAGCTGCGCACGCAGCTGTCCGTGCGGGTGCTGGAGGTGCTGCAGGACGGCACGCTGGCGGTGGAGGGGGCGCAGTCCCTGATCATCAACGGCGAGGACCAGCGGATCACGCTCAGCGGGCTGGTCCGCCCGGAAGACATACGGGCCGACAACAGCCTGTGGTCGCATCGCATCGCCAACGCGCGCGTCGAGTTCAGCGGTTCCGGCGTGGTGAGCGAGTCCCAGCGCACCAGCATTGTCTACCGCGCACTGAAATGGCTGAGGTTGCTGTGAGGACGTTTCTTCTTCTGCTGGCGGCATTGCTGCCTGGCCTGTCGCATGCCAGCGAAGCCAGCGACGTCCGGGTCAAGGACATCGCCCGCATCGCCGGCGTACGCGACAACCCGCTGACCGGCTATGGGCTCGTATTCGGTCTGTCCGGCTCCGGCGATTCGACCCGCAACCGGGCAACGCTGCAGTCCATATCCAATACGCTGCGCAACTTCGGCGTCAACGTCGACCTGGGCGATCTGTCCAGCCGCAACGTGGCGGCCGTCTTGGTGACGGCGAAGCTGCCGGCGTTCGCCGAGCCGGGCCAGCAACTGGACGTGCAGGTCGCTTCGTCCGGCGATGCCCGCAGCCTGGTAGGCGGCACCTTGATGCTGGTACCGCTCAGTGGCCCGGATGGACAGATCTACGCGATCGCACAGGGGGCGGTTTCGGTGGGCGGCTATCAGTTCGAGGCCATCACCGCGTCCGTGCAGAAGAACCACCCGACCGTCGGCTGGGTTCCGGCCGGAGCCACCGTCGAGCGCAGCTCGCCCCTGGGCGTGGTCGGCGACGGACAGTCGCTGAGCATTCTTCTCAACGAGCCGGACTTCACCCTGGCCCAGCGCATGACACAGGCCATCCGCGATGCCCTGCCGGATGCCGAAGCCACCGCCGAGCATGCAGGCAAGGTGACGGTGAAGTTCGACGCGCAGGACCCGGGCCTGGTCGCGCGCATTGCCCGGATAGAGAACATCCGCCTTGCCCGCGAGCGCCGTTCGCGGGTGGTCGTCAACGAACGCACCGGCACCGTCGTCGCCGGCGGCGGCATCCGCATCGGGAGCGTGAGCATCACCCATGGGGACCTGCGCGTGGAGGTCAACACCCGTTACAGCGTTTCGCAGCCGGATGGATTCCTGGTGCGCCCGGGCAGCGACGTACGCAGCGTCCTGGTACCGGAAAGCCGCATCGATGTGCAGGAGGGCGTGGCTCCCGTGGTGTCGGTGGCCGAGGGCACGACCGTGGCGGAGCTGGTATCGGCGCTGCGGACCATCAAGCTGACGACACGTGACGTCATCGCGGTACTTCAGTCGATCAAGGCAGCTGGCGCGCTGGATGGCGAGCTGCTCATTCAATAAGGGGAGAGTGATGTCTAGTGATCTGACAGTCGACGCCGTCCGCACGGCGCTGGATATGAGCCGGACGCGCGCGGAGGTCGCCGGATGGAACATCGTCAATGCTTCCGTGGCAGGGGCGTCGTTCTTCGTGCTCGACCAGAGCGCCGCGGCATCCGCGTTAGCCCTGGCTGCCGGCCCGGACGGGGCCGCCGGCCGGCAGGCGCTGGCCGCCGTGCGTGACTCGGGATCGTCCCTGATAAGCGAACGTGTCGGCTCCGAACGGCCCGGACTGGACGAGCTGGTCGCTGATTCCGTGGCTGCGGGTCTGCAGTACCAGGTGCTCAGCGAGTCGTTGGGGCGTCACTTCGGACTGATGCGGCTGGCGATCACCGGGAGGAATGGCGCATGAGCATTGATGCGATCCTGGAGGCCAGCAGGGCGGGCATGCAGAACGAACGGACCCGCATGGACGCGGCCAGCCGCAATGTCGCCCTGGCCAACCAGCCCCTCGATCCGCGTTCCCTGGGAACGGCGGGGGCGAGCTTCTCGAGTGTGCTGGGGCCGCAAGGGCAGCCGCTGCAGGCCGCGACGCGGTCGGTGCTGGATCCGGGCCATCCGATGGCCGATGCCGAAGGCAAGGTGCATTACCCGGCCGTGGACATGGTCCAGGAGATGACGACCCTGCTTTCCGCCAGCCGCGGCTACGAGGCCAACGTCAGGTCGTTCAACACCTTGCGTGGCATGGAACTGAAGGCCATGGAGATCGGGACAAAGTGATGGGCATAGAAGCGATTACCGCGCTGGGCGCGGGCATGGGCGCAGCGGAGGCGCAGGCATCGACGCGGATTGCGCATGCGGACTTTTCCTCCGCGGTCGGGCTTGGTCTCAAGGGCGTCGACGAGGCATTGAAAGGCGCCGACCAGACCGTGCGTGCGGCGGCTGCGGGGCAGGAGATCGCCACCCATGACGTGATGATTTCGCTCGAGGAGGCACGGATGCGGCTGATGCTGCTGGCGGAGGTGCGCAATCGCCTCGTCGAGGCGTACCAGGAACTGTCGCGGATGCAACTCTGACCATGTCCGCACTGAATTCCATCAAGGCCACGTTCGCGGCGATGAGCCGTAATGCCCGTATTGGCCTGAGCGTTGGCGTGGCGCTGCTCGCGCTGGCAACGGCGCTGGCGCTGTGGCTGGTCTTTTCGCCAAGGCAGGAACTGCTGTTCGGCAACCTCTCGGAGGCGGATGCCGCCGAGATCGCTGCCACGCTCGGGGAATGGAAGGTCCCCTACAGCCTTTCGGAGAACGGCACAGGCATCCTGGTGGACGGCCAGAAGATGCTCGATACACGCATGCGCCTGGTGTCCGCCGGCATTCCCAAAGGGGGGCATGTCGGCTACGAACTGTTCGACGACAATGAATTCGGGGTGACCGAGTTCGCGCAGCGCATCAACTACCAGCGTGCGCTGCAGGGAGAACTGGAAAGAACCATCGCCAGCATTCCCGGCGTGCAGAACGTACGTGTGCACCTGTCCATCCGGCGTGCAGGTTCGTTCCTCGGCGAAGAGGCCAGTTCCAAGGCCTCGGTAGCCCTGGCCCTGCAGCCCGGCACGCA
This sequence comes from Stenotrophomonas sp. Steno-Z2, assembly GCF_056393235.1. Taxonomy (NCBI): domain Bacteria; kingdom Pseudomonadati; phylum Pseudomonadota; class Gammaproteobacteria; order Lysobacterales; family Lysobacteraceae; genus Stenotrophomonas; species Stenotrophomonas sp. Steno-Z2. The sequence continues at coordinate 125,325 of NZ_JBWJOY010000007.1, read as the reverse complement.
GCTGGCGAAGCGCCAGGTGGCCGGTATCCGCAACCTGGTCGCGTCGGCGGTGGAAGGGCTGTCGCCGGCCTCCGTGGTGGTGGTGGGGCCGGCCGGTCTCCAGCTTGCTGGCGCAGGCGAGGGCGAGGCTGGATCAGCGGGTGATGGTGCCGATGCGGCTGCGGACATGTCCGCGCGCATCCAGGCCCGGGTCGAACAGCTGCTTTCCGAAGCCCTGCACGGGCAGCGCGCTTCCGTCTCGGTCGACGTGCGCCTGAACTTCGACAAGGTACACCGGACGCTTGAAAGGCCCGTGGCGCTGCCGGGCACGACGCAGGGCATCGTCGTGCGCCGCAGCAGCAGTGGAGGGAGGCCAGCGGAAGGCGCCGGCGAAGCGGCGCTGATCAATGAACAGGTCGAGTATGCGCATGGCACCGAGCGCGAAGAGGTGACGCGCGCAGCTGGCGCGATCGAGCGCATCTCGGTGGCCGTGGTTCTACCCAACGGGGTTGCAGCTGCCGAGCGTGAGCGGCTCATGCGCCTGGTGTCGGTGGCGGCGGGGCTGGATGCCTCGCGGGGCGACAGCATCGAGATGGGCAATGCAGCCGAAGTGCCTGCGACGGCGGTGGAGGCGCCTTCCGCCGCGGCAGGAATGACGCCTGCGAAAGCTGCCGTCGCGCCATCACTGCCAACGCACAATGGCCTGCTCTGGGTACTGGCTGGATTCCTGCTGGGCACGGTCGCCGGCGTGATGCTGATGTGGCGCCGCCGGGCCAGGCCGTTGTTGCTGAGCCGGGACGAAAGCGAGCGCGCGGCATTGCAGGTGCAGGCCTGGCTGCGGGAGGAGAGGCATTGATGGATGCCGAAGCGGTCCGTCGTGCAGCCATCGTGCTGGCGGCCATGCACCCCCGGGTACGCGCCCGCGTCCTTGCGGATCTGGGTGCTGCCATGCGCGGCCGGCTGTCGCCGGTGATGGATGAAGTAGTGCGGCGTGGCTGGAATGGTCGTGCCATGGCAATGGCGGTGCTCGCGTCGGCGCCGGTAGCCGATGCCACCAGGGAAGCCTCCTGCCAGGAGACGATGGCGCTGTCCGATCATCTGGAGCCGGCGGCATTGGCCTGCGTGCTGCAGGCCGAGGGCATGGGGAGCGATGATTTCCAGCTGGCCATGATGCCGGCCAGTCTTCAGCGTGAACTGCAGGCGGCACTCGCTGCCCGCGGCCCGATGCCGCCGCAGTTGCGCGAGGCCACGCGCGCAGCCGCGCGGGCCCTGCTTGGCGAATTGAAGGGGCGGGGTGAACATGCGCCGCATTGATGCCGATGCCATCACGGCAGCGCCACTATGGTCGGCATCTCCCGCTCCTGTCATGGAGGCCGGACGCGACCAGGCGGCAGAGGACGCTGCGCGGCGGGAGGCCGACTACAGGGCGGCGGTGGAGCGGGGGTTCCAGAAAGGGCAGGCCGAAGGACTGGCGCAGGCGCAGAAGACGGCGCAGGCGCAGGCGGCTGCATGGCAACAGGAGCGCGAGCTCGAACTGAGCCGGGCCCAGGCGCAGTACGAACAGGCTCGCAAGACCTTCGAGTCGCTGGCCTTCAACCTCGAGGAATGCATCCGGGCGGAAGCGGCACGAGCCGAGGAACTCGCGGTGGAAGTCGCCTACGGTGCGGTCGCCCGCTTGATGGGCGAAGGGTACGCCGCAGGCACATTGATTCCTGCGCTGGTACGCCACGCGATGCTGGAGGTGGATGCCGCGGTGGAGACCGTCCTGGTATCCAGGCAGGATGCGGCGATGCTCGATGGCCATGAGGGAATCTGCTTCGAGGTGGACGGTCGCCTGCTGCCCGGGCAATGCCGTCTGCGCACACGGCTTGGCAGCTATGACAGCGGTCTCGACGTACGCCTGGACATGCTGCGTACCGCACTGTTGGCCGGCCTGTCGGAACACCGTTCCGCCCAAGGAGCCGCATGAACCTGCAGGCCCGCCTTCAATCGGCCATCGCGCGGACGGAGATGTACCGCCGTCAGGGTCACGTGGTCGCTTTCAATGGCCTGGTCATCGAAGCGCAGGGGCCCGATGCGAACATCGGCGAACTGTGCGAAATCATGCCCGGCGACGGACGTTCCATCGTGCCGGGCGAGGTGGTTGGTTTCAGCAAGGAGCATGTGCTGCTGATGCCGTATGGCGACGTGGGCGGCATTTCCGGCCGAAGCATGATCCGCGCCACGGGCCGGCCGCTCGACGTACCGGTAGGCGATGCCCTGCTGGGGCGCGTGGTGGATGCGTTCAGCCGCCCGCTGGACGGAAAGGGCCCTCTTGCGCTGCCCGGCCGCTATCCGCTGCACGCCGCCCCGATCAATCCGATGCATCGCCAGGGGATCGACGAGGTGCTTGAAACCGGCGTGGCGGCCATCGACTGCCTGCTGACGCTTGGCCGTGGCCAGCGCATGGGCGTGTTCGCCGGCAGCGGCGTGGGCAAAAGCACCCTGCTGGGCATGTTGGCGCGCCACGTCCAGGCCGATGCCATCGTATTGTGCCTGGTGGGGGAGCGCGGGCGCGAGGTCGGGGATTTCATCCGCGAATCGCTGGGGGAAGAGGGGCTGCGGCGCGCGGTGGTGATGGCCGCAACGGCGGACCAGCCTGCACTGGTGAGAACGCATGCCGTACATGCCTCGCACGCGGTAGCCGAATATTTCCGCGACCAGGGCAAGTCGGTGTTGCTGGTGGTCGACTCGATCACCCGTTTTGCGATGGCGCAGCGCGAGATCGGCCTGGCCATCGGCGAACCCCCGACATTCCGCGGTTATACCCCTTCCGTCTTCAGCTGGCTGCCCCGCATCGCCGAGCGCTGCGGACGCCACGGAAAGGGAGAAATCACCGCCATCTACAGCGTGCTGGTGGAAGGCGACGATATGAACGAACCGATCGCGGACCACATGCGCGCGGTGCTTGATGGTCATATCGTGCTGAGCCGCGAACTGGCGCAGCGCGGGCATCTGCCTGCCATCGACGTCCTGCAGAGCGCCAGCCGCCTGCTGAACGCGCTCGCCTCACCGGAGGAGCTGGCATGTGCGGTGGAAGCACGCCGGGTACTGGCACAGTACGACGGCGCCCGCGACATGATCGAGCTCGGCGCGTACCAGAAGGGCAGCAATGCCTCGCTCGATGCCGCCATCCAGGCGCATGCGGAGCTGTCCGACCTGCTCCGGCAACCTCCCGGGACCGCGATTCCACGCGCCACGGCGATGCGCGGGTTGGCGGCTGCTGTGACTGCAGGGGCGGGCAATGCATAAGCGCCGACAGTCCGCACTCGACTCGCTGGCCCGCATGCGCAGGATGGCCGAACAGCGCGAAGAGCTGGCGCTTGAGCAGACCGCGACAGCCCTGCGCAGGAGCGAGACCGAGCTGCAGCAGGCCAACGCTCGGCTGGACACGGCAACTGCATGGAAATCCACCGTGGTCGGGACGGACAGCTGGGTGGGCCTTTATGAGCAGGTGCTGCTGGCAGAGGAGCGCCTGCACGTGGCCGCGCAGTCCGCGGACACCGCCGCGCGCGATGCCGATACCCGGCATTCAAACCAGATGACGCGGCTGTTGCAGGCTACCCGTGATCTCAAGGTCACGACGCGCCGCGGCGACCGCCTCAGGGATGAGGCCGCCGAGGCTTTCGAGCGCAGGCTGGCCGACGACGTGGCCGACATGTGGTTATCGCGGAGGTTGCATGCGGATCGCTGATGCAGCAGCTGTCCTGACGCCGGCGAGCGGGGAGGGTGGCAGCACCGGGAACAGAAGCGCGGCGGATTTCGGAAAGGTGGCGCTGGGCGCCGTGGAGCCGCGGCCGGGTACCCACGCACGTCCCGTGGACGGCGAGCACCCCTTGGCGCCGAATGGCGAGGAATCGCCGGGAACGCGGATGCCGCAGACGGACGCGGGAAATCCGGACGCCCTTCTGGCGGTACCGGGAGGGCCTGTGTCTGCTGCGCAGCCGACGGACCCGGACCCGCTGCTGGGCGGCGTGCTCTATCCGTGGCAGCTGGTTGCCCAGGCGGCGATGTCGCAGCTCGGGCAAATGGCATATGGCGGTGCGATGGCAGGGCAGGAGTGTGTGGTCCGCAGCGAGGGGCCTGCTGCTGTCGGGCCGCAGTCCAGCGTGGCCGGCGTGACTGGAACCGCATCGCCACCTACCCCGGGGCAGGTAGTCCTCGAGGTGCAGGCTGCCCCTGTGGCGAGCGCCGCGGCCTCCGCCGAACCCGCGAAGCGTGGATCGTCCGCGATATCCGCAAAGGAAGCCGGCCCGACGCTGGGAGCGTGGCTCGAGCGGATCCAGCGCCGCGTCGAAAATGCGGAGGGCCAGGCTACCGTCTGGCTGCGTGACTATCGGCTCGACGAGGCAACGTCGGCTTCGCTCATCAACGACATCATCGCGTTCTACGGCCCAGCCCGGCCGGTATGGCGCATCGTGGTCAACGGCAGCGAGATCTGGCGGCGACCGTCAATTCAACCGGGAGAGGGCTGATGGCCATCGACTCAATCGGTACTGTCGTGAACAACGGCAGCGCCAGCCTGCAGGCACGCAATACCATCGATCAGGAAGGTTTCATCAAGTTGTTCCTGTCGCAGTTGCAGTTCCAGGATCCGCTGGAGCCGGTGGACAACCGCGAGTTCCTGGCCCAGCTGGCGCAGTTCAGCAATCTCGAGCAGTCCCGCCAGCTCGGCATCAACATGGAGGGCATGTTGACCATGGAATCGTCCAGCCAGGCTTTGGCGCTGCTGAGCCGGGCCGTGGATGTCATGCAGGTTACCGGCGGAAACATCGCCGGCACCGTCGCGGCCGTGCAGTTCACCACCACCGGGCCGGAACTGACCATCAATACCGCCGCCGGTGTGCTGACCGGAATTCGTCTGCCCCAGGTAAGCCTGGTCAAGCCCTAGGAGCCCGCCATGTTTCAAGCATTGTTCAACAGTCTCTCCGGGCTGTTCGGCTTTTCGCGCAGCCTGGATACGGTCAGCAACAACGTCGCGAACATGAACACCCCTGGCTTTCGTGGCCGCGACTCCTTCTTCCAGAATGTCGGGCGCCAGCACGGCACGCGCATCGCCGGCGAGGGGCTGCGTACGAACGCCGGCGACCTGCGCCAGACCGGAAATCCCACGGACGTGGCGGTGGATGGCACCGGCTTCTTCGTCCTGCGCGACGGCTCGGGCCAGTTGCACTACACCCGTGCGGGTCAGTTCATGTTCGACGACGACGGGATCCTCATCGACAGCGTCAGCCGTTTCCAGGTGATGGCTCTGGATACCGCCGGGAACCTCCAGCCCATCTCGCTGGAAGCCTATCGCACGCTGCCCGCGGAGCCATCGACCAGGATCACCTTCAGCGGCAACCTGGCTCCGGCCGAGACCACGCACAAGGTCGAGGGCCTCACCCTCTTCGATGCGGCGGGCAAGAGCCATGCGTTCAAGGTGACCTTCACCAACAACAAGGCCGTGACGCCGAACAGCTTTCTGGTCAAGGTGACCGATGAGAATGGGACCGAGGTTGGAGGCGGTGAACTGCGCTTCAGCGTCTCCGGAGCGCTGGAAGCAGGATATGGCTCGATTCCACTGGAGCTGAAGTTCGATGGTGTGGATCAGCCGGTGGAACTGTCGTTCGGCACGCCCGGCACCTTCCAGGGGACAACGAGCCTCGCTGGCCTCAGCAACACGGTCGCCGGCACCGTAGCCGACGGACGATCGGTACTGGGCATCACCCAGATAGCGTTCGATGAGAAAGGCGTCCTGCAGTTCTCCTATGGTTCCCGCGAAAAACGCGAAGGCCTGCGATTGGCGCTGGCCAGCTTCGCCAGCGAAAGCACGCTCGATCTCAACGGCGGTCGCCTGATCTCCAATGCCGATGCGCAGCGTCGCTCGCTCGGTCATGCCCTTGGGGGTGGGTTCGGCAAGGTGATGGGGGGCTCCCTGGAGATGTCGAACATCGATCTGACCCAGGAGTTCGCCGACATGCTGATCATCCAGCGCGGCTATCAGGCCAGCTCCCGGGTGATGTCGGTGAGCAATGAAATGATCGAGCAGCTCTACAACAGCACCCGGGGTGGCTGAGGCGAATGAAGCGGATTCATTGGCAGGGCGCCAGCAGGGCCAACAGGCTGCAGGTTCAACTGGGCGAGCGACTACAGGCCTGGGCCGGGGAATGGGGCGGTCAGAAGTGGCGACAATCGCTTGTGTCGCCGGTTGACGCAGCGGCCATGGTGCGCATCGGGGGCCGGCAGAACTGGTGGTTTTCGGCCCCGGACGGCGCGGCCATGTGGATAAGCGCTGAAGCGGACGCCGCCAGATCATTGGCGGCCAGCGCACTGGACCTTGGCGCGATCCCTGGCCATGGCCTGGATCTGGTGGGAGAGGTCGGGAAGCGCTGCCTGGCAGCGCTGCAGGCCTGCTTGTGGGGAAGCGCTGAACTGCCCGGTGCGGGCGATCTCCTGCCGGAGCAGCTGGAAGCGTTCGAGCCACGAAGGGGAGGGCTGGCCTGGCGGATATCCCCTCTTCCCGGTGACTTCCAGGTCGCGGTGAACGACACCTGGTGCGCGGCCCGCCTGCCGCACGACCAGGCCGTCGTGCCCGGACCCGGCCTGGTCGACCGACGCACCGCGGTGATTCCGACGCGGGTGCGCGTGGATGCCACGATCGAACTGGGCAGCATCGAACTGCTGGATTCGCTGCAGCTGCGCACAGGGGAGGTGTTGCTCACGGACGTGTCGCGGCAGCCGGTCGTAACGCTGTCGACTCCGTCAGGGCGCCTGCGCACCGGCCGCATCGTTCCCGACCGCGCACGACGGACCATCATGCTGGACTGAGTGCCGGCACCGGTCTTCCCTGTTTCGCAGCAATACTTTTGGATCTTTTATGAACAAAGAAGTGGCAATTACCGACAAGGACCTGAGCCTGCTGGGACATGTGAAGGTGTCCCTGGTCGCGGAGATCGGCAGCGCCGAAATGACCATCGATGAACTGTTCCGGCTGCAGGGCAAGGATCTGGTCACGCTGGACCAGGGCGTCGAGGCGGAGGTGACCTTGCTGCTCAACGGGCGCCCGGTCGCCCGTGGCGAGCTGGTGGCTGTCGAAGAGAAGCTGGGCGTCCGCATCACGGAACTGGTTTGACCGCGATGATGATTTCCAGTGCGATTCCATACCGGTCAGATCCGGCAGTGGGTGCGGGTGACATCCTGTGGGCCGGGCTCATTGCCCTGGGCCTGCTCGCGATGGCGTTCATCGTCCTGTTGCAGTTGCGCCGCAAAGGGTGGTTGGGCGCATGGACGAACGGGACGCCCGGCACCAAGGTGGCCTCGCGCTGGAACGTTCACAGCCAGCGCATCAGCCGCAGGGCCGTTGCGCACACGCTGACCCGCGATGGGTATTCCATGTTGGTGGTGGAAACTCCCAACGGGGTCGCCATGGCCCCGCTCGCAACGGAAGGTGAGTTCCAGGCTGGAGGCGCCCATGGCGACCAGGACGGTCGATAAGCTGGCGGCAGGCATGCTGCTGCTGGGCCTCCTGGCCGTTGGCGATGTCCATGCAGCTGCCCCGGCCGTCGATGCCGCGGGCGAGGCCATCAAGCACGACCTGGCTCCCGCGCTGCGGACCTTCCTTGCGCTCAGCTTCCTGTCGTTCATTCCGATTGCCTTGATCGGCATGACGTCCTTTACCCGCATCATCGTCGTGCTGGCGTTGTTGCGGCATGCGCTGGGCATTCCGCAGACCCCGCCCAACAGCGTTCTGGTCACCTTGGCGATGTTCCTGACCCTGTTCTCGATGGGGCCGGTGGCGGACCAGGTCTACACCGAAGCCATCACCCCCTATCTGAGCGAACAGGTGAGCGCGAGTACCGCCCTGGAGCGGGCAGGGGATCCCATCCGCGGCTTCATGGTGCGGCAGACGCGGGAGTCGGACCTGCTGGCGGTGCTGGAGATGGCGCGGGTCGAGCCCCCCAAAACCATGCAGGACATCCGCTTCACCCACCTGGCGGCGGCATTCCTGTTGAGCGAACTGAAGACCGCCTTCCAGATCGGCTTCGTGATCTTTCTGCCGTTCCTGCTGATCGATCTGGTCGTCGCGGCCATCCTGATGGCGCTGGGCATGATCATGTTGCCGCCGACCACGATCAGCCTGCCGCTGAAGATACTGCTCTTCATCCTCATCGATGGCTGGGTTCTGGTATCGCGAACCTTGTTGGGAAGCTTCTGGACCTGACGCTGGTCACGCATGGATTCCATCGAGAAGGAGCTCTGGCGCAGATACACGCATCTATCCGATACGGAGGCGCGTGACTTCCTGTTCCTGCGTTACTGCCCCTGGGCACGTTCGGTCGCGCGATCGGTCGTGCTGCGCACCACGTTGCGCATGATGGAGTGGGCCGACCATGTCCAGAACGCGCAGCTTGGCCTGCTCGAAGCGATGATGCGGTACGACTCGGAGTATGGCGTCGAGTTCATCAGGTACGCCAAACCAAGGGTGCGTGGTGCGGTCTTCAACGGAATGAGGGTATTCCTGCGCGCAGACGCGATGGACAGCAAGCATCGCATGCCGGTGGAACGGCTGGAATCCCTGCGCGGCGGCGAAGACGATCCGCTGGTCGCCTTTGTCGACAGTGTCGTCGGACTGGGCCTGGGCCTGATGCTGGACGGTCGCTACGAAGACACAGCCGCTGATTGGCGCGACTCGGGAAGCTGGAGTTCGTTGCTGCAGGAGTCGTTGCTGGACATCCCCGCGCGCCGCCGCGAAATACTCATCGCCCACTACATCCATCAGAAGCAGTTCCAGGATATCGCGCGGGAGATGGGGGTGACCAAGGGCAGGGTGTCGCAGTTGCACAAGGAAGGAATCGCGGCGCTGAGGGAGTGCCTGCGAAAGCGGAGATTCGAAAGGGATTGTTTTTTCTGAGTTACTGCGGACAGTGCCCGGAGCATGTGGGCCGGTTTTGGGGAGCTTGCCGATGCCACGCAGAAGCTTGCGACCGCTGCAACTAGCGGCACTCCGACAGCAGAACTTCGGCGGACGCCCGTTCGTCCGGGCGTTTTTTGGGGCGCAACCAACAGCCTGCGCGAAAGGCACTCCGCGAATCGCGGGTTCGTCGGCCGGGAAGCTGCCACGACCGCAGAATGCAACCAGCCAAGCCGTCAGCGGTGCAAGGCGTCGATGATCAGGCCAGTGGCGATCTCCACCAGCAGATACTCGGTGTCGGACTGCCGGACCCAACGACGCCTGGGACCGGGATCGCGCAGGTCATATCGCGCGTAGTCGTCAACCCAATAGCGTCGATCCACTTCAGCCCACGGCAACCGGTCACCGCGACGCCAGGCCTTCTTCTGCCATCCCGGGGGCGGCGCATGACGCTTATCCGGTCCGCCGGCATGGGCCGGCGGGCCATTGCCGCGCGCATGGTGTGGCGGGTCGGCCAAAGCCGGTGCAACGGCGAGCAACGCCGTAGCGGTCAAAGCGAAACCAAGCGAATGTCTGGTTTTCATGAGACCTCCAAGCCGACCGCAACATGCGGCTACGGCGCGGAATGTAGCCGAGGTCACGTGAACGAAGCCGCTCCTGAAAGCGGCCTCGGATCAGGAATGCCGCGGTAGTGTGATGGGGGTGACGCGCCAACTATGTACGTACTTTTCGATCTCTTTCGCTACAACAGGTTAGTGAACTGGTTTACTCCCGACGGCGCCATATGAATGCCGCTTGTAGCAACTAAGTCTGTACTCAAGCGAAATTTTTTCAACTAATTACGTACTTTGAACATGGCTTCCTGCGGAATTGCCAGGTGCCGCCGCTGAGAGTAGTGTTGAAGTCGGCTCTCATACCTAAACGATAGAACTGGCTGCCGTCATCGTGATCGTTACGATCACAGCGCCTTTTTGACTTCTATCGTGAACCCCAGCCTTGCCAGAGCGATGCCTGGACTGGATGTGTTGAGATGAGTTTGGCGACGCGAGCGCGAAAACGAATGCTGGGCGTGCGGCAGGCGCGAACCAGCAACTCGGCAAACCTCTGGCATCTCAAGTCGCCGGTGGCGGAACGAGCAGTCACGCTCAGTGGGGACATGAGCATGTTGCTCTTCTACTACTGCGAGGGAGACCCAACGGTCTACAAAGCAGAGTATGCGGGGGACTCATTAGATCTTTCGCTGGGCGAAGTGGAAGCGTTCGCTGACGCGCTCGTCGTACTAGAAGATGGATCCTTTCAGGCTCGGGCACTTGATGATGGTTCTCCGCGGGCCCTGGCGAACATTGCCGCGCTGCGGGGCACCTGTGACCATCACATCATTTCAGTTTCGGCGGGGGACCTGCTCGACTCCTCACTTCGCATCCGGAACTGGAAAGCCGCTATTGCAGCATTTCATCGATGCAATGGTGCGGACTTGAGGCCGGTGGTAGATGATGTGGAGTCCTACATTCGGCTGAGTTCCTCGGCGACGATACAGTCCATTGTCAGGCACTTGGGGAGGCATCACTCCTTGCATGTGATCGGAGCAACGGTGCTCGCACTCCGGGAACGAGCCATCTCGTCCAACATGGACACTGCGCCATGGTGCATGCACACGCGGCTGATGAGGCTGGATCATGCCAGCCGTCGTTAGATACAACCGAAGAACGCTGCCTGCCGAGCTTCGGAACATGGAGGCTTGGTCGCAGTTCGACTCCACCGCCCTTGATCCTGAAGCGCTAGCCGTTTGGAAGCGACGGCGGGATGCGGTGATTGCCTATCTCGGTGGTATGTCGATTGCCCAAATCCAAGCTCGCTACGGCTATCAATGTCACCAGGTCGTTCGCTACCTCAATCAATGCGTTCGTCTCATGCACGATGGAAGCTGCGCCGGCTGGATCGGCTTGGTGAAAGGCATTCGGACCGAAGCACATGTTCGCAGAAGGCCGCTGAAGTCAATGCCCCACCTTTCCCGGGGCGGATACGCCGGCGCGCTGGAGTACACGCTTTCTGCTCTTCCAGGCTTGAAAACCGCTTTGGACAAGTATTTGGCAACAGGTGTCGATCCCTGGGGCGAAGATCGGGGGCGCGTGACTCCGCGCACTACCCATCAAGTATTTCTGCGCCTCTGCACAGAGGCAGGCATTGCGCCTTTCGCCTGGCCGTTCTGTGTAGAGCGCCAGGCCAGGAACAGCATCGCCAAATACGCACGCAGCTTCTTTGAACACAATCATCAGCGCGTAGCACTACTTCAATATGGGGAGGTCAGCAGGGACCGGTCTAAACGGGGGAAGTCTCCGCTGGCAAAGCTGGAGGTGAAAGCGCCGTTCGAGGTAGTGGAGGCAGATGAACATGAGGTGCATCTGATCATCTCCATCGGCATTGAAACACCCAAAGGGGTGAGACATGTCCCGTGCCGGCGGTTGACGCTGATCGTGGTCGTGGACAGGTTCACCAGCTATATCTTGGCATGGGACCTGGTTGTGCGTCGGCAGATCTCCAGCGAGGACTTTCTTCAGTGCATTGACAAGGCCATCGCAGGTCAGTGTCTATCGGCGGATACTAAAGAGGCGATGAATGTCTGCATTGGGGTGATGGCCAATTCGTCGGACGGAACTCGGCTGGGCTTTGATAGCATCTTCATCGACAACGCTCTCGCTCACCTGTCCGATTCAGTATGCGACAAGATTCGCAAGGAAGCTGGCGCTGCCGTAAGCTTCGGGGCAATTAAACGCCCCGAGCGGCGTCACCTGGTGGAGCGAGTTTTCTGCTGGATGGCTCGTGAGCTCTTCCACCGCTCAAGGGCCACCACAGGGAACAGCTCTGTCGACACGCGGCGCGTCAACCCAGAGCGGGAGGCGGTGCGTAGAAAGATCTCCATGGGCCAGCTCATGCGGGCGATGGATGATGCTGTCACGCGTTGGAACGGTACACCGACTGAAGCTAACTACGGCTGTAGTCCTTCAGAGCAGTTGCTTGACTATTACTCCAACACCAGCGGGGCGCTGCCGCCGCTGTGCCCGCCGCAGCATTGCGAGTCTTTCCCGCTGAGAGTGGAGATCTATTGTCCCACCGTGCGAGGCAGCAAAGCGAAAGGCAGGTTGCCCTACGTTACTTACGCTTCTGTGGAGTACTCATCCGAGCAGCTCGCAGCAAGATGGGACCTGTTAGGCAAGAAGATCAGATTGCATATCGACCCCTACGATATATCCCGCGTCCATGCGTACACCGCCGAGGGGGAGGATCTGGGCGAGCTGGTGCCGATATCTTCTCGATGGAGATACCCACATTCGCGCGAGATGCGCAAACTGCTCAAGGCCAAAATCAAGTACGCGCATGATCAGATGGATCATGATCCGGCCAAGGCATTCCTTGCAGAGCAGGAGCACGCCGCGCTTGAGGCAAACGCTAAGTCACCCCGCGTGACGCAGGCAGCCTCCATCGTTGCAGAGGAAGCTCGTAAAGGCTACAGCTCGCGGCGATCGACGGCTGACGACGGGGCCCCAAACCGCGATTCAACTAGACAGCTTGTGCGCCGAGTTCGCAACCCGCGAGTCATTGACTTCAGTGTCATTGGAAGAACGTGAGGCTACTATGCAGGGCCAGGACATCGTGGCGGCAATCCGCGCAACTTATGCAGATCTTCTCGCCGATCATCCGCTATTGAGGGGCAATGCGGTACTTGCCACACCTCCTGTAAGGGAGGCAGCGACGTTAGTCTTTGATAAGGCCCGTCGCGCGCGGTCCTCTGTGGCATTCTGGGCACATCCACTCTCTGGGAAGTCCTCTTGTATTGCTGCGCTGCGGAAGCTAGCCCCAACTCAGTTTCCGCAGTGCGGATTCATAGTCTATGAACCGTCCTCAAAGGAGGTGCCCGCCGAAGGCGCGCTAATTGAGGATCTGCTTTCTGAGATCGATTATGAAACACGAATTGATCGTACCCTGACAGGAAAGAGAAATCAGCTTGAGAGGGCTCTCTATTCCATCGCGGTCACCGGGAGGCGTCTCTTCTTCGTGATCGATGAGGCTCAGAACCTGCACGCGAAAGAGCTGGGGTGGCTGAAACGCGTGGTCAACTGGCTCACGGTCCGTGACATCAAAGTCACGGTCGTACTCTTCGGCCAAAGCCAGCTGTGCGCAATGCATGACCGCCTCAAAGTGCAGATGCCCGACTTGAGCGAAAGGTTCATGTCCAGGTTGAACGAGTTCCGCAGCTTGCAAGATGCTTCGGACATCCAGATGTGTCTTCGTTGCTGCGACGAGGGAACGGAGTATCCAGCTGGCTCGGGGTGGTCATACACGCAGTATCTGTGGCCGCGCGCGTTTGAACACGGGTTTCGATTGGCCAAGTGCGCTAATGATCTTTACGACGCCTTCCGGGCACGATCCGGAGGGGGTGTTGATCGTGAAGGGGTGAGCATGCAATGGGTCGCCGAAGCGTTGATGCTCGTCGGCCTGGAAGCCGAAGCAAGCGATGCGGCCGAGCTTGTGATCTCGAAGGACGTATGGGAACAGGCGATCGAGGACTCAGATTACGGAGTGCGGACGCCTCCCGCTATGGCAGCTGCCGGACGTGGCATGAAGTCGAAACGGCGGTCGACCGGATGATCGCCTGGAACGCGATCCTAGTTGATGAGCACTGCTCATCCTGGACTGTCATCCAGCTTCTAGAGTGGCTAAACCACTCTCCCGTATCTTGGCTTAGGACCAAACGGGCGTGGCGTTTTCATATGGCCAATGAGGCGGTTCTCCTGCCAGACTCCCATGTGAGCGGGTCTTCGGCCGATCAAGAAGAGATCAGGCAGGTCGCTGAGGTCCTCTCTCAGAAACGTCGATGGTTGCCAGCCAATGCCTTGCGCTACTGTCCGGTGTGCATTCGGGCCGGTCTTCATTACCAATATCAGCAGGATCATAGATTTCGGCTCTGCATTGTTCATTTCCAGCGACTACGCGAAGGCTGCCCAGATTGCGGGAACGCTATCGATACCAAGGGGACGCAGATTCATGGCTACGTTTGTTCTCGATGTGAGAAATCTCTGCTGGTTAGAGATACCCCTGAGTTACGTACACCGGATCAAGTAGAACGGGACACAGCTATCTATGACGACCTGGAGCGCTGGCAGTGGGAAGCAGAGATGCTCCACGTCGGCTACCAGCGAGCAGGCACCGGGTATGCGTTCGATTTGTGGCATGGATTGTCCCTGAACTCGCAGTCAGGGCTTTACTGGCGAGCTCAGGCTTTGGCTCCGAACCAACGAGTTGCTGCTGCATTGGAGCCGACACCAGTCAGTTTCCGTACCTTTCCTGCATCATCCCTCTCGGCGCCAATACAGCCTTATGAGAACGAAGGGGCCGCCAGCGACAGGTTGCAGCCCTACATGCGCTTGATGAATGCTGTGTCGCGCCATCTGCGTCGTACACACTTGCGCGGGCACGGTGCTTGTTGTCGATACGCCATTGGAGCTATGGGCGGCTTGCGACGTAGGGCGACCGAGGTGAGCATTGACCCAAGGTTATGTTGTTTGGGACAGGCCTATGCGCTCTGGCGTTTGCAATGGAATGGCGAGTTCCAGCAGATGGTGCAAACTTTGACACTCAGGCATGCAGGAAAAGATAGCCGCGACTTCAGGCTTCCCAATTTTGGCGCAGCGCAACTCAGTTTGGTCAGCTCTTTTCAACATTGGGTGGATGCACTTGCCAAAATTCAAGACGCATTTGTCGAGCAGAGTAGGCGCGTACTCCTCGATGGCGTATCCGAGATGCCTCACTGGGCCTTGCTGCAGCGAGGGGCCCTTTATAGCTGCCCCATCCACTTTCGGCATCCTGACCTCCGATCCCTTGGTCGTTGTGACCGAGGGCAGATCAAGCGACGAGAACAGGAGAAAATTTTTGCCATGCGTAACAAGATTGAGCAATCTCGCAAGGCAATGTCACGCGAGAGCGAGACCATCGGTACTCCGCCCATTCACTAGCGTGTCATGTCGCGAAGTTCCATGCACCTAAGAGAACTGGGCAGCGCCACCAGCTTCTTGGGCATCTGAACGGAATCGACTCTGGCAGTTACTCCGCGACGCTAGCCGCCACCGAAATGTGACGTGCCTCTTCGGCGCCTCGCCGCTCGCTGTAGCGGTCTACCAGATAGTCGCTGCGACCGCGGACCAGCAGAGTGAACTTCATCAGCTCCTCCATCACGTCCACCACGCGGTCATAGTAGGACGAAGGCTTCATGCGGCCGTTGTCGTCGAACTCCTGCCAGGCCTTGGCGACCGACGACTGGTTCGGGATGGTGACCATGCGCATCCAGCGGCCCAGGACCCGCAGCGTGTTGACCACGTTGAAGGACTGCGAGCCGCCGTTGACCTGCATCACCGCCAGCGTTTTGCCCTGGGTCGGTCGCACGCTGCCATCTTCCAGCGGCAGCCAGTCAATCTGGTTCTTGAACACGCCGGTGATCGTGCCGTGGCGCTCAGGGGATACCCAGACCTGGCCCTCCGACCACTGCGACCACTCGCGCAGCTGCTGCACCTTCGGGTGGCTTTTGTCGACGCTGTCCAGCACCGGCAGGTCGTGCGGATCGAACACCCGGGTCTCGGCACCGAGGTGCTGCAGGATGCGTTCTGCTTCCAACGCCAGCTTTCGGCTGAAGGACTGCGGCCGCAGCGAGCCGTACAGCAGCAGGATGCGAGGTGGATGCACGTCGCCGGCGCCCAGCACCTCATGCACAGGCGTGGGGAGTAGGCCAGCGTCCAGGTGGGCGGGAAGGTCGAAGGGGGATTGTTCGGGCTTATTCATTCGACTATTCTATAAATATGGAAACGAAAGATGCAATCGCCTCCCTGACCGCCTTGGGCCATGCAACCCGCCTGGCCGCCTTCCGCCTGCTGGTCGAAGCCGGTCCTGCAGGCCGCATGGCCGGTGACATCGGCGAGGCGCTAGGCGTTCCCGGCGCGACGCTGTCCTTCCATCTGAAGGAGCTGGTGCATGCCGGCCTGGTGGAGGGTGAGAGCCAGGGCCGCTATGTCTGCTATCGCGCCAACTTCCAGGCAATGAACGGCCTGATCGAGTACCTGACCCACAACTGCTGCGCCGGTTCGAGCAATGCCGAATGCGCGCCGGTGACCGGTCCCGCCTGCGGTTGCTGATCCAGCGGCCGTTCTCCTGCAGCGCCCCGCCTTTCTCCACATACCACCTTCGCCATGACCCGCAACGTCCTCTTCCTGTGCACCGGCAACAGTGCCCGTAGCGTCCTGGCCGAGGCCACGCTGCGCGCGTGGGCCGGTAACCGTTTCAAGGTGTTCAGTGCCGGCAGCCAGCCCACCGGCACCGTGAACCCGTTCGCCCTGGCCCAGCTGCAGGTCGAGGGGATATCCACCGCCGGGCTGCGCAGCAAGTCCTGGGACGAATTCACCACGCCGGAGGCCCCGCGTATGGACCTGGTCGTGACCGTGTGCGACTCGGCGGCAGCAGAGACCTGCCCGGTGGTGTTCGGGGATTTCCTACGCACCCATTGGGGTTTGCCTGACCCCGCAGCAGCCGGCGGCAGCGATGACGACAAGCGTGCGGCATTCAAGCAGGCCCATCGTGTCATCCAGGCCCGACTGATGGCCTTCCTGGCGCTTCCCTCGTCGGCCTGGGAGGACCGTGCACAGCTCAAGGCCGCCCTGGACAAGATTGGCTTTGTCGAGGCCGAGGACGAAGCCGGTGAGTGACGCTGCACCACGCATGGGGTTCTTCGAGCGCTACCTGACCTTGTGGGTAGCGCTCTGCATCGTGGTTGGCACACTGCTGGGCCACCGATGGCCGGCCGCCTTCGTGCGCCTGGGCAGCATCGAGTGGGCGCAGGTGAACCTGCCCGTGGCCGTGCTTATCTGGGTGATGATCGTGCCGATGCTGATGAAGATCGACTTCGGCGCGCTGCGTCAGGTCGGTCAGCACTGGCGTGGCATCGGCACCACGCTGTTCATCAACTGGGCGGTGAAGCCGTTCTCGATGGCCCTGCTGGGGTGGTTCTTCCTGCGCGACGTTTTCGGACCTTGGCTGCCGGCTGACCAGGTGGACTCCTACATTGCCGGCCTCATCCTGCTGGCGGCGGCGCCGTGCACCGCGATGGTGTTCGTGTGGAGCAACCTCTGCCGCGGGGATGCCGCCTTTACCCTCAGCCAGGTAGCCTTGAACGACGCCATCATGGTGGTCGCGTTCGCTCCGTTGGTCGCGCTGCTGCTCGGCATTTCCTCGATCACCGTGCCGTGGGCCACGCTGGCCATCTCCGTGGGGCTCTATATCGTGGTGCCGGTGATCATCGCCACGGGCCTGCGCGCCTGGGTGATGCGAAATGGTGGGCAGGCGCGGCTCGACAGTTGGCTCGCCAGGCTCGGCCCGCTTTCGCTGGCGGCCCTGCTGCTGATGCTGGTGCTGCTGTTCGGGTTCCAGGGCCAGCAGATCCTGGCGCAGCCGCTGGTCATCGCCATGCTGGCCGTGCCCATCCTCATCCAGGTCTATTTCAACTCCGGGCTGGCCTATCTGCTCAATCGCAAGCTGGGCGTTGCCCATTGCGTGGCCGGTCCGTCAGCCCTGATCGGCGCCAGCAACTTCTTCGAGCTGGCAGTGGCCACGGCGGTGAGCGTCTTCGGTGTCCACTCGGGCGCGGCGCTAGCGACAGTCGTCGGTGTGCTGATCGAGGTGCCGGTGATGCTGTCGGTGGTCCACATCGTCAATCGAACCCAAGGCTGGTACGACCAGCGGGGCACGATCGGCTCGTGATACTTGCGGGTGAGGGATCATGGCTGGAACCGGCGGTGCTAGCGATACTCAACCATCTGTGCGCGTCGGTCGCCCAGCTATCGGCTGGTTCCATGCCTTGGGTCAGGTGGGCCAGCGATGATCAACCGCTTCGCGGCTGCTGCGATGGGCAAGCCGCGCCGATCGCGAAGCCGAAGTAGTTCGGGCCTTGGATGTGCAGCGGTTGCAGGTGACACCCGTCGTCCAGAGGGGCCAGTGTGGCCTCGGCGGGAGAGCCCAGCCCAGACAGCTGCCTTTCGAAAAGCGTCATTGCGGCAATCGCTTGGTCCGAAGGCAACACACGGCGATGGCCATTGGATGTGGCTGCAGGGGGTATACATAGGGCTCGGCGCGAGGGATAAATGCCTATCGCCCGGTCATCTGAGGAGAATAGTGGCAGGCTCGCTGCTTTACCCTTTCAATGCCTCTGACTGGTTGGTGCCCGTACCTCGCACTTTCACAAGCCTGCCGATTGCAGCGGTACAGGAGGACTCTTCGGAAGACAGCTTCATTGAAGACCGTTAGCCTATTTCCCTTCATGTAGCCGGAACGAGCAAGGGCCAAGGTTGTCTTGATCGTATGTCGGGATGACGCGTTTCGGATTCGGGATACCCGTAGTCCTCACGGATACCGTCGATCAAGGTAAGGCATTGCCTAGCGACATCCGCCTCGCTGGTCTGGGCCAAAGCTAGAGTAAAAAGCCGTCTGCGCAGATCGTTCGCGGGAACCGGAAATAGGATAACTGCGCCACTAAACTGCGCGGAAGGTCGTTCGTCCACCACAAATTTCTTGATGCTCATATACAAGCTATTGCCTGTCTGCCCTGTCCGAGCGTAGTGGTGGATGAGTGACAGGATGCTTTCCGTATCGGACAGCGTGAGCAAGGCATGCTCGATCGCCAAGGTGAGAGTGCCTTCGCGCAAATTCTTGAGCAGGTCCAGCATCTCAATACGGAAGGCCGGATGGTTCTTTGCAATCTGCGCTAGATAGGTGCCAAGCGCCTCGGCATCCCGATGCTTGCGTTCGTCGAAGATGCCGTCCCGCAGCAGCTGAAGCAGTGCTCGACCTGAAGATTCGGTGCCACGGGTGCGTAAGGCCGTCAGCCATTCGTGCTGCTGGGCCAATCCGGGAATGAGCGTCGCAAACCTTAGAAGGACGTCCTCAACCGCGGGCTCGGCGGAGGCGCCCAGCGCCGCCAACAATCCACGCAATTGGTACGGCTGCTTTAAGTGCGGCTGATCTAGGGCGACTACCTCGTCGAGCATCGCAGCAGGGCGCTCGGAGAATGCGAGCAACTCCGCCCAGCGGAAGAATGCACTGCCGTTGTTGCCCAGCACCCAGGGTTTGGCCACGGATTCGGCGAGCAGGGCGCGAATGCATGATCGGATCGCGTCGGCCTGCAGTCGTTCGCCGGAGAGTGTCAACGCGATGTAGAGGTCTTGCTGCAGGCTGAGCGGCGCCGGGAGTTTGATCAATCGCTGGACCAGGGCGCTGATGTCGCCGCAGGGCATGCGGAAGACCGCCACGGCTAAGCGGATTGCATGCAGTTGCTCGTCCTCGTTACCGCCTTCGAGCAGTGACGCGATGGTACCGAGAATCGCCAGCGCCTCCGGGGCGGGCGGATGCTCACGGAGCCGCCGCCCACGCCGAACGTCCATCTCTCGCAGGAAGGTTCGCGAAAAGGTCGAGGGCGTGGCCACGAGATGCCGCTGTTCCCACAACTGCATGAGCGCGGAGGCCGCCTCGGCGCCGAATTGGGGATGAGACAGGCGCTGGATAAGCCGGCTCTTCGCCTGCTCGGAGCCAATGGCGATGAAGGCGCGTTGATACCAGTTCGTCCAAGAGTGCGATGCGTCGGACGTCTGGTCGCGATAGCCGGATGCGACCAACGCGGCGCGTGAGATGTCCCAACGCCGAAGGTCCTCCGACAGCAGCCGATCGAGCGGTTCGGCCAGCGTGGCATCGCCGACGCTGCCGATGGCGCGGGCAAGTTCGGCGAGCTCCGCCCGAGTGGAATCGGCCGCATCCACCATGGTCGGCACCCAGCGCAACAACGTGTCCACGAGCTGCGTCTTCTGCTCCTCTTCCAGAATCGCTGGCGGGCGAATGGCGGAATCCTGTCCGCGATGGGAGGCCAGCAGATTGGCGAACAGGGCGATTCGTCGCGGGTCGACGGTATCGGCCCGCGTCAGCACCGCGGCAACCAGGGAACTGTAAGGGGCGGTGATGACAAGACCTTCTAGGAAGCGCTGTTGCTCTGCCAAGGGTATCCTTGCCGGGTCACTTGCAGTTCGCGCGTCTAGCGCCAGTTGTGCGTCGATTAGTCGGCCGATCGAAACCGGCCCCGCGATACTGGCTGCGTTGCGCCTAGCCTCCTCGTCGAGGGCCGCGTTGGTGACCTTGCCGCTTATCGGCTCCTTGTCGGTGACGATATGCTGTTCCTGCATGAGCAGGTGAGCCCGGAAGGGAATCTCAAGATCCTGTTCGATTCTCCGCACCAAGGCGGAGGCGACGACCGAGGGATATCGTTCGTAGGCCTGATGCAGGGCGTGGTTCGTAGCGCTGGCGCGGACCTCCAGCGAAGGATCGGCCAGCAACGTGAAGACTTCTTGCTCGGTGTTGATACCGTCCACGCCGCCATTCAACAAGAAGTGCAGCCTCTGCCCTGGATTCTGCATGCGTTCGAATGCGGCACGACGTTCGGCGACCATTCGGGTGGCCACCGCAGTATTGTGGATCCAGGTCAAGGGATGTCTTGATGCCAATTCCTGCCACAGCTCCGGCGGCCCGCTTTGCAACACCCGAGTGGCTTGTTGGTCAGCGCCGGGCCAGTACAGGGATTCCACGACTTCTTTCTTTACATGCACGCTTGAATCGGCCTGTGCCAGTGATGCCGCGGTCAGCGCGCCTTC
This sequence comes from Stenotrophomonas sp. Steno-Z2, assembly GCF_056393235.1. Classification (NCBI taxonomy): domain Bacteria; kingdom Pseudomonadati; phylum Pseudomonadota; class Gammaproteobacteria; order Lysobacterales; family Lysobacteraceae; genus Stenotrophomonas; species Stenotrophomonas sp. Steno-Z2. The sequence goes on along the minus strand of NZ_JBWJOY010000007.1, from coordinate 104,685 downwards.
CATGCCGCCATGGTCGACCATGGCGCCGAGTATTTCAGCGCGGGTCGACTCTTCGAGCGTCGCCAGCCGGGTGCCGATGTCAGGCAACAGCGAGGGAGGAAACCGGCGTCCCGAGTGCAGGACGTCCAGATGCCTGTGTTCGGAATCGACGAGCAACGGCCACAACAGTTCTGCGAACTCCGGGCGGCCGCTGTTGACGATGAATCCAATGGCACGGTCGACCTTGCCCGGCTGGTGCCAGCGTCGGAGGAACCCGGTCACTTCGTGTTCGACCCGGCCCCACACCGCGGGTGCGCGGAAGATGATCTCGGCTGCCAGCAGGGGGTCGATCGATAGGCAACAGACGATCGTCCGGGCCACGGCATCCATGTCGGCGTCGGAACCCGACGCCATGCGTTCGCAGGCGAACTGGATCGATTCCTCCCATGGACGGACGTCGAGGAACTCGATGGCGAGTTGTTCGGCCGCGGTGGCGTCGCCGGCTGCCATGTTTCGCATGGCGTGCTCCACCGCGAAGGAGGCGTACCATTCTTGGAACTGCTGGTGCTGGAAGCTGTATCCCGCCGGGGTGCCCGAGGATCGAACCAGCAAGTGTTCGGCGATCAGCGCGTCCAGCACCGTCATGGGCTGGGGCGCCGAATATGCGGAGATCTGGCCCTCGTCCGCAAGACGGCGCTGGGTGGCCTGCACCGAGGCCCTGGCGTTGCCGTCGGGCAGGGACGTGTTGGCGGTGCGGGTGGCCGCGGCGGCAAGGTCGGCGAGGATCTCCTGCTCGTGGCCGAGGGTCGCGTCACGCAAGGCTTCGCTGCGATTGGCGACCTGGTTGTGCTGCTCGACGAAGGCGGCAAGCACGCCTTCCTTCGTCGTGGGCAAGCGGCTTTCGGGCGACAGACGCAGGATCGCGCTGAGGAACAAGGGCACGGACACCAGCTCCCTGAGTCCCGGGATTGCGCGTGCTTCTTCCAATAGCGTCTCACCGTCGGCCCCGCGCATCTCGCTGGCGACCTGGCGTTGTTGTGCATGGTCGAGCGGTTCGATCGCCACTACCGTGGTGGCGAAGGGGACGGCAACGCTCAGGTTCCTCGAACTGATGACGATGCCCAGTTTCGGGTAGTCGCGACGCAAACCCTCGAGTTCGTTGCGTGCTCGTCTACGGGATGCGCCGTCGAGCTGGTTCCAGCCATCCAGCACGAGGGTGAGTTCGCCAGTATGGGCGAGAAGCCGAAGATGTTCCTGGCGATACGGACGGAACGCCTGGCGTTCGAGGATGCTCTCGAACAGCGAGTGGGACTGGGCCGACCAGTCATCCAGCGGGAGAAAGCTGGCCACCGCGCCACGCTTATCGATGATCGCTTCGGCGAGCTGCAGCAACGTGGTGGTCTTGCCGGTGCCCGGCGGCGACAGGATCACGATCTCGTTGAAGGCCTCGGTGGTGGTGGCCAAATCGTGTGCAGAAAACGAATCCGCGCCCGCGTCGCCCTTCAGACGCAGCTTCAGTTCGATGGCATGCTCGGTCCAGTATCGGGTCCTGCGGAAAGCGGCGGCATCTTCGCGCGCCGCCGCCAACAGGCCCGCTTTCAGCGCGACGAGGTCTTCGTCCCCGGCGAGGTTGAACCGATGCCGGATATCGATGCCATCGCCCGGATCAAGTAGGAAGCCGCGGTTTGGACTGGCACCAGCCATTCCCGCCATCAGGGCTTGCAAGGACCGGGCTTGGGCCTGTCGCTTCCATGTCCTCAGAGTGTCCGCGCTGAAGCCGTCATCATCGGCATCGATCGCGTGGGCATGATTCTGGCAGAGCCAAATACCGTTAGCAGCATCCTTGCGCTGTTCACTAGTCAGCGCCGCGTCGTACCGAGGGCCTCCGGCAGACGCGGCGGTGATGTGCGCTGCGACCCCCATATTGATCGCACCGGTGCCGCTCTCGTCTGCTCCCGAGGTCGGCTTTCCGCAATGAGGATGCGCGCAGCGATGGCCAGCCTGCCTCGCTAGAAGATCCTTAGTCGATCGACTGAAATCATCCCTCATTGCCGCCCTCATCTAACGAACCAACGCCTTGAATTTTAAACAGGGCGGCTAGCCTTTCCGTTTGAGTACGGTGGGTGGCTTGGCCAAGCTGAATTCATCCATTCATCATGTCATCTAAAAATTTGCTTGCGCGACTTCCAATCTGAAGCAGGTTGTCAACTTTGATTGCGCGATCCGCAAGCGTATTCATGCGTTGCCACAGGGTTCTCAATGATTGAGCGCCCTCTGGTGGTAGATCGGAGATCTCAGCCTCGCTAAAAAAAATGTCGCCTACGGCGTACTTTACGGCGTCCTTCAGCGCGCTGGCTCCCCGGAGGGGGTACTGGGCGATTGCAAGCTCAGCCAGTCGTATATGTTTGCGGATGAGCACCGTAAGCCCTGTTGGGAAGGAATTTTCCCCGAGAAGCAACTCAAGCTCATTGATCAGACTAACGACTCCTGCGAAATCTTCCTGTGAGATGCCATCCTCCTCTTCAGGAAGAAGCTCGCTGCAGAACGCAAGACCGGTGAGAACGTCGTTGGATAGATATTGCTTTATGGATGGGGCGGATGCTGCTACATGGGCAGGGTGAAAAGCACGTTCTACCTTGCCAAGAATTGGCGCATATATCGACTCTGTTGCCCCGGCGCGATGAAGCTTCTCTCGCAGGAGATCTAGCTCATCAATCAGCAAATGAATTCGCTCAGTAACAGTAATGTGCGCTCGGGGAGAGTCCGGGCCGTCCATTGACAATGCGGCCTGCCACGCTTGAAGGCCCGAGATGCGATCAGAAGCTTTTCTAAGAGTGTCCGCTACGCCATAAAGGCGTGAGGCGCTATTAAATTTCATTCTTCTTCCTGGTTGTCAGAAGGGCCGCATGCACCGCGGATTAAAGACGCCGAAAGACTGTAATTAGTCACCGGCAAGCTTGGCTGCAGGATTATCGGTGATACCACCCGCCTGAAAATACCCCACGACGCTGGCCACGGAACGATGGTCGGTCATGGCCATGAGGGCGGGTAGGGCGACGCCTTGGCGGGCGCCTTCGGTGACAAACCCGGAGCGCAGGCTGTGCCCACCAAAATCCCCCTCCAGTCCTGCCAAACGCGCGCGCTTCTGCACGATATCGGCCACGGATTTGGACGACAGACCGGGACCGATCGTCGTACCCCAGAGGCGGCGGAAAATCGGCCCCTCGGCCAGCCCGGCGGCGTCCAACCAGGCGGCGAGGGCGTCGGCGGCCGCGCCCAGGATGGGCTTATCCGGGGTGGAGGTCGCTTTGGGGCCGTCCTGCAGGGTCTTGCCGTGCTCGAGCCGGTACACATAGCCGCGGGTGCCAATGCGCCGCAGATCGGACAAGTCGGCCGCGGCGACTTCACTGCGCCGGCGGCCGCCACTGGCGAACGCAAAGTAGAGCAGGGCACGGTCGCGTAGGCCGGTGAGGGTGTCCTCACAGGTGGTTACCAGCGCTTCCAGTTCGGTCCGGGTGATCGCGGTCTTCTTCCGCGGACGTTCCCCGCGCTTATGGGCGGCCCGGCGCCCCTTGGCCAGCAGCTGTCGCACCTCCGGCGCCTCGCAGGGATTGGCGAGCTTCTTGAGCTGGTGCGCAGCGGACAAGACGGCCACGCGATGGACGATCGTACTGAGCTTCAGCGGCCCTGGACGTTGTTTCAGGCCGGCGGCCACCAGTGGCATATCCAGCGCCGGCGGCAGTTCCCACGTCAGCCCGGTTTTCGACTTGCGCGCCAGATGGTCGACCACGAACTGGACGACCGCGGCCGGCGGCACCGGCAGCGTGATCGGTTGGCCGTAGCGCCCTTGGAACCAGGCGGCCCAGTAGCGCAGCGCGGCGGCATAGCTGCGGGTGGTGTTCGCCGAAGCCGCCTCGGCCAGGATCTCGCGCACGGCGTCGGCGGCGCCGGCCGCCAAGTGTTCGGGCTGCAGCGCGGGCGGTTGCCCGGACGCGAGGTGCGTAAGTCCGTTTTTCATATGTACTATGTAGTGTATGAAACGATAGCGGCCTCTTACTTCCGATAACTATCCCTTATCGGAAGTAGCGGATCAACAGAGTAGGGCGCCCACACAGGAGACATTCCATGGCCCGCGGCATCACCGAATCCGACGTCCACACCGCCGCTGATCAGGTGGTGGCCAGCGGCGAACGCCCGACGGTGGAGCGGATCCGTGCCCATCTCGGCACGGGCTCGCCCAATACCGTGACGCGCTGGTTGGAGACCTGGTGGCAACGGCTGGGCGAACGGCTGCAGTCCCACCACGCGCGGCTAGCCGTTCCGGGGGCGCCCGATGCCGTGGCGGCCTTGGCAGGGGAGTGGTGGGCGCTGGCGCTGCAGAGCGCTCAGGCGCAGGCCTCGCAAGAACTTGCCACCGACCGAGCCGCCTTGCTGGCCGATCAACAGGCACTTGCGCAGGCCCGTGAACACTGGGCAGCCGAAGCCACCACCTTGCAGGCGCAGGTCCAGGCCAGCCAAGACGCGGAGCGCCTGGCGTCCGCCCAAGCCACGCAATTGCAGTACCGGGTTGACCAGTTCCAAGACCACCTCCGGGCGTTAACCGACGAGCGCGATGCGGCACAGGCCCGGGCTGCACAGGCCGAGACCGCACGCCAATTGGCAGAGGACCATCTTCGGACCCAAGAAGCGGCGGCCCGCACCGAGCGCGCCGCCGCTACCCGGCATGTTCACGCCGTCGAGGAGCGTGCCGGCGTGGAGATCGATCGAGCGCGTCAGGAGACCAAAGATCTGCAGAAGCGGATCGCCACGTTGAGTCGTGAACATCGCGAAGCACTCGTAGCGGCCCAGCGATCCGCTGAGAGCGCTTCGCTCCAAACGACCGAGACCCGCAAGGAGTTGGAAGTCCAGCGGGCCCGTGCTGAGGCGCTGGAAGCACAACTCGGCAAGGCCCTTGATCTGTCATCAGCCGTGGAGGCCGCCCTTCGAAGTCGCGCTGCTAGAGCGCATAAGACTCCGTCATCTACAGCAGCGACGAAATCGACAAGAACCAGGCGAAAAGTGTGAGCGAAAAGAGTTTGGCGGCACCGAAAAGAGCATAGGGTCGGCGCGCGCCCGAAAAGCCTGAATCTACGCATGTCGGCGTTTCAGCTCAATCTAGCAGTCGGGCGACCTTCGCTTTGAGCGCGGCGATGCGTCGTGAAACGGACGCGTGACCACGTAGACCTGATTCGCGTGCGATGGTGGAGGCACTCTTTCCAAGCCGCAGAGCTATCACTAGCCGTCGCTCCTTCTGATCGAGCATTGCAATTACATCGCGGAACAGAACCTGCTCGTATGGTTCATCAGGTTCAAGAGCGTAAGCTGGGGCATCGTCTACCGTCTCCACTAGGTCGACCTTCAACTTTGCTCGCTTGGAATAGAAGCTGCGTTCGAAATCCTCTTTGATCCAGGAATTCGCGCCCGAGAAGTCCTCATGTGTCCGGTGGCGATGCAGCAGCTCGACCACAGGATCAAGGGACTCGAGGACACCGTCACCGTCGATCACGCTCTGAAGCACATCTTCGCGCTCGTCAGCATCAAACTCGTCCCAGACGTCGCCACCCGTTAGAGGCCTTTGGATATCGAACAAATGTCTATCTTCTTCAGGCAGCGTGGCCAAGATACCGGCACGTAGCTGTGCAATTGGCTTCCAGGTCTCGTCTTCATGCGTAGTGGGAGCAAACAATTCGTCGCGCCTTGCGATGGCCAGGCGATACAGACGGTGTGCCCAGTACGGGGTATCACCGGACAGCAGTCGCAGTGGCGAGCGGGCATCGAAGGCGCCTTGACCCAAGCGCGCCTGGGGAGACAAGCGCGTCCAGATGTAATGCGCAAATGCAGCTCGCGCTCGCGGACCGTAATCTGCTGGCAAATCTCTATGCATGTACATAAGGCCCATCATGGCCCGTCGACGCTCAAGACCGGCCTTGGCCAAGATGTGGTCAGGCAACAGGCCGGCCAGCATGACGTCAAGTTCTGAGTTCCCGCCATAGGTCGGCACCAGAATCATGTTCGGGTTACGACGCTCCTCTAGGTAAGGAACGAACGGCTTCAGGCCTTCGATGGCGTCCCTCGAGCGCACAAAACCGGCCCTTTGCGTGGCATTCCAATCGTGCAGATGGGCCGCCCATTCCAGGTGACCTGTCTCCGGCTCGGACAGAAATGCGAGCTCAAGTGGACCGTGTCTCCATCGATCTATCTGAGTAATTTCGGCCTGATGAAAGAACGCATTGGAGATTGAACGCATGGCGATCCTCGGAGTGGGTGGTGTACTCCTAACCGGCACAAGTATGAGCAGTTGTGACTTGGAGGTAGCAACGCCATCCGTTCCGTGGGCCATGGTGCCAGACCGGGCCTGAGCTAGTTCGTGTACTGCATGAAGGGCGCAGCGTTGTCTTCCACTGCAAGGGAGGGCTGGGCCGCGCGGGGACAGCGGCGTCCATCCTGTTGCTGGATTCAGGTGCAGCGCAGAGCTCGGATGAAGCAATGAGTCTTGCACGTTCTGTGCGACCAAGAGCCGTTGAAACCTCGGAGCAGGAGAAGTTCATCCGAGACTGGAACGTCGCCTAGACCTGGGCCAGCAATGCTAGGGCGTTGAAATAGGGGCGACTTGGGTGGGGAGGGATGGTGCGGCTGCTGACCATACTTTGGTGCGCTCAACACGGGGCAAGCTAACTTCGGAGAATAGTCCCCTTAGATAAATAGCCATAAGCACTTGAAGACGGCCGCGGTAGGCGCACAATGAGCGCTGACTTGTCCTTTTGGGGATGTCGACCATGCCTATCACACAAGAAGAAGTCTCAGCGGCGATTGTATCCCTTCTAGAAAAGGGGCAGCCGTCGACTCAGTGTAACGTCCGACATGAACTCGGCGGACGCGGCTCGAGTCCGAGGCTGAAGCGCATGATCGCCGCTTGGTACGCCGAGTTCGGGCCAGTGTGGTCGAAGCCACCAGCCTCGACGATAAAGGAAGCTGGTGTCGCGCCAGCCACCGGAGAGGCGGAGCCTGAGTGAGAGATCGGCGGGTCCGTTCAGATGTGTAGTTACGCCATAAGAAGTACAGATTTAGATGGCGCAAAAGTACAGATCTAGTTGTCCCGTCAGCTGATTCAGCGCGGCTGCCTTCGCTCGGGTCTTCTTAATTTCGCATAATGTATATTATGTAAAATTCAGGTGGTGCTTGCCGTGTTAGGTCAACCGGCCTGATCCAACGCCCGCCGCAACCCTCTCACCAGTTCCTCGTCGGACTGCACCCAGTCGTTCTCCAGGCCGACGAGCGCCGGGTTGTGGTGGCGCATGGCCGAGGTACGGGATGTCTTGGCAGATGCATGCAGTTCATTGCAGCCACTCCGGGCGGCGACAGCGGCGATGTTGTCTGCATCGAGGCCGGCACCGGCCATCAGGCGGATGCGGTCGCCGGCCTGCGTGACGAGTTGCCGCAACATGTGGCAGCCGGCCATTGCGCCGGCGGCGGCGCCGGAGCTGAGGATGCGGTGGCAGCCAAGGGCGATGACCTGTTCCATGGACGCCGGCAGATCGCGTGCGGCGTCGAAGGCGCGGTGGAACGTGATGCCAAGCGGACCGGCGGCTGCGACGAGTTCGCGGCATAGCGGGACGTCCACGTCGCCGTCCAAGGTCAGCGCGCCGATCACTACGCCATCGCATCCGAGCTGCCGGCAGCTCTCGATGTCGCGCAGCATGATTTCGGTTTCCTGGGCGTCGTAGTGGAAATCGCCCGGGCGCGGGCGGATCAGCACGAACAGCGGAATGCGCAGGCGGTCGCGGGCCACGGCGACGCTGCCGCGCGAAGGCGTGGTGCCGCCCTGCGCCAGGTTGTCGAACAGTTCGATGCGGTCGGCGCCGCCTGCCTGCGCGGCCAGCGCCGATGCGACGGAATTGCTGGCGATCTCCAGAAGGCGGCGTCCGCTCATGTCTGCTCGCTACTGTAGACGGAGGTGGAATCCAGCAGCGCGTCCTGCTTGCCAGCGTCGCACACCGCGTAAACGAAGCCGCGATGCAGCGCGTAGGCACCGACTTCGCCGTTCCTGTTCATCGCCAGGAAGCACACCTGCAGGGTGCGGCTGGCTTCGGGGCGCTTGTGCACTACCCGCGCGATGGCTTCGCGGCAGGCATCGGCCGGCGAGCGGCCCTGGCGCATCAGTTCCACCACCAGGAAGGAAGCGGCGTTGCGGATCATTTCCTCGCCCATGCCCGAGGCGGTGGCCGCGCCGACTTCGTTGTCGACGTACAGGCCGGCACCGATGATGGGGCTGTCGCCGACGCGGCCGTGCATCTTGAAGGCCATGCCGCTGGTGGTGCAGGCGCCGGCCATGCGGCCCTTCGCATCGATGGCCAGGATGCCGAGGGTGTCGTGGTTGTCCTTGTCGCCAGGGCGGCCGCGACGTTCGGCGTTGATCTGCGGCGCGTAATGCTCGGTCTTGAGCCACTCACGCCAGGCGTTTTCGGCTTCCGGCGTAAGCAATCTGCGGCGCTCGAAGCCCTGCTGCACGGCGAACTGCTGGGCGCCCTCGCCCACCAGCATCACGTGCGGGGTCTGTTCCATCACCCGGCGCGCGACCGATACCGGATGCAGGATGTCGCTGAGCGCGGCGACCGAGCCGCAGCGGCCGTCGCCGTCCATGATGCTGGCGTCCAGCGTGAGTACGCCATCGCGGTCAGGGTTGCCGCAGTGGCCCACGGTGGGATTGCACAGGTCGCTTTCCGCCCAGCGGGCGCCCGCCTCCACCGCGTCCAGGGCGCTGCCGCCGGCCGCGAGCACTTTCCAGGCGGCCTGGTTGGCGCCTACGCCGAAATCCCAGGTCGACACCACCCGCGCGCCATTGGCCGCCGGTGGCGATGCCAGCAGGCGCGGCGCGGCGCCGGCCGCGGCCAGCAGCATGGAGGTCTGCAGGAACTGCCTGCGTGTGCTCATCGGGGTTCTCCGGTGGTGGTGGGGCGGCAGGCGTCGTCCGCATGCCAGGCAAGCGCGCCGAGCACGCCGAGTTCGCCATCGTCGATGCGCCACACCGGCACCCCGTGCAGGGCGGACGACAGCACGCCCTTGGCCAGGAAGCGCCCCTGGAAATCGCCTTCGTGCAGCCAGTCGGCAAGATGGCCGGTGATGCCGCCGGTGAGGTACACCGACCGCGCGCCGAAGGTGAGCGCCAGGTCGCCGGCGACGCTGCCCAGCCAGGCGCAGAACGCGCGCGTGCTGCTCAAGGCGAGCGGGTCGTCGCCATTGCGCGCCGCCGCCACCAGCGCGGCGGGCGTTTCCCAGCGCGGCGTCGCCCCTTCCTGCTCGCACAGGCAGGCGTAGAGCGTCATCAGCCCCGGGCCGGACAGGATGCGTTCGCTGTCCACATGCCCATGGCGCTGCAGCAGCAGCCGCAGCACGTCCAGTTCCAGCGTATTGCCGGCGGCCAGCGAGGCGTGCCCGCCTTCGCTGGCCAGTACCGGTGGCTGGCTGTTCTCCAGGCGCAGCGCCACGCCCAGGCCGGTACCCGGCCCCAGCACCAGCGCCGGCCCCGGCGGACGGCGATCGGCGTCGCCCGAGAGCAGGTGCAGCGCGCCCGGTTCGACATGGGGAATGGCCTGGGCCACGGCCACGAAGTCGTTGATCAGTTCCAGCTCGCCCAGCCCCGCTTCGCGACGGGTTTCCGCCAGCGACACCGGCCAGGCCAGGTTGGTGTTGAGCAGGCGGTCGCCATCCAGCAGGCCGGCGATGGCCACGACCGCGCGGCCCACCGGCGGGATGGCCGGGTCTGCGCGCAGGCGCGCGGCATAGTCGCGCAGGATCGCGGCCAGGCTCGGGTGGTCGGCGCAGGCGTAGCGGTGGAAATCGTTGACCCGGATCGGCTCGCCCGGTCGCAGTGTGGTCCAGCCCAGGCGGGCGTAGGTGCCGCCGACGTCAGCGCCGATGATGGTCGTTGCCACCCCCGGCTCGTTCATTCCACCCTGCTCTACCGGCATCGTCTTTCAATCGTTCCAAATGGAAAGCGGATCATGCGTTGGAAGCCGGCTCACGCCAAGGGGCGCAGCACGCGCCAGGTGGTCCAGCCCAGCGCGGTCATCGACAGCGAGCCGGCCAGGTGCAGGCCGATCGTCGCCAGCGCCCAGCCCAGTTGCTGGCGCAGGAACAACTGCACGACTTCGGCGGAGAAGGTGGAGAAAGTGGTCAGACCACCGAGCAGGCCGGTGACGATGAACAAGCGCCACTGCGGCGCGATGTCCGGCCGCACCGCGAACCAGGCCAGCGCCAGGCCGATGACGTAGCCACCCAGCAGATTGGCGGCCAGCGTGCCCAGTGGAACGGTGGGATGGATCGGGTTCAACCAAACGCTCAGGCCGAACCGCAGCCATGCACCAATCGCCGCTCCAAGGCCTATCGCCACAAAGGAAAGCCACATGGGCCGATGTCTCCTGCTGTCATGGAAAGCCCCGGATGCACTCCGGGACGCGCTGCGTTGCTCAGTCCTGCGGCTTGCCCCCCGCCCTCGCCTGTTCGCGCGCCGCGCGCAGGCGGTCGAGCTTCTCCTTGAGCTTGATTTCCAGCCCGCGTTCGACCGGCCGGTAGTACACGCGTTCGCCCATCTCGTCCGGGAACGCGGTCTGGTCCAGGGCGATGCCGCCCTCGACGTCGTGGTCGTACTGGTAGCCCTTGCCGTAGCCCAAGGTCTTCATCAACCGCGTCGGCGCATTGCGCAGGTGCATCGGCACCGGCATCGAACCGAGCTCGGCGACATCGGCGCGGGCGGCGTTCAGCGCGGCATAGGCGGCGTTGGACTTGGCGGTACTGGCCAGGTAGACGACCAGGTTGGACAGCGCGATGTTGCCTTCCGGCGCGCCGATGCGGTCGTAGGCGTTCCAGACATTGATCGCCATTTCCAGGGCGCGCGGATCGGCCAGGCCGACGTCTTCCACCGCCATGATGGTCAGCCGGCGCAGGAGGTAGGACGGATCGCAGCCGCCATCGAGCATGCGCGCCAGCCAGTAGATCGCGCCGTCCGGGTTGGAGCTGCGCACCGACTTGTGCAGCGCCGAGATCTGGTCGTAGAACTGCTCCCCGCCCTTGTCGAAACGGCGGGTGCGGTCGGCCAGCACCTGCAGCAGGGTTTCCGGCGTGATCTGGCCGCCCTCGCCCACCGCCAGTTCCGCGGCGATTTCCAGCAGGGTCAGGGCGCGGCGCACGTCGCCGTCGGCGGCGCGGGCAATTTCCAGCAGCGATTCGTGCGAGACGCGGATGTCCTCATCGCCCAGGCCGCGCTCCCTGTCGTGCAGTGCGCGCTGCAGCGCTTCGGCCACGTCCTCGGGCGATACCGCCTCGAGCACATGCACGCGGCAGCGCGACAGCAGCGCCGAGTTCAGTTCGAAGGACGGGTTTTCGGTGGTGGCGCCGACGAAGATGATGGTGCCGCGTTCGATGTGCGGCAGGAACGCGTCCTGCTGCGACTTGTTGAAGCGGTGCACCTCGTCCACGAACAGCACGGTGCGCCGGCCTTCGGCAAAGCGCTGCGCGGCCTCGGCCAGCACCTGCCGCACTTCCGGCAGGCCGGACAGCACCGCCGATATCGCGCGGAACTCGGCATCGGCATAACGCGCCAGCAGCAGCGCCAGGGTGGTCTTGCCGCAACCGGGCGGGCCCCACAGCACCATGGAATGGACGCGGCCGGATTCGATGGCGCGGCGCAGCGCGGTGTTGGGCGCCAGCAGGCGCTTCTGCCCGACCATCTCGTCGAGCGTGCGCGGGCGCATGCGCTCGGCGAGCGGGCGCATGCCTTCCCGGTCCGCGCTCAGCAGGTCGGCAGGAGGTTCGGAGAACGTGTTTCTGGATCTGGCCACCCCCGCATTCTAGCGTGGCCGCCCACCCGATCCGCGAGGCTGCCGGCCCGTGGCCGGCATCTTCCGGTCGCGCTTACCGCTCGCCGATGACGTCCACGTCCTTCGGCGGCGTGAAGCGGAAGGTACCCGCGGCGAAGGCCGGGTTCTTCTTCCAGCCGCTGAAGTCGATGACGGTACGCTGACCCACCGCATCGACGACCTCCATGCGCCCCAGCCCGGCCTGGCCGAAGCCGAGCGCGGCGTACTGGAAGCTGGCGTCGGTCTCGCGCTTGGGACTCAGCGAGAGCCACTGCAGGCCGTCGCGCGGCGCCGCTTCCTCGCTGACGTCGTACTGGCGTTCCAACTGCGCGGGGTTGATCAGCGCGGTCAGCGGGCTGTTCTGCTCTTCCTCGCCCTGGTCGCGCACGGTGGCCTGCTCCAGGTCGGGTTCATAGACCCAGACCTTGCTGCCGTCGGCCACGATCAGCTGCGGATGCGGGCGGGTGTATTCCCAGCGGAACAGGCGCGGCGCCGACAGCGCGACGCGGCCGCTGGACGACTCCTTGAGTTTGCCGCGGGCGTCGAACACCTGCTGGCTGAACTGCCCGTCGAGGCCGCGCAGGCCATTGGTGAAGGTCTTGAGGTCGTCGCGCGCGCCGGCGTGGGCATCGGCGACGAAGCCGGCAGCGGCCAGGGCGACGGCGATCAACGTGGGACGCAGGAAGACGTTCATGGCGGTGGTCATCGGTGGACGGAGGATGGGCAGAGTCTGCCGGGAACAAACTGAATGGGCGGCAATCGTCGCCGGTCGCCGCCCCGCCCTTACTTGGGCGGTGGCGGCGCCAGCACGCTGCGGTCGCCGTTGTGCTCCGGCGCGCTGACCACGCCGGCCGCTTCCATCGCCTCGATCAGGCGCGCGGCGCGGTTGTAGCCGATCTTCAGCCGGCGCTGCACGCCGGAGATCGAGGCGCGGCGGGTCTCGGTGACGATGCGCAGCGCCTCGTCGTACAGCGGGTCGGATTCGTCGCCGCCACCACTGGATTCGGGCAGGCCGGTGGCGCCGACCACCACGCCGTCGCCCATGGTCTGCACTTCGTCCAGCACGCCTTCGATGTAGTCGGCCGGGCCGCTGGCCTTGAGGTGTTCGACCACGCGGTGCACTTCCTCGTCGGAGACGAAGGCACCGTGCACGCGGTCCGGCATCGCCGTGCCCGGCGGCAGGTACAGCATGTCGCCGTTGCCCAGCAGCGCCTCGGCGCCGGACTGGTCGAGGATGGTGCGCGAGTCGATCTTGGAGCTGACCTGGAAGGCGATGCGGGTCGGGATATTGGCCTTGATCAGGCCGGTGATGACGTCCACCGACGGGCGCTGCGTGGCCAGGATCAGGTGGATGCCGGCGGCACGCGCCTTCTGCGCCAGGCGCGCGATCAGTTCCTCGACCTTCTTGCCGACGATCATCATCATGTCGGCGAATTCGTCGATGAAGATGACGATGAACGGCAGCGGCTCCAGCGGGCGCGGCGCCTCGCCCATTTCCGGGTTCGGCTTGAACAGCGGGTCCATCAGCGGCTGGCCGGCGTCGATGGCGTCCTTGACCTTCTTGTTGAAGCCGGCCAGGTTGCGCACGCCCACCGCGCTCATCAGCTTGTAGCGGCGCTCCATTTCGGCCACGCACCAGCGCAGGCCGTTGGCGGCCTCCTTCATGTCGGTGACCACCGGCGCCAGCAGGTGCGGGATGCCCTGGTAGACGCTGAGTTCCAGCATCTTCGGGTCGATCATCAGCATGCGCAGGTCTTTCGGGCTGGCCTTGTACAGCAGGCTCAGCACCATGGCGTTGACCGCCACCGACTTGCCCGAACCGGTGGTGCCGGCGACCAGCAGGTGCGGCATGCGCGCCAGGTCGGCCACGGTCGGACGGCCGGCGATGTCCTTGCCCAGCGCCAGGGTCAGCACGCTGGCCGACTTGTCGTATTCCTTCGAGCGCAGCAGCTCGGACAGGAAGATCATCTCGCGGGTGACGTTGGGGATTTCCAGGCCGATCACCGACTTGCCCGGGATCACGTCGACCACGCGCACCGACTTCACCGACAGGCCGCGGGCGATGTCCTTGTCCAGCGAACTGATCTGGCTGACCTTGATGCCCGGCGCCGGTTCGATCTCGAAGCGGGTGATGACCGGGCCGGGATAGGCGCCGACCACCTGCGCGTCGATGCGGAAATCCTTGAGCTTGAACTCGATCTGCCGCGACAGCGTCTCCAGCGTCTGCTCGTCGTAGCCCTTGGGCTGCGGCCTGGGGTCGTCCAGCAGGGCCAGCGGCGGCAGGTCCGAGCCGTCGCCGTTGACGCCCTGGAACATCGGGATCTGGGTCTCGCGCTTGGCGCGTTCGCTCTTCTCGATCACCGGCGCCGGCCGCGGCTCGATCTTCACCGGCTCGCGCTTGGCGCGCACCTCGGCGTCGACTTTGCGCACTTCCTCGCGTTCCTCGCGCAGCGCACGGGTCTGCTGCCACTCGCTGGCCTGTTCCTTCTTCTTCATCAGCAGCGGGCCCAGCGCCAGCACCCACTTGCCGATCTTCTCCATCACCAGGAACCACGACAGTCCGGTGGCCAGGGTGATCGAGGTCAGCAGCAGCACCAGCAGGAACAGGTTGCTGCCCACCGGGCCGAACCCGCTCTGCAGCGACTTGCCGACCAGCACGCCGAGGCCGCCGCCGGCGCGGGCGACGTCGCCCGGCGGCAGGCGCAGATAGAGGAAGCCGGTGGCGCCGATCAGGAAGCCGACGATGCCGACCAGGCGCAATGCCGGGCCAAGGTCGTCCTGGCCGCGGTCCTCGCGCTTGAGCCCGAACATGGCGATCCAGGCCACCGCCGCCAGCATCAGCGGTACCAGATAGGCCACGTAGCCGAACAGCTGGCGCAGCACGTCGGCGATCCACGCCCCTACCCGGCCGCCCATGTTGTGGATGGGCGCGACCACCGAGCCGGCCTGCGACCAGCCGGGGTCGGTCGGGGAATAGGTAAACAGGCTTGCCAGCAGATACAGCAGCGCCGGCGCGATCGCGATCAGCGCCAGATCGCGCCACAGCTTGTTGCGGCGCGGGTTGTCCGAGGCGGCCGCCTGCCTGCGCGCGTTGCCGCTGGCGCCAGCGCCTTTGTCACGTTCCGGGACCTGTTTCGCCACCTTGGACCAGACCTTAGAAATGCACGGTTAGTGATTGATATTAAACGACAGGCGGCGCCGTTTCATCCGTTCCGGCCGGGGCACGGCGACAGCGGGCGTGCAAAGGCATCGACAGGCCGCCTGGAACGCCCGGGCCGGTCTGCGGCAGCGGGCGGGAGCGGCCCTGCGGGTCGCGCAGTTCCATTCCTGCGCCTTGATTCACCGGAGCCCGGTCTCCACTCTATGGACCTGCCCGGACGGTCGCCATGTACCGCGATCGCGCCGCCAATCCCGACTTCCGCGAGTATACATGAGCACTTCCAGCGCCCCGTCCCTGCCCACCCGCCACCAGAAGCTCGTCATCCTCGGCTCCGGCCCCGCCGGCTGGACCGCCGCGGTCTATGCCGCGCGCGCCAACCTCAAGCCGGTGGTGATCACCGGCCTGCAGCAGGGCGGCCAGCTGATGACCACCACCGAGGTGGACAACTGGCCGGGCGACGCCCATGGCCTGATGGGGCCGGACCTGATGGCGCGCATGCAGGCCCACGCCGAGCGCTTCGACACCGAGGTGGTGTTCGACCACATCCATACCGCCGACCTGTCGCAGCGCCCGTTCAAGCTCACCGGCGACAGCGCGCAGTACACCTGCGACGCGCTGATCATCGCCACCGGCGCCACCGCCAAGTACCTGGGCATCCCCTCCGAGGAGGCGTTCAAGGGCCGCGGCGTGTCGGCCTGCGCCACCTGCGACGGCTTCTTTTACAAGGACCAGGACGTGGTGGTGGTCGGCGGCGGCAACACCGCCGTGGAAGAGGCGCTGTACCTGTCCAACATCGCCCGCAAGGTCTACCTGGTGCACCGCCGCGACACGCTCAAGGCGGAAAAGATCATGCAGGACAAGCTGTTCGCCAAGGTGGCCGCCGGCAGGATCGAGACCGTGTGGCACCATCAGGTCGACGAGGTGCTGGGCAACGAGATGGGCGTGACCGGCGTGCGGGTGAAGTCCACCCAGGACGGCAGCACCCGCGACATCGCCGCGCATGGCTTCTTCGTCGCCATCGGCCACCAGCCCAATACCGATCTGTTCAAGGGCCAGCTGGCGATGAACAACGGTTACCTGGAGATCCGCTCGGGCCTGGGCGGCAATGCCACCATGACCTCGGTCGAGGGCGTGTTCGCCGCCGGCGACGTCGCCGACCAGCACTACCGCCAGGCCATCACCTCGGCCGGCTTCGGCTGCATGGCGGCGCTGGACGCCGAGCGTTTCCTCGACCAGAACGGTTGAAGCCGCAGGGAGCGCCGGCCTGGCCGGCCTCCCTTGGCATTCCTGGCCATGGCGCAGATCCGCTGGCTGGACACCCTGCAGGACATCCCGGCCGGAAGCTGGGACGCCCTGCACGGGCATGACAACCCCTTTGTCAGCCATGCATTCCTGGCGGGCCTGGAGCAGCACGGCTGCCTGCGCCCGGAATGGGGCTGGCGGCCGCGGCACCTGACCCTGTGGCGCAACGACGAACTTGTCGGCGCGGTACCCGGCTACCTGAAGGACAACTCGCATGGCGAGTTCGTGTTCGACCATGCCTGGGCGAACGCCTACGCGCGGCATGGGCTGGACTACTTCCCGAAATGGCTGGGCGCCGTGCCCTATTCGCCGGTCACCGGTCCGCGCCTGCTGGCCCGCGACGACGCCGACCGGCGCCTGCTGCTGCAGGCCATCGTCGCGCAGGTGCGGGACGCCGGGCTGTCCTCGGCCCACGTCAACTTCCATGGCGCGGCCGAGGACGCGGTGTTCGACGCGGACTGGCTGCGGCGCGTGGACGTGCAGTTCCAGTGGCACCGCCAGCCCGGCTGGCGGGATTTCGACGATTTCCTCGGCGCCATGGACCACAAGCGCCGCAAGAACATCCGCCAGGAACGCGCCCGGGTCGCGCGCGGCGGCATCGGCTTCCGTGTCGTGCATGGCGATGAGGCGTCGGCCGACGACCTGCGCGCCATGCACGGGTTCTACCTGCAGACCTTTGCCGAATACGGCAACGCGCCGGCGCTGACCCTGCCGTTCCTGCGCCACCTGGCCGGCACCCTGCCGCGGCAACTGGTGCTGTTCCTGGCCGTGCAGGACGACGTGCCGATCGCCGGCGCGCTGTGCCTGTGTGGCGGCGACACGCTGTACGGCCGCTACTGGGGCGGCGCTACCCTGCCCGGTCTGCATTTCGAGACCTGCTATTACCAGGGCATCGATTACTGCCTGCGCGAGGGGCTGCAGCGTTTCGAACCGGGCGCGCAGGGCGAACACAAGCTGGCGCGCGGCTTCCTGCCGACGCAGGTGCGCAGCCGGCACTGGATCGCCGACCCGCCGTTCCGCCAGGCGCTGCGCGACTGGTGCGCGCGCGAGGAGCGCGATGTCGCGCGCTACGCACAGGCGCTGCAGCGGCACTCGCCCTTCCGGGACGGCGACGGCGCATGAACCGGGCGATGCATCCGTTCCTGCTGCCGCCGGAGCCCGACGCGCCGTTCCCGCCGGCGGAACTGGCGCTGGCCGAGCCGGACGGCCTGCTGGCCGTCGGCGGCGACCTGTCCCCGGTGCGGCTGCTCAATGCCTATGCCGGCGGCATCTTCCCGTGGTTCTCCGAGGGGCAGCCGCTGCTGTGGTGGTCGCCGGACCCGCGCATGGTGTTCCGTACCGATGGCGTGCGGCTGTCCTCGCGCTTCCGCCGCGAGCTGCGCGCCAGCGCCTGGACGGTCATCGCCGATACCGCGTTCGCCGAGGTGATGCGGGCCTGCGCCACGGCGCCGCGCCCGGGCCAGGGCGGCACCTGGATCACCGCCGGCATGCAGCGCGCCTATGGGGAGCTGCACCGGCTCGGGTACGCGCACTCGGTGGAGGTGTTCGACGGCGCGCAGCTGGTCGGCGGCATCTACGGCGTGGCCATCGGCCGGATGTTCTTCGGCGAAAGCATGTTCAGCGGGCGCAGCGGCGGCTCCAAGGTGGCGCTGGCCGCGTTGGCACGCACTCTGTGCGGCTGGGGCTGGCCGCTGATCGACGCCCAGGTCGAGAACCCGCACCTGCTGCGCATGGGCGCCACGCACCTGCCGCGCGATGCCTTCCTGGCGCGGGTGCGGGCGCTGGTCCAGGAGGCGGAAAGGGAGCCGGCCGGGAGCTGGACGCGGCGTTTCGGCCGCTGGCCGGCCTCGGCGTTGGCGGCCTCAGCCGCGGTTTAACGCAAACTTTGCATGATTCCGCGGCGCGGGGTAAAATACGCGGCTTCCGGGCCTGAAAAGGCCATCCGCAGAACCGCACAGGATTACATGTCGAAAGACGACTCCATCGAGTTCGAGGGCACCGTCAGCGAGACGCTGCCGAACACCACTTTCCGCGTTCGACTGGAAAACGGGCACGAAATCATCGCCCACATCTCCGGCCGCATGCGCAAGAACTACATCCGCATCCTTACCGGCGACCGCGTCAAGGTTGAAATGACGCCGTACGACCTGACCAAGGGCCGCATCACCTACCGCATGAAGTAAGTGCGGCAGCCGGACACGCCGAAAGCCAGCCCTGGGCTGGCTTTTTTGCGTGGCTGTGATACAGGGAAAGGGAAAGGGGAAGCGGGAAGCGGGAAGCGGGAATGCAGTGAGCTTGGTGAGCGCGGCCCAGCCTCTTCCGCCCCCTTTGCGCTCACCTCCCCCTTCCCTGCTCCCACCTCCCCGCTCCTCCTCAGACCGTCGCCGGCAACAGGTGCTCCGGCTCGGCCTCGGTCTCGACCACCAGTTCGCCATCGCGCACGTCGATGCTGACCTTGCCGCCGCCGACCAGCTTGCCGAACAGCAGCTCATCGGCCAGCGGGCGCTTGATCTGGTCCTGGATGACCCGGGCCATCGGCCGCGCGCCCATCTGCGGGTCGAAGCCATGGCGGGCCAGCCAGTCGCGCGCGGCCGGCGTGGCCGACAGCGAGACGTGCTTGTCCTGCAGCAGCATCTCCAGCTCGATCAGGAACTTGTCCACCACCCGCAGGATGTGGTCGAAGCCCAGCGCCTGGAACTGCACCACTGCATCGAGGCGGTTGCGGAATTCCGGGGTGAAGCTCTTGCGGATCACTTCCATCGCGTCGGTGGCGTGGTCCTGGCGGGTGAAACCGATCGAACGCCGCGAGGCCTGGGCCGCGCCGGCATTGGTGGTCATCACCAGGATCACGTTCTTGAAGTTGGCTTCGCGGCCGTTGGTGTCGGTGAGGATGCCGCGGTCCATGACCTGCAGCAGGATGTTGAAGATGTCCGGGTGCGCCTTCTCCACTTCGTCCAGCAGCAGCACGCAGTGCGGCGTCTTGACGATCTTCTCGGTCAGCAGGCCGCCCTGGTCGAAGCCGACATAGCCCGGGGGCGCGCCGATCAGGCGGCTGACCGAGTGCGGCTCCATGTACTCGCTCATGTCGAAGCGCACCAACTCGATGCCCAGCTGCAGGGCGAGCTGGCGGGTGACCTCGGTCTTGCCGACGCCGGTGGGGCCGGCGAACAGGAAGTTGCCGATCGGCTTCTCCGGATTGCCCAGGCCCGAGCGCGACAGCTTGATCGCCGAAGCCAGCGATTCGATCGCCGGGTCCTGGCCGAAGATCACCATCTTCAGGTTGCGCTCCAGGTGCTGCAGCACGTCCTTGTCGGTGGCGGTGACCTGCTTGGCCGGGATCCGCGCCATCTTGGCGACGATGGCCTCGACCTCCTCGACGTCGATGGTCGCCTTGCGTTCGGCCTCGGGCAGCAGCCGCTGGCGCGCGCCGGCCTCGTCGATGACGTCGATGGCCTTGTCCGGCAGCAGGCGGTCGCCGATGTGCTTGACCGACAGGTCCACCGCCGCCTGCAGCGCGTCGTCGGCATAGGTCACGCTGTGGTGCGCCTCGTACTTCGGGCGCAGGCCCTTGAGGATCTCGTAGGCCTCGCCCACGGTCGGCTCGACGATGTCGATCTTCTGGAATCGGCGCGCCAGCGCCCGGTCCTTCTCGAAGATGCCGCGGTATTCCTGGAACGTGGTCGAACCGATGCAGCGCAGCTCGCCCGAGGCCAGCGCCGGCTTGATCAGGTTGCTGGCGTCCATGGTGCCGCCCGAGGCGGAGCCCGCGCCGATGATGGTGTGGATCTCGTCGATGAACAGCACCGCGTTGGGCACCTTCTTCAGCGCGCCGATCACGCCCTTCAGGCGCTTCTCGAAATCGCCGCGGTACTTGGTGCCGGCGACCAGTGCGCCCAGGTCGAGCGAGTAGATCACCGCATCGGCCAGCACCTCGGGCACCTCGCCGTCGACGATGCGCTTGGCCAGGCCCTCGGCGATGGCGGTCTTGCCGACGCCGGCCTCGCCCACGTACAGCGGGTTGTTCTTGCGGCGGCGGCACAGCACCTGGATGGTGCGCTCGATCTCGTCGCGGCGGCCGACCAGCGGGTCGATGCGGCCGGCGCGGGCCTGCTCGTTGAGGTTGCTGGCGTACTCGGCCAGGGCGTCGCCCTTGGCCTCGCCCTCG
Organism: Stenotrophomonas sp. Steno-Z2; assembly: GCF_056393235.1. Taxonomy (NCBI): domain Bacteria; kingdom Pseudomonadati; phylum Pseudomonadota; class Gammaproteobacteria; order Lysobacterales; family Lysobacteraceae; genus Stenotrophomonas; species Stenotrophomonas sp. Steno-Z2. Next base: position 84,185 of record NZ_JBWJOY010000007.1, on the reverse strand, counting down.
CCGCCCTCGGCGCGGCCCTCGCCATCGATGGACGGCGAGGCGTCGCCGTCCTCACCGGACCGGGCGATGCCGTGGGACAGGTAGTTGACGATGTCCAGCCGGGTCACGTCCTGCTGGTTGAGGTAATAGACCGCGTGCGAGTCCTTCTCGCCGAAGATGGCCACCAGCACGTTGGCGCCGGTGACTTCCTTCTTGCCCGAGGACTGCACGTGGTAGACGGCGCGCTGCAGCACGCGCTGGAAGCCGAGCGTGGGCTGGGTGTCGCGGCCATCGTCGTCGGCCAGGCGCGAGACCGAGGTCTCCACGGCCTGTTCCAGGTCCTGGCGCAGGCGATCCAGGTCGGCGCCGCAGGCCTTGAGCACGGCCTGCGCGGAGGGGTTCTCCAACAGGGCGAGCAGCAGGTGTTCGACCGTCATGAATTCATGACGTGCCTCGCGGGCGCGCTTGTAGCACTGGCCAATCGTCTGCTCGAGGTCTTTGCTGAACATGGGGGACTCCGACTGCGGTTGGAGACAATATGCGGCCTGACTGCACGTTTTCCATCACCCTACCGGATGCCGGTGTTCAGACGGCGTTAGCAGTATGCCGGGCGGGTGGAAACCCGATGCAACGGGCATGCCGGTGGCGGCGGATGGCTGCCCCCGGGGGCGGCATCCGCCCCGGCGGAGGCAGTGCGGCAACCCCGGCCCGTCCAACAATGGGTACGGGCCAGGCCGGGACCAACGTGGCCGCCATCGTCATGCCCGGAACAGTGCGGACTGCCGGTGACGGGAGTGACGACGGCGATGGGGCGGCGCCGGCGGCCAGGCCGCTCAGGCCTTCTCCATCGTGCACAGCAGCGGGTGCTGGTTCATGCGCGAGAACTCGTTGACCTGCGCCACCTTGGTCTCGGCGACCTCGCGGCTGTAGACGCCGCAGATGCCGCGGCCGCGGGTATGGACGTGCAGCATCACCTGGGTGGCCCTGTCCAGGTCCATGGCGAAGAAGTTCTGCAGCACGGCCACCACGAAATCCATCGGGGTGTAGTCGTCGTTCAGCAGCATCACCTGGTACAGCGGCGGCGGCGCGACCTCGGGCTTGCCGGGTTCCACCAGCAGGCCGTGGTCGTTCTCGTGTTGGAGCTTGCGGGGCATGCGCCGAATTATAGCGGCTGGCCCCGGCCTGCTGCGCCGAATTGGACGTGAACGCCCCGGCCAACGCACAATTTGCACCTGTTCAACCAATCCCGCAGGGAATGCAATGAAAAAGTACGTGGCTGGAATGATGATGGCGGGCGTGTTGGGTGGCATGGCCGGAACGGCCTTCGCCGGTGAGCCGGACGCGGCGGTGGGCCGGGTGCTCGACTCGCTGGAATACAAGTACGAGATCGACGACGACGGCGATTACCGCATGGTGTTCGACATGGAGGACGAGCGCACCCAGCTGGTGTACGTGCGTTCCTCGGTCGAGACCTATGGCGCCCACCGGGTCCGCGAGATCTGGTCGCCGGGCTACAAGTCCTCCGGCCCGCAGCTGCCGGCGCTGGTGGCCAACCGCCTGCTCGAGGACTCCAACGATTCCAAGCTCGGCGGCTGGGTCAAGCAGGGCGACATGGCCATGTTCGTGGTCAAGATCGACGCCGACGCCAAGGCCGACGTGCTCAGCGACGCCATCGACGCGGCGATCAAGAGCGCCGATGCCATCGAGCTGGAACTGACGGCCAAGGACGAGTACTGAGGGTGAACGCCTTGCACTCCCCGCGCTGGGTGCCACGCGTCACCGTGGCCACCGTGGTGTCCCGCGCCGGGCAGTTGCTGCTGGTGGAAGAAGAAAAACATGGCCGCCGGGTGCTGAACCAGCCGGCGGGCCATCTGGAAGCGGGCGAAAGCCTGGTCGAGGCCGCGGTGCGCGAGACGCGCGAGGAAACCGGCTGGGAGGTGCGGCCGACCGCCTTCATCGGCGCCTACCAATGGGACGCCCCCGACGGCAAGTCGTTCCTGCGCTTCGCCTTCGCCGCCGAGCCGGTGCGGCACTACCCGGATCAACCGCTGGATACCGGCATCGTGCAGGCGCTGTGGCTGACGCCGGCCGCGCTGCAGGCCGACATGGCGCGGCTGCGCAGCCCGCTGGTCTGGCAGGCCGTGTCGGACTGGCTGGCCGGGCAGCGTAATCCGCTGTCGCTGCTGAGGCAGGTGCCGTGAACCGCCCGGACGTGGTCGTCGGTGTTTCCGGCGGCGTGGACTCCTCGGTCGCCGCCCTGGTGCTGGTACGGCAGGGGCTGGATGTCGCCGGTCTGTTCATGCAGAACTGGGCGGACGACGGTTCCGGTGAATGCCGGGCCGAAGACGACCGCCGCGACGCGGTGGCGGTGTGCGGGCGGCTGGGCATTCCCTTCCATTTCCGCGATTTCTCCGCCGAGTACTGGCAGGGCGTGTTCGAACACTTCCTGGCCGAGTACGCGGCCGGGCGCACGCCCAATCCGGACGTGCTGTGCAACCGCGAGGTCAAGTTCAAGCACTTCCTGGACGCCGCCCGCGAGCTGGGCGCCGGACGCATCGCCACCGGGCACTACGCGCAGGTGGAACGCTCCGGTGGGCGCTGGCGCCTGCTGCGCGGCGCCGACCGCGGCAAGGACCAGAGCTATTTCCTGCACCAGCTGGGCCAGGAACAGCTGGCCGCCACGCTGTTCCCGATCGGCCACCTGGAAAAGAGCCAGCTGCGCCGCATCGCCCAGGAGGCCGGGTTGCCGACCCACGCCAAGAAGGATTCGACCGGCATCTGCTTCATCGGCGAGCGCGACTTCCGCCAGTTCCTGGGCCAGTACCTGCCTGCCCGCGAAGGCGAGATCCGCGACCCCGAGGGGCAGCCCATCGGCCGCCATCCGGGCGTGTTCTATTTCACCCTGGGCCAGCGCGAGGGCCTGAACATCGGCGGCGTTCGCGGCCGACCGGCGGCGCCCTGGTACGTGGTCGGCAAGGACGTGGCGGCCAACATCCTGTACGTGGACCAGGGCCACGACAGCCCGTGGCTGCAGTCCAGCCGCCTGCATACCGAGTCCATGCACTGGATCGCCGGCAGCGCGCCCGCCGCCGGTTTCCGCTGCACCGCGCAGACCCGTTACCGGCAGCCGGACGAACCCTGCCGCGTGAGCGTGCGCGGGGACGGCACCCTGCAGGTGGATTTCGACCGGCCGCAGCGGGCGGTCACGCCGGGCCAGTCGCTGGTGCTGTATGACGGCCCCGAATGCCTGGGTGGCGCGGTCATCGCCGCCACCGACGCGCCGCTGGAGCGGCGTGCGCCCCGGCCCGTTTCCCTTGAGAGGCAAGCATGAGTTTTTCCTTCGACGACCGTGTCCTGGCGCTGGCCGGCATCGCCCAGGCCCTGCAGCAGGTAAGGCGCATCGCCGAAACCGGCCATTCCGACGCCGCGGTGGTGCGCACCGCGATGGACAGCGTGATGCGCATCGACGCGCCCTCGCCCACCGCCGTGTATGGCGACGGCCGCCAGCTCGAACCCGGGCTGCGCCTGCTGCGCGATTACTTCGGCAACCAGGGCAAGGACGAACTGCTGCCGCGCCTGGCGCTGTCGGTGATGCAGCTGGAGCGCCGCTTCGTGCGCGAAGGCGCCACCGTGGACAAGGTCCAGTCCGGCGTCGCGCGCGCCGCAGCTCAGGCCCGCGAACTGGGCGACCCCGCCCATCCGGACGTGCTGGCGGCCATGGGCGGCCTGTACGCGGACACCATCAGCCAGCTCAAGCCGCGGATCATGGTGCAGGGCAACCCGCACTACCTGGGCCAGGCCGGCGTGGTGGCCGAGATCCGCGCCCTGCTGCTGGCCGCGGTGCGCTCGGCGGTGCTGTGGCGCCAGCTTGGCGGCAGTTACTGGGACTTCCTGTTCTCGCGCCGGGCCATGCTCGAGGCGATCGGGCGGCGACTGCACGGCGGCGGCTAAAGACCGGCCCCACCCGGCCGATACTGCAATCGTGACTCTCCCGAGAACGTCCATGTATTCACGCATTGCAATCCGCCTGGCCGCCCCGCTGGCCCTGACTTTCCTGCTGGCACTGGCGCTGGCATTCGCATGGCCCGCGGCCGTGGTGTGGGCGATCCTGACCACGATGGCGCTGAGCTGGCTGGTGTTCGCCTACTGGAGCGCCTACAGCCAGTCGCAGCGTTCGCCCGAGCATGCCCGCGTGCTCAAGGAGCAGGACCAGCTGCTCAACGAGCTGCGCAGCTTCGTCAGCAACGAGATCGACGGTTCGCGCGGCGAGATCGAGCGCGCCCGCGAACTGATCCGCCAGGCGGTCGCCGGCCTGGGCAGCAGCTTCGATGCGATGAACCGCAAGTCGCGCCAGCAGAGCCAGGCGCTGGCGCGCATCGTCGACCGCGCCGGCGAGGACGGCGGCAGCGGCGTGGACGTGGCCCGTTTCGCCCAGCACGCCAGCCACCAGATGGAACAGCTGGTCGAGGCGCTGGAACAGGTCAGCGGCCAGAGCAGCAACACCGTGCAGCACATCGACCAGATGGCGCAGCACCTGGACGGCATCTTTGCCCTGCTGGAGGACGTGAAGTCCATCGCCGACCAGACCAACCTGCTGGCGCTGAACGCCGCCATCGAGGCCGCCCGTGCCGGCGAGGCCGGGCGCGGCTTCGCGGTGGTCGCCGACGAGGTGCGCAACCTGTCCGAGCGTTCGACTACCTTCAACGAGCAGATCCGCAAGCTCGCGCACAGCTCCAAGGACGCCATCGCCAAGGTGCGCGAGACCGTCTCGCACATGGCCTCGCGCGACATGGACCGCTCCCGCGAGGCGCGCCACGAGGCGGCGGCGATGCTGGAGAACGTGGCGGCGATCAACAACTCGCTGGGCGAAGGCATGCGCGAGATCTCCGAGTGCGGCCGCGCCATCGACAGCAGCGTCGCCGAGGCGGTGCGCGCCCTGCAGTTCGAGGACATCGCCACCCAGGCGCTGGGCGGCGTGCACACCCACCTGGACCGCCTGACCGCGATCAACCGCGAAGCCGTGGCGCTGCAGGAGCTGCTGCACCGCAGTGGCGGCGTGCTCGACAGCGAACTGGTGGCCGCGCTGCAGCGTACCGGCAGCCGCCTGCGCGAGATGCGCAACGAGTGGGAGCGCCCGCCGCACAAGCCGGTGGCGCAGCAGAGCATGGGTGCGGGAACGGTTGAACTGTTCTGATCCCCCGCATGATGCAACGGCGACCCCGGCCCAGGCCGGGGTTTCGTCGTTGCGGGCGGATGTCCCGCCCGCGCTGGCGGCGACGGCTGCCACGCAGTCCCCTGCCAGTGGCCCTCCAGCCCTGGCGCGGCTGGCGGCCATCGAGGCGCTGGCACAGCAGGAGCTGGCCCGCACCGCGCGGCTGCCGATGACGGACGTACCCGGACGCGACGATCTGCTGGCGATCCTGGTGGCCTGGGACCTTGCGCTTTGAGCGGGGCCGGGCTTCCGTCCTGGATCGTTTGAGCCGGCGGCTGCGTTGAAGGCGCCGCCCGGCCCGGAACCTGGGGCGGACTGCGCGGCGCAAGGCCAGCTGCCTGGCCGCGGTCACTGCACCGGTTGAAGCTTGCTCCGCCGCGGGCCGGAGGCGCCCGCCGCTGCCCTCCTGTCATCGAGCCCGGCAGACGATGCGGATGGGCATGCCGCCCGGGTGCCGCGCACGGCGAGCTGCCGGGACGGCCATCATCGAGCGGAATGGAGGTGGAAACCCCGCCCCGGTCAAACCACGGGCGGCCGCATGCCTGGACTCACGGCCTCTCCGTGTACGGCACGGGCGGCACTGCCTGCCGTTGGGCAGCAAAGCGGCAAGCGCGCCGGCAACGCGGCGTGTCCGGGACCTTGCCGGAAGGACGAACGATGTGGGACGCGCCGACGCGCCTCAGAGCGCGACGGCGGGCCGATCGGCCTGCGCGGGCGGCGATGGGTTCGCCCCCTCGCCGCTGGCGCCGGCGCGCAGCCAGTGCGCCATGTCCCGCGAGGACAGCGGGCGCGAGTACAGGTAGCCCTGGATCTCGTCGCAGCCCTGCCGCAGCAGCAGGGCTTCCTCCTGGCGCGTTTCCACGCCCTCGGCCACCACCTGCATGCCCAGCGCGTGGCCGAGATGGACGATGGCCTGGGTGACCTCGGCGGTGCCGGCGTCGTGCAGCATGCGCTGGACGAAGCTGCGGTCGATCTTCAGCCGCTGCACCGGGAAGCGGTTGAGGTAATGCAGGTTGGAGAAGCCGGTGCCGAAATCGTCCACGGCCAGCAGCACGCCGTGGCGCTCGAAGGTGTCGAAGCACTGGCGCAGCGCGTCGCTGTCGCGGATCAGGGCGGACTCGGTCAGCTCCAGCTCCAGACGCTGCGGCGGCCAGCGGTGGCGCTCGCAGAGGGCGATGACCTGCTCGGCGAAGCCGCGCTCGCGCAGCTGCATGGCCGACACGTTGACCGCGATGCGCTCAAACGCCAGCCCGGCGGCATGCCAGGCGGCAGCCTGGCGGCAGGCTTCGTTCAGCACCCACTCGCCGATGCGGGCGATCTCGCCGCACTTCTCCGCCACCGGGATGAACTCGGCCGGGCTGCATGGGCCCAGCCCCGGGCAGACCCAGCGCAGCAGCGCCTCGATGGCCGGCGGGCGGCCCGAGTCGACGTTCACCAGCGGCTGGTAGACCAGCTGGAACTCCTCGCGCTCGAGCGCGCCATGCAGCGCGTGCTCGATCTGCAGGCGCCGCTGGATGCCGGCCAGCACGTCCTGGCTGTAGTACTGGTAGGTGTTGCGCCCGGCTTCCTTGGCCGCGTGCATGGCGGCGTCGGCCGCGCGCAGCAGCGTGTCGAAATCGCGGTGGGCGTCGTCGGCGAGCGCGATGCCGACGCTGGCGCCGACCTTCAGCGTGGTGTCGCCGCGGTGCAGCGGCGAGGCCAGCGAGGCGATCAGTTTGCGCGCGACGTGGCCGGCGTCGGCCGGGTCGGCCAGATCGCGCAGCACGACGACGAACTCGTCGCCATTGAAGCGCGCGAACAGGTCGGCGTTGCGCAGGTTCTGGTGCAGCCGCGCGGCCGCCGCCTTGAGCAGCATGTCGCCGGTGGCGTGGCCGAAGGTGTCGTTGATCGACTTGAAGCCGTCCAGGTCGACGAACAGCATGGCCAGGACCGTGCCGTTGCGGCGCGATTCGGCGATGGCTTCCTCGGTCTGCTCGCGCAGCAGGATGCGGTTGGGCAGCCCTGTGAGCAGGTCGTAGTGCGCCAGCAGTTCGATGCGTTCGTTGGCCTCGCGTTCCACGGTGATGTCGCGGAACAGCACCACGAAGCGCTCGGGCAGGCCTTCGCGCCGGTCCAGCTCGATCTGCACCTGCACCCACACCCGCTGCCCCGAATGCCGGTAGAAGCACAGGTCCAGCTGCTCGGGCAGGCCGCCTTCGGCGATGCGGGTCAGCGCCGCCTCGAAGTTGTCGCGCGAGTCCGGCGTGTACAGCGCCAGCGCCTGTTCCAGCGTCACCGGTTCCTTGCGCAGGCCGTGGATGCGGTAGCACTCGTCGGTCCAGAGCATGCCGCGGGTGGCCACCTCGATTTCGCAGCCGCCGATGCGGCCCAGCGCCGAAACGCGGTTGAGCAGTTCGGTGCGCCAGCGGATCAGCGCATCGGTCTGGCGCTGTTCGGTGACGTTCTGCAGTTGCCCGAGTACGCGATGGACGCGCCCGGTGGCGTCGTGTTCGGGATGCATCCAGACGCGCAGGTGCAGGCCGGCGGCATCCATCGGCCCGGCCGCCAGCGGCAGCTCGAACGCATGCGGCTGGCCTTCGCGGTGCAGCCGCCGCCACGCCGCCAGCACCTGGGCGCGCGCCTCCCGGTCCAGCAGGTCCAGCCAGCGGCGGCCACGCGGCAGGCTGCCCAGCGGGCGGCCGAGGGCGGCGTGCAGTTCGTCCGACCAGGAAAGGCCGGCGCCGTCCCGCTCCCACGACCAGGTGCCCAGGCCGGCGATGCGCTGCAGGTGGCGCAGCTGTGCCTGTTGTTCGTGCGCATCGACGGCGGCTGGCGGCTGCGCGGCGACCCCGATGCGGACGCCGGCCATGCGCAGCGGATGGCCGTCGGCCGTGCGCGCCACGGCCTGGCCGTGATCGTGCACGACCTGCCAGCCGCCATCGGCGCGGCGTACCCGCAGCCGGCAGGCATAGGGCGTGGCGGCGTCCTGCAGGTGCGCCTGCAGCGCGCTGCGCTGCGCGGCGCGATCGTCCGGGTGGGTCTGCTCCAGCCATGCCTGCGCGGTGCCGGCGACGGCGCCTGCCTCGGCCGGTCCGTGCAGATGCGTCAGCAGGTCGCCGGGCACGTCCCATTCCCAGACGCCGTGGCCGGCATCGCGCAGCAGCCTGGACCAGCGCCCGTCCGCCGGTGGGACGGGCGGCGCGGCGCTGTAGACATAGGCGCAGACCGTGCCGTCCTGCGCACGCGCCGCGCTCAGGAAACCATCCAGGCGCTGTTCGCCGGCGGGCAGCGAACAGGGCAGCAGGCCCTGGCTGGCCACGCGCTCGCGCAACCCCAGCAGGGCCTGGCGGTGGCCCTGCAGTGCGCGCGGCAGGTCCAGCGTGCGGGCAGCGGCATTGGCGGCCAGCGGATGGCCCTCCGGATCGAGCAGCACGATCGCCCCCTCCAGCGGGTGGCTCATCATGCTCGCAATCACGCCCTGATCCACGCGCTACCGCTCCAGTCATACACCCGAGGTCCGGGAACCCTACCGATAACGGCAGCCGGGCATGGAAATTGAGTACTGCGTCATCGCGCTTCGCGGCGGCCCGTTAAGATGGCGGCGGATCGAACACGGCACCCGCCACGCACCATGCACAACGGCTCTTCCCCTTCGCGGCACCCGGCATCCACGGACTCGGCGATGGCCGGCCTGCAACGCGCCACCTATGGCGTGGTAGCCGTCGGCGGCGCGCTGGTCCTGCTGTGCGGCCTGCTGCCGTGGGCCTGGGCCGCGATTCCGGCCCATCCGCTGGCCTGGACTGTGACCTCCGTCGTGCTGGTGGCGCTGTACATGGCGCTGGCCCTGCTCCTGCTCCTTCCCCGCCTGGGCCTGGTACGGGTGCTGGCGGCGCGCGACCTGGCCGAGCTCGAAACCAGCCGCAAGGCGCTGGAAACGGGAAACCGGGAGCTGCAGGCCATGGCCGGGCGCCTGTTCTCGGTGCAGGAGGACGAGCGCCGGGCCATTTCCCGCGACCTGCACGACGACATCGGCCAGGCCGTCACCGCGATCAAGCTGGCCGCGCACGCGGCGATGGACGAGGACGATGCGCAGCGGCGCCGCGAGGACCTGGGCCAGATCGTGGAGCTGGTCGACAGTACCGTGGTGCGCCTGCGCAACCTGTCGATGTTGCTGCGCCCGCCGCAGCTGGACGCGCTCGGGCTGGAGGCGGCGCTGCGCTGGCAGGCGGGGCAGCTGTTCCGCTCCTCGCCGGTGGAACTGCGGATGGAGGTGGAGGACCTGCCGCAGCGCCCGGACAACGAAGTCGAGCAGGCCTGTTTCCGCATCGCCCAGGAAAGCCTGACCAACGCCCTGCGCCATGCGCTGGCCAGCCAGGTGCAGCTGTGCCTCGAGGACGACGGCGGCGGCCGCTTGCGGCTGCGCGTGGTCGATGACGGCGAAGGCTTCGACCCCGATGGTCCGCGCGGGCTGGGGCTGGTGGTGATGCGCGAGCGCGCGCAGAGCGTCGGCGGCTGGCTGCGCATCCATACCGCGCCGGGCGAAGGCACCCGGGTCGAATTGCACCTGCCCTACCGCATGCCGCAGGCCGCCGCCTGCCAGGGAGCCTGAGGATGTGGAACCCCGCCCCGCAGCCGGTCGCCGAAGCATCCGCCCCGCCCCGGCTGGGCGCCGGCAACCCGGAACTGGCCGCCATGGTCGCCGACGCCGCCAGCGGCGGCACGCCGCTGATGCTGCTGCACCTGGACATCGACCACTTCGCCTCGGTCAACGAGAACATGAGCGCGGAGGTCGGCGACCAGGCGCTGGTGCTGATCGCGCAGCGCCTGGGCGACCACCTGCGCGGCCGCGGCCGGCTGTGGCGGCATGGCAGCGACGAATTCGTGCTGGCCATCCCGCGCGCCGGCGGCGTGCCCCTGCCCGAGGAAATGGCCGAGCAGCTGCGCCAGCAGATGGAGCTGCCGCTGTCGGTGCTGCCCTACACCCTGTTCCTGACCGCCAAGATCGGCGTGTCGCTGTGCCCGGAACATGCCACCGACCCGAGCCGCCTGCTCGACCTGGCCGAGGACGCGCTGCACCAGGCCGGCCGCGAAGGCGGAAATGTCGTGCAGGTGCACATGCTGCACAAGCCGCTCAGCGCGCACAGCGAGAGCATCATTTCCCGGCAGCTGGTGGATGCCATCGACAATGGCGAACTGCGCCTGCGCTACCAGCCGCTGGTCAGCGCCCGCGACGGCCACGTCGTGGGCATGGAAGCCCTGCTGCGCTGGCAATCGCCGACGCTGGGCATGCTGGTGCCGGAGCGTTTCATGCGCACCGCCGAGCGGCTGGGGATCATCGTCCAGATCGGCGCCTGGGTGCTGGAAATGGCCCTGCGCCAGGCGCGCATCTGGCGCGACCAGGGCTTCGACGACTTCAACGTCGCGGTCAACGTGTCCACGCTGCAGCTGCTGCGCCCGGGCTTCTTCGCCGAGGTCATGGCGCTGCTGCAGTCCACCGGCGTACCGGCGCGCATGCTGACCCTGGAGATCAACGAAAGCGCGCTGACCAACAACGTCAACTTCGTCTACGAGACGCTGGCCAACCTGCGCAACGAAGGCATCAGCCTGAGCCTGGACAACTTCGGCACCGGCGATTCCAGCCTCAGCGCGCTGGTGCGCTACCCGGTGGACAAGCTCAAGATCGACCGCAGCTTCATCAAGAGCGCGCCGGCGGCCAACCGCGAGGCGGCCATCTCGCGCGCCATCATCGCCATGGGCCACCAGCTGGGCATGACCGTGATCGCCAACGGCGTCGAGTCGCAGGCGCAGCTGGGCTTTTTGCGGCGCAACGACTGCGACGTGTTCCAGGGCTACCTGTTCGGCGAACCCATGTCGGCCGAGGCCGCCGGCATGACCCTGCGCCGCCGCTACCTGCGCCCGGAAGCCTTCGCCGAAACCCGCCCGGACCGCACCCTGCTGCTGCTGGACGACGAGGAGAACGTGCTGCGTTCGCTGGTGCGCCTGTTCCGCCGCGACGGCTACCGCATCCTCGCCGCCGGCAACGTGCGCGACGCCTTCGACCTGCTGGCGATCAACGACGTGCAGGTGATCCTGTCCGACCAGCGCATGAGCGACATGAGCGGCACCGAGTTCCTGGGGCGGGTGAAGATGCTCTACCCGGACACCATCCGCCTGGTGCTGTCCGGCTACACCGACCTCAATACCGTCACCGACGCGATCAACCGCGGCGCGATCTACCGTTTCCTGACCAAGCCGTGGAACGACGACGAACTGCGCGAGCACATCCGCCAGGCGTTCCGCACCCATGACGAACTGCGCAAGGGCCGCGAGGCGACCGGCCTGCTCAAGCGCGACACCCTGGCGGGCGACGGCGGCTGAGCGCCAGCGGCGGCCGAAGCCGCGCGGGCCCGCCGGCTACTTCGGCTGCCGCACCGGCAGGGTGATCCGGAACGTCGCGCCCTGCCCGGGCGCGCTGTCCACGTCGATGCGGCCGTGGTGCTTGTTGACGATGCCGTAGGAGATCGACAGGCCCAGCCCGGTGCCGCTGCCCACCGGCTTGGTGGTGAAGAACGGATCGAAGATGCGCTGGCGCAGCTCCGGGGAAATGCCCGAGCCGTTGTCCTGGAACTGGATCCACACCTCGTCGCCGTCCACGCCGGTGCTGACCACGATATGCCCGCGCTCGGCGATGGCGTGGCCGGCGTTGAGCAGCATGTTCATGTACACCTGGTTCAGTTCCGACGGCAGGCACTCGACCATCGGCAGCTCGCCGTAGCGGCGCTCCAGGGTGACCTTGTACTTGAGCTCGTTCCAGATGATGTTGATGGTCGATTCCAGCCCGGCGTGCAGGTCGGCCAGCTTCCACGACTCGCCGCGCCCGGAATAGGAGAAGTCCTTCAGGTCGCGCACGATGCGCGTCACCCGCTCGATGCCCTCGCGCGATTCGGCCATCAGCTGCGGCAGGTCGCGGCTGATGAAGTCGATGTCCAGGCGGTCGCGGATGTCGTCGATTTCCGGGATCAGGGCCTTCGGGTCCGGCGCGCGCAGGGCGCGTTCGTAGGCCTCGATCACGGTGAACAGGCTGCGCAGGTATTCCTGCAGGCTGCCCAGGTTGGAATGGACATAGCCGATCGGGTTGTTGATCTCGTGGGCGACGCCGGCCGCCAGCTGGCCGATCGAGGCCATCTTCTCCGACTGCAGCAGTTTCTCCTGGGCGCCGTTGAGCCGCAGGTAGGCCTGGCGCAGCTCGGCATGGCGGCGCTGCAGTTCGTGCTCGTAATCTTCCTGCCCGTCGATGTGGCGGAACAGCGCCAGGCAGGCCTGCTCGCCCTCGTTGTCGTGGTGGTAGAGGTGGACGATCACCGCGCGCGTGCCCAGCGGCAGGCTGCCGCTCCAGCTGCCCGATTCCCGCGCCTGGGCCAGCGCCACCGGCGGCAGCAGGTCGGCCAGGCGCCGGGCCAGTCCGGCGACGTCGCCGGGCTGCGCGCCGAACAGCTCGCGCACGGCGCCATTGGCCAGGGTCACCTCGCCCTTGTCGTTGAACAGGAGCATGCCGTCGCGCATGCGGTCGCTCAGGGCATGCAGCATGGCGGGCGACGGCAGGGGCGCGAACGGAGAAGAGGCGTTTTCGGCCACGGAAGCGGTGGGTCGGCGGAACGGGCGCCCACTATAACCAACCGGGAATGCGCCGGCGCGGCCGCGCCGCGCATGGCGTGCGGTGCGCTGCGGTCAGGCGACCGCGAGCGGCTTGCGCGTGTGCAGCAGCTGCGCCTGGCCCTTGGCGTCGTAGGCCGAGGAGGCTTCGCTGCGGCCGAGCTGGCGCAGCGCCCAGCTGACCTCGCGGCGGCGGCGCGCCAGCAGCACGCCGTTGGCGCGGTTGCGCTCGGCCAGTTCGCGCAGGCGTTCGGCCTGTTCCAGCGGCGGCCGCGCTTCCAGGATGCGCAGCGCCTCGAGCTTGAGGCTGGTGGCCGCCACCAGCGCCTGCACGTCGTGCTCGACCAGCGCCTGGCGCTCGCCGTCGAGCGCGTCGCTCAGCTGCTGCAGGGGATCGGCCACGCCCAGCTTCATGCCTGCAGCTGTCCGTCCAGGTCCAGCATGCGGCTGGCGATGGCCTGCGGGTCGATCCGGTAGCTGCCGTTCTCCAGCGCTTCGCGCACGGCCTGCACGCGGGCGGTGTCGATCGCCGGGGCCGCGGCCAGCTCACGCTGCATGGCCTGCAGGCTGGTGGCTTCGCCGGTCAGGCGCACGCTGTCGGCCGCCTCTACCGGACGGGCCTCGGCTCCGCCGGCAGCGGCAGCCCTGGTGGGGGTGGCGACCGGGCGCAACGGGGCGCCTGCCGTGATCCCGCCGTCGATTTTCTGGCTCATGTGATGGAAGTCCTGATTCGGTACACAAGGGTTAACGGCCATGCCGGGCGGTTCTTTAGCGCGATCTAGCGGGACACCAGCACATCGCCGCTGGCCGTGGCCACGCCCTGCACCACCCGCCGCGAGGACAGGTTCTCGACCGGTACCCGGTCGGCCTCGCCCGCGTCGGCCAGCGCCTTGCCGGCCACCCGCACCTCGACCCCGCCGCGGCGCGACACCAGGGCGACGCTGTCCCCGCGGCGGATGATGCGCGGCGAGACCAGGTCGCTGGCCGACAGCAACGTACCGGCGCCCATCGCGCGTCGCGCCACCCGGCCGATGGCCGACTGCGGGTCGGACAATACCGCACCGGCGATGCGGGCGGTGTCGCGGCGCACGCTGCCGATATCGGCGGCGGAGAGCACTTCTCCAGCGGCGATGCCGCGGGCCAGCACCAGCACGTCCTGCTCGCGGCGCACCGTCACCGGCACGAACAGCTTCCAGCCGCCGGGCTGCGGACAGGCCACCTCCACGGTACGGTTGCCGGTGGCCCGTGCCTGCAGCGCGGAGGGACAGGCCGGCAGGCGCAGGCCGGCGTCGACGCTGGCCTCGCCCTCGGTCGCCGGGTCCAGCGTGGACAGCGCGGCGGCGCGGATCGAGGCCAGCGACTGGAAGTCGCCGGCCTGGGCCGGCAGGGCCAGCAGCAGGCATAACAGGGCCGACAGGCGCATGGACAGACTCCGCCACGAAAGATTGCCGGCTGTCCTGCAAGAGGCGTGCCGGAAACGCAGGAGCGCGGGGGGAGGAATGAGACAAGGCAGGGGCGTGATCCGCTCTCCCCTGTCAATGGAGTCGGCCAGCGCCGGGCGGCTGCCCCTGCGCCCGGGCGCGGGAGCGCCGGCCGGCGGTGCGCAGCGGCCGTGGTGCGCCTGCGGCCGGCCTCGCGCCTCCGTTCCTTTGCTCCAGCCCTCAAGTCCCGGCCCCGCCCTGCCGATACCGGCTGCATGTCACATGACCTGCTCAACCGCATCGACCAGCGCACCCGGCTGGCCGGCCACAACCGACTGGCCCTGCTGCTGTTCCGCCTCGGCGGCCGTCAGCTTTTTGGCGTCAATGTCTTCAAGGTGCAGGAAGTGCTGCGGCGCCCGCCCCTGTTCCAGGTGCCGGGGCTGCCGGTGCAGTTCTCCGGGGTGGCCGACGTGCGCGGCCGCTCGGTGCCGGTGCTGGACCTGGGGCTGGCGATCGGCCACCCCGAGCGCGAACCCGATGCCGACACCTCGCCCGGCTACCTGGTGGTCACCGAGTTCAACCGCTCGGTGCAGGGCTTCCTGGTCAGCGGCGTGGAGCGCATCGTCAACATCGCGGTGGAGGACATCCAGCCGCCGCCGGAACTGGGCGCCGAAGCGAGCTACCTCACCGCGGTCACCCGCTTCCAGGGGGAACTGATCCAGGTCATCGACGTGGAGAGCGTGCTGGCCGACATCGCCCAGCTCAGCAAGGAGGCGGTGCTGGACCCGTCGATGGTCCTGCCGCCGGGCGCGCCGCCGATGCAGGTGCTGGTGGTGGACGACTCGCGCGTGGCCCGCCAGCAGATCCGCAGCGTGCTCGACCAGCTGGGCGTCACCGCCACCCTGCTGTCGGACGGCAGGCAGGCGCTGGAGCACCTGCTGCAGATCCACGCGGCCGGCGAGAACCCGGCCGAGCGCTATGCCATGGTCATCTCCGACATCGAGATGCCGGCCATGGACGGCTATACCCTGACGACGGAAATCCGCCGCCACCCGGGGCTGTCCGGGCTGTTCGTGCTGCTGCACACCTCCCTGTCCGGCGTGTTCAACAACGCCATGGTCGAGCGCGTCGGCGCCAACGCCTTCGTGCCCAAGTACAGCGCCCACGAGCTGGCCGACTTCGTCCTGCACCGCCTGCGCCAGGTGGCCGAAGCGGCATAGGACCCGCCCCGCATGCGGCTGCGGTAAAGCCCGTGCGGGGCAAGCCCCACGCCTGCAGGATGCCGTGAGACGGGGGGCGCCCCGGCCTGCCCGGCTTTCCCCGTCCCTGGTTTTCCTCCCCTCGCCCCTGCCGTTCTGGCACACCGCTTGCAGCCTCCCGGGCATCGTTCCCCCGGGAGGCGCGCCATGCCCAACCTGATTTCCAACTACCTGGGCATCCACGCCCAGGCCATGCCGTTGCGCGAGCAGCGCATGAAGCTGATCGCCGGCAACCTGGCCAATGCCGATACGCCGGGCTACAAGGCCCGCGACCTGGATTTCGATGCCGCCCTGCGCAGCGTGCAGGGGCTGGACGGCAACGGCCTGCTGGCGGCCACCGTCGAGCAGCACTACCGCATCGGCGGCGACGGCCTCAATCCGTTCCAGGTGCTGCGCCCCGGCGTGCAGCCGAGCCTGGACGGCAACACCGTGGATCCGGATGCCGAGCGCGCCGCCTATGGCCGCGCCGCGCTGGAGTACCGCGCCTCGCTGAGCTTCGTCGAGTCGAAGGTGCGCACCCTGACCACCGCCATCACCGGCCAGTAAGGGGAACGCCATGAGCAACCTGCCCATTTTCGACATCGCCGGCTCGGCGCTGCAGGCGCAGTCGGTGCGCATGAGCACCATCGCCTCCAACCTGTCCAACGCCGACACCGTGGCCGGTTCGGCCGACGCGGTCTACAGGCCGCTGGAGCCGATCTTCCAGGCGGTCACCAGCGGCGAGGATCCGCGCCTGACCCGCGTGGAGGTCAAACAGATCACGCAGAGCGAGGCGCCACCGCTCAAGCGCTACGAACCGCACCACCCGCTGGCCGATGGCGAGGGCTACGTCTATTCGCCGGACATCGACCCGGTGGCGCAGATGGTCAACCTCATCTCCACCTCGCGCAATTACCAGGCCGGCGTGGAGATGCTCAACACCGCCAAGGAACTGACCCTGGCCACCCTGACCATGGGCCGCTGAGCCGGCCGCCACAGGACTCCGTCATGAGCAGCATCAACACCAATGCCGACCTGTTCGGTGCGCTGGGCCTCAACGCCCCGGCCGCGCAGAACACCAAGAAGAAGGACACGCTGGACCAGGCCGATTTCCTGCGGCTGATGACCACCCAGCTGCAGCACCAGGACCCGCTCAAGCCGATGGACAACAGCCAGATGGTCGCGCAGATGGCGCAGCTGTCCACGGTGCAGGGCATCAACGACCTCAACAAGAGCGTCACCGGCTTCCAGGAATCGATGGCCGGCGACCAGATCCTGCGCGGCGCGGCCATGGTCGGCCACGACGTGCTGGTGCCGTCGACGAAATTCATGCTGGGCGACGAAGGCCAGACCGGCGGCACGCTGGCGGCGCCGGGGCCGGGCACGATCACCGTGGACGTCACCGATGCCGACGGCAGGAAGGTCACCCAGCTGAGCGTTCCGGCCGAGGCGGCCGGCGAGCTGCCCTTCCAGTGGGACGGCACCGATGCCGAGGGCAAGCGCATGCCGGCCTGCGCCTACACCATCGCCGCCACCTACACCGACGCCAGCGGCAAGCAGAGCAAGCTCAGCACCTACGTGCAGGCCGAGGTGGAAAGCGTGACCGTCGGTTCGGACGGGCTCTACCTGAACCTCAAGGGGCTGGGCGCGGCCCCGCTCGACTACGTGCTCCGCGTCAGCTGAGCCTTCCTCTACACGGATCCCCAGGAGTTTCGCCATGGGCTTCAATACTTCCCTGTCCGGCATCAGCGCCGCCAACGCGGACCTGAACGTCACCGCCAACAACATCGCCAACGTCAATACCGTCGGCTTCAAGGAATCGCGCGCCGAGTTCGCCGACGTACTCAACGCCACCGGCTACGGCCTGCGCAACAACGCCATCGGTTCGGGCGTGCGCCTGACCAACGTCGCCCAGCAGTTCTCGCAGGGCAACATCGACCAGACCGGCCGCAGCCTGGACCTGGCCATCGAGGGCGAGGGCTTCTTCACCCTCAACATGAACGGCACCCGCGTCTACTCGCGCGCCGGCAATTTCCAGCCCGACAAGGACGGCTACGTCACCAACCCGCAGGGCGCGCGCCTGCAGGTGTACGCGCCCAGCGCCGACGGCACGCGCTTCGACGGCGCGCTGACCGACCTGCGCCTGCTCACCAGCGACAGCCCGCCGCGGCCGACCAGCCGCCTGGAGCTCGCCTTCACCCTGCCGGCCAACGCCAAGGAACCGACGATCACCCCGTTCGATCCGGCCAGCAGCAACAGCTACAACCATTCCAGCGGCGGCATCACCGTGTTCGACTCGCTGGGCGTGAGCCACGTCCAGACCTCGTACTTCGTCAAGACCGCCAATCCCAACGAGTGGCAGGTCTACAACTTCGTCGATGGCGTGCCGGCCGGCAATCCGCCGGGCTCGGCGACCACGCTGCAGTTCTCCGACAGCGGCGCGCTGCTGTCGCCGGCCAGCGGCCAGATCGACCTGGGCACCTTCACCCCGACCACCGGCGCCGGGCAGCTGGCCATGAACCTGGATATCTCCGGCGCCACCCAGTACGGCGAGAAGTTCAACCAGCACAACACCGGCCAGGACGGCTATGCCTCGGGCAAGCTCAACGAGATCAACATCTCCGAGCAGGGCGTGGTCTACGCGCGTTACTCCAACGGCGTGGACGTGGCGCTGGGCCAGGTGGCGCTGACCAACTTCAACAACCCGCAGGGCCTGCTGAGCCAGGGCAACAACCTGTGGACCGAGACCTACGCCTCGGGCACGCCGCGCATCGGCGCGCCGGGCAGCTCGGACCTGGGCCAGATCCAGGCCGGTTCGCTGGAAGCGTCCACCGTCGACCTGACCCAGCAGCTGGTCAACATGATCACCGCCCAGCGCAACTTCCAGGCCAACGCGCAGATGCTCTCCACCCAGGACCAGATCACCCAGACGGTGATCAACATCCGTTAAGGCCGGGAACGGGGAAGCGGGAACGGGGAATGACACGGTGCGCAGGCTTTCCGCCCTGCCCCGCTCCCGGTTCCGCTGCCTCCGCCCACGGCGTTCCGTCATTCCCCCTTCCCCGCTCCCCGGTCCCCGCTCCCCATGGACAAAGCCCTCTACGTCGCCATGACCGGCGCCCGCGCCTCGCTGCAGGCGCAGGCCACCGTGTCCCACAACCTGGCCAATTCCGACACGCCCGGTTTCAAGGAAGCGCTGGCCAATACCGAGGCCTTCCCGGTCCAGGGGCAGGGTTACGCCTCGCGCATCGACGCCCTGCACGTGGATGCCGGCTTCAACCGCCGCATCGGCGCGCAGCAGATCACCGGCAACGCGCTGGACCTGTCGCTGCAGCCGGGCAGCTGGCTGGCGGTGCAGTCGCGCGACGGCAGCGAGGCCTATACCCGCGCCGGCGCCCTGACGCTCACCCCCAACGGCCAGCTGGTCACCGCCGACGGCAACGCCGTGCTCGACGAGAACGGCAACCCGGTGGCGGTGCCGCCGCACCAGGCCATCGAGATCGGCCACGACGGCACGCTGTCGGTGATTCCGCTGGGCGAAGGCCCGCAGACCATGGCCATGGTCGGGCGGCTGCGCGTGGTGCAGGCGCCGGACGACCGGCTGCAGCGCGGCCTGGACGGGCTGATGCGCAATACCGATCCGCAGCAGCCCTTCGCCCAGGTCCAGGGCAAGGCGCTGGACAGCGGGATGCTGGAGTCCAGCAACGTCGACGCCGCCGGCGCGCTGGTGCAGATGATCCAGCTGCAGCGCCAGTTCGAGATGCAGGTGAAGGTCATCAAGCACGGCGACGAGAACGCGCGCAGCGCCAACACGCTGCTGCGCCTGAACGGCTGACCGGCGGCAACGCGCCGCGGCGCGCGAAGGGCGCCATCGGCAATGCCCCGTCGCGCACCGGAACACGCTCCCGCCGGGTGGTCACGCCGGGTGGTCACGCCGGAAATCCGGCGGCCGTTCTGGCACACCCCATGCATTACATCCTGCAAAGGCCCCAAGGCCGGCAGCAAGCAGCAGAGGAACCGCTCATGAATCAGGCACTGTGGGTCGCTAAGACCGGCCTGGATGCGCAGCAGACGCGCATGTCCGTCGTCTCCAACAACCTGGCCAACACCAACACCACCGGCTTCAAGCAGGACCGCGCCAGTTTCGAGGACCTGCTGTACCAGCAGGTGCGCCAGCCCGGCGGTTCCTCGTCGGCGCAGACGCAGCTGCCGACCGGCCTGCAGCTGGGCACCGGCGTGCGCGTGGTGGCGACCTCCAAGAACTTCCAGCAGGGCGGCCAGCAGCAGACCGGCCGCGCCATGGACGTGATGGTCAACGGCCGCGGTTTCTTCGAGGTGATGTTGCCCGACGGCAGTTCGGCCTATACCCGCGACGGCAGCTTCCAGATGAGCCCGCAGGGCGAGCTGGTCACCAGCAGCGGCTACCCGGTGCAGCCCGGCATCCAGATCCCGGAAGGCGCGCAGTCGCTGACCATCGGCGCCGACGGCACGGTCAGCGTGAAGATGGCCGGCGATGCCGCGTCGGTGGAGATCGGCTCGCTGACGCTGACCGACTTCATCAATCCCGCCGGCCTGCAGGCCAAGGGCGAGAACCTGTACCTGGAGACCACGGCCTCCGGCCCCGCGCAGAACGGCACGCCCGGCCTCAACGGCCTGGGCAGCATCGTCCAGGGCGCGCTGGAAGGCAGCAACGTCAACGTGGTGGAAGAGCTGGTGGCGATGATCGAAACCCAGCGCGCCTACGAGATGAACGCCAAGGCCATCTCCACCACCGATTCGATGCTCGGCTACCTCAACAACAACGTCTGATCGTGCCGCTTACGGAACCCGCCATGGCCCGCCTGTCCAACGCCTTCCGCCTTTCCTGCGCCGCCGCCAGCCTGGTGCTGCTGGCCGGCTGCGTGGTCGCCGGCGACGTACGCCCCTACCCGGCCATGGCGCCGGTGGTGCCGGTGGTCGCGCCCTCGGCCGAACCCACTGCCGGCGCGATCTACGCCGCCGGCCCGGGCCTGAACCTCTATGGCGACCGCCGCGCCCGCGACGTCGGCGACCTGCTGACCATCACCCTGGTCGAGAGCACCTCGGCCACCACCAGCGCCAACACCGCCATCGGCAAGAAATCGAGCATCGACATCGGCTCGCCCAGCCTGTTCGGCGCGCCGGTGACGCTGGGCGGCAAGGAGGTGCTGGCCGCCAGCGCCAGCGGCGAGCGCGACTTCAACGGCAAGGGCAGCAGCGCGCAGAGCAACCGCCTGCAGGGCAGCGTGACCGTCACCGTGATCCAGCGCCTGCCCAACGGCAACCTGGTGGTGCAGGGCCAGAAGAACCTGCGCCTGAACCAGGGCGACGAGCTGGTGCAGATCCAGGGCATCGTGCGCTCGGCCGACATCGCCACCGACAACACCATTCCCTCCAGCAAGGTCGCCGACGCGCGCATCGCCTATGGCGGCCGCGGCGCGGTGGCGCAGTCCAACGCAATGGGCTGGCTGGGACGCTTCTTCAATTCGCGCCTGGCGCCGTTCTGAGCATGGCCATGACGACTCCCGCCTTCCTGCGCCGCGCCGCCGCCCTGCTGCTGGTGGCCGCCTGCGCCCTGCCCGCCCACGCCGAACGCATCAAGGACCTGGCCCAGGTCGGTGGCGTGCGCGGCAACGCCCTGGTCGGCTACGGCCTGGTGGTCGGCCTGGACGGCAGCGGCGACCGCACCAGCCAGGCGCCGTTCACCGTGCAGAGCCTGAAGAACATGCTCGGCGAACTGGGCGTCAACGTCCCGCCCAACGTCAATCCGCAGCTCAAGAACGTGGCCGCGGTGGCGATCCACGCCGAGCTGCCGCCGTTCGCCAAGCCCGGCCAGACCATCGACATCACCGTCTCCTCCATCGGCAATGCGATCTCGCTGCGCGGCGGTTCGCTGCTGATGGCGCCGCTCAAGGGCGCCGACGGGCAGGTCTACGCCATCGCCCAGGGCAACCTGGTGGTGGGCGGCTTCGGCGCGCAGGGCAAGGACGGCTCGCGGGTGTCGGTGAACGTGCCCAGCGTGGGCCGCATTCCCGGCGGCGCGACGGTCGAGCGCGCCCTGCCCGACGTGTTCGGGGCCAGCGGCGAGATCACCCTGAACCTGCACCAGAACGACTTCACCACCGTCGCGCGCATGGTCGCGGCGCTGAACAACGCCTTCGGCGAAGGCGCCGCGCGCGCGGTCGACGGCGTCACCGTCGCGGTGCAGGCGCCGAGCGACCAGGGCGCACGCATCGGCCTGCTGGCGCGCATCGAGAACATCGAACTGTCGCCGGGCACCGCGCCGGCGCGGGTGGTGGTCAATTCGCGCACCGGCACCGTGGTGATCGGCGCGCAGGTGCGGGTCAGCCCGGCCGCGATCGCGCACGGTTCGTTGACGGTGACCGTCAGCGAGGCCACCCAGGTCAGCCAGCCCAATGCCTTCGGCGGCGGCCAGACCGTGGCCGCGCCGCAGTCCACCATCACCGCCAGCAACGAGGGCAGCCGCATGTTCCGCTTCGACGGCGGCACCACGCTGGACGAGATCGTGCGCGCGGTGAACGAGGTCGGCGCCGCCCCCGGCGACCTGATCGCGATCCTGGAAGCCCTCAAGCAGGCCGGCGCGCTGAGCGCCGAGCTGGAGGTGATCTGAGCATGCGCATCACCGCCCCGTCGCTGGACCTGAACCCGGTCGTCGCCAACGACCCGGCGAAGATCGACAAGGTCGCGCGCCAGCTTGAAGGCCAGTTCGCGCAGATGCTGATCAAGAGCATGCGCGCGGCCAGCTTCGGCGACGCGCTGTTTCCCGGCGAGAACCAGATGTTCCGCGAGATGTACGACCAGCGCATCGCCGAGGCGATGACCAAGGGGCGCGGCCTGGGCCTGTCGGCGATGATCGCGCGCCAACTGGGCGGCGGCGAGAAAGCCGCCCAGCCGCAGGTGGACACCTCGTTGCAGCCCGCGGCGAAGGCCGCGCAGGCCTATCGGCTGCTGGCTCCTGCTCCGGCGCCGTCGGCAATGCCGGCGACGATGAGTGCCGATCCGCTGCAGGCCTTGAGCGGCGACGCACCGGTCATGCCC
Organism: Stenotrophomonas sp. Steno-Z2; assembly: GCF_056393235.1. Lineage (NCBI taxonomy): Bacteria > Pseudomonadati > Pseudomonadota > Gammaproteobacteria > Lysobacterales > Lysobacteraceae > Stenotrophomonas > Stenotrophomonas sp. Steno-Z2. The sequence continues at coordinate 61,626 of NZ_JBWJOY010000007.1, read as the reverse complement.
GAAGAACAGATGCTGGACCTGATCGCCGGCCGCGACAGCACCAGCCTGCATGCGGCGATCGGCGGCCGTGGCACCGCGCCGCAGCCGCCGGCGGCGGACTGGGCCATGGGCAACGACCGCTGGAGCGGCGTCGGCCCGGCCACGGTGGGCAACGACGGCGTGGAAGTGGCCACCGCCAATGCCGCCGCCGACCGGCTCGGCAAGCACACCCCGGAAGGTTTCGTCGCCAGCATCTGGCCGCACGCCGAAAAGGCCGCGCGCGAACTCGGCGTGGATCCGCGCGCCCTGGTCGCGCAGGCCGCGCTGGAGACCGGCTGGGGCCGCCGCCACATCAAGCGCGACAACGGCGCCAGCAGCCACAACCTGTTCGGCATCAAGGCCAGCGGCTGGAAGGGCGAGAGCGCCACCGCCGCCACCCACGAATACATCGACGGCCAGCGCCAGAGCCAGACCGCGCGCTTCCGCGCCTACGGTTCGGCGGCCGAGAGCTTCGGCGACTACGTGCGCATGCTCAAGAACAGCCCGCGCTACCAGGCCGCGCTCAAGGCCGGCAACGACGTGCGCGGTTTTGCACAGGGCCTGCAGCGGGCCGGTTACGCAACCGACCCGGGCTACGCCGCCAAGATCGCCGCCATCGCCGCCGGTCCGACCATCGAGCGCGCCGTGGCCGCCATCGGCCAGGCCGGCGCCCGCCTCGGCCAGACCTTCGCCCAAGCCGCCGGCCTGGCCGGCATCACCCGCCGTTGAGATAGAACCCGATGTCCAGCGTCCTCTCCACCGGTAGCAGCGCCCTGATCGCCTTCCAGCGGGCGCTGGCGACCGTCAGCCACAACGTGGCCAACATCAAGACCGACGGCTACAGCCGGCAGAAGGTCGATTTCGCCACGCGCAATCCCACCGACATGGGCTATGGCGATGTCGGCAACGGCACCCGGATCACCGACATCCGCCGCGTGGCCGACCAGCTGGCGATCTCGCGCCTGCTCGACAGCAGCGGCGAACTGGCCCGCCTGAAGCAGCTCTCCGGGCTGGCCGACCGCGTCGATGCGCTGTTCTCCGACAGCGCGACCAACCTCAACGGCATCTGGTCCAACTTCTTCGACTCGGTCAGCGGTCTGTCGGCCAATGCGGCCGGCGCCGCCGACCGGCGCAGCATGCTCGACAACGCCAACGACCTGGTCAACCGCTTCAAGCAGCTGAGCGGCAACCTGGACGCGCTGGGCAACGAGGTCAACAACGGCCTGATCGCCGGCACCGGCGAGATCAACCGCCTGGCCCGGGAGATCGCGCAGATCAACAGCACCATCGGCGGCGACGCGACCCGCGCCGCGCCGGACCTGCTCGACCGCCGCGACCAGCTGATCACCCAGCTGGTGGGCTATACCGGTGGCACTGCCGTCATCCAGGACGGCGGCATCATGAACGTGTACTCGGCCGGCGGCCACGCGCTGGTGGTCGGCGGCACCGCCTCGCAGGTCACCACCGTGGCCGACCCCTACCAGCCCGAACGCCTGCAGCTGGCGCTCAAGACCCAGGGCCAGACCATCGTGCTGGACGGCAAGGCGCTGGGCGGCAGCATCGGCGGCCTGCTGGAATTCCGCGATACCGTGCTGACCCCGGCGCAGGCCGAACTCGGCCGCATCGCGGTCGGGCTGGCGCAGGCGTTCAACGAGAGCCACCGCGAGGGCATGGACCTGTACGGCGACATGGGCGTGGATTTCTTCGCCCTGGCCCCGCCCAAGGTCGCCGCGCACAGCGGCAACAGCAGCGCCAGCACGGCCAGCATCACCGCCCGCTACGGCGACGTCGCCGCGCTCGACGGCCAGAACCTGCAGCTGCGTTTCGACGGCAGCGCCTGGGTGGCCACCCGCACCGACACCGGCGCGCAGGTGCCGATGACCGGCAGCGGCACCGCCGCCGATCCGTTCGTGGTCAATGGCCTGGAACTGGTGGTCGGCGGCACGCCGGCCCTGAACGACCGCTTCCTGGTGCAGCCCACCGCGGCCGCACCCGGCGGCCTGGCGGTGGCCATCACCGACCCCTCGCGCATCGCCGCCGCCAACCCGGTGCGGGTCAAGGCCGACCTGGGTAACATCGGCAGCGGCGTGGCCGGCAGGCTGGACGTCACCGACGCCGGCAACGGCGCGCTGCTCGATCCGGTCAGCATCGACTTCATCGACGCCGACCACTACACCGTCAACGGCGGCGCGCCCCTGCCCTACACGCCCGGCCAGACCATCAGCACCAACGGCTGGAGCCTGGTGCTGGACGGCAAGCCGGCCGCCGGCGATTCCTTCACCGTGTCGCGCACGCCGGCCGGCTCCAGCGACAACGGCAACGCCTCGCGCCTGGCCGGTGTCGAGGACGCCAAGGCCTTCAACGGCGGCACCGTCACCCTCAACGGCGCGCTGGGCGGGCTGACCACGCAGATCGGCGCGGCCGCGCGCGCGGCCGACTACTCCCTGCAGGCGCAGCAGGTCATCAACGAGAACGCGCAGGCCACGCGCGACGCCGTCTCCGGCGTGAACCTGGACGAGGAAGCGGCGGACATGCTCCGCCTGCAGCAGGCTTACCAGGCTGCCTCGCAGCTGATTTCCACGGCCGACACCATGTTCCAGTCGATCCTGCGGGCGGTGGGCTGATGAACAACCGCATCTCCAGCAGCATGATGTACGACCAGTCGGTGTTCCTCATGCTCTCCAAGCAGAGAAAGCTCAACCACCTGGAACGCCAGCTGGCCACCGGCCAGAAACTGGTCACCGCCAAGGACGACCCGGTCGCGTCCGGTACCGCCGTGGGCATGGACCGCATCCTGGCCGAGCTGGACCAGCTCGGCTCCAACGCGGCGACCGTGCAGAACCGGCTCGGCCTGCAGGAAAACGCCCTGGCCCAGGCCGGCGAACTGCTGCAGCGCGTATCCGACCTCACCATCCAGGCCAACAGCGCGGCGCTGTCGGCCGAGGACCGCAAGAGCGTCTCCGCCGAGCTGCGCTCGATCCGCGAGTCGCTGCTGTCGCTGGCCAACAGCACCGACGGCAACGGCCGTTTCCTGTTCGGCGGCACCGCCGACGGCGTGGCGCCGTTCTCGGCCGACAACGGCAACATCCTCTACAACGGCGACCAGACCCAGCGCCAGGTCGAGGTCGCACCCGGCAGCTTCGTGCAGGACGCCCTGCCGGGCAGCGAGATCTTCATGCGCATCCGTACCGGCGACGGCACCGTCGATGGCAGTGCCGCCGCCGGCAATACCGGCCAGGCCGTGCTGACCGGCGCCAGCCGCGACGGCACCGCGGCCTGGACCGGCGACAGCTACACCCTGCGCTTCACCGGCCCGGATACCTACGACATCCTCGACAGCGGCGGCACCACGGTCGGCAGTGGCAGCTACGCCGACGGCGACGACATCGTCTTCCAGGGCCTGCGCGTGCGCATGAGCGGCACGCCGGCGGCGGGCGACGAGTTCAGCGTCGGCCAGGCCGGCAACCGCGACGTGTTCTCCACCATCGACCGCCTCGCCCAGGCGCTGCAGATGGACACTTCCACCCTCGCCGGCCGGACCGCGCAGCAGAACCTGCTGCAGTCCAGCCTGCGCGACGTGGCCCGCGCCGCGGAAAAGATGATCGATTCGCGCGCATCCGGTGGCGCGCAGCTCAGCGCCATCGACAACGCCGCCTCGCTGCGCGAGGCCAACGCCATCACCCTGAAGGACTCGCTTTCGCAGCTGCGCGACCTGGACTACGCCGAGGCCATCGGCCAGTACAAGCTCGAAGGCGCCGCCCTGCAGGCCGCACAGACCATCTTCACGCAGATGCAGTCCATGTCGCTGTTCAACATGATCCGCTGATCCAGACAACCGCAAACCGCCATCCCATACACGCAAGACCCGAGCACAACGGAGAAGTCCCATGGCACAAGTCATCAATACCAACATCATGTCGCTGAACGCCCAGCGCAATCTGAACACCAGTGGCACCAGCCTGGCGACCAGCATCCAGCGCCTGTCCTCGGGCCTGCGCATCAACAGCGCCAAGGACGACGCCGCCGGCCTGGCGATTTCCGAGCGCTTCACCACCCAGATCCGCGGCCTGGACGTGGCCACCCGCAACGCCAACGACGGCATCTCGCTGGCGCAGACCGCCGAAGGCGCGATGGTCGAGATCAGCAGCAACCTGCAGCGCATCCGTGAGCTGGCGGTGCAGTCGGCCAACGCCACCAACTCCAGCAGCGACCGCGAAGCGCTGAACGCCGAAGTGCAGCAGCTGCTGAGCGAGATCGACCGCGTCGCCAACCAGACCAGCTTCAACGGCACCAAGCTGCTGGACGGCAGCTTCACCGGCGCCCTGTTCCAGGTCGGCGCCGACGCCGGCCAGACCATCGCCGTCAACAGCATCGTCGACGCCAACATCGACCAGCTCGGCCGGGCCGGTTTCGCCGACACCGTCAGTGGCGCCGGCGTCGGCGGCACCGCGGCCACCGCCTCGGGAACGATCAGCGGCATCTCCGTCTCGATCCGCGCGGCCGGCGCGCCGGCCGGTGCGGCAGGCATCACCCAGATCACCCTGGACAACGTGAAGATCGAGGTCGGCGACGATGCCGCGGCCGTGCAGAAGAAGATCGCCCAGGCCTTCAACAACAAGCTCGACCAGACCGGCCTGTATGCCGAAGTGAGCGGCGGCAACATCAAGCTCACCTCGCTCAAGGCCGGCCAGGACTTCGAGGGCGTGAGCAACGGCACCCTCAGCGGCGGCACCGGTGTCACGCTGTCGCTGGCGGCCGACCTGCCCGCGACCGCGGCCTCGGCGGGCACCGCCGCGGCCGGCGGCGGCATCAATCACCTGGAGAACCTGGACATCTCCAATTTCGCCGGCGCCCAGCGCGCTCTGGAGATCGTGGACAAGTCGCTGACCGCGGTGAGCGGCTCGCGCGCGGAAATGGGCGCCATCCAGAACCGCTTCACCTCCACCATCGCCAACCTGTCCACCACCTCGGAAAACCTGTCCGCCTCGCGCAGCCGCATCCGCGACGCCGACTACGCCAAGGAAACGGCCGAGCTGACCCGCACGCAGATCCTGCAGCAGGCCGGCACCGCCATGCTGGCCCAGGCCAACCAGGTCCCGCAGAACGTGCTCAACCTGCTCAAGTAAACACAACACCGCGCACGGCAAAGGCCCCGGTACGCACCGGGGCCTTTGCTTTTCGGGGAATGTCGTGGCCGCCACGGCGGTGGCAACAAAAAACACTGACCGATGACAGCAGGATCGTGTGCTGCCGGGCAGATCAGCCGATGGCGGCCATGTGCCCGATGTAGCCGGAACGCGTCTCGCCGGCTTCCTTCGCCTTGGCATCCAGCCGCATCAGGACGCGACGCGGGAGCGTGATGTTCACCCGCTCGATGGTGTCGTCCAGCAATGCCGGATCGACATTGACGTAACCCACCATCCATCCAGCGAAATCCCCATTCCCCAACGCTGCCTGGGCAGAAGAAGGCGGGGGAATCACGCGCCCGGCATCCAGGGCAGCATCGATCCATGCCGCCGCTGCCTCTTCCGCAGCGGCCATCGCCTCGTCCAGCGTATCGCCTGCCGAGAAACAGCCCGGAAGATCAGGAACGACGACGCTCCACGCAGTGTTCTCGTCACCGGCTTCGATCATGACGGGATAACGAAACATATGACCTCCTACTTCAGCCCCGCCAGCTTGCGCAGATTGCTCACCAGCCCCTTGCCGAGATCCTTTTTCGGGTGTGGGACGGTAATGATGCTGGGCTTGCCTGGGTGCACATAGACATGGTGGGAGCCGCGGACCCGGTCCAACGTCCATCCGTTGGCTTCCAGCTCCTTGATGAGGTCCGCGCTCTTCATGGCGCGAATGATACACACGACACACACTGGGTGCAAACACCTGCTTTTCTCGTACCAGGCGTTTGATCAGCCATCAGGTTCACTGCCACAGGCAGAGGATGTCCGCCAGCCGCTTGCGCCTCTTCTGTGCCTGCACAGCCGGAAGCGGGCCATCGACACCCTCCTGTGTAAAGCGAAGGCAATGCTGGAACACCCCGGAAGAACCGGGCTCGACAACACCACTACGGATCGCGCAAAAAACAACGGCGCTGGAACCACCGGTTCCAGCGCCGTTTCCTCATGGCGTACCGCTTCCGGAAAGCACCCGGGACTCTGCGATCGGTTTTGCAGGCCAGCCCTAAAGCTGCCGGGGATGCTGCCGTTATTGGTATCAGCAGCGGTACTGCGGCGCCCTACGCCACTCCACTGCACTCAGTACCGGTCAGGTTGAGCTGCCGGATCAAACGCCAAACAGGGAATCCGAATCATGGCACAAGTCATCAACACCAACATCATGTCGCTGAACGCCCAGCGCAACCTGAACACCAGCGGCACCAGCCTGGCGACCAGCATCCAGCGCCTGTCCTCGGGCATGCGCATCAACAGCGCCAAGGACGACGCGGCGGGCCTGGCGATCTCCGAGCGCTTCACCACCCAGATCCGCGGCCTGGACGTAGCCACCCGCAACGCCAACGACGGCATCTCGCTGGCGCAGACCGCCGAAGGCGCGATGGTCGAGATCGGCAACAACCTGCAGCGCATCCGTGAGCTGGCGGTGCAGTCGTCCAACGCCACCAACTCCGGCACCGACCGCGACGCGCTGAACGCCGAAGTCAACCAGTTGCTGAAGGAAATCGACCGCGTCGCCAACCAGACCAGCTTCAACGGCACCAAGCTGCTGGACGGCAGCTTCTCCGGCGCGCTGTTCCAGGTCGGCGCCGACGCCGGCCAGACCATTGGCATCAACAGCATCGTCGACGCCAACGTCGACACGCTGGGCAAGATGAACTTCGCGACCGACGTCGCCGCCGGCGCCATCGCCTCCGGTGCCGCGACCGCGGCCGGCTCGATCACCGGCATGACCATCAGCGTCACCGGTACCGCCGCCGGCGCCACCGCGAAGACCATCAACATCGACGAGGTCAAGTACAACAGCGGCGACGACGCGCTGGCCATCAACAAGAAGATCGCCGCGGCGGTCAACGACAAGATGGACCAGACCGGCGTCTACGCCAAGGTCGACGCTGCCAGCGGCGCGCTGACCTTCCAGTCGGTGAAGGGCGACCAGTTCGTCAGCGGCTTCACCGCCGGCACCCCGACCGCCGCCAGCGGCGTCACCACCAGCGCCGCGGGTTTCACCGCCCAGACCGCCGCCGCTGTCAGCGATTCGCAGGTGACCGGCAAGCTGAACATCTCCACGTTCAAGGGCGCGCAGCAGGCCCTGGAGATCGTCGACCGGGCCCTGACCGCGGTGAACAGCTCGCGCGCCGACATGGGTGCGATCCAGAACCGCTTCAGCTCCACCATCTCCAACCTGGCCACCACCTCGGAAAACCTGTCGGCTTCGCGCGGCCGCATCCGCGACACTGACTACGCCAAGGAAACGGCCGAACTGACCCGCACGCAGATCCTGCAGCAGGCCGGTACCGCCATGCTGGCCCAGGCCAACAGCGCGACCCAGAACGTGCTCAGCCTGCTGCGCTGATCCGTCGCGACTATCCAACCTGGTCGTAATCCGGAGCCCCCGCCAGCAATGGCGGGGGCTTCGTCCGTCTGGAGACGGGAACGCCTTCCTTGTCCAGCCCGCCCGCGGAATCCGGCCGCGGCCATCGGCACGGGACTTGCACACCTGGCCTGACCCATGCCGTCCCGGGGCTAAAGAAGCCCCGGCGCGTGCCGATATCCGGGATGCCTGCAAGGGTGTCCCTTTGCGCAAAAGGAATCCAAATGGCCACGTCTTCCCTCTCCGTTGTCGGCTCCGGCCTGGACATCCCCACCCTCGTCTCGCAGCTGGTCGCCAACGAGCGCAAGCCGGCCGCGGACCGCATCAACACCCAGGGATCGGCGGCTACCGCCAAACTTTCGGCGCTGGGCAGCATCAAGAGCTCGCTGAGCAGCCTGCAGTCGTCGCTGGATGCGCTGATCAAGGGCGCCAGCAACCAGGCCTACAAGACCACGGTTCCGGAAGGCGCCGGGTTCGGCGCGACCGTGGTGACCGATGCCTCGACCGGCGCTACCCAGGCGGTGGCGGGCACCTACAACGTCGAGGTGCTGAGCCTGGCGCAGCCGCAGAAGCTCAGTTCCGGCGCGTTCGCGGCCGATGCCGCGGTCGGCGACGGAAACCTGAAGATCGCCTGGGGCGACACCTCGATCGACGTCGAGATCAAGCCCGGCAGCACCCTGTCCGACGTCGCCGCGGCCATCAACAAGGCGGCCAACGGCAAGGGCGTCAACGCCACCGTCATCACCGCCAGCGACGGCCAGCACCTGGTGCTCAATGCGGTCGACGCCGGCACCAAAGGGGCGCTGACCGTCTCGGCCAGCGGCGGCAACGGCGGGCTTTCCGCCCTGACCTGGGATGGCAGCAGCGGTGGATTGAGCCAGACCGTGGCCGCCAGCAATGCCAGGGTGCGGGTGGACGGATTCGAGCGCGAATCCAGCAGCAACACCATCAGCGACCTGATCCCGGGCATCACCCTGAACCTGAGCAAGGCCGAGGAAGGCACCACCAAGACCCTGACGGTCAGCCAGGACAACGCACCGCTGAAGATCAACCTGCAGGCCTTCGTCAGCGCCTACAACGCCTCGATCAACCTGCTGAAGAATTCCAGCGCCTACGACGCGACCAACAAGAAGGCGTCCACCCTGACCGGCGATTCGCTGGTGCGCGGCCTGCAGCAGCAGCTGCGCGGCCAGCTCAGCGCCAACGTGGTGGACATGAAGGCGCTGGGGCTGACGATCAACACCGACGGCACGCTGGCGCTGAACGCCAGCACCTTCGACAAGACCCTGGCAGAGAACCCGAACGCGGCGGCCAGGCTGCTGGGCAAGGACGGCGCGCTGTCCGGCGGCCTGTCCACGCTGCTCAAGAGCAACCTGGACAGCGGCACCGGCACGCTGACCCTGCGTACCGACGCCCTCAACAAGCAGATCAAGAAGCTGGAGAAGGACCTGGACGACCTGGACGCGCGCATGGAAAAGGTGTCCGAGCGCTACACCCGGCAGTTCACCGCGATGGATTCACTGGTGGCGCAGATGCAGGGCACCAGCAACTACCTGGCCCAGCAGCTTGCCGCATTGCAGAAATAAGCTTCCGCCATTCAAGTAAACGGCCATGACGGCCGATACACGGATATCCCCCCATCATTCCCGACGCCGCCCGGACCGCGCGCCGGACAGGTCCCAGGAGACTCACCCCATGTACGGTTCCAGCCGCAACTACGCCGAGCAGTACCGCAAGGTCGGCGTGTCCACCAAGGTTGTGGATGCCGATCCGCACAAGCTGGTGGCCCTGCTGTTCGAAGGGGCCGGCGAACGCATCCGCCGTGCCGAGGCCTTCCTTGCCCAGGGCGACCAGGCGATGAAGGGCAAGGCCATCGGCGAGGCCTGCGCCATCATCGGCCACCTCAACGGCTCGCTCGACCACGAAGCCGGCGGCGAGATCGCCGGCAACCTCTCGGCGCTGTACGACTATGTCATCCAGCGCCTGACCGAGGCCAACCTCAACAACGACGTGGCCGCGCTGCAGGAATCGCTGTCGCTCATGGGCGAGATCGAATCGGCCTGGAACGCGATCCCGTCCGACCAGCGGCAACGCGCCGCCGCCGCCGGAGCCTGAGAACCATGATGGATGCCGATCACACCCTGCAGGCGCTGCACGACGACCTGGAGGCGCTGCGCGCCGCGGTGGAACAGGAAGACCACGCCGAGGCCGAGCGCATCGCCAACGGCCACGACCGCCGCCTGCGCGAATTCGTCGAGGCCTGCGGCGTCCAGGCCGCGGCCAACGGCCTGCGCAACCTGCTCGCCCTGCAGCAGTCGCTGATGGCCGACATGCTGGTGCGGCGCGACCTGGCCTCGGCGCGGCTGCGCGCCGGCCGCCAGTCGGTGCGCGCCGTGCACGCCTACCAGCAGGCCGAATCGCTGGCATGAACGAACCCGGCGCCAACGTCGTGCACCACCCGGCCGAGACCGAGCTGTTCGAGGACACGCTGACCTGCGACGTCTCGCTGCCGGCGGCGTTCGAGCCCGGCAGCAGCGCGATCCGCGCCGGCGCGGCGGAGATGCTGTTGCGCAGCGTGGCGCTGGTGGAAGACTCGCGCGGCGGCGACGATGCCGACGAGCGCGGCGAAGGCAGCCAGCAGCTGCAGCGGCTGGAAGCGCGCATGGACCTGGCCCTGGTGCTGCTGGGGCGCCTGCTGCGCCAGTCCAGCCAAGCCCTGCCGCTGCGCCCGGTGCGCTGGTCGCGGCGCGGCCTGCGGCTGGAGCTGGGCCAGCGCACCGGCGCGGTCCAGGGCAGCGCCGGCATCGTACGCCTGCAGCCGGCCGACTGGCTGCCCGACCACATCGAACTGCCGGTGCAGGTACTGGGCGAAGCCACCTCCGGCAACGGCAGCCTCTACCTGTGGCTGCGCCTGCAGAGCACCGGCGACGCGCTGGAAACCGCGCTGGAGCGGCATCTGTTCCGCCTGCACCGGCGCCAGATCGCCGACAGCCGGCGCCCGCGTTGAACCCGCGCGTCCCTGCCCCTGGCCGCTTGGCGCGCAGGCGCGCGCTCGGCTAAGGTGCGGCATTCCCAAGCGATGCCCGTTCCCGTGCGTGTCCTGATTGTCGATGACCATACGCTGGTCCGTGCCGGCCTGTGCCGCCTGCTGCAGACGTTCGGCGGCGTGCTGGTCACCGGCGAGGCCAGCACCGCCGAACAGGCGCTGGAACTGGCCCTGCAGCAGCAGCCCGACGTGGTGCTGATGGATCTCTCCCTGCCCGGCCGCAGCGGCCTGGAAGCCCTGTCCGACATCCGCCGCAGGCTGCCGCAGGCGCGCGTGGTGATGATGTCGATGCACGACGACACCGCGCACGTGCGCGACGCGCTGGACCGTGGCGCGGTGGGCTTCGTGGTCAAGGACGCCGCGCCGCAGGAGCTGGAAATCGCCCTGCGCGCGGCCCATTCCGGGCAGGTGTTCCTGAGCCCGCAGATTTCCGCGCGCATGCTCGCGCCCATGCTCGGGCGCGAGCGCCCCACCGGCATCGCCGCGCTGTCGCCGCGCCAGCGGCAGATCCTGCGCCAGCTCGGCAGCGGCCAGACCACCAAGGAGATCGCCGCGGAACTGGGAATCAGCGTCAAGACGGTGGAAACCCACCGCGCGCGCATGATGGAGGCCCTGGGCTGCCGCCGCGCCAACGACCTGCTGCTGCTTGCGGTACGCCACCAGCAGGAGCTCACCTGAGCGGTCGGGACGGGCCATCGGCCTGGAACCGCGTCACAGATTCGGAAATCCGTCGCATGCGGCGTCAGAATTCCGTAAGTCGTTGATGGGCAAATCCCGCGCCGGGCCTCCGCGACGGATTAATGACGCAAAGTAGGGAAAACCCCTACATGATGTCGGAACAAACCAGGGTGCCTGCAGGTTTTCTCCGATTCATTCCCTGACACCCCCTACGCAAGATGCGTTCCATTGACGGTCGCTTCACATGGCGCCCACGGGGATCAGACGAATGAAGACCACGCTCGCCACCCAGCTCGGCCAGCAGCTCCACCTCACGCCCGCGCTGCTGCAGTCCATCCGCCTGCTGCAGCTCAATGGCCTGCAGCTGGAGCAGGAAATCCGCCAGGCGCTTGAAAACAACCCGCTGCTCGAACTCGAGGAAGAGGCCGCTGCGCCGGCCGACACCGCCGCGGCCGACGCGCAGGTGGAAACCGCCGCGTTCGACGAACTGCCCGAAAGCTCGATGTGGGACGTGGCCGGCGCCAGCTGGAACGACGCCGACGAGGACCGCACCGCGCGGCTGGCCATGGGCGAATCCAGCGATCCGCACCTGCGCATCCTGCAGGCGCTGTCGCTGGACCTGGACGAAGGCGACCTGGCCATCGCCGCCTTCTGGCTGGAGCACTGCGACGACGCCGGCTACCTGCAGGCGCCGCTGCCGCAGTTGGCCCTGCTGGCCAGCGCACGCTTCGACCGCGACGGCGCGCACGTGGAGAACATCCGCCAGCGCCTGCTGCAGGGCGAGCCGGCCGGCATGGCCGCCCGCGACCTGCGCGAATGCCTGCAGGCGCAGCTGGCCGCTCTGCCCGGCGCCGTGCCCGCCCGCCACCTGGCGGCCCGGCTGCTGGCCGGGGACCTGCAGCTGCTCGCCAGCCACGACTACGCTGCGATCGCCCGCCAGCTGGATGCCGAGCAGGCCGACGTGCACGAGGCGGTCCGCCTGGTGCTGTCGCTGCAGCCGCGCCCCGGCGACACCCTGCAGGCGCAGGACGACAGCGCGGTCATCCCGGAGGTGGTGGCCTGGCGCGCCGATGGCCAGTGGCGGGTGGCGCTGAACCCGGCCACGGCGCCGCGCATCACCCTCAACCCGGCCTACGAGCGCGCCCTGGCCGCCAGCGAAGGCACCGCCGCGCAGCCGATGCGCGAGATGCTGCAGGAAGCGCGCTGGTTCACCCGCGGCCTGTCCATGCGCTACGACACCCTGCTGCGCACCGCGCGGGTCATCGTCGAGCGCCAGGCCGCGTTCCTGGCCGAGGGCGAGGAAGCCATGGCGCCGCTGACCCTGAAGGAGGTGGCCGACGCCATCGGCATGCACGAATCCACCGTCTCGCGCATCACCTCCGGCAAGTTCATGCAGACCCCGCGCGGCACCTTCGAGCTGAAGCATTTCTTCGCCGTGCGGCTGGAAGGCGCCAGCATCTCCGGGCAGGCGGTCAAGGCCATGGTGCGGCGCCTGATCGAATCCGAGCCGCCGGCGCGCCCGCTGGCCGACGAGGCCATCGCCCTGCTGCTCTCCCGCCAGGGCGTCAACATCGCCCGCCGCACCGTGGCCAAGTACCGCGAACAGCTGGACATCGCCCCGGCGCGCGAGCGGAAGCGGCACAATGCGCGTCCGTTGCTGGCCCGCGCAGGCTGATCCGAGGAATCCCATGAGCAAGCTCACCGTTCTGCTGGTCGACGACCACGAAGGCTTCATCAACGCGGCCATGCGCCATTTCCGCAAGGTGGACTGGCTGCAGATCGTCGGCAGCGCCGCCAACGGCCTGGAGGCCATCGAACGCTCCGAGGCGCTGCGCCCGCGGGTGGTGCTGATGGACCTGGCCATGCCGGAAATGGGCGGGCTGCAGGCCACGCGCCTGATCAAGACCCAGGACGAGCCGCCCTATATCGTGATCGCCAGCCATTTCGACGACGCCGAGCACCGCGAGCACGCCCAGCGCGCCGGTGCGGACAACTTCGTCAGCAAGCTGTCCTACATCCAGGAGGTGATGCCGATCCTGGAAAGCGTCAGGCAGGAACAGGGCCATGAGTGAGTCGCGGATCCTCGTGATCGACAGCGAGGGCGTGCGTGCCGAACGCACGGTGGCCCTGCTGGAGTTCATGGACCTCAACCCGCGCTGGGTCACCGACGTGGGCGACATCGACACCGCCCGCCACCGTTGCAACGACTGGATGGCGCTGGTGGTGGGCACCATCGAGGACCCGGCGCGCGCCGCGCCGTTCTTCAACTGGCTGGCCGGCACCGGCATGCCGCCGCCGGTGCTGCTGGCCGAGGGCGACCCGCTGGCCTTCGCGCGCCATTACGGCCTGCACGAAGCCAATGTCTGGCCGCTCGAACAGCCCATGCGCCATGCGCAGATGGAGGCGCTGCTGCGCCGCGCCAGCCTCAAGCGGCTGGACGCCGAGCACCATTCCGGCGGCGGCGAGGACAACGGCCCCACCGGCGCCAGCCCGGCGGTGACCGAACTGCGCCAGCTGATCGAGCAGGTGGCCGGCTTCGACACCACCGTGCTGGTGCTGGGCGAATCGGGTACCGGCAAGGAAGTGGTGTCGCGCGCCATCCACCAGCGCTCGCCGCGCCGCGACGGCCCGTTCGTGGCCATCAACTGCGGCGCGATCCCGCCGGACCTGCTGGAAAGCGAACTGTTCGGCCACGAGAAGGGCGCCTTCACCGGCGCGCTGACCGCGCGCAAGGGCCGCTTCGAGATGGCCGAGGGCGGCACCCTGCTGCTGGACGAGATCGGCGACATGAGCCTGCCGATGCAGGTCAAGCTGCTGCGCGTGCTGCAGGAGCGCAGCTTCGAGCGCGTCGGCGGCAACCAGACCATCCGCTGCAACGTGCGGGTGATCGCCGCCACCCACCGCAACCTGGAAACGCGCATCGCCGAAGGCAAGTTCCGCGAGGACCTGTTCTACCGCCTGAACGTGTTCCCGATCGACGTGCCGGCCCTGCGCGAGCGCATCGCCGACATCCCGGCGCTGGTGGAAACCATCGCCGCGCAGCTGGCGCGCACCGGCCGTGGCGAGGTGCGCTTCGCCGCCGAGGCGCTGCAGGCGCTGGCCGCCTACCGCTGGCCGGGCAACGTGCGCGAGCTGACCAACCTGGTCGAACGCCTGGCGGTGCTGCACCCGGGCGGACTGGTGCGGGTGCAGGACCTGCCCGCGCGCTACCGCAGCGAAGCCGCGCCGGCGCCGGCCGTGGCGCTGGACGACGAGCGGCCGCTGGCCGGCCTGTCTGCGGCCACGCCACCGCCCTCCCCGGCCCCCGTCGCCGCCGCGCCCGTGCCGGCGCACCTGCCCGACGACGGCCTGGACCTGCGCGACCACATGGCCGGCATCGAGCTGAAGCTGATCAACGAAGCCCTGGAGCGCACCCAGGGCGTGGTCGCCCATGCCGCGCAGCTGCTCGGCCTGCGCCGCACCACCCTGGTGGAGAAGCTGCGCAAGTACGGGATCGACCGCGAGCAGGGCGACACGCCCTGATGCGCGCGGCCGGCGGGCGTCCCACGCCTTCCGGTCGTCTCGGGCACGTCGCTTGCAGGACATCGAGCGGCGCGCGCGCGGGGTACCAGACAGGGTCCTGCGGCGTGCGCCTCCACGATCGCAGGAGACAGTGAACAATGGCCATTGCCATGGACCTCGATGCCGACGACGCGGCGCATGCCGACCTGGCGTCGGCCAGATTCGTGCACCTGCGGCATCCCGGGGACAGCAACTTGATCCAGCTGTCGCGGCGGGACGAGAAACTGCGCGGACTCCTGCTCCACCTGGTCGGCCAGGGCTTTCTCGTCTACAAGTTCTCCGGCGACGGCGGGGCGGTGACATCGTTCGTCCATGCGGCGGCCGCGCCCCGCTTCTGGGCAAAACACACCCATTTCGGCCTGCTCGAGCACGACGGCGCCTGCTACCGGCTGGAGCTGCCCGCGCACGGCCGCGCGCGGCGCCTGCTGGTGATCTTTTCCAGCATGTCGCAGGTCGACCAGATGTATGAGGCCGGTTTCTCGGCGCGCTATTTCGCCCGCAACCTGAGCCAGGCGCCGAAATACATGCCATGGGATACCGCGATCCTGCGCATCGCCGACCTGGGCGGGGTGGTGGGCGCCTTCTACACCGATACGCTGGCGCAGCCGGACAACGAGGCCCGCATCTCCGCGCTAATCGCCAAGGTGATCGCCGACCTGGGCATCGCCATGGACCACGTCGTCCTGTACGGCGCCTCCAAGGGCGCGTCCGGCGCCCTGCTGCATTCGCTGCGGACCGGGTTGAACGCGGTCTGCGTCGAGCCGATCCTGGCCGACGACTACTACGTGCGCCGCTACCGCGATTCGCACTTCACCCGCGGCGTGTTTCCGCGCGACAAGCGCGAGCTGTTCACCGGCCTGCTGGCCGCCGATTGCCCCGCGGCGAGGCGGGTGGTGATCCACTCCCGCCAGTCGCCGCAGCTGCCCTATATCCAGCAGATCGCCATGGCGTCGCGGCAGGGCCGGGACATCGCCTTCATCGACGTGCAGAACCCGGCGATCAAGGACCACCCCGACGTCGCGCCGGCATCGCTGGGCCTGCAGGTGACCCTGCTGAACCAGCTGCTGTGCGGCATGGACATCGCCGATGCCCAGATCGACGCGCTGCGCGCGTCGAACCGGTGCTGAGCGACGCCGCGATGCCCGCCGATCCGCGCCTGGCCGACCGCTTCCTGCACGTCCGCTCGCGCCTGCCCGGCGTGCCCGAGCTGCGCACCCGCCGCTTCGGTCCGGACGAGGACCGCTGGTACAGCTACAAGTTCACCGCGCTGGACGAGGCGGTGCGCGAGGTCCGTCTGCCGGGCGATTTTCTCGAACTGGGCGTGTTCAAGGGCCAATGCGCCCGCTTCCTGCACGCCCGCATGCCGGCCGACCGGACGCTGTACCTGCTCGACAGCTTCGAGGGGCTGCCCGAGGACTGGCTGGGGACGTGGAACAAGGGCGCGTTCGCGCTGGCGCCGGAGGACATCCCGGTGTTCGAGGCGGCCAACGTGGAGGTGGTGCGCGGCTGGTTCAGCGATACCGTCGAGGACGTGGCCGCGCGGCTGCAGGCGCCGCTGGCGCTGATCCATGCCGACGCCGACCTCTACAGTTCCACGCTGGAGGCGCTGGCCGGCCTGGACACGAGGATCGCGCCGGGCACGGTGATCCTGTTCGACGAGTACTTCATGCAGGCCGGGAACGAATTCCGCGACGACGAACACCGCGCCCTGCTCGACTGGTGCGAGCGCTGCGACCGCGACTTCGAGTACCTGTGGAAGTCCGAGTGGGTCCAGGTCGCGGTCCGCGTGACCCGCTGACGCTGCGCCCCGCCGGCGGGCCGCGGCACGCGCCTTGCATGGCTCCGGCATCCAACGTCCGCACGGAATCCGGCATGACCATCGTCCTGACCTATGGCACCTTCGACCTGCTCCATATCGGTCATGTGAACCTGCTGCGCCGCGCGCGGGAACTGGGGAGCACGCTGGTCGTCGGCCTGTCGTCGGACCGCTTCAATGCGGTCAAGCACAAGCGCGCGACGCAGAGCTACAGCGAGCGGGAAGCCGTGCTGCGGGCCATCCGCTATGTCGACGATGTCTTTCCCGAGGACAGCTGGGAGCAGAAGGCCGACGACATCCGCCGCCTCGGCGCCGACGTGCTGGTGATGGGCTCGGACTGGCGGGGCCATTTCGACGACCTGTCGCGCTACTGCCAGGTCCGCTACCTGCCGCGCACGGAGAACATCTCCAGTTCCTCGATCAAGGCCAGCATCCGCTCGATGCAGTGAGCGGCCGCCTCCCGATGAACGACGCCATCGCCCTCCCGCCCCCTGCCACGGCAACCGCCGACGCCGGTCAGGCGACCGTGCCGGAATGGTTCGACGCGGATTTCTACCGTGCCCGGAACCCGGACGTCGCCGCCACCGGCGATGCCGCGTGGCGCCACTTCCGCGACCAGGGCTGGCGCGAATACCGCAATCCCTCGGCCGGGTTCGACCTGTGGTGGTACCAGGCGATGCACCTGGACGGCGACCATCGGCGCGACCCGGCGGCGCACTATCGCGCCGTCGGACAGGCGCGGGGCCTGCAGACCCGGCTGGCGCCCGGCGAACGGCTCGAGGTGGCCTGCAAGACCCGCTTCAACCTGCGCACGCTCGCGCTCCTGCAGGCCCTGGACGCGCCGGGCGACGTGTTCGCCCGCATCGCCGGCAACCTTGCCGGGATGCAGTTGTGGGACGTGGCCGACATGTTCGCCGTGCGCGCCTGCGACCTGCAGCCCGATGTCGCCGCCCATCACGCCCTGCTCGGTTCGATCGTGGCCCGGCGCAACGGCTGGCGGCGTGTGGTCACCGCGATGCGGACCGCCACCGGGCTGCAGGACGACCGTGCCGACTGGTTCCATCACCTGGGCCTGGCCTGCGAGCGCCTGGGCTGGCTGGACGATGCCGCCCTCGCCTATGCCCGCGCACTGGCGCTGGACGCCGGCAACGCCGACACCCATTACCGGCTCGGGCGCATCGAGGAACGGCGCGGCCGCAACGATGCGGCCGATGCCTGCTATGCGCAGGCCATCGCCTCCGACCCGGAGGCGGCGGCGCTGGGCATCGGCGCATGGCACGAGCGCGAGAAGGACTGGTGCGGCGCCGAACGCGCCTACCACCAGCGGCTGGAGCAGCCGGCGCACGCCACGAATGCCCGCCTGCGCTTCGCCCATGGCCGCCTGCTGGAAATGCTGCACCGCTGGGAAGAGGCGGTGGATACCTATGCCGCCGCCCTGGCCCTGGACCCGGCGCATGCCGAGGGGCACTACCGCTGCGGCTGGATGCTGGAACGGCTGGAACGCCCGGCCGAAGCGGCGGCGGCGTACGCGCGCGCGCTCGCGCTGCGCGAGGACGGCGATTGGCGTTACCGGCTGGGCGTGTGCCTGCATGCCAGCGGGCAGACCGGCGCGGCCATCGCCGCATGGCTGCGCTGCCTGCCGGACGAGCCGCAGACGCTGCCCGCCGCGGACGTGGACACCGCCGGGCGGCGCCGCGCCTGCCTGGACCAGTTGCACCTGCGCCCGCACGAGGCGCAGCCGCATTTCGAACTGGGGCTGGCCTGCGAGCGCCTTGGACTGGACGCCGAGGCCGCCGCGGCCTACCGCAGGGCCGCCGACCGCCACGACGCGCACTGCCCGCACCTGCATTACCGCCTGGGCGTGGTCCTGCACCGCGCCGGGCGCGATGCGGACGCCTGCCAGGCCTTTCTCGATACGCGCCTGTTCCGGCGCGACTTCGACATCGTGCCCGAGGAGGCCGCCGCCGAGGGCCAGCCCGCGCGCGACATCAAGCTCGAGTACGCGGAGTTCCTGGAGACGCTGCCGGTCCGCGACGACGTGGTCCTCTACGAGAGCTTCCACGGCGATTCGGTGAGCTGCAATCCGCTGGCGGTGTTCCGCGCCGCGCGGGCGCATCTGGCCGGGCGCGGCATGCTGCATGTCTGGGCGGTCAAGCCGCATGCCACCGTGCCGGCGGAGCTGGCCGCGCTGCCGGACGTGGTCTTCGTCCGCCATGGCAGCCCGCTGTACGCCCGCTACCTGGCCACCGCCGGCTGGCTGGTGAACAACAACACCTTCATGCCGTACTTCGTGCGGCGCCCGCAACAGCGCTACCTCAACACCTGGCACGGCACGCCGCTGAAGAAACTCGGCGTCGACATTCCCGGCGCCCTTTTCGACCACAAGAACGCGGTGCGCAACCTGCTCCAGGCCACCCACCTGGCGATGCCCAATGCCTTCACCCGGCAGGCGCTGCTCGCCTCGATGCAGGTCCAGGAGGTGATCGGCTGCCGCATCGCCGATACCGGCCAGCCGCGGATCGACCTGATGCTCGGCGCGGACGCGCGCGCAAGGTCGCAGACCCGGCAACGCCTCGGGCTGGAGGCCGATGCGCGGATCGTCCTCTATGCGCCCACCTGGCGCGGCAGCCTCGATGGCGCGTCGCTGGACGCGGACCTGGTATCCAGCGCGATCGAACGCCTGACCGGGCACGGCGCCACCGTGCTGTTCAGCGGCCACCACATGGTGGCCCGCAAACTGGGCCGGCTGCCGGAAGGGGCGATGCCGGTACCGGCCGGCATGGACATCACCGAACTGATGTCGGTGGTGGACGTGCTGGTCACCGACTACTCCTCGATCCTGTTCGACTTCCTCCCGACGGGCCGCCCGGTCCTGCTGTACGTCCCGGACCTGCAGCAGTACCGCAGCGAACGCGGGCTCTATCTGGACCTCGACGCCCTGCCGGTCCAGGCCTGCGCCACCGCCGACACGCTGGGGCGGGCGCTGTCGCGCGCACTGGCCGGTGATCCGGTTGATGCCGCCGGCGGCGAGGCCCGGCGCGAAGCGGCGCGCCAGGCCTACTGGCCGCTGGAAGATGGCGGATCGGCGGCGCGGACGGTCCGGTTCTTCTTCGACGGCGACACCCGCCACGAGGTCGCCCGGCCGCCGCGGAGCAGGCGCACCCTGCTGTTCCAGGTGGGCAACTTCAGCCCCAACGGCGTGACCGCTTCGTTCAACCGCCTCGCCGGTTCGATCGACCCGGACAGGATGTCGATGACCGTGGTCGTCGACCCCTGGACCCTGGAGAGCTACCCGCAGCGCATGGAACGCCTGGCCGAACTGCCCGCGCACGTGGCGCGCTGGGGGCGCATCAGCTTCCCGGTGGCCAACCGCGAACAGCTGTGGCTCAGCACCCGCCAGGCCAGCCGCGAGGTGCTCAACGCGCGCCAGCTGCGCCTGCTCGACGTCTACTACCGGCGCGAGTACGCACGCCAGTTCGGCAGCGCCGACTTCGACGTGGTGGTGGATTTTTCCGGCTATGCCGCGTTCTGGACCGCGCTGTTCGCGCGCGGCCGGCCGCCCGGCACGCGCTGCGTGGCCTACCTGCACAACGACATGGAGCAGGAACACCGCAGCCGCCACCCGCAGCTGGCCAAGGTGTTCGAACAGTACCCGCTGTGCGACGCGCTGATCTCGGTCTCCGACAGCCTCGATGCGGTCAACCGGCGCCGCTTTGCCGGGGTGCCGGGCCAGCACGCCGACCGCTTCCACAGCGTCGACAACTGCATCGACCCCGGCTTCATCCGCCGCCGCGCGGAACACGCGCTCCCGCCGGGCCTCGCCCGCTGGCGCGAAGGCCACGTGCTGCTGGGCACGGTGGGCCGGCTGTCGCCGGAAAAGGGCCACCGCAGGCTGCTGGAGGCCTTCGCGCAGGTACGCAGCCGCCATCCACGGGCGCGCCTGGTGATCGTCGGCGAAGGCCCGGAACGGGCGGTGCTGCAGCAGCGCATCGCCGAACTCGGGCTGGAGGACGACGTGCTGCTCACCGGCGCGCTGGCCAACCCCTACCCGGTGATGCGCGAACTGGACCTGTTCGTGCTGTCCTCGCATTACGAAGGCCAGGGCATCGTGCTGCTCGAGGCGCTGACGCTCGGCCGGCCGGTGCTGTCCACCGACATTCCCGGCCCGCAGAGCGTACTGGCCGATGGCGCCGGACGGCTGGTGCCCGACTCGACCGAGGGGCTGGCCGCAGGCATGTGCGACTGGCTGGCGCATCCCTGCCCGGGCGCGGCCTGGGACGCGGAAGCGTATTCGCGGCGGGCGCTGGCCCAGTTCGAACGCGCCGTGGCGGGCGTGCGCTGACATGAGCGGGCGCGTCAACGTCCTGGTCTTTCCCTGCGGTTCGGAAATCGGGCTGGAGATCCATGCCGCCCTGCGCCATGCCAAGGACATCGGCCTGCATGGCGCCTCCTCGGTGGAGGACCACGGCGAGTTCGCCTACCGCCGCCATCGCCGGATCGACGCCGACACCGGCAACGGCGATCTGGTCGCCGAACTCAACGCCCTGATCGACGCGTGGGACATCGACCTGGTGGTGCCCGCGCACGACAGCGTGATTCCGCTGCTCGCCGCGCAGCGTGGCCGGCTGCATGCCGCCGCCGCGGTGCCGGACGCCGCCACGGCGATGCTGTGCCGGGACAAGCGCGCGACCTATGCGCGCCTGCGCCCGCTGGGCATCGTGCCCGATGACGCCGGTCCCGTCGGCGGCGCCTACCCGGTGTTCGCCAAGCCGGCCATCGGCCAGGGCAGCCAGGGCGCCGAGCGCGTCGACGAAGCCCGGCGCCACCGCCAGTTGCTGGACAGCGGCGAGCCCTACCTGTTCAGCGAATACCTGCCCGGCGAGGAATACACGGTGGACTGCCTGTCGGCCAGCGACGGCCAGCTGCTGCATGCCGCGCCGCGGCGGCGCACGCGGACCAGGAACGGCATCAGCGTGCGCACCGAGCCGGCCGATGTCCCGGCCCTGGTCGCCATGGCCGAAGCCATCGCCGGCGAACTGCGCCTGCGCGGCGCCTGGTTCTTCCAGGCCCGCCGCGACGCCGACGGCGTACCGAAACTGCTGGAGGTCGCACCGCGCATCGCCGGGTCCATGGCGCTGTCGCGGATGCGTGGCGTCAACTTTCCCCTGCTGCACGTCTATGCGCACCTGGACCGCCCGTTCTCGGTGCTGCCGCTGGGCCATGCGGTGCAGCTGGACCGCGCGCTCGGCAACCGCTACCGCACCGGGCTCGACTACCGCCGCGTCTACCTGGACCTGGACGACACCCTGATACTCGACGGCAAGGTCAACCCGGTCCTGGCCGCCCTGCTCTACCAGTGGACCGGCGCGGGCATCGAGGTGGTGCTGCTGACCCGCCACCGCCAGTGTCCCCGCCAGACCCTGGAGCGGCACCGGCTGTGCCCCGCGCTGTTCCAGCGGATCGTGCACCTGCGCGACGGCTCGCCCAAGAGCGCCGCGATCGCCACCGACCTGCCGGCGATCTTCATCGACGATGCTTTCCGCGAACGCCGCGATGTGCTGCAGAACACCGGCGTGCCGGTGTTCGACCTGGATGCCGTCGAGCAGCTGCTGGACCTGCGCGCCTGACCCGCCGGCGGCTGGAACGGCGCTTGCATCCGCACAGGGGCGCCCTACTCAGAGCCCTGGATGAAAACCAAGCCCGTCCACGTCACCAGCCCCCTTCTGCCGCCGCTGGAAGAGTTCATCCCCTACCTGGAACGGATCTGGGAGAGCCGCATCCTGACCAATGCCGGCAGCATGCACCAGGCGCTGGAGAAGGCGCTGTGCAGTTATCTGGGGGTCAAGCACATCGCCCTGTTCGCCAACGGCACGCTGGCGCTGGTCACCGCCCTGCAGGCGCTGCGCATCACCGGCGAGGTCATCACCACGCCCTACTCCTTCGTGGCCACCGCGCACTCGCTGCTGTGGAACGGAGTCAAGCCGGTGTTCGTGGACATCGACCCGGAAACGCTCAACCTCGACCCGGCGAAGATCGAGGCGGCCATCACCCCGCAGACGACGGCGATCATGCCGGTGCACTGCTACGGCACCCCGTGCGACGTGGCGGCCATCGCCCGCATCGCCGACACCTACAACCTGAAGGTGATCTACGACGCGGCCCACGCCTTCGCCGTCCGCGACGCGCGCGGCAGCGTGCTCCGGCATGGCGACCTGTCGATACTCAGCTTCCACGCCACCAAGGTGTTCAATACCTTCGAGGGCGGCGCCATCGTCTGCCCCGACGCGCGCACCAAGCAGCGCATCGACCACCTCAAGAACTTCGGCTTCGTCAACGAGACCACCGTGGTGGCCCCCGGCATCAACGGCAAGATGCACGAGGTCAGCGCCGCCTTCGGGCTGCTGCAGCTCAAGCACATCGACCGCGCCCTGGCGCGGCGCGCCGAGATCGACGCCCACTACCGCCAGCGGCTGGCGGGCATCCGCGGCCTGCACTGCCTGCCGAAGGCGAGCCGGGAGACGGGCAACCACGCTTATTTCCCGGTGATGATCGACGAGGATTTCCCCATCGGCCGCGACGCGCTCTACCAGGTGATGCGCGGGCAGGACATCCTGGTGAGGCGCTATTTCCACCCATTGATCAGCGAGTTCCCGATGTATCGCGGCCTGCCCTCGGCGGCCCCCGGCAACCTGCCCGTGGCCCACGCGGCCGCGCGCCGCGTGCTGTGCCTGCCGATCCATCCGGAGCTGCCCGCCGCCGAGGTCGACCGGGTCTGCGACCTGATCGTTTCGCAGCTGCGCGCCCATGCGGCATGACCTGGACGAGGATGCGCGCCCCGCTGCACCAGCGCAGGATCGTGGACGCCTGGCTGGGCGTGCCGTTGCTGGCGCTGTGGCGGGTGCTGGACCGGGTGCTGCCCAAGCGCGCTGACCGCTGGGCGTTCTTCGACCATCCGCTCAAACGCGGTCAGTTCATCGAGAACGCCCGCGCGGTGTTCGAGCAGGTGCGCCACGACCCGCGGGTGCAGGTCCGGATATTCGTGCGTGGCGGCCTTCGCCCGGGCGACATCGAGGAATCCGGGCGGATCCGGATCGTGCCGCTGGATACGCTGGCGGGGCTGCTGGAACTGGCCCGTTGCGGCGTGCTGCTGCTCACCAATTCGACCGCGCTGGACATGTCGCTGGCCTGGCGCAACGGCGGCTACGGCGCGCCGCGGCCCGCGCTCCGGCGCCGGGTCGTGGTCAACCTCTGGCACGGCATCCCGCTCAAGCGCCTGTTCGCCCTGGCCAACCCCGGCCAGCGGCGGCACGGCGACCGGGATGGCTTCCGTCGCCGCGAGCGCGGCTTCTACGCCGGCCTGGTCGCCTCCTCGGACGTGGATGCCCACGCCATGGCCGCCATCTTCCATCCGATACCGCCGGCCAATGTCTGGGTGACGGGCCTGCCCCGCACCGATTTCCTGCGCATGCCCGAGTCCGCGCTGCCCACCGCGCTGGGCGCGCAGCTGGCCAGGGTGCGCGACCTGCGCCGCGGGCGCCGCCTGGTGCTCTACGCGCCGACCTACCGCGATGCCAGCGCATCGGGCCAGCGCGACTATCCCTTCAGCACCGCCGAAGCGGCGCGCCTGAAGGAGCTGCTGCGGCGCCACGGCGCGGTGCTGGGCTTCCGCGGACACTACGTGACCGCGGCCAGGGCTCCGTCCGGCCTGGCCTGCCACATCGACGGCGAGACCATCCTCGACCTGGGGCATGCCGGTTTCCAGGAGATCGCGCCGCTGCTGCGCGAGAGCAGCGTGGTGCTGACCGACTACTCGTCCGTCTATATCGATGCGCTCTGCCTGGATCTTCCGGTCATCGGCTTCGCCCATGACCTGGACGACTACCGCCAGCGCCAGAACGGCCTGCTGTACGACATGGAGCTGGCCTTCCCCGGGCCGGTGACCACCACGTTCGACGCCCTGCTGGCCGCGCTGGACGCCCGCCTGGCCGCCCCCCGCTTCCAGCCCGACGAACGTTACCGCAACGCCCGCCGCCTGTTCTTCCGCCACGACGACGCGGACAACGCGCGCCGGGTGGTGCAGCGGATACACGACACCCTTGCCGGAAAAACCGCCCGATGAATGCTCCTCCCGCCAACGCCCTGGTCAGCGTGGTGATGCCCGCCTACAAGGCGGCGTGGCTGCCGCACGCGCTGGAGAGCGTGCGCCGGCAGACCTATCGGCCGCTGGAACTGGTGGTCTGCGACGACTCCAGCGGCGGGCGCGTCAGGGAGGTCGTCGAGGCCTTCGCCGCGCGCGCGGATTTCCCGGTGTATTACTCGCGCAATCCCGCGCACTTGGGCGAAACCGGCAGTACCGCACGCGGAATCGCCCTGGCGGGCGGCGAGTTCGTCAAGTTCCTGCACGACGACGACATGCTGTACGACGACTGCATCGCCACCCTGGTCGACGCCTTCGCGCGGGTGCCCGGGCTGGCGCTGGCCTGCGCCCGGCGGCACCTGATCGACGAACGTTCCGGCCTGATCCGGGACGAACTGGCCACCGCCTTCCCGGCAGCCGAGGACGTGCTGATCGAGGGCCAGGACCTGATCGACTTCCTGGCCGACCACACCCTCAATTTCCTCGGCGAGCCGAGCTCGGCGATGTGCCGCCGCGCGCAGCTGCTGGAATTCGGCGACAGGCTGCCGTTCCTGGGCGATACGCGCATCGCCTGGGTGGCCGACCTGGCGCTGTACGTGAAGCTGATGCGCCACGGCCCCGTCGCGCTGACCTGCCGCCCGCTGCTGGGCTTCCGCATCTCCCGGCACCAGTTCAGCCAGCATGGGCGCGACACGCCCGGCATCGGCGAGAAGAACCACGAAGCCTTCCGGCAGGCGATCCGCGAACTGGGCTGGTACCGCGGCGGAGACACCCGCCAGGTCGCGCTCGCGCCCCTGGACGGCTCCCGGCCGGCGACGCGGATCGATCTGCTCGAAGCGCTGCAACAGGCCCTGGACACCGCGCACAGGACGCACCCGCTGCGCGCATGGCACAGCCGCCGGCGTCCCAATGCCGCGCAACAGCAGGCCATCGGCGCCTGGATCGGTTCGCAGGACCCGCAGCCCCGCCTTGGGGTGCTGGTCCGCGGATGCGCCGATCCAGCGGCGGTGCGCCGCCTCCTTGCCAGCCTGGCGTCCCTGCCTGCGGAACTGGCCGGGCGGATACGGGTCAGGGCGATGAGCGCGCCGCTGCCCCGGCACGCGCCGCCTGCCAGCCTGGGCTCGCTGGAATGGCTGGGCGACGCCCCGGCCGGTTCGCTCGATGCCCTGGTCGCGGACTGGGACGTGGACTGGCTGCTGGCCGTCGGCGCGGAGGCCACCTTCACCCCCGGCGGAATGACCCGCCTGCTGCTGCGGCTTGCGGCCGCGGACGGCGGCATGCGCGCGCTCTTCGCCGACGAATGGCACCGCGCCGATCCCGCCCAACTGGCGCCGTCGCTGCGCCCGGACCTCAACCTCGACCTGCTGCTCGGCAACCCGGCGATGCTGGCCGGGCACTGGGTGTTCCGCCGCGACGCGGTGCGCGACGCCGGCGGTTTCGATCCGGAGGCGGGCGATGCGGCCGAACTGGACCTGATCCTGCGCCTGGTCCAGCACGGCGGCTTCGACGGCATCGTCCACCTGCCCGAGCCGCTGCTGACCTGCGCGCCGCCGCGCGTCGACGCGCAGGCGCAGCAGCGCGTCATCCTGCGCCACCTGCAGGCGCGCGGCTATGCCGCGGCGAGGGTGGAAAGCGCCGGCGCCGGCCTGTACCGGATCGGCTACGGCCACGACCGGCAGCCCGCGGTGTCGCTGGTCGTGGTCGTCGCACCGGACACGATGCTGGTCTCGCTGGAACGCTGCGTGGTCTCGCTGCTGGAAAAGACCGCCTATCCGAACTACGAACTGCTGTTGATCGACAACGGCGCCACGGACCAAACCCGCCAGTGGATGCAGCAGGTGGAGGCGCTGGCAGCCGGGCGCGTGCGCGCCTTCGCCTTCGATCCGCCGCTGGCGCATGCGGCCGCCTGCAACCTCGCCGCCACCCAGGCCGCGGGCGAATTCCTGCTGTTCCTGCGCCCGGAGGTGGCGGCGCTGCAGCCGCAGTGGCTGGACGAACTGCTCAACCATGGCCTGCGTCCCGAGGTCGGCATCGTCGGCGGCAAGACCATCTCCGCCGACGGCAAGGTCACCCACGCCGGACTGGTGCCCGGCCTGTTGTCCAGCGGCGGCCGCGCCTTCGCCGGCTCGCCGATGGACGCGCCCGGCTACATGAACCGCCTGCAGGTGGCGCAGAACTACTCGGCCGTGGCCGACAGCTGCCTGCTGATCGGCAAGGCGTTGTTCATGGAACTGGAGGGGTTCGACCACGCCGCCTTCGCCGACGAAGGTGCCGACGTGGACCTGTGCCTGCGCGCGCGCCAGCGCGGTTATCTGACGGTTTGGACGCCGCACGCGCTGCTGCTGCATTCGGTGGAGGCGGCGCCGCTGCCGCCGGCCGCCGGCGATGCGCTGCTGGAACGCTGGCTGCCCGCCCTCGCCCACGATCCGGCCTACAACCCCAGCCTGCGCCTGGACCTGCCCGGCGGTTTCCGCCTGGGCGAATCGGACTTCTCCTGGCAGCCGCTGCCGTGGCGGCCGATCCCGCGCGTGCTCGCGCACCCGGCCGATCCCTGGGGCAGCGGCCAGTACCGGGTGATCCAGCCGTTCGAGGCGCTCCGGGCCGCCGGCCACGCCGAAGGCGCGCTCTACGCCACCGTGCTGGACACCGTCGAACAGGCGCGCATCGATCCGGACGTGGTGGTGCTGCAGCGCCGGGTTTCCGACGAGGACCTGGAGCGCATGCGGCGCATGCCGCGCTTCTCGCGGGCGCTGAAGATCTACGAGCTGGACGACTACCTGCCCAACCTGCCGGCCAAGAGCGCGCACCGCGAACACATGCCGCGCGACATCCTGCGCACCCTGCGGCAGGCGTTCGCGCGGGTGGACCGGGTGGTGGTCTCCACCCCCGACCTGGCCGAAGCCTTCGCCGGCCTGCACCCGGACATCCGCGTCGCCCGCAACCGCCTGCCGCCGCGCTGGTGGAAGGGCCTGCCGGCACCGCGCCGCACCGCCGGCCGCCGGCCGCGCGTGGGCTGGGCCGGCGGCGTCGGCCATACCGGCGATCTGGAAATGGTGGCCGACGTGGTGGCCGAACTGGCCAGTGAAGTGGACTGGGTGTTCCTGGGCATGTGCCCGGAACGGCTGCGCCCGCACGTGGCCGAGTTCCATCCCGGCGTCGACATCGAGGCCTACCCGCGCTTCCTGGCCCGCCTGGACCTGGACCTGGCCATCGCGCCGCTGGAGCAGAACCGCTTCAACGAATGCAAAAGCAATCTGCGCCTGCTGGAATACGGCGCCTGCGCGGTGCCGGTGGTATGCAGCGACGTCGGTCCCTACCGCGACGACGGGCTGCCGGTGACGCGGGTGCGCAACCGCCACCGCGACTGGGTCGGCGCGATCCGCGCGCACCTGGCCGACGCGGCCGCGCGCGCCGCCGCCGGCGACGCGCTGCGCGCGGTGGTGCACCGCGACTGGATGCTGGCCGACGCCGGCCTGGCGGAGTGGCAGGCGGCCTGGCTGCCCTGAGCCGTCACCGTGGCGCCCCGGCGGCTGCGCCGGCCCAGCGGCCGGCGCCAGCCGCCATCACTTGACGAACGCCGGCATCCCGCCGGCGGATGACGTCGTTCCGGCACCTGTTCCCGCTTCCGGCGGCGGGCGCCACGGTTCCCCGGCGTCGCCGACGGAAAACCGGCGCCGGCATGCCGGCTGTGCCACGCCGCCGCTGCACCCCCGCGGTTTTCCCGCCGCTCCGCTTCCGGCACGCGACTTGCACATGAACGGGCAGTACTCCCCTGTCCCGGAACCTTGTCGATGTCCCACTCCGTCAATTCCATCCTGTCCCAGATCCGCAGCTTCCAGACCCAGGTGAGCCAGCCGTTGCCGGCCGCCGACGTCGCGCGCAGCAACGCCATCGACGGATTGGCCGGAATCCGGCCCGCCACCGCGCCGGTGGCCAGCTTCACCGACACGCTGCAGGGCGCCCTGGCCGACGTCAACCGCGCCCAGCAGGTCTCCGGCGCGCTGGCCGCGGCCTTCGAGCGCGGCGAATCCGGCGCCGACCTGGCCAAGGTCATGGTCGCCTCCCAGCAGTCCCAGTTGGCGTTCCGCGCCACCGTGGAAGTCCGCAACCGTCTCGTCCAGGCCTACCAGGACGTGATGAACATGCCGCTGTAAGGAACCGCTCGCCATGGCACTCGCGCTGTCCAAGGATTCATTCAATTCGGAAAAGGCCGGCGCCTGGTTCGACCGGCTGCAGAGCCTGCAGATCACCCGGCGGCTGGGGCTGATGGCGATGATCACGATCGCCGTCGCGGCCGGCCTGTTCGTGTTCTTCTGGGCGCAGAAGGCGCCGATGGCGCCGCTGTACACCGGCCTGGACCAGAAGGCGACCGCCGAGGCCGCCGACCTGCTGCGCGCCGCGCAGATTCCCTTCGAACTGGATGCGGCCACCGGCGCGATCAGCGTGCCGGAGAAGAACATCCACGACGCCCGCCTCAAGCTGGCCGGTTCCGGCCTGACCGACAGCGGCCGGCTCGGTTTCGAGCTGATGGAGCGCGACCCCGGCTTCGGCGTCAGCCAGTTCATGGAAAACGCGCGCTACCAGCACGCGCTGGAAACCGAGCTGGTGCGCACCATCACCACCCTGCGCCCGGTGCGCGACGCGCGCGTGCACCTGGCCATTCCCAAGCCCAGCGCCTTCACCCGCCAGCGCGACGTCGCCAGCGCCTCGGTGGTGCTGGAACTGCGCTCGGGCCAGCAGCTGGAACGCAACCAGGTCGACGCGATCGTGCACATGGTCGCCTCCAGCATCCCGGACCTGGCGCCGGAGCGGGTCACCGTGGTCGACCAGAGCGGGCGCATGCTGACCATCTCCGACCCGGACAGCGAGGCGGCGATGAACGCCGCGCAGTTCGACCAGGTGCGCCGCCTGGAGACCTCCTACAACCAACGCATCCGCGAGCTCCTCGAGCCGATGACCGGCCCCGGCCGGGTCAACCCGGAAGTCAGCGTGGACATGGATTTCTCCATCACCGAGGAAGCGCGCGAGCTGTACAACGGCGAGCCGCAGAAGGTGCGCAGCGAGCAGATCAGCGAGAACACCACCACCACGCAGGGCCCGCAGGGCGTGCCCGGCGCGGCCAGCAACACCCCGCCCGGCCCGGCGGCCGCGCCGGCCACCGCCGCCGCCCCGACCGAGAGCAGCAAGAACGCCACCCGCAACTACGAGCTGGACCGCACCCTGCAGCACACCCGGCAGCCGGCCGGGCGCGTCAAGCGGGTGTCGGTGGCGGTGCTGGTCGACCACGTCCCGCGCCCCGGCAGCAACGGCAAGGTCAGCGACCAGGCGCTCAGCGCCGCCGAACTGACCCGGGTCGAGGCGCTGGTCAAGCAGGCGGTCGGCTTCGACGCCGCGCGCGGCGACACCGTGTCGGTGATGAACGCGCCGTTCGTGCGCGACACCACGCCGGTCGAACCGCCCCGGTGGTGGGAAATCCCGCAGGTCCGCGACGGCCTGCGGCTGGTGCTCGGCGCCATCGTGGTGCTGGCCCTGCTGTTCGGCGTGCTGCGCCCGGCGCTGCGCCAGATCGCCAGCCCGCCGAAGGCATTGGCCGGCCCGGGCGAGGACCCGCTGCGCGCCGACGTGCACCTGGTCGAGGATGGCGATGGCCTGCCCGGCCTGGCCAACGACCAGCTGCAGCTGGGCGGCGCCGCGCCGCTGGCGCTGCCGCTGGATGCCTACGAGGAACGCCTGCGCATGGCGCGCGAGGCGGTCCGCGCCGATTCCAAGCGCGTGGCCCAGGTGGTGAAGGGATGGGTGGCCAATGACTGATTCCGTGGTCCAGATGACCGGCGTGCAGCGCGCCGCCGTGCTGCTGCTCTCGCTGGGCGAAGCCGACGCGGCCGAGGTGCTGCGCCACATGGAGCCCAAGGAGGTGCAG
The DNA here is from genome assembly GCF_056393235.1 of Stenotrophomonas sp. Steno-Z2. Taxonomy (NCBI): domain Bacteria; kingdom Pseudomonadati; phylum Pseudomonadota; class Gammaproteobacteria; order Lysobacterales; family Lysobacteraceae; genus Stenotrophomonas; species Stenotrophomonas sp. Steno-Z2. Next base: position 30,905 of record NZ_JBWJOY010000007.1, on the reverse strand, counting down.
AAGATCGGCATCGCCATGGCCACCCTGACCGACGTCAGCCGCGAACAGGTGCAGCAGGTCATGGACGAGTTCGGCAGCGAGCTCGGCAACAAGACCTCGCTCAGCGTCGGCTCGGACGACTACATCCGCAACATGCTGGTGCAGGCGCTGGGCAACGAGAAGGCCAACAACCTGATCGACCGCATCCTGCTGGGCCGCAATACCACCGGCCTGGACACGCTGAAGTGGATGGACCCGCGCGCGGTCGCCGACCTGGTGCGCAACGAGCACCCGCAGATCATCGCCATCGTCATGTCGCACCTGGAGAACGACCAGGCCGCCGACGCGCTGAAGCTGCTGCCCGAACGCACCCGCGTGGACGTGCTGCTGCGCATCGCCACGCTCGACGGCATCCCGCCCAACGCGCTGAACGAACTCAACGAGATCATGGAGCGCCAGTTCGCCGGCAACCAGAACCTGAAGTCGTCCAACATCGGCGGCGTGCAGTGCGCGGCCAACATCCTCAACTTCATGGACGGCGGCCAGGACCAGGCCATCCTCAGCGCGATCGCGCAGGTCGACGCGCCGCTGGGCAGCCGCATCCAGGACCTGATGTTCGTGTTCGACGACCTGGTGGACCTGGACGACCGCGAAATGCAGCTGGTGCTGCGCGAAGTCAGCGGCGAGCGCCTGGGCCTGGCCCTGCGCGGCGCCGACATCAAGGTGCGCGACAAGATCACCCGCAACATGTCCCAGCGCGCCGCCGAGATCCTGCTCGAGGACATGGAAGCCCGCGGCCCGGTCAAGCTGTCCGACGTGGAGGCCGCGCAGCGCGAGATCCTGGCCATCGTCAAGCGCATGGCCGATGAGGGCACGGTCACCATCGGCGGCAACGCGGAGACCATGCTGTGAGCCCGGTGGTGCGCTGGATGGCCCCCGACCTCACCGCGCTGCGCGAGCCGGCGCCGGATGCGCTGGACGGCAATGCGGCTGATGCCGCCGAGCTGTCGACCGAGCCGCTGCCGCAGCCGCCGACGCTGGAGGAAATCCAGGCCATCCAGGACGCCGCCCGCCAGGAAGGGCGGGAACAGGGGCATGCCGAAGGCTATGCCGACGGCCAGGCGCAGGGCCAGGCCGAGGTGCGCCGGCTGGTCGCGCAGATCGAGGGCATCCTGGACAACTTCAGCCGCCCGCTGCTGCGCCTGGAGGACGAAGTGGTGGCCGCGCTGGGCGAACTGGCGGTGCGCGTGGCCGGGCAGCTGCTCGGCCGCGCCTATGAAGCCGAGCCGGTGCTGCTGCAGGAGCTGGTCAACGAGGCGCTGGAAGCGGTCGGCGGCAGCAGCCGCGAGGTCGAGGTGCGCCTGCACCCGGACGACATCGCCGCGCTGGCGCCGCTGCTGAAGCTGGCGCCCGGCCAGCGCCTGAGCCCGGACCCGGGCCTGAGCCGCGGCGACCTGCGCGTGCACGCCGAGAGCGTGCGCATCGACGCCACGCTCGAGGCGCGCCTGCGCGCGGCCCTGTCCACGGTGATGCGCAGGGCCGGAGCCACGCAATGAGCCCGCCGGTCGCCGACATGCCGCTGCCCGACACTCCGCCGCCGGCACCGGCCGGCTGGTCGGCCGCGCGCAACCTGCGCCTGGCCGCGCGGCTGGACGCCATCCACATCGAACCGGGCCACGGCCGCGGCCTGATCCGCGAAGGCGTGCTGCGCCGCGCGGTCGGGCTGACCCTGGAAGCGGTCGGCTGCGAGGCGCCGATGGGCGCCACCTGCAAGGTCGAGGTCGACGGCGGCTGGGTCGATGCCGAAGTGGTCGGCTTCGCCGGCGAGCGCACCTACCTGATGCCCAGCGCCGAACTGCACGGCCTGCTGCCGAACGCGCGCGTGGTGCCGTCGTACCGGCGCGGCGGCGTCGAGGTCGGCGAAGGCCTGCTCGGCCGGGTCATCGACAGCGACGGCGTGCCGCTGGACGGCAAGGGCCCGATCCGCGCCGAGGGCAGCGCCGGCATGGCCGGCGTGTCGATCAACCCGCTGGCGCGCGAACCCATCACCCAGCCGCTGGACGTGGGCGTGCGCGCGATCAACGCGCTGCTGCCGATCGGCCGCGGCCAGCGCGTGGGCCTGTTCGCCGGCTCCGGCGTCGGCAAATCGACGCTGCTGGGCATGATGACCCGCTTCACCTCGGCCGACGTCATTGTCGTCGGCCTGATCGGCGAGCGCGGCCGCGAAGTGCGCGACTTCGTCGAGACCACCCTCGGCGAGGAAGGCCTGCGCCGCGCGGTGGTGGTCGCCGCCCCGGCCGACCGGCCGCCGCTGGCGCGCCTGCACGGCGCCTACCGCGCCACCGCCATCGCCGAGTGGTTCCGCGACCAGGGCCTGAACGTGCTGCTGCTGATGGATTCGCTGACCCGCTTCGCCCAGGCCCAGCGCGAGATCGGCCTGTCCGTCGGCGAACCGCCGACCACCCGCGGCTACCCGCCCAGCGTGTTCGCCAAGCTGCCGGCGCTGGTCGAGCGCGCCGGCAACGGCGCCAAGGGCCGCGGCTCGATCACCGCCTTCTACACCGTGCTCACCGAGGGCGACGACCCGCAGGACCCGATCGCCGACGCCGCCCGCGCCATCCTCGACGGCCACATCCTGCTCTCGCGCCGGGTCGCCGATTCGGGCCTGTACCCGGCCATCGACGTGGAATCCTCGGTCAGCCGCGTGGTGCAGGACATCGCCGACGACGCCTGGCGCCTGCGCATCCGCAAGCTCAAGCGGCTGGTGGCGGCGTACTCGGCCAACCGCGACCTGATCGCCATCGGCGCCTACCAGCGCGGCAACGACCCGGCAACCGACGAAGCGCTGGAGCGCTGGCCGGAGATCCTCGAATTCCTCGGCCAGGACGTCAGCCTGGCCGCCGACCTTCCCCACAGCCTTGCCGCGTTGAAACGCCTGGTCGAAAGCGAGAACGTCCCATGAAGCAATCCCGTCGCCTGGACCCCCTGCTGCGCCGTGCGCAGGATCACGAGGACGAGGTCGCCCGCGCCCTGGCCGAACGCCAGCAGGCGCTGGACATGCACCTCTCGCGCCTGGAGGAACTGCGCCGCTACGCCGAGGAATACGCCAGCCAGCAGATGGCCGGCGCGCAGCTGGCCGCCACCAGCCCGTCGCAGCTGATGAACCGGCGCGCCTTCCTCGACCGTCTGGACAGCGCCGTGCAGCAGCAGCGCCAGACCGTGGACCGCAACCGCGAGCGCGTCGACGCCGAGCGCGCGCGGCTGCTGCTGGCCAGCCGCGACAAGCAGGTGCTGGAACAGCTGGCCGCCAGCTACCGCGCCCAGGAAAAGCAGGTCGAGGAACGCCGCGACCAGCGCGAGATGGACGATCTCGGCGCCCGTCGCGTGCGCCAGGCGCGGCTGTCGGGCGAGGACGAAAGCCCATGACGCCGCTCGCCCTCGGCGCCTCCGCCGCCGCCAGCCAGGCAACGGCCGCCGGCAGCAGCGCCCCCGCCGGCAACGCCGCCGGCAAGGAACCGGGCGGCTTCGACACACTGCTGCACGCCGCCCCGCAGCCGCCGCCGCGCGCCAAGCCCGCCGAAAAACCGGCACCGCAGCCCCAGGGCCAGGCCAGCGACGATCCCGTCGCCGCACCGGCGAAATCCGCAGAAGCGGCCGAGGCCACGGAAGAGTCCATGGCCAGTGACGCCGGGAAAGCGCCGGCGCCGGCCGCCGCCGACAGCTCCCGGGACGACACGGATACCGACGAGCTGCCATGGCCGCCGCCGGGTCTTTCCGGGCTGCTGCCGGTCGCCGCACCCGTGCCTGCGCCGCTGGCCGCTGCCCCCGTTGCCACTGCCGGCGGCGATCCGCCGGCGCCCGCCGGCGCGCCGATCCCCGCCGCTGCCCTGCCCGGCACGGCCCCGCAGACCGCCCTCCAGCAGACACCGACGGCTGCGCAACCCGCCGCCGGAACCGACGGCGACGCCCTGGCGCAGCTGGCCAGCCTGGAAACCGCGGCGCTGCCGCGCGCCGGCGGCGACAGCCCCGTGCCGGCCACCGACCCGGCGGCGGGCGCCGCGCTGTTCGGCCCGCTGCTGCACAACCTGGCCGCCATGGCCGACGCCCGCCCGGCAGCGACGCTGCCGCCGGCGCTGGCCGCGCCGGTCGACCCGCAGGCCGCCGATTTCGACGACGCCCTCGGCGCGCGCGTCGGCTGGCTGGCCGAGCAGAAGATCGGCCACGCGCATATCCGCGTCACCCCGAACGAGCTGGGGCCGGTGGAGGTGAAGCTGCAGCTGGACGGCGACCGCGTCCATGCCAGCTTCTCCAGCGCGCACGCCGAGGTCCGCCAGGCGCTGGAAAACGGCCTGCCGCGCCTGCGCGAGATGCTCGGCGAGCAGGGCCTGCAGCTGGCGCACGCCGACGTCGGCCAGCAGTCGGCGCATCCGCAGGCGTCCGGCGACGACGGCCAGCCTGCCGGCAGCGGCCCCGGCACCGGGACCGATGCGGACGGCACCGGCGCGCCCGCCACGCCGGGCATGCACGCGATCCGGCTGCGCGGCCTGCTCGATGCGTACGCCTGACGGCGGAAACAGGGCGGCATGAGCCGGCAGGCGCCGGTGGGCGCGGCCCGCCGGTAGCCGTCCTCCGAAGCCGCGGGCCCTCGTCCGCGCTTCCACTGGCTCCGGGTTCCCGTCCGTCGCGTTCCTGCTCCACGCCCCGTCAACTTCCCGTCACCGCCTTCGACCGCGCTGCGGCACGCGTATTGCATATCCAGGGGCAGCAACCCTGAGGAGCACAACGTGGCAGCCGCCGCCGACAAATCCCGCAAGCCGGACACTTCCAAGGACAAGGACAAGGACATCCCCAGCAAGCCGCGGCGCTCGCTGCTGGCGACGGCCCTGGTCGCCGTCATCGCCGCCGCCGGTGCCGGCGGCGCGGTCTGGTACTTCACCCAGGGCCGCGCCGACGCGGCACCGGCCAAGGCCAAGGTCGCCACCGCGGCGACGCCGGCTCCGGCCCAGTATTTCGCGCTGGATCCGGCCTTCGTGGTCAATCTCAACGGCCGCATCGACGGCCCGCGCTACCTGCAGGTCGAAGTGCAGCTGATGACCCGCGATCCGGAAGCGCTGCCGGCGCTGCAGACCCATGCACCGGCGATCCGCGCCAAGCTGCTGATGCTGTTCTCCCAGGTCGAGCCGGAGCAGATCGCCGACCGCGCCGGCAAGGAGCGCCTGCAGGCCTCGGCGCTGGCCGAAGTGCAAAAGCTGATGACCGCCGAGACCGGCAAGAAGACCGCCGACGACCTGCTGTTCACCAGCTTCGTCACCCAGTAAGGCGACGCCGATGAGCATCAACGACCTGCTGTCCCAGGATGAAATCGACGCCCTGCTGCACGGCGTCGACTCCGGTGCGGTGGAGACCGTGGAGCCCGAGCCGCCGCCGGGCGAGGCGCGGCCCTACGATTTCGCCAGCCAGGACCGGATCATCCGCGGGCGCATGCCCACCCTGGAGATGGTCAACGAGCGCTTCGTGCGCCTGTGGCGCATCGGCCTGTTCAACCTGATCCGGCGTTCGGCCGAGATCTCGGTGCGCGGCATCGAGCTGATCAAGTTCGGCGACTACCTGCACTCGCTGTACGTGCCCACCAACCTCAACCTGGTGCGCTTCAAGCCGCTGCGCGGCACCGGCCTGATCGTGTTCGAGCCGACCCTGGTGTTCGCGGTGGTGGACAACTTCTTCGGCGGCGACGGCCGTTACCACACCCGCATCGAGGGCCGCGAGTTCACCGCCACCGAGATGCGCGTGATCCAGCTGATGCTCAAGCAGGCCTTCATCGACCTGCGCGAGGCCTGGAGCCCGGTGATGAACGTCGATTTCGACTACATCAACTCCGAGATCAACCCGCACTTCGCCAACATCGTCAGCCCGCGCGAGTACGTGGTGGTGTGCCGCTTCCACGTAGAACTGGAAAGCGGCGGCGGCGACATCCACATCACCCTGCCGTACTCGATGCTGGAGCCGATCCGCGAACTGCTCGACGCCGGCATCCAGAGCGACCGCAACGACCGCGACGAGAGCTGGGCGATCATGCTGCGCGAGCAGCTGGACACCGCCGAGGTGGAACTGTCCAGCGTGATCGCGCGCCGCCGCATGAGCCTGCGCGAGCTCGGCCGGCTGAAGGTCGGCGACATCCTGCCCATCGAGATGCTGAAGGAAGTGCCGTTGTGCGTCGAAGGCATCCCGGTGTTCACCGGCGAGTTCGGCATCGCCCACGACCGCAACGCCATCAAGATCACCGCTACCCATCCGCCGGGCAGGCCGCCGCGCCCGTCCGCGTCCCAGGAAGACTCCCATGACTGAGCACGACCCCAACGAGACCCCTGCCGCCATGCCCTCCGCCGCGCCGGCGCAGTTCGCCAACCTGCAGGCCGAGGGCGACGGCACCACCGACCTCAACCTGGACGTGATCCTGGACGTGCCGGTGACGCTGTCGCTGGAGGTCGGCCGCGCGCGCGTGCCGATCCGCAACCTGCTGCAGCTCAACCAGGGTTCGGTGGTGGAACTGGAACGCGGCGCCGGCGAATCGCTGGACGTGTTCGTCAACGGCACGCTGATCGCGCATGGCGAGGTGGTGGTCATCAACGACCGCTTCGGCGTGCGCCTGACCGACGTGGTCAGCCCCAGCGAGCGCATCCGGAGACTGCGTTGAGCCTGCTGCCGGCCACCGTCCTGGCCGTCGCGGCCAAGGCCGCGCCGGTCGGCCAGCACGCCGCGCCGGCGCCGGGCCTGTTCGGCGCGGTGATGGCGCTGCTGGCGGTGCTGGCGCTGATCGTCGGCCTGGGCTGGCTGCTCAAGCGGCTGCCCGGCAGCGGCTTCCGCCAGGCCGAGGGGCTGAAGCTGGTGGCCAGCCTCAACGTCGGCGCCAAGGAACGCGTGGTGGTGGTGGACGTCAACGGCCAGCAGCTGCTGCTGGGCGTCACCGCCGGCGGCATCAGCGCCCTGCACACCCTGCCCGCGCCGCTGCCGCAGGCGCCGGCGCCATCGCTTCCCGACCTCAAACACCTCCCGAATTTCGCGCAGCTGCTGCAACAGAAACTGCGCAAGGACGCCTGAGCATGCCGGTCCAACGCTTCGATTCCCGCCGCTGCTGGCAGCTGGCGACCTTCCTCGCCCTGCTGGCCCTGCCGCTGTTCGCCTGGGCCGCGCCCGCCGCGCCGCAGATGCCGGCCCTGCCCGACGTGAACGTCGGCAGGATCGGCGGCGCCCCGGTCAGCCTGCCGCTGCAGACCCTGCTGCTGATGACGGCCATCACCCTGCTGCCGTCGCTGCTGCTGGTGCTGACCGCCTTCACCCGCATCATCATCGTGCTCGGCCTGCTGCGCCAGGCGATGGGCACCGGGCAGACGCCCTCCAACCAGGTACTGCTCGGCCTGTCCCTGTTCCTGACCGCGATGATCATGATGCCGGTCTGGGACAAGGCATGGTCCACCGGCATGGCGCCCTACCTGGACGGTCAGATCGACTTCCAGACCGCCTGGACGCTGACCACCCAGCCGCTGCGCGCCTTCATGCTGGCGCAGGTGCGCGAGACCGACCTGATGACCTTCGCCGGCCTGGCCGGCCAGGGCCCCTACGCCGGCCCGGACGCGATCCCGTTCCCGGTGCTGGTGGCCTCCTTCGTCACCAGCGAGCTGAAGACCGCGTTCGAGATCGGTTTCCTGATCTTCATCCCGTTCGTGATCATCGACCTGGTGGTGTCCAGCGTGCTGATGTCGATGGGCATGATGATGCTCTCGCCGATGCTGATCTCCGCGCCGTTCAAGATCCTGCTGTTCGTGCTGGTGGACGGCTGGGTGCTGGTGGTGGGCACGCTGGCGGCGAGTTTCAATGCGGTTTGAAGCGGGGAACGGGGAAAGGGGAAAGGGGAACAGGGAATGTGGATTCCCCGTTACCCGCCCCTCCCCGCTAGCCAGCCTCCTCTCTCCCTGTTCCCCATTCCCCGTTCCCGGCCTTTCCCCATGTCCCCCGAACTCGCCCTTACCGAACTGCGCGGCGGCCTGGTCGCCACGCTCTGGGTCGCCGGCCCGCTGCTGATCGTCGTGCTGGTGGTCGGCGTGGTGATCGGCATCATCCAGGCCGCCACCCAGCTCAACGAGCCGACCATCGCCTTCATCGCCAAGGCCGCGGCGCTGACCGCGGCGCTGTTCGCGCTGGGCAGCCTGCTGCTCGGCCACCTGGTGGAATTCACCACCCTGCTGTTCCAGCGCATCCCGCACCTGATCGGCTAGGCGGCGCCATGGATTCCGTCACCCGGATGGTGATCGACGGCCAGCAGGCCTTCGCCATCATCGGCACCACGCTGTGGGTCATGCTGCGCATCGGCGCGATGCTGATGGCCATGCCGATGGTCGGCTCGCGCGCGGTGCCGGCGCGGGTGCGGGCGCTGCTGGCCATCGCCCTGTCGGTGGCGCTGGCGCCGGTGCTGCCGCCGGTGCCGGTGTGGAACGGCTTCGACGCGGCCACCGTATTGAGCATCGCCCGCGAACTGGCGGTGGGGGTGAGCATCGGCTTCCTGCTGCGGCTGATCTTCGAGGCCGGCGCCATGGCCGGCGAACTGATCGCGCAGGGCACCGGCCTGGCCTTCGCGCAGATGAGCGATCCGCTGCGCGGCGGCAGCTCCGGCGTGGTCGGGCAATGGTTCTACCTGCTGTTCGGACTGCTGTTCTTCACCAGCAACGGCCACCTGGCGCTGATCTCGCTGCTGGTGGACAGCTACAAGGCCCTGCCGATCGGCACCGCGCTGCCCGACCCGCACGCGATGGCGGCGCTGGCCCCGACCCTGTTCCTGCAGGTGTTCCGCGGCGCGCTCACCCTGGCGCTGCCGCTGACCGTGGCGATGCTGGCGGTGAACCTGGCCTTCGGCGCGCTGGCGCGGGCCGCGCCGGCGCTGCACCCGATGCAGCTGGGCCTGCCGGTGTCGCTGCTGCTGGGGCTGTTCCTGCTGACCCTGCTGGCCGGGGAAATGGCCACCCCGGTGCAGCGCCTGTTCGACAGCGCATTCGAGGCCGCGCGGCAGGTGACTTCGTGATGCCGGGCACATCCGCCGCGTTCACCCCGCCCTCGGCCGGGCGATGCTATTGCTTGCCGCCGACGGGCCCGGGATAGTCACCGATACGCGCGCCGGCCGGGGGAATCGCCGGGCGCGCCTGGCAGCGTGCCGCGCCGGACGCGTGGCGCATGGAATGGAAGGGAGGGGGCCGTGCTTGCAGGAAGCTACAACCCGTTGTTCGTCGTGCTGTCGGTCCTGGTCGCGATCCTGGCCTCGTTCACCGCGCTGGACATGGCCTCGCGCGTCTCGGCCTCGCGCCGCGCCGGCGCGGCGGTCGGCTGGCTGGTGGCCGGCGGCGTCGCCATGGGCGCCGGCATCTGGTCGATGCATTTCATCGGCATGCTCGCCTTCCGCCTGCCGATCCCGCTCGGCTACGACCTGTGGCTGACCGTCGAATCGCTGCTGGTCGCCATCGCCGCCTCGCTGTTCGCGCTGTGGCTGGTCTCGCGCCCCACCCTGCCGCACCTGCGGCTGGCGCTGGGCGCGCTGCTGATGGGCCTGGGCATCGCCTGGATGCACTACGTGGGCATGGCCGCGCTGCGCATGCAGCCGGCCATCGACTACGACCCGCTGCGCTTCGTGCTGTCCATCGTGATCGCGGTGGTCGCCTCGTGGAGCGCGCTGTACATCGCCTTCCGCATGCGCGCGATGGAGAAGGCGCTGCCGCAGCGCCTGGCCGCCGCCGCGGTGATGGGCCTGGCCATCGTCGGCATGCACTACACCGGCATGGCCGCGGCGCGCTTCCCGGCCGGTTCGGTCTGCGCCGCGGCGGGCAGCGGCGGGATCAGCGTCGAATGGCTGGCCGCCTGCGTGGTGATGCTGACCGTGGCGGTGATGACGGTGGTGCTGGTGATCTCGCTGTTCGAGCAGCGCATGCAGGCGCGCCTGCTGCACCTGCGCAATTCGACGCTGTCGGCCTCGCTGGACGACGCGCGCAAGGAGCTGTTCCACGCCAGCCGCCACGATTCGCTGACCGGCCTGCCCAACCGCCAGCTTTCGCACGACCGCATCGAGCAGCTGCTGCAGCGCTGCGAGAAGGACGGCCAGGCCTGCGCGGTGATGACCCTGGACCTGGACGAGTTCCGCCACATCAACAGCGCCTTCGGCCCGCAGGCCGGCGACGCGGTCATGGTCGACGTGGCCGAACAGCTGCGCCGCCTGCTGCCCGACGGCGGCCTGGTCGGCCGCCTGGGCGGCGACCAGTACGTGATCGCGCTGCCGCTGGCCGGCGGCGCCACCGCCGCGCCGCTGGCCGAGCGCATCCTCATCGCGCTCAACGCGGTGCGCGTGGGCGGGCGCGACATGCGCGTCACCGGCAGCCTGGGCCTGGCCCTGTACCCGGCCCACGGCCGTTCGGCGCCGCAGCTGGTGGTGCATGCCGAAACCGCCACCCGCCACGCCAAGCTGGCCGGCCGCAACACCCATGCGCAGTTCGCCGAATGGATGAACGCCGATGCCGAACAGGACCAGCGCCTGCTGGAGGACCTGCTGCGGGCCATCGGCAGCGCCCAGCTGTCGCTGCACTACCAGCCGCGGGTGCATGCCGACAGCGGCCGCGTCACCGGCGCCGAAGCCCTGCTGCGCTGGCGCCACCCCGTGCACGGGCCGGTGCCCAGCGAGCGCGTCATCCGCCTGGCCGAACAGAACGGGCTGATGGATACGATCGGCCTGTGGGTGCTGGACGAGGCCTGCCGGCAGATCCGCCGCTGGCACGACGCCGGCCACCCCGACTGGCAGATGTCGGTCAACCTGTCCGGCCTGCAGCTGGACTCCCCGCGCCTGGTCGAGGACGTGCGCCAGGCCCTGCAGCGCCACGCGCTGGAGCCCTCGCGCCTGGTGCTGGAAGTCAGCGAGAACGCGGTCACCCGCGATGCCGACGCCGCGGTCGGCGTGCTGCGCGCCATCGCCGCGCTGGGCGTGGGCATCTCGATCGACGATTTCGGCACCGGCTTCTCCAGCCTGCTGCAGCTGCGGCGGCTGCCGGCCACCGAGATCAAGATCGACCGCGCCTTCGTGGTCGCGCTGGAGGACAGCGACGAGGACGTGGTGGTGGTCTCGGCCATCGTGGCGCTGGGCCATGCGCTGAACATGGAAGTCGTCGCCAAGGGCATCGAGACCTCGGGCCAGCGTACCTATGCCGAGCGCCTGGGCTGCGACCACCTGCAGGGCTACCAGCTCGGGCGCCCGGTCGCCGCGGACAGCTTCCTGCGCCTGTACGGCAGCGGCGGCTTCTGACCGCCGCGGCCGGCCGGTGAGCCGCCCGCTGCGGCGTCGCCGCGCCGCTGGCCTGGTTCTTGCACGGGCCGATGCCGAACCCAGCATCCGCGCCAGGCCATGGCCGAGAACGAAGACGGCACCGAAAAAACCGAACAACCTACCGGCAAGCGCCTGCGCGACGCCCGCGAGAAGGGCGACATCCCGCGCTCGCGCGAACTGGCCACCGCCGCGGTGTTCGGCGCCGGCGTGATCGCCGTGGCCACCCTGTCCGGCGTCATTGGCGGCAACGCGCGCGCCTGGATGCGCGCCGCGCTGGCGCCCGATCCCGGCCTGCTCCAGACCCCCGACGCGCTGTTCGGCCACGCCGGCATGCTGCTGCTGCGGCTGCTGCTGGCGACCTGGCCGCTGCTGCTGGCATGCCTGCTGGCCAGCTTCGTCGCGCCGCTGCTGATGGGCGGGCTGCAGGTCTCGTCCAAGGCCCTGATGCCCGACCTGAACCGCATGAACCCGATGAGCGGGCTCAAGCGCATCTACGGCCCGCAGTCGCTGGCCGAGCTGGCCAAGTCGCTGCTGCGCGTGCTGTTCGTCGGCACCGCCGCCGGCCTGTGCATCTGGCACGGCTTCGGCGCGCTGCGCGTGCTGCCGCAGATGCCGCTGGAACGGGCGGTCCTGGACGGGCTCGGCTTCACCCTGCGCCTGCTGCTGGCCACGGCCGCGGCGATGGCGCTGCTGGCGGCGATCGACGCGCCCTACCAGCACTGGAACTGGCTGCGCAAACTGAAGATGACCCGCGACGAGGTCAAGCGCGAGATGAAGGAAAGCGAGGGCAGCCCCGAGGTCAAGGGCCGCATCCGGCAGATGCAGATGCAGCTGTCGCAGCGGCGGATGATGGAGGCCGTGCCCGGCGCCGACGTGGTGGTGGTCAACCCCACCCACTACGCGGTGGCGCTCAAATACGAGGCCGGGCGCATGAACGCGCCCACCGTGGTGGCCCGCGGCGTGGACGAACTGGCCCTGCGCATCCGCCAGGTGGCCGACGGCAACCGCGTGGCCATCGTCTCGGCGCCGCCGCTGGCACGCGCCTTGTATAGGGAGAGCCAACTCGGCAAGGAAATCCCCGTGAGACTGTATTCGGCCGTCGCCCAGATCCTGTCCTACGTCTACCAGCTGCGCGCCTGGCGCGGCGGGCCGATGCCGCAGCAGCCGGCCATCGACATCGACGAATTCGGCAAGGGGGCCCGCCCATGAGCGCCCAGCCCATGCCGGCCACCGCGCGCCGCCTGCTGGACATGATCCGCCAGGGATTCGGCGCGCCGCTGATCGTGCTGGCGCTGCTGGCGATGGTGGTGGTGCCGCTGGCCGCGCCGGTGCTCGACGCGCTGTTCACCTTCAACATCGCCATCTCGCTGATGGTGCTGCTGGCGGTGGTGTACGTGAAGCGGCCGCTGGACTTCACCATCTTCCCGATCGTGCTGCTGGTCACCACCATGCTGCGGCTGGCGCTGAACGTGGCCTCCACCCGCGTCATCCTGCTCAACGGCCAGAACGGCCACGAAGCGGCCGGCAAGGTCATCGCCTCGTTCGGCGAGTTCGTCATCGGCGGCAACTACGCGGTCGGCATCGTGGTGTTCGCGATCCTGACCATCATCAACTTCGTGGTCATCACCAAGGGCGCCGGGCGCGTGTCGGAAGTGACCGCGCGCTTCATCCTCGACGCCATGCCCGGCAAGCAGATGGCGATCGACGCCGACCTCAACGCCGGCCTGCTGACCCGCGAGGAGGCCAAGGCCCGGCGCGAGGAAGTGCGTGAGGAAGCCGACTTCTACGGCGCGATGGACGGCGCCAGCAAGTTCATCCGCGGCGACGCCATCGCCGGCATCCTGATCCTGTTCATCAACCTGCTCGGCGGCCTGGCGGTGGGCGTGCTCCAGCACGGCATGCCGTTCGCCGACGCGGCCTCCACCTACACCCTGCTGTCCATCGGCGACGGCCTGGTGGCGCAGCTGCCGGCGCTGCTGGTGTCCAGCGCGGTGGCGATGCTGGTGACCCGCGCCTCGCGCGCCCAGGACATGAGCCAGGCGATGATGGGCCAGGTGTTCGGCCAGTACCGCGCGCTGGCGATCGCCGCGGCCATCATCGGCCTGGTCGGCCTGGTGCCGGGCATGCCCAACCTGGCCTTCCTGGTCCTGGCGGCGATCCTCGGCTTCCTGGCCTGGAAGCTGTGGAAACGCGACGCGGCCAACGCCGCGCAGGCCGGCGCCGAGGGCGCCGCCGCGCCGGGCGAGATTCCCGGCCTGCTGTCCGCGCAGCCGGCGCCGACCGCCGAACTGAGCTGGGACGAACTGCGTCCGGTCGATCCGCTGGGCCTGGAGGTCGGCTACCGGCTGATCCCGCTGGTGGACAAGGCCCAGGGCGGCGAACTGATGGCGCGCATCAAGGGCGTGCGCCGCAAGCTCACCCAGGACGTCGGTTTCCTGATTCCCTCGGTGCACATCCGCGACAACCTGGAACTGCCGGCCACCACCTACCGGGTGCTGATCCACGGCGTGCCGGTGGCCAGCGCCGAGATCCACCCCGACCGCGAACTGGCGCTGGACCCGGGCAGCGCCATGGGCCAGTTGGACGGCATCCCCGGCAAGGACCCGGCCTTCGGCCTGGACGCCACCTGGATCCAGCCGCACCAGCGCGCCCATGCCGAGTCGCTGGGCTATACCGTGGTCGATCCGGCCACGGTGGTGGCCACCCACCTCTCGCACCTGATCCGCGAACACGCGCCGGAACTGCTCGGCCACGAGGAAGTGCAGCAGCTGCTGGCGACCCTGGCCAAGAGCGCGCCCAAGCTGGTCGAGGACCTCACCCCCAAGGCGCTGCCGATCTCGGTGGTGGCTCGCGTGCTGCAGAACCTGCTGATCGAGCGCATCCCGGTGCGCCAGCTGCGCAAGATCGCCGAAGCGCTGGTGGAGAACGCCCCGCTCACCCAGGACCCGACCGCGCTGACCGCCGCGGTACGCAACGCGCTGGGCCGCTTCATCGTGCAGGAAATCGCCGGCATGTCGCCGGAGCTGCCGGTGTTCACCCTGAACCCGCAACTGGAACGGGTCTTGCAGGAATCCACGCAGGGCAACGGTGCCGCACTGGAACCCGGTCTCGCCGAGCGCCTCCACCAGAGTCTTGCCGAATGCGTCGGCAAGCAGGAGGCGCGCAACGAGCCGGCCGTGGTGCTGGTACCGGGCCCGGTCCGCGCCGCCCTCGCCCGGATGGTCCGCCACAGCGTTCCCTCGCTGTCGGTGCTGGCCTACAGCGAGGTCCCGGAAGACAAGCGCCTGAAGCTGGTCGGCACGATCAGCTGAGGACAGCCTGGAAACCGGCGGCGGCGCAGGACGGCGTCAAAGAACGGACACCTGGCCGGCCACCGCCACACACGAAGGACGAGGAGCACGCACCGCCATGCAACCCACCGCCAACGCCCCTGCTCCCGCGTCGCACCCGCACACGAATTCCCGGTACTCCAGCATGAAGATCAAACGTTTCGTCGCCGCCGACATGCGCACCGCCATGAACCTGGTGCGCAAGGAACATGGCCCCGATGCCGTCATCCTGTCCAACCGCAGGATCGAGGAAGGCGTCGAGATCGTGGCGGCCGCCCACTACGACGAGACCGCCGTGCAGCGCGCCCTGGAGGCCGCCCGCCCGGCGCCGCCGCCGGCGCCCAAACCGCGCAGCGCCGCCGAGGCGATCATCGCCGCGGTGACCCGCCGCAGGACCCCGGAGCCGGAACCGGTGGTGGCCACCGCCTCGGCCGTGGCCGCCCTGGCCCGCTCGGCGGTCGGCGCCACCGGCCGCTCCATCGACAGCAGCATCGAACTGGCCCCGGGCAGCCGCTTCTCGTCGCTGCTCAAGCCGCAGCCCGCACCGGCACGCGCACCGGAGCCGCCGGAACAGCGCTTTGCTACCTTCCCGGCCGCGCTGGACGACGCCCCGGTGGTGCCGGCGTTCCGCCCCGAGGGCTTCGCCGTCGCCGCGCCGGCCAGCGCCGCTGCCGCGCCGGCGCCCGTCAACCGCGCCCGCTTCGCGATCGACCCGCCGCTGGAAGAGCCGGTCGCGGTGGCGCCCGCCGCGCCGGCGCCACGGATCGAGCCGGTCATGGCCGCGCCCGCCCTGTCTGAGATGGCCCCGCCGCGCCAGCCGCCGGTCGAACCGGTCGAACCGGTCGTGCCCGTCGCCGCGGCCGCTGCCACCGCCGCCAATGTTCCGGCGCCCGCCGCGGAAGCCGCCGTCGCCGCGCCCGCGCTGAGCGTGGTCGCCAGCGCGCCGCGCGACGACCGCCAGCTGGCCGAACTGCGCCAGGAAGTGGCCGGCATGCGCCAGCTGATCGAGCGCGAAATGAACCGCTTCACCGACGAGCGCCTGCGTGGCAGCCCGGTGCGCGCCAACGCCCTGGACCTGATGGACGAATACGGCTTCGACGCCGGCCTGGCCCGCGACGTGGCGGTGCAGATGCCGGCCGATACCGACCCGGCACGCGCCCGCGGCCTGATGCTGGGCCTGATCTCCAAAAAGCTGCCGATCGCCCCGGTCGACCCGATCGAGACCGGCGGCGTGATCGCCCTGGTCGGCCCGACCGGCGCCGGCAAGACCACCACCATCGCCAAGCTGGCCTCGCGCTTCGCCGAGGCCCACGCCGCCCGCGACGTGGCCCTGGTCACCACCGACACCCAGCGCATCGGCGCACGCGAACAGCTGTACGGCTTCGGCCGCCAGCTCGGCATCGCCGTGCACGAGGCCAGCAGCGGCACCAATCTCAACCAGCTGCTCGAGCGCCTGGCCGACTACAAGCTGGTGCTGATCGACACCGCCGGGCTGGGCCAGCGCGACCGCGCCCTGACCGCCCAGCTGCAGTGGCTGCGCGCCGCCGGCCAGATCCGCACCCTGCTGGTGCTGCCGGCCAACACCAGCTTCCAGGACATGGACGAGGTGGTGCGCCGCTTCGGCGCCGCCAACCCGCAGGGCCTGGTGCTGACCAAGCTGGACGAGACCGGCCGCTTCGGTTCGGCCCTGTCGGTGGCCGTGGACCACCGCCTGCCGATCACCTGGGTGACCGACGGACAGGACGTGCCGGAAGACCTGCACCGGGCCTCGGCGGCCAATCTGGTGCTGCGCCTTGAAGATTTGCGCCGCGCGGCCGATATGCCCTGCAACCCGGAGTTGAACCATGCCGTCGCGTGAGTACGCCAAGCTGACCAATGCCTTCCCGCTGTCGGCCACCCGCCGCCAGCCCGCCGGCCCCGTGCGCACCATCGCGGTGACCGGCGGCAAGGGCGGCGTGGGCAAGACCAACGTCTCGGCCAACCTGGCCGTGGCGCTGGCCGGCATGGGCAAGCGCACGCTGCTGCTGGACGCCGACCTGGGCCTGGCCAACATCGACGTCATCCTCGGCCTGCAGCCCAAACACACCCTGGCCGACCTGGTCGCCGGGCGCTGCAGCCTGGAGGACGTCATCATCGAAGGCCCCGACGGCCTGCTGGTGGTGCCGGCCGCGTCCGGCCGCCGGCACATGGCCGAGCTGCAGCCGGCCGAGCACGTCGGCCTGGTCAACGTGTTCTCCGAGCTGGAACGCGACCTGGACGTGATGATCATCGACACCGCCGCCGGCATCACCGACAGCGTGCTGACCTTCTGCCAGGCCGCGCAGGACACCGTGGTGGTGGTCTGCGACGAGCCGGCCTCGATCACCGACGCCTACGCGCTGATCAAGGTGCTTTCGCGCGAGCGCGGGGTGGACCGCATCCAGGTCGTGGCCAACATGGTGCGCGACCCCAACGAAGGCCGCGTGCTGTACGAAAAGCTGGTGCGGGTGTGCGAGAAGTTCCTGGCCGACGTCTCGCTCAACTACCTGGGCTGCGTGCCGCAGGACGACTGGCTGCGGCTGTCGGTGCAGCGCCAGCAGCCGGTGGTGAAGCTGTACCCGTCGGCGCCGGCGGCGCTGGCGCTGCAGGAAATCGCCCGCCGCACCGCCCGCTGGCAGGCGCCGACCGAGCCGCGCGGCGGCGTCGAGTTCTTCCTGGAGCGCATCATCCGGCGCGGGGTGGCGACATGAACCCCGCCGCCCATTACCGCGAGGTGCAGCGCGCCAGCGCCAACGACTGCATCGCCCGCCACTCCGACCTGGTGCGGCGCATCGCCCACCACCTGGCCGCGCGCCTGCCGGCCAGCGTCGAGATCGACGACCTGATCCAGGCCGGCATGATGGGCCTGATCGAGGCCTCGCGCAGCTACGACGCCGAACAGGGCGCCTCGTTCGAGACCTACGCCTCGATCCGCATCCGCGGCTCGATGATCGACGAGATCCGCCGCGGCGACTGGGTGCCGCGCTCGGTGCACCGCCGCGCCCGCGACGCCGCCGCCACCATCCGCCGCATCGAGCAGGCCACCGGCCGCGCCGCCAGCGCCACCGAGGTGGCCGAGGCGATGGAGATGCCGCTGCCGGAGTACCTGCGGCTGATCGAGGACGCCGCGCGCGGCCAGGTGCTGAGCCTGGAATCGCGCATCGAGGACCAGGGCGAGCTCGACACCCCGGCCACCGGCGGCCCGACCCCGCAGCAGGTGCTCGAGCGCAGCCAGTTCGGCGAGGAGCTGGGCAAGGCCATCGGCCAGCTGCCCGAGCGCGAACAACTGGTGCTGTCGCTGTACTACGAGCAGGAACTGAACCTGAAGGAGATCGGCGCGGTGCTCGGGGTGAGCGAGTCGCGCGTCTGCCAGATCCACGGCCAGGCCATGCTGCGGCTGCGCGGCCGGTTGAAGATTTTCGAGGCGGCCGACGCCGGCCTCGTCGAACCATGAAGAGGAACACCTTTTGAACAAGAACATGCGGATCCTGATCGTCGACGACTTCTCGACCATGCGGCGCATCGTCAAGAACCTGCTGGGCGACCTGGGCTTCACCAACACCGCCGAGGCCGAGGACGGGCACGCCGCGCTGGCGCTGTTGAACAGCCAGCCGTTCGACTTCGTGGTCACCGACTGGAACATGCCGGTGATGACCGGCATCGAACTGCTCAAGGCGATCCGCGCCGATGCCAGGCTCAAGACCCTGCCGGTGCTGATGGTCACCGCCGAGGCCAAGCGCGAGCAGATCATCGAGGCCGCGCAGAACGGCGTGAACGGCTACATCATCAAGCCGTTCACCGCGCAGACCCTGGAAGAGAAGCTGGGCAAGATCTTCGAGCGGCTGGCGGCGAGCGCCTGATGACCATGTCCAGCGGAACCCCGAGCGAGAAATCGGCCCTGGTGCAGCGCCTGCAGGACGCGCTGGCGGCGCTGGAGAGCGGCGACGAGAGCGGCTGGCGCCGGGAAATCGACGCCCTGGCCGCGCTGCGCACGCAACCGATGATGGCCGGCCTGGGCCGGCTGGCGCGCGAACTGGGCCAGGCGCTGGGCGAACTGCCGACGGTACCGTCCGAGGCCGGCGAGCTGGACGACGCCTGCGCGCGCCTGGACCACGTGGTGGAGATGACCGAGAAGGCCACCCACCGCACCCTGGACCTGGCCGAACAGTGCCGCGAACTGGTCGGCGGCCTGCGCGAAGGCGCGCTGCCGGCGGTGGAGCAGGAACAGGCGCTGGAACGCATCCGCCACAACCTCACCGAGATCGCCCTGACCCAGAGCTACCAGGACCTGACCGGGCAGATCATCCGCCGCGTGGTCGGCATCGTGCGCCGCGTGCACGAGGGCTTCGGCGCGCTCGGCCTGCCGCCGCCGGAGGACGAGGCGCGCAACGGCGGCCTCGCCGGCCCGGCGCTGGACGGCATCGACCGCCACGCGGTCAGCCAGAACGACGCCGACGACCTGCTCTCCGACCTGGGGCTGTGACGCCATGAGCGCCTTCGCCGACGACATCGCCGCCGATTTCATCCTCGAGGCCCAGGAAATCCTGGACCGCCTCGGCGAACAGCTGGTCGCGCTGGAGCAGGCGCCCGAGGACAACGACCAGCTCAACGCGGTGTTCCGCGGCTTCCACACGCTCAAGGGCGGCGCCGGCTTCCTCGGCATCAACGCCATGGTCGAGCTGTGCCATGCCGCCGAGGAAACCCTGGGCATGGCGCGCTCGGGCAAGGCCGAGCTGCAGGCGCACCACTTCGACGCCGCGCAGCAGTCGCTGGACTGGCTGCAGGCCATGCTCGACGCGGTCGCTGCCGGCACCGAGCCGCAGCATGCGCCGCCGGCGCTGATCGCGCTGTTCGACGTCGATGCGGCACCGGCCAGGCCGGCGCCGGTGGTAGCGGCGCCGGTACCGGCCACGGCCGCCGGCGGCGACCTGATCACCGAGGACGAATTCGAGGACCTGCTCGACCAGCTGCATGGCGGCGCCGCGCCCGGCGCGAAGCCGGCAGCCGTCGCCACCGCTCCCAGACCGGCGGACGACCTCATCAGCGAGGACGAGTTCGAAGCCCTGCTCGACCAGCTGCACGGCGACGCCGCCCCCGGCGCCAGGCCGGTCGCGGCCGCTGCCACACCCGCCGCGGCCGCCAGCGGCGGCGACGGGCTGATCACCGAGGACGAGTTCGAGGCCTTGCTCGACCAGCTGCATGGCGGCGCCGCGCCCGGCGCGCGCGCCCTGCCGACCCCGGCCCCGCCGCCTCCCGCCCCGCCCCCGCCGGTCCCCGCGCCGCGCGCGGCCGCGCCGGCCAAGGCCGCGGTCGAACCCGAACAGACCGTGCGCGTGGACACCCGGCGCCTGGACGCCATCGTCAACCTGATCGGCGAGCTGGTGCTCTCGCGCAACCGCCTCAAGACCCTGCGCACGCGGCTGAAGGACGAGGAACTGGACCGCGCCGTCTCCACCCTGGACATCGCCACCGCGCGCCTGCAGTCGGCGGTGATGCGCACCCGCATGCAGCCGGTGGGCAAGGTGTTCTCGCGCTTCCCCAAGGTCGCGCGCGACGTCGCCCGCAGCCTGGAGAAGGAAGTGGACCTGGAGCTGGTCGGCGCCGAGACCGAGCTGGACCGCAACCTGGTCGAGGCGCTGGCCGACCCGCTGGTGCACCTGGTGCGCAACGCCATCGACCACGGCATCGAGATGCCCGACCTGCGCGAGGCGCAGGGCAAGCCGCGCACCGGCCGGGTGCGGCTGTCGGCGCAGCAGGAAGGCGACTACGTCAGCATCGAGGTGCAGGACGACGGCGCCGGCATCGACCCCGAGCGCCTGCGCGCCAAGGCCCGCGAGAAGGGCCTGCTGGACCCGGAGGCGGCCGCGCGCCTGAGCAGCGAGGAATGCCTGCACCTGGTGTTCCTTCCCGGCTTCTCGACCAAGCAGCAGGTCACCGACATCTCCGGCCGCGGCGTCGGCATGGACGTGGTGCAGTCGCGCATCCGCGAACTGAGCGGGCAGATCCAGATCCAGTCGGAACTGGGCCGCGGCAGCCGCTTCCTGATCCGCGTGCCGCTGACCCTGGCGATCCTGCCGACCCTGCTGGTGCAGGCCGGCGAGGACATCTACGCGCTGCCGCTGGCGCGGGTGATGGAAGTGCTGCACGCGCCGCGCACCTCGCTGGGCTGGTTCGACGGCCGCGCCGTGCTCGACCGCAAGTCGCACACCCTGGCGCTGGTGGACCTGCGCCAGTGGCTGGACGTGGAACCGGCGCAGTCCACCCTGCTCACCATCGTCGTGCTGCAGGTCGGCGAAGCCCGCTTCGGCCTGGTCGTGGACCAGGTGCGCGGCCGCGAGGAAGTGGTGATCAAGCCGCTGCCCCGGGCGCTGCGCGGGCTGAAGGGCTATGCCGGCGCCACCCTGATCGGCGACGGCCGCATGGCGCTGATCCTGGACGTGGACGGGCTGCGCGGCCAGGACTGATCCCACCACCCGCAGCGCCGCCCCGCGGCTCCGGCCGCCGGACGCGGCCGGGGCGCGCGGCAGGACATCCGCGGCCCATGCCGTTCCCGACCCGCCCGTTCAAGTACCTCCCGCAAAAGCCGATACCCGTTAAATGGACAGACTCAGCATCATCGGACTCTTCCTCGCCCTGGCCTCGCTGGTGGGCGGAAGCATTCTCAAGGGCGCCGGCCTGGCTTCGCTGTGGTCGCCCGCTGCGTTCGTCATCGTCATCGTCGGCACCGTGGCCGCGATCCTGCTGCACACCTCGCCGGTGATCTTCCGCCATGCCTTCAGGATCGCCCGCTGGGTGGTGCAGCCGCCGGCCAGCGACCGCCAGGCGCTGATCCGGCAGATCGTGGAGTGGAGCAACATCGCCCGCCGCCAGGGCCTGCTGGGCCTGGAGCCGCAGGTGGACATGCAGGACGACCCGTTCCTGCGCAAGGGCCTGCAGCTGGTGGTGGACGGCGTCGAACCCGATGCCATCCGCCACATGCTGGAAATCGAACTCAGCGGCCAGGAGCACCGCGACCTGGCCGCGGCCAAGGTGTTCGAGGGCATGGGCATCTACGCGCCGACCCTGGGCATCATCGGCGCGGTGCTGGGCCTGATCGCGGTGATGAAGAACCTGGCCGACCCGAGCAAGCTCGGCCACGGCATCGCCGCCGCGTTCACCGCCACCATCTACGGCATCGCCTCGGCCAACCTGCTGTTCCTGCCGGTCGCGGCCAAGCTCAAGAGCGTGATCGCGCACAACAGCCGCGAGCGCGAAATGATCATCGAGGGGCTGATCGCCATCGCCCAGGGCGAGAACCCGCGCAACATCGAAACCAGCCTGGCCGGCTTCGTGGGCTGAACCATGGCACGCCGCAGGTCCCACGAAGAACACGCCAACCACGAGGCATGGGCCATCCCCTATGCCGACCTGATGACGCTGCTGCTGGCGTTCTTCGTGGTGATGTACGCCATTTCCTCGATCAACGAAGGCAAGTACCGGGTCATGGCCGACGCCCTGACCACCGCCTTCGGCGGCGCGCCGCGCACCATCGCCCAGGTGCAGGTCGGCCACCAGCAGCTGCAGGGCGGCGGCCACGACAGCCCGGCGGTGATCCGCGCCCCGAGCATGACCGGCGGCGCGGTCGCCGACCCGACCCGGCTGCCGTCGATGGCCTCGCAGATGACCCGGCCGGTGTCGCTGCGCGACCGCGAGCAGCTGCAGCGCGCCGAGCGCCAGCTCGGACAGATCGCCGACAGGCTGACCCAGGCGCTGGCGCCGCTGGTCAGCCAGGGCGTGATCACCGTGCGCCGCACCGAGCTGTGGATCGAGGTGGAAATCAACAGCGACATCCTGTTCCCGACCGGTTCGGCGGCGCTGGACGCGCGCGCGCGGGAAACCCTGGGCAGGCTGGCCGACGTACTGCAGGACGCGCCCAATGGCGTGCGCGTGGAAGGCCACACCGACAACATGCCGATCGCTACCGCGCAGTACCCGTCCAACTGGGAACTGTCGGCCGCGCGCGCCGCCAGCGTGGTGCACCTGTTCGCCGACCACGGCGTGCAGCCGCAGCGGCTGGCGATGATGGGCTATGGCGAATTCCGCCCGCGCGAAAGCAACGCGCAGAGCGAAGGCCGCAACCGCAACCGGCGGGTGATGGTCATCATCCTGGCCGATTCGGCCGCCAGCGCCGACGCGCTGGCCGACGGCGCGGCCACGGTCGCCGCCGCAGACCCCACCAGCGATGCCGCCGGCGCCGATGCGCCCGCGCGCGCATCCGGGCCGGCCGTGCCGGCAGCCATTGAAGGAGTGCACTGATGCGTATCTGGGCCATTGCCAACCAGAAGGGCGGCGTCGGCAAAACCACCACCACGCTGGCGCTGGGACGCGGCCTGGCCGCGCTCGGCCAGCGCGTGCTGCTGATCGACCTCGACCCGCACGCCTCGCTGACCCGCGCCTTCGGCGTGCCGCTGGACCCGCCGCCGCAGGGCGTGCTGGAACTGTTCGCCACCCCGCCCGGCGAGATCGCCGCCCTCGCCCGCGGCGGCGCCATTCCCGGCCTGGACTACCTGTGCGCGCAGGCCGCGCTGGCCACCCTGGAACGGCGCAGCGCCAACCAGCCCGGCCTGGGCCTGGCGCTGCAGCACGCGCTGACCCGGCACGGCCAGCGCCACGACTACATCCTGCTCGACTGCGCACCGACCCTGGGCCTGCTGATGATCAACGCGCTGGCCGCCGCCGACCGCCTGATCATCCCCACCCAGGCCGAACCGCTGGCGCTGCACGGCCTGGAAGGCATGGTGCGGACCGGGCAGATGGTCGAGCGCTCGCGCGGCCGCCCGCTGCCGGTGTCGATCCTGCCGACCCTGTTCGACCGCCGCACCCGCACCGGCAACGAAACCCTGCGGCAGATGCAGGACCGCCATGGCGAACGCGTCTGGGAAGACGCGATCCCGGTCGATACCCGCATCAGCACGCCGGCCACCCTCACCGCCCCGGCCCACGACGACGCCTACCCCGGCCGCGGCCTGGCCGCCTACCGCCGTGCGCTGGAATGGCTGCGCGCCGAGGACGCCGCGCAGCTGGAGCGCGCGGCATGAGCGGCACCGACGTACTGGACGACTACCTGGGCGAACTGCTGCTCGACGCGATCCCGGCGCCAGCGGCACCGGCGCCCGTGCCCGCAGCGCCACCGGCGCCGGTGATCGCCGCGGCGGTCCAGGTGGACGCCGCGCCCGCTCCGCCGTCGCCGCCGCCATCGCCATCGCCATCGCCATCGCCGTCGCCAGCAGCCGAACGCGCCGCCGCGGCCGTTCCAGCGCCGGCACCCGCACCTGTCCCTGCCACCGCAGCGCCGCGCCCCGTCGCCGCGGCCGCGCCCGCGGTCGCCGCAGCGGAGCCGCCGCGCCCGGCCGCGCCCGTGCCGGCGGTGGCGGCCGGCAACAATGTCTGGGCCGCGCTGCAGGCGCAGGCCCGCGAGCCGCAGCAGCCCCAGCGCCGCGCCAGCGAACGCACCTCGCGCTGGCTGCGCCTGCGCTGTGGCGTGCAGGCCTACGCGCTGGAACTGCTCAAGGTGCAGGAAGTGGTGCTGCCGGTGCCGCTGCTGGGCCTGCGCGGCACCCCGGCGGCGATGCTGGGCATCATGAACCTGCGCGGCCAGGTAGTGCCGGTGATCGACCTCGGCCTGCACCTGGGCTTCGCCCCGGTGCAAGAGGACGCCCTGACCCGCATCGTCGTGCTCGAGGAAAAGGGCGAAGTCCTGGGCCTGCGCGTGTCCGCGGTGGAAGACGTGGCCAACCTGACCGAGTCGCAGATCGAACCGCCCGACACCGCCCGCATCTGTCAGATCTCCAACACCCTGTTCCGCGGCGTGGCCCGCATCGGCCAGCAGCCGATGATCCTGCTCGACGCCTCCGAACTGCTGCAGTGCGAGCGGTAACAGCGCGCCCCGCCGCGCGACGGGACATGCCCGGTCATGTCCCACCGGCAGCCGACGCCGTGGATGCGCGGCCTGCCGCGCATGAAACCTTGCCGGCGTCCAGGTTGGACAGGCCGGCCGCGGCGCCGTCCCATTGCGTGTGCCCGTTCACGGAATCGCATCCCGGTCTTCACGCCGCTAAAGATCCCCGCGCGGCTGCCGCTAACTGGTCCAGTACCGTCTCTCCGGAGCAACGATGAGCACTGTGGCACTGGCGCAGGACCTGGGCATCGAGTCCACCAGCGAGCTGAAGCAACACCTGGCCCCGCACCTGGACCGGGACGGCGCGCTGCGCGTGGACGCCAGCCAGGTGGGCCGGGTGCATACCGCCGCCATCCAGGTGCTGTGCGCCTTCGTCCTGGCCCGCCGCCAGGCCGGCCACGCCACCGTCTTCGACGACGCTACCGAACCCTTCCGCGACGCCGCGCGCCTGCTCGGCGTCCTCCAGACCCTGGGTCTGGACGCAACCCCCGACAAATCGAATTCTGTGGAGAACCTTGCATGAGCGCTCGAATCCTGGTGGTGGACGACTCGGCGTCGATGCGCCAGATGGTGGCCTTCGCCCTCACCTCGGCCGGCTATTCGGTGGAGGAAGCCGAGGACGGCGCCGTCGCCCTCGGCCGCGCCAAGGGCGCCAGGTTCAACGCGGTGGTCACCGACGTGAACATGCCGAACATGGACGGCATCTCGCTGATCCGCGAGCTGCGCCAGCTGCCGGACTACAAGTTCACGCCGATGCTGATGCTGACCACCGAGTCGGCCGCCGACAAGAAATCCGAAGGCAAGGCCGCCGGCGCCACCGGCTGGCTGGTCAAGCCGTTCAACCCGGAACAGCTGGTCGCCACCGTCCAGAAAGTCCTGGGCTGATCGCCCACCCCCACCGCCCAGCCCCCTGACCGGATAGCGCGCCGATGAGCATGGACCTGCAACGTTTCCACGCCACCTTCTTCGAGGAAAGCCGCGAAGGGCTGGACGCCATGGAAGCCGGGCTGCTGGCCCTGGAGGACGGGCAGCAGGACCCGGAGATCATCAACTCGGTGTTCCGCGCCGCGCACTCGATCAAGGGCGGCGCCGGCACGTTCGGCTTCGAGGCCATCGCCGGCCTGACCCACGTGCTGGAGACGCTGCTGGACGAGCTGCGCGCCGGCAAGCGGGCGCTGGAGAGCGCCGCGGTCGACGCCATGCTGTCCTCGGTGGACGTGCTGCGCGCCCTGCTGCGCGAGGCCGAGCACGGCCAGGCCGCCGACCCGGCGGCGGTCGCCGCGGTCAAGGCGCGCCTGGAAACGGTGCTGTCCGGCCAGGCCGTCGCGCCGGTCGCGGAGAAACAGCAGGAAGCCGCGGCCGAACCGGAAGGCTGGCAGATCGGCTTCGTGCCGTCGCCGTCGCTGTTCATGAGCGGCAACGACCCGCTGCGCATCCTCCGCGAGCTGGAAACCCTGGGCCCGCTGCAGGTCGACGCGCGCCTGGAGCGCCTGCCCGGCTTCGAGCAGATGGACCCGCTGGAAGCCTACATCGCCTGGGACCTGGGCCTGACCGGCCGCATCCCGCGCAGCAAGATCGAAGACACCTTCGCCTGGGTGGTGGACGACTGCGAGCTGGACATCCAGCCCATCATCGCCCCGCCCAGCCTGGCCACGAGCGCGCCGACGCCGGCGCAGGAAGTGGCGGCCGACGTCGCCGCCGCCGTGCGCCCCGCCGCCGCGGCCAGCGGGACGGGGACCGGCCAGGAGGCCGAAAGCTCGATCCGCGTCAGCGTCGACAAGGTCGATGCGCTGATCAACCTGGTCGGCGAACTGGTCATCACCCAGGCCATGCTCAAGCAGGTCTCCGGCGGCCTGGACCCGTCCCACGCCGAGCGCCTGCTAGCCGGCCTGGACCTGCTCGAACGCAATACCCGCGACCTGCAGGAAGCGGTGATTGGCGTGCGCATGCTGCCGGTGGACGCGGTGTTCCGCCGCTTCCCGCGGCTGGTGCGCGACCTGTCCACGCGGCTGGGCAAGCAGGTGCGGCTGCGCACCATCGGCGAAGGCACCGAACTGGACAAGGGCCTGATCGAGAAGATCGCCGACCCGCTGGTGCACCTGGTGCGCAACTCGATCGACCACGGCCTGGAAATGCCCGAGGTGCGCCGGCAGGCCGGCAAGGACGACACGGGCACCATCACCCTGGCCGCCTCGCACCAGGGCGGGCACATCGTCATCGAGGTCAGCGACGACGGCCGCGGCCTGAACCGCGACAAGATCCTGGCCAAGGCCCACGAGCGCGGCCTGGCGGTTCCCGACAACCCCACCGACGGCCAGGTCTGGGACCTGATCTTCCAGCCCGGCTTCTCCACCGCCGACGCGGTCACCGACCTGTCCGGGCGCGGCGTCGGCATGGACGTGGTCCGCCGCAACATCCAGGCCCTGGGCGGCGAAGTGCAGCTGGAAAGCCAGCCCGGCGCCGGCACCCGCGTGCTGATCCGGCTGCCGCTGACCCTGGCCATCCTCGACGGCATGACCGTGTCGGTGGCCGGCGAAACCCTGATCCTGCCGCTGGCCTACGTGCTCGAGGCGCTGCAGCCCAGGGCCGAGGACATCCGCACCATGGCCGGCGAAGGCCGCGTGCTGCGCGTGCGCGGCGAGTACCTGCCGATCCTGGCGCTGGGCGGCTACTACGGCTACCGCCAGGAAAGCCATGCCGACCCACTGGTAGTGGTGGTCGAGGGCGACGGCCAGAAGATCGCGCTGGAAGTGGACGAACTGCTCGGCCAGCAGCAGGTGGTGGTCAAGAACATCGAGAACAACTACCGGCGCATTGCCGGCGTCTCCGGCGCCACGATCCTGGGCGACGGCCGCGTCGCGCTGATCGTCGACGTCGGCGGCCTGGTCCGCTCGCTGCGCCTGCCGCAGGCGGCCTGATCCCTTCTCTCCCTTCGGGAGAAGGGACGACTGCACTGGAAAGACGACCCGGCCACACCTGCCGTCATTCCCGCGCAGGCGGGAATCGCTCTGGCTCCAGTCTTTGCCGGGTTGGCATGAAGGGAAGCGGGAGCCGAGGCAAAAGCAAAAAGCAGGAGCGATTCCCGCCTGCGCGGGAATGACGGTATTGGCACTGGTATTGGCATCGGCACTGGTATTGGCACCGACCCGGACACCCGCATGAAACGCATCGCCCCGCTCGCCCTGCTTGCCTTCGCCACTCCTGCCTTCGCCGCCACATCGGCCAGCGCCTGGCCGCCGAAGCTGGGCTTCGCCGACGGCACCGAGGCCACGTTCACCGGCAACTTCGCCTGGGACGTCAACCGCTTCGCCGCCGACGCCGGCGCTTTCGACGACGACCAGGACTGGCGCCGCAAGGAGTTCGGCATCGCTATCAAGCGCAAGGGCCTGTACGACGTCACCGCCTCCTACGACTTCCAGTCCGACACCTGGATGGACGTGGCCCTGCGCCTGGAAAGCAAGGGCCTGACCGGCCACGACTTCGGCAGATGGCGCGTCGGCCAGATGAAGCTGCCGCTGGGCTTCGAGGGCAATACCGCCACCCGCAACGGCGCCTTCATGGAGAACGCACTGCCGACGCAGGCGTTCTACCAGGGCCGCCGCATCGGCGTGGACTGGGCGCTGGAACGGCCGCGCTGGCTGTTCAACGCCGGCGCCTATGCGCACGACCTGCAGGGCAACAACCGCGGCGACAGCCTGGCCGCGCGGCTGGCCTGGACGCCATGGAAGGACGCCACCGGCGTGCTGCACCTGGGCGTGTCCGCCACCAGCGAGCATCCCGACGCCGAGACCAACGGCCTGGGTGTGGAGAGCGCGCCGAGCGTGCGCTGGCGTGCCAGGCCGGAAGCCTCGTTGACCCAGGTGCGCCTGGTCGATTCCGGCACCCTGCGCGATGTCCGCCGCATCGACCGCCGCGGCCTGGAAGCGCTGTGGATCGAAGGCCCCTGGTCGCTGCAGGGCGAGTACCTGCAGCAGACCACCCGGCGCCACGCGCTGCCGGGCTACCGCGGCGACGGCTGGTACCTGGCCGGCAGCTGGCTGCTCACCGGCGAATCCCGCGCCTACGGCGGCGGCAACGTCGCCAATCCGCGGCCGGCGGGCCGGCGCGGCGCCGTCGAACTGCTGGCGCGCTACAGCCGCATCGACCTGGACGATGGCGCGGTCCGCGGCGGCCGCGAGCGCAACTGGACCCTGGGCGCCAACTGGTACCTGGGCAGCCACCTCAAGTTCCAGGCCAACTACGTCCACGCCGATGCCCGGCGCGGCGCGCAGCACCGCCGGCCCGAGGTCCTGCAGCTGCGCGCGCAGCTGCATTTCTGACGGTTCCGGCGGCCACGCCCCGGCCCCGACGGCCGGCGTCCACCGCCGGCGCCGCCACGGGCGTCAAGAAGCGGACGCCGGCGCCGATACCGCAGTTGTGCACCCCATGGTGCGGGCCTCCCGTCGCGGCCATTCCATATCGATGACCTCACGCAGGTGCGCCGGGCCTGCTCCTGGAGAAGTGTGCGATGAAGTGGTTCCAGAACCTCTCGATCACGCGGAAGCTGGCCCTGGCCTTCTGCATCACCTGCATGATCACCCTGCTGATGGGCGGTTTTTCGCTGTGGCGGATGATGCTCGCCCACACCCAGATCGAGCAGATCAACAGCAACTGGATGCCCGCCGTGCAGCAGCTTGGCGAGATGCGCGCGCAGCTGGGCGAGTTCCGCACCTACGAGCAGGCCCAGCTGGGTTACCAGGGCAACGCCGAACAGCTGGCCGATTACGACCGGCGCCTGGCCGACACGCGTGGCCTGATCGAGGCGGCCGAAAAGGCCTACGACGGCATCGAGGCCGGCTACACCGCCGAGGAACAGGCGATGTACGACAAGCTCAAGGAACAGCGGGCGGCCTACTTCGCCGCGCACGAGCGCATCGCCGCAGCCATCGCCGCCGACGACTTCGACGCCGCCCGGCGCATCTCCTCGGACGAATCGCGCAAGCTGCGCCGGGTGCTGTTCGACCAGCTCAAGCTGATGTCGCAGTACAACCAGGAACAGCTGGCCAAGGACGTGGCCGCGTCCCGGCTCGCCTACCAGCGCTCGCTGGTCGCGGTGGTCGCCGGCATGGCGCTGTCGCTGGTGCTGGCCGCGCTGCTGGGCTGGGCCATCATCCGTTCGATCATGCAGCCGCTGGGCGAGGCCGTGCGCGTGGCCGACGACGTGTCCGCCGGCAAGCTCGACCGCCGCATCGACGCCTCGCGCCGCGACGAGGTCGGCCAGCTGCTGTCCTCCATGCAGCGCATGCAGACCCAGCTGCGCGCGGTGATCGCCGCGCAGCAGGAAATGGAGCGCCAGCACGGCGCCGGCATCATCAGCTACCGCATGGACCAGGCCGCCTTCCCCGGCGACTACGGGGTGATGGTCGCCGGCACCAACGCGCTGGTGGCCGGCCACATCAACGTGAAGATGCAGGTGATCGAGCTCGCGCAGCGCTACGCCGTGGGCGACCTGGCCCGCGACATGCCGCAGCTGCCGGGCGAGAAGGCCGAGATCACCGAAACCATGGCGATGATCAAGCGCAACCTCACCGCGATCAGCAGCGAAATCCGCCGCCTGAGCGGCGCGGCGGCCGCCGGCGACTTCAGCCAGCGCGGCGACGAAGATCGCTTCCAGCACGACTTCCGGCAGATGGTGCACAACCTCAACGCGATGATGGAGGCCACCGACCACAGCCTGGCCGAGACCTCCAGCCTGCTGCAGGCCATCGCCCGCGGCGACCTCACCGCACGCATGCACGGCGACTTCCAGGGCGTGTTCGCGCGGATGCGCGACGACGCCAACGCCACCGTGGCGCAGCTGACCTCGATCGTCGGCCGCATCCAGCAGGCCGCTTCCAGCATCAACCTGGCCGCCTCGGAGATCGCCACCGGCAACAACGACCTGTCGCGCCGCACCGAGCAGCAGGCCGCCAACCTGGAAGAAACCGCCGCCTCGATGGAGGAACTGACCTCCACCGTGCGCCAGAACGCCGAGCATGCGCGCCAGGCCAACCAGCTGGCCCAGGGCGCGGCCGGCGTCGCCTCGCAGGGCGGCCAGGTCGTCGGCCAGGTGGTCACCACCATGGCCGACATCGAAGCGGCCTCGCGCAAGATCGCCGACATCATCAGTGTCATCGACGGCATCGCCTTCCAGACCAACATCCTGGCGCTCAATGCCGCGGTGGAAGCGGCGCGTGCCGGCGAACAGGGCCGCGGCTTCGCCGTGGTCGCCAGCGAGGTGCGCACGCTGGCGCAGCGTTCGGCCGGCGCCGCC
>NZ_JBWJOY010000006.1:0-170529 GCF_056393235.1 Stenotrophomonas sp. Steno-Z2 | reverse complement strand
GGTGGCCAGCTTCGCCACCCGCTACGCTTTCGACGGCTCGCAGCTGTTCTACTCCTATGCCGTCGCGGACCTGGCGTACGCCAGCGACGGCATGCTCAATCCGACCGCCACCTACCTGAGCGCCATCCGGATCGGCGTGCGCACCCACGAGCTGCGCTGGTCCTCCACCGGCGAGCGCACCCTGGACTGGACCGTGGGCTATTACCTGCGCAAGGCCGACCGCCATGACCGCTCCAGCATCGGCGGCGTGCCGCCCAGCCGGCTGCAGCAGTTCAATCTTGCCGATGCCCTGTTCGGCGAAGCGACCCTGAAGCTGCCCAACCCGGCATGGTCGCTGACCGCGGGCCTGCGCTATTTCAAGGACGACGTGGATGCCGAATCGGTGTCCACCGACCGCACCTCGACCCTGGATGCGACGTTCGACAGCTGGAACCCGCGCCTGGCGCTGTCGTTCAAGCCCGTCGAGGACACCACCCTCTATGCCAGCGTCGCCCGCGGCTTCCGCTCCGGCCAGCTGCAGCCGATTGCGACGCTGCTGCTGGCCGAGGCCAACGGCATCGGGCTGCCGGCGGCCATCGCCCCGGACAGCATCCTGACCTGCGAGCTGGGCGCAAAGTCGCTGCTGGCCGGCGGCAGGCTGATGCTGGAAGGCGCGGTGTTCCACAGCGACTGGAAGGACGTGGCGGTGCGCGTGCCGATCACGGCCAGCATCAACGGTCTGATCAACTCCAGGGGCACCCGGAACAGGGGCGTGGAAGCGAACCTGATCTATACGCCCGGCGCCTCGTGGATGCTGCAGGTGGGCGGCAGCTGGATCGACGCCACCTATGCCGAGGACGTGGAGAAAACGCCGCTGCGCCGGGGCACGCCGGTGTACAACGTGCCGCGTACGAGCTTCAGCGCGTCGGTGGCCCACGACTGGCCGGTGGGCGACACGCTCAAGGGCATCGTCCGCGCTGGAGTGGTGCACGATGCACGGCGTGCGACGGCGCTGACCTCGGGCACGCCGGGCGATGCGGTCACCTCGGTCGATGCCCGCATCGGCCTGGAATCGCCCAGCGGCTGGTCCGGCTACCTGTACGGCGAGAACCTGACCGACGACAACGGCGCGCTCAATGCCCGCAGCGTTGCCGGCATCGGCAACCGGCTGCGGCCGCGCACGCTGGGCCTCATGGTCCGTTACGACTACTGACCGCCGTGCTCAACGCTGCGCGCGGCGGCGCAGCGGGGTGACGTTGCTGGCCGGCTTCTTCGCCTTCTTCGCGGCTGCCGGCTGCGCGGACTGCGCGCTGAAGAAGTCGCGCACCTTCGGGTAGACCACCTCGCGCCAGCGGCGGCCGCTGAAGATGCCGTAATGGCCGGCGCCCTCGACGATGAAATGGCTGCGGCGCGCGGCCGGGATGCCGGTGCACAGCGCCTGCGCGGCTTCGGTCTGGCCGAGGCCGGCGATGTCGTCCAGTTCGCCCTCGATGCTCAGCAGCGCGGTATCGCGGATCGCCGAGGGGTCCACGCGTTCGCCGCGCACATGCCACTGCCCGCGCGGCAGCAGGAATTCCTGGAATACCACGCGGATGGTGTCCAGGTAGAAGCGCGCGGGCATGTCCAGCACCGCGTTGTATTCGTCGTAGAAGCGGCGGTGGGCATTGGCGTCGTCCAGGTCGCCCTTGACCAGGTCGGTGTAGAAATCCCAGTGCGACATCAGGTGGCGGCTGGGGTTCATGGCCACGAAGCCGGCGTGCTGCAGGAAGCCCGGGTACACGCGGCGGCCCTGGCCGGGATAGGGCGCGGGCACGGTGTGGATGACGTTGTTCTCGAACCACGACAGCGGGTTGCGCGTGGCCAGGTTGTTGACCGCGGTGGGGCTGCGGCGCGCGTCGATGGGGCCGCCCATCATCACCAGCGAGCGCGGCGTGGTTTCGCCGCGACCGGCCATCAACGACACCGCGCCCAGCACCGGCACGGTCGGCTGGCACACGCTGACCACGTGCAGGTTGGCGGCACCGAGGTGGCGGATGAATTCCTGCACGTACTCGACATAGTCGTCCAGGCCGAACTCGCCCTGTTCCACCGGCACCATGCGCGCATCGACCCAGTCGGTGACGTAGACGCGGTGGTCGCGCAGCAGGGTACGCACGGTGTCGCGCAGCAGGGTGGCGTGGTGCCCGGACAGCGGCGCCACCACCAGCACGGCGGGCTGGGCGAGCAGGGCTTCGACCCTGGCGCCGTCGTTGCTGTGGCGCTTGAAGCGCAGCAGCCGGCAGAACGGCTTTTCCAGTTCGGTGAGCTGGGCGACGGGAACGACCTCGCCGTCGAGCTCCAGCTCGTGGATGTCCCACTCCGGCTTCTCGTAGTCCTTGCCCAGGCGGTGGAACAGCTCGTTCATCGCCGCCAGCCGGTCGGCGCCGGGCATGGACGACCACCAGTGCCCCGGATTGTTGAAGAACGCCGCGTTGGCCTGCGCCTGGTGGACCCAGGGCGCGAGCAGATTGCGGGTCATCTCATGCAGTTGATAGAGCATGCCGGGCAATATGTATGGTCATATGGTGCCGTGCAGCATAACGCAAACAGACGGGTGCGGCGTTAAGCGGGGAATGACGGATGTGGCACCAGTGGGATCCGGCCGCTGCACGGATCGGGGCCTCCATGGACTTCCGGGTGGCATCGACCAGCACATGTGTCTGGAGAACAGCCCCCCCTGAGTCAGGGGGGCGCGCCGAAGGCGCGGGGTGTGGCAGGCGGAAGACGGGACCCGCGGTCTGCAGCGCAGACCGTGGGGCGACAGCGCGAAGCGATGGCGTGTCCCCCCTGAGTCAGGGGGCGCGCCGTAAGGCGCGGGGTGTGGCAGGCGGAAGACGGGACCCGCGGTCTGCGGCGCAGACCGCGGGGCGACAGCGCGAAGCGATGGCGTGTCCCCCTGAGTCAGGGGGCGCGCCGCAAGGCGCGGGGTGTGGCAGGCGGAAGACGGGACCCGTGGTCTGCAGCGCAGACCGCGGGGCGACAGCGCGAAGCGATGGCGTGTCGGCGTCAGCCGCCGCTTTCCAGCGCGGCCACTTCGCTGGCGCAGGCCGGCCCCAGCCAGCAGTGCGAGCCGGCGGCGCGGAAGCCGGCGGCCGCCAGCTGGCGGCGGTACCAGCGCGCCGGTCGCGCCTGGAAGCCGTCGTGGTCGCCGTGGAATTCGTCCTCGGCGGCGAAGGTTTCCAGGAAGGCCACGCCGCCGCACAGCTCGGCCAGGCCGGCCAGGCCCTGGCGCAGTTCGCGGCTGGGCACGTAGTGCATGACGTCCGAGCAGACCAGCAGGTCCACCGGCGCGCACGGGCGCAGCCACTGGAAATCGCCGAAGCGCGCCAGGTGCAGGTTGCGGGTGCGGCCATAGCGCCGCACGGCGTATTGGCTGCCATCGAAGCCCATGTACTGCAGCTTCGGCCGCAGCTTCAGCAGCGGCGCGCGCCAGGCGCCTTCGCCGCAGCCGATGTCGAGCACGCTGCGGACCGGGCGCTCCAGGTAGTACTCGGCGGTGGCCACGGCCAGCTGCACCTTGCGCGCCAGCCGCGCGGGGCCGCCGATGTCGCCGCGGCGGTACCAGCGCTGGAAGTAGGCGGCGTCGTATTGCTTTTCCTGCATGTGCGTGTCGGCGGTGGATGGGCGAAAATGGCGCTCATCCTAACGCCGCGGAGCCGCGCATGTACGAATGGGTCAAGACCTTCCACATCGTGTTCGTGGTGGCGTGGATGGCGGCGGTGTTCTACCTGCCGCGCATCCTGGTCAACCTGGCCGAGGCCGCCGGGCAGGCGCAGGTCGAGCAGCGCCTGCAGCTGATGGGGCGGCGCCTGTACCGCTTCGGCCATGCCATGTTCGGCTTCGCCTTCGTGCTCGGGCTGGTGCTGTGGCAGGGCTACCGCTTCCTGCCCGACTTCCGCACCATGGTCGCGCCCGGCGCCGCCGGCTGGCTGCACGCCAAGCTGGGGCTGGTCGTGCTGCTGCTGGTCTATTTCAGCTTCACCGGGCGCTGGCTCAAGGGCGTGGACAAGGGCCGGGCGCTGCCGTCGTCGCGTGCGCTGCGCTGGTTCAACGAACTGCCGCTGCTGCTGTTCATCGCCATCGTGTACCTGGTGCTGGCCAAACCGTTCTGATGCGCGGCGGCAACAGGGCGGGGGGCGGCATTGGCGGCCTGCCGCATCCCGCGGCAGGAGCCGTTCTGGTACGAAGCCGCTGCCGTGCCGGAGCCCACGACATCGGGCTGCCCGTACGCTGCGATGAGCGCGCCTTGCCGTGACCGGCAGGCATCCCCGCGTTGCGGCCGGGGCCGTCGCTACGCGCTGAGCTGGCGCAGTTCCTTGCGGGCCAGGTCGGTCCATTCGCGCTGCGCGCGCTGGTAATACGCGGGGGAGAGTTCGGCGCGGTCCAGCAGCGTGCGCAGCTGTGCGGCCGCCGCGTCGGGCCGGCCGGCGCGCCTGAGCAGCAGGGCATAGCGCAGGCGCGCTTCCTCGCCGGCGAAGCCGTCGATCAGGGCTTCGTACTCGTGCAGGGCGGCATCGACATCGCCGCTGTCCTCCACCGCGCGGGCATACAGCAGGTGGCCTTCCTGCGAGCGGAAGGACGGATTGGCGGCGATCAGCGCGTCCAGCGTCTGCCGGGCCTGCGTCGGCTGGCCGAGCCCGTACTGGGCCTTGGCCAGGCCCAGCATCAGGTCGGGGTCTTCGCGGTGGATGCCGCGCAGGGCGCCTTCGAACAGCGTGGCGGCCTCGGCGTACTCGCCGTGGTCCAGGTGCTGCTGCGCCAGTTGCCGGCGGTTTTCTGCGGTGTCGGCCACGCGCAGGCGCTGGTCGGCCTGGCGCTTGCCACGGGAGGGGTCGAGCTGGTCACGCACCCGGCGCAGCCCGCGCCGCGCGCCGGGGCTGTTGCGCAATCCCGGCAGGATTTCGGCGATGAAATAAACCAGCACCGCCAGGTACGAGAACATCAAAATGATGAAGATCCAGTACAGCGGCCGCCCGTTGCGCACGACGTGCACGCAGCAGGCGACCTGCAGCACCAGCGAAAGCAGGATGATCGGGCTCAATCCCTGGGTCCCCGTGCCGGCGCCGGCTTATGCGGCCTCGTAGGCGCCGTAGCTGCGCAGGCGCGCATAGCGCTGCGCCAGCAGTTCGTCGACCGGCAGCTTTTCCAGCGCATCCAGTTCGTTGAGCAGCACCGCCTTCAGGCGCCGGCCCATCTGCTTCGGGTTGCGGTGGGCGCCACCGATCGGCTCGCGCACGACTTTGTCGATCAGGCCCAGGCCCTTAAGGCGCGGGGCGGTCATGCCCAGCTGCTCGGCCGCTTCCTTGTTCTTGCCGGCGTCCTTCCACAGGATCGAGGCGCAGCCTTCCGGGCTGATGGTCGAATAGACGCTGTATTCCAGCATCACCGTGCGGTCGCCCACGCCCAGCGCCAGCGCGCCGCCGGAGCCGCCTTCGCCGATCACGGTGCAGATCACCGGCACCTTCAGCTCGGCCATTTCCAGCAGGTTGCGGGCGATGGCCTCGGACTGGCCGCGTTCCTCGGCGTCGATGCCCGGCCAGGCGCCGGCGGTGTCGATCAGGGTCAGCACCGGCAGCCTGAAGCGTTCGGCCATCTTCATCAGGCGCAGCGCCTTGCGGTAGCCCTCGGGCTTGGGCATGCCGAAGTTGCGCTTGATCTTCTCCTTGGTGTCGCGGCCCTTCTGGTGGCCGATCAGCATCACCGGGCGGCCGCCGATGCGGGCCAGGCCGCCCACGATCGCCTTGTCGTCGGCGAAGGCGCGGTCGCCGGCCAGTTCCTGGAACTCGTCGCAGAAGATGTCGATGTAGTCCATGGTGTAGGGGCGCGACGGGTGGCGCGCCACCTGCAGCACCTGCCAGGACGACAGGTTGCGGAAGATCTGCGCGGTACGCAGGCGCAGCTTGTCTTCCAGCGCCCGCACCTCGGCCTCGACATTGACCGCCGGGCCCGCGCTGGCGCTGCGCAGGTCCTGGATCTTGGCTTCCAGATCGGCGATGGGCTGCTCGAAATCGAGGTAATTCGGATTCATCGGAAACCGTCTTGAATGAAAGTGGGAAAGTGTAGCCGAACGCGCCGGCCGGACCCGTACGCGGCCGTCCGGACCTTCAGCTGGCCCAGGGCGGGCTGTAGGCGAGCTTGACCCGGCGCACCGCCGGGTCCTCGCGCAGGGCGTCGAGCAGCTGGGTGCTGACCCGTACCGCGCCGCTGCCGCCCAGGTCGAGCATGCCGGCGACGCCGCCGTCCCTGCCGCGGAGCAGCAGGTCCAGGCGGATCGGCGTGCGCCCCGGGCGGTGCGCGGCCAGCAGCGGTTCGATGCGCTGCCAGATCGGGCCGCCGCGGCCGTCCACGCGCAGCGACAGGCGCACCGCGTGGTCGGCGCACAGTTGTTCGAAATCCCAGCACTGGCGGATGCGCAGCGCGTAGCCGCCGTTGAATTCGTCCTCGCGCAGGCCGCCCTTGACCACCAGGATGCGGTCCTTGGTCATCAGCTGGCCGAACTCGGCCAGGCCGTCGGAGAAGGCGCTGCATTCCACCCGGCCCTTGCCATCTTCCAACTGCACGAACACCTGGCTGTCGCCCTTGCGGCGCACGCCCACGACCATGCCGGCCAGGATCACCTGCGCCTCCTGGCGCCAGCCGCGCTTCTCGCCGTCGCGCGGCGGCGGCGCCGGCGCGACCAGCTTGTCCAGCGCGCCCAGGTCGGTGCCGACCAGTTCCCTGACGTCCTCGGCGTACGGGTCGAACGGATGGCCGCTGAGGTAGAAGCCCAGCGTCTCGCGTTCGCCATTGAGCAGCTGCGCCACCGGCCATTCGCGGCTTTCCGGCAGGTCCAGCTGCGCGGCGGCGTTGACCGGGTCGGGCGCGCCGAACAGCGAGTTCTGCCCCGAGGCCTTCTCGCGCGCCATCTGGTCGGTGGCCTTGAGCACCTCGGGCAGCTGCAGCATCAGCGAGGCGCGGTTGCGGCCCAGGCCGTCGAGCGCGCCGCACTGGATCATCGCCTCCAGGGTGCGGCGGTTGAGCTTGGCCGATTCCACCCGCGCGCAGAAATCCAGCAGCGAGGTGTACTCGCCGCCGCGCAGGCGCTCGGCCACCACCGCCTCGCAGGCGCCCTGGCCGACGCCCTTGATCGCGCCCAGGCCGTAGCGGATGGTGTCGGCGCTGGACGCCTCGAACATGTAGGCCGATGCGTTGACCCGCGGCGGCTCCACGTTCAGCCCGAGGTTGCGCACCTCGGCCAGGAAGCCGACCACCTTGTCGGTGTTGTCCATGTCCGAGGACAGGGTCGCGGCCATGAATTCGGCCGGGTAGTGGCGCTTGAGCCACGCGGTCTGGTAGCTGACCAGGGCGTAGGCGGCGGCGTGCGACTTGTTGAAGCCGTAGCCGGCGAATTTCTCCATCAGGTCGAAGATCTCGTCGGCCTTGGGGCCGTCGACGCCGCCCTTGGCCGCGCCCTCGCGGAAGATCTCGCGGTGCTTGGCCATCTCCGCCGGCACCTTCTTGCCCATCGCGCGGCGCAGCAGGTCGGCGCCGCCCAGCGAGTAGCCGCCGACGATCTGCGCCATCTGCATGACCTGCTCCTGGTACACCATGATGCCGTAGGTGTCCTTGAGGATGGCCTCGGTGCGCGGGTCGGGGTAGATGATTTCCTCCTGCCCGTGCTTGCGCGCGTTGAACGAGGGAATCAGGTCCATCGGGCCCGGACGGTACAGCGACACCAGCGCGATCAGGTCCTCGAAGCGGTCCGGGCGCGCGTCCTTCAGCAGCCGGCGCATGCCCGAGGATTCGAACTGGAACACCGCGCCGGTGTTGCCGTTGGCGAAGATGTCCTTGTAGGTGGGCGCGTCGTCGAGCGGGATGGCGGCGATGTCCACCGGCGGGATGCCGGCGCGCGCATGGCGCTGGTTGATCGCCTTCACCGCCCAGTCGATGATGGTCAGCGTGCGCAGGCCGAGGAAGTCGAACTTCACCAGGCCCACTTCTTCCACGTCGTTCTTGTCGAACTGGGTGACCGGGTTCTTGCCCAGGCTGCCTTCGTCGTGTTCGGCGTACAGCGGGCAGAACTCGGACAGCGGCTCGGGGCCGATCACCACGCCGCCGGCGTGCTTGCCGGCGTTGCGGGTCAGGTCTTCCAGCTGCAGCGCCAGGTCGATCAGGTCGCGGACGTCGTCCTCGGTCTCGTAGCGCTGGATCAGCTCGGCCGAGGCCATTTCCGAATCCGGGCCTTCCTTGCCCTTGCCCAGCGCGTCCTTCAGGCCGATGCCCAGGATGTTGGGGATCAGCTTGGAGACGCCGTCGACCAGGCCGTACGGGAAGCCAAGCACGCGCCCGGAGTCGCGCACCACCGCCTTGGCCGCCATGGTGCCGTAGGTGATGATCTGGCTGACGCGCTCGCGGCCGTACTTGCGCGCGACGTAGTCGATCACCTCGTCGCGGCGGTCCATGCAGAAGTCGATGTCGAAGTCGGGCATCGACACGCGTTCCGGGTTGAGGAAGCGCTCGAACAGCAGGTTGTACGGCAGCGGGTCCAGGTCGGTGATCTTCAGCGCCCAGGCCACCAGCGAGCCGGCGCCGGAACCGCGGCCGGGCCCGATCGGGATGCCCTGGTTCTTTCCCCACTGGATGAAGTCGGCCACGATCAGGAAGTAGCCGGGGAAGCCCATCTTGATGATGGTGTCCAGTTCGAACTCGAGCCGCTCGAAATAGTCCTCGCGGGTCTTGCCCGGCGCCAGCGGATTCTTCTGCAGGCGTTCTTCCAGGCCTTCGCGCGACTGCTTCTGGATCCAGGTGTCCAGGGTCTCGTCGTCGGGCACCGGGTAGTTGGGCAGGAAGTAGGTGCCCAGCCGCATCTCGACGTTGCAGCGCTGCGCCAGCGCCAGCGTGTTGTCGATCGCGTCGGGGATGTCGGCGAACAGTTCGCACATCTGCTCGGGCGACTTCAGGTACTGCTCGCGGCTGTACTCGCGCGGGCGCTTGGGGTCGTCGAGCACGCGCCCGGTGGAGATGCACACGCGCGCCTCGTGCGCGTCGAAGTCCTGCGGCGACAGGAAGCGCACGTCGTTGCTGGCCACCACCGGCAGGCCGCGCTGGCCGGCGGCCATCAGCGCGAACTGGTTGAAGGCTTCCTCGCCGTCGCGG
Organism: Stenotrophomonas sp. Steno-Z2; assembly: GCF_056393235.1. Classification (NCBI taxonomy): domain Bacteria; kingdom Pseudomonadati; phylum Pseudomonadota; class Gammaproteobacteria; order Lysobacterales; family Lysobacteraceae; genus Stenotrophomonas; species Stenotrophomonas sp. Steno-Z2. The sequence continues at coordinate 161,376 of NZ_JBWJOY010000006.1, read as the reverse complement.
CCGGTGCGGGTCAGTTCCAGGTGCAGGCCGTCGCCGAACACGCGCTGCCAGTCGGCCAGCTGCTGTTCGGCCAGGTCATGGCGGCCTTCGCCGGCCAGCCGCCCGGCCAGGCTCTGGCGCCCGGCCAGCGCGAACAGGTTGTGGCAGCCGTCCTTCAGCCACTGCGGATGGACGGCGACCCCGCCCTCGGGGCGGTGGCCCTCCAGCCAGGCGCGGCTGAGCAGGCGCGACAGGCTCAGGTAGCCCTCGCGGTCGCGGCACAGCAGGGTCATGCGCCACGGGTCGTGGCCATCCTCGGCGATCAGCACGTCGGCGCCGGCGATGGGCTTGATGCCCACGCCTTCGGCGGCCTTGTAGAACTTCACCAGCGCGAACATGTTGTTCAGGTCGGTGACCGCCAGCGCCGGCGCGCGCATCTCCACCGAGCGGCTGAGGAGATTGGCCTGCTTGGCCTTCTTCGGGTCGGCCTGGTCCGGCTTGGCCGGGACGCGGATGGTGGAGTCCACCATCGAGAACTCGGTGTGGACGTGGAGATGGACGAAGCGGGGAGTGCTCATGCCGGATCACTGCGATGACAGGGCAGGGTAGCCGCGGGGGGCGCGGCGAACAAGCTTGACAGGTGCCGCACGCAGCCCCCGCACGGGTAGGAGCGGCTTCAGCCGCGAGAGGCTCTACCCAGGGACCTCGTCCCGGAGCAGGCAAGGCTCTTTCGCGGCTGAAGCCGCTCCTACGGCATGGGTGGCGGGCTGTCGCGCATGTGGCGCGGCAGGCTTGGCCTTGGAACAGGCGGCCTGGCGAGACCCCTTCGCGGCTGAAGCCGCTGCTACGGGGTGGGGGACAGGCAGTCGCGGACCGGCGCGAAGCTGCGCCGATGCTCGGGGCAGGGGCCGTGCGTGCGCAGCGCGGCCAGGTGGGCCGGGGTGCCGTAGCCCTTGTGCTGGTCGAAGCCGTACTCGGGGTGGCGCTGGTGCAGGTCCCGCATGTAGCGGTCGCGGCTGACCTTGGCCAGGATCGAGGCGGCCATGATGGCGCGGTCGATGGCGTCGCCGCCGACCAGTGCCTCGGCCGGGCAGGGCAGGCCCTTGGGCACCTTGTTGCCGTCGATGCGGGCGAACCGGGCCACGTGCGCCACGCCTTCCAGCGCGCGGCGCATGCCCTGCATGGTGGCCTGGAAAATGTTGATGCCGTCGATCTCGGCCACGTCCACCAGCACGATGCTGTGGGCCAGGGCGCGTTCGACGATGCGCTCGAACAGCTGCTCGCGGCGCGCGGCGCTGAGCGCCTTGGAGTCGTCCAGGCCGTTGATGCGCGGCCGCTGCGGATCGAACACCACCGCGGCCACGGCCACCGGCCCGGCCAGCGGGCCGCGCCCGGCCTCGTCGATGCCGGCGTAGAGCGGGGAGGGGGGAGCCGGGAAAGGGGAATGGGAGAACAATGAAGGCTGTTCCGCCACGACATCCCGGGTAGAGCGGGAATACGTCATATACCGGCTTCCGTTCGTTCCCTGTTCCCTGTTCCCTGTTCCCTGCTTTCCAGCAGCCCCGCCACCGCGTCGGCGGCGCGGGCGGACGCGTCCTGGCGCAGCTGCAGGTGCAGGCGCTGGTAGTCGTCCTGCAGCCCGGCCACGCAGCCGGGCTGCCCGAACCATTGCAGCACCGCCGCGGCCAGACGGTCGGGCGTGCAGTCGTGCTGGATCAGTTCCGGCGCCAGGTCGCGGCCGGCCAGCACGTTGGGCAGGGCGTAGCGGTCGACCTTGACCAGCTTCAAGGCCCTGGCGATGCGGTAGGTCAGTTCGGCGACGCGGTAGCCGACCACCATCGGCCGCTTGACCAGCATGGTCTCCAGGGTGGCGGTGCCGGAAGCCAGCAGCACCACGTCGGCGGCGGTCACCGCGTCGCGGGCCTGGCCGTCGAGCACGTGCAGGCGCGCGGCGGGCAGGGCCGAGGCGGCGATCTGCTGGTCGATCAGCTGGCGGCAGCTGGCGTTGGCCGCCGGCACCACGATGTGCAGGTCGGGCATGCGCTCGGCCACCTGCCAGGCGGCCTCGAAAAAGGCCGGGCCGAGCCGGCCGATCTCGCCCAGGCGGCTGCCGGGCAGCACCGCCAGCACCGGCGCGGTGGCCGGCAGCGCGAGCCGGACGCGGGCATCGGCGCGGTCGCTGTGCAGCGGGATCGCATCGGCCATGGGATGGCCGACGAAGCGCGCGTCCACGCCATGGCGCGCGTAGATCGGCGGCTCCATCGGGAACAGGCACAGCACCAGGTCGGCGCTGGCGCCGATCTTCTCGGCGCGCTTCTCGCGCCAGGCCCAGACCGACGGGCTGACGTAGTGCACGGTGCGGATGCCGCGCTGCTTGAGCCAGCGCTCCACGCCGAGGTTGAAGTCGGGCGCGTCGATGCCGATGAACACGTCCGGGCGCCAGTCGAGCACGCGCTCGCGGAAGGCGCGGCGCAGCTTCAGCAGGCGCGGCAGGTGGCGCAGGATCTCGGCCAGCCCCATCAGCGCCAGCTCGCTGGCGTCGAACCAGGTCTGGCAGCCGGCGCCGCGCATGGCATCGCCGCCGATCCCGGCGAACTCGGCGTCGGGAAAACGCCGGCGCAGTTCGGCGATCAGGCCGGCGCCGAGCAGGTCGCCGGAGGTTTCCCCGGCCACCAGGGCGATGCGCGGGGAGCGGGAAGTCGGGAGCCGGGAAGCGGGAAGGGAAGCGGCAGGGACGATTGGCTGGCCGCCGTCATTCCCCGTTCCCGCTTCCCCGTTCCCGTTGTTGCTGCGGGCATTCATCGCTGCAGCGGACGGTCCGCGTGTTCGATGAAATCCAGCATCTGCCGCACGTCGTCGCTCTCGCGCGCCTGCTCGGCCAGCTGCTGCTTGGCCTCGGCCAGCGGCACGCCGGCCACGTACAGGGTGCGGTAGGCGCGCTTGATGGCGCTGATGCGCCCGGCATCGAAGCCGCGGCGCTTGAGGCCTTCGCTGTTGATGCCGCGCGGGCGGCCGTGGCCGTCGATGCCGACCATGGTGAACGGCGGGATGTCGCCGGTGACCAGCGCCCCCATGCCGAGGAATGCGTGGTCGCCGATGCGGCAGAACTGGTGCGCGCCGGCGAAGCCGCTGATGATCACCCAGTTGCCGACGCTGACATGGCCGGCCAGCGTGGTGTTGTTGGAGAACACGCAGTGGTCGGCGACGTGGCAGTCATGGGCGACGTGGGTGTAGGCCAGCAGCCAGTTGTCGTTGCCCAGGGTGGTGACGCCGCCACCGCCGCCGGTGCCGCGGTTGACGGTGACGAACTCGCGGAACACGTTGCGGTCGCCGATCACCAGTTCGGTGCGCTCGCCGGCGTACTTCTTGTCCTGCGGCTCGCCGCCGATGGCGGCGTGGCCGATGAAGCGGTTGTCGCGGCCGATGCGGGTCGGGCCGTGGATGCTGCAATGGGGCCCGACCACGGTGCCGGCACCGATCTCGACCTCGGCGCCGATCAGGCTGAACGCGCCGACGCGCACGTCGTCGGCGAGCTTCGCCGACGGATCGATGACCGCCGTGGGGTGGATCAGGGGGGCGCTGTCGCTCATGCGCGGGCTCCGGTCAGGGTCATTCGCGGGTGCCGGCGCACAGCACCTCGGCATGCGCCACGACTTCGCCGTCCACCTTGGCTTCGCCGTAGTAGACGGCCATGTTGCGGATCACGCGCTTGACCTGCACATGCAGTTCCAGCACGTCGCCCGGCACCACCTGCTTCATGAAGCGTACGTTGTCCACCTTGACCAGGTAGAACAGCTTGGACTGCGCGTCGCGGCCCAGGCTCAGCTGGGTCAGCACGCCGCCGGCCTGCGCCAGCGCCTCGATGATCAGCACCCCCGGCATGATCGGCTGGCCCGGGAAATGCCCCTGGAAGAACGGCTCGTTGATGGTGACGTTCTTGTGCGCGACGATCGTCCTGGCCTCGGTATCCAGCGCGACCACCTTGTCCACCAGCAGGAACGGGTAGCGGTGCGGGATCAGCGTGCGGATGGTGTTGACGTCGATGGGCAACGGCAGCGGTGAGTTCATTCCTTCTCCTTGCTCACAGCCAGTACCCGGCGTGCCAGGCTGTCCAGCTGCTTGAAGCGCGCGGCGTTCTTGCGCCACGTGCGGTTGTCGGTCAATGGGGTGCCGGACGAGTACTCGCCCGGTTCGGTGATGGAGTTGCGCACGACCGACTTGCCGGTGACGACGACGTGGTCGCAGATTTCCAGATGGCCGACCACGCCGACCGCGCCGCCGAGCAGGCAGTAGCGGCCGATCCTGGCGCTGCCGGCGATGCCGGTGCAGCCGGCGATCGCGCTGTGCGCGCCGATGTGGCAGTTGTGGGCGATCTGCACCAGGTTGTCCAGGCGCACGTCTTCTTCCAGCACGGTGTCTTCCAGCGCGCCGCGGTCCACGCAGGTGTTGGCGCCGATCTCGCAGTCGTCGCCGATGCGCACGCCGCCCAGCTGCGGCACCTTGATCCAGCGGCCGGCGTCCATCGCCAGGCCGAAGCCGTCGGCGCCCAGCACCGCGCCGGGATGGACGCGCACGCGCTTGCCCAGCCGCACCCGGGTGACCAGGGTGACGCGGGCGATCAGCTCGCAGCCGGCGTCCAGGCTGCAGTCCTCGCCGATGATGCTGCCGGTGCCGACGATGCAGTTCTCGCCGACCACGCTGCGCGCGCCGATGCTGACGAACGGGCCGATGTGGGCGCTGGCGGCCACCTGCGCGGACGGGTCGATCACCGCGCTGGGATGGATGCCGGCCTCGCGCAGCGGCACCGTCTCGAACAGCGCGCCGATCTTGGCGAAGGTGGTGTAGGGATCCTTGGCGACCAGGGCGGTGCCGGGCGCGGCCTCGGCGTCGTCGGCGCGCAGCACCACGATGGCCGCCCTGCTGTCGGCCAGCTGCGCGCGGTAGCGCGGATTGGCCAGGAAGGTCAGCTGGCCCGGACCGGCATGGGCCAGCGTGGCCACGCCATGGATGGCCGTGGACGGATCGCCGTGCACCTGCAGCCCGAAGCGCTCGGCCAGTTCCTGTGCGGTATGGGTCGGAGTATTCACGCCGGGAGTTTAGCGTCTGGAAGTGGCGCGGTCATGCGGCAGCAGCCAGGGGTCCGCCGGAGGGCGGAGAGTGGCCGGACCGTTCTGGAGGAAAGCCCCCTTTGGTAAAGGGGGCGCGCCGAAGGCGGGGGGAATCGGAACGCCAGGACGCCACCCCTCGTTCCGCCATGGCGGAACGAGGGGTACCCGGGGCAACGCCCCGGGTGCGGCGGGCAGCAGTTCTTAGAACTGCCCGCCGAAGGTGAACTGCAGGCGCTCGATCTCGTCGCCTTCCTTTTTCTTGAGCGGGAAGGCGTAGCTGATCGAGATCGGGCCGACCGGCGCGCGCCACAGCAGCGCGACACCGGCCGAGGCGCGCAGTTCGCCCGCGTCGAAGTTGTCGGTGCCGTTGTAGACGTTGCCGAAATCGAGGAAGGCCGACACGCGCGCCGACGGGCTGTCGAACAGCTTCGGGAAGTAGGCTTCGATTGCGCCAACCGTCTTCAGCGAACCACCCAGCGGCTGGCCGCGGTAGTAACCGCCGATGATCTCCGAGCGCGGGCCCAGGGTGTTGTCGCGGAAACCGCGCACCGAGTTGGTGCCGCCGGCGTAGAAGTTCTCGAAGAACGGCAGGCCCGACGCCTTCACCTGGCGGTGCTTGGCGGTGGGGTTGGTGGCGCAGTCCACCACTTCGGTGGTGGCTGGCTTGCCCGGGACGGCCGGCGTGTCGCCATTGGCCGGGGTGCCGGGAACGGCGGGGATCTCGTTCCAGCAGATGTCGCGCACCTTGTCCTTGCCGTACGAGTCGCCGTAGCCGAACTCGACGCGGGTGTTGATCACCAGCGACGGCATGACCGGCCAGTACTTGGAGATCTGGTAGCTGAGCTTGTAGTACTCGGCGGTGGAGCCGGGCAGCGTGGCTTCCAGGCCCAGGCGCTGGTAGGTGCCGCGGGTGGGCATGAAGTAATCGTTGCGGGTGTCGCGCGCCCAGCCCAGCTCGGTGCGCCAGGAATGGAAGGTGCGCGTGCCCATCGCATCGATGTAGTCGATGATCGACTGCGGGGTGTAGTTGGGGTAGGTGGTGATCTGGTTGCTGTCGATGCCGAACATCAGCGAGAAGCTGTCGTTCTCGGTGATCGGCACGCCGAACACCATCTGCGCGGCGCCGTTGGTGCTGTTGTACTGGGCGGTGTTGAAGTCCGAATAGTCCAGCTCGCGCCAGGACAGGTTGTAGCCCAGCGACACGCCATCGTCGGTGAAATAGGGGTTCATGTACGAGAAGCCGTAGCGCTGCAGGTAGCTGCTGCGCGAGGCCTCGACCGAGACGCGGTTGCCGCCGCCCAGGAAGTTGTTCTGCGACAACTGCACCGAAGTGGTCATGCCGTAGGACTGCGAATAGCCCAGGCCGAACACGAAGCTGCCCGAGGTGGTTTCCTTGACGCTGTAGACCACGTCGACCTGGTCGTTGCTGCCGGTGACCGGGGTGGTCTCGACGTCGACCGATTCGAAATAGCCCAGGCGCTGCAGGCGGATCTTGGAGCGGTCGATCGCTGCCTGCGAGTACCAGGCGTTCTCGAACTGGCGCATCTCGCGGCGCAGCACCTCGTCGGCGGTGCGGGTGTTGCCCTTGAACACGATGCGGCGCACCGACACGCGCGGGCCGGGCACCACCTGCATGTTGACCGCCACCGTGCGCTCGGCGCGGTTGCTGGTCGGGATCGGGTTGACCTTGGCGAAGGCGTAGCCGACGTTGGACAGGCTGTTGGTGATGGCGTCGGCGCTGAACTCCAGCAGGCCGCGCGAGAACGTGTCGCCGGCCTTCTGGAACACCATGCGCTCGACGTCTTCCTGCGGCAGGATGGTGTCGCCGGTGACCTTGATCTCGGAGATCTTGTACTGCTCGCCCTCGGTCACGCCGGCGGTGATGAACATGTCGCGCTTGTCGGGGCTGATCGAGACCTGGGTGGAATCGACGCTGAAATCGACGTAGCCGCGGTCCAGGTACCAGGAGTTGAGCTTTTCCAGGTCGCCGGACAGTTTTTCCTTGGAGTACTGGTCGTCGCGGCGGTACCACGAGGCCCAGTTGTGTTCCTTGGACTCCCAGGTATCCAGGATGTCCCCGGCCTCGAACTTCTCGGTGCCGACCAAGTTGACGTGGCGGATCTTGGCCGCCTTGCCTTCCTTGACGGCGATGGCGACGTCGACGCGGTTGCGGTCCAGCGGGCTCACCGTCGGGGTGATCTCGACGTTGTACTTGCCGCGGTCGTTGTACTGGCGGCGCAGCTCCTGGGTCACGCGGTCCAGGCTCAGGCGGTCGAAGGTGCCGCCCTCGCTCAGGCCGATGTCGGCCAGGCCCTTGAGCAGCTGCTCGCTCTTGATGTCCTTGTTGCCGGTGACGGTCAGCTTGTTGATCGCCGGGCGTTCCTTGACCGTGACCACCAGGATGTCGCCCTGGCGGTCCAGCTGCACGTCCTCGAAGAAGCCGGTCTTGTACAGGGCGCGGATGGTCTCGCCGACCTTGGCGTCGTCGACGCGGTCGCCGCGTTCCACCGGCAGGTAGGTGAAGACGGTGCCGGAAGAGATGCGCTGCAGGCCGTCCACGCGGATGTCGCTGGCGGTGAAGGGCTCGGCTGCCTGCGCGAGCGCGGGCACGGCCAGACCGGCGGCGAGGGCGAGGGCAAGCAGGCGGCGATTGGGAAGTCGCGTCATGTCACGTCCGGTTGGAGTCGATTTCATTGTTGCGTGGGTGCCGGCGTATGACGACGTCAGCGGGAAAAAGTTCATCGCGGGACCAGCCCGAGGATGTCGTTGTAGAACGCCAGCCCCATCAGTCCGGCCAGCAGCGCCAGGCCGACATACTGGCCGGCGGCCATGGCGCGCTCGCTCAGCGGGCTGCCCTTGACCAACTCGATAAGGTAATACAGCAGGTGACCGCCGTCCAAGATCGGGATCGGCAGCAGGTTGATGATGCACAGGCTCAGCGACAGCAGGGCCAGGAAGTACAGGAACCAGTCCACCCCGCGTTCGGCCGAGGCGTTGGCGACGCGGGCGATGGTGATCGGGCCGGAGATGTTCTTGACCGAGGCGTGGCCGGTGAGCATGCGCCGCATCATGCCGAGGGAGTCGCTGGCCAGGCGGCCGGTCTCGCGCAGCGCGGCCGGCAACGCCGCCAGCGGCCCGTACTGCTGGCGGGCGTCGTAGGCCGGCGCCTGGCCGGTGACGAAGCCCACGCCGAGCAGCCAGCGGTCCTTGCCGGTCCCGCCCGCGGCCTTCTGCGGCTGCAGTTCCAGGGCCAGGCGCTGGCCGGCGCGCTCGACCTCGACCATGCCCGGGCCGCCGCGCTCGCCCAGCTGCTGCACCAGCGGCGCGACCTGGTCGGCGCTGTCCACGCGCTGCCCGTCGATGGCCAGGATCAGGTCGCCGCGCTGCAGCTGGCCGCTGGCGGCCGAGCCTGCGGCCACCGAATCGACCTGCGCCGGCTGCAGCCAGAACTGCCAGGCCAGGCCGGCCTGCACCGGCACCGTGCGTTCGTCGAAACCGGCCGGCAGGGTGGACAGCGGCAGCACGCGGGTGTGGGTGTTGTCCAGCGCATCGAGTACCCGCACGCGCGCGTCCTGGCGGTCCATGGCGGCCGTGGTGAGGACCATGCTGGCCTCGGCCCAGGTGGCGACGGCGCGGCCGTCCACGTCCAGGATGCGGTCGCCGGCGTCGAGGCCGGCGGCGGCGGCCATGCCGCTGCTGCGGCCGATGGTGGCCGAATAGTCCTGTCGGCCGATCACGAACATCGCCCACAGCAGGGCCACGCACAGCAGCAGGTTGGCGGCCGGGCCGGCGGCGACGATCGCGATGCGCTGCCACACGCTCTTGTTGTTGAAGGCCACGGCGCGTTCGCCGGCCGGCACCTCGGCCTCGCGCTCGTCCAGCATCTTCACGTAGCCGCCCAGCGGGATGGCGGCGATGGCGAACTCGGTGCCGTTGCGGCCGCGGCGGCTCCACAGCGGCCGGCCGAAGCCGACCGAGAAGCGCAGCACCTTCACCCCGCAGCGCCGCGCCACCCAGTAATGGCCGAATTCATGGAACGTCACCAGCACGCCGAGGCTGACGATCATCCACCACACGGAACCGAGGATGTCAGCCATGGGCGCGGCTCGGTTGGAAGACGGGATCAGGCATGGGGCAGGCGGGCGATGGCGGTGGTGGTGACCTGGCGGGACTGCGCGTCGGCCGCCAGCAGGGCGTCCAGTGTATCGGCAGCCATGTGAGGCAGGGCGGACAGGGCATGTTCCACCAGCGCAGGGATCGACAGGAAGCCTATGCGGCCCTGAAGAAAGGCTGAAACGGCGACTTCGTTGGCGGCGTTCAGGATCGCCGGGGCGCTGCCGCCGGCCTCCATGGCCTGCCAGGCCAGGCGCAGGCAGGGGAAGGCGTCCAGGTCCGGGGCCTCGAAATCGAGCCGGCCCTGGGCCAGCAGGTCGAGCCCGGCCACGCCCGATTCGATGCGCCGCGGCCAGCCCAGGCCGACCGCCAGGGTGGTGCGCATGTCCGGCAGGCCGAGCTGGGCCAGGGTGGAGCCGTCGATGAACTCGACCAGCGAATGCACCAGGCTCTGCGGGTGCACCAGCACGTCGATGCGCGCACCCGGCACGCCGAACAGGTGGTGGGCCTCGATGACCTCCAGGCCCTTGTTCATCAGCGTGGCCGAATCGACCGAGATCTTCGGTCCCATCGACCACCTGGGGTGCGCCACCGCCTGGGCCGGCGTCACCGCTTCCAGCTCGGCGCGACTGCGGCCGCGGAACGGGCCGCCGGAGGCGGTGAGCAGGATGCGGCGCACGCCGGCGCCCTCGACGCTGGCATCGCGCGAGCGCAGGCACTGGAAGATGGCGTTGTGTTCGCTGTCGATCGGGATGATGTCCGCGCCGGCGGCGGCCGCTTCGCGGGTCAGCAGTTCGCCGGCCAGCACCAGCGATTCCTTGTTGGCCAGCAGCAGGCGCTTGCCGGCGCGGGCCGCGGCCAGGGTCGAGGACAGCCCGGCCGCGCCGACGATGGCCGCCACCACGGTGTCGCAGGCGTCGCCGGCGGCCAGCGCGTCGATCGCCGCGGGGCCGGCATGGGCCTGCGTCGCCAGGCCGGCGTCGCGCAGCCCGTCGCGCAGGCGCTGGAACAGCGCCGGGTCGGCAATGGCGGCGTGCTCGGGCCTGTGGCTGCGGCACAGCGCGATCAGCGCATCGACGTTGTGGCCCGCGGCCAGCACGCTGGCGCACAGCTGCTGGGGGTGGCGGGCGATGACGTCCAGCGCCGAGGTGCCGATCGAGCCGGTAGCGCCCAGGATCGCGACCCGGCGCAGGGCGTCCTGGTGGGGGGGCGGGAAGGCGGACATGTCAGAAACCGAAGATTTCCTTGCCCAGCGCGAACACCGGCAGCGCGGCCAGCACGCCGTCGATGCGGTCGAGCACGCCGCCATGGCCGGGGATCACGCTGCCCGAGTCCTTGGCGCCGGCGTGGCGCTTGAGCAGGCTTTCGAACAGGTCGCCGAGCACCGAGGCCAGCACCGTGACCGTGGCCACCAGCAGCAGCCAGCCGATGGCGCCGGCCTGCACGCCCGCCAGCCAGCCGAAACCGACGGCGACCACCAGGCCCGCCACCAGCCCGCCCAGCAGGCCTTCGATGGTCTTGTTGGGGCTCACGCGCGGGGCCAGCTTGTGCCTGCCGAAGGCGCGCCCGGCGAAATAGGCGCCCGAATCGGCGGCCCAGACCACGGCCAGCGCGGTCAGCAACCAGCGGTTGCCGTGCGGCTGCCCGGCGTGGATCAGCACCAGCGCCGCCCAGGCCGGGACGATGGCCAGGGTGCCGGCGGCCAGCTTGAGCATGCGTGCGCTGCTTTCCTCGTGCGCGCCGAAATCGAAGAAGCGCAGCCACAGCAGCGCCAGCAGCCAGAAGCCGACCCCGGCCAGCGTGGCCAGCTGGAACAGCACCAGGCTGCCGGCCGAGGCCCACACCAGCAGCACCATCAGCAGCAGGTTCAGCACCAGCAGCACGGTGCGCGGCACGCCGTCCACGCCGGCAAGTCGGAACCATTCCCACAGGCCGGTCAGGAACACCAGCGCGGCGGCGGCGGCCAGCCACTGGGTGGGCAGCAGCAGGATCGCGCAGATGGCCACCGGGGCCATGATCAGCGCGGCGATGACACGGGTCTTGGTCATGGGGAAACGCTCTCCGTGGCCGCCGCGGCGACCTGTGCGCTGGTCAGTCCATAGCGGCGCTCGCGCCGCGCGTAGTCGTCCAGGGCCTGCTGCAGGGTGCCGGCGTCGACATCCGGCCACAGCACGTCGGTGAACCACAGTTCGGTATACGCCAGCTGCCACAGCAGGAAGTTGCTGATGCGGGTGTCGCCGCCGGTGCGGATGAACAGGTCCGGCGGCGGCAGGTCGGCCAGCGCGACATGCCGGCCGAGCAGCTGCTCGTCGATCTGCTCCGGCAGCAGGGTGCCGGCGGCCACCTGCTCGGCGAGCAGGCGCGCGGCGTGGGCGATGTCCTGGCGGCCGCCGTAGCTGGCGGCGATGCTCAGGGTCATGGCGCCGTTGCCGGCGGTGCGCTGCTCGGCCCGCTCCATGCGCTGGGCGATGCCGGCGGAGAAGCGCGAGCGCTCGCCGATGAAGCGCACGCGCACGCCACGGCGGTCCAGTTCATCCACCTCGCGGTCGAGCGCGCCGAGGAACAGCTTCATCAGTGCGTCCACTTCCTCCTGCGGCCGCCCCCAGTTCTCGCTGGAGAAGGCGAACAGCGTGAGCGCGGCGATGCCGCGCTCTAGGCAGAAGTCGATGGTGCGGTTGACCGCACGCGCGCCGGCGCGGTGGCCGATCATGCGCGGGCGGCGCCGCTGCTGGGCCCAGCGGCCGTTGCCATCCATGATGATGGCAACGTGCGCGGGCAGCCCCGGTGCTGGCATGCCGTTGGGCATGGCGGACGGCACCGGTCAGACTGCCATCAGTTCCTGTTCCTTGAGCTTGACCACCTCGTCGACGTCCTTGATCGCCTTGTCGGTCAGCTTCTGGATCTCGTCCTGCGCGCGGCGGTCCTCGTCCTCGGTGATGGCCTTGTCCTTGAGCAGCCTGGCCACTTCCTGGTTGGCGTCGCGGCGGATGTTGCGGATGGCGACCTTGCTGTCCTCGCCTTCCTTGCTCACGGTCTTGGCCAGTTCCCTGCGGCGCTCCTCGGTGAGCGGCGGCAGGTTGAGGCGGATGGTGGTGCCCACGGTGGTCGGGGTCAGGCCCAGGTCGGAGGCGTAGATGGACTTCTCCACCTCCTTGATCATGTTCTTGTCGAACAGGGTGATGACCAGCGAGCGGCCTTCGGACACGCTGATGCTGGCCACCTGGTTCAGCGGCGTGTCGGTGCCGTAGGCCTTGACCTTGATGCCGTCCAGCAGGGCCGGCGAGGCGCGGCCGGTGCGGATGGTGGTGAGGGTGTGGCGCAGAGCATCGATGCTCTTGGCCATGCGCGCCTGCGCATCTTGCTTGATGTCGTTGATCATCGCCGGAATCCTGGATGTTTCTGGAACCGGCCGATTATAGGCGAACAGCCCTGCCGGCCGGACGGGAATCGTGGAACGGGGCGCGCGCCGCTTGCCGTGCGCCCCCTGTGTCGCGTCGCGCCGGGCGTGCGCCGGCGGCCTGGCCTGGCTGGCGGCGCGCCGTCAGTGGGCGTCGCGGCCGTGGACCAGGGTGCCGATGTTCTCGCCGCGCAGGATCTTCAGCAGCTCGCCGGGCTGGCCCATGTCGAACACGCGCAGCGGCAGGTCGCTGTCGCGGGCCAGGGCGAAGGCGGCGGTGTCCATCACTTCCAGGCCCTGGTTGATGACCTGGTCGTAGCTCAGGGTGTCGTAACGCACCGCGTCGGCGTGCTTGTTCGGGTCCTTGTCGTACACGCCGTCGACCTTGGTGGCCTTGAGCAGCAGGTCGGCGCCGATCTCGATGGCGCGCAGCGCGGCGCCGGAGTCGGTGGTGAAGAACGGGCTGCCGACGCCGGCGGCGAAGATCACCAGCCGGCCCTTTTCCAGGTGGCGGATGGCGCGGCGGCGGATGTAGTCCTCGCACACGTCGTTGATCTTGATCGCGCTCATCACGCGCGCCTTGGCACCGAGTTTTTCCAGCGCGTCCTGCATGGCCAGGGCGTTGATGACCGTGGCCAGCATGCCCATCTGGTCGCCGGTGACCCGGTCCATGCCGCCGGCGGCCAGGCCGGCGCCGCGGAAGATGTTGCCGCCGCCGATCACCAGCGCCACCTCGGCGCCGGCCTGCTGCGCCTCGATGACCTCGCGCGCCAGGCGGTTGATGACCTTGGGGTCGATGCCGTAGTCCTCGTCTCCCATCAGCGCCTCCCCGGAAAGTTTCAGAAGGATGCGTTGGTAGGCGAGCTGGGACATGGGCGACCTCGGTGGCTGGAAAACGCGGGAATTCTAACGGATCGAGGGCGGGCCGGGCAGCGCTTTGTTGCACTGCAATGACGGATTCCCGCCCGCGTTCGCCCGGGTTCAGCCAGGCGCCGGTTGCGGCTCGGGGGCGCGGGCGATCACCCGGTTGCGGCCCAGGCTCTTGGAACGGTAGAGCACGTCGTCGGCGGCCTTGAGCAGGTCCTGCACGTTGGCGAAGCGCTCGTAGTGGCCGTGCGTGGCCACGCCGGCGGAGAAGGTGACGTGCAGCGGCGCGCCCTCGATCTCGGCCATCGGCGTCCGCGCGATGGTGTCCAGCACGCGCCGCACCACTTCCAGCGCGATGCGCTCGTCGGTGTCGGGGAACAGCACCACGAATTCCTCGCCGCCGAAGCGGGCCACGGTATCGCTGTTGCGCAGCTGTTCCTGCAGGTGCGAGGCGAAGGACTGCAGCACCTGGTCGCCGGCCAGGTGGCCGTGGGCGTCGTTGATCTTCTTGAAGTCGTCCAGGTCGATGAAAGCGATGGACAGCGGCCGGTTCATGTGCGCGGCGCGGGCGAATTCCTGCTCCAGCACCGTCTCCAGGTGCCGGCGGTTGAGCACGCCGGTCAGGGCGTCCAGGTGCGCCTGTTCGGCCAGGCGCCGGGCCATCAGTTCGAAGTCGTCGGCACGACGGCGGGTGGCCGAGGCATCCTGCAGTTCGCGCAGGTTGCGCAGTTCCTTCAGTTCGTTGGCGTGGTCGAGCAGGAAGCGCAGGCGTGCCGAGCTGGGCACCGGCACGTCGAGCAGGGCGCAGAGCTCGGGCAGCATCTGGCTGACCCGCTGCAGCACCAGCTCGAAGGCCGGGCTGTCCATGCCCAGTTCCTGGTAGGCCCGCTGCAGGGCATGGCTGCGCGCGGCGTCGGCATCGGCCGCGAGCCAGACTTCGGCCACGCAGCCGGACAGGGCGACGCAGCGCTGGAACAGGTCCGCCGGTTCGGCCGGCGGCTCGCTGCGTGCGATCGCGTCCACCAGGTAGCGGGGCAGGTGCCATTGCTCGCACAGCTGGGCGCCGGCATCGGCATGGCTGCAGCCGAGGATGGCGCGCTCGTGGGCGAGCAGTTCGGCGTTGCAGGTGGCGCTGTCGAACAGCGCCGGGTAGATGTCCGGGCTGGCCTGCATCAGCGCCAGCGCGCCGATGTCCTGCAGCAGGCCGGCGAGCATCAGCTCCTCGACCCGGCGCACGCCGCAGCCCAGGCCGAGGAAGCGCGCGGCCAGGGCGCAGAGCACGCTGCGGCGCCAGATGCGTTCGAGCAGGCGCGGGTCCTGGCCTTCCCTGTCCAGTGCGTGCGCCAGCGAGAAACCCAGCGCCAGCTGCAGGGTCGCGTTCAGGCCGAGCATGGTCAGCGCCTGGCCGAGGTTCTCGATCCGGCGGCGGCTGGCGTACAGCGGCGAATTGGCGATGCGCATCATGCGCGCGCTCAGTGCCACGTCCATCGCGATGGCGTCGGCCGCGGTGGCGATGTCGGTTTCCGGGTCCTGCGCCAGTTCGATGATGCGGATGGCGATGCCGGGCGGCGAGGGCAGGTTGCGGCAGAGTGACAGCGCTGCGGTGAGCTCGGGGGACATGTCGGAGAGGTGTTCAGCAGGCCATCAAGGATACAGACGGGACGGGTACAAGGGTGTTTGCGTCACAGTATCGGGCAAAGGGACTTGAAGTCCACAGGAAAAGCCGGGCTGGTTCCGGACGCCGGGCAAAAAAGAAGCCGCGGAGTCCGCGGCTTCTTTCAGGCTCCTGGTCGGGGCCGTATCAGACCTGCATCGCCTTGGCGACTTCGGCGGCGTAGTCCTCGACCACCTTCTCGATGCCTTCGCCGACCACCAGGCGCTGGAAGCCGACGACGTCGCCACCGGCGGCCTTCACGGCCTGCTCGACGGTCTTGTCGCTGTCCAGCACGTAGTTCTGGCCGTACAGGGTCACTTCGCTGATGATCTTGTTGATCTTGCCGCTGATGATCTTCTCCAGGATCTCGGCCGGCTTGGCCTTGTCCTTCTCGCTCATCTTGGCCAGCTCGATTTCCTTTTCCTTGGCGACGAACTCGGCCGGCACGTCGGCGGCCTTGTTGTGCGGCGGGTTCATCGCGGCCACGTGCATGGCCAGGCCGTTGGCCAGCTCGGCGTTGCCGCCGGCCAGGTCGACCAGCACGCCGATCTTGCCGTTGCTGTGCACGTAGGCGCCGACGGTGTTGTTGCCGTCGACCTTGGCCAGGCGGCGGATCTGGATGTTCTCGCCCAGCTTCTGGATGGCGGCGGTGCGCGATTCCTCGACGGTCTCGCCGGACGCCAGCTTGGCCGACTTCAGGGCTTCGATGTCGGCGGCGCCGGAGGCCAGGGCGGCAGCGGCGACGGCGTCGACGAAGGCCTTGAAGTTGGCGTCGTTGGCGACGAAGTCGGTTTCCGAGTTCACTTCGACCAGCACGGCCTTGCCGCCGTTGACGGCCACGCCGATGCGGCCTTCTGCGGTGACGCGGTCGGCCTTCTTGTCGGCCTTGGCGGCGCCGGACTTGCGCAGGGCTTCGGCAGCGGCGTCGATGTCGCCGTTGTTCTCGGCCAGAGCCTTCTTGCATTCCATCATGCCGGCGCCGGTGCGCTCGCGCAGTTCCTTGACCAGGGAGGCGGTGATTTCAGCCATGGGATTACCTCAACGATAGAAAGGGGCAGGCCGGCGATGATCGCCGGCCGTTGTTACGTGGCCCTGTCAGTGGCCGGCGCCCAGGGCGCCGCCGCAGGGGGAGCGGGCGCGCGTGGCGCCCGCCGGGTGCATCAGGCCGAAGCCTCGTCGCCCTTCTTGGCGCCCTTCTTGGCCGGAGCGCGGCGGGCCGGCTTGGCTTCTTCGGCGGCAGCGGCGTCGGCGAACTCTTCCTCGCGCACCGAAGCGGCGTTCGGGGCGGCGGCCTTGCCTTCCAGCACGGCGTCGGCGGCGGCGCGGGCGTACAGCTGCACGGCGCGGATGGCGTCGTCGTTGCCCGGGATGGCGTAGTCCACCAGTTCCGGGTTGTAGTTGGTGTCGACCACGGCGATCACCGGGATGCCGAGCTTCTTGGCTTCCTTGATGGCGATGTCTTCATGGCCGATGTCGATCACGAAGATCGCGTCCGGCAGGCGGTTCATGTCCTTGATGCCGCCCAGCGAGGCTTCCAGCTTGTCGCGCTCGCGGCGCAGGCCCAGCACTTCGTGCTTGACCAGGCGGTCGAAGGTGCCGTCGGTTTCGCCGGCTTCCAGTTCCTTCAGGCGGGCGACCGACTGCTTGACGGTGCGGAAGTTGGTCAGGGTGCCGCCCAGCCAACGCTGGTTCATGAACGGCATGCCGCAACGCTCGGCTTCTTCCTTGATGGCGTCGCGCGCGCTGCGCTTGGTGCCCAGGAACAGGATGGTGCCGCGCTTCTGGGCAACGGACGAGATGAAGTTCATCGCGTCGTTGAACAGCGGGACGGTCTTTTCCAGGTTGATGATGTGGATCTTGCCGCGGGCACCGAAGATGTACGGCGCCATCTTGGGGTTCCAGTAGCGGGTCTGGTGGCCGAAGTGGACGCCGGCTTCCAGCATCTGGCGCATGGTGATCTGGGACATTGCAAACTCCTGGCGGTGGAATCACGCCGTGCGCGGCTGTCTTGGAGTCCGCACAGGGCCGCGCGGCCTCTGGATGATGGGTCGCGCGATGATTCCGGGGTTGGGCTTCCCCTGCGCCTCCGTGGCCGAACCCCGGCGAGCGGGGCACCCCGGCACGGATGGGGGCGAAGGGTGTGGATTCACCGGTGACGCCCGGTGTGGGCGGCCCGCGCGGCACGGGGCCGGCAACGGAGCCGCGGAATTATAGGGCGCGCCGGGCCGCGGCGCAAACCGCCGCCCCGGCCGGGCCGCGCGGGTGCGGGAAAGGCCGTTCAGGCAGGGCGCCGATGGGTGATAATGGCGGCCATGAGCGTGAACCTGAAAACCCCCGAAGAAATCGCCAAGATGCGCATCGCCGGCCGCCTGGCGGCCGAAGTGCTGGACATGATCGGCGCGCACGTCAGGCCCGGTGTCACCACCGAGGAACTGGACCGCATCTGCCACGACCACATCGTCAACGTGCAGGGCGCGATCCCGGCCAACGTCGGCTACCGCGGCTTCCCCAAGACCCTGTGCACCTCGGTCAACAACGTCATCTGCCACGGCATCCCCAGCGAGGCCAAGGTGCTGAAGGACGGGGACATCGTCAACATCGACGTGACCGTCATCAAGGACGGCTGGCATGGCGATACCAGCCGCATGTACTACGTCGGCACGCCGTCGGTGATGGCCCGGCGCCTGGTGGAGACGACGAAGGAGGCCATGTGGCGCGGCATCCGCGCGGTCCGGCCGGGCGCCACGCTGGGCGATATCGGCAACGCGATCCAGGAATACGCCGAATCCGAGCGTTTTTCCGTGGTGCGCGAGTACTGCGGCCACGGCATCGGCAAGGTCTACCACGACGAGCCGCAGGTGCTGCACTACGGCCGCCCCGGCCAGGGGCTGGTGCTCAAGCCGGGCATGACCTTCACCATCGAGCCGATGATCAACGAGGGCACCCGCCATACCAAGGTGCTGCCCGACGGCTGGACCGTGGTCACCAAGGACCGCAAGCTCTCGGCGCAGTGGGAGCACATGGTGGCGGTGACCGAGGACGGCGTGGAAGTGCTGACGCTGTCGCCGGCCGAGGCCGAACACGCGCGATCCGGGGCGGCATGAGCCCACTGCCGGCGGATCGGGTCCAGCACGTACCGGACGCGCCGGCCGACCCCGCGGGCGATGCGCAGTGGGCCGCCGCGGCGCGGCAGTCGCTGGCGCACGACGATGCGCGGCTGTGCCGGCGTTTCGAGCAGGGCGACAATATCGAACGGCTGCTGGCGCTGCGCGCGCGCTGCGCCGACCACCTGATCGAGCAGGCCTGGCGGCGTTGCCTGCCGGCCGCTGGCGGGCTGTCGCTGTTCGCGGTCGGAGGTTACGGGCGCGGCGAACTGTTCCCGCGTTCGGACATCGACCTGCTGGTGCTGGGCGAGCCGGACGCGCAGCAGGCCAGCGAGGCCGCGCTGGCGCGGCTGTTCGCGCTGCTGTGGGACGCCGGGCTGCCGGCCAGCCATGCCGTGCGCTCGGCCGTGCAATGCGCGCAGGCCGCCGCCGACCAGACCGTGCTCACCGCGCTGATCGAGGCGCGGCCGCTGTGCGCGGAACCGGCCGCGCAGCAGGCGCTGGCGCGCGCCGTGTCGCCGACGCTGATCTGGCCGGCGCGCGACTATTTCCTGGCCAAGCGCGAGGAGCTGCTGCTGCGCCACCAGCGCTTCGGCGATACCGCCGACAACCTGGAGCCGGACATCAAGGACGGCCCCGGCGGCCTGCGCGACCTCAATACGCTGGGCTGGATGGCGCTGCGCGCGTTCGGCGTGAGCGACATCGACGCGCTGGTCGGGCTGGGGCACCTGGGCCTGGACGAGGCCGCCGCGCTCAAGCGCGAGCGCGCGGTGCTGGCGCGGCTGCGCTTCGGCCTGCACCTGGTCGCGCAGCGCGCCGAGGAGCGGCTGCGCTTCGACCACCAGAAGGCGCTGGCCGAGCGCATGGGCTTCGCCGACGACGCCGGCAACCTCGGCGTGGAAAAGATGATGCAGGGCTTCTACCGCAGCGCGGCGGTGGTGCGGCGGATCAGCGACCGCCTGCTGCAGCGCTTCGAGGAACAGTTCGACGGCGAAGCGGCGCCGGAGCCGGTCGGCGACGGCTTCTCGCTGCGCCGCGGCTACCTGTCGGCCGACGATCCGTTGTGGCCGCATGGCGACATCGCGCGCATCTTCGCGCTGTTCGCCTGCTGGGCGCGCACGCCGCAGGTGCGCGGCCTGCATTCGCTGACCGCGCGCGGCCTGGCCGAGATGCTGGATGAAATCCCCGCCTACACCGAGGTGGGCGAGGCCGTGCGCGAGCAGTTCATCGCCCTGCTGCGCGGCCCGCGCGCGGTGGACACGCTGGCGCGCATGGCGCGGCTGGGCGTGCTGGGGCAGTGGATACCGGCCTTCGCGCAGGTGTCCGGGCGCATGCAGTTCGACCTGTTCCATGTCTATACCGTGGACCAGCACACGCTGATGGTGCTGCGGAACATCGGCGTGTTCGCCGCCGGCCGCGCCGACGAGCGTTTCTCCATCGCCCACGAGGTCTGGCCGCGGCTGCGCAAGCCGGAGCTGCTGTTGCTGGCCGGGCTGTTCCACGACATCGCCAAGGGCCGCGGCGGCGACCATTCCGAACTCGGCGCGGTGGACGCGCGCGCGTTCTGCGCCGCGCACGGCCTGAGCGCCACCGACACCGACCTGGTGGCGTGGCTGGTGGAGCAGCACCTGCGCATGTCGGTCACCGCGCAGAAGCAGGACATCACCGACCCGGAGGTGATCCGCCGCTTCGCCGGCCTGGTCGGCAGCCGCGAACGGCTGGACTACCTGTACCTGCTGACCTGCGCCGACATCGCCGGCACCAGCCCCAAGCTGTGGAATGCCTGGAAGGACCGGCTGCTGGCCGACCTGTATTTCGCCGCGCGCCGCGCCCTGCGCGAAGGGCTGGAACAGCCGCTGCCCGAGGCCGAACGGGTGCAGGAGGCGCGCGCCAGCGTGCGCGAGCTGATGCGCGTGCTCGGCCATGCCGATGCGGTGATCGAACGCCAGTTCGCGGCGATGCCGGACGAGAGCTTCGTGCGCTTCCGCCCCGAGCAGCTGGTATGGCAGGCGACCTCGCTGATGGAAGTGGCGCGCGGCGGCACCCTGGTCAAGGCGCGGCGGATCGCGCCGGAGAGCGATGCGCTGGAGGTGTTCGTGCACTCGCCCGACCGCGACGGGCTGTTTGCCGCGATCGTGATGACCCTGGACCGCGCCGGCTACAGCATCCACCGCGCGCGCGTGCTCGACGGGCCGGAGGACACCATCTTCGATACCTTCGAGGTGACGCCGGCCGGCAGCTTCGCCGACGGCGACACCGCGCGCCTGGAGCTGCTGCTGCGCCAGGCGCTGGCCGGTGACATCCAGGTCCTGCGGCCGGCAAGGCGGGTGATCCCGCGCCAGCTGCGGCACTTCCGCTTCGCGCCGCGCATCGAGTTCATCGAGAACGCCGAACATGGCCGCACCGTGCTGAACCTGGTCGCGCCCGACCGTCCCGGCCTGCTGGCCGATGTCGCGCACGTGCTGCGCGACCAGCAGCTGCGGGTGCAGGACGCGCGCATCGCCACTTTCGGCGAGCGCGCCGAGGACCAGTTCCAGCTCACCGACCGCCACGACCGCCCCCTTACCGAAGCCTCCCGGCAGGCACTGCGCGACGCATTGCTGGCCTGCCTGGACCCCGACAGAACGCCAGGAGACCCCCACTGATGGCCACCAGGAAGACCGCCGCCAAGCCCGCGGCAGCGAAGAAGAGCGCGACCAGGAAGACGGCGGCCAAAAGCGCCGCGCCGGCGAAGAAGGCGGCGGTAAAGAAGGCCGCGGCGGCGAAGAAACCGGTGAAGCCCGCGGCGAAGAAGACGCAGGCGGGCGCGCCGAAGACCGCACCGAAGGCCATCGAATCGATCGGCCCGCGCAGCCTGCGCAAGCCGCCGGCGCCGGGCGTGGCGGAAATGAAGTTCGGCATCGAAAGCGCGTTCGAACGCCGCGCGATGCTGACCATGGACGAGATCGAGGGCTACACCCGGCCGCTGGTCAACCGCGTCATCGATGGCCTGGAGTCGGGCGAGTTCCGCGTGGCCGAGCCGGACGGCAACGGTGGCTGGAAGGTCAACGAATGGCTGAAGAAGGCGGTGCTGCTGTACTTCCGCGTCAACGACATGAGCGTGATGGACGGCCGCCCGGCGCCGTTCTGGGACAAGGTCGAATCGCGCTTCGCCGGCCATGGCGAGGCGGAATTCCGCGCCGCCGGCGTGCGCGTGGTGCCCGGCGCCATCGCCCGCCGCGGTTCCCACTTCGGCCGCGACGTGGTGCTGATGCCGAGCTTCACCAACATCGGCGCGCACGTGGGCGAGGGCACCATGGTCGACACCTGGGCCACGGTCGGCTCCTGCGCGCAGATCGGCAGGCATTGCCACCTGTCCGGCGGCGCCGGCATCGGTGGCGTGCTGGAGCCGCTGCAGGCCAGCCCAACCATCATCGAGGACCACTGCTTCATCGGCGCGCGTTCGGAAGTGGTGGAGGGCGTGGTGGTCGGCCACCACAGCGTGATCGGCATGGGCGTGTTCCTGAGCCAGAGCACGCGCATCTACAACCGCGCCACCGGCGAAATCAGCTATGGCTACATCCCGCCCTACAGCGTGGTGGTGTCCGGCTCGCTGCCGAGCAAGGACGGCACCCATTCGCTGTACTGCGCGGTGATCGTCAAGCAGGTCGACGCCCGCACCCGCAGCAAGACCAGCGTCAACGACCTGCTGCGCGGCCTGGCGGATTGAAGCGGGGAACGAGTGGGGAGAACCGCCGAACGCGCAGAGGCCACGGCCCGCGTTTTCCCGCTTCTCCCAGCCTTCTCCCGTTCCCCGCATCCGTGCACCCGCTTCCCGCTCCAAGGATTCCATGACATGACGACCCTGTATGGCCTGAAAAACTGCGACACCTGCAAAAAGGCCACCAGGTGGCTGGACCGCTTCGGCATCGCCTACACCTTCGTCGATTACCGCGAGCACAAGCCCAGCCCGGAAACGCTGGTGGAGTGGGCCGGCAAGGCCGGTGGTTTCGACGCGCTGGTCAACAAGTCCTCGACCACCTGGCGGCAGCTGCCGGACGCGCGCAAGGCGCCCGGCTCGGAGGCCGAGTGGAAGCTGCTGCTGCGCGAATACCCGCAGCTGATCCGGCGGCCGCTGGTGGTCACCGATGATGGCGCGCTGACGCAGGGCTTTTCCGACAACGGCTTCAAGCAGCGCTTCGGCGTCGCCTGAACCACAGCCCCGTAGGAGCGGCTTCAGCCGCGAAGGGGCTTTGCGCAGTTCCCCCCGCAAAGCCCGCGTGTGCATGGTGGATTCAATGGGAAAGCCCTTTCGCGGCTGAAGCCGCTCCTACGGAGGCGAGATACAAAATGAGTGACGTGCTGCGCCTGACCTGCGAGCTGATCTCCCGGCCGTCGGTGACGCCTGAGGACGCCGGCTGCCAGCAGCTGATCGCCGGCCGCCTGCAGGCGGCGGGTTTCCAGTGCGAACACCTGCGCCTGGGCGAGGTCGACAACCTGTGGGCCACGCACGGCAGCGGCGCGCCGGTGCTGGTGCTGCTCGGCCACACCGACGTGGTGCCCAGCGGTCCGGCCGAGGCCTGGGCCAGCGATCCGTTCCGCCCCGAGGTGCGCGATGGCGTGCTCTACGGCCGCGGCGCGGCCGACATGAAGGGCAGCGTGGCTGCGTTCGTGGTGGCCGCCGAACAGTTCGTCGCCGCGCACCCCGACCACCCCGGCACGCTGGCGGTGCTGCTGACCAGCGATGAGGAAGGCGATGCCATCGATGGCGTGCGCCATGTCGCGCGGCTGCTGCGCGAGCGCGGGCAGCGCATCGACTGGTGCATCACCGGCGAACCCTCGTCCACCGCGACGCTGGGCGACCTGCTGCGCGTGGGCCGCCGCGGCAGCCTGTCGGCGAAGCTGCGGGTCAAGGGCGTGCAGGGCCACGTCGCCTACCCGGAAAAGGCGCGCAACCCGATCCACCTGGCCGCGCCGGCGCTGGCCGAACTGGCCGCGCGGCACTGGGACGACGGCTATGAGAGCTTCCCGCCGACCAGCCTGCAGATTTCCAACATCGAGGCCGGCACCGGCGCCAGCAACGTCATCCCCGGCGAGCTGCGGGTGATGTTCAACCTGCGCTACAACCCGCACTGGAACGCCGATCGCCTGGAGGCGGAGATCGCCGCGCTGCTGGACCGCCATGGGCTCGACTACGACCTGCACTGGCACCGCAGCGGCGAGCCGTTCTACACGCCGGAAGGCCGCCTGCGCAGCGTCGCGCGCGAGGTGCTGGCCGGCTTCGCCGGCGCCACGCCGGAGGAAAGCACCGGCGGCGGCACCTCCGATGCGCGCTTCATCGCGCCGCTGGGGGCGCAGTGCATCGAGGTGGGGCCGGTGAACGCCAGCATCCACCAGGTGGACGAGCATGTGCGGCTGGACGACCTGCGCGCCCTGCCCGAGCTGTACCGGCAACTGATCGCCAGATTGCTGGCCTGAACCCGGTGCATGGGGAAATGGGCGCGTCGAAGGAGGGCGGGGCTGACGGTTGCCCACGAAACAGTTGCGTGCCCTCCGCAAGCCACGCTATCGTCGGCCCCATGAACCGCAACGCCTGCGCCAACGTGAATGTTTCGAACAACCGCAATAATGCGGTTGCGAACAATCGCGCGCGGCCGATGCGGGTCTGCGACTGAGCCACCAGCAATACACGCCCAGTGACCAGAAAACCCGCATCGGCCGATGCGGGTTTTTTAATTCCCGCTTCCGCGATCCAGGCCATCGAAGTCGCTGCTTCCGACGTTCGATCCCACGAAATCCAGGAGCTTCCCCATGTGTTCCATCTTCGGCATCTTCGGCCTGCAACCCGGCGACGACCTGCAGGCGCTGCGCCGCCAGGCGCTGGAACAATCGCAGCGCCAGCGTCATCGCGGCCCCGACTGGAGCGGCGTATATGTGGACGAGCACGCCATCCTCGTGCATGAACGCCTGGCCATCGTCGATCCGGCCGGCGGTTCGCAGCCGCTGCTGTCCGAGGACGGCGCGCTGGTGCTGGCGGTCAACGGCGAGATCTACAACCACCGCGAACTGAAGCAGGAACTCGCCCGGCCCTACGCCTTCCAGACCGGCTCGGACTGCGAGGTGATCAACGCGCTGTACCGCGAGGACGCGCCGGCGTCCTTTCTCAACCGGCTCAACGGCATCTTCGCCTTCGCGCTGTGGGACAAGGCCGCCGGGCGCGTGATCATCGCCCGCGACCCGATCGGCGTGGTGCCGCTGTACTGGGGCCACGACGGGCAGGGCCGGCTGTGCGTGGCCTCGGAAATGAAGTCGCTGGCCGACACCTGCGCCGACGTGGCGCAGTTCCCGCCGGGCCACTGGTACGACAGCGTCACCGGCGAACTGGCGAAGTACTACGAGCGGCCGTGGCGCGACTACGACGCGGTGCAGGGCGTGGAGGTGTCGAAGCAGGAACTGCGCGAGGCCTTCGAGGCCGCCGTGCACCGCCAGCTGATGACCGACGTGCCTTATGGCGTGCTGCTTTCCGGCGGCCTGGATTCCTCGCTGGTGGCGGCGGTGGCCGCGCGCTACGCGCGCCACCGCATCGAGGACGGCGACAGGAGCGAAGCCTGGTGGCCGCGCCTGCACAGCTTCGCCATCGGCCTGGCCGGTTCGCCCGACCTGGCCGCGG
This sequence comes from Stenotrophomonas sp. Steno-Z2, assembly GCF_056393235.1. Lineage (NCBI taxonomy): Bacteria > Pseudomonadati > Pseudomonadota > Gammaproteobacteria > Lysobacterales > Lysobacteraceae > Stenotrophomonas > Stenotrophomonas sp. Steno-Z2. The sequence goes on along the minus strand of NZ_JBWJOY010000006.1, from coordinate 136,505 downwards.
CGAAGATCGCCGCCGACATGCTCGGCACCGTGCACCATGGCTTCGAATACACCTTCGAGGAAGGCCTGGACGCGTTGCCGGAAGTGATCCGCCACGTCGAGACCTACGACGTCACCACCATCCGCGCCTCCACGCCGATGTTCCTGCTGGCGCGGCGGATCAAGGCGATGGGCGTGAAGATGGTGCTGTCCGGCGAGGGCAGCGACGAGATCTTCGGCGGCTACCTGTACTTCCACAAGGCGCCGAACGCGCGCGAGTTCCACGAGGAACTGGTGCGCAAGCTCGATGCGCTCAACAACTACGACTGCCTGCGCGCCAACAAGTCGATGATGGCCTGGGGCGTGGAGCCGCGCGTGCCGTTCCTGGACCGCGCCTTCCTCGACGTGGCGATGCGCATGGACGCCCGCCACAAGATGGTGGACAAGGCCAGCGGCCGCATCGAGAAGGCGGTACTGCGCGAGGCCTTCGAGGGCTACCTGCCGAAGGAAATCCTGTGGCGGCAGAAGGAACAGTTCAGCGACGGCGTCGGCTACGGCTGGATCGACGGGCTGAAGGCGCACGCCGAGTCGCAGGTGAGCGACCGCGTGCTGGCCGCAGCCGACAAGCGCTTTCCGTACAACCCGCCGCAGACCAAGGAGGCGTACTACTACCGCCACCTGTTCGAGCAGTTCTTCCCGAGCCGGGCGGCGTCGGAGACGGTGCCGGGCGGCAAGTCCATCGCCTGTTCCTCGCCGGCGGCGATCGCCTGGGATGCCAGCTTCGCCGCCATGGCCGATCCGTCGGGGCGCGCGGTGGCCGGCGTGCACGAGCAGGCGCTGGCGGGCTGAACGGGCCGGCGCGGCGGAGCGTGCGCCGCGCGGTTTTCGCCTGTCGCCAGGCATTTTCCGCTGTACTCCGGCGAGCCGGCGGCGGCGCTCTCCATGCGGGACCGCCGTTGCCGCTCTCCTCTCCAATCGATCAAGGGGGCTTTCCGATGCGTGCGTGTTCGTTGCTGCTGTCCGGTCTGTTGTGCAGTTCGTTTGCCCATGCCGCGGAGACGCCGCTGCAGCGCCATTCGCTGGGCAGCTGGGAGGCCGACATCGGTTACACCGGCGTGGTGCGCGATGGCGACACCCTGCATGTCTCCGGCGTGCCGTGCCGCGGCAAGGACATGCCCGCCGCGGTGCAGGCGTGCTACGGCCAGCTGGCGCAGATCCTGCAGCGCTTCGGCGCCGACAGCAGCCAGGTGGTGAAGGAAACCGTGTACACCACCGACATGGAGGCGCTGGTCAGGGCCATTCCCACGCGCAAGGCGTTCTTCGCCGACGGCAGGTATCCTGCCGCCAGCTGGGTGCAGGTCAGCCGCCTGTTCAATGCCGAGGACATGCTCGAGGTGGAGTGGACGGTGCGCTTGAAATAGCGCCGCCGTCGATCGATCCACGCCGCGCCCGCCGTTTCAGCGCGGGCGCAGGACCAGCGTGTGTTCGCTGGCGCCGGGCAGGAACGGCGTCGGCCGGCCCTGCACCCAGTCGTCGTGGCCGGCGCCCCAGAACGGCGACAGCGGATGCCCGCTCTGGCCACCGGGCATGTGCACGATGCCGTCGGCTTCGTGGCCCGGCGAAACCACCATGCGTTCGGACGCGCCGAAGTCGGGCGTCTGCACGCGCGGCAGGTTGCCGTCGCCGGGCAGCGGTTGCGCCGGCATGCACAGCCAGCGCCTGAACAGGCCGGGCAGCGCACGCGAAACCGGATGGCAGATGGCGGCGGTGTTGCGTTCGCCCCAGGTGCGCGCGGCGAGGTCGCCGCCCTGCGCGGCAAGGTCGGCTTCCAGCTGCCGCGCGCTGTGCGCGAGCAGTTCGTCCCAGCTCCTGAACGGCGCTGGCAGCAGGTTCGGCGGGCGCTGCTCCAGCATCGGCCAGGCCACGCCTTCCAGCTGCGGCAGGCGCGGTGCGACGTAGGCCTCGCCGAGCCGTTGCCGCGCCGGCGCGAGCAGGCCGGCTTCCAGCGTGTCCAGGGTGATGCCGCGGAAGCCGCGGGCGATGCGGTAGCTGGTGGAGTCGACGGCGGCGTGGCCGTCCCAATGACGGCTGGCGGCTTCCAGCCGCCGCAGCGCCGGGTCGTCGCTGTGTTCGACGGTGGCGCGCAGCAGCTTCCACCAGCGCTCCATCAGCAGGGCGCGGTCGTCGAGCTGGATGGCGAGCAGGTCGCGTTCGTCGAAGCGTTCGCGGGCGAACAGGCCGTCGCGGATCTGCCGCGCCCGCGCGCCCAGGTCGTAGCCGCCGTCGCCGGCCTCGGCCAGCGCGGCGCCGTCGAGCACGCGGGTGTTGGCGGTCCACAGGCGGTGGTCGGGCGGATCGACCAGGGCCGGCGCCCGGTCCGTACGCAGCGGCCAGGGGGAGCAGGGTTCATCGAGGGCGTGGGCATCGGGCCGCGGTGTGCCGGGCGCGTTGGCGATACCACCGGGCATGCAGGCGCCGCTGCGGTCCGGGCGCGCGCCGATCAGGCGCCAGGCGATGCGGCCATGGCTGTCGGCCAGCAGCAGGTTCTGCGCCGGGATGCCGGAGCGGTCGGCCACCGCCAGCGCGGCGTCCAGGTCGGCGGCGTGCGCCATGTCGGCGAAGTCCAGCCGCACCGCGCCCGGCAGCTGCGCGGCCCAGCGCAGCGCCAGCAGGCTGCCGTCGGCGTTGTCGTGCAGCACCGGGCCCCAGTCGCTTTCGCGCACGACCAGGGTTTCGGCCGCGGCGCCGGCCACGGCGATGGTTTCGCGGTGTTCGCGCAGCGGCGTGCCGGCGGGCAGGCGCGCGAAATCGGCGGTATCGATGTAGCTGTTGGTGAAGCCCCAGGCCACGTGGGTATTGCTGCCGACGATGACCGCCGGCAACCCCGGCAGGCTGAAGCCGGTCACGTCGACCTTGCCGCCCGGCGCGGCGGGATCGGCATGGCGCAGGCGCACGCGGAACCAGAGGTTGGGCGCGCGCAGCGCCAGGTGCATGTCGTCGGCCAGGATCGCGCGGCCATCGCCGGTGAGCGCGCCGGCGATGGCGAAGTTGTTGCTGCCCGGCGAGGAATCGGCCGCCACCGGCGGCCAGCCGACGCCTCTCTCCCGTGCGGGAGAGAGGGGGACCCTCCGCGGAGCGGAGGGTGGAGTGAGGGCTGCCGAGTCAGCAAGATTGTCCGCCTCTGCTCCCAGCTTTCGCAGATCCAGCGTAGCCGCATCGGGCAGGAGCGCGTCGCCACGTGCTTCGCCGAACAGCGGCGCGTCCCACGCGCTGCCGTCATGCGCGATCAGAGCGTACAGGGCGGGCGGCACCACCTCGCGGATGCGGGCCAATGCCAGCTCGCGGCTGTTGCCGGGATCCTGCAGGTCGGCATACATCGCCAGCCCGGTCAGCACCGAGTCGTCCACGCTCCACGGGCGCGGCCGCTGGCGCAGCAGCAGGTAGGGCCAGGGCCGCACCGGCAGCGCCGCCAGCCCGGCATTGACGCCATCACGGTAGGCCTCGAGCACCGCGCGCCGCCCGCCCAGGGCGACGTCGAGGTTGTCGTGCACGCGCGCGCGCAGGCGATGGACGCGCATGCGCCGGTCCAGCGGCAGCGCGCCGGCGCCGAACAGCTCGGACAGCTCGCCGGCGGCCGAACGCCGCATCAGGTCCATCTCGAAGTAGCGCTCCTGCGCGTGCACATAACCCAGGGCACGCGCCATGTCGCGCTCGTCGGCAGCGTCCACCGTCACCACGCCGTTGCCGTCGCGCCGCACCTGGACGGGCGCGGCCAGACCCGGCAGGGCCAGCTCGCCGTCCAGCTCCGGCAGGCTGCCGCGTAGCAGCAGCCACAGGCCACACGGCACGAGGATCGACAACCCCAGCAGTACCCACAGCGAACGCAGCAGCCAGCGCAGCATGCACCTCTCCCCGGTACAGGACACCGGAGCGATTGTAGGGGAGGCCGACGACGGGCGCGGAGCGCAACTGAAACTGATTCCGATTAGATCATCGCTGCGCCGGATCGGGCATCCTGTGCCGACACGAACATCAGGAGCACCCCCATGCAGGGCCACCCGGAAGTCATCGAATGCCTGAAGGAACTGCTGCGCGGCGAGCTGGCCGCGCGCGACCAGTACTTCATCCATTCCCGCCGTTACGAGGACCAGGGCCTGCACGCGCTGTACGAGCGCATCGGCCATGAGATGGAAGAGGAGACCGGGCACGCCGACGCGCTGCTGCGGCGCATCCTGTTCCTGGGCGGCGACCCGGACATGCGCCCGCATGCCTTCGCGCCGGGCCGGACCGTGGTCGAAATGCTGGAGAAGGACCTGCAGACCGAATACCAGGTGCGCGCCAACCTCGCCGCGGGCATGAAGCTGTGCGAGGAGCGGGGCGACTACGTCAGCCGCGACATCCTGCTGGCGCAGCTGCGCGATACCGAGGAAGACCATGCCTGGTGGCTGGAGCAGCAGCTGGGCCTGATCAGGCGCATCGGCCTGGAGCTGTACCAGACCAGCAAGATGGATGCGAAGGGTTCGCCGGCGCATTGAGCGTGGCCAACCCGCACCCATGAACGACGAAGGCCGGGAATTCCCGGCCTTTTCGTTGATGCATGGCGCGCGTATCAGTCGCCGGCGCGCTGCAGGCGGTAGACCGCGGTGGACAGCGCGCTGACGCCTTCGGCGCGGAAGCCGGGCTCCTGCGCGAGGATGTCGCGGCGCTCGGCCAGTTCCACCCGCCACGCCGGCGCGAACGATTCCACTTCCGCCTGGCCCACCGCGAACGGCGGCCCGGCCTTTTCCGCCTGCGGGTATTCGAGCGTGATCAGCAGCGCCTGGCAGCCGGCCGGCAGCCGCGCGTAGACGGTGTCGCGGTAGCGCTGGCGCAGTTCCGGCGGCAGCGCGATCAGCGCAGCGCGGTCGTAGAGCCCGGCGATGCCGGCCAGCGTCTCATCGTCGAGGGTGAAGGCGTCGCCCAGGATGATCTCGATCGGCCCGGCGCTGTAATGCTCGCCCAGCGGGCTGCTGCGGCGTTCGGGCCGCAACCCGGCCTCGGCGAAGAACTGCGTCACCGCCAGCGGCGAGATCTCCACGCCGAGCACGCGGTGGCCCTGCGTGGCCAGCCAGTGCATGTCCAGGCTCTTGCCGCACAACGGCACCAGCACGCGGCCGCCCGGCGCGACCTGCAGCGCAGGCCAATGCCTTTCCAGCAGCGGCATCACCTCGCCGCGGTGGAAGCCGATCTGTCCCTGTTGCCAGCGCTGCAGCCAGAATTCGGGTTGCATGGCGTTCTCCTCAGCGGACTTTCCGCCAGCCGTTCTCCGGCGCGATCCGCGCCAGCGCGTCGTTGCCTGCATAGAAGCGGACCAGGCCGCAATCGCGGCACACGACACTGCGCATCTTGGCGCTGGCGAACACGCCGCTGGCGCCGGGCAGCAGGTCCGGGCCGTAGCCGCCGCGGGCGCTGATGCCGCCGTGGGTATACAGGTTGTCGCCGCGGCACTCGGGACAGATGCTCTGCGGTGAAGCGTCTTGCTGGGATGTCATGTTGCTTCCTTGTAAGGCGGGTTTCCGGCCGTCGCCACGGCCGGAACACAGCATGGATCGTTCACACTGCGCGCCGCGCCATGCATGCGCATGGCAACGGCGATGTCGGCCGCGCCGCCGCGCGCCAGTGAAACGGGTTACTGGACATCGAGGCCTTCCACCTTCTGCCGCGCCACGCATGCGCATGGCAACGGCGATGTCGGCCGCGCCGCCGCGCGCCAGCGAAACGGGTTACTGGACATCGAGGCCTTCCACTTTCTGCCACCCCCTCGGCAGCAGATGCCCGCGGCTGGCCCGCGCGCCCACATACGCATCCAGCTCCTTGAACGACAGGTTCATGGTGCGTTGGCCGCTGCGGACCTGCAGGGTGGCGCCGGGCGATACCGCGACCACCGCGACCACGCGCTCGGTGGCGAGCTTGGCCTTGGGGATCTCGATGATCTTGTTGCCCTTGCCCTTGTCCAGCTCGGGCAGGTCGCTGGCCGGGATGGCGAGCATGTTGCCGGCGCTGGTGACCGCGACGATGCGGTCGCTCTGCGGGTTGGCCACCACCATCGGCTGCAGCACCGCCGCGCCGGGCGAGAGGTTGAGCATGGCCTTGCCGGCCTTGTTGCGGCCGGTGAGGTTCTCGAAGCGGGTGACGAAGCCATAGCCGTGCGAGGAGGCGAGCACGAAGCGGGTGTCGTTGTCGCCGCTGGCCAGGGTCACGAAGCTGCTGCCGGCGGCCGGCGAGAAGCGGCCGGTCAGCGGCTCGCCATTGCCGCGCGCCGAGGGCAGGGTGTGCGCCGGCGTGGAGTAGGCGCGGCCCTCGGTGTCGAGGAAGGCCACCTGCTGCGTGCTGCGGCCGCGCACCGCCGCCAGCAGGCCGTCGCCCTCGCGGTAGGACAGGCCGGCGGCGTCGACGTCGTGGCCCTTGGCCGCGCGCACCCAGCCCTTCTCCGACAGCACCACGGTGACCGGTTCGCTGGCGACAAGCTCGGTCTCGTCGATGGCCTGGGCGGCGCCGCGCTGCACCAGCGGCGAACGGCGTTCGTCGCCGAACTTCCTGGCGTCGGCCAGCAGTTCGTCCTTGACCAGCTTCTTCAGCTTCGCCGCGCTGCCGAGGATGGACAGGATCTTCTCGCGTTCGGCGGCCAGCTCGTCCTGCTCGCCGCGGATCTTCATTTCCTCCAGGCGGGCCAGCTGCTTGAGCTTGGTCTCCAGGATGTATTCGGCCTGGTCCTCGGACAGCCCGAAGCGCGCGATCAGCGCAGCCTTGGGTTCGTCCTCGGTACGGATGATGCGGATCACCTCGTCCAGGTTGAGGAAGGCCACCAGCAGGCCTTCCAGCAGGTGCAGGCGGCGCTCGACCTTCTGCAGGCGGTGGTTGAGGCGGCGGGTGACCGTGTCCTGGCGGAAGCGCAGCCACTCGCCCAGCAGCTGCCGCAGGTTCTTGACCTGCGGGCGGCCGTCCAGGCCGATGACGTTGAGGTTGACCCGGTAGCTCTTCTCCAGGTCGGTGGTGGCGAACAGGTGGCCCATCAGCTGTTCGGCGTCGACGCGGCTGGAGCGCGGGATCAGCACCACGCGCACCGGGTTGGCATGGTCGGACTCGTCGCGGATGTCCTCCAGCCACGGCAGCTTCTTGGCGCGCATCTGCTGGGCGATCTGCTCGATCACCTTGGACGGCGAGACCTGGTGCGGCAGCGCGGTGATGACGATGTTGCTGCCTTCCTTGAGGAAGGTGGCGCGGGCGCGCACGCTGCCGTTGCCGGTCTCGTAGAGCTGCCGCAGGTCGCTGGCCGGGGTGATGATCTCGGCGGTGGTCGGGTAATCCGGGCCCTTCACGTGCTCGCACAGGTCGGCGACGGTCGCCTCCGGGTCGTCGATCAGCCGCACCAGCGCGCTGACGATCTCGTTGAGGTTGTGCGGCGGCACGTCGGTGGCCATGCCCACGGCGATGCCGGTGGTGCCGTTGAGCAGCAGGTGCGGCAGCCGCGCCGGCAGCCAGCTCGGCTCCTCCAGCGTGCCGTCGAAGTTGGGCGACCAGTCGGTGGTGCCCTGGCCCAGTTCGCCCAGCAGCACCTCGGCGATCGGGGTCAGCTTGGATTCGGTGTAGCGCATGGCCGCGAACGACTTGGGGTCGTCGCTGGAGCCGAAGTTGCCCTGGCCGTCGATCAGCGGGTAGCGGTAGGAGAACGGCTGGGCCATCAGCACCAGCGCCTCGTAGCAGGCGCTGTCGCCGTGCGGGTGGTATTTGCCGATCACGTCGCCCACGGTGCGCGCGGACTTCTTCGGCTTGGCCGCGGCGTTCAGGCCCAGCTCGCTCATCGAATAGATGATGCGGCGCTGCACCGGCTTCAGGCCGTCGCCGATGAAGGGCAGGGCGCGGTCCAGCACCACGTACATGGAATAGTCGAGATAGGCGCGCTCGGCGTATTCGCGCAGCGGCTGCTGCTCGAAACCGTGGAAGGCGGGGCGTACGAGATCGGTCATGCGGGGCTGTTACCTGTGACTGGGGGGCGGCGACGGCCGTCGCCCCCGCGAGCGGGTGATTATCCGGATGCGGTGGGGGATGCCAAGCCACGCGCCGGGTCCAGGCCGTCGGCCTGTCCGGCACGCGCGAGGTAGCGGCCCGGCGGCAGCCCGAAATGGCGGCGGAACACGGTGACGAAGGCGCTGGGGCTGCTGAATCCCAGCGCATGGGCGATGTCGGCCACGCTGCGGCCGTCGCTGAGCTGGCGCAGGGCCGCGGCCAGCCGCGCCTGCTGCCGCCACTGGGCGAAGCTGAGCGTGGTTTCCTCGCGGAAATGCCGGGTCAGGCTGCGTGGCGACAGCCCGGCCCAGCGCGCCCACTGCTCCAGGCTGCGGTCGTCGGCCGGTTCGGCCAGCAGTTGCGATGCGATGCGCAGCAGGCGGCGGTCGCGGGGCAGGGGAAGATGCATGCGACGGCGCGGGGCATGCCGGATTTCGTCCAGCACTACCTGGACCAGGTGGTGCTGGCGGGTGGAGGTCGCCGCGTCGCCGGTGCACAGGCGTTCGGCCAGGGCCTGCAGCAGGCGTGAGATGGCGATCACGCAGGGGTCGCCGGGCAGATCGACGCAGACCGGCGCGGCCAGCGCCATGCCCCAGCCGCGCAGCGGCCCGTCGATGGCGACGGTATGCGGTTCGGTGGCGGGCATCCAGCCCCCCGAGCCGGCGGGCAGGGACCAGGTGCCGTGGCGGGTGCGGGTGGTCAGCAGGCCGTGTTCGACGCAGATCAACTGGGCGCGGGCGTGCTGGTGCCAGTCCACCTCGTGGGCCAGGCCCTGTGGGCTGTCGAAGCGGAAGCCGAACACCGGCGGGCCGTCGTCGCGTTCGAACCAGTCCAGCGCGTGGCCCTGCCGCAGCGATGCGGGCAGCTGCAGATCGAACCCGGGCGGCGCGGGGTACGACGTCATGGCGCGCCCTGGGTCGATGGCCGGATAGTGAAATTCATTGGCTGGATTGTATTACCCGGCCAGTTCCCTGTGCCATTAACGTGTGCGCTCGCCGATCAGCCCACTGCTGCAACACAGCATTTGATGCCAGATCGAATATTTCCATTGAGAAATATTTCTTTTGGAATAAAGTGCTCGCCCATGATCTGCGCTCCCAACCCCCCCAGCTTCGGCCTGCTGCTGCGCCAGACGCGCGACGGCCTTGCCCGCCAGCTCGACGCCTCGATGGCCGAGGAGAACCTCGGCATCGGCTTCACCCATTTCGTGGGGCTGAAGACGCTGGCGCACATGGCCCCGTGCACCGCCAATGAACTGGCGCAGGCGCTGGACCAGGTGCCCAGCGCGGTGACCCGCCTGCTCGACAAGCTCGAATCGCTGGGCTGCGTGCGCCGCGAAGCGCACGCGCAGGACCGCCGGGCACTGCAGATCGTGCTGACCGAGCAGGGCCGCGAGCTGTGCGCGCGGCTGAAGAAGCGCGGCGACGCGGTCATGGATTACGCCATGCGTGACCTGAGCCCCGACGAGCGCGCGCTGCTGTTGTCCCTTCTTACCCGGATCCGCGATTCCCTGACGCCCCCATGATCTCCTCCTCCGTCTCCCACTCCCTGCGCCGCCACGCGCGGCCGCTGCTGCCGGCGACGCTGGTGCTGGCGCTGGCCGCCTGCGCCAGCAGCGGCGGCCTGCAGCCGCAGGGCCGGCTGCTCGAAGCCGACAGCCTGCACAGCGAACGCACTCTGGCCACCAGCGACCTGTCCGTGGCCGGTTTCCCCGCCAGCGACTGGTGGCGCGCCTTCGGCGATCCGCAGCTGGACGCGCTGGTCGCCGAAGGGCTGGCCGGCCACCCGAGCCTGGACGCGGCCGACGCGCGCCTGCGCCAGGCCCAGGCCCAGGCCGGCGTCGCCCGTGCCGAGCGCCTGCCCAGCCTGTCCGTCTCCGGTGGCTATACCGGCGTGCGCCTGCCCGAATCGATGGTGGGCGAGGACATGGGCGGCCACTACATGGGCAGCGGTCAGGTCGCCTTCGATTTCAGCTACGGCTTCGACCTGTGGGGCGGCAAGCGCGCCAGCTGGGAAGCGGCGGTGGACGCGGTGCATGCCGCCACCGTCGATGCCCAGGCCGCGCGCCTGAAGCTGTCCGCCGGCATCGTCCAGGCCTATGTCGAGCTGGACCGCGCCTGGCGCGCCAACGACATCGCCGAGCAGGAGCTGGAGCGCGCGCAGAAAACGCTGCAGCTGGTGCGCCAGCGCCGCGCCGCCGGCATCGACAGCGACCTGCAGGTCCGCCAGGCCGAGGCCCGCATTCCCGCCGCGCAGCAGCAGCTGCAGGCCGCGCAGCAGCAGATCGACGCCGCCCGCACCGCGCTGGCGGCGCTGGTCGGGCAGGGGCCGGACCGCGGCCTGGGCATCGAACGCCCGCAGGCGCTGAACGCCACCGCGCTGCAGCTGCCGGGCGTGCTGCCCAGCGAACTGCTCGGCCGGCGCCCGGACATCGTCGCCGCGCGCTGGCGCGTGGAAGCGGCCGGCAAGCAGATCAAGGTGGCCAAGGCCAGTTTCTACCCCAGCTTCAACCTGACCGCGCTGGCCGGCGTGGTCGCGCCGAACGTCGGCGACCTGCTCAGGAGCAGCTCGACCTTCGCCTACCTGGGTCCGGCGCTGAGCCTGCCGATCTTCGATGGCGGACGCCTGCGCGCCAACCTCGCCAACGCCGACGCCCAATACGATCTGGCCGTGGCCGGCTACAACCAGACCGTGGTCGATGCGCTGCGCGAGGTGGCCGACCAGGTCAACGCGGTGCGCTCGCTCGAACAGCAGGCGCAGTCGCAGCAGCAGGCGGTCGCCACCGCCAGTTCGGCCTTCGACCTGGCCGGCCAGCGCTACCGCGCCGGCGTCGGCAATTACCTGGACGTGCTGTCCGCGCAGTCGCAGCTGCTGTCCGCGCAGCAGGCGCTGACCGCGCTGCATGCGCAGCGGCTGCTGGCTTCGGCGCGGCTGGCGCAGGCCCTGGGCGGCGGCTACGCGCCGTCCGCCGATGGCATCGCCGCGCCGGCTGCTTCCTCTTCCTCCGTGTCCCCGCATTCCTGAGAAACACCCCCATGAGCCAGACCAACACTCCTGAAGCCCCCGTCGCGCGCAGCCGCCGTGGCCGGCTGCTGCGCGGGCTGCTTGCCATCGTCGTCCTGCTGCTGGCGGCGTTCGCGCTGTGGTATTTCGCCTTCGGCCGCTGGTTCGAGGAAACCGACGACGCCTATGTGCAGGGCAACCAGGTGCAGATCACCCCGCAGGTGGCCGGCACCGTGGTCGCCATCGCCGCCGACGACGGCATGCGCGTGGAGCGCGGCCAACTGTTGGTGCAGCTGGACCCGGCCGACACCGAAGTGGCGCTGCAGCAGGCCGAAGCCAACCTGGCCCGCACCGTGCGCCAGGTCCGCGGCCTGTACCGCACCGTGGAAGGCGCGCAGGCCGACCTGAACGCCCGCCAGGTCACCCTCAAGCGCGTGCGCGAGGACTACGCGCGGCGCAAGGACCTGGCCACCACCGGCGCCATTTCCAACGAGGAACTGGCCCACGCCCGCGACGAGCTGGCCGCGGCCGAGGCCGCGGTGGCCGGTTCGCGCGAGACGGTGGAGCGCAGCCGCGCGCTGGTCGACGACACCGTGGTCGCCACCCAGCCGGACGTGAAGGCCGCCGCCGCGCAGCTGCGCCAGGCGTGGCTCAACAACGCCCGCGCCGGCATCGTCGCGCCGGTCGCCGGCTACGTCGCGCGCCGCTCGGTGCAGGTCGGCCAGCGCGTGCAGCCGGGCACCGCCCTGATGGCCGTGGTGCCCGCCGAGCAGATGTGGGTGGATGCCAACTTCAAGGAAACCCAGCTGCGCCACATGCGCCTGGGCCAGGAAGTGGAGCTGCGTTCGGACCTGTACGGCGGCGACGTCAAGTACAAGGGCCGCATCACCAGCCTCGGCCTGGGCACCGGTTCGGCGTTCTCGCTGCTGCCGGCGCAGAACGCCAGCGGCAACTGGATCAAGATCGTGCAGCGCGTGCCGGTGCGCATCGCCATCGACGCCAAACAGCTGGCCGAGCATCCGCTGCGCATCGGCCTGTCGATGAAGGCCGAGGTGAGCCTGCGCGACCAGAAGGGCGAGGTGCTGCCGGCCAGGCCGGCCGAGGGCAACGTGTTCGACACCGACGTCTACGCCAGGCAGCTGCATGACGCCGACGAGGCGATCGCGCGGATCATCCACGACAACCTGCCGCGCCAGACCAAGGCCGGCTGAGGTACGCGCGCATGTCCGCTCAAGCTCCGGCCGCGCCGCAGCCGGCCGCCGGTTTCGCGCCGCCCAGCGTGGCGCTGTGCACCGTCGGCCTGGCGATGGCCTCGTTCATGCAGGTGCTCGACACCACCATCGCCAACGTCTCGCTGCCGACCATCGCCGGCAACCTCGGCGCCAGTTCTCAGCAGGCGACCTGGGTGATCACTTCGTTCGCGGTCAGCACGGCCATCGCGCTGCCGCTGACCGGCTGGCTCAGCCGCCGCTTCGGCGAGCGCAGGCTGTTCGTGTGGGCGACGCTGGCCTTCGTCGTCACCTCGCTGCTGTGCGGGCTGGCGCAGAGCATGGGCATGCTGGTGCTGTCGCGCGCGCTGCAGGGCTTCGTGGCCGGTCCGATGTACCCGATCACCCAGTCGCTGCTGGTATCGATCTACCCGCGCGAGAAACGCGGGCATGCGCTGGCGCTGTTGGCGATGATCACCGTGGTCGCGCCGATCGCGGGGCCGATCCTCGGTGGCTGGATCACCGACAACTACAGCTGGGAATGGATCTTCCTGATCAACGTGCCGCTGGGCATCTTCGCCGCGTCGGTGGTCGGCAGCCAGCTCAAGGGCCGGCCCGAGCACATCGAGCGGCCGAAGATGGATTACGTCGGCCTGATCACCCTGGTCATCGGCGTCGGCGCGCTGCAGCTGGTGCTCGACCTGGGCAACGACGAGGACTGGTTCGCCTCGACCAAGATCGTGGTGCTGTCGTGCGTGGCGGTGGTGACGCTGGCGGTGTTCCTGATCTGGGAGCTGACCGACAAGGACCCCATCGTCGACCTGCGCCTGTTCCGCCACCGCAACTTCCGCGCCGGCACGCTGGCGATGGTGGTGGCCTACGCGGCGTTCTTCAGCGTGGCGCTGATGATGCCGCTGTGGCTGCAGCGCGACATGGGCTATACCGCGATCTGGGCGGGCCTGGCGACGGCGCCCATCGGCGTGCTGCCGGTGATCCTGACGCCGTTCGTCGGCAAGTACGCGGCGCGCTACGACATGCGCATGCTGGCCTCCATCGCCTTCGTGTTCCTGTCCCTGACCAGCTTCCTGCGCTCGGGCTTCAACCTGCAGGTGGACTTCCAGCACGTGGCCGGCGTGCAGCTGCTCATGGGCGTGGGCGTGGCGCTGTTCTTCATGCCGGTGCTGCAGATCCTGCTGTCGGACCTGGACGGGCGCGAGATCGCCGCCGGCTCCGGCCTGGCCACCTTCCTGCGCACGCTGGGCGGCAGCTTCGCCGCGTCGCTGACCACCTGGCTGTGGGCGCACCGCACCCAGCAGCATCACGCGCAGCTGACCGAGCACATCTCGGCCTATACGCCGGGCATGCAGGAGCAGGTGCTGGCGATGGGGCACGGCGACCTGCAGCATGGCGCCGCGCTGTTGAACACCATGATCGACCACCAGGCTTCGCAGATGGGCTTCAACGACATCTTCTACCTGCTGGGCTGGACCTTCCTGGCGATCATCGCCTTCCTGTGGCTGGCCAGGCCGCCGTTCGGCGCCGGTGCCGGCGCGGCCAGCGCTGGCGGCCATTGAGGCACGACGATCCCCGCCGCAAGGCGGGGATTTTTGTATGCAGGGGGCATTGCGCGGGCGGGCCGGCCAAGGCCCGGAGCGCGGATTGCCGCAGCGGAGCGGCTGCGCGACGCGCTGCCTGCCGCCGCCATCGCGATGGACGGGCGCGACCCTCATGAACTCGGGTGCAAGACACCGGAATCCGGGCGGCATGGATGGCAGGCACAAGAAACCGCCGGGAGCGGTTTTGACATCGCCCGTCGATGGCCCGACGGGTTGCCGCCATGGAAGGCGGCAACAAAAAAACCCGCTTTCGCGGGTTTGATCTGTTTGAGTCGTGGTGCCCAGGAGAGGACTCGAACCTCCACGGTTTTACCCGCTAGTACCTGAAACTAGTGCGTCTACCAATTCCGCCACCTGGGCGACTCAGGCGGAGAATTGTGCCGGTGACGAAGCGGCATGTCAACGTTTCGTGCAGGCGATGGGAGCACCCCGCGGGTCTGCTGCGTGCGGAAGGGGATCGGCCATCGGAGAGGGGAGCAGGGAAGCCGCCGGTGGCGATCCCGGGCCATCGCACTGCGATGTGCAGGCGGCGGGAGCCGGACGACAGGCGCGGAAAACGGCGAGCGGTTCCGGCATCGCCTGTCGATGGCCCGACGGGTTGCCGCGAGGGAGGGCGGCAACAAAAAAACCCGCTTTCGCGGGTTTGATCTGTTGAGTCATGGTGCCCAGGAGAGGACTCGAACCTCCACGGTTTTACCCGCTAGTACCTGAAACTAGTGCGTCTACCAATTCCGCCACCTGGGCGACTCAGGAGCGGAATTATGCAGGGCGTCCGCGCAAGCGTCAACAGGAAAATGCGTCGTCGTGCGCATCGCATCGCCGACCGCGGCGGCCATGCGGCAGCCAAGCCGTCGGCGCGCGCCGGACGCCGTGGCCGTGGGTGTTCATCCTGATTCCGGTGGCGGGACGCAGAGCGATGCCCGGCCCGATCGCAGGCAATACGAAACCGCCGGCAGTGGTTGCCGGCATCGCCTGTCGACGGCCCGAAGGGTGTGGCCGGCAATGGCGCAACAAAAAACCCGCTTGCGCGGGTTTTTTCGTTCCGAATCATGGTGCCCAGGAGAGGACTCGAACCTCCACGGTTTTACCCGCTAGTACCTGAAACTAGTGCGTCTACCAATTCCGCCACCTGGGCGATTCGGGCCGGCAATTCTGGTGGCGGCTGCGGGCTTTGTCAACGGTTTGCCGCGATCGCGGCTGGCGCGCGCCTACGCGCTGCATGCACACCGCAGCGGGGTACCATGGCCTGCGATGAAAAACAAAAAGACCCCTGGGGCCGGCAAGGCCCGCAAGTCCGTTCCTGGCGACAAGCCGGGCAATGCACGCAAGTCCGCCAAGCTGCCGCCGTGGATGCCGGACAGCCTGGCCGCCCCGGCCAGGGGAGGGCGCGGCAAGCCGAAGGACAGCGCCGCGCCGAAGAGCTTCGTGCGCGGCCGCTCGCGGCCGGCACCGGCCGCCGCCTTCGACGACCCCTACGCCGCGCGCGAGGCCGAGCGCTACGCCCAACCCATCGCCAGCCGCGAGGCGATCCTGCAGCTGCTCGACCGCTGCGACGGGCCGCAGAACGCCGAGGAGATCGGCGCCCGGCTGGGCCTGACCGAGCCGGAGCGCGCCGATGCGCTGGCCAAGCGCCTGGGCGCGATGGTGCGCGACGGGCAGCTGGTGCAGAACCGCCGCGGCGGCTTCGCCCCGGTGCTGGTCACCAACCTGATCCCCGGCGTGGTCATCGCCAACCCGGAAGGCTTCGGCTTCCTGCGCCCGGACGAGGGCGGCGACGACCTGTTCCTGCCGCCCTATGAAATGCGCAAGGTCATGCACGGCGACCGCGCGCTGGCCAACGTCACCGGCATCGACCGCCGCGGCCGCCGCGAAGGCAGCATCGCGCGCGTGCTGGAGCGCGGTGTCAACCGCCTGATCGGCAACTTCAGCGTGGAGATGGGCATCAACTACGTGGTGCCCGACGACAAGCGCATCCAGCGCAGCATCCAGATCCCGGCCGACGCCACCGGCGGGGCGAAGGACGGCCAGCTGGTGGTGTGCGAGCTGACCCAGGCGCCGGATTCGCGGCGCCCGCCGATCGGCAGGGTGATCGCCGTGCTCGGCGACAAGCTGACCCCGTCGCTGGTGGTGGAAACCGCCATCCACGGCCACGACCTGCCGCACGAGTTCCCGCCGGAGGTGCTGGACGAGGCGACGGCGATCCCGATGACGGTGGAGCCGTCGATGATCGGCGCGCGCGTGGACCTGCGCGCGCTGCCGCTGGTGACCATCGACGGCGAGGACGCCAAGGACTTCGACGACGCGGTGTTCTGCGAACCGAACCGCGACGGCTTCCGCCTGGTGGTGGCCATCGCCGACGTCTCGCACTACGTGCGCCCCGGCACGCCGCTGGACGAGGAGGCGCAGAAGCGCGCCACCTCGGTGTATTTCCCCGGCTACGTGGTGCCGATGCTGCCGGAGACGCTGTCCAACGGCATCTGCTCGCTGCGGCCGAAGGAAGACCGCATGTGCTTCGTCTGCGACATGCAGGTGGACCGCAAGGGCGAGGTGACGCAGTCGCGCTTCTACGAGGCGGTGATGAACTCGCACGCGCGCCTGACCTATACCCAGGTGTGGAACGCGGTGGGCGAGGACGATGCCGACGCCAAGGCCTTCATCGGCCCGCTGCTGCCGCAGATCCAGAGCCTGCACCAGCTGTACCGCATCCTGGCCAAGGCGCGCGAACGCCGCGGCGCCATCGAGTTCGAATCCTCGGAAGTGCGCTTCGTGCTGGACAACCGCGGCGAGGTCACCCAGGCCGGCATGCTGGTGCGCAACGACGCGCACAAGCTGATCGAGGAATGCATGATCGCGGCCAACGTCGAGGCGGCGCGCTACCTGCTGTCCACGCACATCCCGGCGCCGTTCCGCGTGCACGAGCGGCCGCCGGAATCCAAGTTCGCCGACCTGCTGGAGTTCCTCAAGGAATTCAAGCTCAGCCTGCCGGCATGGAGCAAGGTGCAGCCGGGCGACTACACTCGGCTGCTGAAGAAGGTGCGCGAGCGCCCGGATGCGGCGCTGCTGGAATCGGTGCTGCTGCGCAGCCAGTCGCTGGCGGTGTATTCGCCGGACAACAATGGCCACTTCGGCCTGGCGCTGGAGGCCTATGCGCACTTCACCTCGCCGATCCGCCGCTACCCGGACCTGCTGGTGCACCGTGCCATCAAGTACGCGCTCACCGGCGGCCCGCGCGACAAGTACACCTACACGCCGCGCGAGATGGCGGCGCTGGCGCTGCAGTGCTCCGAGCGCGAGCGCCGCGCCGACGAGGCCGAGCGCGAGGTGGACGAGCGCTTCCGCGCGGCGTGGATGGAGAAGCACGTCGGCGGCCAGTTCGACGGCGTGATCAGCGGCGTGACCAGCTTCGGCCTGTTCGTCGAGCTGGACGAATCCAAGGTCAACGGACTGGTGCACGTCACCCAGCTGCCGCACGACTATTACCAGTTCGACCCGCTGCGCAAGACGCTGACCGGCGACCGCCGCGGCACCCAGTTCCGGCTCGGCGACCGGGTGCGCATCCTGGTGCTCAAGGCCAGCATGGAGGAGCGCAAGATCGATTTCCGCCTGGTCGAGCGGCTCGACGGCGAAGGCGGCGCGATGGACGAGGGACTGGCGCCGCTGCCGCCGCGCGGCAAGCCGGCCAAGCGTACCAAACAGAAGTACTGAGGCAGGGACGGCCGGTGCGCGCACCGGCCGTTTCCCGTTCCGGCCCCGCGCCCGGCCCTGTCCAACGACCGCAGGAAGGCTTCTGCGGCGGGCACGCCCGGCAGCCTGGGCCCGATCCCTGGCAGCCCCTGGGACCGCCCTGGCCGGACCCGGGAAGGGGCCGCCGCCCGGCCTGCATCCAGCCGGCGCCGGTGCCGGCCGGGCCGATGCACTACCATTACGCGCCCAACTCCCCTCGCGCGGTCGCAATGAGCAAGCAGAACCAGTGGATCGTCGGCGTCAACGCCGTGGCTTCGTCGATCGAGAAGGACCCGGACAACGTCCGCGAGGTGCTGATCGAGGCCGGCAGCAAGAACGCGCGGCTGGTCGAGATCGAGGAGAACGCGCGGCGCAAGGGCATCGACGTGCGCCGCGTGGGCGCGCAGGCGCTGGGCGGCGTGGCCGGGCAGGTGCGCCACCAGGGCGTGGTCGCGCGCTACGCCGCGGCGAAGCTGTGGGGCGAGAACGAGCTGGAAGGGCTGGTGGAGGCCGCCGAAGGCAAGGCGCTGCTGCTGGTGCTGGACGAGGTGCAGGACCCGCACAACCTCGGCGCCTGCCTGCGCAGCGCCGCCGCCGCCGGCGTCACCGCGGTGGTGATCCCCAAGGACAAGAGCGCGCCGGTCAACGCCACCGTGCGCAAGACCAGCGCCGGCGCGGCCGACCGCATCCCGGTGGTGGCGGTGACCAACCTGGTGCGCTGCCTGAAGGACCTGCAGAAGCAGGGCGTGTGGCTGTACGGGCTGGCCGGCGAGGCGGAGCAGACCATCCACCAGCTGGACCTGCGCGGCAATGTCGCGCTGGTGATGGGCGGCGAGTCCGACGGCCTGCGCCGCCTGACCCGCGAGACCTGCGATGGGCTGGTGCGCATCCCGATGCCGGGCGATGTGGAAAGCCTCAACGTGTCGGTGGCCACCGGCGTGGCGCTGTTCGAGGCGGTGCGGCAGCGGCTGGGGTAAGGCCGGGCGCAACCGCCATCTGGAGAACGCCGGGCTGTGCCCGGCGTTCTCGTTTTCAGGTGTGGTCGACCGTGCTGGTCTCGTCGCGCTTCTCGCGCGGCGGCAGCGGCGCGTCGCCGTGCACCAGGAACCAGACGTTCTCGGCGATGTTGGTGGCGTGGTCGCCGATGCGCTCCAGGTTCTTGGCCATGAACAGCAGGTGCGTGCACGGGGTGATGTTGCGCGGGTCTTCCATCATGTAGGTGAGCAGCTCGCGGAACAGCGCGGTGTACTGCGCGTCCAGCCGGGCGTCGTCCTGGCGCAGCGCCAGCGCGGCATCGGCGTCGTTGCCGCGATAGGCGTCAAGGGCGCGCCGCACCTGCTGCGCGGCGAGCCGGCCGAGGGCGCGCAGGCCCTGGATCTGCGGCATCGGCGGCACCGTGGCCAGGGCGATGGAACGCTTGGCGACGTTGGCGGCGTAGTCGCCGATGCGCTCGATGTCGGCCGGGATGCGCAGGCCGGCGAGGATCTCGCGCAGGTCGCGCGCCATCGGGCCGCGCAGGGCCAGGCGCATGACGTCATGGCTGATCTGCTGTTCCAGCGCGTCGATGGCCTCGTCGTTGGCGATGATGCGGCGCGCGGCGTTCTCGTCGCGGCGCTCGATCACGTCCAGCGCGGCCTCGAGCTGGGCGACGGACATCTCGCCCATGCGCACGATCTCGGCCACCAGGCGGTGCTGTTCTTCGTCGTAGCTTTTCACGATGTGGTCGTTGGGATGGGTGTTCATTTTGGGAGCCGGGAACAGGGAAGGGGGAAGAGGGAATGGCTGGGGTGGGGCGGCGAGGTCGGGCGTGTGGCAGGCGAAGGGCTGCTTCCATTCCCGCTTCCCTGTTTCCCCGCCTTCGCGCTTTCAGCCGAACCGGCCGGTGATGTAGTCCTCGGTCTGCTGCCTGGACGGGTTGGAGAAGATCACGTCGGTGCGGTCGTGTTCGATCAGGTCGCCCAGGTACATGAAGGCGGTGTAGTCGGACACGCGCGCGGCCTGCTGCATGTTGTGGGTGACGATGGCGATGGTGTAATCGTTCTTCAGTTCCTCGACCAGCTGCTCGATGCGGCTGGTGGAGATCGGGTCCAGCGCCGAGGTCGGTTCGTCCAGCAGCAGCACGTCGGGCTTGAGCGCTACCGCGCGGGCGATGCACAGGCGCTGCTGCTGGCCGCCGGACAGGCCCAGCGCGCTCTGGTTCAGCTTGTCCTTCACCTCGTCCCACAGCGCGCCCTGGCGCAGCGCCTGTTCGACGCGGTCGGCCATGTCGGCCTTGGACAGCCTTTCGTGGTGGCGGATGCCGTAGGCCACGTTCTCGAAGATGGTCATCGGGAACGGCACCGGCTTCTGGAACACCATGCCGACCTTGGAGCGCAGGCGGTTCATCGGGTACTTCGGCGAGAGGATGTTCTCGCCGTCCAGCAGCACTTCGCCGCGGGCCTCCAGCTTGGGGTACAGCGCGTAGATGCGGTTGAAGATGCGCAGCAGGGTGGACTTGCCGCAGCCGGACGGGCCGATCAGCGCGGTGACGCGCTTTTCCGGGATTTCCAGGTTGATGTTCTTCAGCGCGTGGAACTGGCCGTAGTAGAAGTCCAGGCCGCGCGCGGCGAGCTTGACCGGAGCCGGCGTCTGCAGGTCCTGGTGCGCGGTGGGCACGGCGATGCGCTGCATCGGCACGGCGTTGGTGAGGTCGTTCATGGGCAGGTCCATGGAAGGAAGTCGGTCGTTCGGTCAGTCGTTGGAGATGCGGTTGCGCAGCAGCAGGCCGCGTGCGGAGAGGCTGACCAGCAGCACGAACACGGTCAGCACCAGGGCGCCGGCCCAGGCCAGCACCTGCCACGATTCGTAGGGGCTGCCGGCGAACTGGTTCATCACCACCGGCACCGAGGCCATCGGCTGGAACACGTTGCTGTTCCAGTACTGGTTGCCGAAGGCGGTGAACAGCAGTGGCGCGGTCTCGCCGGAAATGCGGGCCAGCGCCAGCAGGATGCCGGTGACGATGCCGGCCATGGCGCTGCGGTACAGCACCTGCACGATCACCTTCCACTGCGGCACGCCCAGCGCCAGCGCCGCTTCGCGCATCTGCACCGGCACCAGCCGCAGCATCTCGTCGGTGGTGCGGATCACCACCGGCAGCACGATGAAGGCCAGCGACAGGGCGCCGGCGAACGCGGAGAAGTTGCCGCCGGTCTGCATCACGTACAGGGTGTAGACGAACAGGCCGAGCACGATCGACGGCGCCGACAGCAGGATGTCGTTGACGAAGCGCACCACCGTGCCGGCCTTGCGCGCATTGCCGTACTCGGCCAGCCAGGTGCCGGCGGCCACCCCCAGCGGGGTGCCGATGGCGATGGCCAGCGCGCACATCACCGCGCTGCCGAAGAAGGCGTTGAGCAGGCCGCCTTGCTGCATCGGCGGCGGCGTCATTTGGGTGAACAGGTCCAGGTTGATGCCGGGCAGGCCCTTGGACAGCAGGGTCCACAGGATCCAGCCCAGGAACAGCAGGCCGAACGCGGCGGTGGCGCAGGCCATCAGCAGCGCCGCGCCGTTGGTGATGCGGCGGCGCAGGTACAACGAATCAGCGGCGGACATCAGTTGCCCTCCTTGCGGGACAGGCGCAGCAGCATCAGGCGGGCGATGGCGAGCACCACGAAGGTGACGATGAACAGCACGAAGCCCAGCAGCAGCAGCGCCGAGCGGTAGGTTTCGGTGGCTTCGCCGAAGTCGTTGGCGATCAGCGCGGCGATCGTCGTGCCCGGCTCCAGCAGCGACGGCGTCAGGCGCACGCTGTTGCCGATCACGAAGGCTACCGCCATGGTCTCGCCGAGCGCGCGGCCCAGGCCGAGGAAGATGCCGCCGATCACCGCCGAGCGGGTGTAGGGCAGCACGATGTCCCAGCTCACTTCCCACCTGGTCGAGCCCAGCGCGTAGGCCGATTCCTTCAGGCGGGTCGGCACGGTGAGGAACACCTCGCGCATCACCGAAGAGATGAAGGGGATCACCATGATCGCCAGCACGAAGCCGGCGGTGAGCATGCCGATGCCCAGCGGCGGGCCCTGGAACAGCGGGCCGATCAGCGGCAGCCCGCCCAGGTGGTCGTTGAGGAAGGGCGTGACGTACTCGGTCATCACCGGCACCAGCACGAACAGGCCCCACATGCCGTAGATGATCGAGGGGATGCCGGCCAGCAGCTCGATGGCGGTGCCGACCGGGCCGCGCAGCCAGCGCGGCGCGACTTCGGTGAGGAAGAAGGCGATGCCGAAACTGACCGGCACGGCGATCAGCATGGCGATGACCGCGGTGACGATGGTGCCGTAGATCGGCGCCAGCGCGCCGAACCGGTTCTCCACCGGGTTCCAGTCGGCGGTGTAGAAGAAGCTCAGCCCCTGTTCCTGCAGGGCATGGCGTCCGCCCCACAGCATCGACAGCGCGGCGCAGGCCAGGGCGGTGAGCACCAGCACCACGGTGACGATCAGGAACCCGCGGAACAGGCGGTCGTTGCGGGCGTCGCGCAGGTCGCGCGAGGTGGGCGAGGAGGCTAGGGACGGCGCAATGGCATTCATGGCAGCGGCGGGGGCCCAAGGGAGAGGCGGGGGAGCTGAGGCAGGGGGAGAACCGTCATTCCTGCGTGGCGGGAACTGCTTTTCGGCCGTCATTCCCACGAAGGCGGGAATCGCTCCTGCTGTTGCCTTGCGTGGGACTTCAGAGCAACAACAACGGCAGAATCGAGAGCGATCCCCGCCTGCGCGGGGATGACGCACTGGCAGAGGCGGGGCCGCTGGGCGGCCCCGCGCCGGTGCGTCACTTGAACTCGCTGGCCCAGTAGCCCTCGATCTGCGTCACCAGTTCGGCCGGCAGCGGCACGTAGTGCAGTTCGTTGGCCTGCTGCTGGCCGTTCTCGAACGCCCACTTGAAGAAGGCCAGCGTGTCGCGGCTGCGCTTGGCATCCTTGGGCTGCTTGTGCATCAGCATGAAATTGGTGGCGGTGATCGGCCAGGCGTTGGCGCCCGGGGCATTGGTGATGACCAGGTTGAAGTCCCTGGCGCCTTCCCAGTCGGCGCTGGCCGCGGCGGCGGCGAAGGTCTCGGCGGTCGGCTGCACCCAGTTGCCGGCGGCGTTCTGCATCGACGCGTACGGCATGTTGTTCTGCAGCGCGTAGGCCAGTTCGACGTAGCCCAGCGCGCCCTTGATCTGCTGCACGTAGGAGGCCACGCCCTCGTTGCCCTTGCCGCCGACGCCGTCCGGCCACTGCACCGAGGTGCCTTCACCGACCTTGTCCTTCCACTCGCCGCTGACCTTGGACAGGTAGTTGGAGAAATTGAAGGTGGTGCCCGAGCCGTCGGAGCGGTGCACCAGGGTGATCTTGGTATCCGGCAGGGCCACGCCCGGGTTGGCGTCGGCGATGGCCTTGTCGTTCCAGGTCTTGATCCTGCCCAGGAAGATGTCGGCGAGCAGCGCGCCGCTCAGGCGCAGCTGGCCCGGCTGCAGGCCTTCCAGGTTCACCACCGGCACCACGCCGCCGATGGCCGACGGGAACTGGCCCAGGCCCGCCTGCGCCAGTTCTTCGGAGGAGAGCGGCTTGTCGGACGAGCCGAAGTCGACGGTGCCGGCCTTGATCTGGGCGATGCCGCCACCGGAGCCGATGGACTGGTAGTTGACCTTCGCGCCGGTGGCGGCGTTGTAGTCGGCCGACCATTTGGACACCAGCGGGAAGATGAACGACGCGCCGGCGCCGGAGATCTCGGCGGCGACCTTGTCGCCGGCGGCAGGCGCCGACGGCGTGGCGGATCCGGGGCTGGAAGCGGCGGTGTCGCTCTTGCCGCCGCAGGCCGACAGGCCCAGCGCGATGGCAAGGGAAAGGGCGGCAAGGCCGGTCGTGTGCAGTTTCATGGGGGCTCCATGGCGGGAAAGGACCGGCGTCGCCGGCGGATGCGGCTATGAAATGATGTTTTTGTTACAGGCTGATTACATGGGGCGGGGAAAGGGGAGGCGGGAACGGGGAAGGGAGGCTCCGGTAGGGCTTCATTCCAAGGATCCGGCCGCGTTTTACGGGTAGACGCCCTTGGCGCACCACCACTTCCCGCTTCCCCGTTCCCGCTTCCCGCTCAAAAAAAAAGCGCGGATCACTTGATCCGCGCCCGAGGCGACGAGGGAGAGGGCCCGCCGGCTCTTTGCTCAGTAGCGCATGTTCTGCTGCCAGTAGGTCTCGATCTGGCGGACCAGCGGGGCGGGCAGCGGCACGTAGTCCAGCTGGCGGGCCTGGGCACCGCCGTTGGCATAGACCCAGCGGAAGTACTCGACGGTGGCCCTGGCGCCTTCGGCGGTCTTGGGCTGCTTGCGCATCAGGATGAAGTTGGTGGCGGTGATCGGCCAGGACTGCTCGCCCGGGGCGTTGGTCATCACCAGGTAGAAGTCCCTGGCGTTCGCCCAGTCGGCGCTGGCGGCGGCGGCCGAGAAGGTCTCGTCGCGCGGCTGCACGAAGTTGCCGGCGGCGTTCTTCATGCGCGAGAAGGTCAGGCGGTTCTGCAGCGCGTAGGAGAATTCGACGTAGCCGATCGAGCCGCGGATCTGCTTGACGTAGGCGGCCACGCCTTCATTGCCCTTGCCGCCGATGCCCACCGGCCACTGCACGGTGGTGCCTTCGCCGACCTGGTTCTTCCAGTCGGCGCTGACCTTGGACAGGTAGTTGGTGTAGTTGAAGCTGGTGCCCGAACCGTCGGAGCGGTGCACGACGGTGATCTTGGCGTCGGGCAGGGCCAGGCCGGCGTTGAGGGCGACGATGGCCGGGTCGTTCCACTTGGTGATCTTGCCCAGGAAGATGTTGGCCAGGGTCGGGCCGTCCAGCTTCATCGCACCGGCTTCCACGCCGGCCACGTTGATCACCGGCACCACGCCGCCGATCACCGACGGGAACTGCACCAGGCCGGCGGCGGCCAGTTCTTCCGGCTTCAGCGGGGCGTCGGAGGAGCCGAAATCCACCGTGTTCGCCTTGATCTGGGCGATGCCGCCGCCCGAACCGATGGACTGGTAGTTCACCTTCTTGCCGGTGGCGGCGCTGTAGTCGGCCGACCACTTGGACATGACCGGATAGATGAAGGAAGCGCCGGCGCCGGTGACATCGGCGGCATTGGCGGCGAACACGGACGACGCGGCGAGGATGGCGACGACGGCGCGCGATTTGATGGCGTGGATCACGAATGGCTCCTGGGAGGTGAATGTGCGGTGAGTTCCGCCCGGCGCCTATTGCATAACCATTCGATGACACCGCCGCGTCTGTCATGTGACGCAGGTGTTACAGGTGCTGGCCGGAACGGAGCGACATCCCGCCCGGAAAGGCAGGGAGCCTTGGCGTGGAGCGTGCGGGGCCCTGCCGGAAAACCGATGCCCGGTTCCGCTGCGATTGCGCCAGCGCCCATGCCCATGAGAGGGCGCATCCGGATGCGCGGTGTTGTGCGTGCGGCGCCATGCGTATCCCCGGCACAGCCGGTATCCCGTTCGCCTGCGCTCCGCTGGATGGTGCTCGGCTCGCTGGCGGACAACCGCCGGTCGCCATCGGCTGCCGCAGCGGGAGGCATCGCCGGGGAGGGTGCAGGTACCATTGCCGCGGATGCCGTCCTGCCGCAAGCCGGAAACGACGAAACGCCCCTTGCGGGGCGTCCGTGTTGCTGCCTGGGGAGTGCCGCTTACCAGAAGAACTGCAGGCGGGCTTCCAGGATGTCCGGCTTGTCGGCGACGAAGCCGCGCGCGCTGGAGGAGTACTTCTTGCTGTCGACCATCACGTAGTTTAGCGAGGCCTTGAAGTTGGAGCGCCAGTACCAGTTGGCGCCGACGGTCCAGATGTCCATCTTGCCGCCCAGCACGCCGTCCACCAGCGGGGCGCCGCCGGCGACGGCCGGTGCGCGCAGGCCGCCATCGTTCAGGTCGATGTGGTCGAAGCGCGCGCCCAGCTGCCACATGCCGCGGCCCGGTTCGTCCGGCAGGCCCAGGCTCGGGGTGCCGCCCTTGTAGCCCCAGGTCTCGCCGGTGACGTTCCACACGCCGCTGACGTAGTAGCCGTCGCTGGTGTAGTTGCCGTGGTCGTAACGCTTGACCTTGGCGCTGTAGTACTCGCCCTGGGCCTTGAACGGGCCGTGCACGTACATGGCCTCGGCGCCGAGCGTGCCGATGCGGTCGGTGTCCTTGAGGTCGCCGCTGTCGACCAGGCGCACGGTGGCCAGGTCGGCGTTGGGGCGGGCGCGCAGGCGCAGCGTATCGGCGTCGGTGTCGTAATCGGCGTAGCTCAGGCCGAAGTGCAGGATGTTGCCCTTCTCGTTGATCGGGGCGAAGGTGCCGCGCACGCCGTAGCCGCTGCCATGGGCCAGCTTGCGGGTCAGCTCGCGGCCGAAGGCCGACGCGGTCACCGACCAGTCGGCATCGCCGATGCTGTAGCCCACACCGAGGCGGCGGGCGACGGCATAGGTATTGGTCACCGTGGCCTTGGAGATGAAATCGTTGTTCTTGGTGCTGGACAGCTCTTCCAGGCTGTTCGGCTGCTTGAACTGGCCGGCCTGCAGGTAGTGGTTGGCGTCGCCGCCCAGCTTGTACTTGAGGTTGGTGTCCAGGAACTTGTCGGCCTTGGCGTCGTAACCCACCACCCACTCGATGTTGCCCGGGCCCTTGCCCTTGAGCACCAGCTCGGCGCGGCGCAGCTCGAACTCGCTGTTCTTGCCGTTCAGGCCGGTGGTGCCGTTGAGATCGGCCTTGTCGTTGCTGAACCAGTTGCCATCGGCCTGCACCAGGCCCTCGAAGGTGATTTCGGAACCGCCAATGACGTCGATGGCGACTTCAGCGTGAGCAGCCGGCGCGAACAGTGCCGCGGCGACGGCCGCAGTAAGGAGTTGGCGATGCAGTTTCATGGGGTGGGTAGCCTTGCAGGCAGGTTGAGGATGCTGCGCAGCCTAAAGCGTAAGGATTGCGTAAATATGACAGTCCGGCGACGCGCGCCGGTTGCCGCCGCGCCCACCCTGGCATATTGGACGGGCCCGCTGTTACCGGCAGGTGTCGTGCAGATGGCAGTCAACGCGCCGGCCCGCAGTGACGGATCGGCGCCGTTGGGGTCGATGCCGCGCCCGCGGCTGGCCATGCCGCCGCATCAGGCGACGGTCTTGTCCTTGTAGTGGCACAGGTCGCGGATGACGCACTGCGGGCAGTCCGGCTTGCGCGCCGGCCCGCAGTGACGGATCGGCGCCATCGGGGTCGATGCCGCGCCCGCGGCTGGCCATGCCGCCGCATCAGGCGACGGTCTTGTCCTTGTAGTGGCACAGGTCGCGGATGACGCACTGCGGGCAGTCCGGCTTGCGCGCCGGCCCGCAGCGACGGATCGGCGCCATCGGGGTGATGCCGCGGCCGCGGCTGGCCATGTTGCCGCCGTCAGGCGACGGTCTTGTCCTTGTAGTGGCACAGGTCGCGGATGACGCACTGCGGGCAGTCTGGTTTACGCGCCCTGCACACATAACGTCCATGCAGGATCAACCAATGATGCGCATCCTGCAGGAACTCGGCCGGAATCACCTTCAACAACCCGTCCTCCACCGCGCGTACGTCCTTGCCCGGCGCCAGGCCGGTGCGGTTGGAGACGCGGAAGATGTGCGTGTCCACCGCCATGGTCGGTTCGCCGAAGGCGGTGTTGAGCACCACGTTGGCGGTCTTGCGGCCGACGCCGGGCAGGGCTTCGAGCGCGGCGCGGTCGGCAGGCACTTCGCCACCGTACTTCTCGACCAGGATCGCGCAGGCGGCGATCACGTTCTTCGCCTTGGCGTTGAACAGGCCGATGGTGGAGATGTAGGGCTTGAGCCCTTCCTCGCCCAGCGCGAGGATGGCCTGCGCGGTGTTGGCCACCGGGAACAGCCTGCGCGTGGCCTTGTTCACGCCCACGTCGGTGGCCTGGGCCGACAGCGTCACCGCCACCAGCAGTTCGAACGGCGTGCTGTATTCCAGCTCGGTGGTCGGATGCGGGTTGAGTTCGCGCAGGCGCGTGAACATCTCGCGCACCTCTTCGCGGGTCATGCGCCTGGAGCGGGGAGCGGGTGCAGGGGAACGCGGGAGGGAAGCGCGCTGCTTCTTCGCCTGTTTCGCCTGTGCGGCGCCCGCATCCGCTTTGACGGTGGCGTTTGTCGTGGCCTTTGCTTTCACTGGTTCCTCTTCACTCTTTCCTGGCTTTCGCCTGGGCGCGGGCCAGGATCGCCGCGGCCGCCGCCGGCAGGGCGGGTGTGCGGTCCGGCACGGGCGGCGGTGCGCGCCGCGCCTCGCGCTCGGCGGCGCGGCGCGCCAGGCGCGCGGCACGGGCGCGGTGGCGTCCACGCGCGGCCCAGGCGTCGCGCAGGCGCTGCTGCGCCTGCGCCAGCTGCCGTGGCAGGTCCGGCTGCTGCGGGTCCAGCGCCGCGTCGCCGGGCTGCGGCACGTAGTCCATCAGGCCGGCGTCCAGCGCGGCGTCCAGGTCGTCATCCAGTACGTACTGCAGCAACTGGCGGGGGGAGGCGGAAGGAACGGGCATCGCGGCGCGGATCAGCAGTTGCGGAATTCCGGCTTGCGGCGTTCGAGGAAGGCGCCGGTGCCTTCGCGCATGTCCTGGGTGGAGAACATCAGCCCGAACTGCGCGCTTTCGTACTCCAGGCCTTCCTCGATGGCGCATTCGCCGCCGACGTTGACCGCGTCGAGGATGCCGCGCAGGGCCAGCGGCGCGGCGTTGGCCAGCTGCGTGGCGATCTTCAGGGTTTCGGCCTCCAGTTCGGCGGCCGGCACCACGCGGTTGACGATGCCCAACTGCTGGGCACGGGCGGCGTCGATGGGCGCGCCCAGCAGGCACAGCTCCAGGGTGGCGGCGCGGCCGGCCAGGCGCAGCAGGCGCTGGGTGCCGCCGAAGCCCGGGATCAGGCCGAGGTTGATCTCCGGCTGGCCGACCTTGGCGCTGTCGGCGGCGATGCGCAGGTGGCAGGCCATCGCCAGTTCCAGGCCGCCGCCCAGGGCGAAACCGTTCACCATCGCGATCACCGGCTTGGGCAGGCGCTCGATGCGCCGCATCAGGCGCTGGCCGAGCAGCGAGAAGTCGCGCCCCTGCACCGGGGTGAGGCTGTTCATCTCGGCGATGTCGGCGCCGGCCACGAAGGCCTTGGCGCCGGCGCCGGTCAGGACCACCACCCGCACGTCCGCGGCCCCGGCGGCCTCGGCGAAGGCGGCGTCCAGCGCCTCCAGGGTCTGGCGGTTGAGCGCGTTGAGCTTCTCCGGGCGCTGCACGGTGAGGGTGCGCACGCCATCGCGGGTGCTGATGGAAACCGGTGCGTCGGACATGCTGACTCCAGGAAAAAGTTAAGAAAAGGTAATCGGGGAACTCCGGCCATGACCGTTGGTCAGAAGCCCTTGTCGTCAGTGGCGGTCCGCCGTTGTGGCGGCTATCCTAACCCGTCGCCTCTAGCGGCATGGTTGCCCTGAGACATCTTTCCTGGAGAACTGTTTGATGAAGTTGCGTTCTATCGCGGTCGCCGTGGCCGCCCTGGCCCTCACCGGCACTGCAATCGCCCAGGACGTCTCGTCCGAGAAGGGCAAGCTGAGCTACTACTTCGGATACGACTACGGCAACAACCTGGCCGAGCTCACCGCCCGCGGCGAACAGCTGGACATCGCCTCGGTGGTCAAGGGCCTGCAGGACGCCTACGCGAAGAAGCAGCCGGCGATCACCAGCGACCAGCTCAAGCCGGCCGTCGAGGCGTTCCAGCGCCGCGAGCAGGGCCGCGCCGAGGCCGCCAAGGCCGAGTACGAAAAGGCCGCCGCCGAGAACAAGACCCGCAGCGACCAGTTCATTGCCGCCAACAAGGCCAAGGCCGGCGTGCAGACCCTGCCCAGCGGCGTGCAGTACCGCGTGATCGAAGCCGGCGCCGGCGCCAAGCCGACCCAGGCCAGCACCGTCGCGCTGGAAGTGGCCGGTCCGTTCCCGTACGGCCAGCGTCCGCAGGAGGCCCGCCCGGCCCAGCAGATCCCGTCGATCAAGGTCAGCGAAGTGGAAATGCAGGCCATGCGCGAGACCCTGCTGCAGATGCCGACCGGCGCCAAGTGGGAAGTCACCCTGCCGCCGGAGAAGGCCTACGGCGCCGACCCGCGCACCCCGTTCCCGCCGAACGTGGCCGTGCAGTTCGAGATCAAGCTGGTCAGCGTCAAGTAACCAGCAAGTGACGGAACGACGCGCCGGTGGCCTCCACCGGCGCGTTTTTCGTTTGTGCGGCCTGCCGTTCCGTGGCCGGCCGGCCCTGCAGCGCGATCGCGTTGCGGGCGATTGCAGTAGGCTTGGAGTGTCGTGACCGATGGATGCCGTGCGCCGTGCCATTTCCAGTCCCTGCATCGGAATCTGCTCGCTGGACGGCGGCGGCCGCTGCCGCGGCTGCCAGCGCACGGGCGAGGAGATCGCCGGCTGGATGCGCATGAGCGAGCAACACCGCCAGCAACTGATGCGGGACGTGCTGCCGGCGCGCGCGCTGGAGGCCGGTTCGCTGGCCGCCACGCTGCCCGGGCATGAACGCCTGCTGCGCGCGCTGAACCCGCTGGCCAGCGCGCCCAGCGACAAGGGCTGGAACTACGGCGAACTGGCTGACCTGCTGCCGCCCGGCCCGCCGGCCGAGGCGGCGGTGCTGGCCGGGCTGGTGCCGCGGCCGCAGGGCGTGCAGGTGCTGCTCACCCGCCGCACCGAGACGCTGCGCAACCATGGCGGCCAGGTCGGCTTCCCCGGCGGGCGCATCGAGCCGGGCGACCGCAACCCGGCGGCCGCGGCGCTGCGCGAGAGCGGCGAGGAAATCGCGCTGCCCGCCGAGCGGGTGCAGGCGCTGGGCTACCTGGACCCGTTCGTCACCATTTCCAGTTTCCGCGTCACCCCGCTGGTGGCGGTGATCGACCCGGCGTTCGTGCCGGTACCGCAGCCGGCGGAAGTGGCCGAGGTATTCGAAGTGCCGCTGGATTTCCTGATGGACCCGGCCAACCTGCGCCAGGTCGAGATCGACCACCGTGGCCGCATCCGCCACGTGCTCGAATACACCTGGCCGGGCCAGCGCATCTGGGGCGCGACCGCGGCCATCCTCTACAACCTGCGTCGCCGACTGGAGCAGACCCCATGAATGCCATCGACCCGCCGTGGACCACGCTGGTGGACGTGGCCCCGCTTGCCGCCGCCCTGGCTGCCGCGCCGCCGCGCCTGGTCGATGCGCGCGCCACCGCCAGTACCGCCACGCGGGTCGTGGACGCGCGCTTCTCGCTGGCCGATCCGCAGTCCGGCGCCGCGCAGTACGCGGCAGGGCATCTGCCCGGCGCGGTCTACGCCGATCTCAACCGCGATCTTTCCGACCTGTCGCGGCAGGGCCATGGCCGTCATCCGCTGCCGGACAGCGACGCCTTCGCCGCCACGCTGGGGCGCTGGGGCATCGGCCCGGACACGCAGGTGGTGGTCTACGACGCCGGCGACGGCAGCATGGCGGCCGCGCGGCTGTGGTGGCTGCTGCGGCTGATCGGCCATCGCCGGGTCGCGGTGCTCGACGGCGGGCTGGCGGCCTGGCAGGCCGCGGGCCAGCCGGTGGTGGCCGACGCGGTGCAGGTGCCGGCGTTGCCGCCGTATCCGGGGCGCTTCGACCTCGCCCAGGTGGCCAGCGCCGAGGAGATCGCCGCACGCCTGTCGCAGGCGCCGGGCTGGCTGATCGACGCCCGCGCCGGCGAACGCTACCGCGGTGAGGTCGAGCCGCTGGACCGCGTCGCCGGCCATGTGCCCGGCGCGCTCAACCGCCCGTTCGCGCTCAATCTGCGCGATGGCCGTTTCCGCCCGGCGGCGGAACTGCGCGCCGAACTGGAACCGCTGCTGGGCGCCCACGCGCCGGGCGAGGCGGTGATGATGTGCGGCTCCGGCGTCACCGCCTGCCACCTGCTGCTGGCCTTCGAGATCGCAGGGCTGACGGGTGCGCGGGTGTTCGCCGATTCGTGGAGCGGCTGGTCGTCCGACCCCTCGCGCCCGGTGGCGCGCCCGTAGGAGCGGCTTCAGCCGCGACGGGGTGTCCCATTGCAATCCGGTGATGGAGGGCGGCGCTGCCGTGCAGGCGGTTTCGGGCAGGCCCCATCGCGGCTGAAGCCGCTCCTACGGGGTTACCGGCAGGCGGTGCAGCGGGATCGCCGCCAGCACCTCATTCCACGGGAACCGCGGTCCCGGGTCGCGCTTGCGCGGCACCGACAGCGAGGGATTGTCACTGGCCGCCACCTGTTCGGTATCCAGGTCCTCGTGGCCGGCGATCCAGCGCAGCGCCGGCAGGCGCTGCGGCAGCCAGCGCAGCAGCGCGACCAGCGCATCGAGCTGCGCCTGCGCATACGGCTCGTCCATCGCCTGGTGGCGCGAATCCAGCCAGTGCGGATAGCGGCCGCTGTTGACCAGTTCGATGCCGAGCGCGCGCGGGTTGATGCCGCGCACGTGGTGGGCGCTGCGTTCGGGCGCGACGTACTGGTGGATGCTGCCGTCGCGGTCGATGTAGTAATGGCCGCTGTTGCCGGTGCCGCTGTCGTAGAGCACGCGCTCGCCGTATTCGCGCGCCATCGCCAGGTCCGGCAGCTCGGTGCAGTGGATCACCACCAGGTCGACCGCCGCCGGCTCGCGCAGCGGCAGCAGCGGCTCGTAGGGCAGGGGCGCGAGGTGGATGGCGGGCATGGCGTGCATCGGCGGATGCTAGCATTGCCGCCCCGTTCCGCTTCGTCTTCCGGTGTTCCATGAGCCGCGGCCACTGCATTCTTTCCCACGGTTTCGAGAGCGGTCCCGAGGCGACCAAGGTCACCGCGCTGGCCGACGTGGCGCAGCGCCTGGGCTGGACCCACGAGCGCCCGGACTACACCGACCTGGACGCGCGCCGCGCGGTCAGCGAGGTGGGCGACGTGCCCGGGCGCCTGCAGCGGCTGATCCGCCTGGCCGGCGAGGCCGCCGCGCGCGGCCCGGTGGTGCTGGCCGGTTCCAGCCTCGGCGCCTATATCTCGGCCATCGCCTCGCTGCACGTGCCGGTGCGCGGGCTGTTCCTGATGGTGCCGCCGACGAAGATGGGGCCGATGCCGGCGCTGGACGCAGCGCCCGTGCCGACCAGCGTGGTCCATGCCTGGCGCGATGAACTGATCGCGCCGACGGCGGTGATCGAGTGGGCGCAGGCCCGCGCCGCACGGCTGCTGCTGGTCGACGACGGCCATCGCCTTGAGAACCATGTCGAGGCTTCGGCGCGCGAATTCGAGGCCCTGCTGCAGACGTTGTGACGCGGGGTTCGCCCCGCACGATGCCTTCCCGGTGAAGCCCATGCGAGCAAGCCCCGCCTTTACGTCGCCCGCGCAGGCCGTCGCCGGCTGCCCGGTGCCGCGGCCCGGCCCCGTACAATGGCGCCCCCGGCCCGTTGCCGTTCCCCCGTGATGTCCCCCGTGAAATTCTTCGTTTCCTGCGCCAAGGGCCTGGAGTACCTCCTGGCCGACGAACTGCTGGCGCTGGGCCTGCCCAAGGCCACCGCCACCATCGCCGGGGTCAACGCCGAAGGGGACCTGCGCGACGCGCAGCGCGTGGTGCTGTGGTCGCGCCTGGCCAGCCGGGTGCTGTGGCCGCTGGTCGAATTCGACTGCCCGGACGAGGGCGCGCTGTACCACGGCGTGCTGGCGATGCCGTGGGAAGAGCATCTCGATGCCGAGCTGACCCTGGCGGTCGATGCGCATGTGTCCGGTACCGCCATCACCCACGCGCGCTTCGCCGCGCAGCGGATCAAGGACGCGGTGGTGGACCGCCTGCGCGCGGAAGGACTGGAGCGGCCGTCGGTGAACGTCGAGTTGCCGGACGTGCGCATCAACCTGTCGCTGCGCAAGGGCCGGGCCACGATTTCCATCGACCTCGGCGGCGGTTCGCTGCACCGGCGCGGTTGGCGCCTGGCGCAGAACGACGCGCCGCTGAAGGAAAACCTGGCCGCCGCGGTGCTGCTGCGCGCCGGCTGGCCGAAGATCCACGCCGAAGGCGGCGGCCTGCTCGACCCGATGTGCGGTGGCGGCACGCTGCTGATCGAGGGCGCGCTGATGGCGGCCGACGTCGCGCCCGGCCTGCAGCGCCACGGCAGCCTGCCGCCCAGCCGCTGGCGCGGTTTCGACCAGGCGCAGTGGCGCGAACTGGTGGCCGAGGCGCGCGAGCGCGAACGCGTCGGCCGCGCCGCGCTGAAGCAGGTCATCCACGGCAGCGACCTCGACCCGCAGGCGATCCGCGCGGCCAAGCAGAACGCCGAGGAGGCCGGCGTCGGCGAGGCGATCTGGTTCGGTGTGCGCGACGTGGCCGACATGCAGGTGCCGCCGCAGGAAACCGGCTGCGTGGTCTGCAACCCGCCCTATGACGAACGCCTGGCCGCCGATGCCGCGCTGTACCGTCGTCTTGGCGATGCGCTGAAGCAGGCGGTGCCGCAGTGGCGCGCCAGCCTGCTGTGCGGCAATGCCGAGCTGGCCTTCGCCACCGGCCTGCGCGCGCGCAGGACCTACCAGCTGTTCAACGGCGCCATCGAATGCACGCTGATCGTCTGTGACTCCATCGCGGTGGCCGGGCGCGCGGACGACGGCCGCCCGCGCGAACTCAGCGAGGGCGCGCAGATGGTGGCCAACCGCCTGCGCAAGAACCTGAAGAAGTTCAAGAGCTGGCGCGCGCGGGAGAACGTGAGCTGCTTCCGCGCCTACGACGCCGACCTGCCCGAATACGCGGCGGCGATCGACGTCTACCAGGAGGACGGCGGCAAGCGGCGCACCTTCCTGCACGTGCAGGAATACGCCGCGCCGGCCGCGATTCCCGACGCCGACGTGCGCCGCCGCCGCAACGAACTGCTGGCCGCCGCGCGCGAGGTGTTCGAGGTGCCGGCCGAGCAGGTGGCGCTGAAATCGCGCGAGCGCGGCAAGGGCGGCAGCAAGTACGGCCGCTTCGAACAGCGCGGCGAGTTCATCCTGGTGCGCGAGAACGACGCGCTGCTGCGGGTGAACCTGTTCGACTACCTGGACACCGGCCTGTTCCTGGACCACCGCCCGCTGCGCCGGCACATGGCCGAACAGGCGCGCGGCAAGCGCTTCCTCAACCTGTTCTGCTACACCGGCGTGGCCAGCGTGGAAGCGGCGGTGGCCGGCGCGGCCTCGACCACCAGCGTCGACCTGTCCGGCACCTACCTGCAGTGGTGCGCCGACAACCTGGCGCTGAACGGCATGGGCGGAAGCCGCCACCAGCTGGTGCAGGCCGATGCGATCCAGTGGCTGGAAGCCGAACAGGGCCAGTACGACGTGATCTTCTGCGACCCGCCGACCTTCTCCAACTCCGCGCGCGCCGAGGACTTCGACGTGCAGCGCGAACAGCTGCGCCTGCTGCGCGCGGCGGTGGCGCGGCTGGCGCCGGGCGGCGTGCTGTATTTCTCCAACAACTTCCGCCGCTTCAAGCTGGAAGAAAATGCCATTGCCGGATTCGCGCGCTGCCGCGAGATCAGCGCCAGGACCATCGGCCCGGATTTCGAGCGCAACGCGCGCATCCACCGCGCGTGGGAGCTGCAGCGGCTGCCATAGCGCGGCGCGTCATCGAGGACGGCAGGAGCGGCTTCAGCCGCGAAAGGAGCCTTCCCGATGATCCGTGCCTGTGATGAATCGCGGGAAAGCCTCATCGCGGCTGAAGCCGCTCCTGCGTGCATCGGAATCCCTGCGATCCCGCGGGGGAGTACCCATCGCGCCCGGGGCTTCTACGGACGCGCCGGCGCGGGCTCCAGCACGATGCAGTCCACCGGGCAGGGCGGGATGCACAGCTCGCAGCCGGTGCACAGGTCGGCCAGCACGGTGTGCATGTATTTGGCGCCGCCGACGATGGCGTCCACCGGGCAGGCCTGGATGCACTTGGTGCA
Organism: Stenotrophomonas sp. Steno-Z2; assembly: GCF_056393235.1. Classification (NCBI taxonomy): domain Bacteria; kingdom Pseudomonadati; phylum Pseudomonadota; class Gammaproteobacteria; order Lysobacterales; family Lysobacteraceae; genus Stenotrophomonas; species Stenotrophomonas sp. Steno-Z2. The sequence continues at coordinate 101,013 of NZ_JBWJOY010000006.1, read as the reverse complement.
GCCGATGCAGTCGGCTTCGACGATGACCGCCACCTGCGCCGGTTTGTGCTCGCCACGGCTGCGGTCGAAGGGCCGCGCCGGCACCCCGAGGATGCGCGCCAGCGTGCGTGCGCCGGCATCGCCGCCGGGCGGGCAGTGGTCGATGCCCGCCTCGCCGCGCGCCATCGCCTCGGCGTACGGACGGCAGCCGTCGTAGCCGCATTGCCCGCACTGGGTCTGCGGCAGCACCCGGTCCAGGCGTTCGATCAGGTTGTCCGGCATGTCGTGCATGTGGCGTGGGAATGAAGGGCTCAGGACACCGGCCTGCCGCGGTACCAGCGCTCGTGCGCCAGCGCCAGCATCGGCTTGTCCTCGCCGCTGTCGCCGTAGGCATGGATGCGCTGGAACGCGCCCAGATCGAACATGCGCCGGATGTGCGCCACCTTGCGCGGGCCGCAGTCTTCGTCGACGTAGCGACCGGTCAGGCGATTGTCGCGCGCTTCCAGCCGGTTGCAGATCAGGCGCAGGCCCAGCTCGTCGCACCAGGCCTGCAGGTACAGATCGATGGACGCCGAGACCACCGCCACGGTATGCCCCTGCGCCTTGTGCCACTGGATCTGCTCCAGCATCTCCGGGCGCATCATGCCCGGCAGGTGGTCGCGCGCATAGTCGGCGGCCATCTGCGCGATCTCGCCGGCATGGCGGCCGGCGAACACCTGCGCGGTGACGCGGCGGCGGATGCGCCCGGCCGGGATCAGTTTCAGGCGGTAGGCCAGCAGCCACGGCCCGACCCGCCACCACGCCTGCGCACGCTGCTCGGGCGTGGCCACGCGCCGCAGGAAGCGGCCGTAGGTGTCGCAGGTGGTGATGGTGTGGTCGAAATCGAACAGGGCCAGTTCCATGGGGAGCGGGGAGGTGGGAGGCGGGAATGAAGGGGCGGGGCGCGCTTGAAAGGTCGGTTGTGAAGCAGGCTTTGAACCTGACATGGATCATCCGTACCGGCGTTGCATCATTCCCTTCTCCCCCTTCCCCGGTCCCCGCCTCACCGCACCGGCATGCCGGGCAGGGCGCCCGCGTCGGCATCCAGCAGCGCCAGCGCGCCGCCGTCGAAGCCGGCCGACAGGATCATGCCCTCGCTCAGGCCGAAGCGCATCTTGCGCGGCGCCAGGTTGGCGATGAACACCACGCTGCGGCCCACCAGCTTTTCCGGCTCGCCATAGCTGCCGCGGATGCCGGAGAAGATCTGGCGCTGGCCCAGGTCGCCGGCGTCGAGCAGGAAGCGCAGCAGCTTGTCCGAACCTTCGACAAAGCCGCATTCGATCACCTTGCCGATGCGCAGGTCGAGTTTGGCGAAATCGTCGATGCCGATGTACGCCGGTGCCTCGCCTTCGGCGCTGGCCTCCACCTTCGCTTCGACCTTGGCGGGCTTTTCGGCCTTGGCCGGCTTGGCCTCGGCGGCGGGCGGGGAGGTCAGGGTGTCCTTGGAGGCGTCGGTCATGGCGTCGATCATCTTGGGGTCGATACGGGTGAACAGCGCCACGTAGGGCGCGATGGTGTGGGCGGTGAGCGGGGCGGCGATGTCGCCCCAGCCGTGCATCGGCGCGTTGAGGAAGCCTTCGGCCTGCTGCGCGGTGGCCGGCAGCACCGGCTTGAGCGCGGCGACCAGCACGCGGAACAGGTTCAGGCCCTGGGTGCAGACCGCCTGCAGTTCGGCGTCGGCGCCTTCTTGTTTGGCGATCACCCACGGCTTGGTGTCGTCGATGTACTTGTTGGCCTCGTCGGCCAGCGCCATGGTCAGGCGGATCGCGGCGGCCGGGTCGTTGCGCTCGTAGGCTTCGCGCACCGGCGCCAGCGCGGCGACGAAGCGGTCGTACTGGGCCGGGTCCGGCAGCGCGTCGGCCAGGCGGCCGTCGAAACGCTTGGAGATGAAACCGGCGCAGCGGCTGGCCAGGTTGACGAACTTGCCGACCAGGTCGGCGTTCACACGTGCGGTGAAGTCGGCCAGGTTCAGGTCCAGATCGTCCACGCCGCCGGAGGACTTGGCGGCGAAGTAGTAGCGCAGCGCTTCCGGCGCCAGGCCCACGTCCAGGTAGGTGCGGGCCATGACGAAGGTGCCGCGCGACTTGCTCATCTTGGCGCCGTCCACGGTCAGGTAGCCATTGACGTGCAGCTTCGTCGGCGCGCGCAGGCCGGCGCCGTGCAGCACCGACGGCCAGAACAGGCCGTGGAAGTTGACGATGTCCTTGCCGATGAAGTGGTGCAGCTCGGTGTCGCTGCCGGCGGCCAGCACCGCGTCGAAGTCGTCGCCGGTCTTCGCGCACAGGTTGCGGAAGCTGGACAGGTAGCCGATCGGCGCGTCCAGCCACACGTAGAAGTACTTGCCCGGGGCGCCGGGAATCTCGAAGCCGAAATAGGGCGCGTCGCGGGAGATGTCCCAGGCGCGCAGGCCGCCCTCGGCGTCCAGCCATTCGGCCAGCTTGGCCTTGACGCCCGGCAGGGCCACGTCGCCGGCCAGCCAGTCGCGCAGGAAGTCCTGGAAGCGGCCCACCTCGAAGAAGTAATGCTCCGAGTCGCGGATCTCCGGCGTCGCGCCGGACACCACCGACTTCGGGTCGATCAGGTCGGTCGGGCCGTAGGTGGCGCCGCAGACCTCGCAGTTGTCGCCGTACTGGTCCGGCGACTTGCAGTTCGGGCAGGTGCCCTTGATGTAGCGGTCGGGCAGGAACATGCCCTTGGCCGGGTCGTAGAACTGCGCCACCGAGCGCCGGCTGATGTGGCCGGCGGCGTCGAGCCTGTTGTACAGCGCCTCGGTCAGCTCGCGGTTGGCGGCCGAGTTGGTCGAGTCGTAGTGGTCGAATGCCACGCCGAAGGCGGCGAAATCGCGCTCGTGGCTGGCCTGGATGTTGGCGATGAAGGTTTCCGGGCTCACCCCGGCCTTTTCCGCGGCCAGCATGATCGGCGTGCCATGGGTGTCGTCGGCGCAGACGTACCAGACCTTGCCGCCCATCAGCCGGCGCGCGCGCACCCAGATGTCGGCCTGGATGTAGCCGACCAGGTGGCCCAGGTGCAGCGGGCCGTTGGCATAGGGCAGGGCGTTGGTGACGAGCGCGGTACGGGTCATGGCCGTTGGGGGGAACGAGGGGACCGCGGATTATCGCATGCCGTGCCACGGCGGCCGGAAAACCGGCCACCGGATATGCGAAAACCCGGCCGGGGCCGGGTTTCGCGGGAGCAGCAGGGACGGCGGGCCTTACATGCGTTCCCAGGTCTGCGACTTGCAGATGAACAGGACGCAGCCGGAAACCTTCAGCTTGGCGCCACCTTCGATCAGTTCCATCTCGGACTTGTAGACCTTGCCCTCGTCGGGCTTGAGGATGCTGCCGCCGCTCCATTTGTTGGCGCCGTCGGCGCGCATGCCGCGGATGATCTCCATGCCGGTGATCGGCTTGCCCTTGCGGTCGTCGCTGCACTTGTCGCAGGTCGGGTTGGGGCGGCTCGGGTTGAGCAGTTCGACGATGCGGCCGTGCAGGGTGCCGTTGCTGGCGCGGCTGATCTCGACGATGGACTTGGCGCGCTGGGTATCCGGATCGATCTGGCGCCAGCGGCCCTCGGCGCTGGTGTTGTCGGCCTGCGCGGCGGTGATGCCGGCCATGGCCAGCGGCAGGGCCAGCAACAGGGTCTTGAAGGTCTTGCGCATGTGTCCCCTCCCAGGGCGGATGTCGTGGTCCGGCGTTGCCGGTTGCAGGCGAATGTATACCCATTCGCTGCGGTACGGAATCCGCACCGCAGCACTCCGGTCAGCGGCCGGCGGGGTGTCTCACTGCAACGTGATCCGCTTGCGGTTGTCGGCCGAAACCCGGTCGATCAGCTTGTTGTAGGGGTCGAAGCCGGCCTCGTCCGGGCGCCCGTCCACGGTCACGGTGAGCTCGGGCGCCGCCGCGGTGATGTGGTGGCGCTGCAGGTACAGCACCTTCTCGTCGCGTTCCTTGCCCGACGGGCCCTTGGCGAACACGCCGACCTCGATCCAGTCGTCGAGCGTGCCGGGCGTCTCCTTGCCGATCCCGTCCGCGTAACGCTTGTCGGCGTGCAGCTTCAGGGTCACGTCGTAGCGGCCGTCGGCGCGCCGCTTCGCGGTCGCATCGACCACGCGGTTGTCGTAGAAGCTGATCTTCTCGAACAGGTCAGTGATCAGCGCCTGCTGCTCCGGCCTGGCCTCGGCGCGGATGAAGTCCAGCAGTTCGGCCGAGGTGGTGTACGGCGGCTGCTGGAAGGCCTTGGCCTGCAGGAAGCGCGCCAGCGCCCGGTTCAGCGCGTCCTCGCCCATTTCCTCGCGCAGCCGGTAGAACGCCACCGAGCCCTTGCGGTAATGGATGTACTGCTGGTTCTCGACCCGGTACAGCGGCAGTTCCTCCACGTCCTCGCCGCCGCGCCCGGACAGGTAGCTGTCCAGTTCGTCCTTCAGGAACTGGCGCATGTGGCCGCGGCCGTATTCCTTCTCCATGACCATCAGCGCCGAGTACTGCGACAGCGACTCGGACAGCACGGTCGCACCCTGCACGTTGGCGCCGATCACCTGGTGCGCCCACCACTGGTGCGCGACCTCGTGCGCGGTGACGTAGAACACATAGTCGATGTTGTCCTTGTCGCGCAGGTCGGCGATGAAGCCGATCGATTCGGAGTAGGGAATGGTGTTGGCGAAGCTCTGCGCGAACGACTGGTAGCCCGGGAACTCGATGATGCGCACCTGGCGGTGCTGGTACGGGCTGAAGTTGGCCTCGTAATACGCCAGCGACTTCTGCACGCCCTCGATCATCCGGTCCACGTTGTACGGGTGCTTGGGGTCGTAATAGACCTCGATCGGGATGTCCTTGTACGCCGCCTTCTTCACCGCCCAGCGTGCCGACAGGTAGGCGTAGAAGTTCAGCATGGGCCGGTCCATGGCGTAGTCGAAGCAGCGGCGGCCATCGCGCTGGTATTCCTTCTGCAGGTAGCCCGGCGCCAGCGCGATCTGGTCCGGGGCGGTGCAGAACGTGGTGCGGAAGTCCAGCCAGTCCGCGTCGTTGGAGATGTAGGTGTTGGCGCGTGCGGCCTGGTCCTCCAGCTTCGGCATGCGCGTGGGTTCGCCCAGGCCGCGCTTGCGGCGTTCGTTGCGGTCGCTGATCTCCGCGCCGGTGTCGTAACCGAACGCCGGCAGCACGCGGCTGTTGAAGAAGCTGCCGTTGCCGACGATGCGGCTCTGCGCCTGGTCGGCGGTGATGCCGGTGGGGTGGATGTCAACGGTGAAGGTGATGTCGCGTTCCTCGCCCGGCTGCATCGGCCTGTCCAGCGTGTAGATGCGGTAGCCCAGTTCCTCGTCGTGCGTGGTCAGCCTGGCGCCGCCCAGTTCGATGCTGGCCAGCGTGCGGTCCTCGCCCATCACCACGTGGATGGCCGGGATCGCGGCCGCGTGGGTATTGCGCACGCGGTAGCGGCCGTCGATGCGCACCGACTGCGTTTCCGGGCGCAGGTCGACGGTGTTGTCGACGGCGATGATGCGCGGCTGCGGCAGGTCCCTGTACTTGCGGTACTCGCGCTCATAGCGCGCCTGGCGGTCCAGCATCTGGTCCGGCGAGACGAACTCGTTGCGGATGTTGGTGCTCCAGTACAGCCACGTGCCGCAGGCGGCGAAGGCCACGACCGCGGTGGCGAGCGCCACGCCCAGCCGGCCGCGCAGCCGCTGGCGGCCGAGCTTCAGGCGCTGGCGCAGGCCCGAATCGACGCCACGCACCCACAACGCGGCGCAGACCAGCAGCAGCGCCAGCAGGAACAACGCCCAGTACCCCTGGAACGCCAGCTGTCCGGCCAGGAAGTGGCCATAGCCGTTCATGTCCGAATACGGCGCGATCGGCCAGCTGCCGAAGTTGTACAGGTTCTGGGTGTAGTCGAGCATGCCCAGCACCGACTGGCCTATCAGCAGCAGGACCAGCAGGGCATAGCCGAGGAATTTGTTGTTGCTCAGCACCTGCAGCACCAGCGCCATGCCGCCCATCAGGATGTACACCACCGAATCCAGCGCCAGCGTCTTCACATACAGCAGCGGCTCGATCTGGGTGTAGCCCTTGCCCAGCTGGAGGGCGATGGCGGTGAGCCCGCCCACGGCCTGGAACGCGCCGACCACGGCGACCAGGGTCAGGAACTTGCCCAGCAGCGGCACCCAGTTGGGCACGGGCATGGCATCGCTGATGCCGGCGATGCGCGCGCTGCGTTCGCGCCAGACCAGTTCGCCGGCGTAGAACAGCACGATGATGATCAACAGGAAGCTGTAGCTCTGCTGCAGCGCCTCGAGCATCTGCGAGGTCACCGGCCAGCTGGGCGTTCCGTACAGGGTCCTGCGGAACAGCGCGCTGGGGATGAAGTTGGCCATGCCCAGTACCAGCAGCACCAGGAACGGCGCGCTGCGGAACACGCCCAGGGCGTCGAAGCCGACCTGCCGCCGCAGCTGCTTCCAGCCGGTGGCGGCGGTGAACGCGGGCGCCACCCTCGGCGCGACGACGGCGGGGCGCCTGGCGTCGGTGGTGGCGGCGCTGCCCGCCTTCCCGCCGCGCCGGCGGCCGGTACCGCTGCGTTCGGTGCGGAACAGGGCGAAGGTGGCGGCGAACAGCGCGCCGGTCACGCCCAGCCACAACAGCCGGTTTTCCAGAAGGTAGCCGGTGAAGGCGGGCAGCCCGGTGTTGCGTTCTTCGGCCGACCAGTAGCGCATGGCCTGCGCCATCGCGCGCATGCCCAGCGGGTCGAGCAGCGAGGACAGGCGCAGGTTGTCGATGTCGGCCAGGACCGCGCGGCTGACGCCGTACAGCACGAAGAACACGATCACGCCGATGTACACCCACAGGATGTTGCGGGTGGTCACCGCCAGCACCGCCAGCAGCGCGGTGGTGAACAGCACGTTCGGCAGCACCATGTACACGAACGACCACAGGTACGGCTGCAGCGACACCGGGCCCAGGCGCGCGGCGTCGATCCATGGCATGAACTGGGCGACGAACAGGCCGATGGCGATGACCAGGTACATCAGCAGGCTGGCCAGCAGCGCCGCGCCCAGCCGCCCCAGCAGGTAGTCGCGGCGTCTGATCGGGCTGGAGAACACCAGTTCGGCGGTGCCCAGCTCGAAGTCGCGCAGCAGCGCATTGCTGACGAACAGCGTGACCACCAGCAGGCCGAGCAGGGTGAAGGAGGTCATGAAGGTGGCGATCACCGACGGCGCATTGCGATGCACGTTGCCGATGCCGCCGCCGATCTGGACGGCATCGCTGGAGGCGGCACCGAAGGCGATCAGCGCGAACAGGGCCGCCAGCAGCCACAGCAGCGGCGAGCGGAGCTGCTCGCGCAGCTCAAAACGCAGGAAGGCGAAGGTCATGGGCCGTCTCCGTCAGGCGGCCTGCGCCTGCAGGCGCAGGCGCTGGAAGTAGACGTCCTCCAGCCCCGGCTCGACCGGGGCGAAGCCCGCGTCCGGCTGGGCGGCGCTGAACACATGGATCACCGGATGGCCGCCGACCAGGCGCGTGGACAGCACGGTGAAGCGCGATTCGTACTCGGCCAGCGCGGCCTTGCTGACCTGCTTGCGCCAGACCTGCGCCTGCAGCGCCGCGATCGCATCGGCCGGCCTGCCGCTCAGCAGCACCTGGCCCTTGTTCATGATGGCCATGTTCGGGCACAGGTCGGTGACGTCCTCGACGATGTGCGTGGACAGGATCACCGCCACGTTCTCGCCGATCTCGGCCAGCAGGTTGAGGAAGCGGTTGCGCTCTTCCGGGTCCAGGCCGGCGGTGGGTTCGTCGACGATCACCAGCTGCGGGTCGCCCAGCAGCGCCTGGGCGATGCCGAAGCGCTGGCGCATGCCGCCGGAGTAGGTGCCGAGCCTGCGCTTGCGCGCATCCCACAGGTTCACCTGCTGCAGCAGCCCTTCGACCACCTCCTTGCGCTGCCTGCGCGCGGTCAGGCCCTTGAGCACCGCGAAATGATCCAGCAGGTCCAGCGCGCTGACCTTGGGGTAGACGCCGAAATCCTGCGGCAGGTAGCCGAGCCGGCGCCGGAGCGCGTCCTTGTCGCGCAGCACGTCGATGCTGGCGCCATCGGCGGTGGTCAGCACGGCGCTGCCGGTGTCCGCTTCCTGCAGGGTCGCCAGGGTGCGCATCAGCGAGGACTTGCCGGCGCCGTTGGGGCCGAGCAGGCCGAACATGCCGCGCGGAATGTCCAGGTCGACGTTGTTCAGCGCGTGCACGCCATTGGCGTAGGTTTTGGACAGACCGCGGATCTGCAGCATGGACGAGCCCCCTTTTCGTTGATGTGGCATCTTTCCGGTCGCCGCCAGGCCGGGCAATGCGCCGGAAGTCATTAGGTCCAGGGACGCAGCCGCGGGCGGAACGTGACGGGGCGCTGCCGGGCCCGCACAACCTCCCGTAGGAGCGGCTTCAGCCGCGAACGCCCTGCGCTCCGCCAGAAAGGCGTTCGCGGCTGAAGCCGCTCCTACAAGGGTGTGCGCGGCACGACCTGTTGATGCGACGCTCCCACGGGCTTCCGGCGGCCGCCGCGCTGAGAACCGCGTCATCGGCACGTGGTCCCGTTATGGCCCGCGCGCGTCCTCGTACAGCTCCAGCGGCAGCTCGTCCGGGTCGGCGAAGAAGGTGAAGCGGCGGCCGGTGTACTCGTCCACGCGCACCGGCTCGCAGGCCACGCCTTCGGCCTGCAGGTGGGCGATGGCCGCGTCCAGCGCGGTCACGCGGAAGGCGAGGTGGCGCAGGCCGCGCGCTTCCGGGCGGCTGGGCCGCGGCGGTGGCGCGGGGAAGGAGAACAGTTCCAGCTGGCCGCCGTCGGGCAGGCGCAGGTCCAGTTTCCAGGACTGGCGTTCGGCGCGGAAATGCTCGGCCACCACCTCCAGTCCGAGGATGCGCGTGTAGAAGTCGCGCGAGCGCGCGTAGTCGGACGCGATCAGCGCGACGTGGTGGATGCCGTCCAGCAGGTTCATCGTTGCGTTTCCAGCCAGCGCCGGGCGATCTCGCGCGCCAGCGGATAGGGTTCGGGGTCGTTGCGGTTGGTCAGCACGATCACCGTCAGCTTCTGCTTCGGGTAGCGCAGGATCACGTTGCGGAAGCCGATGCTCTCGCCGCTGTGCCACAGCAGGTCGCCGTTGATGCGCCAGCCGAAGCCGTAGAACGGCACGTCCGGTTCCGGCGTCTTCGTGGCCGGGCTGAAGGCCAGCTGCAGCGAGGCGCGGCGCAGCAGGCGCTCGTCGTACAGCGCGGCGTCCCAGCGGGCCAGGTCGTCCAGGGAGGAATAGATGCCGCCGTCGCCGAGCACGGCGCTGGTGGTGCTCTGGTCGGTGCGCTGCCAGCGGCCGTCGATCTCGCTGTAGCCGTAGGCGCGGTTGGGCACTTCGTCCACGCCGTCCTGGTGGGCGAAGGTGGCGTCCATGCCCAGCGGCAGGAAGATGCGCTGGCGCAGGAAACCGGCGAAGTCGCCGCCCGAGGCCTTGCCGACGACCAGCGCCAGCAGCGCGTAGCCGCTGTTGCTGTAACGGTAGCCGCTGCCCGGCGCGAAAAGGGTGCGGTTCTCCTTCTCCAGCAGGTGCAGCACGTCGATGTCGTGCACCTGGCGCGTGTCGGCCGGGTCCATGAGGTCTTCATAGTCGAGCAGGCCGCTGGTGTGGCTGAGCAGCTGTCGCAGGGTCATCGCGTCGGCCACTGCCGGCAGGCTGGGCAGCCACTTCTTCAGCGGGTCGTCGATGGACAGTTTGCCGTCCTCGGCCAGCAGCAGGATGGCGGCGGCGGTGAACTGCTTGCTCACCGAGGCCAGGCGGAAGTTGGTCGCCGGCGAGACCGGCGTGCCGTCCTCCACCACCGCCAGCCCATAGCCGCGGCGGAACACCGGCTGCCCGTCCTTCAGCACCAGCACCGCGGCGCCGGGCACGCGGCCGTCGTAGCGCTGCATCAGACCGTCGATACCGGCGTCGGGCGGCGCGACCGGCGCGGCAGCACCGGCCACCGTGGAGAACGCGAACAGGCACAGCGGGGCGAGTCGGGACATCCACGGCAACATGGCGGCTCCTTGGGTCAGTTGTTCTTGCTGGCGATCCAGCGGTCGATCTTGGCTTCCAGGATATCCAACGGCATCGAGCCGTCCTTCAGCACTTCGTTGTGGAACTCGCGCGGGTCGAAGCGGCCGCCCAGCGCGGCCTGCGCCTTCTCGCGCAGGCGCCGGATCCTGATCTCGCCCACGCGGTAGGCCAGCGTCTGCCCGGGCAGGGCCATGAAGCGCTCCACTTCCGCGGCGGCATCGGCGGCGCTGATGTCGGCGTTCTTCACCATGTAGTCGATCGCCTGCTGGCGGCTCCAGCCGGCCGCGTGCAGACCGGTGTCGGCGACCAGGCGCACGGTGCGCAGCAGGGTGGTCTGCAGGTAGCCGAGGCGGTCGTAGGGGTCGCGGTAGATGCCCATTTCATCGCCCAGCGATTCGGCGTACAGGCCCCAGCCCTCGACGAAGGCGACGTCGCCGCCGAGCCGGCGGAAGCGCGGCAGGGTGGACAGTTCCTGCTGCAGGCCCAGCTGCAGGTGGTGGCCGGGAATGCCTTCGTGCAGGTACTGCATCGGCACCGCCCAGCGCCTGCGCGAGGGCAGGTCGCGGGTATTGACCTGCAGCACGCCGGGCTGGCTGCCGTCGGCCGCGGATGGCGGCTGGTAGCTGGCGGCGCTGGCGGTCAGGGCGTGTTCGGCCGGCACCGGCTGGATGTCCAGCGCCGCCTTGGGGCGGGTGCCGAACAGCGCCGGCAGCGCCGCGTCCACCTGCTGGCCGACCTCGCGGTAGCGCGCCAGCAGCGCGGCCTCGTCGCGGAAGGTGAACTGGCGGTCGTTGCGCATGGCGGCGAAGGCCTTCTGCGCCGAGCCGCGGATCTTGGCTTCCTTCATCACCGCGGCGATGCGTTCCTGCAGGTCCTTGACCTCCTGCTCGCCGAGCGCGTGGATCTCCGCCGGCGTGCGCGTGGAACTGGTCAGCCCGGCGATGGTGTGCGCGTACCAGGCCTGGCCGTTGGGCAGGGCGCCGAGGCCGTCGGTGCTGCGCGCGGCGGGCAGGTACTGGGTGGCGATGAAGCCGCGCAGGGCGCGGTAGGCCGGCAGCAGCCGGTACTCGATCATGCGCTTGTACTCGGCGCTCAGCCGCTCCCGGTCCTCGGCGGAAAAGTCCTGCGGCATGTTGCGGATCGGCGCCCAGAAGATGCTTTCCTCGGCGCTGGGCTTGATCACCGCGTCCAGCTGCGGCAGCACCTTCTCCATCAGCGCGCGCGGCTGCACCACGCCGGCGGCCATGCCTTCGCGCATGTTGGCGATGGCCTGGTCGAACAGCGCCGGCACGCCCAGCGAGCGCCGCGACCAGTTCTCGTAGTCCTTCACCGTGCGGAACGGCTGCGCGCCGGCGCCCGAGCCCAGTACCGCGATGAGGCTGGCCAGGTTGTTGTAGGGGTTGATCGGCAGCATCCACGACGGGTACTGCTCGGCGGCCAGCGAGATATGCGCGTCGCGCACGAAGATCTCGTAGCTGAGCAGGTCCTGGCCCTGCAGGCCGTCCCTGCCCACCGCCTCCACCTTGCCCTGCCATTCGACCATGAAGTCGTGCGCCTGCTGGCGCGCGGCCGGCGACAGGAAATTGGGCAGTTGGTCGTTGAAGCGCGGATCGCCCTGGAACGTTGCCTGCAGCGGGTTCAGCCGCATCGACGCATCCCAGTATTCATCGTAGAGGCGGTTCAGGCGGGTGGCGTTGTCCTGGGTGACCGGCAGCGGCGCGCGGGCCGGGCGGGCCGCCGGCCGCGGCGCGGGCCGGCTGCTGCGCGCCTTGGGCTTGGCTGCGCGGGATTGCGTCGCGGTCGGGCGCTGGCTCTTCTTCTTCGCCGCCTCGGCGGGCGTGGCGGCGGAGAACATCAGGACGGAGGCTACGGCAAGCGCGAGAAGGCGAAGCGGGCTGGAGGACATCGGTGGTTCCGGAAACGCACAAGTCCCGGAGCTTGCCTCAGAGCGGGGAAGCAGGGAAGGGGAACGCCGAACCAGTAAAAGCGCCAGTCATCCAGTTCGGGCGGATGCCGTTGTCCCCGGCCACCGCTTCGTGCGTTGTCATCTGTCGCCGGCGCGGGTGAACGGCACGCTGTCCGGGGCCACCGCGCCACCGGAGATGATGAAGCTCATGGCCTGGTCCACGCTCCAGTCGGTCGGCGTCAGCAGTTCCACCGGCACGATCTCCAGATAGCCCGAGGTCGGGTTGGGCGTGGTCGGCACATACACCGCGGCCAGCTCGCGGCCGGTGCCGTGCTCGCGGATGACGCGCGTCACCAGGCCCACCGACTTCATGTCGCGGTGCGGGAAGTCGATCAGCACCACGCGCTGCGTGCTGCCCGGCTGGGTCTGCAGGATGTCCAGCAGTTTCCTGGCGCTGTCGTAGATGACGCTGGCCAGCGGGATGCGGCGGATCACCGCGCCGAACCAGCGCAGCAGGCGCTGGCCGACCATGCGGCGGCTGAGCGCGCCGACCATCAGGATCACCAGCAGCGTGGCGAGCAGGGCGAACACGTCCTGCATCCATTCCACCCGCACCCAGCCCAGGTAATGCGGGAAGGAGGCGGCGATGCGTTCGGACAGCGGCACCACCAGCGGGCTGCTGATGCCGGACAGGAGCACGAACACGAACTTGATCACCACCCAGGTCAGCCAGATCGGCAGCAGGGTCAGCAGGCCGGTCAGGAACAGCCGCTGCAGGGAGGGACGGTGTGGGGCGGGGGGAGCTTCGGGCGACATGCGTGGATTGTAGCGGTGAGCGGCTTGGCCGGGGATGGCGGTTGCGGGTGGGCGATGCGGGGCGACGTCGGATATCGTTCATCAATCCGGCGCTGTCGGTCGGCCAGGGAAGGAGGTGCCATGAAACATCGGGAGGGTAGGACCATGGGCAAGGTATTGCGACGGATGGCCGCGGGCCTGGCCGGGGTGTTGCTGCTGGCGGCGGCGGTCCTGCTGCTGTCGTCGCTGTGGCCGTTGTCGGCGACGCAGAAGCGCGCGTTGGCCGTACTGGAAGCGCCGCGCGACATGCCGGGCAGCAACGCCTACGCCACGCTCGCCACGCTGGGCATGGCGGGGACGCCCGCGCAGCGCCAGGCACGGGTGGACGCCCATGTGGCCGAGTACCTCCGTTGGCATGCCGGTTCCGCCCACACCCTCGAAAGCGGTGGCCAGCGGGAGGAGGGAACGATGGAAGCCAAGCCACGGCTTGGCGCCGGCGGGAACACCGAGCCGTTCGATCCGGTGTTGTGCAGGCAGGCCACAGGCTGCCTGGCGCGGGTGCGTGGGCAAGCGCAGGCCGTGGCCGAGGCCCTGCTGCCGCAGGCCGCCGTGCTGGCGCAGATGGACGAACTGGCCACGCATGGCCACTACCAGTCGCTGCTGCCGCTGGATGCGGCCACGCCGGTGCCGGACATGCGGCCGTTGTTCGTGCCGTTGGCGGCGCACGCGCTGGCCCACGTGCAGGGCGACAGCCAGCGCGCACTGGCCGGGCTGTGCCGCGATGCCGGCATCGGGCGCGTGCTGCTGGGCCATGGCGACAGCCTGCTCACCAGCATGGTCGGCGGCGCGCTGCTGGCCGCCAGCGCGGAGCTGTTCGCGGACGTGCTGGCCGAATTGCCGGTGGATGCGCCGATACCGGAGGGGTGCGCCGCCGCGCTCGCGCCGCTGACGCCGCAGGAAGCCAGCAACTGCGCGGGCATGCAGGGAGAATTCGCCATGGTGCGCGGCGGCTATCCCAGGGTGGCGCAGCTGGCGCAGGATGCGCCCTGGTGGGTCACGCCGCAGACGGCGAAGCTGCTGTACGACCGCGACAGGAGCGTGGCCCGCGTGGCCGAAACGATGGGCCAGGCCTGCCTGCCGGAAACCCTGCAGGCCATCGCCGGGGACCGCCCGTTGCCGCCGGCGCCGGTGCCGTCGGTGTGGCGGCTGGAATGCGCCGCCAACGCCGTCGGCTGCATCCTGAGCGGCATTGCCGGGCCGGCGTATGCCCGCTATGGAGCGCAGCAGCAGGACACCGCCGCCCGGCTGCGGCTGTTGAATGCGGCGCTGTGGCTGCGCGGGCATGCGGCGCAGCGGGCGGACAGGCCGCTGGTCGAACGCCTGGACGCACTTCCGGCCGGGCTGCGTGGTGCGCAGCGGCCCATCAGCGTGTCCGCCGATGGCACCGCGCTGGAAGTGGCCTCGCGTGCGCGGCGCGATGGCAGGGACACCCTGCGCATGCCTTTGCCGCCGGCCTTGTCCCGCCACTGATGCACGGCAGGCGCCGGGGAGGGCCCGGCGCGCACCGGCGTGCGCGGCTATGCGCCGCGCTGGCGCGCTTCCGGCTTGAGCCGCACGTAGACCTGTTTGCGCACCCGGGCGACCACCTCGCCCTGCGCGTCGCGGATGTCGTTGACGAACCAGCGCAGGTACTTGCCGCCATCGGCGGTGGCGGCGCGCACCTCGTCGAGCGTGGCCGTATCGAGCCGGAATTCGGTGGCGACCGTGCCCTTGCCGGGTTTGACGAATTCGATCTCGCCGGCCTTGTCCCATACGAAATAGTCGCGGCCGAGGTTATGCAGCAGGCACAGCATCCAGAACGGGTCGGTCATGGCGAACAGGCTGCCGCCGAAATGTGTGCGCACGTAGTTGACGTTCCACGGGCGCTGGCGCAGTTCCACCCGCACATGGCGGTAGTCCGCGGCGATGTCGGTGACGTGGATGCCGGTGAACAGGAACGGCGGCCAGAGGTTGATGCCGAGGCGGAACGTGCTGGCTTTCATGGCGTGGCGGCGGGGGCGGGGCATCGAGTCTAGCATTCGCACCCGTATGGATGTGCGCGGCGGGTCAGCCGGGTGGCGCCACCCGGTAGCCGTCGCGGCCGGCGGCCTTGGCCTGGTAGAGCGCGGCGTCGGCATCGCGGAACAGCTGCGCCGGCACGCCGTCGGCAGCGGGCACGACGGTTGCCAGGCCGATGGTGACGCTGATCCGGGCCTGGCGTCCCTTGCCCACGGCAATGCCGGCCTGGCGCACGCGGCTGACGAGGGCGTCGATCAGCTGGATCGCGCCCTCGCTGCCGGTGTCGGGCAGCACCAGCGCGAATTCATCGCCGCCGAAGCGTGCGGCCAGGTCGCGCGGCCGCCGCGCCAGCTCGCGGATCATGCGCGCGGTCTGCTGCAGCACGAGGTCGCCGGTGTGGTGGCCGAAGGTGTCGTTGTAGTGCTTGAAGTTGTCCACGTCGATCAGCGCCAGGCTCAGCGGGCGGCCACTGCGCCGGGCCGCTTCGTATTCCAGCTGTAGCGCTTCCTCGAAGCGCATGCGGTTGGCCAGGCTGGTGAGCGGGTCGCGGTTGGCCTGGCGACGCCAGTAGCGCATCTGCCACAGGCCCCAGGCCAGCAGCATCAGCAGCGCGCCGCCGATGGCCGCCGCCGGCGCGAACCACAGGTTGAAGCCGCGCAGCAGGACCGCGCTGAGCAGCAGCGGAAGCGCCAGTGCCACCACCGCGACCAGCCACGGCGGCAGCCGGCGCTGGGTCATGCCCAGCGCACACAGCGCGACCAGCAGCACCACCACGCCCAGCTGCACGGGCGGGCGCAACGGCAGGATCACGTGCCCGCCCAGCAGCATGGAAGCGACGTTGGCCTGGTACTCGCTGCCGCTCATCCAGTATTCGCGCGAGGTCGGCGTGAGCAGGCGCGGGGCGATGCCGCTGGCGGTCATGCCGACGATCACCAGCCGGTCGCGCAGCAGCCCGGGCGGCAGCCGGCCTTCGAGCACGTCGATGTAGGACACCTGCGGGAAGGTGCCGGGCGGCCCGGCGTAGCGCAGCCGCACGTAGTTGTCGCGCCGCCACTGGTAGGGCGAAGCGGCCGCCGGGGCCGGGTCGCCCAGGCCCGGGACCGGGCCATCCCCGCCGCTCAGCGCCAGGCCCAGTGCCGGCCAGTAGGCCGAGCCCACGCCCGCCTTCAGGTACAGGCCGCGGGCGACGCCGTCGCCATCGACCTCGATGTCGGTATGGGCCAGCCCCCTGGCGACGGAGGCCAGCACCGGCACCGGCAGCAGCTCCTCGGGCACGGCGTCGCCGCCGGCCGCGGCCGCCAGCACCGGCAGCACGACGTTGCCGCTGCGTTTGATCGCGGCGGCCAGTTCCTGGTCCTGGGAGGCGTCCTTGCGGTCCGGCTCGGGGAACATCAGGTCCAGTGCGACGCGGCGGGCCCCGGCCTCGTGCAGGCGGTCGAGCAGGCGGGCGTGGGTGCCACGCGGCCACGGCCATTGCCCCAGCTGCTGCAGGCTGCGCTCGTCGATGGCCACGATGGCCAGGCGGTCGTCGGGCGGGTAGTCCCAGCCCCCCACCAGCCGGTCGTAGACATGCTCATCCTGCTGCCAGAACAGGCGCGCCTGGCTGGCCCATCCGGCCAGGGCGCCCAGGGCGATGGCCAGCAGCAGCCGCTGCGGCCAGGGCAGCAGGAGGGCCCTCACAAGGCCAACAGCAGCAGCGCGCCGGCACCGGCGCCGTAGCACAGCTTGCAGGGCAGGCGGATCTGCTGGGCGGTGGAGAAGGGGCCCGCGTAGCCGTCGTCGTCGATGTACTGCACGCGCACGTGCAGGGTGCCGCCGCGCCAGGGCTGCTTCATCGTGATCTCCGGTGCGGTGGTTTCGCGGTCGAGCAGGGGGGCGCTGAAATCGCCACGGCGGTCCACCTGCACGCGATAGCGCTGGCCCTCGGCTCCCGCCTGCCAGCGCAGCGTCAGCTGGCCCCTGCCGGCCTGCGCCGGCTGCAGGCCGGGCTCCGGCGGCGCATCGCTGATCCGCAGCGGCAGCGCCTGCCCGTAGCGGCCGCCCTGGCCCTGCGCGTCCACCGAGGCGACGCGCCAGTAATAGTCGCCGGGCGCGAGCGCGACGGGCGAGCGCAGGCGGGTGGCATCGGTGCGGCGTTCGGCCAGCGGCTGGCGGAAATCCGCTTCGCGCGCGATCTGCAGCACGCTGCCGGCGGCGCCGGGGACCTGCGCCCAGGCGAAACGCGGGTGCGCCTGGTCCAGGGTCTGGCCGTGCAGCGGCGCGGTGGTCAGCGGCGGCGGCAGGCCGTCGGGCACCTGGAAGTCGTGCGCGCTGTCATGGCCCTCGACGCCGTCGGCGGCGACCGCGCGCACCAGCAGGCGCAGCCGCCCGGGCGGCAGGTCGTCGATGCGGATGCTGGAATCGGGGGTGTTGCGCGCGAACAGCAGGATGTCGGGCGCATCGGCACGCACCACTTCGACGCGGTAGCCGCGCGCCTGCGGCACCGGCTGCCAGGCGGCCAGCAGCGGCAGCGGCTCGAGCCGCAGCTGCGCCGGGTCGAGCCCGGGCGCGGGCAGCAGCGGCTGCACCGGCGCCGGCGCCTGCGTGGCCGAGGCGCTGAGCGTGGCCTGGCCGGGAGCGACCATGCGCTGGCCATGTTGGTTGCCCACCTGCACCCGGCCTTCGACCACCTCGGTGGCGGCCGGGTTGCCGTCCTGCCCGGCGCTGACCCGGAACACGGTGCCGCGCACGCTGCTGGTGGCGGTGGGCGCGGTGATCATGTAACGCGACGCCGGTCCCTGCGCGGGGGTGACCCGGCTGCTGCTGCGGCCGCGCTGCAGGCGCAGGCGGGTATCCACCATGCCGGTGGCGCCATAGTTGCTGAGCTGGTCCAGCTGCAGCTCCGAGTTCTCGCGCAGCAGCAGGCGCGAGTCGTCGGCGAACGCCAGGGTGATGCTGGCATCGGCCCCGGTGCGGATGCGGCTGCCGATGGGCAGGTGCATGCCTTCGCGGGCGGCGGCCGTCGAACCGCCGTCGCCGCTGACCTCGACCTGGCCGCGCACGGCCACGACACGGGCCGGGGCCGGCTCCACCCGCAGCCAGGCGATGGGGAAGCGCAGCACCTGGCCCGGCGGCAGGCGGTAGGGATTGGCGACCGCGTTGTGGTTCTGCAGCTCTTCCCAGGACACGGTCGGCTTGAGGTAGCGCGTCCCCAGGTCCCACAGGGTGTCGCCGGGGCGTACGCGGTAGGTCCAGTCCTGGGCATGGGCCGCGGCCGCGCAGGACAGCGGGAGTATCGCCAGCGCGATCTGGAGCAGGACGGTCAGGCGCAACGCACGTCGGTCGAACAACATCATGGGCAATCGGTCCTTCAGTCGCGGGAACCGGAGCCCGGCATTGCTCGCGCCCTCCATCCCCCAGATGGCACGGCAGGGGTGCCGTGCGTCATCGCTACGATGAACGGCGCATTATCCGGCAGGCCATGTTTCACCTGCCTGAACGCGCAGTGACACTCAGAACAGCAGCGACGACATCCGGCGACGGTAACGACCGACCAGGTCCTCGTCCTCGACGACCCGGAACGCATCGATCAGCGCCTTGCGCGGCAGCCCGTCGCGGTAGGTGCGGTCGATCCTGAGCATTTCCAGGAACTGTTCCAGCGCCGCTTCGTCGGCGCCACCCAGCAGGTGGCGGATGCCGAGAAGGTGGCGGGCTTCCAGGTCGTTGCCGTCGGCCTGCACCCGCGCAGCCAGCGCCTCGGTCGGCGGTGCGTCGGCCAGCGCGGCGTGGAAGTCCAGCCGCGCGCGGGCGCGCACCGCACGGTCGTCGGTGGCGAGGTTGGCGGGCAGGGCGTCGAGCAGCTGGCCGGCTTCCTCGACGCCGCCGGTCCTGATCAGGGCCAGGGCCAGGTCCAGCTTGAGCTCGGCCTTGTCCGGCTCGGCGGCGATGGCCTCGCGCAGCGCAGCCACCTGCGACAGCGGGTCCAGCGGCGCGGCCTCGGCTTCGACCTCGGCCGGCGCTTCGGCGGGGGTCACGCCGTGCTGGGCCAGGAACTCGCGCAGCTGTCCTTCCGGCAGCGCGCCGGGGAAGCCGTCCACGATCTGGCCGCCCTTGACCAGGAACACCGTGGGCACCGAGCGGATCTGGAACGCGGCGGCGATCTGCTGTTCCTTGTCCACGTCGACCTTGGCCAGCTCGAAGGCGCCGTGGTACTCGCCGGCCAGCTTCTCCAGGATCGGCCCCAGCGTCTTGCACGGCCCGCACCAGGTCGCCCAGAAATCCACCAGCACCGGCGTCTGCAGCGATTTCTGCAGGACGTCGGTTTCGAAGGTCTCGGTCGTGGCGTCGAAAACGTGGGGCAGGTCGGACATCGCGGGACTCGCAGGAGAGGTTCTGGCACGAGATGGTGGCAGAACGCCCGGATGCAAGTCGATGCGGAATACCTGGCATCGCCCGCCGGGCGGCGGGCCGTTGCCTGTCCCCGCGACGGGATGGATCAATGCTGCGCGGGCTGTTCCTGCGCCGCGGCGTTGTCGGCCACGGGTGCCGGCGCCGGCGCGGCGCTGGCCGGCAGCGAGAGCTCCGGGTTGACCTGCAGCGCCTGCAGCGCCTTGATCTGCTGGTTCAGCGCTTCCAGCTGGCTGTTGGTGGCGCGCAGGTCCGAGCTGAGCGCCACCGCCTGCTGCTTGCGTTCCTGGATGGCGTTGCTCACCTGCAGCGACTGCTGGCGCTGCTGCTCGACTTCCTGCTGCAGGCCGCGCAGGCGGCGCTCGTTGAGCGCGACCAGTTTCTCGCTGTAGGCCTTGCCCGCCTGCAGGCGGATGGTGTCCAGGTAGACCTGGGCCAGTTCCTTGGTCTGCTCGGCGAAGGTCTGGTACAGCGTCTCGGCGTTCTCGGCCGACTCGGTGCGGATCACGCGCCAGAATTCCTTCTCATGGAACAGGGCGACGTAGTAGTTCAGCGACTCGGCGTGGAACAGCAGGCTGGCGCCGTAGTTGCCGTTGTAGGTGGTGCGCATCTCGGTGAGCTCGCGGTTGCCCATCAGCCGCTGCAGGTCGTTCACCGTATTGCCGATGACGCTGTCCTCGCTGCGGGCAGGCGCGGCGGGAACCTCGGCCTCGCCGCGCTGCCAGCGCCCGGCATGCGCCTCGGGCGTGGCGGCCAGGCCGGCCAGTACGAGCAGGGTGCAGCACAGCCACGCGGGCAACGTCTCCATCGTTCTCATGGTCCTCGAATCCCCCGGTTCGCGACGACCGCCGGACTGTCCATGCCGGCGGTGATTTGTCCCGAGTCTAGCATGTGGAAAACCACCGGAAATCCGTCGCCGGTCGCTGTTTTCTGCTGCGCCTGGCGCCCTCAGTAGACCAGCTGCGCGGCCGGCGCCGAGGCGCATGCGATCGACTGCACGTGTACGTCGGTGCGCCCCAGCTGCAGGCCCAGCAGATTGGCGAGAACGGCGCCCAGCCCGTCGAGGATGGGCTTGAGCATGTCGAGCACCGCGCCCAGCACCAGGTCCAGCAGCGGAACCGGCAGGCTCTTCACGATCTGCCTGATCGTATCGCCCAGGTTCAATGCGCCGCCGGTCGATCCGGTCGAGCGCGACGGCGGCTCCGCGTACGGCCCGGCTTCCAGCGTCAGCGCCTGCGCCGACAGCGGAATGGTGGTCGGCGGAAAACTGCCCAGGCGGATGTTCAACAGGGAGGGTTCCACGTCGATCGTCGCCGTCGGTTCCAGCCGCCGGCAGTCGACGCTCCTCAAGGTGCCCCTGGCGGCGGCGACGTCGAGGGTGATCGGCGTTATGGGGAGCGGCAGCAGCGGAAGAAGGTCGATCACCACGCGTACCTGCGAACTGTTCGCGCTGGTGCCGATCCCGCCGATGGCGACGGCCGGCGGCTCGATGATCTGGGCCTTGATCCTGGCGCCCAGGAGCGAGGTCTCGTCCTTGAGGAAATGGTCCTTGCCGGCGATGGAGATGGCCGTGGTCACCAGGTCCATGACGTTGATCCGGGTCGTCAACGCGTTGCCGACGAGGCCGTCGGGGGTCACGACTTCGGCGAACAGGCCGCGCAGGGCGCCGGCGCTGCCCAGCAGGATGTTGGCCTGGTCGACCCCGATGCTGGAGCTGGACCGGATCAGCGGCGCCAGGCTGCGCAGCAGCAGGACGTTGGCATCGGCCACCTCCTGCGTGGACAGCACGGTGGCGGAGGCTTCCAGCAACTGGCCCAGCGAGAGGCGGTGCGCGGCCAGCAGCTGGTTGAAATCGCCCACGCTCATGTCGGCGGTGACCGGCAGGCACACGCCCTGCTGCCGGCACAGCGCGTCCAGCAGTCCGGAGGGCGTGATGCTGGCCTGGGCCAGGCCCCGGTAATTGAGCAGGGCGGCATTTTCCACGTCGACGCCGACCAGCCGCAGCGTATTGCCCAGCATCGCCTCGCCGCGTATGTCGGCCAGCCGCGAGCCGACGCTGAACTGCACGACGGGCGCGGCCGGGGCGTGCCTGGCCACGGCCTGCGCCTCGACCGTCGGCAGGCTGGCGTTCTGGCCGAAGAAGGGGATGGAGGCGTACCTGGCGACCACCTTGACCGCGTTGCGCGGGTGCTCGTCGTCCACCGTGCCCAGGAAGCGGTCGGCCGCCGGATTGTCCACGCCCCAGTTGCCGCAGGCGATCGCGACGCTGCCGGCGAAGCGGTTCTGCTCGATCGCGTTCTGCCGCGCGGCGCGGTTGTCCTGGTCGTTGGCGCTGCACAGTTCCAGCCGCTGCGCGCCGGCGAGCGCGGCCAGGTCGGCGACCTTCTGCGCCTCGCGCTTGGCCCAGTAGAGATGGCCGATCTCCACCAGGCCGAGGATCGCCACCAGGCCCAGCAGCAGCAACATCATCATCACCGAGCCGCCGCCGCGCTGGACATGGCGCGGGCCCACGCCGGGCGCGGGCGCCGGTATCTGCACAGGGCGATGCGGTGCGCTCATGGCGGGCGTCAGCGACCCGACGCGCCGCCTTTCGGGGCGGGCAGTGCGGCGTCGAACCATTCGGGGATGGGATGCCCGAAGCTGTCCAGGTAGCGCTGGTAGCTGCGGCTCGCGGCCTCGCCGAGCATCGGCAGCGCGTTGCCGGCCTGGGTGCCGTCGGCCTGCAGGCGCAGCAGCGCCCGGGTGGTGTCGCCGATTCCCGGGGGCGCGGAGGCGGGGGCATCGGCAACGGGCATCGGTACCGCGTTCTGCCGCACCGCCGGCGCCGCTGCGGTGGGCGGCGTCGTCGGCATGTCGGTGCGCGCGGTGAGCGGCAGGTGCTGGGCGCGCGCCGGCGACCACGCCATCGCCAGCAACAGGCCCAGCAGGAAGATGGAACGGTTCATGGCAGCACCTCATCGGAGCGGTCGGAGGCAGGGGCGAAGCGTTCGAGCATGGAACCAGGAGGGCGCGACACGGCATCGCCGGCGACGACCGCCGACGCGGGCGGCGCCGGAGCCTGCGCCTGCGCCTGGCCCTGCGCCGGCGATGAACGCAGCGTGGCGTACAGGCGGGCGATTTCATCGCGCACCGGCATGGACAGGCCGGCGCCGCGCATGATGGTCTCGGCCAGGCCGGACTGGCCCGACAGCAACGCCCAGAGCGCCAGGTTGGCGGCCGCGCGCGAACTGTCCGGGGCCAGTTCGGCGGCCTTGGCCAGCGGCGCGCGGGCGTCGGCGATGCGCCCGCCCTGCAGCAGCGCGAAGCCGAGGTCGCCGAGGTAGCGCGGCTCCAGCGGTTCCAGGCGCACGGCATTGGCAAACGCCTGTTGCGCGTTGTCGCGGTCGCCGGCCGCGGCGGCGACCAGGCCCAGCCCGTGCCAGGCGGCAGCGGCCTGCGGGCCGCGCACCAGGCCGCGGTACAGCGTGGCGGCGGCCTCGCCATTGCCGGTCCCGCGCAGGGCATCGGCTTCCAGTATGCGCAGTTCGGGCATGTCGCCGAACCGCTTCCGGAAAGCCTCCACATGCGCCAGCGAGGCGTAATGCGCCCCCTGGTCCTGCATCCGGCGGATCAGCGCCAGGTACATGCCGCGGTCGTCCTGCGGCGCCGGTTGCAGGGTCGGCTCCGGTGGCGGCGCGCGGTAGGCCATTCCCGCATGCGCGCAGGCCGACAGCAGCAGGACCAGCAGCGGCGGCAGCGCCGCGCGGTTCATGGCTTGCCCATCCCGGCGAGCGCGCTCGCCAGGGCCAGCACGGCCGGGCCGGACAGCACCAGCATCAGCGCCGGCAGCAGGGTCAACATCATCACCACGGTCATCTTCACGGACAGTTTCCCCACCTTTTCCTTCATCTTCATCCGCCGCTGTTCGCGCAGCCGCATGCCGAACTGTTTGAGCGGCTCCTGCACCGCGCCGCCGTGCTGGTGCACCTGCAGCAGCATCTGCACCAGGCTGCGCAGGTCATCGTTGCCGAAGTCCTCGGCGAGCCGGCGCAGCGACTGCGCGCGGCTGCGGCCGCGGGTATAGGCCGCGTTGGCCTGGCGGATCTCGCCACCCAGCGTCGGGACCGCCATCTGCAGCCTGTCGCCGATCATCTGCAGGCTCTGGTCGATGCTGAAGCCCACGCCCTGCAGCAGGCGCAGCAGGTCGATCAGCAGCGGCAGTTCCTCGTCGACCCTGCGCCGCAGGCGACCGGCCCAGGCGCGCAGGGCCAGCTTGGGCAGCAGGATGCCCAGCGCGAACCCGCTGACCGCCAGGGCCGCGGCGCGCAGGCCATGCGGCTGCACCAGCAGCAGGCCGAGCAGCGGCAGCAGCGCGGCCAGCAGTACGCGCAGCGCGAGGAAGGCGGTGGCGCCGGCATGGTGGTTCCAGCCGACCTGTTCGAGCAGCAGCCGGTCTTCCGGCGCCAGCAGCATCTTCTGCAGCCGGCTGCCCTCGAAGTGTTCGCCGACGGCGCTGAGCTCGGCGAGCAGCGCCTGCCAGCGGCCGCGCGCAGGCGCTGGCGGTTCCGGTGCCTTCTGCGCGTGGTCCAGCGCCTGCTGCAGCGTCGCCTTGACCTGCTGCGCGCGCCGCTCCTGGAACAACAGCCCGGCGGCGGCCAGCAGCAGCGCCAGTGCCACGCAGCCGACGGCGAGGGCGAAGAGCAGGGTCATGCGCCGGTCTCCGGCATGGCGTGCGCCGGCAGGGGCGGGCATCGGCTCATATCGATTTCGCCAGCCGGTACAGGACGAAGGCGCCGCCGACTTCCAGCGCGACCGCCAGCAGCAGGATCTTCCGCCCCAGCGGCTCATGGAACATGGGCTGGAAGAAGTCGGGATTGAACAGGGCCATGAGCAGCGCCGAGACCACCGGCAGCAGGCCCAGTACCCAGGCGGACATGCGCGTTTCCGAGGTCGTGGCCTGCAGTTCGCGCTGGACCTCCTCCATGTCGCGCATGAAATCGCTCATGCGCTGCAGGATCTGGTCGCTGCGGCCGCCGATGCGGATGCTGGTGCCCAGGATCACCGACAGCATTTCCAGCGGCTGCAGCCGGTACGCCTGCGCCGCCTGCAGCAGGGCGCGGTCCAGGTCCATGCCGGCGCGGGTATAGCCCAGCGCGTTGTCGAGGATGGGGCGCAGCGGCGGGGCGACGTTCTGGGTCGCGCTCTGGAAGGCCATCGACAGGCTGTTGCCGATGCCGGCCATGCGCACCATGTTCTCCAGGAAGTCCGGCATCTGCGCGACCAGCCGCTGGCGGACCTTCTCGATGCGCCGCTGCAGCCACAGGCCCATGCCGAGCGCGCACAGCGCCAGGGTAAGCGCGCCGAACCAGGCCGAGCCCAGGCGGATGCCGGCGGCGAGCGGCAGGACGATGAGCGGCAGGCACAGCAGGACCACCATGCGCCGGTTGTCGCCCAGGCCCGCGCGGCGCAGCAGCTCGGCCCAGCGCTGCCGGGGCAAGGGCGCGACGGCGGCCCTGTCCGGCGTGGCGGCCGAGGCCGGTGCCAGCCGCGTTTCGGCGTGCAGCGCGGCGGCGCGCTGCTGCTGGCGCGCGGCCACGCCCCACCACAGGTGGATGGCGCCGACCGCCAGCAGCAGGGCGATGCTGGCCACCAGCAGGGCCATGCTCACGGCAGTTCCCCGAGCGCGGCCTGGCGCAGTTCCATGCGGAACGGCTCGAGCTTGTGGCAATGCGGGTGGAAACCGAGGCCGGGCCAGCGGTCGCGCTCGCGGCTGTCGTTGTCGATCCAGCTTTCGTGCTTGAACAGTTCCTGGCTGCTGATGATGTTGTCGCTGACACCGGTGATTTCGGTGACGGAAACGATCACGCGGCGGCCGTTGCCCAGGCGCGAGATCTGCACGATGAAGTCGATGGCGCTGGCGATCTGCCGGCGCAGGCTTTCCTCGCTGCCCTGGAAGCCGGCGAAGCCGGCCAGCATCTCCAGCCGGTACAGGCAGTCGCGCGGCGAGTTGGCGTGGATGGTGGCCATCGAGCCGTCGTGGCCGGTGTTCATCGCCTGCAGCATTTCCAGCACTTCGGCGCCGCGCACTTCGCCCACCACGATCCGGTCCGGGCGCATGCGCAGGCTGTTGCGCACCAGGTCGCGGATGCTGACCGCGCCGCTGCCGTCGAACCCGCCCAAGCGGCTTTCCAGGCGCACCACATGCGGATGGTTGAGCGAGAGCTCGGCGGTGTCCTCGATGGTGATGACGCGTTCGTTGTGCGGGATGAAGGTGGCCAGCGCGTTGAGCAGCGAGGTCTTGCCGGAACTGGTGCCGCCGGAAATCAGGATGTTGCAGCGGCCGCGCACCATCGCGTTGAGCAGGGCGTAGATGGGCTTGTCGAAGGCGCCGCGGCCGAGCAGTTCGTCGGGCGTGAACGGGTCCTTGCGGAACTTGCGGATCGAGACCATCGGCCCGTCCACGGCCAGCGGCGAGATGATGGCGTTGAGCCGGCCGCCATTGGGCAGGCGCGCGTCGACCATGGGGTTGGAGTCGTCCAGGCGGCGGCCGAGCGGGGCGATGATCCGGCGCAGGATGCGCAGCAGGTGGCGGTCGTCGCTGAAGCGCTGCGGCGCGCGCTGCAGTACGCCGCCGCTGGACACGTGCACGTCCTTGTAGCCGTTGATCAGGATGTCCTCGATCTCCGGGTCGCGCAGCAGGTCGTCCAGCGGGCCGAAGCCGATCAGCTCCTTCTGCAGCGCGATGGCGACGGTTTCCATCTCCTGCGCGTTGACCGGGATCTTCCATTCCTTGACGAAGGCGGCGGTCTGCGCCTGCACGAACCGGGCGATGGTCGAGGGCGACCAGGCATCGATGTCGACCCGCTCGTCCTCGATGTGGTTGAGCAGGTACTCGTGCGCGGCCGAGAGCATGCTCTGGAACTGCTCGGTCTGGTCGAACGGCAGGCCCGGCGGCGCGTCCGCCCCGGCGGCGGGAGGCGCCATGCGCTGCGGCAGCGGAGTGACTTTGTCTTCCATGGTTAGCGACCCAGGAGAGAGGCGAGGCGGGCGATGGGGGAGGTGATCGGCGCCGCGTCGCGGCCACCGGCCAGGCGTTGCAGCAGCGGCTGCAGCGCGCGTACGTAGGGGTCGCGCGGCGCGCTTTCGGTGAGCAGGCGGCCCAGCCCGGTGCTGGCGCGCAGCGCCCGGCTGCGCTCGGGCAGCGTGGCCAGCAGCGGAAGGCCGAAGCGCTCGGCGATCTGGCGGTCGCCGAGGCCGCCGTCCGGGTCGTAGCGGTTGACCAGCAGGTGCAGGCGTTCGTCGCGCAGTTCGCGCTGTTCCAGGTCGCGCACCGCCTGGTCCAGCGAGACCAGCGAGCCGATGCCCTGGTCGGCGACCAGCCAGATTTCCTGCGCCTGTTTCAGCAGCGCCGCGGGCACCTGGGACATCGGCACGCCACCGGTGTCGGCGAGGACCAGCGGGAACAGGCCGCGCAGCTGGCGCAGCAATGCCGCCGGCTCATGCACCGGCGGCAGGGCGGTGCCGGCCATGCCCAGCAGCGCCAGGCCGCTGCCGTGGTGGGCAAGCGCGGTGGTGGCGAAGGTGGCGTCGATGCGTTCGACGCTGCGCAGCGCGTCCTCGTAGCCGAAGTGGCTTTCCACGCCGAGGTAGAGCGCGCCATCGCCGTGCGGCTGGCCCAGGTCCAGCAGCAGCACCGGATTGGCGGCCGGCCCGCCGCTGCCGGGGTGGCCGAGGCGGAGCGCCAGCTGCGCCGCCAGATGCACGGCGAGCATGCTGGCGCCGACGCCGGCGCGCACGCCGTGCAGCAGGACCAGGCGCCCGGCGGGCGCGGCGGCCGGCGCGCCCGCCGTCGCCTGCGGCGGGGCCGGCTGGCGGGTGAGGCGGTCGAACACTTCCAACATCTGCGCGGCGCTGTTGTCGATGTCGATGAAGTCGCGCACGCCGGCGCGCACCGCCGCCAGCAGGTGCTGGGCCTGTTCCGGTCCTTCCGTCCCCACGCCGACCATCGGCAGCGCGCACGCGGCGGCGGCCAGCTGCCGCGCCAGCTCGGAGGAATAGCTGGCGTTGCCGCCGCAGTAGTCGAGCAGGACCAGCGGCGCGCCGGCGATGGTCCGGGCCAGCTGCTGCGGGGACACTTCGCGGCTGTCCACCCAGGTGAGCTGTGCCTGCCCGGACAGCGTCGATCCCAGCCGCGCCATGTGGCGGTTGTCGGGGGCGTAGAGCACCAGTTGCAGGGTCGGGGTCTGGTGCATGAGCGGCAGGGGCATGACCGATGGCATGGCGGTGCGTCAGCGCGAGAAGCCAGGCAGCTGGTCGGACGAGGCCGGATGCAGCAGCCACGCGCCCCACACCGGCAGCCGCGGCGTGGCTTCGCGCTGGCCCGGCAGCGGGATGTCCGTGCCCCTGGCCAGCGGCCGCACCAGCCGCGGGGTGACCACGATCACCAGTTCCTTGTCCTCGCGCTTGTAGTCCAGGTTGCGGAAGAACGACCCGATCACCGGGATGTCGCCCAGCAGCGGAATCTTGTTGACCATCGAGGAGAGCTGGCTGCTCACCAGCCCGCCGATGACGAAACTTTCGCCATCGCCCAGCTCGACGGTGGTGTCGGCGCGCCGGGTGGAAATGGCCGGGATCTGCACGCCGTCCAGGGTGATGCCGCGCGTGTAGTCCAGGTCGCTGGCTTCCGGCGCCACCTTCAGCGCGATGCGGTCCGGCGCCAGCACCGTGGGCGTGACCGTCAGGCCGATGCCGAAGGGCTTGAACGTCACCGTGGTGGTGCCCAGGCCCTGCGGTTCGAGGATGGGCAGCTCGCCGCCGGCCAGGAAACTCGCGCTCTGGCCGGACAGCGCCACCAGCGTCGGTTCGGCCAGCACCCGCGCCATGCCGTTGCTCTGCAGCAGGTCGATGCTGGCGTTCCAGCTGTGGGGGAGGGAGCTGGCGACCAGCTTGAAGGCCGAGGACAGCGCGCCGCCGCCGCTGGCGCTGGACGGCGAGGTGAAGCCGTAGCTGAAACCGCCGTTGGTGTTCCTGAAGTTCACCCCGATCTGGCGCAGCACGCTGCGGTTGAACTCGACCACCTTCACTTCCACCTGCACCACGCCGCCGCTGGCGATGGTGGACGCATCGTTGATCACGCCCTTCTCGCCCACCGTGCTGGCGACCGCCTTGCGCGCCGCCTCGTGGGTCAGCAGGGTGGGGGTTTCGCCCTGCAGCAGTCCCTGGCCGTCCTGCACGGCTACCGCCGGTGAGCGGGCATCGAGCAGGCCGCGCTGCACCGCGCTGCGCACGTCGATGCGGATGCGGGTCGGCGCGGGCTGCTGCCGCTGCCACAGCATCAGGGTGGTGGTGCCGGCATTCCTGCCGACCAGCAGCACGTGGCGCTTGTCGCGCAGCGCGGTGACGTCGGCGATGTCGGGGTCGGCGATGGCGATGCGTTCCACGTCCGCGGGCAGGGTCCACGGACGTTGTTCGTGGAGTTCCAGCTGCACCGCCTCGCTGGCCGCCACCTGGGCCAGGGCCGCGACGGGCAGGGCGGCCGCCAGCATTCCGCCACCCAGCGACAGGCGGAGCAGGACATGCGGCAGGCGATGGGCAGGCTTGGCCATGGTCGAACTCCGTTTCAAGGCGAGGACAGCGGGGTGGCGGGATTGGCGCCGCGCACGATCTCGATGCCGCCGCGGGCCGGCGCGCGGCGCGGGAGCGTGCGTTGCGGGGTGGTGGCCGCGGCCGGCGCGTTCCTCGCGCCGGCCAGCCCGCCCAGGTCCACGCCGGCGAAGGCCTGGTTCTCCGGCCGCTGCGCTTCCTCGGCCGCCATGCCGTCCAGGCCGCGGCGCAGCGCCAGCACGGGCGCCGGCGCGGCGAACAGGGTGGTGTCGGCTACCGCCGTGTCGATCGGGTTGCGCAGGGCCAGGAACAGCTTGCCGTTCTGCGCGCCGAGCAGCAGGCGTCCGATCAGCTCCACCGGTACGGCCAGCACCGCGGTCCGCGCCGGAGCAGGCGCGGTATTGCCGCTGGCGCCGCTGCTGCCGATGAGGGACGACGCGCGGCTGTCCGCTTCCGGCGGCCTGGCTTCCGCGGACGCCGTCGTTCCGGCCGGCGCCGCCGCCAGCATGTCGCGCTCGCCGTAGCCCAGCACGCGCAGGCGCGACAGCAGCAGGCGCGCCTGGGTGCCGCCCGGGTGGGAGCCGCCGCTGTCGGCCACCCCGGGCAGGCTCATGAACACGTCCACGTGGTCGCCCGGCGCGACCCGGTTGCCGGCGCTGGCCAGTTCGTCCACCGGCACCGCCACCGCGCGCTCGCCGGGGTTCAGCGCCAGGGCGATGCCGCGCGATACGCCGCTGCGCGGGATCGGCTGCCCGGCATCCACGTCCTGCAGCAGGATGCCGCCGGTCAACTCGCCGACGTAGACGAAGGTGCCCGCGGGCTGCTGGGCCAGGGGAGCGACCGTCAGGTCGTTGGCGGTCAGGGGCGTGCCCGCGCTCAGCGCTCTGGCCGCCACCACCACGTCATGGTGCGCGGCCGGCGCGGCCGCCGGCGAGGTGGCCTGCGCCTGCGACGAACGGCGCCCGATGCCGATGGCGATGACCGCCAGCAGCACGGCGATCGCCAGCAGCAGTACCGCCGTGATGCGTATGGCTCTGGGCATGATGGTCCCCCTTGGAAGCGTGTGGTGTCAGATGCCGTCGCTATCCAGCTGCACGACGGCGTTGCTGCGCATGCGTTCGCCCATCACCCAGCCCAGCACGCGCCCGGTGCCGGGAATGAACGGGTGGCGGTCGTAGTCGTAGGAGACGCTGACCTGCATGCAGCGCGTGGCGCCATCGCCCACGCATGGGTAGGCGTCGGAGACGACGATGGGCTCGGCTGCGGCGCTCTGGCAGTTGGCGGTCTGCCCGGAAAAATCCAGGAGCCATTGCATCGAGCGGGCCGAGGCCTGGCAGGCACTGCTGCGCCGCGCCGGAATGTCGCCATAACGCAGGGCGGCGCGCGCGCCTTCCCCCGCGGCGAGGGTCAGCGACTGCTGCGCGGCGAACACCATTACCCCGGTGAAGGTGGCCAGCAGCAGCGGCACTATCCCCAGCATCAGCAGCAGCGCATATTCGATGCTGACCACGCCGCGCTGCCTTTTGATATTCAATCCATGGCCCGGTTGTTTATCCATGTGAAACCCCGGTGAAAACAATCAGCAGGCTCGCGATGCCCAGGTAGGCCGCGTAGGGAATTCCCTTGCGCCCCTGGCGCGACGCTTCCATTCTTCTGGAAAAGCCACTTTCTTTCACGAATCTATATAGGCTTGCCGCCGGGGGCGAAAGCGCGATGAAACCCGCCATGAACCCTCTCTCCGCCATGATCCAGGCCACCGCGTGCACCCCGGCAAGCAGGCTGGCGATTATCCAGAGCGGCAGGAGTGCGCCGCCTCCCAGCAGCAGCCCCAGCACGGCGAACAGTTTCACGTCGCCGGCCCCCATCCAGCCGATCAGGTAAAACGGCAGCAGCAGGACCAGGCCCAGCAGCAGGCCGGCCATCGCCTCGGCCGGCCCCGTCGAAACCGACGGCAGCACCAGCATCGCGGCAATGCCGGCCAGCGCCGCCGCCAGCAACCCGCGGTTGGGAACGCGCCGGGCATACAGGTCGGTGCAGATGACCAGCAGGCCCAGAATCACCGCGACGGTTGCCGACAGCGGGGGCATGGCCGCCCTCCGTCAGGCGAACGCGGCGGTGACGGCGGCCGTCAGCTGGGCGAACAGCGTTGTAAAAAAGTCTCGCAGCGCCGGCCCGGCGATGACCACCAGCGCGCCGGCGACCACGGCGGCAAGCAGGCCGTATTCCAGCGCGGTGACACCCTCTTCTTCTGCGAGAAACCTGCGGATCTTGGCGTTCATGATGTTCTCCATGAAAACCCGGGGCCGGCAACGCCGGAATGCACCGGGCGAACGCGGGTGGGCGACACCCGCCGGGATCGTCACGGGCACGCGGCCTGGCCGGAGGGGGGTGGGCGCAACTGGCCCGGGGCCGCCGGATAACCGCCGGCGATATTCCCGTTTCCCCCTGTGGCATGGCAGGCATGCCCGGGGAGGATCATTTCAATTCGGTTGTGACGCACATACACATATTCGGCAATTTATTTTGGATGTTCGTATATGTGATGGGTTGCTCGATTTATGCGCATTGTTTACACATGGCCGTCCCGGCATATTGGATAAGAAGGAACGGCGGAAACGGTTCTGGCCGGATGGGGCTCCAGCGGTGTCCCGCCGCAGGCCGGATCCGGTCGAGGGGGGATGCGCCGGGGGCATCGGCGTATCCGGACGGCAGGCGCAAGGCGGGGGCATACCCGTCCGGGCATGGGCGTTCACATGGATGCGATGATCTGTGATCGGCATTTGAGGTCGTTCGATCTGTCCACGTTGGGGGGCGTGCTGCGCGTCTGCCACGTCGAACTGGTATTGCTCGACGGCCAGCCACCGATGGCCTCGGTGACCTCGTTCGTCCACGACCAGGCGCTGCTGTGCACCTTCGAGATCGCCGCACGCACGCGTGGGCGTTTCATGCTGCCGGTGGACTGGTGCCTGCTCGGCTGGATGGAATCGGTGGACCCGGAGACCAGCTGGTGCCACGGCGTGCCGCTGTCGTCGGGGGGAATCATTTCGGTGATGCCGGAGGGCGTCACCGAATTCGCGCTGGGCGCGAACAGCCGCGTGACCTTCGTGCTGGTGCCGCTGCGGCGTTTCCAGGAGCGCGCCGCCAGCCGCCACCTGGGCGGCCTGGACGGCGGCGGGCTCGACGTGCCCCTGATCAGCGGCCGCGACCTGCCTCCGCTGCAGGCGTATTACCAGGGCCTGCAGCAGCGCATCCGCTGCGGCGAGGTCACCTCCAACGAGATCGACGCACTGCTCGATGCGCATGCCGGCGAACTGTTCGCCAACGGCCCGGTGGAACGCCGCGTCTGCAGCCGCGCCCGCCGCGTGCGCTACCTGATCCTGCGGCGCGCGGAGGACATGATGCGCGCCAACATCCGCCGGCATATCTACATGCAGGAGCTGTGCGATGCGGCCGGCGTCAGCGAGCGCGCGCTGCGCTATGCGTTCGAGGAACTGGTCGGCATATCGCCGGTGCGTTATCTGTCGATGCTGCGGCTGTGCGAAGCGTGCCGCACGCTGTCCGCCGCCGATGCCGGGCGCAAATCGGTCAAGTCCGTCGCGCTGAGCTGTGGCCTGTGGGACCTGTCGCGGTTCGCCGACAACTACCGGCGGGTGTTCGGCGAGCTGCCGAGCGAAACCCTCATGCGGGGCACGTTCTCCGAGCCCTGAAACCGGCGGCACCGGCCGTGTTTGCCGATTCCGTGCATGGGCTTGCCGGGAGTGCGCACAGGTTTGCCGGATAGCCATAGCGCTGTGCCGGATACAGGCAAAGCGCGCGGCGCGTTCCTGATGTAGTGCGATCCAAGCGATGAAGTCCGCCATCGGGGCGGGACGGTCGCATTGCACGGGGACTCATCATGAATCGCATCTACAGACTGGTATGGAACCGCGCCCTGAATGCCTTCGTCGTGGGCTCGGAACTGGCAAGCGCGGCGGGCAAGCGGCCGGGCCCACGGCGCCTGCATGCGCGCCGGAGCGGCGCGCTGCTGGGCATGGGAAGCCTGTTGGTGCTGGCGATGGCGCCACCGGCGCAGGCCGGCGACGCGCGCCTGGACGATCTGCAGGCGCTGGTGGCCAAGTACGCCGCGCAGGATGCGTCGGTGCCGGCGCTGCCCGTGGCCAATGCGTCCATCGCGACCGTACCGGTGGTGCCCACCGTGCCTGCGCCGGTGCAGGTCGGCGGCACGCCCGGGCAGGCGCTGCCGGCACTGCCGCAGGCGGTCGGCGCGGTGGCCGCGCCGGTGAAGGCGGTCGCCGCCTCCGCGACACGGCTGCAGGTTGCGGCCACGGCCAAGGCCGCGCTGGTGAAGCCCGCGGCGCATGTGGTCAGCGGCGCCACCCAGGCCGTGGCGGCCTTGCCGGGCGCTGCCGGCAAGCTGCCGCAGGCGCTGGTCCTCAAGCAGGACGGCGTGGCCGGCGGCATCGTCGGCACCGTGCACGCCGGCCTGCAGGCGCTGGGCGGCGTGCTGCCGCCGGGCAAGGACGAGGGCGGCGGCAATCCGCTGCGCAATACGCTGGTCTCGACCGCGAGCGCGGTGGAGGAACTCACCGGCGGGCTGGTCAAGGGAAGCCACGCCGGCGCGGTGCTCGATGGCGTGGTCGATGGGGTCGCCCCGGTGCTCGACGGCGTCGGCGACAAGGCCGGCAGCCTGGTCGGCCATGTCACCGGCTCGGCCACGCTCGGCGCCGGCCTGTCGCAGACCGTCGCCACCGCCACCCAGGGGCTGCAGGCGACGACCGGCGCGCTGGACAAGGGCGAACTGGGCGGTGCCGTGCAGTCCGTGCTGGAGACCGTCGGCGGAACGGTGTCCACCGCGACCGGCACCGTCACCGGCACGCTGTCGGGCATCACCGGTTCGGCGTCCGGGCTGGGCGGGTTGCAGCAGGTGATCGACGGCATCACCGGCGGGGTGACCGGCGGCCTGTCCAACGTGGTCGGCCAGCTGACCGGGCAGCCGGCCGCGGTCGGCGGCGCAGCGGCCAGCGCGCGTCCCACCGGCCTGGTGGTCGGCAACGGCGGCCTGGTGGGAACCGTCGACCAGTTGGCCGGCCCCACGCTGTCGACCCTGTTCGGCGGCGACGGCTACCTGCGCAACGGCGGGCTGGCGATGAGTAATGCCAACATCGCCCAGGCGTACTCGGTGACCACGGTGGCTGGCCTGCCGGTGGTCAACCTCAGCCCGGTCGGGCAGGTGCTCGACGGCCTGGGCGGCCTGGTCACCGGCGGGAACTCGCACATGACGCTGATCGGCGGCGTCACCTCCGACAACTACCTCTACAACATCAACAACGGCAAGCCCAACGGCCTGCTGGGACTGGTGCTGCCGGATGGCGCGCCGGCGTGGGCGGCCAAGTGCGCCGACCCGCTGGGGCTGGGGCTGGTCACGATCGACTGCTGGGGCGTCAACGCGGCGCAGGACTACCAGGTGCTGATCGGCGACGGCGCCTATGCCAACGGCTCCAAGGAGGTGGTGATCGGCACCAACGCCCAGCACCGCCTGGCGCAGCAGGATGCCAACGTGGCCTTCCCCGGCGCGGGCGATGGCCCGGCCGGCGTGCCGACGGCCGATTACGACGCGCGGCTGGGCCATTCGGTGGTGATCGGCGACAGTGCGTCCGGCACGGCCAACGGCCAGACCCTGATCGGCGCGGGCGCCACGTCGGACAAGGCCAACAGCGTCGCGCTGGGCTACAAGTCCAATGCCGACCGCGGCGGCAGGACCGGCTACGCGGCCTTCGGCCTGACGGCGCCGCAGAACTCGATCGGCGAGGTCGCGGTCGGCTCGGCCGGTCGCGAGCGGCAGATCACCCATGTCGCCGCCGGCGAGGCGCTGACCGACGCGGTGAACGTGGCCCAGCTCCAGGGCGCGCTGTCGCTGATCTCCGGGGTGAGCCAATCGGCGGTCACCTACGACGAGGACGCGCAGGGCAATCCCGACTATGGCCGGGTGACGCTGGGCGCCGGCAACGCGCCGCAGGGCACGGTGGTGGCCAACCTCGCCGCCGGCGCGGTGGCGGCGGGCAGCATGCAGGCGATCAATGGCGGCC
The DNA here is from genome assembly GCF_056393235.1 of Stenotrophomonas sp. Steno-Z2. Taxonomy (NCBI): domain Bacteria; kingdom Pseudomonadati; phylum Pseudomonadota; class Gammaproteobacteria; order Lysobacterales; family Lysobacteraceae; genus Stenotrophomonas; species Stenotrophomonas sp. Steno-Z2. The sequence goes on along the minus strand of NZ_JBWJOY010000006.1, from coordinate 66,128 downwards.
AGCTGTACGGCTTCGGCAACTCGTTGGCGGCGTTCATCGGCGGCGGCGCGGTGATGAACGCCGATGGCACGCTGTCGATGCCGTCCTATGCGCTGAACGCGGTCGGCGCCAACGGCCAGCTGTCGCTGAACCAGTATGCCGGCATCGGCGCGGCCTTCGGCTCGATCAGCGATTCGCTCGCGCACCTGCGTGGCCTGGTCGGGGACACGACGACCCCCGGCAATCCCGATCCGCTGGCGGTGCGCTACACCGCCGACGGCAACGGCCAGCCGACCAACGAAGTGGTGCTGGGCGGCGCCGGCGACGGCGCGGCCGTGGCGCTGCGCAACGTCGCCGCGGGCAGCGTCGCGGCGGGCAGCACCGACGCGGTCAACGGCACGCAGCTGGCGGCCACCAACGGCGCGCTGGCCGCGGCGATGGGCGGCTCGATGGCCTACGACAGCGCGTCGGGGCAGTGGACCGGGCCGAGCTTCAACATCACCGCGATCGGTGTCGGCGGCGGCACCCAGCAGCAGGTGCTCGGCAACGTCGGCGATGCGCTGGCGGCGCTGGACGGCTCGATCGTCAACGTCAACCGGCGCATCGACAACCTCCAGTCCGGTGGCGCCGGCAACGCGTATTTCGCGGTGAATTCGAGCAAGGCCCCGGCCGCGGCCACCGGCCAGGACAGCATGGCCGCCGGCCCGCAGGCCACCGCATCGGGCAAGCAGGCGGTCGCGCTGGGCGACGGCGCCAGGGCTTCGGCCGACGGCAGCGTCGCCCTGGGCGCCGGCTCGGTGGCTGACCGTGCCAACGCGGTGTCGGTGGGCAGCGCCGGCCATGAGCGCCAGATCACCCACGTGGCCGACGCCACGCAGGCCACCGACGCGGTCAACCTGCGCCAGCTGCAGGCCTCGCAGCAGGGCACGGTGCGCTACGACCAGAACAGCGACGGCAGCACCAACTACGGCAGCGTGACCCTGGGCCAGCCGGGCAGGAGCGTGGTGATGCACAACGTCGGCACGGGCGTGGCCGACACCGACGCGGTGAACGTGGCACAACTCAACAAGGGACTGGGGGAGGTCATGGACTGGTCGAAGAACTACACCGATCAACGTTTCGGCGAGATCGGCCGCGACATCAACCGGGTCGACAACCGCGCTTCGGCGGGCATCGCCTCGGCCATGGCGATGGCCGGCCTGCCGCAGCCGACCGAGGCCGGCCGGCGCATGGCCTCGTTCGCGGCCAGCACCTTCCACGGCGAATCCAGCATGGCGGTGGGCGTCTCCGGCGTCACCGAGGGCGGGCGCTGGATCTACAAGCTGAGCGGCTCGGCCAACACCCGCGGCGACGGCGGCGTGACCGTGGGTGCGGGCATCCAGTGGTGAGGCTGCCGCGGGGCCGGCCGGTCCGGCCCCGCTGGCCATGGCGGACTGAACGGAGCGGGGTGCATCGAATGAACATGAAATGGATGACGATGGCGGTGGCGGCCCTGCTGGCCGGCTGCGGCGGCGCGCCGGTGCGCGGGGACTTTCCCGACCCGGCCCGCGCCCATCCGGCCGGCGGCACCTACGTGAGCCTGGACGGCCTGCGCCAGTACGCGCCGGGCATGAACAAGCAGCAGCTGTACGCCCTGCTGGGAACGCCGCATTTCGGCGAGGGCATGTGGGGCGTGCGCGAATGGAACTACCTGTTCAACTTCCGCCGCTCGGTGGGCGCGCCGCCGCTGCAGTGCCAGTTCCAGATCCATTTCGACGCCCAGGGCGTGGCGGTGGGGCAGTCGTGGAAGCCGGCCACCTGCGCGGCCCTGCTGGAGCCGGTGCCGGCCCCGGCGCCCGTGGCAGCGGCACCGGCCGCGCCGCCGGCGCCGCTGCGGATTTCCGCCGACGCGCTGTTCGCCTTCGACAGTGCCGAGCTTTCCGACGCGGGCAGGGCGAAGCTGGATGAAGTAGTCGCGCAACTGGGCGCACGCGCCAGCACGGTGGCGTTGACGGTGACCGGCTTCACCGACCGCATCGGCAGCGACGCCTACAACCAGCAGCTGTCCCGGCGCCGCGCCGAGGCGGTGCGCGACTACCTGGTGGCACGCGGCATTCCGCCTGCCGCCGTACGCGCCGAAGGGCGCGGCAGCGCGCAGCCGCTGGTCGAATGCGGCAACGCGCCGCACGCCGAACTGGTGCGCTGCCTGGCGCCCAACCGCCGCGTGGAGATCGCCGGGATCGGCAGTTGAGCCGGCCGCCGCCGGCGCGCGCGTGCGTGGAGTCGGCGCAGGCTTCACAATCGCCGGTGTTGACCGGCGCGCGCCTGCGCCGGCGTCGAAGGGATCGGATGCGGATGGTGTGGAAGCAGTTGCTGCGCTGGGCGGGACCGGCGTCGGTGGTGACATGGCTGGTGGCGCTGGCGGTGTTCGGCGCACGGCTGCCGTTCTACGACCAGATGCGCCACCCGGTTTCGCTGCTGGGCGCGACCGGTGTTCCCGGGGCCGGAATGTTCAACGCCGTGGGTTTCGTGCTGCCCGGCCTGCTGGCGGCGCTGGCCGCGCTCGGCCTGGTGCTGCGCATGCCCGCCGCCGCCTCGCGCCCGCTGCGCGTGGCCGGGCAGATGCTGCTGCTGGCCGGGCTGGCGTTCGCCGCCATGGGCGTTTTCCCGCTGGACGTGGACGACATCGAGAACCGCGCCAGCCAGGCCCATGCCAGCGTCTGGCTGCTGTGGCTGGTGGCGTTCTGCGCCGGTGCGGCGATGCTGCGCGTGGGCGCCACGCGCGATGCGGCGTGGCGACCGGTCGCCACCCTGGCGGTGGCCTGCGCGGTGTGGATGCTGTGCAGCGCCTTCGTGTTCGGCAGCGTCATGCCGGTGGCGATGGCGCAGCGGCTGGCCTTCCTGGGCTGGGCGCTGTGGCTGGCGCTGCTGGCGCGGCTGGCGCCGCGCTGAGCCGGGCGGCGCGCACTCCCTGCGGCGGAGTGCGCGCGGCCATTACTGCTTGTAGATCACCCCGTCCTTCATCACGAAGCGCACGTCCATCACCGCGTTGATGTCCTGCAGCGGGTCGCCGGCCAGGGCGATCACGTCGGCGCGCTTGCCGGCTTCCAGCACGCCCTGGTCGTCCACGCCCAGCACCTGCGCGGCGTGCACGGTGGCGGCCTGCAGCGCGTACGCGGCGGGGATGCCGGCTTCCACCATGTAGATGAACTCGCGCGCGTTGTCGCCGTGCGGGCCCACGCCCTGGTCGGTGCCGAAGGCGATCTTGACCCCGTTGCGGTAGGCCCTGGCCGCGGTCTGGCTGATCAGCGCGCCGATGCGCGCCGCCTTGGGCCGCACCACCTCGGGGAAATAACCGTCGATGGCCGCCTTCTCGGTGACGAAGCGCCCGGCGTAGAAGGTGGGGACGTACCAGGTGCCGTGCTGCTTCATCAGCCGCATGACCTCCTCGTCCATGTAGGTGCCGTGCTCGATGCTGGTGACGCCGCCCAGCACCGCGCGCTTCATGCCCTCGGTGCCGTGGGCGTGGGCGGCCACGCGGAAACCGTAGTCGCGCGCGGTATCGACGATGGCCTTGACCTCGTCCACGGTGAACTGCGGCGCGTCGCCGGAGCGCGCATAGCTGAGCACGCCGCCGGTGGCGGTGATCTTGATGACGTCGCTGCCGTCCTTGTAGCGCTGGCGCACCGCCTGGCGCGCGTCGTCCACCGAATTGACCACGCCCTCGGTGGGGCCGGGCGGGCCGATCAAGTGCGAAAGCTGGTCGTTCCAGCCGTTGGTCGGGTCGGCATGGCCGCCGGTGGTGGCGATGGACTTGCCGGCGGCGAAGATGCGCGGCCCCTTCACCAGCCCCTGGTTGATCGCGTCGCGCAGGTGCGGGCCGACCTCGCCGCCGAGGTCGCGCACGCTGGTGAAGCCGGCCATCAGCGTCTTCTCGGCATAGCCGACCGCGCGGAAGGCGTAGTCCACCGGATCCAGGCGGAAGCCTTCGGAATAGCTCTGCGGGCTGGACTGGCTGCCCAGGTGCACGTGCAGGTCGGTCCAGCCGGGCAGGCAGACCTTGTCGCGCAGATCGACCGCACGCGCGCCGCCGGTGCCGGCATCGGCGCCGGCCAGCACCTGCTGGATGCGGCCGTCGGCCACCAGCAGCGTGTGCGGCCCCTTGAGCTGGCCGCTGCGCGCGTCGAACAGGCGGCCGCACTGCACGGCGACGGGTTCGGCCCAGGCCGGGGCGCAGGCCAGCAGCAGGAGGGAGGCGAGGTGGCGGCGGATCGGCATCGGTGTCATTCCCCAGGGGTGGAGGCGGCAGCATAGCGGGCCGGCGCGGGAAACCGGCGGGGTGCCCGTGGCGGCCGTGGCCGCTGCCGGGCAAAGATGCGCAAGCGATTGATATTGCAGGAAACGGCTTTTCCCGCGGGCACGCCGGGCGGGCTGGATTGGAGCACTCTGGTGCACTGCGGTACGCTGTCCCGCTTTGCCGCAGCCCCAACGCTTTCATGTCCAGCGTCGAAACCCACATCTACGATCCCCAGCAGGTCGAAACCGCTGCCCAGAAGTACTGGGAAACCACCCGCGCCTTCGAGGTCGACGAAACCTCGGACAAGCCGAAGTACTACTGCCTGTCGATGCTGCCGTATCCGTCCGGCGCGCTGCACATGGGCCACGTGCGCAACTACACCATCGGCGACGTCATCAGCCGCTACAAGCGCATGACCGGCCACAACGTGCTGCAGCCGATGGGCTGGGACGCCTTCGGCCTGCCGGCCGAGAACGCCGCGATCAAGAACCGGACCGCGCCGGCCAAGTGGACCTACGCCAACATCGAGCACATGCGTGGCCAGTTCAAGGCGATGGGCTATGCGATCGACTGGTCGCGCGAGTTCGCCACCTGCACGCCGGACTACTACGTGCACGAGCAGCGCATGTTCACCCGGCTGATGCGCAAGGGCCTGGCCTACCGCCGCAACGCGGTGGTGAACTGGGACCCGGTGGACCAGACCGTGCTGGCCAACGAGCAGGTCATCGACGGCCGCGGCTGGCGCTCCGGCGCGCTGGTGGAGAAGCGCGAGATCCCGCAGTGGTTCCTGCGCATCACCGACTATGCCCAGGAGCTGCTGGACGGCCTGGACGAACTGGACGGCTGGCCGGACTCGGTCAAGACCATGCAGCGCAACTGGATCGGCCGTTCCGAAGGCCTGGAGATCCAGTTCGACGTGCGCGACGTGGACGGCACCGCGCTGGACCCGCTGCGCGTGTTCACCACCCGCCCGGACACGGTGATGGGCGTGAGCTTCGTCTCCATCGCCGGCGAACACCCGCTGGCGTTGCATGCGGCGAAGAACAACCCGGCGCTGGCGGCGATGCTGGCCGAGCTGAAGCAGGGCGGCGTTTCCGAGGCCGAACTGGAAACCCAGGAAAAGCGCGGCATGGACACCGGCCTGAAGGCCGTCCATCCGATCAGCGGCGAGCAGGTGCCGATCTGGGTCGCCAACTTCGTGCTGATGGGCTACGGCACCGGCGCGGTGATGGCCGTGCCCGGCCATGACCAGCGCGATTTCGAATTCGCCAGCAAGTACGGCCTGCCGAAGAAGCAGGTCATCGCGCTCAGGCACCCGAAGAACGACGGCGAGCGCAGCTACGACCCGGACCGCTGGCAGGACTGGTACGGCGACAAGACCCGCGAAACCGAGCTGGTCAACTCGGCCGAATTCGACGGGCTGGATTTCCAGGGCGCCTTCGAGGCGCTGGCCGAGCGCTTCGAGCGCAAGGGCCAGGGCCAGCGCCGGGTGAACTACCGCCTGCGCGACTGGGGCGTCAGCCGCCAGCGCTACTGGGGCTGCCCGATCCCGGTGATCTACTGCGGCAAATGCGGCGCGGTGCCGGTGCCGGAAGACCAGTTGCCGGTGGTGCTGCCGGAGGACGTGCAGTTCACCGGCACCGGCTCGCCGATCAAGGCCGACCCGGAATGGCGCAAGTGCAAGTGCCCGGAATGCGGCGGCGATGCCGAGCGCGAGACCGATACCTTCGATACCTTCATGGAGTCGAGCTGGTACTACGCCCGCTATACCTCGCCGGGCGCGCGCGAGGCCGTGGACAAGCGCGGCAACTACTGGCTGCCGGTGGACCAGTACATCGGCGGCATCGAGCACGCCATCCTGCACCTGATGTATTTCCGCTTCTTCCACAAGCTGCTGCGCGACGCGCGCATGGTGGAGAGCAACGAACCGGCGCAGAACCTGCTGTGCCAGGGCATGGTCATCGCCGAGACCTTCTACCGCCAGAACAGCGACGGTTCCAAAGACTGGTTCAACCCGGCCGACGTGGACGTGGTGCGCGACGAGCGCGGCCGCATCACCGGCGCCACCCTGCGCAGCGACGGCCAGCCGGTGGTGATCGGCGGCACCGAGAAGATGTCCAAGTCCAAGAACAACGGCGTCGATCCGCAGGCGATGGTGGCCAAGTACGGCGCCGACACCGTGCGCCTGTTCTCGATGTTCGCCGCGCCGCCGGAGCAGTCGCTGGAGTGGAACGAGGCCGGCGTGGACGGCATGGCGCGCTTCCTGCGCCGGCTGTGGACCATGGTGCACCGGCACGCCGCCGACGGCAGCGCGCCGGCGCTGGATGTCGCCGCGCTGGACGCCGGGCAGAAGGCCATCCGCCGCAAGACCCACGAAACCATCGGCAAGGTCGGCGACGACTACGGCCGCCGCCACGCCTTCAATACCGCCATCGCCGCGGTGATGGAGCTGCTGAACGTGCTGGGCAGGTTCGACGACGCCAGCGACCAGGGCCGGGCCGTGCGCCAGGAAGCGCTGCAGGCCGCGGTGCTGCTGCTCAACCCGATCACCCCGCATGCCTGCCATGCGATGTGGCAGGCGCTGGGCCACGCCGAGACGCTGCTGGAAGACCTGCCGTTCCCGCAGGCCGACCCTGGCGCGCTGGTCAGGGAGGCGCTGACCCTGGCGGTGCAGGTCAACGGCAAGCTGCGCGGCACCATCGAGGTGGCCGCCGACGCCAGCCGCGAGCTGATCGAGGCCGCCGCCCGGGAAGAGCCCAACGCGGCCAGGTTCCTGGAAGGCCTGACCGTGCGCAAGGTCATCATCGTCCCGGGCAAGATCGTCAACATCGTGGCGGGGTGATCCGCCTGCGGCGGATCACCCCCCAAAGTTCCGCTTGCGGAACTTTGGGCCCCGCGGCTTGAGCTTCCATCCCCCCATCCGCGCTTGCGCGCGGATCGCCCCCCAACCTGGGGGGCGGGGGCTTGGCAACCGGCTTTTTCGCGAATGCTTCCCGGCCAGGAGCGCGTGAGTGCCGGCTCGGGCTCCGTGTTGCCTCAGCACGCCCGGAGTGCGTTTGCGAACAGTGGATCAGCGATCCCGGTTTCATCCCCGCTCACACCCGATGGGCGATGATGCGGGCCGTTTTCTGTTGCCGCTCCCGGCCGGCTCCGCCAGACTGTGCCCATGACCCGATACCTGACCGCCCTCATCCTCGCCGTGAGCCTCACCGGCTGCGGCTTCCACCTGCGCAACAAGCTCACCCTGCCGGACGACACCCCGGCGGTGAAGGTCGAATCCACGGTGCGCTACAGCGAACTGGTCAAGCTGCTGGGGCGCGGGCTGCATGCCTCCGGCGCCGTCGTCGTCGGCGAGGACGAGTCCGGCAAGGGCGCGGCGCGGCTGCAGATCCGCTCCGAGCGCTGGGGCGACCTGCCCATTGCCATCGACGCGCAGGGCCGCACCCAGGAATACAGCATGCGCTATGCGGTCGTATTCGCCTTCCAGCGCCCGGACGGCAGCGTGCTGGTGCCGGAGCAGGTGATCGAGCTGTCGCGTGACTACGTGTCCGAGCCGACCGACGCCACCGGCACCACGACCGAACGCGAGATCCTGGCCGACGAACTGCGCCGCGAGATGTCCGCCTCGATCCTGCGCCGCATCGACAGCGTGGTGCGCGCGCAGATGGAGAAGGAACGCAGCACCGTGCCGGCGGCCGGCAAAGGCGACTGACGCATGCCGACGATGGCGGCCCCGGCGCACGGGCGCTGACGCGATGGAGCTGCGTCCCGAACAGCTCGCCGGCCAGGCCGGTTCGCAGCCGCTGGCGCCGGCCTACCTGATCGCCGGCCCGGAATTGCTGCGCGTGCTGGAAGCGGCCGACGCGGTGCGCGCCCGGGCGCGCGCCGAAGGCATCGGCGAGCGCGAGGTGTTCGATGCCGACGGGCGCGACTTCGACTGGGGCCAGCTGGCGTCGAGCTTCAACGCGCCGAGCCTGTTCAGTGCGCGCCGGCTGGTCGAACTGCGCCTGCCCAGCGGCAAGCCGGGCAAGGAGGGGGCCGAGGTCATCAGCGAATTCTGCGCGCAGCCGCCGGCCGACGTGGTGCTGCTGATCACCGCCGGCGAGTGGAGCAAGTCGCACCAGGGCAAATGGGCCGACGCGGTGGCGCGCATCGGCGTGCTGTCGGTGGCCTGGGCGATCAAGCCGCACGAGCTGGGCGACTGGATCGAGCGCCGCCTGCGCGCCAGGGGCCTGCGCGCCGAGCCGGCCGCGGTGCAGCGCCTGAGCGAGCGCGTCGAGGGCAACCTGCTGGCCGCCGCGCAGGAAATCGACAAGCTCGCGCTGCTGGCCGAGGGCCAGACCCTGGACGTGGCGAAAATGGAAGCGCTGGTCGCCGATGCGGCGCGCTACGACGTGTTCCGGCTGGTCGAGGCGGCGTTCTCCGGGCAGCCGCCGGCGGTCATCCGCATGCTTGCCGGGCTGCGCGCCGAGGGCGAGGCGGTCGCCGCGCTGACCCCGATCCTGATCCGCGAACTGCTGCTCACCGCCGGCCTGGCGCGGGTGCAGGCCGGCGGCGGCAACCTCGCCGGCGAAATGAAGGCGCGCGGCATCTGGGAATCGCGGCAGGCGCCGTTCAAGCGCGCGCTGCAGCGGCATCCGGCGCCGCAGCGCTGGGAGCGTTTCGTGGCCGAGGCCGGGCAGGTCGACCGCATGGCCAAGGGCCGCGCCGAGGGCGATCCGTGGCTGGCGCTGGAGCGCCTGCTGCTGGCCGTGGCCGAAGCGCAGGCGGTGCGCCTGCTGGCGCGCGGGACGCGCTGACCGTGACCCCGACGCCGGGGCCACGCGCAGGCCGGCCCGCTCCGGACCTGCTGCTGCTCTACGGCGGCACCTTCGACCCGGTGCACAACGGCCACCTGGCCATCGCCCGCTGCGCGCGCGACGAACTGCGCGCGCCGGTGCGGCTGATGCCGGCCGCCGACCCGCCGCACCGCCCGCCGCCGGGCGCCGATGCGCGGCAGCGCACGCGCATGCTGGAGCTGGCGATCGCCGGTGAGGCGGGCCTGCGGGTCGACCCACGCGAACTGCGCCGCGCCGCGCGCCAGCCGGGCACGCCTTCATGGACGGTGGATACCCTGCGCGAGATCCGTGCCGGGATCGGCGCCACCGCGCCGGTGGCCCTGCTGATGGGCGCCGACAGCCTGCTGGGCCTGCCGACCTGGCATGAATGGGAGCACCTGCTCGATCTGGCGCATATCGTGGTCGCCGAGCGCCCCGGCAATGCGCTGGACGGGCAGTTGCCCGGGGTGCTGGCCGCGCGGCTGCAGCGGGCCTGGGCCGACGCTCCCGACTGCCTGCGCGCACGCCCGGCGGGCCGGGTCTGGCGCCTGCGCCAGCCGCTGCACGCCGAATCGGCCACCGCCGTGCGCGGCCTGATCGCCACCGGCGGCGACTGGCGCGGCCTGGTGCCGCCCGCCGTCGCCGACTACATCGCCACCCACCGCCTGTACGGCTGCGCCACGGCGTGAATGCCGGGCGGGGCCGGGTTCTCTATAATCGCCCCTTCATTCATCGAGTTCCGCCGCTTTGACCTCCGAAGCCCAAGTCATCAAGACCCAGTTGCCCAATCCGCCGCCGTCCGTTCCCGCCCTGCTGGCCTCCGTGCATGCGGCGCTGGAAGAACTCAAGGCCAAGGACGCCGTCGAGATCGACGTCCGCGGCAAGTCCAGCGTGGCGGATTACCTGGTCATCGCTTCGGGTACCTCGACCCGGCACGTCAAGTCCATCGGCGACGAAGTCGTGCGCTTCGCCAAGGACCTGGGCGTGATGCCGCTGGGCGTGGAAGGCGAGCGCGAGGCCGAATGGGTGCTGGTGGACCTGGGCGACGTGATCGTGCACGTGATGCTGCCGCGCGTGCGCGAGTTCTACGCGCTCGAGCGCCTGTGGACGGTGGGCGACCAGCCGCCGTCCGCCGACGGGGAAGAGCAGGAAGCCGGCTGATCGGCCTGGCGACCTGCCTTGCGACGGCGCCGCAGGGCGCCGTCTTCGTTTTCGACGCCATGCCGGGAGCCGCGCCATGAAAGCCAGACTGATCGCCACCGGGGAACGCGCGCCATCCTGGGTGGCGCAGGGTTTCGCCGAGTACCAGAAGCGCCTGTCGCACTGGCTGCCGCTGGAACTGGTGGAGATCGAGCCCGGCCTGCGCGGCAAGGGCCGCGACCCGAAGCGCGCCATCGAGGACGAAGGCCGGCGCGTGCTGGCGGCGCTGCCGAAGAATCCGTACGTGGTGGCGCTGGACGTGCCCGGCCGCCAGCTCAGTTCCGAACAGCTCGCGCAGCGGCTGGAGCACTGGCGTGCGCAGGGCCGCGACCTCGCGTTCCTGATCGGCGGCCCGGAAGGACATTCGCCCGAGGTGTCGGCGATCGCCGACGAGAAATGGTCGATCGGCCCGCTGACCCTGCCGCACATGCTGGTGCGGCTGGTCGTGGCCGAACAGCTGTACCGCGCCGCGGCGATGCTCGCCAACCACCCCTACCATCGCGCCTGACATGCGTATAGAATGCGCGTCCCCGCCCGAATAGCTCAGCCGGTTAGAGCACTTGACTGTTAATCAGGGGGTCGTTGGTTCGAGTCCAACTTCGGGCGCCAGATTTCGAAGGCCCGCATCGCCAGATGCGGGCCTTTTTGTTGTGCCGGTGATCTGCAGGGGAGCGCAGGTCCGGCAGGCCCACAACGATCCTGCCCGACGCGGCGGGCGATGCGCTGCTATCGGTCGCACCGCTGGCGCGTGATGCCGCTCCAGCAAGGCGCGTGCGGGCAGCATGCCGGCGGCGAATGCGCGTGCCGGGTTTTCCTGTGTCCACAAAGCCGAAACCCGGGCATGCCCGGGTTCTGGCTACCGCTGTCATCCGGTTGCGGATCAGTTGAAGGTGTACTTGGCGCCGACGGTGAAGTAGCGGCCGATGGCGCCGCTGTAGTGCAGCGGGTTGTAGTTGACCGCGCCGTAGGTGGCCGGGTCGAGCGGCGCGATGCGGTCGAACACGTTCTGCACCGAGGCGCTCAGTTCCAGCGCATCGGTGACGTTCCAGCGCCCGGACAGGTCGAAGGTGGTGAAGGAGGAGATCTTCCTCACCGGCGTGCCATCGGCGTAGAACGACAGGTAGTCGCCACCGCGCTCGTCCTTGTTGTCCATCTTGCCGATGTAGTTGACGATGCCGCTGACCGACCAGGTGTCGCGGCTCCAGGTCGCGCCGAAGTTGGCACGGTCCTTGGGCGTGCCGATGCAGTTGGTCACGTCGCAGTTGCCGTGGCTGCCGGCGTATTCGTGGGTGACGCCGCCATCGGTGCGCTCGAACTTGCTGGTATGGCTCCACTGCGCGTCCAGGCGCAGGTCGCCGGCATTGCCCATCGGGATGTCCTGGCGCACGTCCACGTCGACGCCTTCCACCTTCGACTGGCTCGCGTTCACGTACGAGGTGTTCACCGCCAGGATCGAGCCGGTGCCCGGCACGCCGTTGAGCAGGTTGGAGTCGCGCAGCACGCTGCCGGCGGCGATGGCCGCGTCGGTGTCGCCCTGGGCGATTTCGTTGGTGCGCTTGATGCGCCAGGCGTCGATGGTGATCGAGGTGGTGCGGGTGGGCTGCAGCACGATGCCCAGCGAGTAGCTCTTGGACTCTTCCGGCTTCAGGTCGGGGTTGGGCTTGGTGATGATGGCCACCGGCTGCAGGCCGCAGTCGGCCTGGGTGGCGCCGGGCGCGGGCGTGCCACCGGGGCAGCGCACCGGGTCGTTGGCGCGCGAGAACGCGGCCAGGCCGCCCACGCCGTTTTCCGCCGGGTTGGGCGCGCGGAAGCCTTCGGCGAAGGTGCCGCGCAGGGCGATCCATTCGGCCGGCGTCCACTTGAAGCCGACCTTCGGCTTGACCGCGTCGTCGCCGCTTTCGTACTTGTCGTAGCGGACCGCGGCGTTGAGTTCCAGCTGCTCCAGCACCGGCGCGGACAGTTCGGCGTAGGCGGCGTATACGTTCTGGGTGCCGTCATAGGCCGAGTAGCCCAGGCCGATGATGTCGCCCTGGTCGGTATAGGTCTGCGGGGTCAGCGAGTTGCTGGTCTTGCGCCACTCGGTGCCCAGCGCCAGGCCCAGCGGTCCGCCCGCCAGGTCGGCCAGCGAACGCGACACCTTGAAATCGAACATGTCCAGTTCGCTCTTGGCGCGCGCGCTGATGGTCGGGGAGATGTAGTCGTACAGGCTCTGCGGGTTGTTCTCCGCGCCCTGGCCGATGTTCCACATCCCGCCCGGGCAGGACGGCCCGGACAGGGCGCACTGCACCGCGCTGTAGCGCAGGAAGCCGGTGCGCTCGTTCAGCAGGCTGGTGCTCGAGTGCAGGTAGGCGGTGTCGTAGTCCCAGTCGCCCCACGTGCCCTTGACGCCGGCCAGGAAACGGATGAACTCGTTGGTGTTGTCGGTCACGCGCGGGCCGACGTCGAAGGCCGAATAGCGCACGCGCACCGGGACACCGTAGGGGTTGTCCGGGTGATCGGCGCCCAGCATGATCGCGCCCGGTCCGCTGTTGGCGTTGACCGGCCCGCCGGGGTAGCCCCAGCTGCCGGAGATGTTCGACGGCGTGTTGCGGAAGGTGGTGTTCTTCTTCGAATAGCCCATCTCCACGTAGACCTCGGAGCTGTCGCCGAAGGCGAACGTGGCGCGGCCGAACACGTTGGCGTACTTCTCTTCCGGCGCCAGGTCGCGGAAACGGGTGGCGTCCCACACGCAGCCGCCGCGCGGATCCTGCGGCGACACGGACGACAGCGCGGCGCAGCCCGGCAGGCTGGTGATGATGCTGTCATCGGGCGAGTAGATGCTGCCGGTGGGCGAGGAACCCTGGCCGGCGGTGCCGTTGAAGGCGCCGCCCAGGAACTGGCTGCCGTCTATGTCGTAACCCCAGGGGCGCAGGTCGCCGGTACCGATCCACTTGCGGTTGCGGCGGTCGGAGGTGCGGATCGCATCGGTCTTGCCCACGTCCAGGCTGAAGAATGCGTTCCAGCCGTCCTCGGCCAGGCTGCCGGTGCCGGCGGTGAGGGTGGCCTTGCGCTGGTCGCCGTCGCTGTCGCCGGACAGGCCGTAGGACGCGCGCAGGATGGCGCCGGTGAAGTCCGAACGCAGGATGATGTTGACCACGCCGGCGATGGCGTCCGAACCGTAGATGGCCGAGGCACCGTCCTTGAGCACGTCGATGCGCTCGACCGCGTCCAGCGGGATGGTGCTCAGGTCGGTGAACACCTTCTGCCCGTCGTCGGCCAGGCCATAGGTGGCCATGCGCCGGCCATTGAGCAGGATCAGGGTCGAACCGGCGCCAAGGCCGCGCAGCGAGATGCCGGCGCCACCGCCGGCGAAGCCGTTGCCGAAGGTCTTGGGAATGGAGCCGGCGCCGTCGGCGGTCAGCGTCTGCAGGTATTCGGCGACGTTGTTCTTGCCGGTGCGGTCGATCTCCTGGCGGGTGATGACCTGGACCGGCGAGGGCGTTTCGGTATCGGTACGCGGGATGTTGGAGCCGGTGACGGTGACGCGGTCGAGCGTGGTGGGTTTCTCCTGCTGCTCCTGGGCCATGGCCAGGGGGGCGGCCAGGGCCAGGGTGGCCGGCACCAGCAGCAGGCGAAGGCTGGTGGAGATGGAGTCGCAGAGGCGGTTCGGGCGGCAGGCGGGCTGCCGATGGGTCGGATGTTTCACAGTCTTCTCTCCAGGGGAACTGCGGCAGGTGGCCGCCGGAAAGGCGGCCGGGGGACATCGACGGCCGCGAATCTATGTTTTTCCCGGGTGAGGCAACTGTGAAAAATCGATTAATAGGCGGGCGTGCGCAAAGCGCCCGCAAGGAAGCGTTCAGCTGCGCTTCCCTGCGGGCGTCGGCGGGCTCAATTCAGCTTGAAATCAACCGGCACCAGGCCGTACGCCTGCACCGGGCGGCCGTTGTCCATGGCCGGCTGGAACTTCCACTGGCGCAGCACCTGGGCGCGCGCGGCCGTGTCGAGGCTGCGGTTGCCGCTGCTGCGCTCGATACTCACTTCCAGCGGCGAGCCATCGACGCCGACCAGCACGCGCAGGGTCACCGTGCCCTGCGCACCGGCGCGCAGCGCATCGCGCGGGTAGGCCGGCGCGGGCGCATGCAGGTAGCGCAGCTGCACGCCGCCCAGCGGCGTCGCCGGGGCGATGGAGTCGGCGACCGGGCCGATGGCGTCGCTGGGCGTGGCCGGCCCGGCCTGCTGCGGGATGACCGCCTCGGTGGCGAAGACCGGCATCGGCGCGTTGTCCACCGGCGCGGGCAGGGCGTGCTGGGTCGGCGGCGGCGTCTGCCTGACCACCGGCACCGTGACCGGGACCGGCGGTGGCGGCGTCGGCGCCACCGGGACGATTTCCGGCAGCTGCCAGCGCGGCTCCTGGCGGGCGGCATCGCTGCGGACGGGAACCTGCGACAGCGGAATCAGCAGCAGTCCCGCCGCCAGCGCGTGCAGGGCGATGGCCGTGCTGTAGGCGAGGATGCGGGAGGTGTCGAAACGGATCGGGGAAATGCCGGGCTGCGTGCGGACCATGTGCCACCTCCATTGCGTGGTGTGTGCTGGAGAACAACGCTCGGTGACGCGGGACGGGGTTGCATCCGTTCCGGCCCGCGTGCAGCCAGTGCGCCTGCAAAGCGGCGGTCCGGCAAGCGGGGGCGGATTTTCCGGTCAGCCGCCAGACAGGAAAACGGCGCCCGCAGGCGCCGTTTCCGGGGAACGCGGAGGCGAAGGCTCAGCGGCCCAGTTCGAACACCACGTCCAGGCTGACCGACAGCGTGGTCTCGCCCGGCGACACCGCCGTGTCCATCTCGGCCTTGGCCGAACGCGCCATCGTCATCATCGGCATCGGCGGGCGGAAGCCGCCGCCACCGCCCTCGGAGATGCTGACGATGCGGCGCACGCGCAGGCCCAGCGACTTGGCGTAGGTCTCGGCGCGGGCCTGGGCCTTCTTCAGCGCGGCTACGCGCGCTTCGTCGTAGACCGGCTCGGGCTGGTCGATCTCGAAGCTGGGGCCGTTGATCTGGTTGGCGCCCTGCGCGGCCAGGCTGTCGAGCACCTTGCCCAGCTTGGTGATGTCGCGCACCTTCAGGCTGACGGTGTTGCTGGCCTGGTAGCCGGTGATCTTCGGCGCCTCGTTGTCGGCGTAGCGGTACTGCGGGCTCAGGTTGATGCCGCTGGTCTGGATGTCGCGCTCGGCGATGCCGGCGGCCTTGATCGCGGCCATCACCTTGTCCATCTGCACCGCGTTCTCGCGCATGGCGGTATTGCCGTCGGCGGCCTGGGTGACCACGCCGGCCGACAGCATGGCCACGTCCGGCACGCGCCGGGCTTCGGCCTGGGCGGAGATGTTGAGCAGGGTGGCGTCGCTGGCCACCATGGCCGGGGCGTTCTGGGCGTGGGCGGTCATCGGGGCTCCCGAAGCGAGGGACAGGGCGAGCAGCAGCGGGGCGAAGGTGTAATGGCGCATGTGGATCCTCCTTGGATGGATGCGAGGGTGGTGCGATGGCGATGAACGGGCGGTGAGGTCGGACGGGGTCGCGGGGGCGGCGGCGGCCTTGCCGATCGTTCAGCTGGAACGGGGCGAAGCGTAGGCGGGAACGGCGTGCATGGCGAGCGGCCTGGCATGCCCGATGGCAGGCGCGGCCGCAACGGGCGCGGGTTATGCTTCGCCGATGCTCTATCTCGCTTCCCGCTCCCCCCGCCGCAACGAACTGCTTGCGCGCCTGGACATCCCGTTCCGCGCGCTGGACCTGGACGTCCCGGAAGTCCGCGGTGCCGGTGAACCGCCGGTGGCCTATGTGCGCCGCGTCGCGCTGGACAAGGCGCGCGCCGGCCTGGCGCGGGTCGCCGGCGACCCGCGGGCGGTGGTGCTCGGTTCGGACACCGAAGTGATCCTGGGCGACCGGGTCTACGGCAAGCCCGCCGACGCCGCCGACGCCGCGGCCATGCTGCGCTCGCTGGCCGGGCGCAGCCACCTGGTCGTCACCGCGGTGGCGCTGGTGGCGCAGGCAAGGGAAGACGTCGCGGTGGTCGAATCGGAGGTGACGTTCGCGGCGATGGCCGAGGACGAGATCGCCGCCTACGTCGCCAGCGGCGAGCCGATGGGCAAGGCCGGCGCCTACGCCATACAGGGCGGCGCCGAACGCTGGATCAGCCGGCTGGCGGGCAGCTATTCGGGCGTGATGGGGCTGCCGTTGCAGCAGACCGCCGCGCTGCTGCGCGCTTTCGGCGTGGGCAAGGATTGAACGGATGTCCGAAGAAATACTGGTGAACGTCACCCCGCGCGAAACCCGCGTGGCGGTGATCGAGAACGGCATGCTGCAGGAGCTGCACATCGAGCGCGGCTGGCGCCGCGGCGTGGTCGGCAACATCTACAAGGGGCGGGTGCAGCGGGTGATGCCGGGCATGCAGGCGGCCTTCGTCGAGGTCGGGCTGGAGCGCGCCGCGTTCCTGCACGCCAACGACGTGGTGCGGCCGGCGCCGGTGGCCGCCGATACCGAGGAGACCGCGCCCAGCCTGCCGCTGCCGTCGTCGGTGCCGATCGTCGAACTGCTGCGCGACGGCCAGGACGTGGTGGTGCAGGTGGTCAAGGACCCGATCGGCAGCAAGGGCGCGCGCCTGACCACCCAGGTCAGCATCCCCTCGCGCTACCTGGTGCTGCTGCCGCAGTCGAAGATGGTCGGGGTGTCGGCGCGCATCGAGGACGAGGCGGAGCGCGCCCGGCTCAAGGCGCTGGTGACCGAGATCTCCGCCCAGCACGGCGGCTACGGCTACATCGTGCGCACCAATGCCGAAGGCCAGCCGGCCGAGGCGCTGGCCGAGGACATCTCCTACCTGTCGCGGGTATGGAACGTGGTCGAGCGCCGCGGCCGCGAGGCGGCGCCGCGCAGCATCATCTACGAGGACCTGAGCCTGCCGCTGCGCTCGGTGCGCGACCTGATCCGCAAGGACGTGGAGAAGGTGAAGGTGGACTCGAAGGAAACCTTCGCCCAGCTGCAGGCCTTCGTCGCCAAGTACATGCCGGTGCTGGCCGAGAAGCTGGAGCTGTACACCGGCGACCGCCCGATCTTCGACCTGTACGGGGTGGAGGACGAGATCGGCCGCGCGCTGGACAAGCAGGTGCCGCTCAAGTCCGGCGGTTACCTGGTCATCGACCAGACCGAGGCGATGACCACCATCGACGTCAACACCGGTTCCTTCCTCGGCCAGCGCAACCTGGAAGAGACCGTGTTCCGCACCAACCTGGAGGCGGCGCAGGCGGTGGCGCGGCAGCTGCGGCTGCGTAACCTCGGCGGCATCATCATCATCGACTTCATCGACATGGTCGATCCCGAGCACCGCCGCCAGGTGCTGCGCACGCTGGAGAAATCGCTGGCGCGCGACCACGCCAAGACCACGGTCTACGACTTCTCGCCGCTGGGGCTGGTGGAGATGACCCGCAAGCGCACGGTCGAGAGCCTGGAACGGCAGCTGTCCGAACCCTGCCCGGAATGCAGCGGGCGCGGCAGCATCAAGACCACCGAAACCGTCACCTACGAGATCTTCCGCGAGATCACCCGCGCGGTGCGGCAGTTCGACGCGGCGCGGCTGCTGGTGATCGCCTCGACCAAGGTGGTGGCACGCATCACCGACGAGGAGTCGGCGGCGGTGGCCGAGCTGGAAGAGTTCCTCGGCAAGAGCATCCGCTTCCAGGCCGACGACCAGTACCTGCAGGAGCAGTTCGACGTGGTCCTGCTGTGAGGCAGGGGACCAGGGGCCGGAGGCCGGGGGGAAGGGGCCGCGTTCATTGCACCTGTGGCAATGTGGCGCGCTCCCTGCCGCTGGCTGCCGCCCCGGCGTCTCCCTGACCTCCGGCCCCGATCCCCGGCCCCTGAACCCGATGCCCGTGCTGTCGCGCTACCGCCTCCGCCACCTGCGCCGCCATGCGATCTACGCGCTGGCCGTGGTGCTGGTGGTCGTGGCCGTATTGGTGGGCACGCTCAACCAGCTGCTGCCGCTGGTGGAACGGCATCCGCAGAAGGTGGCCGCCTGGCTGAGCGAGCGTGCCGGCCAGCCGGTGGCGTTCGACCGCCTGGACACCGCCTGGACCCGGCGCGGGCCGCTGCTGCGGCTGGACGGCCTGCGCATCGGCCAGGGCGAAGGCGTGCGCATCGGCCAGGCCGAGGTGCTGGTGTCGCTGTACTCGGGCCTGCTGCCGGGCGCGCCGCTGACCGAGCTGCGCCTGCGCGGGCTGGCGCTGACCCTGCAGCGGGCCGACGACGGCCGCTGGTCGGTGCGCGGCCTGCCCAGTGCCGGCGATGCCGGCGACCCGCTGGAAACCCTGCGCCGGCTGGGCGAGCTGCAGGTGATCGGCGGCCGCCTGCGGCTGGACGCGCCCTCGCTGGGGCTGGAGGCGGAGCTGCCGCGGATCGACCTGCGCCTGCGCGTGGACGGCCAGCGCCTGCGCGCCGGCGCCCGCGCCTGGATCGCCACCGACGCCGCGCCGGTGACCGCGGTGCTGGACTTCCAGCGCCAGCGCGGCGACGGCACCGCCTGGATCGCCGCGGCGCCGGCCGACCTGTCCGCGTGGAGCGCGCTGCTGCATTTCGGCGGCATCGACGTGCGCCACGGCACCGGCACGATCCGCAGCTGGGTGGCGCTGAGCGACCACCGCGTGGCCTCGGTCATCGCCGACGCCACGCTGGAGAAGGTGGAACTGGCCGGCGCGCCGTTCGCCGCCGGCGGCAAGCCGCCCACCACCGGTTTCGACAGCCTGCAGCTGCGCGCGCGCTGGCGGCATGACGGCGACGACTGGCGGGTGGACGCGCCGCAGCTGCGCGTCGCCACCGGCAAGGGCGGCCTGCAGGTGCTCGACGGCCTGCACCTGGGCGGCGGCCACGATTTCGCGCTGCGCGGCCGGCGCATCGACGCCACGCCGCTGCTGCGGGTCGCCGCGCTCAGCGGCGCGGTGGAACCGGGGCTGCGGCAATGGCTGTACCGCGCCGCGCCGGTGCTGCGTCTGGCCGACGTCGACATCGCCGGCCAGGCGGGCGGCGCCATGCACGGCGCCGGCGAACTGGAGGAAGCGGCCTTCGCCGCGGTCGGCGGCAGCCCGGGGCTGAGCGGCCTGCGCGGCCGCTTCGAGGGCGATGGCCAGGCGGTGGCGCTGCGGCTGCAGCCGGAGCATGCCGTGCGTTTCGACTGGCCGACCGGTTTCGGCGTGGTCCACGACCTGGAACTGGACGGGCAGGCGGTGGCCTGGCGCGAGGGCGCCGGCTGGCGCGTCGCCACGCCCGCCCTGCGCGTGCAGGGCCGCGATTACGCCGCCAACGTGCGCGGCGGGCTGTGGTTCCAGGGCGACGGCACGCGGCCGTGGATCAGCGTGGCGGCGGAACTGGACGACGTGCCGATCACCGCCGCCAAGGGGTTCTGGGTGCGTTCGCGCATGAGCCAGGCCACGGTGGACTGGCTGGACGGGGCGCTGGTGGATGGCCAGCTGCGCGGCGGCGTCGGCCTGGCCGTGGGCGACCTCGACGACTGGCCGTTCGACGGCAACGATGGCCGCTTCGAGGCGGGCGGGCGCATCGACAACGGCACGATCCGTTTCTCGCACGGCTGGCCGGCCATGACCGGCGTCGACGCCGACATCGCCTTCATCGCCAACGGGTTCGCGCTGCAGGGCAAGGGCAACCTGGGCGGGGTCAAGGTCGATGCCTTCCGCGCCGGCATCGCCGATTTCCACGAATCGCTGCTGAAGGTGGACGCGCGCAGCCTCGACGACAGCGGATACCTGCTGGCGCTGCTGCGGCGCAGCCCGCTGCACGCCACGTACGGCGAAACGCTGGACGCGCTGAGCGCCAGCGGGCCGGCCGCGGTCAACTTCGGCCTGTCGCTGCCGCTGCACGAAGGCCAGGGCCGGGTCAGCGGCGACGTCGAACTGCGTGGCGCCACCCTGGCCGACCGCCGCTGGGACCTGCGCTTCGACAACGTGCGCGGCAAGGCCGAGTACGGCAGCGACGGCTTCCGCGCACCGGCGCTGCAGGTCCGCCACAAGGAGCGCGACGGCGTGCTGTCGCTCGCCGCCGGCACGCCGGTGAACGATCCGGCCAATGCGTTCGAGGCGGAGCTGACCGCCTCGCTCGGCGCCAACGACCTGCTGGACCGCGCGCCGGAGCTGAAATGGCTGCAGCCCTACCTGCACGGCACCTCGCGCTGGACCATCGGCGTGGCCCTGCCGAAGACGCCGGCGGGCAGCGGCGTCGAACCGCCGACCACGCTCAGCCTGCGCTCGGACCTGCAGGGCACGCGGCTGCAGCTGCCGGCGCCGCTGGACAAGCCGGCCGCCGACGCCCTGCCGACGCAGGTGAGCGCGAGCCTGCCGCTGGGCAGCGGCACCACCGAGGTCGCCTTCGGCCGGCGCATGGCGCTGGCCGCGCGCACCCGCAACGGCCGTACCGGCGTGCAGGTGACCCTGGGCAGCGACCGGGTGAGCCGCGAGCCGCCGGCCGACGGGCTGGTGGTGGACGGGCGCACGCCGTCGCTGGACGCGCTGGAGTGGATCGGCCTGGCGCGCGGGCAGGGCAGCCAGGGCGGCGGCGACGCCGATGGCGTCGCGCTGAAACAGGTGGATGTGCTGGCCGACCAATTGCTGCTGGTCGGCGGCCGCTTCGAGCAGACCCGGCTGCGCCTGCGCCCGGGCAGCGATGCCGTCGCGGTGCAGCTGGAAGGGCCGGCGCTGGCCGGCGACCTGCGGGTGCCCGAGGCCGAGGGCGGCACCGTCAGCGGCACGCTGGCGCGGGTGCGCTGGCAGGCGGCGGCGGCCGTGGCCAGCGAGGCCGGCGACCACCCGGTCGAGCCGATGAACCCGGCCCGGATCCCGCCGCTGGCGCTGGACATCGGCGAACTGTCCTTCGGCAAGGCCGAGCTGGGGCAGACCACGTTGCGCACCCGCCCGCTGGCCGATGGCCTGCAGGTGACGCAGCTGCAGTTCCGCTCGCCGAAGCAGGCCATCGACGTGACCGGCCAGTGGCGCGGCACCGGCGCCCAGGCGCGGACCCGGTTCGAGGCGGCGGTGCGCAGCGAGAACCTGGGCGGGCTGCTGGACAACCTGGGTTACGGCGGGCAGCTGCGCGGCGGGCAGGGGCAACTGCAGTTCAATGCCGGCTGGAAGGGCGCGCCGTCGGCGTTCAACCTGGCCGGGCTGGAGGGCACGCTGGATATCGATGTCCGCAACGGCCAGATCCTCGAGGTCGAACCGGGAGCGGGGCGCGTGCTGGGGCTGCTCAGCGTCGCCCAGCTGCCGCGCCGGCTGATGCTGGATTTCCGCGATTTCTTCTCCAAGGGCCTGGCCTTCAACCATGCCGAAGGCCGCGTGGCCTTCGGCGGCGGGCTGGCCCGCACCGACCGCATCGGCATGCAGGGGCCGGCGGCGGACATCGCCATCCGCGGCCAGGCCGACCTGCGCGCGCAGCAGTTCGACCAGACCATCGAGGTCAACCCGCGCTCGGGCAACCTGCTCACCGTGGTCGGCGCCGTCGCCGGCGGCCCGGTCGGCGCGGCGGTGGGCGCCGCCGCCAACGCCGTGCTGGGCAAGCCGCTGGGCGAAATCGGCGCCAGGACCTACCGCGTCACCGGCCCGTGGTCCGACCCCAAGGTGGAGGTGGTGGACCGCGATGCCCCGCGCCTGCCGCCGCCGGCGGTGGGCCCGGCCAGCGCCGGCACGCTCTGACCGCTTCTGCCGCATGCTTGCGAACCGCAGGCCTGCCCCCATCTGGAAAGCCATGACCGACAACGCCCTGACGCTCGCCGAATCCCGCCTGCTGCTGCCGGCCGGGCTGGACGCCAACCGCCTCGAACGCACCTTCGGCACCCTGCTGGGGCCGGGCGTGGACTTCGGCGACCTGTATTTCCAGCACTCGCGGCGCGAGAGCTGGAGCGTGGAGGACGGCATCGTCAAGGACGGCGCCCATTCCATCGAGCAGGGCGTGGGCGTGCGCGCCATCGCCGGGGAGAAGACCGGCTTCGCCTATTCCGACGACATCCAGCCGGCCGCGCTGCTGGCCGCCGCGCAGTCGGCGCGGGCGATCTCGCGCGATGGCGGCACCTGCAACGCCCGTGCGCTGGTGCGGGGCGGCAGCCGCGCGCTGTACCCGGCGCTGGATCCGGTGGACAGCCTCGGCAACGAGGCCAAGGTGGAGGTGCTCAGGCGCCTGGACCGCTACCTGCGCGCGGCCGACCCGCGCGTGCAGCAGGTGATGGTGAGCCTGTCCGGCGGCGTCGATACCGTGCTGATCGCGCGCAGCGACGGCGTGCTGGGCGCCGACGTGCGCCCGCTGGTGCGGCTGAACGTGCAGGTGATCGTCGAGCAGGACGGCCGCCGCGAATCCGGCTATGCCGGCGGCGGCGGGCGCTACGGCTACGCGGAACTGTTCGCCGACGGCCGCCCCGAAGCCTTCGCCCGCGAGGCGCTGCGGCAGGCGCTGGTCAACCTGGAGGCGATCCCGGCGCCGGCCGGGGTGATGCCGGTGGTGCTGGGCCCGGGCTGGCCCGGCGTGCTGCTGCACGAGGCGGTCGGCCACGGCCTGGAAGGCGATTTCAACCGCAAGGGCACCAGCGTCTACGCCGGCCGCATCGGCGAGCGCGTGGCGTCGCCGGGCGTGACCATCGTCGACGACGGCACGCTCGATGGCCGCCGCGGTTCGCTCAACATCGACGACGAAGGCACGCCCACCCAGTGCACCCCGCTGATCGAGGACGGCATCCTGGTCGGCTACATGCAGGACACGCTCAACGCGCGGCTGATGGGCGTGGCGCCGACCGGCAACGGCCGCCGCGAATCGTTCGCGCACATGACCATGCCGCGCATGACCAACACCTACATGCGCGCCGGCAACCACGACCCGCAGGAAATGATCCGTTCGGTGAAGAAGGGCCTGTACGCGGTGAACTTCGGCGGCGGCCAGGTGGACATCACCAGCGGCAAATACGTGTTCTCGGCGACCGAGGCCTACCTGATCGAGGACGGCCGGATCACCGCGCCGGTGAAGGGCGCGACCCTGATCGGCAACGGCCCGGAAACCATGCAGAAGGTGCGCATGGTCGGCAACGACCTGGCGCTGGACGAAGGCGTGGGCATCTGCGGCAAGGACGGGCAGAGCGTGCCGGTCGGCGTCGGCCAGCCCTCGCTGCTGATCGACGGCCTCACCGTGGGCGGTACGCAGGCCTAGTGCCGGTTGCTTGCTGCTTCCCCTTCTCCCTGCGGGGTTGTTTGCCTTCGGGGATGCCCCTCACCCCAACCCCTCTCCCGCGGGGAGAGGGGCTTCAGGTTCAATCGCGCGTGCCGGCTTCGTCGTCGAGGTCGTCGAAATCGTGTTCGGCGTCGCTGTCCTCTTCCCCGTCCTGGCCGGCGGCGGCCTGCGCCGGCAGCATCAGCTCGCGCAGCACCTGGTAGAGCTCGCGGAACGCACGCGGTGGCTTGTTCTTCGCCTTTTCCGCCAGCGCGTTGCGCACCAGGGTGCGCAGGGCCTGGCGGTCGGCGCCGGGGTATTCGTCCAGCAGCTCGGCCAGCGCGGCGTCGCCTTCGGCCAGCAGGCGCTCGCGCCAGCGCTCGATGCGGTGCATCAGCGCCACCGCGCGCTTGGAGGTCTCGCTGTTGGCCTCCATCGCGTCGCGGATCGCGTCCAGCGTGGCGTCGTCCTCGCGGCGCATCTGCTTGGCCAGGAACGCCAGCTGGCGCTTGCGCGCGCCGTGCGAGGTGATGCGCTTGCTGTACTCGATGTGCTCGAGCAGGTCCTCGGGGATGGGCAGGCGCGCCAGCTGCGCGGCCGTCAGTTCCACCAGCTTCTCGCCCAGCGCCAGTACTTCCAGCGCCTCGCGCCGGTTCTGGCTGCGGCTCTCGCTGAAAAATTCGCCGGTCTCTTCGTCGCGTCCGCGCATTGCCTTGTTACTCGATTAAAGTTCGCATGTACCCGCCAGCTGCCGTGGAAAGCCCCTCTCCCGCCGGGAGAGGGGTTGGGGTGAGGGGAAATGGAGTCCGGATGCTTCAAGCATCGCTGGCTCCGTCGACCCTCATCCGGCGCTCCGCGCCACCTTCCCCCGAGGGGGAGAAGGGAACGGCGGCATGGCTGAAGACCTGAAAGGATAAAGCATTGGACACCAACCCCACCGAAACCCACTCCAGCGACGACAGCCTGCAGCGGCTGGAACAGCTGGCCGGCATCTCGCAGCGGCTGCTGGAAAAGGCCCGCGCGCTGGGCGCCAGCCAGGCCGAGGTCAGCTGCAGCGAGGACCTCGGCCTGGAGGTGAACGTGCGCCTGGGCGAGGTGGAAACGGTCGAATCCACCCATGACCGCGGCATCGCCGTCACCGTGTACTTCGGCCAGCGCAAGGGCAGCGCCAGCACCGCCGACCTGCAGGAGAGCAGCCTGGAGGCGACCGTGGCCCAGGCCTGCGCCATCGCTCGCCACACCGAGGACGATGCGGCCGCGGGCCTTGCCGACGCCGCGCTGATGGCGCGTGATTTCCCCGACCTGGACACTTGGCACCCGTGGGCGCTGGACGCCCGCCACGCGGTGGACCTGGCCCTGGCCTGCGAGGCGGCCGGGCGCGGCGCCGACCCGCGCATCGCCAATTCCGATGGCGCCTCGGTGGCGACCGCGCAGAGCCTGTCGGTCTATGCCAACTCGCACGGCTTCATCGGCCGCGAGCGCAGCAGCCACCATTCCATCGGCTGCGCGCTGATCGCCGGGCAGGGCGACGGCATGCAGCGCGACGGCTGGTACAGCAGCGCGATCGCACGGGCCGACCTGCAGGACCCGGAAGCCATCGGCCGGCGCGCGGCCGAGCGCACCGTCGCCCGCCTGCAGCCGCGTTCGCTGGCGACCGGACAGGTGCCGGTGCTGTTCGTCGCCGAAGTCGCGCGCTCGCTGGTCGGCCATCTCCTGTCGGCCATCTCCGGCGGCGCGCTGTACCGCCGCGCCAGCTTCCTGCTCGACAGCGCCGGCACGCAGCTGTTCCCCGACTGGTTCCACATGGACGAACAGCCGCGGCTGCGCCATGGCCTGCGCTCGTGCGCGTTCGACGGCGAGGGCGTGGCCACGCGCGATTCGGCGCTGGTGAGCGGCGGCGTGCTGCAGCGTTACGTGCTGGGCAGCTACTCGGCGCGCCGGCTGGGCCTGCAGACCACGGCCAATGCCGGTGGCGTGCACAACCTCAAGGTCGCGGCCAATGCCGGCGACCTGCGCTCGCTGCTGTCGGGCATGGGAACCGGCCTGCTGGTCACCGAACTGATGGGCCAGGGCGTCAACGGCGTGACCGGCGACTACTCGCGCGGCGCCGGCGGCTTCTGGGTCGAGAACGGGGAGATCGTCTGGCCGGTGGACGGCATCACCATCGCAGGCAATCTGAAACAGATGTTCGCCAGCATCGAGGCGGTGGGCAGCGACGTCGATCCGCGCTCGCATGTCTCGACAGGATCGATCCTTGTCGGGAGAATGACGGTCGCGGGCGACGATTGACGTATTCTTCGGCAGCCGCCGCGGCGGGGCGATCCGGGGGACCGCGGATGACAGCACCCCACACATTCCATAGACCAAGGTAAAGGAAACACCATGAGCGATTACGAGAACAGCACTCCGCCGGCGGCCGGCTCCGACGACAACACCCTGGCCATGCTGGTGCACCTGTCGGGCATCATCCTGGGCTTCATCGTGCCGCTGATCATGTGGCTGGTGAACAAGGACAACCCGCAGAAGTCGTTCCTCACCGACCAGTCCAAGGAAGCGCTGAACTTCCAGCTCACGCTGCTGGGCGTCTACATCATCGGCACCATCCTTTCGATCATCCTGATCGGCGCGCTGATCAACCTGATCGCCTGGATCGCCTGCATCGTGCTCAGCATCGTCGCCGGTCTGGCAGCCAACAAGGGCCAGGCTTACCGCTATCCGTTCGCCATCCGCCTGATCAAGTAATCCGGCGGCAGCGCAACGAAAAGGCCCGGGATTCCCGGGCCTTTTTTGTTCCCGCCATCCCTGGCGGGAACCCTTTGGGCCATCGGCAGGCGATGTCAAAAACCGCTCCCGGCGGTTTTTGTTGCCGCATCCCTGGCGGGAAGCCTTCGCGAAAAACCGCGCCGGCCGGCTTCCTGCCGGTCATGCGCGGGAGCGCGCCCTGCGGCGCGATGGTGCTTCCCGGGCAGGTACCGCCGCGCACCGAGGCGCGCACGGGCGCTGCGTCAATGCGAGCGGCGGATCGCCAGTTCGGCCAGCGCCGACAGCGCGTCGGCGCGCGGGCCGAACGGCGCCAGCGCATCGCGCATGACCACGGCCAGCGCTTCCAGCCGCGCCTTGGCGCCGTCCATGCCCAGCAGCGCGGGGAAGGTGGACTTGTCCTGCGCCGCATCCTTGCCGGCGGTCTTGCCCAGCTGCTCGGAGCTGGCCTCGACGTCGAGGATGTCGTCGCGTACCTGGAAGGCCAGGCCGAGCGCATCGGCGAAACCGTCCAGCCTTGCCAGGTCGGCGTCGCCGGCGCCGCCGCACAGCGCGCCCATGCGCACCGCCGCGCGGATCAGCGCGCCGGTCTTCAGTGAATGCATGCGCTCAAGGGCGGCCAGCGGCTGCTGGCGGCCGGTGGCGTCGATGTCCAGCGCCTGCCCGCCGCACATGCCGGCCGCGCCGGAGGCGGTGGCCAGGGTGCGCAGGCAGGCCACGGCCAGCGCCGGCGGCAGCGCCGCTTCGGCCAGCAGCTCGAAGGCGCGGGTCTGCAGCGCGTCGCCGGCCAGGATGGCGGTGGCCTCGTCGAAGGCGACGTGGGTGGTGGGGCGGCCGCGGCGCAGGGCGTCGTCGTCCATCGCCGGCAGGTCGTCGTGCACCAGCGAATAGGCGTGGACCAGCTCGACCGCGCTGGCCGGTGCGTCGAGCAGCGCCGGGTCGGCGCCGAACAGGTGGCCGGTGGCGCGCACCAGCAGCGGCCGCATGCGCTTGCCGGCGCCCAGCGCGGCGTAGCGCATGGCCTGGTGCAGGCGCTGCGGCGCGGTGTCGGGGTCGGGCAATACGGCGTGCAGGTGCTGTCCGGTGCGTTCGATCCAGCCGGCGAACAGGGCCTCAGTCGACATCGCCGGCCTGTTGGAACGGTTCGGACTTCTCCGGCTGCGCCGGGTCGGTGAGCATGCGCACGCGCAGTTCGGCCTGTTCCAGCGCCTGCTGGCATTGCCGGTACAGGCCGACGCCGCGCTCGTAGGCGGCCAGCGACTGCTCCAGGCTCAGTTCGCCGGTTTCCATCTTCTCCACCAGCTGCTCCAGTTCTTCCAGCGACTGCTCGAAGTGGGCGACCGGCGAGGTCTCGTTGGGGGACTTCTTGGACATGGGGCAAGTGTGAGCGGCGGGCGGTAACGGGTCAATTCGCGCCGTCCGGCGCCTGCCAGCGCAGCTGCGCGCCGCGCGCCTGCAGCCAGTCGTGCAGCGGTGCGGCGAGGATGCGGTCGCCGGCGGCGAGCACCTGCGTGCCATCGCACAGCAGCGGCAGGTGCGGGCGCAGCCAGGGCGGGATGGCCGAGGCCTGCAGGCGGTGCTTGAGCAGGTGCGAGTGGCCGCGGCCGGGCAGCTGGATGCGTTCGCCGCCCTCGCGCTGGCGTACCTGCAGCGGCGCGTCGAAGCCGGGCGCGCCCTGCAGGGCCAGCATGCCGCCATCGGGCAGCGCCAGCGGCGCGCGGCCGTCCCAATCGGCCTGCCAGCCGGGCGGCCAGCCACGCAGCCCGGCCACGGCATGCAGGCGGTCGCGCCAGCGCACGATGCGCGCCTGCTGCCAGCGGAACTCCGCCTGCCGGTCGTGGCCGGCGCCCAGCAGGTCGTGCTGGATGCGCGCCACGCCGTTGCCCGGCAGCGGCGGCAGGCCGCATTGCCGGACCCACAGCCGCAGCACGCGGGCGCAGGCGGGCTCCGGCAGCGCCGATAGCGCCGCGACCGACAGCGCGTCGCCGTCATCGCCATCGCCAGCTCGGCAGGCGTGCAGCCATCGTTCGTCCTGCGCCTGCAGCAGCGCCGCGGCCTCGCCGGCCAGCGTTGCGCTGCGCGCGAATACGGCGGCCGCGTCAGGCCAGCGCTTGGCCAGCAGCGGCATCACCGCGTTGCGCAGGAAATTGCGGTCGAAGGCCTCGTCGCCATTGCTGGGGTCTTCGATCCAGTGCAGGCCGTGCCGGCGGGCATGGGCTTCCAGCGCCGCGCGCGGGGTGTGCAGCAGCGGCCGCCACAGCTGGCCGGCGCCGAACTGGCGGTGTCCGCGCATCGCCGCCAGTCCCTCCACGCCCGAGCCGCGCAGGGCGCGCAGCAGGAAGGTCTCGGCCTGGTCGTCGCGGTGGTGTGCCAGCGCCAGCCGTTCCCCTGCCTGCAGCAGGCCGGCGAACGCCGCGTAGCGGGCGCGGCGCGCGGCGGCTTCGAGGCCTTCGCCGGCCGCCATGTCCACCTGCACGCGCACGACCTGCAGCGGCACCTGCCATTGATCGCAGACGCGCTGGCAGTGCGCGGCCCATGCGTCGGCGGCGGGCTGCAGCCCGTGGTGCACGTGCACTGCGCGCAGGCCATGCGTGCGCGCAGCCGGGGCGTCCGCCAGCAGGTGCAGCAGCACGGTCGAGTCCAGCCCGCCGCTGAAACCGACCAGCACCGGCGTGGCGACGTCAGTCAGCGGTGACAGGCACGATTCCATCGCCGCATTGTAGGAGCGGCTTCAGCCGCGAGGGGCATGCGGACGGATCCTCCTTCCGCGCATCGGCGGCCAATGCGGTGCAGGTGAACCCTGTCCCATGTGTTTTCGATGCGCGCCGGCCACGCGGGAGGGGCCGCCCCCTCCGTTACGGGGAATCGGGCAGCGCGTTGCCCTGGCGGTCGATGCGCAAGCGCGTGCCGCCCACGATATCCGTATGGCCGCCGGCGTCGGGCGTGCCCTCGCGGCAGCCGTTGCAGACCTCTGCGCTGCCGTTCCGGAAGGGGAAGCCCCAGTCGAAACGCGCGGCGAAGGCCGGCTGCAGGCCGGTGTCGTAATAGCCGATCCGGCCGTCCACGCGCGCGCGGACCAGGCCTTCGGCGAAGTAGTCCGGGCCGTTGTCGTAGGTGATGACCGGCAGGTAGGTGCCGTCGCGGCGCACGTAGTAGTACTGGCGGCCGGCCTGCAGCGTGGCCAGTCCGTTTTCGTCGAAGCGCAGCCGCGCCAGTGCGCCGGCGCCGAGGGCGAGCGTGCCCGGCGCCGTCTGCATGCAGCCGGGCAGTACCTCGAAGCGCTCGGTGTCGCGGCGATGGCAGGCTTCCCCGGCGCAGGCCAGGGCGGGCAGCAGGGCCAGCGACAGCAGTGCCGCCGCTGGCCCCGACGCATGTTGTCGCGTGCGGTTCACGGCGCCCTGCGTTCGAACTTCGCCGGCTGCGGCAGCTCCACCGGCACGCCCTGCGCATCGCAGGTGCCCTGCGCGCACAGGCGCTCGCGCAGGCGCGGGGTGGCCTGCACGATCAGGTGGTAGATGGCGTTCTGTTCCATCGTGCCGCGCACCGCGGTGCTGCCCGGGCCGCGCGCCCAGATGCCGACGTCCTCGCCGCCGTGCGACTCGGCCTTGGCCGGGACCAGCGCCTCCTGCATGTAGTCCGGGTGCTCGGTATCGACATGGGTCAGGTCGGGACGGCCCTGCGCCGGCTCGTAGCTGCTGGGCATGTGCGGGAAGGTCTTGGGGCCGGCCGGCTGGCGGTTGCTGGCGCCGGTGTAGCCCGGGCCGTTGGCGTAGCTGAGCGTGGTGTAGGGCAGGCCGGTGGCGTCGCGGGCCAGGTCCAGGCCGCCGGCGCCATCCTCGCCGCCCTTGTCCCGGACCTTGCCCAGGATCGGGTTGCCGCGCGCCGGGTAGCCGACGAAGTTGAGCGTATGCGAATGGTCGGCGGTGACGATGATCAGGGTGTCCTCGGCCGAGGTCGCCTCGACCGCCGCGCGCACCGCGTCGGACATGGCGATGGTGTCGCCCAGCGCACGCGCGGCGTTGCCGCTGTGGTTGGCGTGGTCGATGCGCGCGCCTTCCACCATCAGCACGTAGCCTTCCGGATGCCTGGACAGGTTGGCGATGGCGGCGCGGGTCAGCTCGGCCAGCGACGGCTCGCCGGCCGGGTCCCTGGCGCGGTCCTGCTCGTACTGCATGTGGTCGGGCTCGAACAGGCCCAGCAGCGCCGGCGCATCGGCGGCGGCCTTGAGCTGCTCGGCGTTCCACACGTAGGCGCCCTGCGGGTGGGCGGCCTGCCATTCGGCCACCAGGTTGCGACCGTCCAGGCGCAGGCCGACCTTGTCGGCGTATTCCGGGTCCTGCTCGTTGATGGTGGTGAACTGGCCGCGGCCGCCGCCCAGCGCGACCAGCGGGCCGCGGCCATAGCGCGAGGTCGACAGCAGCTGCTGGGCGATGTCCACGCAGCCGGCGGCGCGGGCCTTTTCCGGCAGGTCGGTGTCGTTCTCCCAGTTGCGGTCCGGCGAATGCGCGTAGGTCGCCGCCGGGGTGGCATGGGTCAGGCGCGCGGTGGACACCACGCCGGTGGCCATGCCGGCGCTGTCGGCCAGCTGCAGCCAGGTCAGGGCGTGCTTGCCCAGGCTGTCGGCGCAGTCGCTGCGGCTGCCGGCGCTGACGCCGATGGCGCCCATGTGGGTCTTCACCCCGGTGGTGATGGCGGTCATGGTGCCGGCCGAATCCGGGGTCTGCGAATCGGTGTTGTAGGTCTTGCTGAAGGCGGTGGCCGGGAAGCGTTCCCAGGACAGCAGGTTCTCCTCGCCCGGGTTGCCGTGGCGCTGGCCTTCCAGGATGCGCGCGGCGGCCACCGTGGTCAGGCTCATGCCGTCGCCCAGGAACAGGATCACGTTCTTCGCCCTGCCGGCCATCGCGCCGTTGGCGGCGGCCTGCGCGGCGCCGTTGCGGTACCACCATTGCGGGGTCTCGCCCTGCGGGTGGCTGACCGCCGGTACCTCGACGGCGAAGGCCTGCGGCGCCCTGGGCGCGGCGGTACTGGCGCAGGCGCCGAGCAGCAGGGTGGACAGGGCGGCGAGCAGGGGAGTGGCGTGGCGCATGCGGTCGACCATCGATCATGAACAGACGGCCATTATGACAATCCCGAAAAGGCATGCCGATGACACGCAGCTTTTCCGCACGGGGATCGTGCCGTCACCGGGCTTGCGCTATCGTGCCGGTCCCTGAAAAAGTTCCCGGATCCCCTCTATGAAGCTGGTCTCTGCCTGGTTGCGGATTCCGTTCTGGCAGCGCGTGGCAGGTGGCTTCGTGCTCGGCGCGCTGGCCGGCTGGGTGCTGGGCCCGGCCGCCGAGGTCTGGTTCGGCCCGCTGGGCGAGCTGTACGTCACCCTGATCAAGATGATCGCCGTGCCGCTGGTGTTCTTCGCGGTGATCAGCGCCATCGGCTCGCTGCACGGGCAGAAGTCGGTGGCCGCGCTGGGCGGGCGCACCTTCCTGTGGTTCATCGTCACCGCCGCGCTGGCGGTATGCGTGGGCCTGGGCGTGGGCACGGTGATGCAGCCGGGCACCGGTGGCCTGAGCCTGGCGATGGACAGCGCCTACACCCCGCGCGACGTGCCGTCGGTGGCCAAGGTGCTGATGGACGTGGTGCCGTCCAACGTGTTCTACGCGCTGTCGGGCATCGGCACCAGGGTCAACGCCGCCGGCGAGACCGTGCTGGCCGCCGGGCGCGGCTCGATCCTGCCGGTGATCTTCTTCGCCGGCCTGCTCGGCTTCGCCATGGTCAAGCTCGGCGACAAGGTGAGCGAGGCGCGCAAGCTCACCGGGCAGATGAGCGAGATCATGATCCAGGTCACCCGCTTCGTGCTGGAGATGACCCCGCTGGGCACCTTCGGCCTGATCGCCGGCCTGGTCGGCAGCTACGGCTTCGAGAAGCTGCTGCCGCTGGGCAGCTTCGTGCTGGCGCTGTACGTGGCCTGCGCGCTGCACATCGTGGTGGTCTACAGCGGCCTGCTGCTGGCGCACGGGCTGAACCCGATCAAGTTCTTCCGTGGCGCCGCGCCGGGCATGCAGGTGGCCTTCGTGGCCTCCTCGAGCTTCGCGGCGATGCCGGCGGCGATGCGGTCGATCACCGCCAACCTCGGCGTCAACAAGGACTACGCCTCCTTCGCGGTGCCGCTGGGCGCGAGCATCAAGATGGACGGCTGCGGCGCGATCTACCCGGCGCTGTGCGCGGTGTTCATCGCCCAGTACACCGGCGTGCCGCTGACCCCGGAACAGTACGTGGTGGTGCTGATCGCCTCGGTGCTGGGCAGCTTCGGCACCGCCGGCGTGCCGGGCACGGCGGTGGTGATGGCCACCGTGGTGCTGAGCGCGGCCAACCTGCCGCTGGAGACCATCGGCTACCTGTACGCCATCGACCGCGTGCTGGACATGATGCGCACCATGACCAACGTCACCGGGCAGATGGTGGTGCCGGTGATCGTGGCCAAGGAAACCGGGCTGCTGGACCAGCAGGTCTACGACGCCCCGGTCCGCGCCGGCGTCGGGGTGGACTGACCGTCCGTCGGAGGAGTGACCTCCGGCGGATACCCGCGCGGCGCGGGGGCATTATGGTGGCGGCGGCCGTCCGGCCTGCCCATGACAACGAAAGGAGTCGCTCCATGATGCTGCAACGCATGCTCCTGCTGGCCGGCTGCGCGCTGGCCGGCACGGCGGCTGCCGCCAACGCCGATCAGTGGCGGGTGCCGGTGGCGGTCGAGAAACTCGACAACGGCCTGACCGTGGTGGTGTCCGAGGACCACAGCGCGCCGGTGGTCGGCGTCAGCGTGGTCTACCACGTCGGCATGCGCCTGGAACCGCGCAACCGCACCGGCTTCGCGCACCTGTTTGAGCACCTGATGTTCCAGGGCACGCCGCAGGCGCGCAAGGGCGTGTTCGACAGCGTGATCACCGGCGGCGGCGGCCGCAACAACGGCTCCACCCGCGCCGATTTCACCAACTACATCGAGACCGCGCCGGTGTCGGCGCTGGAGCCGATGCTGTGGCTGGAAGCGGACCGCATGCGCACCCTGGACTTCAACCCGGAGACGCTGAAGAACCAGCAGGACGTGGTCAAGGAGGAAATCCGCAACAACGTGCAGAACCAGCCCTACGGCGCGTTCATGTGGATCGACATCGGCCAGCACGCGTTCTCCAAATGGGAGAACAACCATGACGGCTACGGCAGCTTCGACGACCTGGAGAACGCCAGCCTCGACGACGTACGTGGCTTCCACCGTGATTTCTACGGCCCCAACAACGCGGTGCTGTCCATCGCCGGCGACGTCACCCCGGAACAGGGCTTCGCCTTGGCCAAACGCTACTTCGGCGACATCCCGGCACGGCCGACGCCGCCGCGCCCGGACTACGCCGAAGGGCTCAATACCAAGGAGATCCGCCTGCAGCAGTCCGACGCGCTGGCGCAGGTGCCGGCGCTGGCGGTGGGCTGGAAGATGCCCGACCGCGGCAGCCGCGACCAGGCGCCGATGGCGGTGCTGGGCGCGCTGCTGGCCGATGGCGAGGCCTCGCGCCTGCACCAGGGGCTGGTCAAGGACCGCCAGCTGGCCTTGAACGTCGAATCGCTCTACGGCCTGACCAGCGCCTGGGAATACGACGGCCCGACCCTGTTCGTGGTGTTCGCGATGTACAAGCCCGACCACGACGCCGACGCGGTGCTGTCCGGCATCGACGCGGAGATCGCCCGGGTCGCCACCGAGGGCGTGGATGCAGCCACGCTGGCGCGGGTCAAGACCCAGCTGCTGGCGCAGTGGTACGACGGCCTGGAAATGTTCCTGGACCGCGCCGACACCCTGGCCAAGCTGCAGACCCTGTGGGGCGATGCCAACGTGGTCAACCGCATTCCGGGCTGGATCGAAACGGTCAGCGCCGCCGATGTGCAGCGCGCCGCGCGCACCTACCTGACCACCGCCAACCGCACCGTCATCGACCGCAAGCCGGCGGCGATGCTGGCCCCCGCCGCGCAGAAGTGAGGACACCGCCATGATCAAGCCAATGCCGTGCCTGCTCGCGATGGGCCTGGCCCTGTCGCTCGCCTCCGCTGGCGCCAACGCCGCCACGCCGGACCTGCCCGCCGGCCTGCCGGGCTACGCCGCCGACAAGCCGCTGCCGGTGCCGGACATCTCGCGCAGGACCCTGGGCAATGGGCTGGAAGTGTGGGTGGTGCCACGCGACGGGCTGCCGCGCGTGGACTACGTGCTGGCCATGCGCGACGCCGGGCTGGCCGCCGATGCCGCCGCCACGCCGGGTTTCGCCAGCGTGCTGGCGCAGCTGCTCACCGCGGGCACCCAGGCGCACGACGCGCGCCAGATCGCCGAGCTGGCCCAGGGCATGGGCGGCAGCATCGGCGCCAGCGCCAGCGTCGATGGCCTGCTGCTCAGCGCCCAGGCGCTGGCCTCGCAGGCCAAGCCGATGCTGGCGCTGCTGGCCGAAGTCGCGCGCGCGCCGTCCTTCGCCGACAACGAGGTGGAGCTGGCCCGCGCCAATGCCGCCCAGGAACTCAAGGCCGCCGAGGCCCAGCCGGGTTTCCGCGCCTCGCGCGCGCTGCTGAAGGCGGTCTATGGCGACCATCCCTATGCACGCACGCAGCTGGACCAGGCCACCCTGCCTGCACTGACCCCGGCGGCGCTGAAACAGGAGCACGCGCGCCGCTTCCGTCCGGCGCACGGCCTGCTGGTGATCACCGGCCGGATCGATGCGGCGACCGCGTTCGCCGAGGCCGAACGCGCCTTCGGCGACTGGCAGGGGCAGGGCGAGGCGGCGGCGGACACGGCGCCGGCACCGCGGCAGGCGGCAGCCCAGCGCACCATCCTGCCGCGGCCCGGCAGCGTGCAGTCCACGTTCCGGATCGGCCGCCCGGCCATCGCCGCCACCGACCCGGACTACGTGCCGCTGCAGCTGGCCAGCACCGTGCTGGGCAGCGGCATCAGCAGCCGCCTCAACCAGAACCTGCGCGAGGAAAAGGGCTACACCTACGGCGCTGGCGCGCGCCTGGCGGCGCTGCGCGCCGGAGGCAACCTGGTGGCGTCGGCCGACGTGCGCAACGAGGTCACCGGCGCGTCGCTGAAGGAGTTCTTCAGGGAGTTCGAGCGGCTGGGCAGGGAGCCGGTGCCGGCCGCGGAGCTGGAGTCGACCAAGCGCTACGTCGCCGGTGGCTACCTGATCAGCAACCAGCTGCAGGCCGCGGTGGCCGGCACCCTGGCCAGCAACTGGCTGGCCGGCCTGCCGGCCGAGTTCCTGGGCCAGTACGTGGGCAGGATCCGCGCGGTCGATGCGGCGAAGCTGCAGGACGTGGCCGCGCGCTACTACGCGCCGGACGCGCAGTCGGTGATCGTGGTGGGCGACCGCGACGCGGTGGCCCCGCAGCTGGCGCCGTTCGGCAGCTTCGGCGTCGAGGAACGCTGAGGCGACCGCATCCGGGCCGGAGCGTTTCCGGCCCGGATGGCGGCGCTGCCGCCTGCGCGTGGTGGTCGTGGGTTTGCCGCGGCATGCGCCGTCGCCTGACCTGGATGCGCATTGCCCCGGCGTTCCCGCCAAGGCCGCGCCGGCCCGCCGATCCGGCAACCGCACCGGGTGTAACGCCGGGCAGCGGCAACTGTAACTTGACTGATACACCGCGGTGCGGCGCCCGTGCGCCGCGCCGCCCTGCGCGCCGGCCGACGGCCCGGGGCGCTGCGCGATGTAAAGGGTGATACAGGCCAGTCACCGGGCGTAGTGCTTCAAGTCTTTGTTTTTGAATGAAAACGAGGCTTGGCACGGATGCTGCTCCGCCTCCCGCGTTGACCGGGGAGGGCAGGGCGATGGCAGGCAGGAACCCACCACTGTTTCCGATTCTGATCGGCGGGCTGCTGGCGATGGGCGCCAGCGCCACCGTCCAGGCTTCGGGCGCGCGCCAGGGCGTGAAGCCGCAACCCGGCGAGATCGTGCTGCTGCGCGATGTTCCCACCCGGCCGGCGTACCGCATGCAGCCGCCGGGAATGGCGCTGATCGTCGATCCCTCGCCGCGCCGCGAACTGGCCGCCGCGCTGGGCATCGGCGGCGGCATCGACGAGCTGGATGAGGACGGCTATGCCGCCATCGACTCGGCGACGGACCGGTCCCCGTCCGCACCTGCCGGGCATACCACCGTCGAACGGGTGACCAGCGGCATGGTCGGTACCACGCTGGGCCGTGCCATGGGCGAGGGCGGGGCGCTGTCCGGCGCCCAACTCGCGCGCACCATCGGCGGGCCGATGGGCGCGGTCGGTGGCGCCACCCGTGGCATCGGCGACCAGGTACGCGGTGCGCTGGCGCAGTTCCCGATGGGCCAGCCGGCCGGACCGGGAGGCCGTTGAATGGCCACGCACGCTCCCGTCGGCCGCCTGCCGGTCCTGCTTCTGCCGGCGCTCCTGCTGGCGGGCAGCACCACCGCCCGGGCGCAGCAGGCCGCCGACCCGTACGCGCCGATGCTCGCCTACCTGCAGGAGCACAGCAGCCGCATCGACGGCAATGCGCTGGCCGGCAGCCAGGGCGCCATCGGCATCAACCAGGCGGCGGGCGATCTCAACCTGCAGGCCAACCTGCGCAGCGTGGCGGTCGGCCGCCGCGCCGATGCCGGCGGCCATGCGCGCCAGTCGCAGACGGACGGCCATGCCGACGCGCCGCTGGCGGCGTCAGCCAGCATCGGCGGCAATGCGCTGGCCGGCGCCGGCGGCATCGTTTCGATCAACCAGGCCAGTGGTGGCGGCAATACGGAGCTCAACTCCGTGGTCGTTTCCCTGGCCGCACAGGGCATACGCGAAGCGGGGGACGAGGCGATGGCCGCGCCGTCCGCGTTCGCGTCGGCAGGGGAGCGGTTCGTTGCCGGCGATCCACGCGCCATCCGCAAGGTGGCGGTGGAGGCATCCGCGTTGCGCGGCTTCGGTGGTGTGCTGCAACTCAACCAGACAGCGGGATCAGGCAATGCCGTGGAAAACAGCATCGGCATTTCCGTGCAAGGCATCCCGTGAGCCATGTTCCATCCACCCGATCGAGAAACCTGAAGAGGGCACCATGAAAGCGAATGTCAAATGGACGGTACTCGCCATGGCCGTTGCCACGCTGGTCGCCAGCGCGGCTGCGAGTGCGGCGGACGACCAGAACGCCAGCGCCAACATCGATCACAAGCACAACGTGACCGAGACGCGCACCAACACCACCACCAATACCACCACCAACACCACGGTCGATACCGACGTCGACCTGAAGCTGGATGCCGCCGCGACGCTGCGCTACTCCGACTCGCGCTCCAACACCGAGGTGCACGAGAACGTGCAGAAGACCTCCAACGTGAGTTCCGACGAACGCAGGGAGAAGAACAACCACGGCGTGGACGTGAACCTGGAGAAGGACCTGCGCCTGGGTTCGGACATCCAGTTCTCCGGCGACCCGACCATCAGCGGCGACATCGACATCGACTCGGCCGCGATCGCGGTGGTCGACAACCGCCAGTCGATCTCCGGCAACACGACCGAGAACGGCCTGGTGGAAAACACGGCGTCCATCGCCGACGACGTCGGCTCCGCCGCTTCGGGCAACCTCGGCTTCAACGTCGCCGCCGGCGACAACAATGCCCAGGACAACGCCGCCTCGCTGTCGGCGGCCGATGCCTCCTTCAGCTTCGGCATGGCCGACGCCGAGGTGTTCGTCAACCAGAGCGGCATGAACAACGCCACCATGAACCACGGCGTGACCAACAGCGCGGGCGTCGGCGGCAACGCCTTCGCCAACGCCGCCGGCAACATCGGCGTCAACGTGACCTCGGGCAACAACAACGAGCAGAAGAACGCGCTCGCCGCTTCCGTCGCCACGTCCGCCTACGCGCAGTCGAGCATCAGTTCCAACCAGGTCTCCACCGGCAACCACGTGGAGAACAACGGGTATTACGACTACGTGGTGAACAGCTATACGCTCAACCTGAGCGGCCGCGTGGCGGGCACCACCCGCAGCACCGGCACCGGCACCTACAACGGCACCGGAAACGCCTACCAGAAGACCAACTTCTACCCGGACAACTGGACCGGCAACACGCATCCGGGCGGCAACCAGACCGGGCACAGCGACTGGGACTTCCAGACCCAGGGCGCGGTCGCCAACCCCAACCGCCCGGGCGTGGGCGGCATGGCCTGGGACACGGATGAGCACGGCAACCTGTCGTTCTCGGAAATGGGCACGGCCGACCTGGTGGCCAGCCTGAGCGGCCAGGTGGTCGACATCGACTGGATCGCGGTCGACGCCACCAACACCGCTAGCCTGTCCGGCAGCGCCTTCAGCGGGGCCTCGGGCAACATCGGCGTGAACGTCTCCTCCGGCACCGGCAACCTGCAGGCCAACAGCCTGGCGCTTGCGGTGGCGCAGCCGTCCACCGGCGGCGGTGGAGGCGGTGGCGGCGAAGGCGGCCAGTGACAGTCGTGGCCCGCCGCTGAACGGCGCGCCATGGCGCAAGCGAGCGCCCGGCCATCCGCCAATGGCCGGGCGATCCCGGGAGCCCTTGCCCGTCCCCTGCGGACAGGGGCTCCCACCTGTCGAACACACCCCGGAGAACCGCCATGTATCGCAGGATGTTGCTGCTGGCCTGGGCCGTGTGCATGGCCTGGCCCTGCGCCGCCGCGGACGTCGCCTTCGGCGGCGTGCTGCCCAATGGCGCGCTCTACCGGCAGCCGGTGGAGAGCATGCAGGAACGGCGTTTCCGCCACCTGGTCAGGCAGCACACCGACTACAGCTGCGGGGCGGCGGCGCTGGCCACGGTGCTGCGCTACGCCTACCACCTGGAAGCCGACGAATCGACGGTGATCGAGGGAATGATGGGCGTGGCGGACCCGGCGCTGGTACGCCAGCGCGGTTTCTCGCTGCTGGACATCAAGCGCTATGTCGAATCGCTGGGCATGCGTGGCCGCGGTTACC
Source organism: Stenotrophomonas sp. Steno-Z2 (assembly GCF_056393235.1). Taxonomy (NCBI): domain Bacteria; kingdom Pseudomonadati; phylum Pseudomonadota; class Gammaproteobacteria; order Lysobacterales; family Lysobacteraceae; genus Stenotrophomonas; species Stenotrophomonas sp. Steno-Z2. The sequence goes on along the minus strand of NZ_JBWJOY010000006.1, from coordinate 26,917 downwards.
GGATCAGCGAAGAGCGGCTGCGTTCGCTGCGCGTTCCCGGGCTGGTGCTGATGGACGTGCGCGGCTTCCGCCATTTCGTCGTGCTCAAGCAGGTGCGCGGCGACACGGCCGAACTGGCCGACCCGATCCTGGGCAACCGGTCGGTGCCGCTGACGGATTTCCTCGCCGCATGGCCCTCGCGTGCGGTGTTCATCGTGATCGGCAGCGATTTCGACCGCAACACCGTGCTGCTGGCGCCCGGCGAAAGGCCCAGTGCCCGCGCGCTTTACGCGCGGCAGGGAGCGGGCGCCATCACCGACGCCGAGCTGGTGGACTTCGGCTTTACCCACGCCGACCTGTTTTGAAGGACAAGGATCATGAACATCGCGATGCATGCCGGCCTGGTGCTGGCACTGGCCACGGCCTTCCCCGTGCTTGCTGCCGATGCCGGCAGCGCGCCGGGCCGGAAGCTGCAGGAAATCCCGGACGCGGAACTGGGGCTGATGCGCGGACGCTATACCGTGGGCGGCAACGCGGTGGCGTGGTTCGGGGTGACGATGATCTCCAGCTGGCAGACCGCTTCCGGCCAGCAACTGCAGGGCGCACTGACGCTGGCGATGGATTTCGGCAACGGCAAGATCCCCAGGGTCAGTTTCACGCCCAGCGTGAGCATCACCGCGGCCGATGCGCCGCTGCCCGATACCGGCGGCGGCGGGCGCAGCATCGATGGCAGCGGGCTGCGCAACGTGGCCGGGCTGGTGCAGAGCGTGCAGGTGGCCGGCGACGGCAACCGGGCCAGCAATGCCCTGCAGCTGACCGTGCGCGACGCTGGCGCGATGCCCGACGGTAGCAGCGCCGCCGCCAGCGGCCAGGCGCGGCGCCAGGTGGAGGGCGCCAGCGCCGTGGCCGCTTTCGACGGCGACGCGGCGCGCGTGCTGCTGCAGATCGACGGACAGGGGGCGGTGGAGCAGTGGCTGCGCAGCGGCAGCGTGGGCCAGCGCATCGCGTTGGCCGGAGACGGGCAACAGGCCGCCAACCGCCTGCAGATCGACCTGGTGAGGCAGGGCGTGGCCGGCAATCCGTCATTGGTGCAGAACGTGGCCCAGGCCATCGCGCTGACCCGTGGCGGCGGCATCGCGGCAGGGCAATGAGCCGGCGTGGCCGGCAGTGGCAACCGGGCATCGATCGAGGAATCCGACAATGAAACAGCTGGCGATGGCGGCGCTGGTGGGCCTTGCGCTGTGCCCGTCGAAAGTCGCGGCGCAGGCCGTCGACGACGAGGCGGGCGTCAAGGCATTGATGGCGCAACTGGAAGCGCTCAAGGCCAGCTATGCGCAGGAGGTCCGCAGGCTGCGCGAGCTGGACATGCAGGTGCAGGCGATGCAGGCGCGCCTCGGTGGCAAGGCCGCGACGGCGGCGCCCGCGGCCCCGGCCACGATGCCCACGGCGCCGCCCGACGCGGGCGAGGGCTATGCCAGCAGCGCCAGCGAGGCGCACGCCGCGAAGGAAGCGGCGCGGCGCAGCGTGGACGACGTGAAACAGCAGCAGTCGGCCCTGTTCAACCGCCGGCTGACGCTGGAGAACAGCCTCACCTACGCGCGCTACGACCGCAAGCAGCTCACCCTCAACGGCTTCCTGGCGCTGGATGCGATCTTCCTGGGCAACATCGCCATCGAGAACGTGGAGTCCGATTCGCTGACCTACGACTTCGCCGCGCGCTGGGGCGTCAATCCACGGCTGACGCTCAACCTCGACGTGCCGTACATCGCGCGCAAGACGATCTACCAGAAGGGCGGCGCCGGGGGCTCGGCGGCGGCCATCGCGCAGGAGGAAACCCACGGCGCCGGCATCGGCGACATCACCGCCAGCGCGAACTACCGGCTGTTCCAGGAAAAGGGACGACGCCCGGAGACGGTGATGACGGTGGGCATCACCGCACCCACCGGCCGCGAGCCCTACGGACTGGACTGGAAGGTGATCGAGCGCGACGACGACGACTTCATCCGGTTCGCGGTGCCGGCCGAACAGCCCACCGGCAACGGGCTGTGGCAGGCCAGCATCGGCCTGTCGGCGGTGAAGACCGCCGACCCGGCCATCCTGTTCGGCAACATCGGCTACGTCCGCTCGTTCAAGCGCGGCTTCGGCGACATCGACTCCAACCCCGATACCGTCAACCCGGGCCAGGTGCAGCTGGGCGACGCCTACTATTTCGGCGCCGGCGTCGCGTTCGCGTTCAACGAGCGCACCAGCCTGAGCATTTCCTTCAGCGACAGGCTCAGTGCCCGCGCCTCGACCCGCTACAGGGGCGGGCAATGGGTCAAGGTGATCGGCAGCGACGCCAACGCGGGCACCCTGAACCTGGGCGTGACCTATGCGCTGACGCCCAGGACCACGCTGGTGAGCATGCTGGGCATCGGCCTTACGCCCGACGCGCCCGATTTCAGCCTGGCGTTCAAGGTGCCTTACATGCTGTAGCGGTGGGCACGCCCGCCGCTCAGCGCAGGCTCTCCAGCTGCAGGCGGTGTTTGCGGCACAGGCGGTAGACGGTGACGCGCGAGACCTTCATCAGCCGCGCGCAGGCGCTGACGTTGTACTGGCTGCGCGCCAGGCAGGCCACCAGCGTTTCGCGCTCGTCGCGCAGGCGCGCGTCCTGCTGCTGCGCCCGGCTTTCGGCGGGCGCGGGCAGCTCCAGCTCCGCGCAGTCGATCAGCTCGTTGTCGCTGGTGATGGCCGCGCGCAGCACGCGGTTGAGCAGCTCGCGCACATTGCCCGGCCAGTGGAAATCCGCCAGCGCCCGGCATGCGGCCGCGGTATAGCCGCGCGCGCGGATCAGGTGGCGCGCACGGAACTCCTGCAGGAAGTGCATGGCCAGCAGTTCGATGTCGCCCTCGCGCTGGCGCAGCGCCGGCATGGACAGGCGCAGCACGTTCAGGCGGTAATACAGGTCGCTGCGGAAGCGGCCCTGTGCCATCGCCTGCTCCAGGTCCACGTGGGTCGCGGCCAGCACGCGCACGTCGACCTGGATCGACTGGTTGCTGCCGATCCGCTCGATCGTGCCTTCCTGCAGCACCCGCAGCAGGCTGGTCTGCGCCTCCATCGGCAGGTCGCCGATCTCGTCCAGGAACACGGTGCCGCGGTGCGCGCTCTCGAACAGCCCGGCGCGGCGGGCGGTGGCGCCGGTGAAGGCGCCGCGCTCGTGGCCGAACAGTTCGGACTGCAGCAGGGTCGGCGCGATCGCGCCGCAGTTGACCGCGTGGAAGGGATGCCCGTTGCGTGGCGACAGGCGGTGCAGCGCGTGGGCGGCGGCTTCCTTGCCGGTGCCGGTTTCGCCGGTGATGAGCACCGGCAGGTCGACCGGCGCGAACTTGCGCAGGGTCGCGCGCATGGCGAGCATCGCGCTGCTCTCGCCCAGCAGGCAGGCGAAGGCGTCGTCGGCTCCGCCCGGCGTCGAGGTTTCCTGCAGCGACGCCAGCTGCCGCAGCAGGTCGGCATGGTCCAGCGGATGCGGGAACCGGTGCCGGCAACGGGACAGCGCGTGCCGCAGCTGGGCATCGCTCTCGTCCGGCACCGGCGGCAGCAGCGCGAACAGCGGAAGATGGCGGTACGCCGTGGCCACTTCGGCGGCGGCCGCAAGATCGCGGCCGGCGCATGTCCTGAAATCCAGCACGCCGATCACGATGTCCTCGCTGCGCATGCCCACGCCGCCGGTCTGCGACAGCGACACCGCGCGGATATGCCAGCCGCCGGAAGCCAGCAGCGCCCGTTCCGAGGAACAGGGCGTGCCGAACCAGATGACGCAGCGGCGCGAGGGAGCAGGTGTTGCGGACATGGCGGTCACCTTGCTGCAAGCGGCCAACTTATACCTTTCGTGAACCGCGGGAAATGCGCGGGAAAGCGGAATATGTGCCTGAATGCGCTGGAAAAACCCCCTGCCGGGCATTCAGCCGCCCGGCGGACCCGCCGGCAACAAAAAAGCCGCGGCGGGGCCGCGGCTTTCCGGGGATCGGGGAGGGACGCGCCGGTTACAGGTCCAGGCGGCGCGCCTGCATGAACTTGTCGCCCCAGTAGCCGCTGAGCAGGGTATCGGTGCGCACGTCCTTGCCGGTGCTCGGCGCATGCAGGAAGCGGCCTTCGCCGACGTAGATGCCGACGTGGTCGACGCGGCCGCGGCGGCCGAAGAACACCAGGTCGCCAGCGACCAGCGCCGAGCGGTCCTTGATCAGTTCGTTGCTGGCCTGGCTGGCCATCTCGCGCGAGACGCGCGGCAGCTCGATGCCCAGCGCGGTGCGGAACACGTAGCCGACCAGGCCGCTGCAGTCGAAGCCGGCGTCCGGCGAGGTGCCGCCCCAGCGGTACGGGGTGCCCAGCAGGGTCATGGCGCGGCGCAGGATCGACTGCACCTTGCCGTCGCTGTCGTTGGCCAGTGCCGAATCGGTGGCGCTGGCCACGCTCTTGGACGCGTCGTAGGCCGAGAGCAGGCGGCCGAGGTCGCCGGCGAACATGGCCGAGCGGTCCATCAGCGGAATGGTGTCGTTGGCGGCCAGGTGCGGGAGCAGGGCGGCCAGGGTGGCGGTAGCGGCGGCGTCGGCCTTGCTGCGCTGGGTGTCGGGCCTGGCGGCGGCCGGCCTGGTCGCGGCGGGATCGGCGTCAGCGGCGCTCTGGGCGAAGGCCGGAACGGCGGCGAAGCTCAGCGCCACGGCGCACAGCAGCCGGCGGAATGCGGGAATTCGGTGACCGGGTTGACCCGGAAGGGACGGATTTTCGTTCGTCACGCGGCAGTCACGGAAAAAATCGATGGGCGATCATGCCTTGTGAACAGCTTGTATAGGTACAAATTTCGTTAAATTTTCATTATGAAGCGTGACTTTCATCATGCTTCAGCGCAGCACGCGCTTGGCGCCGGTGTAATGGTCCCGCCAGTACGGGCCTTCCAGATAGTCCAGCCGGACCGTGCCGCCGGTGCTCGGCGCATGCACGAAACGGCCTTCGCCGACGTAGATGCCGACATGCCAGACATTGCCCTTGTCGCCGAAGAACACCAGGTCGCCGGCCGCCAGCTGGCGCGGGGCGATGCGCGGCCCCTGCAGCGCGGCCAGCTCGCGCGAGGTGCGCGGCAGGTTCAGCGCCAGCATGTCGCGGTAGACGTAGCTGACCAGCCCGCTGCAGTCGAAGCCGGACTCGGGCGTGTTGCCGCCGTAGCGGTAGGGCGTGCCGACCAGGCCCAGCGCCCGCATCAGCACCGACGAAGCGGCGGCCGGGTTGGCCGGCGTCACCTGCGGCCAGGCGTGGGAGGCCGGGGGAGGCGGCGGCTTTCTGGAAGGGGCGTGGCCGCAGGCGGCCAGGACGGCGGCCGCGGCGAACAGGGCCGGCAGCCGCCAGCGGCGGTACCGTAAAACTGGCGTGATGTGCATGGAGCCCGGATAATGCGCCACCTCAAGACGGCTGCCATGATGGCCGCCTCCCCGTCGGCCGGCAAGGCCGCCCCAACGTCTGCCAGCGGGCAGCCACTGAAGAGTTGCGCATGAAGATCGAAAAAGACCGCGTCGTCCGTTTCCACTACACCGTTTCCGAAGTCGGCCAGGAGCCGATCGAAAGCTCCCGGGAGCGTGGCGAACCGCTGGCGATCCTGATCGGCCACGGCAACATCATCCCGGGCCTGGAGACGGCGATGATGGACAAGGAAGCCGGCGAGAGCTTCGGCGTGGACGTGAAGTCGGCCGATGCCTATGGCGAGCGCCGCGAGGGCCTGACCCAGCGCGTGCCGAAGAAGCATTTCGGCAATACCCGCCTGGCCCCGGGCCAGCAGGTGATCCTGCAGACCAACTTCGGCCCGCGCGCGGTGACCGTGGAGAAGGTCGGCATGACCGTGGTCGACGTCGACCTGAACCACCCGATGGCCGGCAAGGACCTGCACTTCGACGTGGAGATCGTCGAAGTCCGCGAGGCCAGCGAGGAAGAAGTGCAGCACGGCCACGTGCACGGCGACGGCGGCCACCACCACTGATCGCCGACCGGCAACGATGCAGCGAGCGGCCCGCCCTGTGCGGGCCGTTTCGTTTGCGGCGGGCGGCGTGCCGGGGGGGCGCTGGCGATGAGCGCATGCTCTAATCGCCGGTCCATCCACGGGGGAACCGCGTAACGTGTCCATCGCCACCTTCCAGCCCATCGCGCCGGCCGAGCGCATCGCCACGCTCGACGTCCTGCGCGGGCTGGCGCTGCTGGGCATCCTGCTGATGAACATGGAGGCCTTCGTCGGCCCGCTGGACCTGTCCACCAGCGGCATCGACCCGCACTGGCAGGGCGTAGACCGCTGGGCGGACGCCTTCGTCTACCTCTTCGTGCAGGGCAAGTTCTTCACCCTGTTCTCGCTGTTGTTCGGCGCCGGCTTCGCGGTGATGGCGCAGCGCGCCGAAGTGGCCGGGCGTGATTTCAACCGCTTCTACCTGCGCCGCAGCCTGGGCCTGCTGGGCATCGGCCTGGCGCATGCGCTGCTGCTGTGGTCCGGCGACATCCTGGTCGCCTATGCCCTGTTGTCCTTCCTGCTGCTGCCCTTCCGCGAGGCGCCGCGCGGCTGGCTGCCGGTAATGGGCGTGCTGGCCTACCTGGCGGCGGTGGGGCTGATGCTGCTGCTGGGCGCGGTGGTGATGCTGATGCCGGCCGACGCGCTGGCCACGCAGGCGGCCCAGGCGCAGGCGGCGATCGAGGCGCAGCGGCAGGCCTACGGGCATGGCACCTACGCACAGGCGGTGCTGCAGCGGCTGCGCGACTTCGGCGCGTCGCTGGGCGCGCTGCTGGTGGTGGGGCCGCAGGTGCTGGGCATGTTCCTGATCGGCAGCTGGTTCGCGCGCAGCGGCGCCATCGCCCGCCCCGCCGACCACCGGCGCCTGTTCGCCTGGCTGCGCTGGGGCGCGCTGCCGCTGGGCCTGGCGCTGATGCTGGCCAGTGCCTGGTACCAGCCGTGGCTGGCGCCGGGGCGGTTCGACCTGCGCTCGGCCGTGGCCTATGCCGCCAGCTCGGTGGCCGGCCTGCTGATGTGCCTGGGCTACCTGGCCTGGGGCGTGCGCTGGAGCCACGCGCTGCGTGGGCTGGCGCCGGCCGGGCGCATGGCGTTGAGCAACTACCTGGGGCAGTCATTGCTCTGCACGCTGCTGTTCTATGGCTACGGACTGGGCGGGTTCGAACAGATGGGGCGGGCGTGGCAGCTACTGTTCGCGGTGGCGCTGTTCGCCGCGCAGGTGGCGCTCAGCCGGGTCTGGCTGCGCCATTTCCGCTTCGGGCCGATGGAATGGCTGTGGCGGGCGATCACCTACTGGCGCCTGCCGCCGCTGCGCCGCATTGAAACGGACGCCTGACAGCAGGGCCTGCCCGCTGGGCGAGGGCGGGGCGTCCCCGGGACTGTCACCGTCCGATGCCGGCGCGAACCTGTCCCGCGGCCGGGCATGGCATGCTCGCAGCCAGCATGGGCAATGGGACGAGAGAGCAATGGCCGACTTCACCAGCGGACGCGCGCCGATGATCGCGCCCTGCACCCGCGCTGCGGAGTTCTTCCCGTGAGTACGCAGTCCTTCGACGTGGTCGTGCTCGGCGGTGGTTCCGGTGGCCTGGCGGCCTCGTTCCGCGCCGCGTCGCATGGCGCGAAGGTGGCGATGCTGGAGCCCGCGCTGCTGGGCGGCACCTGCGTCAACGTCGGCTGCGTGCCGAAGAAGGCGATGTGGCTGGCGGCCGACCTGGCCGAACGCATCGCGCTCGCCGCGCAGCTGGGGTTCGACGTACCGGCGGCGCCGCAGCTGGCATGGCCGCGGCTGCTGCAGCGTCGGCAACGCTATATCGATGGCATCCACGCCAGCTACCGCCAGCGGCTGCAGGACAGCGGCGTGGCGCACATCGCGCGGCGCGGCCGCCTGCTGGACGCGCGGACGGTGGAATGCGACGACGGCACGCGGCTGCAGGCCCGGCACATCGTCATCGCCACCGGTTCGCATGCGCTGAAGCCGGACCTGCCCGGTGCCGCGCTGGGCGGCACTTCGGACGATTTCTTCGCCCTGCAGGCCGCGCCGTCGCGCGTGGCCATCGTCGGTGGCGGCTATATCGCGGTCGAACTGGCCGGGGTGCTGCACGGGCTGGGCAGCGAGGTGACGCTGCTGGCGCGCGGGCAGCGCCTGTTGTCCGGGTTCGACGCCGAGATGACCGCGCAGATGGCGGACAACCTGCGCCAGCAGGGCATCGCCGTGCGCTTCGGTTGCCGGCTGCAGGCGCTGGAGCGGCGCGCCGGCGGCATCGGCGTGCAGTTGCAGGACGAACCGGCCGGTGCCGCGTTCGATACCGTGCTGTTCGCCACCGGCCGCGCGCCGAGCACGCGCGGGCTCGGGCTGGAAACGGTGGGCGTGGCGCTCGACGAGCAGGGCGCCATCGTCGTCGATGCGTTCCAGGACAGCTCCGTGCCCGGCATCAGCGCGGTGGGCGACGTGACCGGGCAGGCGATGCTGACGCCGGTGGCGATCGCCGCCGCGCGCCGGCTGATGGACCGCCTGTACGGCGGCCAGCCGGAGGCGCGGCTGGATTACGACAACGTGCCCAGCGTGGTGTTCTCGCATCCGCCGCTGGGCAGCGTCGGCCTGAGCGAGGAACAGGCGCGCGCGCGCTTCGACACGGTCAGCACCTACCACAGCCGGTTCCGGCCGATGCTGCAGTCGCTCGGCGACGGGCCGATGCGCGCGCTGTTCAAGATGGTCTGCGCCGGCGAGGACGAGAAGGTGGTCGGCATCCACCTGCTCGGCGAGGGCGCCGATGAAATCCTGCAGGGCTTCGCGGTGGCGCTGAAGGCCGGTGTGACCCGCCGGCAGATGGAGGACACGGTGGCGATCCACCCGACCGCGGCCGAGGAAGTGGTGTTGATGCGCTGAGCGCGCCGCAGGCGGGATAATGCCCGGGCCATCTCCCCCGGATGCCGTCATCCCGTGAATGCTTCTTCCAGGCGCGCCGCCGATGCGGCGCCGTCGGCGGCCGCGGCTTCGCCGCTGCCCACCTCCTCGCGCCGGCTGCTCGCCAGCGGCCTGCTGCTGGCCGGCATCGGCGCCATCGCCGCCTCAGGCAAGGCGGTGATCGTCAAGCTCGCCTACCGCCACGGCGCCGACGCCACCACCCTGCTGGCGCTGCGCATGCTGGTCGCGCTGCCGTTCTTCGTGGCGATGGGCGCCTGGGCCGCGCGCCGGGCGCAGGCGCTGTCGCGCGGCGACCTGTGGCGGGTGGCGGTGCTGGGTTTCAGCGGCTATTACCTGTCCAGCTACCTGGATTTCCTCGGCCTGCAGTACATCACCGCCACGCTGGAACGGCTGATCCTCTATCTCAGCCCGACCCTGGTGGTGCTGATCGCGCTGGTGGTGCTGCGGCAGCGGCCGACGCGGCTGCAGGTGGCGGCGCTGCTGGTCAGCTACCTGGGCGTGCTGCTGGCGTTCGGCCACGACATCCAGCTCGATGGCCGGCGCACGCTGCTCGGTTCGGCGCTGGTGTTCGCCAGCGCGCTCAGCTACGCCGTCTACCTGTTCGGCAGCGGGCAGGCGGTGGCGCGGATCGGGGCGGTGCGCCTGACCGCCTACGCCAGCACCGTGGCCTGCGTGCTGTGCATCGGTCAGTACCTGCTGCTGCAGCCGCTGGCGGCGCTGGGCAGGCAGCCGGCGCCGGTGTACTGGCTGTCGCTGCTCAACGGCACCGTGTGCACGGTGCTGCCGGTGCTGGCGATCATGGTCGGGGTCAAGCGCATCGGTTCCTCGCTGGCCGCGCAGGTGAGTATGCTGGGGCCGGTATCCACGATTGTGCTGAGCGTATGGCTGCTCGACGAACCGATGGGCCCGTGGCAGAGCGCCGGCACCGTGCTGGTGCTGCTGGGCGTGCTGCTGGTGGGCAGCGGCGTGGCCCGCAGGCGGTGAGCCGCGCCGACGATGCCGGCACGGTCCGTGCACGCATCCTGGCGGCGATCCGCGCCATCCCGCGCGGGCAGGTGATGGGCTATGGCGAAGTCGCGGCCAGCGCCGGGCTGCCGGGCCGCGCGCGGCTGGTGGCCAGGCTGCTGGCCGACAACGACGACCGGACCCTGCCATGGCACCGCGTGCTGCGCTCGGACGGGCGCATCGCCCTGCCCGAGGGCTCGGCCGGCTGGCGCGAACAGGCCAAGCGCCTGCGCGCCGAGGGCGTCCAGGTCGAGAACGGCCGGGTCCGGCGCGCGCGCCCGGCGCGCGATCTGGATGCCCAGATCTGGGGGCCAGCCTGAAGCAGGGGCGGAGAGAGAGGACTCCGCGCCAGTGGGTTTCACATGCGCGGATCGAGCGCACAACTGACCGCCAGCACCCGCCGTTGTAACCGGAGGAAAGCCCCCTGAGTCAGGGGGCGGCCGCGAAGCGGCGGGGGTATGGGAGCCCGAGATGGGGCCCGCGGTTTGCCATGCAAACCGTGGGGCGTCAGCGCGAAGCGATGACGCATTCCCCCCTGAGTCAGGGGGCAGCCGCGAAGCGGCGGGGGTATGGAAGCACGAGATGGGGCCCGCGGTTTGCCATGCAAACCGTGGGGCGTCAGCGCGAAGCGATGACGCATTCCCCCTGAGTCAGGGGGCGGCCGCGAAGCGGCGGGGGTATGGGAGCCCGAGATGGGGCCCGCGGTTTGCCATGCAAACCGTGGGGCGTCAGCGCGAAGCGATGACGCATTCCCCCTGAGTCAGGGGGCGGCCGCGAAGCGGCGGGGGTATGGAAGCACGAGATGGGGCCTGCGGTTTGCCATGCAAACCGTGGGGCGTCAGCGCGAAGCGATGACGCAGCGGAAGGCCGCGCCGCATCCCCGGCTATCATGGCGGCAGTTCCCAAGGATGCCGCCATGTTTCCCCGACTGCCCACCGTCACCAAGGCGCTGCTGATCGCCAACGTCGTCCTGTTCGTCCTGCAGCAACCCTTCCTGCTGGGAATGGAAACGTTCGAGCCGTTCATGCTGTGGCCGATCAGTTCCGGGGGCTTCGATCCGTTCTCGCCGGGGCAGAACTTCCAGCCCTGGCAGCTGCTGACCTACGGCTTCCTGCACGGCGGCTTCAGCCACCTGTTCTTCAACATGCTGGCGTTGTTCATGTTCGGCGCGCCGCTGGAACTGACCTGGGGCGAGAAGCGCTTCGCCACGTACTACCTGGTGTGCGTGGCCGGCGCCGGCCTGTGCCAGCTGCTGGTGGCGGCGCTGGTGGGCGAGGGCGGCCCGGTGCTGGGCGCGTCCGGCGGCGTGTTCGGCCTGCTGCTGGCCTACGGCATGCTGTTCCCGAACCAGCGGGTGATGCTGCTGTTCCCGCCGATCCCGATGAAGGCGCGCACCTTCGTCATCGTGTTCGGCGCCATCGAGCTGATGCTGGGCTTCACCGGCTGGCAGCCGGGCGTGGCGCATTTCGCGCACCTGGGCGGCATGTTGTTCGGCTGGCTGCTGATCCGCTACTGGCGCGGGCAGCCGCCGTTCAACCGCCGTGGCGGTGGCGGGCGGCCCAACCACCTGCGCCGGGTGAAGTGACGCGCGGATGCGCGTCATGCATGCCGGGCCTGCCTGAGGTTCAAGCCAGGGCCCGATGCGGGTGAACCCCCGCATCTGCAGACGCGGGAAACGAAAAAAGGCGCGGGATTTCCGCGCCTTTTTCGTGCTTCGTTGCGGTGGCGCCGGTCAGCGCCAGATCCTGATCTGCTCGGCCTCGGTACGCTGCATCGGCTGGCCCGGCCTGCACTGAAACGCCGCGCCGAAGGCCGGCAGGTTGGCCAGCGGGCCGTTGGTGCGCCAGCGGCCCGGTGCACGCGGCTCGGAGGTCAGGCGCTGCACGGCTTCGTTGGGCGAGAGCTGCTGCGGCCACAGCGACGCCCAGGCGCGGAAGAAGGCCTGGTGGTCGGCCGGCTTGGCATCGGGCTGGGCGGCGACGAACGCGTCCCAGGCGATCTCCACGCCGGAGAGGTCGGCCATGTTCTCGTCGCGGGTCAGTTCGCCGTTGACCCTGGCGTCCTTCACGCCCGGGAACGCATAGGCGCCGTACTGCGCGGCGACGCGGTTGCCGATCAGCGTCCAAGCGCTCTTGTCCGCCGGCGTCCACCAGCTGCGCAGTTCGCCCCTGGCATCGACCAGCGCTCCCTTGGCGTCGATGGCACGGCTGATCTCGTGGGCGACCAGCGCGCCATAGGCGCCGAACTGGCCCGGCAGGCCGGCCGCATCGGTGAAGATCGGCCCCTGCAGCGCGGCGGCGGTGACGATCAGGCGGTTCTGCGCCAGGTCGTAGGACAGCGCCGGCTGCTGCGGCAGCACGTCCCAGCGGCGGTCGGCATTGCCCTTGCCGATGCGCTTCATCTCCTGGGCGTGGCGCCAGGTCGAGGCGATCAGCATGTTGCCGCCGAAGCTGCCGCGGCCCATCGGCTGCACGGTGTAGTCCAGGTCGCGCAGCGGCTTGCCGATCTCGATCTTCAGCGCGGCCAGCTTGGCTTCGGCCTCGCTCCTGGCCTCGGCGCTCATCCAGGTGCTGCGCTTGACCGCGGCGATCTGCGCTTCGCGGATCTGGTCGACCATCAGCCCGGCCTGGCGCAACGCGTCGCGGCTGACATAGGCGGCGGCGTATTCGTGGCCGAGCATCGGGCCGGCGGCGACATTGATCGCATCCAGCACCTGCTCCCAGCGCGCCGGCGCGATGGCCTGGCCGCGCAGCACGCGGCCGCGGAACTCGAACTCGGCGTCGCGGTAGGCCTTGGACAGGTACGGCGCCATCGCATCGCCCACGCGCCAGCGCAGGTAGGCCTTCCACTGCTCGGCCGGCAGGCGGGTGATCAGGCCGTTGAGCTGCTGGAACAGCGCCGGATCGGACAGCGACACCAGGTCGTCGTTGACGCCCTGCGCCTTGAGGAAGGCGTCCAGCTGCAGGTTGCGGTAGCGGCCGGTCAGGTCCCTGGTGGCCACCGGCGCGTAGTTGTTGAACGGATTGTTGATGCCGGCCAGCGGCTGCGCGCTGCGTGCCAGTTCGGTTTCCAGCTGGATCACCAGCGCCGATTCGGCGTCGAGCCGGTTGGCCGGTGTGCCGGTGAGCGCCAGGATCTGCTTCACATAGGCGCGGTAGCGGCCCATCAGCGCCACCGTATCGGCGTCGGTGCGGGTGTAGAACGCCGGGTCGGGCAGGCCCATGCCGCCCTGCATGAAGTAGCCGATGTGGCGGTCCAGTGCCTTCAGGTCCACGTCCGGGGCGAAGTTGAACGCCACCGGGATGCCGACCTGGTGCAGCGCGGCGATCGAGGCGGGGATGTCCTTGGCCTTCCTGATCGCGTTGATGCGGCCCAGCAGCGGCGCGATCGGTTTGGACCCATCGGCCTCCACCGCCGCTTCGTCCAGGCCGCTGGCCCAGAAGTCGCCCAGCAGCTTCTGCACGTTGCCCTGCGGCGCAGTCGCCGCGCGCTCGAGCAGCTGGCGCTGCTGGTTGCGTGCGTTTTCGGCCAGCTGCCCCAGCGCGGTCACCGCGCCGACCTGCGGCACCGGGTTCGCGTTGAGCCAGTCCGCGTTGGCCTGGTCGTGGAAATCGGTGCAGGCGGGGCTGACCGCTGGCGCGCGCGGGGCCGCCTTCTTGCGCGCGGCGTCGGCGCCGGGCGCCGACAGCAGGGCTGCCAGGCCGAGGGTCAGTGCCAGGGAAAGCGGGCGAACGTTGGGCATGTGCAGCGAATCCATCATGGATTGAAAGTGGGCGGAGTTTAACAAGCCGGCAGCGGCGCGGGTGTGGCCGCGGTCCTGCCTGGAAAAACGAAGGCCCGGATCGCTCCGGGCCTTCGTCGTTGCCGTGGCGTCAGCCGCGGCTTACCAGATCACCACCTGCTTGTCGCCGGTGCGGACCATCGGCGCGCCGGCCTTGCACTGGAACGCAGCGGCGAAGGTCGGCAGGTTCGACGGCGCGCCCATGGCGCGGAACTGCGCCGGTGCGTGCGGGTCGGTGGCCAGGCGGACCTTGGCGTTCTCCGGGGTGTACTTGGTGCGCCACACGGTCGCCCAGTTGAAGAAGAAGCGCTGGTCGCGGGTGAAGCCGTCGATCTTCGGATCTTCCTTGCCGGCGCTGGCCTTCTGCAGGGCGTCGTAGGCGGTGGCCAGGCCGCCCAGGTCGGCGATGTTCTCGCCCAGGGTCAGCGAGCCGTTGACGTTCTGGTCGCCCACCTTGTACTCGTCGAACTGCTTGACCAGCTTGCCGGTCAGGCCGGAGAAGCCCTTGGCATCGGCCTCGGTCCACCAGTTCTCGAAGTTGCCGGTCGGCCCGAAGCGGCTGCCCTGGTCGTCGTAACCATGGGTCATCTCGTGGCCGATCACCGCGCCGATGCCGCCGTAGTTCAGCGCGTCGTCGGCGTTGGGATCGAAGAACGGCGGCTGCAGGATGGCGGCCGGGAACACGATCTCGTTCTGCAGCGGGTTGTAGTAGGCGTTGACCGTCTGCGGGGTCATGCCCCACTCGGTCTTGTCCACCGGCTGGCCGATCTTGGACAGCGCGAACTTGTAGTTGAACGCGGTGGCGGCGCGGATGTTGCCCAGGTAGTCGTCATGCGAGGTCTGCAGGCCGCTCCAGTCGCGCCACTTGTCCGGGTAGCCGATCTTCGGGGTGAAGGTCTCCCACTTGGCGATGGCCTTGGCCTTGGTCTCGGCGCTCATCCACGGCAGGTTCTGGATGCGGTCTTTCAGCGCGGCGGCCAGGTTCTTGACCAGCTCTTCCATCTTGGCCTTGGCTTCCGGGGAGAAGGCGACCTTGACGTACATCTGGCCGAAGGCTTCGCCGGCGTCGTTCTCGATGGTGCCCAGCACGCGCTTCCAGCGCGGCTTGATTTCCTTCTGGCCGTTGAGCTCCCTGCCGTAGAACGCGTAGTTCTCCTGCACGAAGGCATCGCTCAGGTACGGCGAGGCGCCGTCGACGGTATGGAAGCGCAGGTAGGCGCGCCACACGGCCGGGTCGGTGTCGCCCAGCATCTTGCTCACTTCCTGGTGGAAACCCGGGATGGCCAGCGAGAACTTCTCGGGCGTGGCGATGCCCTGGGCCTGGAAGAACTGGCTCCAGCTGAAGTTCGGGGTCAGCTTGTCGGCGTCGGCGACGGTGACCGGGTTGTAGTACAGCGACACGTCGCGCGACAGCTCGACGCTGGACTTGGAGGCCCTGGCCAGGCGGGTTTCGAACTTGACCACGTCCTCGGCCTGCTTGGCGGCGTCGGCCGCGGCAACGCCACTGAGCTCCAGCACCTTGGCCACGTGCGCCTTGTAGGCGTTGAGCTTGTCGGCCTTGCTGGCGTCGGTGTAATAGGTGGTGTCCGGCAGGCCCAGGCCACCCTGGCTGGCGTAGGCCATGTTCATCGACGAATTCTTGAAGTCCGCTTCCGGACCGAAGCCGAACAGCACGTTCTCGCCCTTGGCCGCGCTGGTGCGCAGGTAGTTGGCGATGGCGTCCTTGTCGGCCAGCGCGTCGATGGCCTCCAGGTCGGCCTTCAGCGGGGTGATGCCCAGCGCGTTGATCCTGGCCTCATCCATGCCCGAGGCCCAGAAGTCGCCGACGATCTTTTCAACGCCGGTGGCGTTCTTCATGGCCGCGGCCTGCTCGGCCAGCTGGTGCTGCACGGCGACCGAGCGCTCGTCGAGGATGGTGAAGGCGCCCCAGCTGGTACGGTCGGCCGGGATCTCGTTGGCGCTCAGCCACTTGTCGTTGACGTAGCCGCCGAAGT
Organism: Stenotrophomonas sp. Steno-Z2; assembly: GCF_056393235.1. NCBI lineage: Bacteria > Pseudomonadati > Pseudomonadota > Gammaproteobacteria > Lysobacterales > Lysobacteraceae > Stenotrophomonas > Stenotrophomonas sp. Steno-Z2. The sequence continues at coordinate 11,216 of NZ_JBWJOY010000006.1, read as the reverse complement.
CGGTGCAGGCGTCCTTGCCGGGATCCAGGTCGGCCGCGGTGAAGGCGTTGTAGGCCGGCAGCTTGGACTCGTCCAGCTTCAGTTCGGCGGCGGCTTCGGGCGCCGGCGCGGCGGCGGCCGCCGGGGTTTCTTCTTTCTTGCAGCCGACCAGCGCGGCCGAGACGGCCAGGGTCAGCAGGAGAATCTGGGGTTTGCGAACGATCACAGGAGGCCTCCAGGCCGGATTCGGTGCATGGGGTGAGACCCCGATCACAGGGGCGTGCGCAGAAGATACGCCTGTAACCGTCGCCGAAAGGGTGTCGAAGGTCATGCCGGTGGGGCGGGGCCGGCGGGGCGTGCGGAGTGATATACAGGGCCCATGACAGACAGTTCTTCACGGCAGTGGGATGCGGTCCTGGTCGGCGGCGGCCACAACGGCCTGGTATGCGCGGCCTACCTGGCCAGGGCGGGCAAGCGTGTACTGGTGCTGGAGCGGCGCGACGTGGTCGGCGGCGCCGCGGTCACCGAGGAATTCCACCCCGGTTTCCGCAACTCGGTGGCCTCCTATACGGTGTCCCTGCTGCAGCCCCGGGTGATCGAGGACCTGCAGCTCGAACGCCACGGCCTGCGGGTGGTGCCGCGACGGATCAACAACTTCCTGCCGCTGCCCGATGGCCGCTACCTGCTGGCCGGCGGCGGGCGCACCCGCGCGGAAGTGGCGAAGTTCTCCGCCCGCGATGCCGAACGCCTGCCGGCCTACGAGCAGCGCCTGGAGGTGTTCGCCGACGTGCTGCGCGCGGTGGCGCTGCAGCCGCCGCCGAACGTGACCGAAGGCGGCTGGCTGCGCGCGCTGCCCGAACTGTGGAAGGCCGGCCAGCTGGGGCGGCGCCTGCAGGGGCTGGACGCCGGCCTGAAGCAGGAGCTGCTGGACCTGTTCACCATCTCCGCCGCCGAGTACCTGGACCGCTGGTTCGAGGGCGAACCCATCAAGGCCCTGTTCGGCTTCGACGGCATCGTCGGCAACTACGCCAGCCCGTATGCGCCGGGCACCGCCTATGTGCTGCTGCACCACGTGTTCGGGCAGAGCAACGGCGTCAAGGGCGCATGGGGGCACGCCATCGGCGGCATGGGCGCGATCACCCAGGCGATGGCGCGTTCGGCGATCGGGTCTGGCGCGGTGATCCGCACCGGCGCCGGCGTGGAGCGGGTGCTGGTGGAAGGCGGGCGCGCGGTGGGCGTGGTGACCGGCAGCGGCGAGGTGATCCGCGCCAGGGCGGTGGTCGCGAACGTGAACCCGAAACTGCTGTACGAGCGGCTGCTCGATCCCGCCGACGTACCCGCCGCCACCGGCGAGCGGATGGCGAACTGGCGCTGCGGCTCGGGTACCTTCCGCATGAACGTGGCACTGTCGCGCCTGCCGGATTTCAGCGTGCTGCCGGGGCAGGGCGACCACCTCACCGCCGGCATCATCATCGCCCCCAGCCTGGACTACATGGACCGCGCCTGGCAGGACGCGCGCCGCCATGGCTGGTCGCGCGAACCGGTGGTGGAGATGCTGATTCCCAGCACCCTGGACGACTCGCTGGCGCCGCCGGGCCAGCACGTGGCCAGCCTGTTCTGCCAGCACGTCGCCCCGCAGCTGCCGGAAGGCCGCAGCTGGGACGACCACCGCGAGGAAGTGGCCGACCTGATGATCGCCACCGTCGAACGCCACGCTCCCGGCTTCGCCGCCTCGGTACTGGGCCGGCAGATCCTCAGCCCGCTGGACCTCGAACGCACCTTCGGCCTGGTCGGCGGCGACATCTTCCACGGCGCGCTCAGCCTCAACCAGCTGTTCAGCGCCCGCCCGATGCTGGGCCAGGCCGACTACCGCGGCGCGATTCCCGGCCTGTACCTGTGCGGCTCAGGCACGCATCCGGGCGGAGGCGTGACGGGGGCGCCGGGGCATAATGCCGCGCACGTCATCCTGGGAGGCTGAACGGGTGCGGCGAAATCGCCGGATGGCATCTCCTCGGGCCTCGCTACACCCGATGCCGGGATGAACGTTCCGTAGCTCGCTGCGTTGTCGAGGAAGAGCAGGCCATGAGGAGCGCCGGTCCGCTTTCCAGCGGCGGACCGGGCGCGGAATCCCCCTCAGGGGCGGGTCTGCCCGTTGTCCAGTATCGGCATCTCGTCCGTGGGCTCGGGCTCCATCATTTCGGGAGCCGGTTCGACCTTGGGAATACGCGTATCGAGATCTGCCTGCGGCAGTTGGGATACTTCGCCGATATCGACTCTTGCAACCCGCGGCTTGCGCCAGATCGAATCATGCCATTGCTGGTACTGGACCGGGTCCCAGTAGCGCTCGTCATAGAACTTCGAGCCTTCGATCAATTCCGTGCCGCCGCCCGGGGTGGGAACAATGATGCGCAGGTTCGCGCTGAACCCGGTGCGGCTGCCTGTCATCCGGCGGCGCTCGAAGCGCAGGGCCGTGGCAATACGGGGCAGAGCGGCCGCATCGCCGTATCGAGCGTAGATGTCCTGCCCGGCGATGATTGCCTGTTTGCGTTCCGCCTCATCGAGCATGGCCCAGTACCGCTCGCGGAGATCGAGGAACCCTTCATAGCCGCGTTCGGCGGCCAGGTCCATCCACGCATACGCCGAAGCCCGGTCTTTCGAAGTGCCCGTGCCATCCCACAACATTTCCGCGACCATGCCGGCAGACGGCTTGTCGCCATAATAGGCTGCGCGTTGGAAGAAGCCGAACGCCGCCTCCATTTTTCCTTCGCTCCGTTTCTGCAGCGCAAGCAGCCGGAAACGCAGGTCCGGATGTCCGCTCAGAAAACCGGAGGTAACCATCACCGGATCCGAGGTCGGATCGGCAGGCGGCTTTTCCGCGGCTCCGGCGGGCGATGAGGCCAGGGCCAGAGAGAGAAGAAGGGCTGCAAGTGGTGTGTGTCTGCTGTTCATTCCTGTGGTTCCTTGGGCATTCCCTGTCGCATCTGGATTGTCCGTTGCTGGCTGTTCCGGTCAACGGCTGAAAGTCACCCCGCAAAAAAAAACGGGGGGCAACGCCCCCCGTCCGAGAGCTTCACCACAAAGACGCGGCGAAGCCGAAAAAGTGACCCGTCACGTCATTTCGCGTTCGGAACCGAAGACGCCTGGCCTACGGTCACCGAGCCATCTCCGATATGGCGGCGGAAGAAGTCGAGCATCTCGGTATAAAGGTTGACGCGCGCTTCCTCGCCATAGAAGCCGTGCATTTCGCCTGGCTGGATGATCAGTCCCTCCGGCTTGTTGCCCGCTTCGATAAGCGCCTTGTTCATCAGCTCGGTCTGCTCCGGCGGCGTGCGCACGTCGCGCGCGCCGGCAGCGAGGTAAACCGGAATCTTCACTTCGGCGGCACGGCGTGCCGGCGAGTTCTGCGCCCATGACGCCTGGTCGGTTCCATGGGTCCGGCGCAGATAGCGCTGGCCAAACTCGCTCTGCGGAATGTCCCCCTTCTTGAACATCATGTCGACGTCATAGACGCCTACGTAGCCGAAGGTGCATTTGAACAGCCCGGGTTCGCGGATGGGGGCCATCAGCGAAGAGTAGCCGCCGAAGCTGCCGCCGTAGATGCAGATCCTGTCCCGGTCCGCATAGCCGTTGTCGATGACCCAGTGCGTCGCGTCCAGGATGTCGTTCTGGATGCCCTGGCCCCATTGCTGGTGACCCGCGTCCTGGAACGCCTTGCCGTAGCCGCCCGAGCCGCGGTAGTTGACCTGCAGGGTGGCGTAGCCGCGGCTGGCGAACAGCTGCGCCTCGGGATTGAATCCCCAGTTGTCGCGGGGGCCGATGGGGCCGCCATGCGGATTGACGATGAGCGGCAGGTTCTTGCCTTCCGAGCCGCGCGGCAGGGTCAGGAACGCATGGACCAGGCGTCCATCACGGGAAGTGAAGGAGAATGGCCTGGTCGTGGCCAGCTTGTCCTTGTCCAGATGCGCCATGCGCGACATCAGGAAACGGGCCTTGCCACTGGCGCGGTCGAACAGGTAGAGCTCTCCCGGGTTGCTGTCGCTGTATACGGAAACCAGGATGCGGCTGCCGTCTTCGGTGTAACTGGAGAAGTCGACCTTCTGGCCCTCGAACGCGGCCGCCAGCGATGCATAGAGCTCGGCATCCGGGCTGGTCTCGTCGATCAGGGTGACTTTCGGGGCGCCCGCTTCGGTGACGGCGCCGATCAGGCTGTTCCGGTCGGTGGACCAGATCAGCTGCGACACTTCGGCCACGGGATCGACGAAAAGCTGCTTGAATTCGCCGGTCGTCGTATCAAGCGTGCCGAGCGCCGCCGGGGCCTTGCCGTCGTCCTGCCAGGCGAAAACGGTGCCGTTGTCCGTAGTGCGTTCCACGGACAGGTGCTTGCCGTCGGTCTTCGATGCATTGACCAGCGTCCAGTTCTGGCCATCGCGGCGATAGAGCTCGGTGCGTTCGTCGTACTCGCCCGATTCGTCGCGGGTGGACGAACACACCGCGAAACGCGGGGCCTTCTCTGCATCCAGCGCGATGGAGCAGTTGGATTTGGGCGCGCGCCCCAGCGAAGTGCGCCTGCCGCTGATCGTATCGACGCGCACGACCTCGGTGCCGGCACCCTCGCTCGAACGGGGGTAGCGCGCCTGCATGATGACGTTGCGGTCATCGCCCTTGAGCGTGTCCAGCAGCGAATACGACTCCGAGCCGACCGTCTTGCCGCGCTGGGTGGCATCACGCGTACCGCGGAAGATCACGGGCACCGACTGCGAACCGTCCGCATTGACCGCGTACCATTCGCCGAGCGCGAACGGCTGCGCGTAGCCGCCCAGCTTCTTGACGGAGTTGAACATGATGCGTTCGGGGGAAATCCAGACGAATTGCCCGACGCTCTTCTGGTCCGGCAGCTGGACGACCTTGAGCGGTTTCAGATCCGAAGTGCGCAGGATCGTGAGTATGTCCTGTTCGCCGTGATCCACGGTGACGGCGAGATAGTCGCCGTTCGGCGATATGCGGGCGGTCCCGTAGGCCGGGTGGCCGACAAAGTCCTTGACCGACGGCTGCGGTGCAGCCATCGCGGAGTTCGCCGCCAGCATGGCCGCAGCGAACACCGCTGATTTCAGGTATTCCATGGGGTGAGTCCTTGCTCCTGGAGCACGATTGCGGGTGTATGGCCCTGATGAAGAGAGCCCGGCAGGTAGCCGGGCTCTCGGGTTGGTGATCAGAACCTGTACGAGACACTCATGTAGAAGCGCCGTCCCAGCGGGTCCGCGCCGATATACGAGTTGAAGTACGGATACGTGCTGTTGCCCGGGTCGTTGCGGTACTGCTTGTTGAACGCATTGACCACGGTGAACTGGGCGGTCACGTTGGGGCCGAAGTTCTTGGCCACCGACGCATTCCAGAGGAAGAACGGAGCGAGGCGGCGCCCCCAGCAGATACCGCTGTTCACGCCGGTGTAGCACTGGTTCGGCGTGGTGGCGCGGGCCGTCCAGGCCGAGCCCATGCGGGTGGCGTACAGCGTGGTGGTCCAGTCGTTGTACTCCCAGCTGCCGGAAGCACGCAGGCGGCTGCGCTCCGGGTAGAAGACGATCGGGCGCAGGTCGCGGTAGTCGATCAGTTCTTCATCCTGCAGCTGCTTGTACTTGTTGGTCAGGTTCAGCGAGTGGCTGCCCTCGAAGCGGAAGGTGCCCCAGCGGTCGGTGGTCTTGCGGTAGCGGAAGGTGCTGTCGATGCCGCTGATGTCGCGCAGCGCGGTGTTGATGTAGGCCTGGTTGATGCGTTCGATGCGGCCGTCCAGCGTCGTGCCGGGGGCGCTGGTACGGGTGATCAGCGAGAGGACGTTGTTGCACAGGCTCGCACTCGGCGGGGCCTTGTCGGGATCCTCGTAGGAGCCGAGGCGACAAGCGGCTTCGGTTTCCAGCAGGTACGCGGAGCTGAGCTGGGATGCCGCGTCCTCGAGCTTGATGCGCCAGTAGTCCACCGACAGCGACATGCCGTCCATGATGTCCCAGACGAAGCCGGCGCTGATCGACGTGCCTTCTTCTTCCTTCAGGCCGGGGTTGCCGGCGATGGTGCTCTGCGTCTGGTAGAGGGTCTTGTCGCCGCTGACGTTGCAGTCCACGGTGCGGCGCGGGATCGGCTTGCCGTTGCCATCAAGCGCCTGGCCCAGGCCGATGCCCGAACGGCAAGCATACTCATCGAGGATGCTGGAGTAGGAAGCGGCGCCTTCGGCATAGACCAGCTGCATGTCCGGTGCCTTGAAGCTGGTGGCGTAGGTGCCGCGGACGAGCAGGTTGCTGAACGGGCGCCATTCGAGGCCGGCGTTGTAGGTGACGGCGTCGTCGACCGCGGTGATGTCGTCGTACTTGTCCCAGCGCGCAGCCAGGTTGGCGCTGAGGCTGCTCAGGATCGGAATGCGGAACTCGGCGCCAACCGCGTAGCGGTCGCGCTGGCCATCGGTGCGGCCAGAACTGACCAGGTTGTAGACAGTCTGGTCGTCGACCGGGCGCAACGGATTGGTACGGGGATCGCTCTCGAGCGTGGTGGATTGGCGCACGCCTTCAATCACGCCGGCGAAGCCAACCGGACCGGCGGGCAGTTCGAAGAGATCGCCCGAGAAGTTGAAGTTCACCGTGGACGACGCGGTTTCGCCTTCGTTGCGGACACGCGTGGAGAACGAGCGGTAGATCTCCGGGGTGATCGGCGAGGTATAGCGATCCATGTTCAGCTCATAGATCGGATAGCCCGAGATCGTGCCCAGACGCTGGCCGAGGAAGTAGTCGTTGACGGCCTTGGCGAGCAGTCGCGGCTGGTCGGAGGAATAGCTGTACTCCGAATGGCTGGCGTACACCTCCCAGTCGAAGCGATCGGCGAAGGTGCCGCGCACGCCTACGGTAGCGTCCCAGGTCTTCTCGCTGTACAAGGTGGACGCAGCTTCGTTGCCGCCCAGTTCGAACGGGTTGAACACGCGCTGCAACTGCAGCAGGTCGCCGAAGTTGGGATCGTAGAACACGCCGGATGGCGTGAACGGGCTGCCAGCGGTGCCCCAGAACTCGGTACCACTACTGGCCTTGGAGTCGGCCTTGTAGTAGGTCAGGCTGGAGAAGCCTTCGATGTTGTCGTTGAAGTTGTACTTGCCGTTGATGTAGCCGGAATAGCTGCGGTTCTTGTTCCAGATGCTGCGCGAGCCGTCCTGGGTGTACGAACCGCACCAGTTGCCGCGGGTGGCGGACTGGCCGGGTTCATATCCGAACGCCGCGCACTGCTCGGGCGTCAGCTCCAGGATGTTGTGGCCGGGCGGGCCCGCCAGACCGGCGGCGCTGATGGCGACCAGCGACAGCGACGGCTGCAGCTTCAGGCCCCACGGGTTGTTGCGGGTGTCGGCCATGAAGTCGCGCTGGGTGCCGAATACCGGTTCGTTCTCGGCATACTGCAGCGCGAACGTCGTGCTCCAGCGGTCGCCGGTGCGGCCTCCGGTGTACTCCAGGTTGACGCTGTCACCGCCGCCTTCCTGCGTGGTGCCCACCGTGCCGCGCAGCTGGTTGCCGTCATAGTTCTCGCGCAGGACCAGGTTCACCACGCCGGCGACGGCGTCGGAACCGTAGATCGCCGACGCGCCGCCGGTGAGCACTTCGACGCGCTCGACGATGGACATCGGGATCGCCTTGACGTTGACGACGTTGTTGTCCCGGTTATAGGGCTGGGGATACTGGGCCGGGCGGCGGCCATTGATCAGCGTCAGGGTGTAGCCCGGGCCCAGATTGCGCAGGTTCACGACCTGTGCGTTGGGGGTGAAGCCGTTGACCGCCAGGTCGCCGGTGAATGACGCGCTGGTGTTCTGGGAGAGCGTCTGCAGCATGTCGCCGACGGTCTGGAAGCCTTCGCGATCGATGTCCGCGCGGGTGATCACGGTGACCGGGGCCGGGCCTTCGACGTCGACGCGCTTGATGCGCGACCCGACGACCGAGACACGATCCAGATTGGTGGTGGAGTTGTCAGCCTGGCTTCCTTGCGCGCTGCTGGACTTGTCGGCGTCCTGTGCCAAGGCCATGCCGGGCATCACGAGGGCCGCGAACAGCGCGCTGCTCAGAACGCTGCGCTTGGCCATGGTGCGATTACGGATCTGCACTGGATGTATCCCCTTAGTAGCTAGAATGGGTGTGCTCACGACGCTTATGTCTCTGAATGGACATGAAATATCACGTGAACGTAACGTGACTTTAACCAACTTTTGATCAGAAAACACCCCGTCTTGGAAAAGTTTCATAGGAAATTTTGTGATATGAAAAGCCCGCCCTCTGCTTCGCCAGCACCCGCCCACCGCGTCCAGAAGGGCCTTTCCCCCCATCCCCGCATCCGCAACGTCATCGCCGTCGGTTCCGGCAAGGGGGGGGTGGGCAAGTCCACGACGGCGGTGAACCTGGCCGTGGCGCTGCAGCGGCTGGGCGCGCGGGTGGGGGTGCTGGACGCGGATATCTACGGGCCGAGCGTGCCGGCGATGCTGGGGCTGAGCGGGCGGCCGGAGAGCCCGGACAACAAGTCGATCGAACCGATGCGGGCGTTCGGGGTGGAGACCATGTCGATCGGGTTCCTGGTCGAGCAGGACTCGCCGATGATCTGGCGCGGGCCGATGGCGACGTCGGCGCTGACCCAGCTGTTCAACGACACCCGCTGGGACGACCTGGACTACCTGCTGATCGACCTGCCGCCCGGTACCGGCGACATCCAGCTGACCCTGGCGCAGAAGATCCCGGTGGCAGGGGCGGTGATCGTGACCACGCCGCAGGACATCGCCACGCTGGACGCGCGCAAGGCACTGAAGATGTTCGAGAAGGTCGAGGTGCCGGTGCTGGGCATCGTGGAGAACATGGCGGTGCATACCTGTTCCAGCTGTGGCCACGTCGAGCATCTGTTCGGCGAGGGCGGCGGCCAGCGCATGGCCGCGCAGTACGGCGTGCCGCTGCTGGGCTCGCTGCCGCTGGAGATCGGCATCCGCGAGCAGGGCGATGCCGGCACGCCGATCGTGGCGGCGGCGCCGGAGTCGGCGGCCGCCCGGGCCTACGTGGCCGCGGCGCAGCGCATGGTCGAGGAGCTGGGCAGGCGCCCGCGCGCGGGCATCCCCATCGTTTCCTCGCTGGTCTGAACCTGGCGCCGGCCCGGGCGCGGCGCCGCTGCCCGGCGCCGGGCTTGGGCTAGAATCGCGTTCCCTCCGGCCCGCGGGCCGGGTTCCATCGCCACCAGGAACTTCGAATGAGCATCAAGAGCGACCGCTGGATCCGCCGCATGTCCGAGCAGCACGGCATGATCGAGCCGTACGAGGCCGGGCAGGTCCGCTTCGCCGACAATGGCGGGGTCGACGGCCAGCGCATCGTCAGCTACGGCACCTCCAGCTATGGCTACGACGTGCGTTGTTCGCGCGAGTTCAAGGTGTTCACCAACATCAACTCGACCATCGTCGACCCCAAGCACTTCGACCCGAAGAGCTTCGTCGACATCGAGGCCGACGAGTGCATCATCCCGCCGAACTCGTTCGCGCTGGCGCGCACGGTGGAGTACTTCCGCATCCCGCGCGACACGCTGGTGGTGTGCCTGGGCAAGAGCACCTACGCGCGCTGCGGCATCATCGTCAACGTGACGCCGCTGGAGCCGGAGTGGGAAGGCCACGTGACCCTGGAGTTCTCCAACACCACGCCGCTGCCGGCGCGCATCTACGCCAACGAGGGCGTGGCGCAGATGCTGTTCTTCCAGGCCGACAAGGACGACATCTGCGAGACCTCCTACCGCGATCGCGGCGGCAAGTACCAGGGCCAGACCGGGGTGACCCTGCCGCGCACCTGAGCGGCGGTGGCGGACGCCTCGATGGAAAAGGGCGCGGAACTCCGCGCCCTTTTCATTTGCATCGGCTGCCGGGCTATTTGCCGCGGCCGAACAGCATGCCGATGCCCACGGCCACCAGGATGGCCGGCCACCAGGTGGCCAGCATCGAGCCGATGTTGCCGTTGATCCAGCCCAGGTTCTTGGCCAGGAAGAACAGGCCGACGACGATCAGGATCAGGGCGGCGATCAGGTTGGAGCGCATCGACTTGCGGGTCCTTGGTTGAAGTGGCGGCTATCGTAGCCGCTGGCGCCAGATTTCGACACGCTCGGCGAGCACGGCCGGGTCGAAGCGCTGCGCCGGGCCGCTGCCCCAGACCGGCCCCGGCCAGGCGGCATCGCCTTCGTGGCGGCCGACCAGGTGGACGTGCAGCTGCGGCACGATGTTGCCCAGCGCGCCGATGTTGAGCTTGGTGACGTTGGGTTTCTGCTTCAGGTGGCGGGAGATCTGGTTGATCTCGGCCAGCAGCAGGCGCTGCTGGTTCCCGTCCAGGTCGATCCACTCGCTGGCGCCGGGGACGCGCGGGACCAGCACGACCCAGGGGAAGCGGTCGTCGTTCATCAGGCGGATCTGGGACAGCGGGCCGTCGGCGATCAGCACGCTGTCGGCGGCAAGGCGGGTGTCAAGCTCGAAATCGGACGTCACAACTTCGGTCATCGCAGGTTCTCGCTGAAGAAGGCCAAGGTGCGTTCGCGCGCCAGCGTGGCGCTCGGAGCGTGGTAGTGCGCGCCGACCTCGCGGTTGAAGGCGTGGTCGGCCGGATACACGTATACCTGCATCGACGGTTGCTTTTCACGATGCGCTGCAACGGCGGCCGGCGGGATCGAGGGGTCCTGCTCGCCGAAATGGAAGATGACCGGGGCCTTGAACGGCGCATCCAGGAACGGCACGTTGCGCGCGCCGTAGTAGCTGGCCGAGGGCAGCCCCAGCCGCTGCGCGGCGAGCATGGCGATGGTGCCGCCCCAGCAGTAGCCCACGGTGCCGACCTTGCCGCAGGGCGCCAGGGCGCGGGCGGCGGCGTCCACGATGTCCACCGCGCGGTCCACGCCGAGTTCGCCCACCAGCGCCTTGCCGCGGGCGGTGCCGGCGGCGTCGTAGTCCAGCTCCAGCCCCGGTTCGAGCGGGTCGAAGAACGCCGGCGCCAGCACGGCGTAGCCGTCGGCCGCGTACTGGTCGGCCACGCGGCGGATGTGGGCATTGGCGCCGAAGATTTCCTGTATCACCACCAGCCCGGCGCGCGCGGGGCCCTCGGGCAGGGCCTGCCAGGCGCGTACCGGGCCGTGGGCGGTGTCGAGGGTGATCCAGCGGGACATGGCGAGGCTCCAAGGGGGTGTGCGGGGATTATCACGCCCGGCACGGGTGGCGCGGGCCT
>NZ_JBWJOY010000005.1:0-186439 GCF_056393235.1 Stenotrophomonas sp. Steno-Z2 | reverse complement strand
TCTGCCAATGCAACGGGTGTTGCGGTGGGAGCGGCCCTGGCCGCGGTGCTTTCCACCCGTAGGAGCGGCTTCAGCCGCGAATGCTTTCCGGACGTGTTGCAAAGGCAATCGCGGCTGAAGCCGCTCCTACGGATGGAAACAAGCACGCTCTTTGCCATGTGGCCTGTCCATCGCCAGGATCAGTACCCGACGCCGGGCTGCCGCCGCACCATTCGCCATTGCGGGTTATCCTCGGCAATCCTTCGATAACCGACGATGGCCATGTCCCCCCGCATCGCCTTTCTCGCCAGCAGCACCGATGCCGCGCAGCAGGCGCGCGAACGCCTGGCCGCGCGTTACGGCGACCACGCGCCGGACGATGCCGACGTGCTGTGCCCGCTGGGCGGCGATGGCTTCATGCTGCAGACGCTGCACCGCTTCGGCAGCACCGGCAAGCCGGTGTTCGGCATGAAGCTGGGCACGGTCGGCTTCCTGATGAACCACCATCGCGACGACGACCTGCTGCAGCGGCTGGCGCAGGCCGAGCCGGCGCACCTGCGCCCGCTGGAGATGATCGCGCGCACCGAATCGGGCACCACGGTCGGCTCGCTGGCCTACAACGACGTGTCGATGCTGCGGCAGACGCGCCAGGCCGCGCACATCGGCATCGACCTCAACGGCCAGCAGCGCGTGGAGGAGCTGATCTGCGACGGCGTGCTGGTCTCCACCCCGGCCGGCAGCACCGCCTACAACTATTCCGCGCACGGGCCGATCCTGCCGCTGGGCTCGAACACCATCGCGCTCACGCCGCTGGCGCCGTACCGGCCGCGGCGCTGGCGCGGCGCCATCCTCAAGGCCGAGACCGAGGTGCGTTTCCGCGTGCTCGACCCCTACAAGCGGCCGGTCAGCGTCACCGCCGATTCGCACGAGACGCGCGACGTGGTCGAGGTGACCATCCGTGAGTCGCGCGAGCGGCAGGTGACCCTGCTGTTCGACCCCGAACACAATCTGGAAGAACGCATCCTCAGCGAACAGTTCATGTTCTGAGCGGATGCGCGGCAACGACGCCGGCGACGGCAAAGGCAATGGATCAGGATCATGGGTGACAACTCTCCCAGGCTGTTGACGGTGGCGGTGACCTCGCGGGCGCTGTTCGACCTGGAGGAAGGGCATGCGCTGTTCGAGCGCGAGGGCGTGGAGGCCTACGCGGCCTACCAGCGCGAACACGAGGACGACATCCTCAAGCCGGGCGTGGCCTTTCCGGTGGTGCGCAAGCTGCTGGCGCTGAACGACGGTGCGCCGCTGGAAACGCCGCGGGTGGAGGTGATCCTGCTCTCGCGCAATTCGGCCGATACCGGGCTGCGCATCTTCAATTCCATCCAGCACTACGGCCTGGGCATCGTGCGCGCCACCTTCACCGCCGGCGAGCCGACCTGGCCCTACGTCAAGCCGTTCGGCACCGACCTGTTCCTGTCGGCCAACCCCGAATCGGTGCGGCGCGCGCTGGTGCACGGCATCGCCGCGGCCACCATCCTGCCGCGCGGTCCCGGCGAGGTCTCCGCCGCCGCCGCGGCCACCGACACCGGGCGCCCGCCCACCCAGCTACGCATCGCCTTCGATGGCGACGCGGTGATCTTCGGCGACGAGGGCGAGCGCATCTCGCGCGAGCACGGCGTGGAGGCTTTCGGTCGCCACGAACGCGAGAACGCGCACGAGCCGCTCAGCGGCGGGCCGTTCCGCAATTTCCTCTCGGCCCTGCATGCGCTGCAGGCCGCGTTCCCGGTGGGCGAGGAGGCGCCGATCCGCACCGCGCTGGTCACCGCGCGTTCGGCGCCGGCGCACGAGCGGGTGATCCGCACCCTGCGCGAGTGGGGCGTGCGCCTGGACGAGGCGCTGTTCCTCGGCGGCCGCCACAAGGGGCCGTTCCTGGAGGCGTTCGGCGCGGACATCTTCTTCGACGATTCGCAGCACAACATCGACAGCGCCCGCCAGCACCACAGCGTCGCCGCCGGCCACGTGCCGCACGGCATCGCCAACGCCGACCGCGTGGAATGAACGGCGGCGGAGGCGCCCACGTCCGCCGTACCTGGCGGCACGTGGAGCTGCAGTTCCATGGCGACGTGACCCAGACGCGCATGTCGCGCTGGTTCCCGCAGCGGCTGCACGTGGGCTATACCCGCACCATGCTCGCCGCGCTGTGGCTGCACCCGGCGCCGCGTCGCATCGGCATCATCGGGCTGGGCGGCGGCGCGCAGACCAAGTTCTGCCACCGCCACCTGCCGCAGGCGCGCATCGACGTGGCGGAAAACGATGCGGACGTGATCGCGCTGCGCGGCGAGTTCCAGATTCCGGCCGACGATGCGCGGCTGCGCGTGGAATGCGTCGACGGCGCGCGCTGGCTGCGCGGCCACCGCGGCAGCTTCGACCTGCTGCTGCTCGATGCCTACGATGCGCAGGGCATTCCCGCGGCGTTGTCCACCCAGGCCTTCTACGACGACTGCCGCGCTGCGCTGGGCGCCGACGGCGTCATGGCCAGCAACCTCTACGACACCGACACCCGCGCCCATCTGACGCGGCTGCGCCGCAGTTTCGACGGCCGCGTGCTGAAGCTGGACGAACCGGACATGAGCAACAAGGTGGCGATCGCCTGGAACGGCATGCCGCGGCCGGGCCCGGTCGATGCGGCGCTGGCCGCATTGCCGTGGGGCGCGCGCGGGCAGTTGCGGGCCGGCTTCCGGCGATTGGCGGCGGCCTGGGACAGGTCTGGATACTGACAGGACGGACCCGGGAGCACCCGTGGTTCCTTGCTGCCGGTTGCGGCAGCCGCCTCAGCCGGTGCTCACGCCGCCGACGACGGAACCTCCGCGTTTTCCACTGCGATCGCAGGCACGGGTTTGCTGGTCCAGGCGTCCGGCGATTTCCTTCGGCGCGATGTCCCCGGCACGGTTGATCAGCACCACCACCGTCCGCCGCAACGCCGGCACGTGCCGCAGGTAGGCGGTGAAGCCGGCGGTGCCGCCGCCGTGGCCGACGACGCGCCCGCCGTCGGCCAGTTCCCAGCCCGCGCCCCAGCCGGCGCTGCCGCTGCCTTCGAGCGGCGTGTCGCGCCACATTTCCCGCAGCGCGCTGGCCGGCAGCAGTCTTTCCTGGTCCAGGTCGATGGCGAACCGGGCCATGTCGTCGATACTCGCCAGCAGGCTTCCCGCCGCCCAGGCGGCACCGGGCGCGGTGACCGGCGGGCGCAGCCAGCGCCCGTCCTGGTAGAGGTGGCCCTGGGCGAGTGGGCGGTCGTCCGCTTCCCTGCGCGGCCCGGCTCCGCGCATCTCCAGGGGATCGAGGATCTGCTGCCGCAGGAAGCGCCAGTAGTCCATGCCGGCCAGCTGTTCGACCAGCAGTCCGAGCAGGATGTAATTGGTGTTGGAATAGGCGTGGCGCGTGCCGGGCGCGAAATCGAGCGGCCTGTCCGCGACCCGCGCGAGCAGTTCGCGTGGGCGTGGATCGGTGGGCATGAGCTGCAGGAAATTGTGCTCGTCGAGATAGTTGGGGATGCCCGAGGTATGGCTGAGCAGGCGGCGCAGCGTGATCGGCCGCCAGGCGGCCGGCAGGTCGTCGAGGAAGGCGCCGACCGGCATGTCGGGAGCGAGCAGGCCGCGCTGCCGCAGCCGGAATACCAGCAGCGCGGTGAATACCTTGGTGATCGAGCCCAGCTCGAAGACGGTATCGGTCCGTACCGGTTCGGCGCTGGCGTCATCGCGCAGGCCGGTGCCGGCCTGCGCCACGATGCGCCCGCGCTCCACCACCACCCCCGCCATGCCGGGCTGGTGCTCGTCCTCGAGCAGGGCGCGCAGCGGCCGGCAGCCATCGGCCGGGGCGGACCGGGTGCGTTCCGGCAGCAGGGAAAGCAGGCCGGTGGCCAGCAGCGTGGCGCAGAGGCTTCGGCGGTCCGGGTCGTGCGGAGTGTGCATGCGGGCTCGATCAGTCCTGGGGGCGCCGATCACTGGAACGGAGCTCGGCCGGCTGCGCCGGGCTGGCGCGGGCGAGCGTCAGCCGCGCGGCGAACGGCCATGATTCCACAACGGCCGGAACGCGGACCGGTGGCACCATGCCAGCACCAGCAGGCAGCCCAGGTGGAACGCGCCCCAGGCCGGGTTCTGGTTGAGGAAGGCGTGGAACAGGAAGATGCCGGTCACCAGCGGCGCCAGTATCGCGATGCCGAGCGGGGCGGTCCTGCGGAAGAACAGGCAGGCGCCGCCCACCAGGCAGGCCGAGGCGATGAACGGATCGACGATGCCGCTGTCGGTCAGCGCCGTGGTCAACGCCTTGGCAGCCGGCGTCTCCTTGTGCTCCGGCCACGAGGTTCCGAACAGCCGGTACGAGAACCACGACGCGCCGACATAGGCGTAGAAGAGCGCGTAGAGCCAGCGGGCGAGACGAATGATCCAGTTCATCGGTTTCCCCTTCGTTGGCCGCCTGCGTGGCGGCGGTGGCTGGAACGATGTGGCGGGCGATACGTGGTTCCCCGGTCGCCGTGACGGCCACGCCGGCATGGCGCGCACGCCGTTGTTGCGGCCTTCGCGCAGACCTTTGATGCCTGCCCGCATGGCCAACAGCATACCGGCGGGCAGTGGCGGCGCCATCAGGGGCGGGGAGGGTGTCCAGACAGCCCAGGCTGAACCGCGACTCCGCCTGCATTTGCTTTATGGGCAGGAAGTCTCTACGGTGGCCGGGCTGATTTACAAGGGTCACCTTGAATCGTGGCCCGATGCTGCAGGCGTCCTGTCTGCACTGTTGCACCCGCTTCTCAATTCTCCTTGAACTCAGCGTCCCTGCCGCAAATGCGGCTTCATCCGCAACAAGGAGCATTGAAATGTCCCAGTCCCAGTCCGGTACCGTGAAGTGGTTCAACGACGCCAAGGGTTTTGGCTTCATCACCCAGGATGGCGGCGGCGAAGACCTGTTCGTCCACTTCCGCTCGATCGAATCGTCCGGCTTCAAGTCGCTGCAGGAAGGCCAGAAGGTCACCTACGTGGCGGTGAAGGGCCAGAAGGGCATGCAGGCCGACCAGGTCCGCGTGGTCTGATCCGACCGGCGATCGTTTGATGAAAAGCCCGGCTCCATGCCGGGCTTTTTCATTGGCGCGGCACCGCGCGCGCCCCTGGAGAGGGTGGAAGCTCCGCGGCCTGGGCGGATCGCGACGCCGGTGCGCCGCGTCCGTCTTTCATGCTCGGTTCCGCGGCATGCCTGCCGAGCGGGGGAGACAGCCGGAAGATCCGTGCGCCGCGGTCCTGCATCGCGCCTCGACCCGGCACCGCGGCCGACGGAGGCCCACGCGTGCGGTACGTGGGCGTCCTGGCGGCATCAACGGGTGGGGGCCGGCCGGTCGGCGGCGTCGGCCGGCGATGTGCCCGCGTCGCCGCGCTTCTTGGCGAGCTTTGCTTCCTTCTGTTTCTTCTTGGCCAGCTCGCGCTGCCGCTTTTCGAATGAATAGTTGATCTTGGCCAAAGCTGTCGTCCGTTGCGGAGGGGAATCAGGTCTTTCCTGCGGGAGTGCCGGCGGTGGGCGCCACCACCTTGTCCTTCCGGTCAGTCGGCGTGGGTTTCGCGGCCGCGGTCCTGCCGCGCAACGGGGTGTTGCCGAGTACTTCTATCTTTCCGCCCGCCTTGCCGAATGCGGCCAGGTCCGCGGCGATGCGTTCACCGGTCAGGGGGCCGTGCTGGGGCGGGCCGGCGAACGCCGATCCGGTTCGTTTCGCTGCGGTGCTGTTGGACTTTCGGAGGGTGCTCATCATCTTTCCTCATGCCGATGTCGATTCGATGGCGCGGTTTCGGATGCGCGTATCCATTGCGGGGCGGCTCGGCGAAGGACCGCCCGCTGGATCTGTCCATGGCTGGCCTGCGCAGGCTGCTGCCCGCGCCCGCTGGTGGGCCGGAGACAATCCGGCCGATGCATGCCTGCCGGAGCGGAGGGGGAGCCGGTAGCGCTGGCGCGGAACCGGTTTGTCGCAAGCGGAATGGCCAGGCACGAGGCTCCCGTTGAGCGACCGCCCAGCGCTGCCGGAGCGGATGACGCAGGAAAGGGAGCGAAGCGGGCAACTGCCTGGGCGGCTGCGCGGAGCGCGCGTGGCAGGCGTCGACCTGCACCGACATGCTAGCACCCTGCGGGAAGGGGCGGTTTCACGCTCCCGCGGACCTGGGCCTGTACCGCATGCACCGCGCCACTGGTGGCGTACATCGATGCCGGCCTTTCGTCGCTTGGCCGTGCCTGCAGCGGAGCTATCCGGTGGCACTTTTCCCGGCATTCAACGGGCCGACCACCCGATAGGTGTTGAGCACGACGCCGGACGCCAGTGCCTGGGTGCCGGCCGGCGCGAACGACCGTGCCGGCGTCCCCTCGGCGAACAGGCGCTTGCCGGTGCCGAGCAGGACCGGATAGACCACTAGCAGGATCTCGTCCACCAGTCCATGCGCGAGCAGGGGCGAGGTCAGGGTGGAGCTGCCGGAGAGGATGAGTTCGCGCCCGCCCTGCGCCTTGAGGCGGCGCACGTCGCCGACGAGATCGGGCCCGATGGCCTCGGCCGGGCCCCAGGCCAGGCTTTCCGGGCGATGGGTGGCGACGTGCTTGGTCGCGGCGTTGAGGCTGTCGGCCAGCGGTGAGCGCGGCGCCTGCGGCCAGAAGCCGGACCAGAGGTCGTAGGTGCGGCGTCCCAGCAGCAGGTCGAAATCCTGGCCATGCGCGGCGGTGATCGCCTCGCGGCCGGCCGGCGTGCGGTAGGGCACGGTCCAGTCGCTGTAGGGAAAATCTCCGCCGTCGGCGGAGTGCTGGATCACGCCGTCCAGCGAGATGTGTTCGATGAGCCTGAGGGTTCGCATGTTCCTGCTCCGGTCGGGTCCGGGGACTGCCGGCCGGGGCCGGCGGTGGCGGAAAGCGCGTCTGCGCGCTCTCCATCAACCACGACGCACGACGGGGACGGAAATCGACAAGGGGCGAAGAGCGGATGCGGACCGGGCGGCAGCGGCCGTGCCCGTTCTCAGCCGGGCGCGTCCCGCGGCAGCGCGATGTCGGTCAGGCGCCAGCGCAGCCCCTGCCGGCTCAGCACGAAGACCACTTCGCTGCCGTCGTCCAGTTGCCGGGTGGCGGTGAAACGCGACAGCGATTCGTAGCGCCCGTGCGCGCCCTGCAGCGGCCGCGCCGGCGCCGGCGGGCCCCAGGTGTCGCCATCGGCGGTATCGCCGGTGGCGCGCTTCCACACGTCATGGCCCTGCAGCAGGGTGGCGACGCCGGCGGGCGTGACCATCACGTCCACCGCCGCGCCGGTCAGGCGGCCGGCCACGCCCAGCGCCACGGCGCCGAACAGGCTGGACTGCAGCCCGCTGCCGGCGCGCCGCACCAGCTGGTCGTCGAGCTGTGCCTTGAGGTTGACCCGCAGCGCGGGGAAATCGACATAGCGCGACAGGCGCGCGGCATCGCGCTGCTCGATCGCCTTGCCGATGCCGTGGATCGCCAGCCACGGGCCGGCGGCCACGTAGCCGGCAAGCAGCACCAACAGGGCGGCGACGGTGGGCAGCAGCCATTTCTTCATCGACGCGCTCCGCGGCTCAGGCCGGCAGGTCGGGATGGGACTCGGCCCAGCGCCGCAGCATCACCAGGGTCTCGGCCCAGGCCTGGCTGCAGAAGCCGAGGAATTCGCTGTCCGGGTTCCAGCCCAGGTGGTGGAACTCCAGCACCGTCATCGGTTCGCCTTCGTGCGGCAGGCCGCGCCAGGCGCCGGGGCTGGCGCGGCGCGACAGTTCGAAGCGGATCTCGGTGCCGGTCCAGGCCGAGGCCGGGCTCTGCGCCGGGTGCCGGCTGATCACTTCCCAGCGCACGCGCTGCGTGGAGGCTTCCAGCACCTTCATCGCCACCACGCCGTGCGCCGGCCCGGGGTTGTGGCTGATGACCGTCTCGCCATCGATCACGCTGGCGGTATGCGCGACCCACCAGCGGCCCAGTCCTTCGGCCGTCGCCAGCCCGGCGTGGACGGTGGCCAGCGGTGCGTCGATCCAGAGCTGGTGGTGGATGGCGGCCATGGCGGTGGCTCCGTTGGGCGGTTGCCGGCTAGGGTGCCGCAAATCCGCGGGCGCGGCGTGAATCCCGGCGCGCCTTCAGAACTCCAGGTCCAGCGCCGCGCACAGGTAGTCGACGAACGGGCCCAGCGCGGCGAGGTCGCCGGCCAGGGTCTGGCGCAGGCGCGGGCCGGTCATGGCGGCGTCGTCCAGCGCGCGCCACAGCACCCAGTTGCGGTGCTTGAGATCGTCGATGAACTCGAAATCGGCGGGGAAGCCGCGCGGCGCGCGCACCAGCTTCTCGCTGGTCTCGAAGGCGTAGCGCCGGCGCGTGGCCGGCGCGTGCGCGGCGGCCTTCCAGCTGCCGGGGTTGTCGAGGATGAACTGGCGGATGCGGCGCTGCGTATCGGGTTCCGGGTGCCAGATGCCGGCGCCGACGAAGCTTTCGCCCGGCGCCAGGTGGATGTAGTACGACGGCGCCGGCACCTGCTTGCGGCGCTCGTGGAACAGCCGCGCGCCCTGCCAGGTCTTGTACGGGGTCTTGTCGCTGGAGAAGCGCGAATCGCGGTAGATGCGGAACAGCGAGCCGCCGACGGTGCGCGGGTCGGCGCGGAAATGCGCGCTGACCTGGGCCAGGTCCGGCTGCAGGTCGGCGATCAGGCGCAGGAACGGCTGCCGCACGTGTTCCTCGTACTGGTGCTTGTGCGCGGCGAACCACGCCTTCTCGTTGTGGCGGGCCAGGCCGCGCAGGAACTTGAAGCTGGCATCGCTGAAATAGGGGGTCATGGCGTTTCCTGCAGGGTGTGGCGCCACTGCTCCAGTGCGTCGAGCAGGGCCAGCGAAGCGGGATTGTCGTGGTGTTCGCCGCGCAGCGCGCTGATCTGCGCCAGGTATTCGTCCATGGTCTGTTCGGCCATGCCCGGCGTGGTGAAGCGGCGCTGGCGGTAGTCGTCCCAGCGCGCGCGTTCGCCGGCGTCCAGCGTCCGCGGATGGTTGCGGGCGCGGTAGCGGAACAGCAGCTCCGGCAGGCGCGGGTCGCGGAAATTCCCGGCCATGCCCGCCAGCGCGTCGGGTGGGCAGGCGCGCACGCGCGCCAGCTGCGCGCGGTCGCCATCGGCGAGGAAGCCGTCGTACAGCGCGCCATCGGCATCGGGCGGGCCTTCGGCCGGGCGCTCGCGGGCGAACACCCGGCGCACCTTCTCGGCCAGCTCGGGGCCATGCGCGCGCAACTGCGCGGCGCGCGTTTCCACCGCCGCCGGATCGATGCACAGGCGCTCGAAGTCGGGCGCGCGCAGGTGGTTCCAGGCCACCAGCGCCGGCACCTTGTTCAGGTGCACTTCCTTGAGCGCAATGCGCTGCTGGCCTTCGGGCAGGTCGGCGGCGCGGGTGTACAGGCGCTGCGCGATCTCCTCCACCGACAGGTCGAGCAGGGCCTGCGGATCGGCGTCCAGGTCGAACACGATCACCCGGTTGCCGATGTGCGGGTGCGTGGCCAGCGGCAGCACCGGCGCCGCGCACAGGCGGCTGGCGGGGTAGCGCATCGAGATGTGCAGCGCCGGCTGCATCGCCACCACGTCCAGCAGGCTGGCGACGAAACGCTTGTCGCGCAGCTTCAGCGCGTAGTCCCACATGCGCGGCTGCGCCTGGCGGAACTTCCGCGCCATGCCGAGGGTGGCGTACACGTCGGACAGCGCCTCGTGCGCATCGCCCTCGCGCACGCCGTTGGCCAGGGCCAGGTGCTCGAGCTTGAACGAGGTGGCGCCGTCCTCGCGCTGCGGCCAGTGGATGCCGTCCGGGCGCAGCGCGTGCACCAGCCGCAGCATGTCCAGCAGGTCCCAGCGCGAGTTGCCGCCGCGCCACTCGCGCTCGTAGGGGTCGAAGAAATTGCGGAACAGGCCGTGGCGCACGAACTCGTCGTCGAAGCGCAGCGTGTTGTAGCCCAGCGTGCAGGTCTGCGGGCGCGCCATCAGCTCGTTGATGCGGGCGAACGCCTCGGCCTCGCTCACGCCCTCGGCCAAGGCGCGCTGCGGGGTGATGCCGGTGATCAGCGTGGCGATGGGCGAGGGCAGCAGGTCGTCGGCCGGCCGGACGAAGAAGCTGACCGGCTCGTCGACCACCTGCAGCTGCGCGTCGGTGCGCACCGCGGCGAACTGCGCGATGCGGGTGCGGCGCGGGTCCTGGCCGAAGGTTTCGAGGTCGTAGAACAGGAAGGTATCGGGCATGGGGTCTTACCGGCTGCCGGTGGTTTGCGTCGGCCATGGCGCTGGCATCGCCGCCTGTCGGACGCGTGCCATCAGTGCGCGCCTTCCAGCGCCGGCAGCTGCGCGTGGATGGTCGCCTCCAGCGCGGCCCAGTCGATGCGCTCCAGCGTGGCGTGGCCAGCGGTGGCGTCGGCGAGGATGCGCTGCTGCAGCCGGGTGCGCTCCAGCGCCAGCGCGTACGGCGTGTGCAGGAAGGTGACCATGGTGTAGTGCGGCACGAAGCGGGTCGGCCAGCGCCGCTGCAGTTCCTGCTCCAGCTCGCGCTGCAGCAGGAAGCCCGGGTCGGCGACGCGGTCGCGCATCTCCAGGTAGTTGTCCAGCGCCATCTGCTGGATCGCCGCGGCGTTGGGCTTGCGCTCGGCCTCGAAGGCGGCGAAGGCCTGCGCGGCGTCCGCGTGCGTTTCAAGCAGGTCCGCCAGCGCGACGCAGTCCTCGAAGGCGCAGTTCATGCCCTGGCCGTGGAACGGCACCATCGCGTGCGCGGCGTCGCCCAGCAGCACCGCCTTGCCGCCCAGGTGCCAGCGCTCCAGGTACAGGGTGCCGAGCAGGCCGGGCGGGTGCTGTTCCCAGTCGCGGCGCAGGTGCGGAATCAGCGGCAGCGCGTCGGCGAACTCGCGCGCGAACAGCGCCTCGGCCTCGGCGCCGCTGCGCACGCTGGAGAAACCCGGGTCGCCCTCGTTGGGCAGGAACAGGGTGACGGTGAAGGTGCCTTCGTCGTTGGGCAGGGCGATGCACATGTAGCGCCCGCGCGGCCAGATATGCAGCGCGTTGGCCTCGATCCGGAAGCCGCCGTCGGCGCCCGGCGGGATCTCCAGTTCCTTGTAGGAATGGTCGAGGAACTCGGTGCGTTCGCCCAGCGGCGACCTGCGGTTCATCGCCGCGCGCAGCGCCGAGCCGGCGCCGTCGGCGCCGACCAGCGGCGTGTCGAAATGGATGTCGTGCGGCTGGTCGTCGCGGTCGTCGATGAAGCGCGCGTAGCCGGCATCGAAATCCACCGTGTGCAGGCGGCGATGGAAATGGAAGCGGGCGCCGGCGTCCTCGGCCAGTTGCAGCAGCGTGGTGTTGAGGTCCTTGCGGTGCACCGACCAGATCACCTCGCTGTCGTCGCGGCCGTAGCGCTGCAGCTGCGGTTGGCCGCCGTCGCGCGGGTGCACCATGCGCCCGCGCATCATCACCGTGCGCGCCATCACCGCGTCCTCCACGCCGGCCTGGCGCAGCGCGTTGCGGCCGCGCTCGGCCAGCGCCAGGTTGATCGAACGGCCGCTTTCGTAGTCGGCCACGCGCGGGTCGCCACGGCGTTCGTAGACGGTGATGCGCCAGCCGCGGCGCGAAAGCAGGATGGCCAGCAGGGAGCCGGCCAGGCCGGCGCCGATGAGCGTCAGGTGACGCGGGGAGGAAACGGTCAAGTCGATGGTTCCGGGGATCAGGGGCCTGCCCAGGCTTCCACTTCCTCGACGAAGCGCAGCACGTCGACGAAGCGGTTGTACAGGGGGGTCGGGGAAATGCGGATCACGTCGGGTTCGCGCCAGTCGCCGAGCACGCCGACCGACTGCAGATATTCGAACAGCGAGCGGCCCTGTTCGCGGCCGCCGGCCACGCGCAGCGACAACTGGCAGCCGCGGCGCTCCGGTTCGGCGGGGGTGACGATCTGCAGAACGTTGTGCAGGCGCGCGCGCACCAGCGTTTCCAGGTAACCGGTCAGCTGCAGCGACTTGGCGCGCAGCGCGTCCATGCCGGCCTGCTCGAACAGTTCCAGCGAGGCGCGCAGCGGCGCCAGCCCCAGCACCGGCGGGTTGCTCAGCTGCCAGCCTTCGGCGCCGAGCTCGGGCACGAACTCCGGCGCCATGCGGAAGCGCGTGGCCTGCTCGTGGCCCCACCAGCCGGCGAAGCGCGGCAGCGTGGTGTCGCGCGCATGGCGTTCGTGCACGAAGCAGCCGGCAACCGCGCCGGGGCCGCCGTTGAGGTATTTGTAATGGCACCACACCGCGAAATCGGGGGCGACGTCGTGCAGCGCCAGCGGCATGTTGCCGACCGAGTGGGCGAGGTCGAAGCCGACAGCGGCGCCCTGCGCGCGCGCCAGCCGGGTGATCGCGTCAAGGTCGAACGCCTGCCCGGTGCGGTACTGCACGCCCGGCCACAGTACCAGCGCCACGCGCTTGCCATGCTCGGCGATGGCGCGTTCGATCGCCGCCATCGACAGCGTGCCGTTGGCCTCGTCCGGCTGCACCTCGATCAGGTCGGTGGCCGGGTCGAAACCGTGGAAGCGGATCTGTGCCTCGACCGCGTGGCGGTCGGTGGGGAAGGCGCCGGCTTCCATCAGGATCGCCGGGCGCTCGCGCGTGGGCCGGTAGAAGCTGACCATCATCAGGTGCAGGTTCACGCTCAGCGTGTTCATCGCCACCACTTCCACCGGCTGCGCGCCGACCACGCGCGCCAGCTGCCCGCGCACCAGTCGGTGGTAGTTCATCCAGTGGGTGGGGCCGGTGAAGTGGCCTTCGACCGCGATGCGCGCCCACAGGTCCATCACCTCCTGCACCATCGCCTGCGCGCCGCGCGGCTGCAGGCCGAGCGAGTTGCCGACGAAGTAGGCCTGGTCGGCGCCCTGGTGCTGCGGGAACAGGAACTGGCCGCGCAGCTCGCGCAGCGGATCAGCCGCGTCGAGCGCGGCGGCGTGGGCCGGGGACAGGAGTTCGTTCATCGGGGACGCGCATTGAAGTGTGGCCGCAGTGTACCGCCGGCCCGAGGCATGCGGTCGCAGGAGCGGCTTCAGCCGCGATGGGGCTTGCCCGATGAAGGGCCCGGCCGGCAAAGCCCCATCGCGGCTGAAGCCGCTCCTACGGGGGCGTGTGGGGGTGCGTGTTTCGTGTGGCGGAGGGCGCTCAGCCCTGCGCCGGCAGCGGGTGCACCGCGCCGCACTGCGCGCAGGTGCGGTGCTGCATCGAGGAATGGAAACGGTCGAACACCCGCGGCAGGTCGGTCTCGATGTTGCCCAGGTGGAAGAACTCCTCGTACAGCTTGTGGTTGCACTGCTCGCAGTGCCAGGCCACGCCGTCGAGCTCGTGCGGCAGGCGCTTGCGCTCGACCACCAGGCCGATGCCGCCGGGCGGGCGCCGCGGCGAGTGCGGCACCCGCGGCGGCAGCAGGAAGATCTCCCCGGCGCGGATCGGGATGTCGCGCACCGCGCCGTCCTCCTGCACCTTCAGCACCATCTCGCCCTCGAGCTGGTAGAACCACTCCGGGCCTTCGTCGTAGTGGAAGTCGGTGCGCGTGTTGGGCCCGCCGACCACCATGACGATGAAGTCGCCGTTGTCGATCATCCTGTTGCCCACCGGTGGCCTGAGCAGATGGCGGTTGTCCTCGATCCAGGCGTGCAGGTTGATCGGCGAGGCGAGCATGGTCGTTCCTGTTGGGGTCAGTCGCGCCGGCCCTGGCGCGGAACGTAGGCCAGGGCGTTCTCGTAGGCCTGCTTGAGGTCTTCGGACGCGCCCACGTCGATGCCCATCTCGCTGACGCGGCCGTCCTTCAGGCTGTAGACCCAGCCGTGCACCATCAGCTTCTGGCCGCGCGCCCAGGCATCCTCCACGATGGTCGAGCGGCACAGGTTGGCGACCTGCTCGATGACGTTCAGCTCGCACAGCCGGGCGTGCCTGAGTTCGTCGTCCTCGATCGCGTCGAGGATCGCCGAGTGCTTCTGCACCACGTCGCCGACGTGGCGCAGCCAGTTGTCGGCCAGGCCGACGCGGGTATTGTGCAGGCAGGCGTGCACGCCGCCGCAGCCGTAGTGGCCGACGATCAGGATGTGCTTGACCTTGAGCTGGTCCACCGCGTACTGCACCACGCTCAGGCAGTTCAGGTCGCTGTGCGCCACCACGTTGGCGACGTTGCGGTGCACGAACACCTCGCCGGGCGCCATGCCGATGATCTGGTTGGCAGGCACACGCGAATCGGAGCAGCCGATCCACAGGTATTCCGGATGCTGCTGCTTGGCCAGCTGGTGGAAGAACCCGGGGTCTTCCCGGGCGATGCGGTCGGCCCATTCGCGGTTGTTCTGCAGCAGCTTGCGGATGTCTTTCATTTCGGGTGTTCCTGACGTCGATGGGGAGGAAGGCGCGGCCGCGCTGGCCGCGTCGTCGGGAAACGGGGCGCTCAGTCGCCGGTGGCGGCCTGTTCGCGCTGCCGGCGCATCCACTGCGCCAGTTCATGGGAAGCGGGGGCCGGCAGCCGTTCCAGGGCGGCGATCACCGCCTGCTGGTTGGCGTCCGGGTGGTTCTGGCTCAGTTTCAGCTTGATCTGGACCTGTTCGACCTGGAAGCGGAAGCCGACGATGCCGCGCAGCTGGCGGCGCTGCGCGTCGTGCTCCGGTTCGAAGCGCCACTGCTGGCCGACGCCGGCCTCGAAGCGCTCGCTGAGCGCGCCGACCAGGGCGACCAGCGCGTCCTCGTCGTCGAAGGGTTCCAGGCGACCGCGCAGTTCGGCGCTGGCGTAGTTCCAGGTCGGCACGCGCGCGGCCGCTTCCTTGTCCGGATACCAGCTCGCCGACACGTAGCCGTGCGGGCCATCGACCAGCACCTTGGCCGCGCCGGCGTGGCGCGCCTGCGGGTTCGCCCGGGCCCAGTGGCCAAGCAGTTCGATGCGCTCGCCGTCGCGCCGGTAGAGCACCGGCAACCGGGTCAGTTCGGGCAGGCCGTCGGCGCCGGTGGTCAGCACGGTGACGAACGGATCGCGCTCCAGCAGGCGGTCCAGCCAGACCAGATCATGCTCGGCGAAAGCGCGCGGGGTGAACATCGGCCGCTCAGGCGCGCCCGCCCAGCGACTGCACCATGCGTCCGCGCAGCTCGGCGTCGCTGCCGGCCTGCGGTGGCTGCACCTCGTGCAGCGAGAAACCGCGCGCCAGCGCGTCCTCCTCGTCCAGCCCGTCCCAGGCGACGAACTCGGCGTCGAACAGCTGCGCGCGCGCAGTGTCCTCGCTGTCGTAGCTCAGGGTATTGCCGTCGCTGTCCAGCACTTCGGCGGTGCCGGCCGGGCGCACGCGCAGCCGCGCCCACACCAGGGTGGTGCCGAGGCTGGCCAGCCACCACTGGTCGCGGGAGGTATCGGTGTCGTTCATTTCAGTGCCAGGGAATAGAGCCACAGCAGGCCGGCCATGCCCAGCCCGAACCAGATCACGCACAGCGCGATCCGCGCCGGGGTGGCCAGGCCGCTGAGGGCGCGGTCGCCGAGTGCGTGGTAGCTGCCGCCGACCAGCCAGCGCAGGGCCCTGCCATCGAGGAAGGCGAAGTCGCCGAAACCGCCGGCCACCGCCGGATGGCGGTCGCGCACATGCACCAGGGTCAGCGGCCAGAAGATCAGAAACGCGCTGAACCCGGCGATGGCCACGCCGACGAAGCACAGGGCGAGGAACAGGGTCACCGGCGGGGCCTCCGTGTCACTGGATCAGAATTCCGCCGAGCCCGGCGCGCGCGGGTAGGGGATGGCGTCGCGGATGTTGGACAGGCCGCAGACGTATACCACCAGCCGCTCGAAGCCCAGGCCGAAGCCGGCGTGCGGCACCGAACCGTAGCGGCGGAAATCGCGGTACCACTGGTAGTGCTCCGGATCCAGGCCGAACTGCGCCATGCGCGCGTCGAGGATGTCCAGGCGCTCCTCGCGCTGGCTGCCGCCGATGATCTCGCCGATGCCCGGGGCCAGCACGTCCATCGCCGCGACGGTCTTGCCGTCGTCGTTCAGGCGCATGTAGAAGGCCTTGATGTGCTCGGGGTAGTTGGTCACCACCACCGGGCGGCCGACGTGTTCCTCGGTCAGCCAGCGCTCGTGTTCGGTCTGCAGGTCCAGGCCCCATTCGACCGGGTAGTCGAATTTCCGGCCGGACTTCTGCAGCAGGCTGACCGCATCGGTGTACTCGATGCGCTCGAACGGCGCGTTGACGAAGGCTTCCAGGCGGGTGATGGCGTCCTTCTGCACGCGTTCGGCGATGAAGGCCATGTCGTCGGCGCGCTCGTCGAGCACGGCGCGGAACAGGTACTTGAGGAAGTCCTCGGCCACGCGCGCGTCCTCGGCCAGGTCGGCGAAGGCGATTTCCGGCTCCACCATCCAGAACTCGGCCAGGTGGCGGGTGGTGTGGCTGTTCTCGGCGCGGAAGGTCGGGCCGAAGGTGTAGACCTTGCTCAGCGCCAGGCAGTAGGCCTCGACGTTGAGCTGGCCGGACACGGTCAGGAAGGTTTCCTTGCCGAAGAAGTCGCGGCTGAAGTCGATGCCGCCGTCGCCGCCGCGCGGCAGGTTGGCCATGTCCAGCGTGGAGACGCGGAACATCTGGCCGGCGCCCTCGGCGTCGGAGGTGGTGATGATCGGCGTGCTGATCCAGTAGTAGCCGTTCTCGTGGAAATAGCGGTGCACCGCCTTGGCCAGGCAGTCGCGGATGCGGGTGACCGCGCCGAACAGGTTGGTGCGCGGGCGCAGGTGCGCCACTTCGCGCAGGAATTCCGGCGTCATCGGCTTGGGCTGGATCGGGTAGGTCAGCGGGTCCTCGACCCAGCCGACGATCTCCAGGCCCTCGCCCTGGATCTCGAAGCTCTGGCCCTTGCCCTGCGACCTGACCAGCTTGCCGCTGGCGATGACCGAGCAGCCCGGGGTCAGGCGCTTGACCTCGTCGAAATTGGCCAGTGCGTCGGTGGCCACGACCTGGATCGGGGCGAAGCCGGAGCCGTCGCTGACATTGACGAAGGCCAGCCCGTTGGAGGCACGGACCGTGCGAACCCAACCGCGAACCGTGACTTCTCCGCCTTCCGGGATCTTCCCGGCCAGGGCGTGCGCAACGCTGACCACCGTCATGACTTGAATCCTCTGCTGATCGACTCGATCTGTGAACACGGAATTCTAGCGGCTGCATGGCCGGACAGGCGAGGAATCCGCCGTCCGGGGCCGGTACAGCCGGGTTTTCCTATAATCACCCCCGCAATCCCCGGAGTCGCTTCCCCATGGCCATCCACCTCACTCCCGTCGCCTTCGCCCGCGTCCGGCGTTTCGTCGAACAGACCCCCGGCGCGCTGGGCCTGCGTTTCGGCGTGACCCGCACCGGCTGCTCGGGCTGGGGCCACGTCACCGACCTGGCGCGCGAACAGCGCGAGGACGACACCGTGTTCGAGCAGGACGGCGTGCGCATCTTCGTCGATGCCGACAGCCTGGCCCTGGTGGACGGCACCGAGATCGACTTCGGCAAGCAGGGCCTGGGCGAAACCTTCACCTTCAAGAACCCCAACGCCACCGCCGAGTGCGGCTGCGGCGAGAGCTTCACCACCGACGAAACCCACCGCTGAGGCGGGAGGCGCCGGGCGCCGGCCGATGCCGCGCCCGGCGCTCGTTCACTGGCAGCAGGCCACGGTCCGCGCCGCGCGGCGGCGGTCCAGCCCGATCGCCACCACCCACAGCAGCAGGCCGACCGCAGCGGTGGCCGCGCCCACGTAACCGGTGGAGGCGTGGCCGAAGCCGGCGCCGATCGCCATGCCGCCCAGCCACGGGCCGAGCGCGTTGGCGGTATTGAATGCAGCGTGGTTGGAGGCCGCCGCCAGGGTCTGCGCCTCGCCGGCCGCGTCCATCAGCCGGGTCTGCAGGGCGACGGCGAGCGCGCCCATGGTGCCGACCGCGATGATCGCCGGGGCCATGGCCCAGCCCGAGCGGGCGGCCAGCGGGAACAGCAGCAGCACCAGGATCGACCACGCCAGCAGCACGCCGGCGGCGCGGAACTGCAGGCGGTCGACCAGCCAGCCGCCGGCCACGTTGCCGATGATCGCACCCACGCCGAACAGGCCCACCGCCACCGGCATCCAGCGTTCCTCCACGCCGGTGACTCTGACCAGGGTGGGCGCCAGGTAGGTGAACACGCAGAACATGCCGGCGAACCCGATCGCGCCGATCGCCAGCGCCAGCCACACCTGCGGCCGGTTGAAGGCGCGCAGTTCGCGCATCGGCGTGGTGCGGACCTCGTCCGGGTCGGGGCGCAGGTGGCGCGCGACCATCGCCACGGTGGCCAGCGCCAGCAGGCTGACCAGGGCGAAGGCGGTGCGCCAGACGAACTGCTGGCCGAGCCAGGTGGTCAGCGGGTTGCCGACCAGGATGGCGATGGACAGGCCCAGCAGCACCCGCGAGACCGCCGCGCCGCGCTGCTCCGGCGGGCTGATCGAGGCGGCCACCAGCATCGCCACGCCGAAATAGGCGCCATGCGGCAGGCCGGCCACGAAGCGGGCCAGCAGCATCGTGGCGTAGTTGGGCGCCAGCGCGCTGGCCAGGTTGCCGGCGGCGTAGAAGCCCATCAGCCACAGCAGCAGGGTGCGGCGGCTGATGCCGGCGCCGGCGAAGGCCAGCAAGGGCGCGCCGACCACCACGCCGATGGCGTAGGCGCTGATCAGGTGGCCCACCTGGGCCTCGCTGATCGCCAGCCCGCGGCTGATTTCCAGCATCAGGCCCATGCTGGCGAACTCGCTGGTGCCGATGGCGAAGCCGCCCAGCGACAGGGCCAGCAGGATGAGGGTGCGTTGCCGCGCGTTCAGCGTCGCGGCCAGGGAAGAAGGTGAGGGCACGGCGTATCCGGAATCGGCGTGGAAACGGTTACCCATTGTACTGTTGCAGCGCAGCAACGGCGGTGGAGGAGCCGGCCCGCGGGGCGAACGCTGTGTTCAGGCCCCGTCGGCTCCCGCACAGGGGCGACTTGCCCGCAACCGGCGCGCGGTGGATAATGCGCGGCTCCCTGCGCCCCCGGCGTGGGGGTCCTTGCCCCACCGCGTTCCAAGGCGGGGGGCTGTCCGGCCCGCGAGGGCTACATCCGAAAGGTAGAAAAACATGAGTCGTCATTACGAAGTCGTGTTCCTGGTCCACCCGGACCAGAGCGAGCAGGTCCCGGCCATGGTCGAGCGCTACAAGGCGCTGGTCGAGAACGGCAACGGCAAGATCCACCGCCTGGAAGACTGGGGCCGCCGCCAGCTGGCGTACCCGATCCAGAACCTGGTCAAGGCCCACTATGTTCTGATGAACATCGAAGCCGACCAGTCGGTGCTGAACGAACTGACCGAAAGCTTCCGCTTCAACGACGCCGTGCTGCGCAACCTGGTCATCAAGCGTGACGAGGCCGAGACCGAGCAGTCGCTGATCATGAAGAGCAAGGACGAAAAGGGCGACAAGCCCGAGCGTGGCGAGCGCCGTCGTCGTGACGACGAAGAAGCTGCCAATTCCAACAATGAAGAAGCCGGCGACGACGCCGCCTCTGCCGAATAAGGAGTCAGCTCATGTCCAAGTTCTTCCGTCGCCGCAAGTTCTGCAAGTTCACGGCTGAAGGTGTGAAGGAGATCGACTACAAGGATCTCAACACCCTGCGCCAGTACCTGACCGAGAACGGCAAGATCGTGCCGAGCCGCGTCACCGGCACCAAGTCCAAGTACCAGCGCCAGCTGTCCACGGCGGTCAAGCGCGCCCGTTTCCTGGCGCTGATCCCGTACACGGACAACCACGACGTCTGATACGTCCACACCGTCCATTCGGACAGCAAGCGTTGCGGTGCCCCCCGGGGCATCGCTAACGAATAACGGAGCAAGAAAATGAAGCTGATTCTTCTGCAGAAGGTGACCAACCTGGGCAACCTGGGTGACCTGGTCGACGTGAAGCCGGGCTACGGCCGCAACTTCCTGGTGCCGCACGGCAAGGCCGTGCCGGCCACCGAAGCCAACGTCGCCGCCTTCGAAGCCAAGCGCGCCGAATACGAAGCCAAGGCCAAGGCCTCGCACGACGAAGCCGAAGCCCGCGCCGCCAGGTTCGCCGACGCCAGCGTCACCATCGGTGCCCACGCCTCGACCGAAGGCAAGCTGTACGGCTCGGTCGGCCCGCGCGACATCGCCGAGGCCTTCACCGCCGCCGGCCTGCCGCTGGAAAAGAGCGAAGTCATCCTCGGCGAAGGCGCCTTCCGCGCTGTCGGCGAGTACGACGTGCTCATCAAGCTGCACGCCGACGTGGAAGCCACCGTCAAGGTCATCGTCGAAGCCGACGCCTGATCCCTGCGGTCACGCTTTACCCGGAACGGGCGCCGAAAGGCGCCCGTTCTTTTTATCCCTTCCGTCATGGGAGGCAACCCGGCAGGGCTGCCGCGTTGCACGGCGAAGCCGCCCGAAGGGTGGGGCACAGCGATGTGCCGAATGCAGGTGCCCCGCCCGCGAGACAGGATGCCGAAGCGGACGGCGAAGCCGGCCCGAAGGGCGCGCCGCAGGAGCGGAACGCAAGGGGCGGGCGAAGAGGCTGGCGAAGCCTCGTGCAGCCGGATGCCAAGGCCGCGCCGGTACCCTCACCCCAACCCCTCTCCCGCGGGGAGAGGGGCTTATACTGCCCGCGGACCGTTTTTCCCGCGCCCTGATTCCCGCAAACCCAACGGTGCCACCCACCGGCCCGGCACTGGAACCCTGCTGCCCCATGCGTCTATCCACGATCAAGCTTTCCGGTTTCAAGTCGTTCGTCGATCCCACGACGCTGCACCTGCCGACCAACATGACCGGCGTGGTCGGGCCCAACGGCTGCGGCAAGTCCAACATCATCGATGCGGTGCGCTGGGTGATGGGCGAAAGCTCGGCCAGCCGCCTGCGCGGCGATTCGCTGACCGACGTGATCTTCTCCGGCTCGGCCGGGCGCAAGCCGGTGTCGCAGGCCACGGTGGAGCTGATCTTCGACAACACCGACCACACCATCGCCGGCGAGTACGCCTCGTTCAACGAGATATCGGTCAAGCGCACGGTCAGCCGCGACGGCAGCAGCAACTATTACCTCAACGGCACCAAGTGCCGGCGCCGCGACATCACCGACCTGTTCCTCGGCACCGGCCTGGGCCCGCGCAGCTACTCGATCATCGAGCAGGGCATGATCAGCCAGATCATCGAGGCGCGACCGGAGGACCTGCGCGTCTACCTGGAAGAAGCCGCCGGCATCTCCAAGTACAAGGAGCGCCGCAAGGAAACCGAGACCCGCATCCGCCATACCCGCGAGAACCTGGACCGCCTCAACGACCTGCGCGAGGAGATCGGCAAGCAGCTCGAGCACCTGCGCCGGCAGGCGCGCCAGGCCGAGCAGTACCAGGCCCTGCAGGAAGAGCGCCGGGTCAAGGATGCCGAATGGAAGGCGCTGGAATACCGCGGCCTGGATACCCGCCTGGGCGGGCTGCGCGAAGCGCTGGCGCGCGAGGAAACCAGGCTGCAGCAGCTGATCGCCGAGCAGCGCGAGGCCGAGAGCCGCATCGAGACCGGCCGCGTGCGCCGCGAGGAAGCGGCCGAGACGCTGGCGCGCGCGCAGGCCGACGTCTACCAGGTCGGCAGCACGCTGGCGCGGCTGGAACAGCAGATCCAGCACCAGCGCGAGATGGCCCAGCGCCTGCACAAGGCGCGCGATGAAACCCGCCAGGCCCTGGCCGAACTGGGCCAGCACATCAGCGGCGACGAGGCGCGGCTGATGGTGCTGCGCGAGGCGGTGGAGAACGCCGAGCCGCAGCTGGAACAGCTGCAGGAAGAAAACGAATTCCGCCAGGAGGGGCTGCGCGAGGCCGAGGCCGCGCTGCACGACTGGCAGCAGCGCTGGGAAGCGCACAACCGCAACACCTCCGAAGCCACCCGTTCGGGCGAAGTGGAGCGCACCCGCGTCGATTATCTCGACCGCCAGATCCTGGAAGCCGATCGCCGCCGCGAAGCGCTGGCGGCCGAGCGCGCCGGCCTCGACGTGGAGGCGCTGGCCGAGGCGTTCGAGCAGCTGCAGCTGCAGCACGAATCGCAGGCCGCGGCGCTGGACGAACTGAACGAACAGGTGGAGCTGCGCAAGGAAAGCGCGGCGGCGCTGCAGGAGCGGCAGCGCGCCAGCCAGGCCGAACTGGCCGAAGTGCGCAAGCAGGCGCAGGCCGCGCGCGGCCGCCTGTCCTCGCTGGAAACCCTGCAGCAGGCCGCACTGGGCCAGGAGCAGGGCGCCGCGGTGGCCTGGCTGAAGGCGCAGGGGCTGGATTCGGCCGCGCGCGTCGGCGAGCGCATCACCGTCGAAAGCGGCTGGGAAAATGCCGTTGAAAGCGCGCTGGGCCAGCTGATCGAGGGCGTGCTGGTCGATGCGCCCGAGGCGCTGGTCGAGGCGCTGGGCGAGCTGGGCGAGGGGCGCATCGCGCTGGTGTCCGATGCGGAAGGCAGCGCCGCCTTCGCGCCAACGTCGCTGGCCGCGCGCGTGCAGGGGCCGCTGGCGATCCGCCGCCTGCTGGCGCGCCTGCATGGCGCCGAGGATCTGGCCGCCGCGCGTGAACTGCAGCGGCGGCTGGAGGACGGCGACTCGGTCATCACCCGCGGCGGCGAACGCCTGGGCGAGGGCTGGGTGCGGGTGTCGCGGCAGGGAGCGGCCAAGCAGGGCGCGCTGCTGCGCGAACGCGAAATCGTCGCCCTGCGCGAGCAGATCGAGGGCCTGCAGGAGCGCGAGGCCGAACTGGAGCGCCAGCTTGGCGCGTTCCGCGAACAACTGCTGGCCGCCGAGCAGCAGCGCGAGGAAGCGCAGCGGGCGCTGTACCAGGCGCACCGCAGCGCGTCGGAGCTGGCCGGGCAGGTGCAGAGCCAGCGCGGCCGGCTGGAATCGGCGCGCACGCGCATCGAGCGCATCGAGGCCGAGCTTGCGCAGCTGCTGGAAGCGCTGGACAACAGCCGCGAGCAGGCCGGCGAGGCGCGCGTGCGCCTGGAAGACGCGGTGTCCAGCATGGGCGACCTGGAAACCACGCGGCAGGCGCTGGAAGCCGAGCGCCGCCAGCTGACCGAGGCCCGCGACCTGGCGCGCGACGCCGCGCGCAACGTGCGCGACAGCATGCACGCGCTGGCGCTGACTCTGGAATCGCAGCGCGCGCAGATCGCCTCGCTGTCGCAGTCGCTGGAGCGCATGAGCACCCAGCGCGGGCAGCTGGATTCGCGCCTGGGCGAACTGCATTCGCAGCTGGACCAGGGCGACACGCCGGTGCAGGCGCTGGAGGCCGAACACCAGAACACCCTGGCCGAGCGGGTGCGCGTGGACCGGGTGCTGGCCGAGGCGCGCGCGCAGCTGGACGGCATCGATGCCGAGCTGCGCACGCTGGAGCAGACCCGCCACCAGCGCGACGAACAGGCGCTGGCGCAGCGCGAGCGCATTTCCCAGCGCAAGCTCGACCAGCAGGCGCTGGTGCTCAGCGCCGAACAACTGCAGGCCGCGGTGGAAAAGGCCGGCTTCGTGCTGGAGGACGTGGTCAACGCCCTGCCCGAGGACGCGCGCATCGGCGAGTGGGAGCAGGCGGTGCAGCAGATCGACGCGCGCATGCGGCGGCTGGAGCCGGTCAACCTGGCGGCCATCCACGAATACGGCGAGGCCTCGCAGCGCTCGGAATACCTGGAATCGCAGCACGTGGACCTGACCACCGCGCTGGAGACGCTGGAAGAGGCGATCCGCAAGATCGACCGCGAGACCCGCGGCCGCTTCAAGGACACCTTCGACCGCGTCAACGCCGGCGTGCAGGCCCTGTACCCGCGCCTGTTCGGTGGCGGCCACGCCTACCTGGAACTGACCGGCGAGGACCTGCTCGATACCGGCGTGACCATCATGGCGCGCCCGCCGGGCAAGCGCGTGTCCAGCATCTCGCTGCTGTCCGGCGGCGAGAAGGCGATGACCGCGGTGGCGCTGGTGTTCGCCATCTTCCAGCTCAACCCGGCGCCGTTCTGCCTGCTGGACGAGGTGGACGCGCCGCTGGACGAAGCCAACGTCGGCCGCCTGGCCAACATGGTCAAGGAGATGAGCGAGAAGGTGCAGTTCCTGTTCGTCAGCCACAACAAGGCGACGATGGAAGCCGCGCACCAGCTCTCCGGCGTCACCATGCGCGAGCCGGGCGTCAGCCGCCTGGTCAGCGTGGACCTGGAGGAAGCCGCGCGTTTGGCGGGCGCGGCCTGACGTGCCATTCTTTGCCGACCTGAACACGTTGACCGGAGAACCCACCGCATGTCCGACATGGCTCTGTTGCGTATCGGCATCCTGGCCGCCGGAGTGCTGCTGATCGCGGCGATCTTCCTGTTCGGAAGGCCGAAGAAGCCGGCGCAGGGCAAGCGCCGCGAGCCGATCGAAAGCGGCGGGCAGCCGCGGCGCGAGCCGGTGCTGGGCGCGGAGGGCGAGGGCGGCGATGTACCGTCCGGAACCGGGGACACCGCCACCGAAGCGACCCAGCAGGAGCTGGGGCTGCCGGACGTGGAAGCGGCCGGCAGCGAACTGGGCAGGCGCGCCAGCCAGGATTTCGACAAGATCGTCTCGCTGTACGTGGCCGCGCGCGCCGGCCAGTCGCTGCGCGGCGAGGACATCGTGGTGGCCGCCGAGAAGACCGGCCTGGTGTTCGGCTACATGAATGTCTTCCACCGCCTGGTCGAAGGCCACCCCGAACGCGGGCCGATCTTCAGCATGGCCAGCATCATGAAGCCGGGCAGCTTCGACATGGCCCACATCCGCGAGATGGAAACCCCGGCCATCGCCTTCTTCCTCACCCTGCCGGCGCCGATGACCGCGCTGGACGCCTGGGAAAAGATGCTGCCCACCGTGCAGCGCATGGCCGAACTGCTCGACGGCGTGGTGCTGGACGACAGCCGCAACGCGCTGGGCCGCCAGCGCATCGCCCACATCCGCGACGAGCTGCGCGCCTACGACCGCCAGCACCAGGCGCCGCCGCTGACCAAGCCGCCGCGCTGGTGAGCGCGGCTGGACGAGCCATGGGAAGGGGCGCCGAAGGTGGCGCCCCTTCCCGTTTCCGCACCCTGCCACACGCGTTGCATACACCCTGGCGCGGGTAAAATCGGCGCATGACTTCCGACGCCCCCGCCCGCCAGCGCATCGCCGACCTCCGCCAGCAGCTGGCCACGGCCGCGCAGGCCTACCACGAGCGCGACGAGCAGCTGATTCCCGATGCCGAATACGATGCGCTGATGCGCGAGCTGGAAGCGCTGGAAGCGGCGCATCCGCAGTTGGACAGCGCCGATTCGCCCAGTCACCAGGTCGGCGGCAGGGTGTCCTCGCGGTTCGCCGAGGTGGTGCACGCCATGCCGATGCTGTCGCTGGGCAATGCCTTCAGCGACGAGGAGGTGCGCGACTTCGTGCGCCGCATCGACGAGCGCCTGCACCGCGCGCGGCTGCTGTTTTCGGCCGAACCCAAGCTCGACGGCCTGGCGATCAGCCTGCGCTACGAGGAGGGCGTGTTCGTGCAGGGCGCCACCCGCGGCGACGGCACCACCGGCGAGGACGTCACCGCCAACCTGCGCCAGATCAGGGTGATCCCGCATCGGCTCGATGGCGAAGGCTGGCCGGCGGTGCTGGAAGTGCGCGGCGAGGTCTACATGCCGCGCGCCGATTTCGAGAAGTACAACGAACAGGCGCGCCTGCACGGTGGCAAGGTGCTGGCCAATCCGCGCAACGGCGCGGCCGGTTCGCTGCGCCAGCTCGACCCGAAGGTCAGCGCGCAGCGGCCGTTGAGTTTCTACGCCTACGGCACCGGTGAGGTCGACGGCGGCGAATTGCCGGCCACGCATTCGGCGACGCTGGCGCGGCTGGCGCAGTGGGGCTTCCCGGTCAGCGACCTGTGCCGGGTGGTCGAGGGCGCCGACGGCCTGCTCGAGTATTACCGCGACATCGGCGCGCGCCGCGACGGGCTGGCCTTCGACATCGACGGCGTGGTCTACAAGCTCGATGACCGCGAGGGCCAGCGCGAGATGGGCTTCGTCGCCCGTGCGCCACGCTGGGCCATCGCCCACAAGTTCCCGGCGCAGGAGCAGACCACCACGGTCGAGGCGATCGAGATCCAGATCGGCCGCACCGGTGCGGCCACCCCGGTGGCGCGCCTGCAGCCGGTGCAGGTGGCCGGGGTGACCGTCACCAACGCCACCCTGCACAACGCCGACCAGATCGCGCGGCTGGACGTGCGCGTGGGCGATACGGTGATCGTGCGCCGCGCCGGCGACGTGATTCCCGAGGTGGTCAGCGTCATCGCCGGGCGCCGCCCGCCGGGCGCGCAGCCGTGGACGATGCCGTCGGCCTGCCCGGTCTGCGGCGCCGAGATCGTGCGCGAGGAAGGCGCGGCGGTATGGCGCTGTTCGGGCGAACTGAGCTGCCCGGCGCAGCGCAAGGAAGCCATCGCGCACTTCGCTTCGCGCCGCGCCATGGACATCGACGGGCTGGGCGACCGTTACATCGAGACCCTGGTCGACGCCGGCATCGTGCGTGGCGTCGCCGACCTCTACCGGCTCACCCGCGACCAGCTGCTGCATCTGAAGCTGGTACTCGATGCAGCCGACCCGTCCGCGCTCGCCGCCAGCCTCAAGCCGCACCTGCCGGTCGACGGCAGCGGCGCGGCGCTCAACGCCGTGCTCCGGCTCGACGGCAACGATGCGGCCTGGCGCGCGCAGGCGCTGGCATTGCCGGTGGCCTTCGAGTGGAACACGAAGAAGATCGCCACCCGGTGGGCCGACAACCTCATCGCCGCCATCGACGCCAGCCGCGACGCCACGCTGGAACGGCTGCTGTTCGCGCTGGGCATCGAGCACGTCGGCGAGAGCACGGCCAAGGCGCTGGCGCAGTGGTTCGGCGACCTTGAACTGATCCGCCAGCTGCCGTGGCCGCTGTTCAAGCGCGTGCCCGACATCGGCGGCGAGGTAGCGCGCTCGCTCGGCCATTTCTTCGAGCAGGAAGGCAACCAGCAGGCCATCGACGCGCTGCTGCAGGTCGGGCAGGTGCGCATCGGCGATACCCACCTGCCGTCGGCGCGGCTGCACGACGGGCTGGACCTGGCGCAGTTGCTGGTCGAGGCCGAGATTCCCGGCATCACCCGTCTGCGCGCCGAGAAGCTGGTGGCCGCGCTGCCGTCGGCGCAGCAGATCCTCGATGCCGAACCGGAACGCTTCGTCGCCGCCGGCCTGCCCGAGGACACCGCGCGCGCGCTGGCGCAGTGGCTGGACAGCGACAACCATGGCCAGTTGCTGCTCAATGGCGAGCTGCAGATGCGGCGGTTGCTGGAACTGGCGCCGCTGCAGGCCGCGCAGCCGGCCGGGCCGCTGGACGGGCAGACCGTGGTGCTGACCGGCACGCTGTCGGTGCTGACCCGCGACGCCGCCAAGGCGCGGCTGGAAGCGCTGGGCGCCAAGGTCGCCGGCAGCGTGTCGAAGAAGACCGCCTTCGTGGTCGCCGGCAGCGAGGCCGGCTCCAAGCTGGACAAGGCCAACGAGCTGGGCGTGGAAGTGTGGGACGAACCGCGCCTGCTCGCCTTCCTCGCCGAACACGGACAACAGCCATGAACCTGCGATTCCGCCTCGCCACGCCCGGGGATTTCCCGCGCCTGCTCGCCATGGTGCGCGCGTTCTACGCCGAGGACGGGATCACCTTCGATCCGGCGCTGGTCGAGCCCGGCTTGCGCACGCTGCTGGCCGACCCGGCCTGCGGCGCGGTCCTGCTGCTGGAAGGGGGCGATGTGCCCGAAGCCGGCTACATCACCCTGGGCTGGTGCTTCAGCGTGGAGCAGGGCGGTCGCTTCGTGCTGCTGGACGAGCTGTACCTGGCGCCCGCCGCGCGCGGCCGCGGCTGGGGCCGCGCGCGGCGCTGGCACTGGCGCGCGACTGGGCGATCGTCGGGGGCGCCAGCGTGATGCGGCTGGAAGTGAACCACCACAACGCCCGGGCCAAGGCGCTGTACCTGTCGGCCGGCTACCGCGACGACCAGCGCGACATCCTCACCCTGCCGCTGGCGGCCACGCCGAAGGGGCTGCACTCATGAAAAAACGGCAGGACAGCCGTTTTTCACGGCGAAGCCGCCCGCAGGGAGGCGCACGGCCGGTTTTTGCTCCTGCAGAACCGACATTCCCGCCCTCCATGGCGGTCAGAGGTGCGCCATGAAAAAACGGCAGGACAGTCGTTTTTCACGGCGAAGCCGCCCGCAGGGTGGCGCACAGGGATGTGCGCCATGATCGAGGCCCTGCGCCGGCGCGCACGGCTGAACGCCCTGATCCGCGACTTCTTCGCGCGCCGCGGCGTGCTGGAAGTGGAGACGCCGATCATGTCCGCGGCCGGCAACACCGAGCCGAACATCGAAGGCTTCCAGACCCGCTTCAGCGGCCATGTCGACGCCGGCTCGCCGGTGCGCTGGCTGCGCACCTCGCCCGAGTATCCGCTCAAGCGCCTGCTCGCCGCCGGTGTCGGCGACTGCTACGAACTGGGCCGGGTCTTCCGCAACGGCGAGGCCGGCGGCCGCCACAACCCCGAGTTCACCATGCTCGAGTGGTACCGCGTCGGCTGGGACCACCACCGCCTGATCGAGGAGACGGTGGAACTGGTGCGCGCGGCGCTGGCGATGGTCGGGCGCGAAGCGTCGCTGCAGGTGCTGAGCTACCGCGAGCTGTTCATCGACGCGGTGGGCGTGGACCCGTTCGGCGCCGACGAAACGCAGCTGCGCGCGCCGCTGGCCGGGGTCGGCATCAACCCTGACGGCCTCACCCGCGACGACTGGCTGGACCTGCTGATGAGCCATCGCATCCAGCCGCATTTCCCGGACGACCGCATCACCGTGATCCACGACTGGCCGGCCACGCAGGCCGCGCTCGCTCGCATCCGCCCGGGGCGGCCGCCGCTGGCCGAGCGTTTCGAGCTGTACCTGGGCGCGGTGGAGCTGGCCAACGGCTATCACGAGCTGAACGACGCCGTCGAACAGCGCCAGCGCTTCGCGCGCGACCTGGCGGTGCGCGCCGCGCGCGGCCACGTGCAGCCGCCGCTGGACGAAGCCTTCCTGGCCGCGCTGCCGGCCCTGCCGCCCTGCGCCGGCGTGGCGGTGGGCGTGGACCGGCTGCTGATGGCGCTGGCCGGCACCGGCCGCATCGCCGACGTGCTGGCCTTCGATTTCGCACACGCCTGAGCGCATCCGGTCCTGATCGACGCAGGCGCGCGCCTGCCGTTTCCGCCGCATCGCCGGCGCGCATGTATTGCCTGCCTGCCGTGGATGATGCTCTGATCACGGCTGCGGATGCACAATCCGTGTCAGTGGAGTCCATCGGATTGCAGGGCGGGAAGGTCGGATGAAGGGTGTGTGCGGCCTGTTGCTGTGGCTGACGCCGGTGCTGGCCCTGGCCGGGCAGGGCGATGCGTCGCCGGCGGATGCCCCGGTGGTGCGCTGCGAATCGGACGGCAGCGCACGCCAGCGCTGCGCGATGGATGTGTCGCGCGGCGTGCAGCTGGTGCGCCAGCTGTCCACGCAGAGCTGCATCCGCGAGACCAGCTGGGGCGTAGAGGACAGCGGGGTCTGGGTCAGCCGTGGCTGCCGCGCCGAGTTTGCCGCCGAACGGCCGGCGCCCGGGCGGCGTGTGGTACGGCGCATGGTGCGCTGCGAATCCAAGGGCCGGACGGTCACCTGCCCGGTGCTGCTGCGTGGCGCGCCGGTGCGCCTGATCCGCCAGCAGTCGCTGCTGCCGTGCCGGGAAGGGCGCACCTGGGGCTATGGGCGCAACGAGATCTGGGTGAGTCGCGGTTGCCAGGGGCAGTTCGAGGTCGGCGCCGAGGATGGTTCCGGGTTCGTGGATGTTCCGCGCCAGGTCACCTGCGAATCGAAGAGCGAGATGCGCCGGGAGTGCGGGGTGAGCGTCGAGCGCAAGGTCACCCTGGTCAGGCAGCTGTCCAACGCCGCCTGCGAGGAAGGCCGCAGCTGGGGCTGGGACCGCACCGGCATCTGGGTGGACAAGGGCTGCCGCGCCGAGTTTTCCGCCGACTGAGCGCGGCACCGATACAATGGCGCGATGAACCAGAACGACGCCATCGATTACGCCCGCTACGACCATATCCGCCCGATCCGCTGGACCGGCGACGCGCTGGAGCTGCTGGACCAGCGCAGGCTGCCCTTCGTGGTGGAGCACGTGCTGTGCCGCGACAGCGACGCCGTCGCCGAGGCCATCCATGCGCTCACCGTGCGTGGCGCGCCGGCCATCGGCATCGCCGCCGCCTGGGGCGTGGTGCTGGCCGCGCGCGAGGTGGACGCTGCCGACGGCGCGGCCGCGCTGCGCGCGCTGGAGCCGGCCATGGCGCGGCTGAATGCCGCGCGCCCGACCGCCGTGAACCTGGCCTGGGCGCTGGCGCGCATGCGCCGTGCGCTGGCCGCTGCCGGCGGCGACTGGAAGCAGGTGCTGGCGCTGGAGGCGCAGGCCATCGCCGACGAGGACCTGGCCGCCAACCGCCACATGGGCGCGCTGGGCGCCGGCCTGATCGCGCCGGGCAGCGGCGTGCTGACCCACTGCAATACCGGCTCGCTGGCCACCGCCGGCTTCGGTACCGCGCTGGGCGTGATCCGCGCCGGCATGGCGCAGGACCGCATCGCGCGCGTATTCGCCGGCGAAACCCGGCCCTGGCTGCAGGGCGCGCGCCTGACCGTGTGGGAGCTGCAGCAGGACGGCATCGACGCGACCCTGGTCGCCGACTCGGCCGCCTCGCACCTGATGAAGACCGGCGCGGTGCAGTGGGTGATCGTCGGCGCCGACCGCATCTGCGCCAATGGCGATACCGCCAACAAGATCGGCACCTACCAGCTGGCCATCGCCGCGCGCCACCACGGCGTGAAGTTCATGGTGGTGGCGCCGTCCTCGACGGTGGACATGGGCACCGCGCACGGCGACGCGATCGAGATCGAGCAGCGCGACCCGGGCGAGCTGTTCGGCGTCGGCGGTGTGCGTACGGTGGCCGAGGGCATCCAGGCCTGGAACCCGGTGTTCGACGTGACCCCGGGCGGCCTGATCGACGCCATCGTGACCGAGAAGGGCGTGATCCTGGCGCCGGACGAGGCGGCCATGCGCGCCGCTTTCGGCGGCTGAATCCGGCCGCCTGCCTGCCGTCCGCAGCGGTGCGGGCGGCGGCCCTGCGGCAGCGTCCGGCCGGAACCGCGGCGCAGGGCCGCAGCCGGTGGCTAAGTCCCTGATTTATTCCGTTAAAAGTGCTGCCGCCTGAGGCGGCAGACGGCGCCGTGTGGTAAACTCGGCCACTTGAATCGGGCTTGTGCCGGGACCGCCCAGAAGGGCCGTCGGCGCCGCTCCGGACCGCTACCAGAATACGGAATCCGAATGGCAGAAACCGCCAAGGAAATCATCCAGGTCAACCTGGAAGACGAGATGCGCAAGAGCTACCTCGATTACGCCATGAGCGTGATCGTGGGGCGCGCGCTCCCCGACGCCCGCGACGGCCTCAAGCCGGTCCATCGCCGCGTCCTCTACGCGATGCAGGAGCTGGGCGCGCACGCCAACAAGCCGTACTACAAGTCGGCGCGCATCGTCGGCGACGTCATCGGTAAATACCACCCGCACGGCGACAGCGCGGTCTACGACACGCTGGTGCGCATGGCGCAGCCGTTCTCGCTGCGCTACATGCAGATCGACGGCCAGGGCAACTTCGGTTCGGTCGACGGCGACAGCCCGGCGGCGATGCGTTACACCGAGTCGCGCCTGTCGCGGATCAGCCACGAGATGCTGGCCGACATCGACAAGGAAACCGTCGATTTCCAGCCCAACTACGACGAGAAGGAACTGGAGCCGACGGTCCTGCCGACGCGCTTCCCGAACCTGCTGGTCAACGGTTCGGCCGGCATCGCGGTGGGCATGGCCACCAACATTCCGCCGCACAACCTCACCGAATCCATCAATGCCTGCATCGCGCTGATCGACAACCCGTCGATCGACGTCGATGGCCTGATGGAATACATCCCGGGCCCGGATTTCCCGACCGCCGGCATCATCAACGGCACCGCCGGCATCATCGCCGGCTACCGCACCGGCCGCGGCCGCGTGCGCATCCGCGCCAAGGCCGAGATCGAGGTGGCCGACAACGGCCGCGAGTCGATCATCGTCACCGAGATTCCCTACCAGGTGAACAAGGCGCGGCTGATCGAGAAGATCGCCGAGCTGGTCAAGGAAAAGAAGCTCGAAGGCATCAGCGAGCTGCGCGACGAGTCCGACAAGGACGGCATGCGCATCTACATCGAGATCAAGCGCGGCGAGTCGGCCGAGGTCGTGCTGAACAATCTGTACCAGCAGACCCAGATGGAATCGGTGTTCGGCATCAACATGGTGGCGCTGGTCGACGGCCGCCCGAAGCTGCTCAACCTCAAGGAGATGCTGGAGGCGTTCGTCCGCCACCGCCGCGAGGTCGTCACCCGCCGCACCATCTTCGAACTGCGCAAGGCGCGCGCCCGCGCGCACGTGCTGGAAGGCCTGACCGTCGCGCTGGCCAACATCGACGAGATGATCGAGCTGATCAAGACCTCGTCCAACCCCGCCGAGGCCAAGGAGCGCATGCTCGCCAAGGTGTGGGAGCCGGGCCTGGTGGGCGCGCTGCTGGGCGCCGCCGGTGCGGAGGCCTCGCGCCCGGAAGACTTGCCCAGGGGCATTGGCCTGGTCGACGGCAATTACCAGCTGTCCGAGGTGCAGGCTACGCAGATCCTGGAAATGCGCCTGCACCGCCTCACCGGCCTGGAGCAGGACAAGCTCACCGAGGAGTACAAGGAACTGCTGGAAGTGATCGCCGGGCTGATCCATATCCTGGAGAACCCGGACCGCCTGCTGCAGGTGATCCGCGAGGAGCTGGAAAGCGTGCGCGCCGAGTACGGCGACGAGCGCCGCACCGAGATCCGCCACAGCGAGGAAGACCTGGACATCCTCGACCTGATCGCGCCGGAAGACGTGGTGGTGACGCTGTCGCGCGCCGGCTACGTCAAGCGCCAGCCGGTGTCGGCCTACCGCGCACAGAAGCGCGGCGGCCGCGGCCGCAGCGCGGCGGCGACCAAGGACGAGGATTCGATCGAGCAGCTGTGGCTGGTCAATACCCATGACACGCTGCTGACCTTCACCAGTTCCGGCAAGGTGTTCTGGCTGCCGGTGTACCAGCTGCCGGAAGCCGGCTCCAATGCGCGCGGCCGCCCGATCATCAACTGGATCGCGCTGGAGAACGGCGAGCGCGTGCAGGCGGTGCTGCCGGTGCGCGAATACGACGACAACCACTTCGTGTTCTTCGCCACCCGCAACGGCACGGTGAAGAAGACCCCGCTGAGCGAGTTCGCCTTCCGCCTGGCGCGCGGCAAGATCGCCATCAACCTGGATGAGGGCGACGCCCTGGTCGGCGTCGGCCTGACCGACGGCGAGCGCGACATCCTGCTGTTCGCCTCCAACGGCAAGACCGTGCGCTTCGGCGAGGACAGGGTCCGTTCGATGGGCCGCACCGCCACCGGCGTGCGCGGCATCAAGATGGCCAAGGGCGAGGAAGTGGTCAGCCTGATCGTGGCCGAAAGCGCCGGCGGCGCCGAGGACGAGGGCGAGGACGATAACGGTGTCGAGGAAGTGGCGGCCGATGGCGGCGAGATCGTCGAGTCGGCGGACGACGCCGGCGTGCA
Organism: Stenotrophomonas sp. Steno-Z2; assembly: GCF_056393235.1. Taxonomy (NCBI): domain Bacteria; kingdom Pseudomonadati; phylum Pseudomonadota; class Gammaproteobacteria; order Lysobacterales; family Lysobacteraceae; genus Stenotrophomonas; species Stenotrophomonas sp. Steno-Z2. Next base: position 152,724 of record NZ_JBWJOY010000005.1, on the reverse strand, counting down.
GTACATCCTCACCGCCACCGAGAACGGCTACGGCAAACGCACCCCGCTGGCCGACTACCCGCGCAAGGGCCGCGGCACGCAGGGCGTGATCGGCATCCAGACCAGCGAGCGCAACGGCAAACTGGTCAGCGCGGTGCTGCTGGGCACGGGCGACGAAGTGCTGCTGATTTCCGATGGCGGCACCCTGGTGCGCACCCGCGGCTCGGAAATCTCGCGCGTGGGCCGCAACACCCAGGGCGTGACCCTGATCCGCCTGTCCAAGGGCGAGAAGCTGCAGGCGGTCGAACGCCTGGACGCCTCGCTGCAGTCGGTCGACGATGCGGACGAGGATGCCGCGCCGGCCGACGCGGAGCAGGCGGCGACTCCGCCGGAAGCCTGATCGGCGGCATCCGCGTGGAATGAAAAGCGCCGGCGCAAGCCGGCGCTTTTTTGTTGCCGCCATGGCGGCAATCCTGCGGGCCATGGACAAGCGAAGATCAGAACCGCTTCCGGCGGTTTTGTTGCCGCCATCCATCGGTGGCCTCAACCCTCCGGTCATCGGCGGGCGATATCAAGGGATGTCTGTTGTCCCTGGCCATGACGGCGCTGCCGCGGCCATCGACGATGTGGCCGTTGTGGAGCGGGGAGGGCGCCACCAACCGGGCGCCGCACGCTGCGTGTCGGGATGCGATGGCAGCGGAGGCCATCGCCGGGACGAAAAAAAACAGCAGGCAAAGCCTGCTGTTCGGTGTAATGGCGCGCCCGGAGAGATTCGAACTCCCGACCGCCTGGTTCGTAGCCAGGTACTCTATCCAACTGAGCTACGGGCGCGTTTTACCTTGATTGTTCTGACGGGGAACACTGCAAGAACAATGTTCCAAACTGGCGCGCCCGGAGAGATTCGAACTCCCGACCGCCTGGTTCGTAGCCAGGTACTCTATCCAACTGAGCTACGGGCGCGTCGTCAGGAGCGGAATTATGCGGATATGACGCGCATGCGTCAACGCTTTTGTGAAATTTTCCTATGACGCCGTCGATGCCAGCGCATCGGCGACGATGGCCGGCGATTTCATCCAGCTGAAATGGTCCGCGCGCGTGCCCAGTTCGTCGCCGGACAGGATGCGCAGCGTCGCCGGCGCGGCCGGCATCTTGGACAGCAGGTGGCGCATGGAGCCGGCCGGCGCGAGCCAGTCGGCGTCGAACAGCAGCGCCTGCACCGGTTGCGCGAGCGCCCGCATCGCCGCGTCCAGATCGACCGGCAGGCCGGCCGCGGCATAACGGCCGCTGAGGCCGACGCGGGCCCAGTCGCGGATCAGGCCGCGCGCCTCGGTGCCGCCGAAGCCGAGCCTGCGCCCCGGCAGCGCGCCGCGCCGTTGCGCCAGCCACGGCAGGAAGCGGTAGGCCAGCGGCAGCAGCCAGCGTCGCGGTGCGGGAAAACCCCGCCACCACGGGGTGCCGCTGGCGACCAGCCAGAGCGCGGCGAACGTACCCGGATGCAGGCCGGCATGGCAGCACGCCAGCTGCCCGCCCAGGCTGTGCCCGCCAAGCCGCAGCGGAATGCCCGGCACCGCGGCGCGCGCGGCCGCTTCGGCAGCGGGGATGTCGTGCAGCAGCAGTTCGCGGTAGCCCCAGTCGGTGGCCCGGTCCGCGCGCAGGCGGCTGCTGCCGCCGCCACGCCATTCGTGGACGAACACGGCCACGCCACGCGCCGCCAGCGCTTCGGCCAGCGGCAGGTAATGGCGGGCGGCCACGCCCAGCGCCGGCAGCCACAGTACGGCCGCCACGGGCCGTGGCGGCACGTGGGCGAGCAGCTCGAAACGGTGTCCGTCGGCCGCGGCGACGGCAAGGGCGGTCACGCCGTTCATGCCGGATGCGCCGCGCCGAAGTGGTCCAGCACCATGACCTCGCTGCGCCCCGGCCGGTAGCCGCCGCGCAGGCCGCGCGCGACGTAATCGATGGCGGCCTCGCAGGCATTGGGCAGGGACAACCCGCGGCACAGCTGCGCGGCGATGGCCGAGGCCAGCGTGCAGCCGGTGCCGTGCGCGTCGACCGGCAGGCGCGCGTGGCTGAATTCCTCGCTGGCGACGCCGTCGTAATAGCGGTCGATCACGCGCGGGCCTTCGGCCAGGTGCCCGCCCTTGAGCAGCACCGCGCCGGCGCCCAGCCCGAGCAGCGCGGTGGCGGCGTCCTCGGCGTCGGCGGCGCTGGCGATGCGGCGGCCCAGCAGCAGTTCCGCTTCGGGCGTATTGGGCGTGAGCAGCGTGGCCAGCGGCAGCAGGCGTTCGCGCAGCGCCTGCAGGGCGCTGGCTTCCAGCAGCCGGGCGCCGCTGGTGGCGACCATCACCGGATCCAGCACTACCTGCGGCGGGCGGTGTTTTTCCAGGACATCGGCGACCAGGTGGATCACCTCGGCATTGGCGAGCATGCCCAGCTTGACCGCGTGGATGTCGAAGTCGTCGAAGCAGGCGTCGAGCTGCGCCTGCAGGAATTCCAGCGGCGGCAAGTGCACGGCGGTGACGCCGCGGGTGTTCTGCGCGGTCAACGCGGCGATGGCCGACAGTCCATGCACGCGATGCGCGGCGAAGGCCTTGAGGTCGGCCTGGATGCCGGCACCGCCGCCGGAATCGGAGCCGGCGATGGTGAGGGCGGAGGCGGGTGTGGAAGGCGTCATGGCGGGATTGTGCAGCGTTTCGCCCGGCGCTGCCGTCACGGCGCGGTGTACAGGCGTCGCGACAGCCGGTAGGCGATGTAGGTGGCGCCGGTGCAGCCGGTCAGCAGCGCCGGCGCGAGCAGCGCGTCGTAGCCGAAACGCTGGAACAGCCAGGCGCCGATGACGCCGCCGGCGAGGAAGCCGCCGATGATCAGGCCGCTGAGCGTCAGCCGCCGCACCTGCAGCGGCAGGCCGCGCAGCAGATGGCCCAGGCCGATGCCCAGGTCGGTGAACATGCCGCTGAGGTGGGTGGTGCGCACCACCGCGCCGCTGAAGGTGGTGACCATGGCGTTCTGCAGGCCGCAGGCCATGGCCGCGGCCAGCGCGCCCCAGATCTGCTGCCGCTTGAACAGCGGGATCGCCGCCAGCAGCAACAGCGACTCCAGGGCCAGCACCACGCCGTAGCGCCGGCCCAGCCGCAGCGCGCCATCCTGCACGATCAGCCCGCTCAGCATCGCGCCCAGCGAGAACGCGATCAGCATGCCCCACAGGTGCGCGACGCCGCGCCAGTCGCGCTGCACCAGCGCCATGCCGAGCTGGCTGGTGGTGCCGGTGAGGTGGCTGACGGCCTGGTGCTCGAAACCGAGGAAGCCGACCACGTTGACCATGCCGGCCACGCAGGACAGCGCGATCGCGCCGATCCATACCCAACGGGGGAGCTGTATGCCCATCGTGGACAGTATCGCCGGCCGTTCAGAAGCCGCCGTTGGTGGCGATGTCGGAGAAGGTGCCGGCCTGCGGGTCGTACACCGCGCCCCAGAACGCCGCGCCGCCGTCGCAGACCCGCACCGCTTCGCGCGCCGGGTTGGTCTTGTCGTGGTCGGGCAGGGTGAAGGCGTTGATGTAGATCAGCTGCCGGCCCTGCGCGATGAAGCCCACGTACTGGCGCCCGGACCGCGAGGGTTCGGCGATGGTGGGCTGCAGCTGCTGCAGCCGGCTTTCCAGCGCGTCGATCTGCGCGCGGCTGGGCGCCCAGTAGCCGCTGACCCCGTCGGCATGCCGGGCCGGGCTGTCGCGCGAGCAGGTGTCGAGCACCTGCGCGGCCACGAGCGGGCGCGTGACCACCCAGGACTGCCCGGCCTTGATCGCCGTCGGCACGCTGCCGGGGCGGGTGTTGGCCGGCGTGCAGGCCGCCAGCGCGAGCGCGCCGGAAGCCAGCAGGGCAAGGGCGTGGTGCGTTTTCACAGGACCTCCGAAGCGTAGTCGGCCAGCCGCGAGCGCTCGCCGCGGCGCAGGGTGATGTGCGCACTGTGCGGCCAGTTCTTGAAGCGGTCCACGGCGTAGGTCAGGCCCGAGGTGGTCTCGGTCAGGTACGGCGTGTCGATCTGCTCGACGTTGCCCAGGCAGACGATCTTGGTGCCGGGGCCGGCACGGGTGATCAGGGTCTTCATCTGTTTCGGGGTGAGGTTCTGCGCCTCGTCCAGGATCAGGTAGCGCGACAGGAAAGTACGCCCGCGCATGAAGTTCAGCGAGCGGATCTTGATGCGCGAGGCGAGCAGGTCGTTGGTGGCCGCGCGCCCCCAGGCGCCGCCTTCCTGGTTGTGGGTGAGCACTTCCAGGTTGTCGGTGAGCGCTCCCATCCACGGCGTCATCTTCTCTTCCTCGGTGCCGGGCAGGAAGCCGATGTCCTCGCCGACGCTGACCGTGGCGCGGGTCATGATGATCTCGCGGTAGCGCTGCGTGTCCATGGTCTGCGCCAGGCCGGCGGCCAGCGCCAGCAGGGTCTTGCCGGTGCCGGCGGTGCCGAGCAGGGTGACGAAGTCGATCTCCGGGTCCATCAGCGCGTTGAGCGCGAAGTTCTGCTCGCGGTTGCGCGCGGTGATGCCCCATACCGAATGCGCGCCGTGGCGGAAATCGTCCACCAGGGTGAGGGTGATGCGGCCGTCGGCTTCCACCCTGGCGACCTTGAGTTCGACCTCGTCCTCGCCCGGCAGGTAGACGTACTGGTTCGGGAACCATTGCTCGTCGTCGGTGGCGCGGATCTCGTAGCTGGTGCGGCCCTTGTCGCTCCAGCTGCGCAGGTCGCCGGAATGCTTCTTCCAGAAGTCCTCGGGCAGGGGCGTGGCGCCGGTGTACAGCAGGCTGAAGTCGTCCAGCGCGCGGTCGTTCTCGTAGTCCTCAGAATCGATGCCGGCGATGGCCGCCTTGATGCGCAGGTTGATGTCCTTGGAGACGAACACCACCGGCACGTCCGGGGTCTGCTCCTTCAGCGCGAGGATGGCGCCGAGGATGGCGTTGTCCGGGATCACCGCGCCGAAGCTCTTGCCGGCCTCGAAATGGCTGGTCTGGAAATACAGGTGGCCGGCACTGCGCGCGCCGCGCAGCTGCAGGCCCTGCGGCAGCACCAGCGGCACGCCCCTGGCGATGCCGCCGATGCCGGAGGCCTCGATCAGTTCGTTGAGGAAGCGGCTGACCTGGCGCGCGTTGCGGCTGGCTTCGGACGTGCCCTTCTTGCCGTTGTCCAGCTCCTCGATCACCTGCATCGGCAGGTAGACGTCGTGCTCCTCGAATTTGAACAGCGCGGTCGGATCGTGCATCAGCACGTTGGTATCCAGCACGTAGATGCGCTTGCCTCGGGTCATCGTCGATTCCTGGTTACGGGCAGGGAAAAACCGCCACGGCCTGCGGGGCAGGGGCGCGGCGGACGAGGTGGGCGATGGGACTCACTTGGACTGGGCGGCCTTCAGCGCTTCGAGCACGGCTTCGGCATGGCCGGCCACCTTGACCTTGCGCCACGCCTGCACCAGCGTGCCGTCGGGCGAGACCAGGAAGGTGCTGCGTTCGATGCCGCGCACCTGCTTGCCGTACATGTTCTTCATGCGGATCACGTCGAAGGCGTTGCACAGCGCCTCGTCGGCGTCGCTGACGAGCGGGAACCTGAAGCCCTGTTTGGCGCAGAAGTTGTCGTGCGACTTCACCGAGTCGCGCGAGACGCCCATGACCACGGCGCCGGCGCGCTTGAACCTGGGCAGCAGGGCGTTGAAGTCGAGGCCCTCGGTGGTGCAGCCGGGGGTGCTGTCCTTCGGGTAGAAGTAGAGCACCAGCCAGTGGCCGGCCTGCGCGGCGAGGGTGGTGGTGTCGCCGCCGGACAGCGCCAGCGGCAGGTCGAGGGTGGTGCGGTCCAGGGTATCGCCGATGTTCATCAGATCCTTTCCGGAGCCTGGGGTACTTCGATTGCAACTACATGAAACGCCGCCTGCCCGTGACGGGCGCGCGAACGGTCAGAACTTCATCGGGTCCATGATCGCGTCCAGGTTGAGGTGGTCGCAGAACTCGAGGAAATCGTCGCGCAGGGCGGCGATGTGCATGTTGGCCGGCACGCCGATGGTGATCTGCGCCGAGAACATCTCCGCGCCGGTCTGCATGGCCTGGTAGCGGGTGCTCTGCAGGTTCTCGATGGTGATGCCCTGGCGGTCGAAGAAGTCGGCCAGCTGGAACAGGATGCCGGGCTTGTCCGCGGCGATCACCTCGACGATGTAGGGCAGCAGGTTGGACTGGGCCTGCTTGGCGGCGGTGCGGTACCACACCAGCTTCAGGCCTTCCTCGCGTTCCAGCCGGGTCAGCATCGCCTCGAGCTTGGCCACCGAATCCCACGAGCCGGTGGCCAGGGTGGTGACCGAGACGTCGCGGCCCACCGTGGACAGCCGCGCATCGACCAGGTTGCAGCCGCTGTCGGCGATGCGGCGGGTGACGGACAGCAGGGGGGACTCCGGATGCGTCGTGTAGGCGTTGATCAGGAGGTGGTTTTCGGTCGGCTGCGGCCGCGGGGTGCTGTTGGTCAAGGTGGTTCCGGGGTGCTCTGTGAGTCTGAACGGCGCCGGCGCGGGCACGTTCGCTGGCACCCAGCATACTTGCCCGTGCTTTCGACCGGCAAGTAACATGCCCCCGGTCACGAACCCGCCTCCAGGCGGGATTCCCAGCCCCCACGAAGAACGGCGTTTCCCTTGTCCATTTCCGGCCTCATCACCGCCCTGGCGACGCCTTTCCTTGCCGACGGCGCGCTCGATACCGAGGGCTGGCAGCGCCTGCTGGCGCTGCAGGCGGCCGGTGGCGCGCAGGGCGTGGTGGTGGCCGGTTCCACCGGCGAGGCGGCGACGCTGTCCGGGGCCGAATACGATTCCCTGCTGCGCATGGCCGTGGAAGCCCTAGGCGGCCGCATGCCGGTGCTGGCCGGAACCGGCCAGTCCGGCACCGCGCGGACCATCGAGGCGACCCGCCGCGCCGCGCGCAACGGCGCCACCCATGCGCTGGTCGTCACCCCGCCGTACGTGCGCCCGACCCAGGAAGGGCTGCGCCAGCACTTCCTGGCCGTGGCCGAGCAGGGCGGGCTGCCGGTGGTGCTGTACAACGTGCCCGGCCGCACCGGCTGCGACCTGCTGCCGGAGACCGTGGCCGGACTGGCCTCGCATCCGAACATCGTCGGCATCAAGGAAGCGGTCAGCGACATGGCGCGCATGAAGGCGCTGCTGGAGCTGCGCGGCGAGGGTTTCGCCGTCCTCAGTGGCGACGATGGCAGCGCCGCGCGCTCGATGCTGGCCGGCGCCGACGGCCTGGTATCGGTCGGTTCCAACGTCCTGCCCGGCGCCTTCCGTACCATGTGCGACCTGGCCCGCGCCGGCAACCATGTCGCCGCCGAGGCCTGGGACGCGCGCTTGCAGCCGTACCACGATTTCTTCACCCTCGAGTCCAACCCGATCCCGGTCAAGGCGCTGCTGCAGCGCCTGGGCATCGGCCATGGACTGCGCCTGCCGCTGTTGCCGCTTTCCGCCTCGCACCACGCCGCCGCCGACCACCTGGCGGCCGACGTGGGCGCGCTGGAAGAACTATCCAGCCACTGAACCTTGCAGTGGCCAGAACCAGGAGATCCACCATGCGTCATTCCCGTTCCGCCGTACGCGCCCTTTCGCTGGCACTGCTCGCCATTGCCACCACCGTCGCCGCGACCGGCTGCTTCCATCGTGGCGCGCGTGGCGACTACGCGCTGGCCCCGGAAATGCGTCCGCTCGAAGTGCCGCCGGACCTGAACCTGCCCAGCACCGCCGGCGCGACGCAGGTGCCGGCGCTGGCCTCGGCCACGCGCCCGACCCAGGCCGCCGCGGCGCAGCCCGCGCAGGGGGGTTTCACCGTCGCCGGCAGCCGCGACGAGGTGTTCGGCAAGGTCGGCGACGCGCTCGCCACGGTCGAGGGTCTGACCATCGCCAGCCGCGCGCAGCTGCTGGGTTCCTACGACGTGGCCTACGAAGGCAGCAACTTCCTGGTGCGCGTGGTCGGCGTCGAGGCCGGCGCCTACGTGTCGGCGGTGGACCCGCGCGGCCTGCCGGCCACCGACCCGGCGGCGGTCAAGCTGCTCGAGGCCCTCAAGGCCAAGCTGGCGCAGTAAGCCCCGGTGCCGTCGCACAGGGCGGTGTTCCGCCATGGGCACGCGGCACCCGCCGCCTGTCCATGGCGGCGGCGAGGCCGCAAACGAAAAGGGCGCCGATGGCGCCCTTTTTCATGCGACCCGCTTGGCGGGTCAGCGTTCCAGCAGCTTGAGCTTGTCCGGCTTGCCGTCCCATTCGGCGGCGTCGGCCGGCGGGTCCTTGCGCACGGTCAGCACCGGCCAGGCCTTGGCCAGTTCGGCGTTCAGCGCGACGAAGCCTTCCTGCCCGGCGGGCACGTCGTCTTCGGGGTAGATGGCGTTGACCGGGCATTCCGGCTCGCACAGCGTGCAGTCGATGCATTCGTCCGGGTCGATCACCAGGAAGTTGGGGCCTTCATGGAAGCAGTCCACGGGGCAGACTTCGACGCAGTCGGTGTGTTTGCACTTGATGCAGTTTTCGGTGACGACAAAGGGCATGACGGGGTCCGGCGTTGAACCCCGTAATTCTAGAGCAGGATGCATGCGCTGGGCGGGACCATTTTCATCCGCGCCGCGTGCGCGCCTTTCCTCCGATGCCCGGAGAGCGGGGGCGCTGGCGTGGCATGGAGCCTGGCCGACGGAATCCTCGAGCGCCTTCGGGCACTTCAAATCGATATGCCCCACGGCGCAGGGTGCGGGCGGCGGCGCCGCCGGATGCGGTTCCCGGGATCGTCAACGGATGGCGCTAGGGCTCGCGGCCCCGGAGGGCGGCAACAAAAAACCCCGCACGGGGCGGGGCTTTTTGATTTCGCGGACGGAGTTGGCGCTCCCTAGGGGACTCGAACCCCTGTTTTAGCCTTGAGAGGGCCACGTCCTAACCACTAGACGAAGGGAGCGTTTGGTCGCGTCCGGCGAGCGCGCTAGTATATGCACCTGTTCGCCGCCAGGCAACCCTGCAACCCCAACCGGAATCGCCACCATCAATTCCACAGTTACATCGCCGTTCACCCTGCGCGTCATCCCGCGCGACCAGCACACCATTTCGCGCAAGGACATCAGCCCGAACGCATTGCGCGTGCTCTACCGCCTGCGCGAGGCCGGGTTCGGTGCCTATCTGGTCGGCGGCGCGGTCCGCGACCTGCTGGTGGGGGGGCGGCCCAAGGATTTCGACGTAGCCACAGACGCCACGCCGGAACAGGTCAAGCAGCTGTTCCGCAACTGCCGGCTGATCGGCCGCCGCTTCCGCCTGGCGCACGTGGTGTTCGGCCGCGAGATCATCGAGGTCGCCACCTTCCGCGCCAACAGCGACGACGGCAGCGGCGACCGCGAGGTCGAGAACGGCATGCTGGTGCGCGACAACGTCTACGGCAGCATCGAGGACGACGCGGTGCGCCGCGACTTCACCTGCAACGCCCTGTATTACGCCATCGAGGATTTCTCGGTGCGCGACTACGTCGGCGGCTTCGAGGACGTGCTGGCGCGGCGCATGAAGCTGATCGGCGACCCCGAGCAGCGCTACCGCGAGGACCCGGTGCGCATGCTGCGCGCGGTGCGCCTGGCGGCCAAGCTGGGTTTCGGGATCGAGGAGGCCACCGCCGCGCCGATCCCGCGTCTGGCCGGGCTGCTCGAGGAAGCTGCCCCGGCGCGCCTGTTCGAGGAAGTGCTCAAGCTGTTCCTGTCCGGCCACGGCGTGGCCAGCTTCGAGGGCCTGGAGCGCCACGGCCTGCTGCCGGCGCTGTTCCCGGAGAGCGCGGCCGCGCTGAAGAGCAACCGCAGCGGCGCGCTGCGCCGTTTCGTGATCGAGGGGCTGCGCAGCACCGACGCGCGCGTGGCCAACGACGAGCCGGTGTCGCCGGCCTTCCTGTTCGCGCTGCTGCTGTGGCCGGCGTTCTGCCGCACCCTGATTTCGCTGCAGCGGCAGGGGCTGGCGCCGGAAGAGGCGCAGCGTCGCGCGGCCGACCGGGTCACCCTGCACCAGCTCGCCACCATCGCGCTGCCGCGCCGGTTCTCGCTGCCGATGCAGGAGATCTGGCTGCTGCAGTCGCGCTTTTCCTCGCGCCAGCGCAAGCGCGTGTTCCGCACCCTGACCCATCCGCGCTTCCGCGCCGCGTTCGATTTCCTGGTGCTGCGCCAGGCCGCGTCCAGCGAGCATGCCGCCGACATCGAGTTCTGGCGCGAGGCGCAGCAGCAGTCCGGCCGCGAACTGGAATCGGCGCTGGATTCGCTGCATGTCGAGGAGGCGCTGGAAGAAGGCGCGCCCAGGCGGCGGCGCCGCCGCCGCCGTCGCAGCGGCGCGGTCGCCGGCGAGTAAGCCGCATGGTCGTGGCCTGCGTCGGACTGGGCGCCAACCTCGGCGACGCGCCGGCGACGGTGCGCGCCGCGATCCAGGCGCTGGCGGCGCTGCCGGATTGCCGCCTGCTGGCCGTCTCGCGGCTGTACCGCACGCCGGCCTGGGGCAACCAGGACCAGCCGGATTTCATCAATGCCGCGGTGGCGCTGGAGACCACGCTGCCGGCGCCGGCGCTGCTGGAGCGGCTGCTGGCCACCGAGCAGGCCTTCGGCCGCGTGCGCCTGCCGGGCGAGCGCTGGGGGCCGCGCACGCTCGACCTGGACCTGCTGCTGTACGGCGAACAGGTGATCGACCTGCCGCAGCTGAAGGTGCCGCACCCGCACCTGCACGAGCGCGCCTTCGCCCTGCTGCCGCTGGCCGAGGTGGCGCCGGAAGCGGTGATTCCCGGCCATGGAACGGTGCGTGGCGCCCTGGCCGGCATCGAAACCTGCGGTATTGCGCCGATAGGGGGATAATGCTCGGCTCATCACCGATCGTTATCCCCACATGAGCACCCACGCAGACAGCAAGCCCTGGACCGTCCCGGCGCTGGCCGAGGCCAAGCGCAATGGCCAGAAACTGGTGATGTTGACCGCCTACGACGCGGGATTCGCCCGCACCTTCGACGCCAACGGGGTCGACCTGATCCTGATCGGCGATTCGCTGGGCATGGTGGTGCAGGGCCATGACTCGACGCTGCCGGTTACCGTCGCCGACATCGCCTACCACACCACCGCGGTCGCGCGCGTGCTGCAGCGCGCCCTGCTGGTGGCCGACCTGCCGTTCGGCGCCGACGCCACGCCCGAGCGCGCGCTCGAGGCCTCGCTGCAGCTGCTGCGCGCCGGCGCGGAGATGGTCAAGCTCGAAGGCGCCGGCTTCAAGCTGGACGTGATCCGCCACCTGGTCGAACGCGGTATCCCGGTGTGCTCGCACCTGGGCCTGACCCCGCAGTCGGTGCTGACCCTGGGCGGCTTCAAGGTGCAGGGCCGGGGCGAGGCCGGCGAACGGCTGCGCGCCGACGCCCGCGCGGTGGCCGAGGCCGGCGCCGCGCTGCTGGTGCTCGAATGCGTGCCGTCGCCGCTGGCCGCGCAGGTCACCGCCGACGTGGCGATCCCCACCATCGGCATCGGCGCCGGCGCCGGCTGCGATGGCCAGGTGCTGGTGATGCACGATTTCCTCGGCCTGGACAGCGGCCACCGCCGGCCCAAGTTCGTCAAGGATTTCCTTGCCGAGGGCGGCTCGGTGGCCGGCGCCGTCCGCGCCTACGCCGACGCGGTCCGCGCCGGTACCTTCCCCGACGCGGAGCATGCGTACGCATCATGATCGAGACCGTCACCGAACTTTCCCGGCTGCGCGCCATCGTCGCCGGCTGGAAGCGCGAGGGCCTGCGGGTGGGCTTCGTGCCGACCATGGGCAACCTGCACGCCGGCCATTATTCGCTGGTGAAGCTGGCGCGGCAGCACGCCGACCGCGTGGTGTCCAGCGTGTTCGTCAACCCGACCCAGTTCGGCCCGAACGAGGACTTCACCCGCTACCCGCGCACGCCCGAGGCCGACACCAGCGGCCTGGAACAGGCCGGCTGCGACGTGCTGTGGCTGCCCACGGTCGAGTCGATGTACCCGTTCGGCGTCGAGCTGGCCGCCAAGGTGCACGTGCCCGGCGTCAGCGCGCTGCTTGAAGGCGCGCACCGGCCCGGCCATTTCGATGGCGTATGCACCGTGGTCTCGCGCCTGTTCAACCAGGTGCAGCCGGACATGGCCGCGTTCGGCCGCAAGGACTACCAGCAGCTGGCGGTGATCCGGCAGATGGTGGCCGACCTGGCGTTCCCGATCGAAATCGTCGGCGGCGACATCGTGCGCGAGGACGACGGCCTGGCGATGAGTTCGCGCAACCAGTACCTGACCGCGGAAACCCGGCCGCAGGCCGCGGCGATCCGCCGCGTGCTGCTGGCCATGCGCGAGGCCAGCCTGGCCGGCACGCCGCGCGCGCAGGTCGAGGCCGAGGGCGCGGCGCAGCTGCAGGCGGCCGGGTTCCAGGTGGACTACGCGGTGGTGCGCCTGCCCGACCTGGGCGAGCCGGGCGAGGGCGCGGCCGGCGCCCGCGTGGCGCTGGTCGCGGCCAGGCTGGGCAACACCCGGCTGATCGACAACATCGAATTCTGAGCCGGCAACCGCCGGGACTTCCCCTGTCCCGGCCGCGGCGGCCGAAGGTCATGCGATGGCGCCCCCGTGGCGCCATTTTCACGTCCGCGACCGGGCCGGACAGCTCATGCTGCAGTGCGGGCAAGGGCCCGCGCCGGTGCTAGACTGCGTGCTTTCTTTCGCAGTATTCCGGCACCGCCATGCAACTTTCCCTGCTCAAGACCAAGATCCATCGCGCCACCGTCACCCACTCGGAGCTGAACTACGAAGGCTCCATCGCGATCGACGGCGACCTGCTGGAAGCCACCGGCATCCGCGAGTTCGAACAGGTGCACATCTGGGACGTGACCAACGGCGCGCGTTTCTCCACCTACGCCATCCGCGCCGAAGCCGGCAGCGGCGTGATCTCGCTCAACGGCGGCGCCGCGCGCCACGTGCAGGTGGGCGACGTGATCATCATCGCCGCCTTCGCCAGCATGAGCGAAGCCGAGGCCGACAGCTTCCAGCCCAGGCTGGTCTATGTCGACGGCAACAACCGCATCACCCACACCAACCACTCCATCCCCACACAGGCCGCATGACCACGCACAACGGATTGACCGCATTGCACGCCCACGCCCAGCGACTGCAGGGCACGGGTATTCCCTCGCTGTTGGCCGCCGAGCCGGACCGGGTGAAAACCCTGGCGTTCAAGGTCGGTCCGTTGTACGTGAACTTCGCGCGGCAGAGCTATGACCGCGCGGCCCTGCAGGCGCTGCTCGAGCTGGCCGCCGCGCGCGACGTCGCCGGCGGCTTCGCGCGCCTGTTCGGCGGCGAGAAGATCAACATCACCGAAGGCCGCGCGGTGCTGCACAGCGCGCTGCGCGGCGACGCCAGCCCGAAGGCGGCGGCCGAACACGCCGAAGCGGTGGCCGTGCAGCAGCACATGGGCGAACTGGTCAAGGCGCTGGAAGCCAGCAGCGTCACCGACATCGTCAGCGTCGGCATCGGCGGCTCCGACCTGGGCCCGCGGCTGGTGGCCGACGCGCTGCGCCCGGCCAGCGGCGCGCGTTTCCGCGTGCACTTCGTCTCCAACGTCGATGGCGCGGCGATGCAGCGCACGCTGGCCACGCTGGATCCGGCTACCACCGCCGGCATCCTGATCTCCAAGACCTTCGGCACCCAGGAAACCCTGCTCAACGGCGCGATCCTGCGCGACTGGCTGGGCGGCAGCGAGCGCCTGTACGCGGTCAGCGCCAACCCCGAACGCGCCGCCCGGGCCTTCGACATCGCCGCTGCGCGCGTGCTGCCGATGTGGGACTGGGTCGGCGGCCGTTACTCGCTGTGGTCGGCGGTGGGTTTCCCGATCGCGCTGGCGATCGGTTTCGAGCGCTTCGGCGAGCTGCTGGCGGGCGCGGCGGAAATGGACGCGCACGCGGCCAGCGCGCCGCTGGAGCGCAACCTGCCGGTGCTGCATGCGCTGACCGACATCTGGAACCGCAACGCGCTCGGCCGCGCCACGCACGCGGTGATGACCTACGACCAGCGCCTGGCGCTGCTGCCGGCCTACCTGCAGCAGCTGGTGATGGAAAGCCTGGGCAAGCGGGTCAAGCTCGACGGCAGCCCGGTCGATGCCGACACCGTGCCGGTGTGGTGGGGCGGGGCGGGCACCGACGTGCAGCACAGCTTCTTCCAGGCGCTGCACCAGGGCACCAGCATCGTGCCGGCCGATTTCATCGGCTGCGTGCGCAACGACGACCCGTACACCCTCAACCACCAGGCGCTGCTGGCCAACCTGCTGGCGCAGACCGAGGCGCTGGCCAACGGCCAGGACAGCGACGATCCGCACCGCCGCTACCCGGGCGGCCGCCCGAGCACGCTGATCCTGCTCGACGCGCTGACCCCGCGCGCGCTGGGCGCGCTGATCGCCATGTACGAGCATGCGGTCTACGTGCAGTCGCTGGTGTGGGGCATCAACGCCTTCGACCAGTTCGGCGTCGAACTGGGCAAGCAGCTGGCCAACCAGCTGCTGCCCGCGCTGCAGGGCGAGGCGGTGGACATCGCCGACCCGATGACGCGCGAGGCGCTGGCGCAGCTGCGCGGCTGATCCACGCAGCAGGGCAACGAAAACGCCGCGCATCGCTGCGCGGCGTTTTCGTTCTGCGGGCAATCCCGCTCTGCAGGCGTGCCGTCAGTCGCCTGAGCGTCGCGCCTCGCTCGGCGCGCGCCCGGTCCAGCGCTTGAATGCGCGGCGGAACTCGCGCGCGTCGTTGAACCCCAGCCGGCCGCCGATGGCGACGATGGACAGGGTCGGGTCGCGCAGCAGTTCCATCGCGCGCTTGGTGCGCACGCGGTCGTGGACCGCACTGAACGACGTACCTTCCTCGGCCAGCTGCCGGCGCAGGGTGCGTTCGCTCAGGTGCAGTTCGGCGGCCATTTCGGCCATCTGCGGGTTGTCGCGCAGGCGCATGCGCAGGTGGCTTTCCAGCGCGGCGGTGGTCTCGCCGCACACCGGCCGGGCGTCCATCTGCATGCGGCACAGGGTCATCACCTGGTTCGAGGTCGCCGGGTTGTAGCTGGCGAACGGCAGTTCCAGCCAGCGCCGGTCGAGCACCATCGCGTGCCGCGCCTGGCCGAAACGCACCTCGCAGCCGAACAGGTCGTGGTAGCGCTGCGCGTAGCGCGGCGCCGCATAGCCCAGCTCCAGGCGCCGCGGGCGGAAGTCCGGGCCGACCAGTTCGCGGACCAGCTGCAGCACGCTGGAGAACAGTTCCTCGCAGAGGAAGGGCAGCAGGTCGCAGGCCTCGTCCGGCGCGGTGGCGACGGCCGCCACGCAGCCGTCGCCGTGTTCGGCCAGGGCGATGTCCATCAGGGCGCCGCTGTTGCGCTGGTAGGCCAGGCCGACGCGTACCGCCTCGCCGAAATCGGGGGCGGTCTTCATCGCCAGCCCGAGCAGCCCGAAATTGCCCAGGTTCTGGCGGCCGCCCAGCTCCAGGCCGACGCCTTCGACCGCCAGCGCGGCCAGGGCGCGGCGGATCACCGTGCCCGCCTGCCGGTAGGACATGCGCGTGTCCGGACTGCTGATTTCCTCCGGCTGCAGGCGGGTGCCGACGAACCAGCCGTTGCTGTCGATTCCCCGCTCCGCGGCGAACTGCATCAGCCCGCAGAGGATGTTGGTAGGCCGGTCGGCGGTGGACAGTTCGTCGCCGATTGCGGTGTTCAAACGCATCCGAAGTCCTTCCGATTGTCCGTTTTGCCCCCCTTTGTATGCCGCTTATGCCCTTCGCGCAATGCATCCATACGCACCAGACTGCGGCGCAGACTTGGCGAGCACGTACGGGAGAGAATTCATGCAATGCAGCATTTTTGTCGGCACGATCGGCGCCCTTGCGCTCCTGCTGTCCGGCTGCCAACAGAAGGCTCCCGACGCGCCGGCGGTACCGGCCGGCGATGCCGGCTTCGCCCGGGTCCTGCAGGAAAAACTGCTGGACGCCAAGCCCGGCGACGTCATCGAGGTGCCGGAAGGCATCTTCCAGTTCGACCGCAGCCTCAGCCTGCGCGTGGACAACGTCACCCTGCGCGGGCAGGGCATGGACAAGTCCATCCTCAGCTTCAAGGGCCAGAAGGCCGGTGCCGAGGGCCTGCTGGTGAACGCCAACGGCTTCACCCTGGAGAACCTGGCGATCGAGGACAGCAAGGGCGACGGCTTCAAGATCAGCCAGTCCGAGAACGTCACCATCCGCGGCGTGCGCGTGGAGTGGACCGGCGGGCCGAAGACCAGCAACGGCGGCTACGGCCTGTACCCGGTGCTGTGCAGGAACGTGCTGATCGAGAATTCGGTGGCGATCGGCGCCTCGGACTCGGGCATCTACGTCGGCCAGTCGCGCGACGTGATCGTGCGCAACAACCGCGCCGAGCGCAACGTGGCCGGCATCGAGATCGAGAACACCATCAACGCCGACGTGCATGACAACGTGGCCACCGGCAACACCGGCGGCATCCTGGTGTTCAACATGCCGGCGCTGACCCAGCAGGGCGACGCGATCCGCGTGTTCAAGAACAAGGTGGTGGCGAACAACCTGGACAACTTCGGCGCCAAGGGCACGCCGGTGGCCAGCGTGCCGGCCGGCAGCGGCGTGGTGATCAACTCCAACGACAACATCGAGATCTTCGACAACGACATCGCCGACAACCAGACCGCCAACATCATCGTCTCCAGCGTGTATTCCACCGGCTACAAGGACGACAAGGCCTCGGGCGAGTTCGACCCGTACCCGGAACGCATCCACGTGCACGGCAACCGCCTGTCCGGCGGCGGCGACTCGCCGGACCGGATGGATTTCAAGGCGCTGAAGGTGGCGATGTACGGGCTGACCGGCCATTTCCCGGACGTGCTGTTCGACGGCTACGTCAACCCGCAGCGCGCCGAAGGCCCGCAGATCTGCCTGCGCGACGTATCCGGCGTGCTCAATGCCGACGGCCCCGGCGGCTACAAGAACCCGAGCAAGGACGCCAAACCCTACGACTGCACGCTGCCTTCGCTGCCGGCGATCGACCTCAAGCGCGGTTGAGGTGGCGCGCATGTCGTTGCATCGAACCCTGCTGGGAATGGCCTCGCTGTTGATCCTGGCCGCCTGCGCGCGTGAACCGGCGCCCAAGCCGGTGCATTTCTTCGCCGAGGGCATGCCCGAGCGCCTGTCCGACTGGAACGTGGTGTACGTGGCCGACGGCAGGCTGCGGCTCAACGACCAGGTGCTGCCCTACGACCTGGACACGGCGCTGTTCACCGACTACGCGCACAAGCTGCGCACGGTATGGATGCCGGCCGGCGCGTCCGCACGCTACCAGGCGGACGAGGCGCTGGATTTCCCGGTCGGCACCATCATCAGCAAGACCTTCTATTACCCGCGCGGCGAAGGCGACACGGTGCTGCGCAGCGAGGACACCGGCGCGGAGGCGGACGGCGGCCTGACGCTGGGCAAGGTGCGGCTGGTGGAAACGCGGCTGCTGGTGCGCCGCGCCTCGGGCTGGGTCGCGCTGCCCTACGTGTGGAACGCCGAGCAGAGCGAAGCCCGGCTCATGCGCACCGGCGACCTGGTGCCGCTGACCCTGGCGGGCAGGGACGGCAAGCGCGAACAGATCGACTACATGGTGCCGGACGAGAACCAGTGCGCCGGCTGCCACGGCGTCGATCTCAAGTCAAAAAAGATCTTCCCGATCGGCCCGAAGGCGCGGCACCTCAATCATGAGTTCGCCTACGCCGGCGGCAGAGCCAACCAATTGCAGCACTGGCAGGAGGTCGGCTACCTGGCCGACGTACCCGCCGGCGAGCTGCCGCGCAACGTGGCCTGGAACGACGCGCAGGCGCCACTGGAAGCACGCGCGCGCTCGTACCTGGACATCAACTGCGGGCACTGCCACAGCCCCAAGGGCGCGGCGCGCACGTCGGGCATGTGGCTGGACGCCAACACCCACGACCCGCTGCGGGTAGGCCGCTGCAAGCTGCCGATCGCCGCGGGGCAGGGCACCGGCAACCGCGCCTGGGACATCGTGCCCGGCAAGCCGGATGATTCGATCCTGACCTACCGGATGGAAAGCACCGACCCCGGCGTGATGATGCCGGAACTGGGGCGCAGCCTCGTCCACGAGGAGGGCGTGGAACTGATACGGCAGTGGATCGCGGCCATGTCCGCGCAGGAGTGCGGCGCGTAGGCAGGGAGTTGGCACAGGCACACGGCCCCGCATCGCCGCGCGGAATCGACGTGAGGGGAACTCAATGGGAAAGGGGAACTCGATGACGTACAACAGATTGTCGCGCGGCGTCCGCAGGGCGCTGTTCACCTCGCTGCTGGCCACGCCGGCACTGGCTGCGCACGCGCAGGCGCAGAGCGCGCCGTCCACGCAGCCCGAAGCGATCGAACTGGACCGGATCGTGGTCACCGCGCAGAGCCGCGAGCAGGAGCTCAAGGACGTGCCCATCGCCCTGCAGGTGGTGGGCGAGCACGTCATCGAACAGACCATGGCCGAGAACCTGGGCGACCTGGACAGCTTCGTCCCGGGCCTGTCGATCAGCGACGACCAGCCGACCCAGGCCAGCTTCAAGCTGCGTGGCCTGAGCACGGGGGATTTCGGCATCGGTACCGACCCGACCGTCGGCGTCTACGTCGATGGCGTCTACGCCGGCCGCGGCGGCGGCACGGTGCTGCCGTTCCTCGACGTCGAACGCATCGAAGTGCTGAAGGGCCCGCAGGGCACCCTGTTCGGGCGCAATACCGCCGCCGGCGCGGTGTCCATCGTGACCAAGCGCCCCGGCAACGAGCTCGAAGGCCGTGCGCGCGTGCGCATGGGCAACTACGGCAAGCAGTATTTCGACGGCATGCTCAACCTGCCGGCCGGCGAGACCACGGCGTTCCGCATCAACGCCATGGGCAGCCAGACCGACGGCTGGATGAAGGACGCCGCCAGCGGCGAGCGGCTCGACGACGGCCGCAACTGGGCCACGCGCGCGGCGTTCCGCTGGGACATCGGCGGCAATACGCAGATGCTGCTGAGCTGGGACCACGAGGACCTGGACCAGCGCTCGCGCCCGGCCATCGGCATCGTCGCGCTGCCGCCGGCGCCGGGCGTGCCGCCGGTGCCGGCCGATCCGGCGCAGTACAAGAACCCGGTCGGCCACGCCGCCTATACCGACGTGCCGGACAACAACGAGACCCGCAGGTTCGACGGCGCGACCCTGATCCTCGACCACGCCTTCGAGTGGGGCCACCTGAGCTCGATGACCTCCTGGCGCAACTTCGATACCTACAACCGCGCCGAGGAAGACGGCACCAGCCGCCGCGAACTGTACCTGGACACCATCAACATCGAGGACAACACCACCTGGTACCAGGAGTTCAAGTTCAGCGGCAACACCGAGCGCCTGGACTGGGTGGCCGGGGTGAGCTGGTTCCAGGAAAAGGCCAGCCAGTCCAGCGTGGTCGACCTGACCAGCGACAGCATCAATACCGCGGCCGCGGGGCTGTATGGCATGCCGCTGTTCGGCATGCTGCAGGACGCGGCGGATTTCTACGGCATCCCGGTGCAGCTGTTCGGCAACCCGTGGCGCGAGGCCTACGACAACACCGTCGACTCCACCGCCTATGCGGCATTCGGCGACGTGATCTGGCACGCCACCGACAAGCTCAACCTGACCTTCGGCCTGCGCTATACGCGCGATCAGAAGAAGTTCACCTGGTTCAACGACCACCACCGCGCCGACGCGCTGAACCAGGCCCTGCAGACCCTGGAACAGTACGGCGTGCTGCCGCAGCCGGTGCCGTGCGAGGCGCTGGGCCTGTGCGCCATGGACGAGGATGGCGACGGCCTGATCCCGATCGACGCGGCGTTCCTGGCCGGTTTCGACCTGGCCTTCAGCGACCCGATCTCGATGGCCAACAAGGGCGTGACCAACCGCGCAAAGAACGCGTGGAGCGACTGGAGCCCGCGCCTGGTCGTCGACTACCACCCGTCCGGGGACACCATGCTGTTCGCCTCGGTGGCCAAGGGCTACAAGGCCGGCGGCTACAACGTGTTCTCGCCGGGTGCGGCCTTCGACAACGAAAGCGTGTGGAACTTCGAAACCGGCATCAAGCGCGACCTGCGCGACCTGCGCATCCAGTACGAGGCCTCGGCGTTCTACTACGTATACGACAACCGCCAGGCGATCCGCCTGGATACCTCGTCCGACATCCCGCGCTACGTGGTCAGCACCAGCGACCTGACCGCGCGCGGCGTGGACTTCAGCGCGCGCTGGCAGGCCAGCGACCACCTGAGCGTGGATTTCGCCGCCGAATGGATCGATTCCACCTACAAGGACTTCGTCACCCCGGACGGCATCGACCTCAGCGGCCAGCCGACCGGCGAGGCGAACCTGTCCTTCGCCGCCGGCGCCGCCTATACCGTGCCGCTGGGCGGGTACGGCGACCTGACGTTCTCCGCGCGCCATTCCTATGGCGGCCGCGGGCGCTGCAACTCCGGCTCCTCCAGCCAGGGCAACTGCGGGCGCTACGCCACCTTCACCATCGGCGAGGAGCGCAACCGCACCGACCTGTACCTGCGCTGGCGCTCGCCGTCCACGCAGTGGAGCGTGGCCGCCTATGTCAACAACGCCTTCGACAACCGCTACGTGAACGGGCTGTACACCTACGGCACCACGGTGGTCGGCACCACCGCCGCCGGCGTCAGCGAACCGCGCTTCTACGGCATGGAGCTGATGTACCGCTTCTGACGCGGAGCGCTGCCCCGCCGCTGCCGGGCGAGCCCGGCAGCGGTTTCCCGCGCGGCCCCCATGCGGGCAAGCCCCGCATCCATGGAAGGCAGGGGCCATACTCGACGCCGGATCCGATGGCACCCTCTGGACTTCATCGCATGGACACCCACGCTTCCACGCCCACCGCCGACCTGCGCCCGACCCTCGACCGCCTGCGCGCCGCCTGGCAGGCGCACAAGCCGGACCGCGCGCAGCGCAGCGCCGACCTGCTGCGGCTGCGCGAGGCCCTGAAGCGGCGGCTGGACGAGATGGCGGCGGTCATCGCCGCCGACTTCGGCCACCGTTCGCCGCACGAATCGCGCATCGCCGACGGCATGACCGTGCTCAATGAGATCGACCACCTGCGCCGGCACCTGCGCGGCTGGATGAAGCCGCGCCGCGTCGGCGTGGGCTGGCGTTTCTGGCCGGCGCGCGCGGAGATCCGCCCCGAGCCGGTCGGCGTGGTCGGCGTCATCTCGCCCTGGAACTACCCGGTCAACCTGGCGCTGATCCCGCTGGCGACCGCCATCGCCGCCGGCAACCACGTCTACCTGAAACCCTCCGAGCACACCCCGCGCACCAGCGCCTTCCTGCGCGAACTGCTGGCCGAGGTGTTCCCCGCCGGGCGCGTCGCCGTCGCCGAGGGCGGGGCCGAGGTGGCCGGCGCCTTCGCCGCGCTGCCGTTCGACCACCTGGTGTTCACCGGCTCCACCGCGGTCGGGCGCAAGGTGATGGCCGCCGCCGCGCCGAACCTGACCCCGCTGACGCTGGAACTGGGCGGCAAGTCACCGGCCATCGTCTGCGACGACTACCCGCCGGAGCAGGCCGCGGCGCGGCTGGCGACCGGCAAATGGTTCAACTGCGGGCAGACCTGCATCGCCCCGGACTACGTGCTGGTCGGCGCGGCGCGACGCGACGCGCTGGTGCAGGCGCTGCGCGCGCAGGTGGGCGCGCGCTACGGCCAGGGCCTGGCCGGCAACGAGGACTACAGCCGCATCATCAACGCCGGCCAGTACGCGCGCCTGCAGGGGTATGTGGACGATGCGCGCGCGCGCGGGCTGGAGGTGATCGTGCTGGGCGAGGCCGATCCCGCGCAGCGCCTGTTCCCGCCGACCCTGGTGCTGGAACCGGGCGACGATGCGGCGGTGATGCAGGAGGAGATCTTCGGGCCGGTGTTCCCGATCCGCAGCGTCGGGTCGCTGGACGAGGCCATCGGCTACGTCAACGCGCACGACCGCCCGCTGGCGCTGTACCCGTTCAGCCATGACCGCGCCAGCGTGGAGAAGATCCTGCGCGGCACCCTGGCCGGCGGCGTCAGCGTCAACGACACGCTGTTCCATTTCGCCATCAACACCCTGCCGTTCGGCGGCATCGGCCCCAGCGGCATGGGTGCCTACCACGGCCGCAGCGGCTTCGATGCGATGAGCAAGCAGCTGCCGGTCCTGTGGCAGGCCCGCCGTACCGGCGGCGACCTGCTGAAACCGCCCTACAGGAAGGCGCAGTGGCTGATCGACCTGATCGTGCGCTGACGCGACTTCGCAGGAGCGCGTCGCACGGGCGCGTTTCGGTGCGCGATGCTCTCCCCGGAGTGCCCGGGCAGTGCAATGAAGCGGCTCCCGCACGGCGTTCCTTGCCACGGATGACGGGCATGGAGGAATCGCCCGGAGCGATTCCTGGTATCGCCTGATCGATGTCCGCAGGGCGCCCGCGCGGGCGGCAGGCACAAAAAACCCGCCATCCGGAGCCGTGAGGGGAGGGAGACAAACGGCGCGGTACTGCTGGCGGGTCGGGTTGATTCTTGCTCAGTTGATGCTGCTTTGCAACATCACGGCTCGCCGGTGTTCGGCTTCGGCGTGGCGTGCGCCTCGGCGCGGTTCAGGCGGTGGTTGAGCGCGTCCAGGCGGGCATTGAGCGCCTCGATGTCCGAGCGGCTGGGAATATCCATGCGCCGCAGGACCCGGTGCACCCGGTCCTCGAAGGATTTTTCGACCCGGTCCCAGGTACCGGCCGCGCGGTCGCGGGCGTTGCCCAGGGTGGCCTCGACCGAATCGCGCAGGCTCTCGCCGCGCGGGGACTCCTCGCGGCTGCGCGCCTCCACCGATTCGCCTTCGCGGACCAGCGATTCGAACAGCCGGCTGCCCTCGGCCTGGGCCCGCGACAGCGCGCCCAGCCCGGCCAGCCAGACCTGCTGCGCCGATCCGCCGAGCGTGCGGCCCGGTCGTGCGCCGCGTTCGTGCGCGGTCGCGCCCGGGTTGCGGCCGGCATTGTGGTGTTCGTGGGTACTCATGGGGGCGTTCCTCCGTGCGGGCGACCGGCACACCGTAGCGATGGCGATGCCTGCGCCGCGTGATGGAACCACGCGCCCGGCCGTTCCGTTCAGCCCAGCTTTTCGGCCAGCACCCGCTGGATCTCGGATTCGACCATGCCCTTCATCGCCGACAGCAGGAAGCCGAGCTCGGCCTTCACCCGCACCGCGCCGGGCAGCAGCTCGATCACGCCGTCGACGCCGGACCGGGCGAAATGCAGGTTGGCGCCTTCCCAGCGCGCGTCGACGTCGAAGCGCTCCTGCAGCTTGCGCGCGACTTCGGCGATGGCCTCGCGGGCGCGCTCGTCGGTCAGGGAATGGGCGTGGCGGATATCGATGGTGGACATGAGGGGCTCCTGGCGGGCTGGCGTGGAACGAGGTGCGGCATTGTGCGGACCGGCGCGGCGCAGTCCAAGTCCCGCGCCCGGCTTCTGCATGTCCGGCCAACCTGCTAGGCTGCCGCCGGTGCGCACCCTGCAAGTCCATTTCAGCAATCGCCAGCAGCCCGATCAGTCCCTGGCGCCGGGGGTGCAGCGCATCGTCCGCGACGCCAGCGGCCAGGTCCGGCTGGGCGACGACAGCGTCGGCCCCTTGCTGCTGGCGCGCTTCTGTACCGACGAACGCGGCGTCTGGCTGCAGGTGGCCAGCGGCAGCCGCGGCCTCCATGTCAACGGCCGCCCGGTGCGGCGCATGGCGCTGCTGCGCGCCGGCGATTCGGTCTACGCCGACGGCGTGGAGATGCTGCTGCGCGGGGAGTGCGAGCCCGTCGCGCAGCCACCGGCGGCGACCGGCGATGAAAGCGAGGACCTGCGCGTGCTGCTGCGCGGCGTCGGTGGCCGCCACCATGGGCGCTGCTTCCCGCTCGACCGGCCGCGCACCATCGGCCGCGACGGCGCGGTGGACGTGGTGATCGACGATCCGGTTTTCCCCGAGCGGCAGGCGCGGTTCGAGCGCCACGGCGACCGCGTGCTGCTGCGCGACTTGGGCTCGCCGGAAGGCTGCCGGGTCAACGGCATCGCGGTCCGCCACTGCTGGCTGCAGGGTGGCGACCAGGTGGTATTCGAGGGCAACCACCGCTTCGTGCTGGAAGTCCCGCTGGACGCCCATTCGGCCGCATTCGCCGCCGTGGCCGAGGCGCCCGACGCGGAACAGGAAGGGCGCGCCGACGACCTCCCGCCGCCGCGGGCGCGGCGCTGGCCGTGGCTGCTGCTCAGCGCGCTGCTGCTGGGCGCGGCGATCAGCGCCCTGCTGCTGTTCGGCGCCCGCTGACCTGTCCGGCTCCAGCGCGCGGCCGCCCCGGCGCAACCCGCGCCGATTGGCTGCAGATGCAACTTTTCCCGTGCCCCCAAAGCCTGTTGCGCTGCGGCATACTTGGGCTTCCCCTCGGACAGGTGTGACATGACGCGCGCGTTCAATTTCAGTGCCGGCCCCGCGGCCCTGCCGGAACCGGTCCTGCGCCAGGCGCAGGCGGAGATGTTGGAATGGAACGGTGTGGGCGCGTCCATCGTCGAGATCAGCCACCGCAGTGCCGAGTTCATGGCCGTGGCGGCGCAGGCCGAAGCCGACCTGCGTACCCTGGTCGGCATTCCCGACGACTATGCCGTGCTGTTCCTGGGGGGCGGTGCGACCACGCAGCAGGGGCTGCTGCCGCTGAACCTGGCCGCGCCGGGGCAGCGCGCGGACTACGTGGTCAGCGGCCACTGGGGCAAGACCGCGGTCAGGCAGGCGCGGCCCTACGTGGACGTGAACCTCGCCGCCGACGGCGAGGCCGGCGGTTTCCGCGACATTCCCGCGCGCGCGCAGTGGCGGCTGTCCGACGATGCGGCCTATGTGCACATCACCGCCAACGAGACCATCCACGGCGTCGAATTCCGCGACGCGCCGGACGTGGGCGCGGTGCCGCTGGTGGCCGACTTCAGTTCGTCGATCGCCTCCGAGCCGATCGACGTCTCGCGCTATGGGGTGATCTATGCCGGGGCGCAGAAGAACCTCGGCCCGGTCGGCATCGCCGTGGTCATCATCCGCCGCGACCTGCTGGAACGCGCCGGGCAGCCGCGCGCGGACATCTTCGATTACCGCTCGCACGCGGCGCGCGACTCCATGCTCAACACCCCGCCGACCTGGAACTGGTACCTGCTCGGGCTGACCGTGAAGTGGATGCTGGCGCAGGGCGGCACGGCCGAGTTCGCCCGCCGCAACGCGGCCAAGGCGGCGCTGGTCTACGCGGCCATCGACGGCTCCGGCGGCTTCTACCGCAACGAGGTGGCGCCGGCAGCGCGGTCGCGCATGAACATTCCGTTCTTCCTGCCCAGCGCCGAGCTGGACGCACGCTTCGTTGCGGAAGCCAAAGCCGCCGGCCTGCTGGCGCTCAAGGGCCACAAGGCGGTCGGCGGCATCCGCGCCTCGCTGTACAACGCCATGCCGCTGGAAGGCGCGCAGGCGCTGGCCGCCTTCATGCATGACTTCCAGCAGCGCAACGGCTGATCCGTACACCCGCCGGCGCACCGCGCCGGCCCGCAACAGGTAGACCCGAACCATGGCATCCAAGCCACCCAAGAGCGCCGCCAAGGCGAAGCCGGCATCCGCAAAGAAGGCGGCCGCCAAGGAAACGCCCATCACCGTGGCCAAGCCGGTGCTGGCCGACGTGCGCGCCAAGATCGACCAGATCGACCGCAGCATCCAGTCGCTGATCGCCGAGCGCGCGCAGTTCGCCCACCAGGTCGGCAAGGCCAAGGGCAAGCTCGCCGCCGCCGTCGACTACTACCGGCCCGAGCGCGAGGCGCAGGTGCTGCGCATGGTGGTCGACCGCAACGAAGGCCCGCTCTCGGACGAAGTGCTGGTGCACGTGTTCCGCGAGATCATGTCCGCCTGCCTGGCGCAGCAGGAGCCGCTGAAGATCGGCTACCTCGGCCCGGAAGGCACCTTCAGCCAGCAGGCCGTGCTCAAGCATTTCGGCCGTTCGGCGCTGGGCCTGCCGCTGGCCAGCATCGAGGAAGTGTTCCAGGAAGTAGAGGCCGGCAACGCCGATTTCGGCGTGGTGCCGGTGGAGAACTCGGGGCAGGGCACGATCCAGATCACCCTGGACATGTTCCTGACCTCCAACCTCAAGATCTGCGGCGAGGTGGAACTGCGCGTGCAGCAGTTCCTGATGTCGCGCAGCGGCCGGTTGGAGGACATCGAGCGCGTCTACGCGCACCCGCAGTCGTTCATGCAGACCTCGGCCTGGCTGCGCGCCAACCTGCCCAGGGCCGAGAAGATCCCGGTGTCGAGCAACGCCGAGGGCGCGCGCCGCGCGCGCAACGCCGACGACGCGGCGGCCATCGGCGGCGAGAGCGCCGGCCACGTGTACGGCCTGAAGAAGGTGGTGACCAAGCCGATCCAGAACGACGCGGACAACACCACGCGTTTCCTGGTGATCGGCCGCCAGTTCTTCCCCTCCTCGGGCCACGACCGCACCTCGGTGCTGGTGTTCATCCACGACAAGCCCGGCGCCCTGTTCGACGTGCTCAGCCCGTTCGCGCGCCACGGCATCAGCATGAACCGCATCGAGTCGCGGCCCTCGCACCAGGCCAAGTGGGAGTACGGCTTCTTCATCGACCTGGCCGGCCACATCGAGGACGCCTCGATGCAGGCCGCGCTGGCCGAGCTCAAGGCGCATTCGGCGCAGATCAAGGTGCTGGGCTCGTACCCGGTCGCCGTGCCGTAAGCCGAAAGCCCCTCTCCCTCCGGGAGAGGGGTTGGGGTGAGGGCAGGGGGCGCAGCCTGCCTCGCGGCCCTCGATCCTTGCGGCTTCGCCCGTACCCTCATCCGCCCTTCGGGCACCTGCATGCGGCACATCCCTGTGCCGCACCCTCCGGGCGGCTTCGCCGTGCAGTGCGGCCATCCTGCCGCACTGTCTCCCAGCCGGGAGGGAGAAGGAACAATGGACAACCAGAGAGATTCCGAATGACCCAGCCCCACTGGATCGCAAGCAAAGGCCAGCCCCTGCAGGGCACGCTCGACATTCCCGGCGACAAGTCGGTTTCGCACCGCGCGGTGATGTTCGCCGCGCTGGCCGACGGCGTGTCGCGCATCGACGGTTTCCTCGAGGGCGAGGACACCCGCGCCACCGCGGCGATCTTCGCGCGCATGGGCGTGCGCTTCGACACCCCGTCGCCGTCGCAGCGCATCGTGCATGGCGTCGGCGTCGATGGCCTGAAGGCGCCGGACGGCGAGCTGGACTGCGGCAATGCCGGCACCGGCATGCGCCTGCTCGCCGGCCTGCTGGCGGCGCAGCCGTTCGACAGCGTGCTGGTGGGCGACGCGTCGCTGTCCAGGCGGCCGATGCGCCGCGTGACCGGCCCGCTGGCGCGCATGGGCGCGCGCATCGACACCCAGGACGACGGCACGCCGCCGCTGCGCATCCACGGCGGCCAGCCGTTGCGCGGCATCGACTACGAACTGCCGGTGGCCAGCGCGCAGGTGAAGTCGGCGGTGCTGCTGGCCGGCCTGTACGCGCAGGGCGAGACCTCGGTGGTCGAGCCGCACCCGACCCGCGACTACACCGAGCGCATGCTGCGCGCCTTCGGCGTGGAGATCGATTTCGCGCCGGGGCGGGCGCGGCTGCGCGGCGGCCAGCGGCTGCGCGCCACCGACATCGCGGTGCCGGCGGATTTTTCCTCGGCCGCGTTCTTCATCGTCGCCGCCAGCGTCATTCCCGGTTCGCACGTGCGCCTTCGTTCGGTGGGCCTGAACCCGCGCCGCACCGGCCTGCTGGCCGCGCTGCGGCTGATGGGCGCGGACATCGCCGAAGAGAACCACGCCGAACACGGTGGCGAGCCGGTGGCCGACCTGGTCGTGCGCCATGCGCCGCTCAGGGGCGCGGAAATCCCGGTGGAAGTGGTGCCGGACATGATCGACGAGTTCCCCGCGCTGTTCATCGCCGCCGCCGCCGCCGAGGGCCCGACCGTGGTGCGCGGCGCGGCCGAACTGCGGGTGAAGGAATCCGACCGCCTGGCGGCGATGGCCACCGGCCTGCGCACGCTGGGCCTGCGCATCGACGAGACCGACGACGGCGCCACCATCCACCCGGGCGCGCTGGGCAGCGGCACCATCGAGAGCCATGGCGACCACCGCATCGCCATGGCGTTCTCCATCGCTGGCCAGCTGAGCCAGGGCCAGGTGCGCATCAACGATGTCGCCAACGTGGCCACCTCCTTCCCCGGTTTCGACCGGCTGGCGCGCGACGCCGGCTTCGCGCTGACGGTCGCCTGACCGCAGGCCGCGATGCACGAACGGGCCGGAAGCATGCCGCTTCCGGCCCGTTCGTGTTGCAGCTCCTGTTTTCGTCCTGTGTTGGCGGTCAGCGGTCGGCGTGGAAATCCACCGGCACGCGGACCACGCTGGCGACCGCGCGGCCGTTGTGGATGGCCGGCTCGAACTTCCAGCCGCGCACCGCGTCCAGTACCGCGCGGTCCAGGTCGCGGCTGCGTTCGCCGCTGCGCGACACGATGCTGGCATCGCTGACCTTGCCCTGCGTATCGATCTGCAGGCTGGCCACGACGCTGCCCTCGACGCCGGCGCGCAGCGCGGCCGGCGGGTAGGCCGGCGCGGCGTTGCCAGCCAGCGGGCGCGCCTGGCGGTCGCGCACCAGCGGCGCCTGCCGGTTCGGCTTCTGTGCAGTGGCCGCCGGCGTGCGCGTGACGGCCGGCGCTTCCGCGGTCGGGGACACGACGACCGGCGTGGTGTCATTGCCCACCGGAACGGCGGGCGCCGGTTCGTTCTGGCGCAGCACCAGCGCCAGTACGCCGATCAGGATCGCCAGCGCCAGCGCGGCCCACAGCCACGGTGAGGCGGCGTGGCGCGGCTGTCCGTCCGGCGCGGGGTGCAGTTCATGGGCATGGGTGGCACTCATCGTCAGGCTCCTTATGCGTCCAGTGACGCCTGGAGTCTGGCCGGTGCGCGGGGCGCGGGTGTCAGCGCGACGTTAATGCGCCGCCCGCGGGTGCGCCGCAGTTCAGCGTGCGGCGCAGGCGGCGTTCAGATTACCGGGCCGGCTGGAAATCGAAGGGAATTTCCAGGCTGCCGGCCATGGGCTGGCCGTTGCTCTGCGCCGGCTGGAAGCGCCAGCCGCGCACGGCGTCCAGCGCCGCGCGGTCGAGATCGCGCGAACCGCTGCGCTGGATGATCTTCGCGTCCAGCGGCAGGCCGCCGGCATCGACCTCCACGCGCACCACCACGGT
The DNA here is from genome assembly GCF_056393235.1 of Stenotrophomonas sp. Steno-Z2. Taxonomy (NCBI): domain Bacteria; kingdom Pseudomonadati; phylum Pseudomonadota; class Gammaproteobacteria; order Lysobacterales; family Lysobacteraceae; genus Stenotrophomonas; species Stenotrophomonas sp. Steno-Z2. The sequence goes on along the minus strand of NZ_JBWJOY010000005.1, from coordinate 123,435 downwards.
GCCGCTCTCGCCACGCCGCAGCGCGGCCGGCGGGTAGGCCGGCGGCGGGCTCTGCCCCGGCAGCGGCACCGGGCGGTCGCTCGGTGCGGAGGCGACCGGTGGTGGTGCGGGATTGGCCGGCGCGGCGGTGGTGGGTGCTTCGGGCAGGGGCTGCGGCGGCGGGGGCGCGGTCTCCACCACCTGCGGCGCTTCTTCGGGCGCGGCTTCCGGGCGCGCGTCGGGCATGTCGCTGGCGCCGCTGCCGGCCGGCAGCGGTTCGGGCAGGGGCATGGCCTCGTCGGCCTGGACCTGCGGCTGCGCCGGATCGGCCCGGTAGAAATCGTTGTGCCGGCGTGCGTTCAACCACACCACCACGAACAGCAGCAGGCCCACGCAGAAGGCGATGCCGGCGATCTTCAGGGCGTTGCGCGGCAACTGGAAGGTGATGTTCTGGTCGGAGCGGGAGGCGGGCATGGGCGGCGCGGGTGGGAAGCTTGACCGGGAGGAACGTCCGGATTCTGGCACAGGACGATGGCGGCGCGCGGCAGAGCGGCGCGGTTCGGGCGATAATCGCGTTCCGTATCCGTTTACAGTGCCGCCCATGCTCGATCCCGCCCTTCTCCGACAGCAGCCCGCCGAACTGGCGCAACGCCTGCGCGACACGCGCGGCTACGAACTCGACGTGGCCGCGATCGAGTCCCTGGAGGCCGACCGCAAGCGCATCCAGGTGCGCACGCAGGAACTGCAGAGCCTGCGCAACAGCCGTTCCAAGGCGATCGGCCAGGCCAAGGCCCGGGGCGAGGACGTGTCGGCGATCATGGCCGAGGTGGCCGGCTTCGCCGACGAACTGAAGGCATCGGAAATCCAGCTGGACGAACTGCGCGCGCAGATCGAGGCGCTGTCGGCCGGCATTCCCAACCTGCCGGCCGACGACGTGCCGCGGGGCACGGACGAAAGCGACAACGTCGAGCAGTCGCGCTGGGGCACGCCGCGCAGCTTCGACTTCGCGGTGCTCGACCACGTCGAACTCGGCGCCCGCAACGGCTGGCTGGACGGGGAGACCGCGGCCAAGCTGTCCGGCGCGCGCTTCACCGTGCTGCGCGGGCCCATCGCCCGCCTGCACCGCGCGCTGGGCCAGTTCATGCTGGACCTGCACGTCAACGCGCATGGCTATGAGGAAACCAACGTGCCGGTGCTGGTCAACGCCGACTCGCTGCGCGGCACCGGCCAGTTGCCCAAGTTCGAGGAAGACCTGTTCAGGACGGCGCTGGGCGAGGCCACGCGCTACCTGATTCCGACCTCGGAAGTGCCGCTGACGAATATCGTCCGCGACGAGATCGTCGAGGCCGAGCGCCTGCCGCTGCGCATGACCGCCCATTCGATGTGCTTCCGCTCCGAGGCCGGCAGCGGCGGCCGCGACGTGCGCGGCATGATCCGCCAGCACCAGTTCGAGAAGGTGGAGCTGGTGTCGGTGTGCCGGCCGGAGGAAAGCGAGGCCGAGCACCAGCGCATGACCGCCTGCGCCGAGACCGTGCTGCAGAAGCTGGGCCTGCCGTACCGGCGCATGCTGCTGTGCACCGGCGACATGGGCTTTGCGGCGGTCAAGACCTACGACCTGGAAGTGTGGCTGCCCTCGCAGCAGACCTACCGCGAGATTTCCTCGTGCTCCAACTGCGGCGATTTCCAGGCCCGGCGCATGCAGGCGCGCTGGCGCAACCCCGCCACCGGCAAGCCGGAACTGGTGCACACGCTCAATGGCTCGGGCGTGGCGGTGGGCCGGGCGATGATCGCGGTGATGGAGAACTATCAGAACGCCGACGGCTCGATCACCGTGCCGGACGTGCTGCGCCCGTACATGGGTGGTCTGGAGCGGATTGGCTGAGGCGGATTGCCGCTGTCGTTCATGCGAAGGCCCGCAGCGATGCGGGCCTTTTGCTGTACGGCTCGCCCGGTAGGAGCGACTTCAGTCGCGATGGGGCTGTCCCGGTAAAGCCCCATCGCGACTGAAGTCGCTCCTACGAACACAGGGATGGATACAAGACTGTTTGGGGCCTGATTTGTAAAATCAGGACAAAGGTGGTTGAATTCCACGATTCGTTCCAGTTGTGGGATCAATCCATGCAGGACCTCAACGACCTCTACTACTTCGCGATGGTGGTGGACCATGGCGGCTTCGCCGCCGCCGAGCGTGCGCTGGGCATTCCCAAGTCGCGCCTGAGCCGGCGCATCAGCCAGCTGGAAACCGATCTGGGCGTGCGCCTGCTGCAGCGCTCGACCCGGCGCTTCGCGGTGACCGACGTTGGCATGAGCGTGCACCGCCATGCGCAGACCATGCTGGCCGAGGCGCAGGCCGCGCGCGAGGTGGTGGACCGCCTCAGCGCCGAGCCGCGCGGGCTGGTGCGCGCCAGCGTGCCGGTGTCGCTGGCGCAGATGCAGCTGCCCAAGCTGCTGCCGAAATTCCTGGAGCAGTACCCGAAGGTGCGGCTGCAGCTGAACATCAGCAACCGCCGCGTGGACATCATCAACGAAGGCTACGACGTGGCGCTGCGGGTGCGCTCGCGCCTGGACGACGACGGCAGCCTGGTGATGCGCAGCTTCGGCCAGGTGCAGGAACTGCTGGTCGCCAGCCCGAAATACCTGGACCGCGCCGGCCGGCCCAAGACGCCGGACGACCTGGCCCAGCACGTCACCCTGAGCATCAGCGAGGACGAGGCGCGGCAGCGCTGGGAACTGCACGGCCCCGGCGGCGTGGTCAGCCGCGTGGACCTGCAGCCGCGCGTGGCCGGCTTCGATTTCCCGCTGCTGCAGAGCATGGTCAAGGATGGGTTCGGCATCACCATGCTGCCGGAAACGGTCTGCGCCGAAGCGGTGCGCAACGGCGAGCTGGAAGTGGTGCTGCCGGACTGGTCGCTGCCGCAGGGCATCTGCCATGCGGTGTTCGCCTCGCGCCGCGGGCTGTTGCCGGCGGTGCGGGTGTTCATCGACTTCCTGGCCGAGCACCTTCCGCCGCAGTTGGAGGCTTCGCGCCTGGACTGCGGCGGCGCCTGCGAGCGCGCCAAGGAGAAGATCCGCGCCTCCACCATGGGCGCGCTGGCGATCGAGGCCGGTTGAGCAGAAACGATGGCGGCGTGCGAGAATGCGCGCCCCCGGCCGGTGCGCAGGCATCGGCGCGACAGTCACGGGCAGATGGCCGAGCGGTTTAAGGCACCGGTCTTGAAAACCGGCGAAGGGTCAAACCTTCCGTGGGTTCGAATCCCACTCTGCCCGCCATCTCCACGGTCCGGACGCCTGCAGCGCCGGGCGCGTTCCCGGGACCCTTCCGGACTGCGAACCATGCCGACACTGCGTCCATCGCGCCCGCACGACGGCGCCCGCGTCATCGACATCTGGTGCCGCGCCGTCGATGCCACCCATCATTTCCTGGCCGACGCCGACCGCCAGGCCATCGAGGCCGAGGTCCGCGCTTTCCTGCCCCATGCGCCACTGCTGCTGGCGGTGGATGCGGACGACGTGCCGCTGGCCTTCATGCTGGTCGTGGACGGCCACCTCGAAGCGCTGTTCGTCGATCCGGCCCACCATGGCCGCGGGCTGGGCCGCCGGCTGGTGGAGCAGGCGCTGCGCCAAAGTCCGCGCCTGGGCACCGACGTCAACGCGCAGAATCCGCAGGCGATGGCGTTCTACACGCGCATGGGCTTCGTCGAGACCGGGCGTTCGCCGCTGGACGGCCAGGGGCGGCCTTACCCGCTGGTGCACCTGCGTCATGCCGGCATGGCGCCCGCACCGGAAGGTGCACGATGAACGCCGCCGCGCACGAGCCGGAAACCGACGTGCGCTGGATGCGCCACGCGCTGGCGCTGGCCGAACGCGCGCAGCGCGAGTTCGACGAGATCCCGGTGGGCGCGGTGCTGGTCGGCGCCGACGGGCAGCTGCTGGGCGAGGGCTGGAACCTCAACATCGCCCGCCACGACCCCAGCGCGCATGCCGAGATCGTGGCCATGCGCGAGGCCGGCGCCCGGCTCGGCAACCACCGCCTGGTCGGCTGCACCCTGTACGTGACGCTGGAGCCCTGCGCGATGTGCGCGATGGCGCTGGTGCACGCGCGGGTGGCGCGCGTGGTGTACGCCGCCACCGACCCCAAGACCGGCGCCTGCGGCAGCGTGTTCGACCTGCTGGGCGATGCGCGCCACAACCACCGCGTCGACGTCGCCGGCGGCGTGCTGGCGCGCGAGGCGGGGCTGCGCCTGACCAACTATTTCCGCGCCAAGCGCGGCCGGCCGCTGCTGCCCGAGGACGGCGGCTGACGCCAGGGCATGCACGCGGCGCGACGGAGCCGCGGCGTATCATGGCCGCCCGATATCCCGCCGGCGCCGCTGCCGCCGGCCCTGCACGAGGCGCTACATGACGGACAACAGCACAGGCAACGACCGGTTGATCTGGATCGATCTGGAAATGACCGGGCTGGACACGGACAACGATTCGATCATCGAGATCGCCACCGTGGTCACCGATGCCCAGCTCAACGTGCTGGCCGAAGGCCCCGAGTTCGCCATCGCCCATCCGCTGGCGACGCTGGAGGCGATGGACGAATGGAACCGCAACCAGCACCGCCGTTCGGGGCTGTGGCAGCGCGTGCTCGACAGCGACGTCACCCTGGGCCAGGCCGAGGCGCGGACCATCGCCTTCCTGCAGGACTGGATCAAGGCCGGCGCCTCGCCGATGTGCGGCAACTCCATCTGCCAGGACCGTCGTTTCCTGCACCGGCAGATGCCGCGCCTGGAGCGCTATTTCCATTACCGCAACCTGGACGTGTCCACGGTCAAGGAACTGGCCCGGCGCTGGGCGCCGGCCATCGCCGCCGGCGTGGGCAAGAACTCCAGCCACACCGCGCTGAGCGACGTGCACGATTCGATCGCCGAACTGCGCCACTACCGCCAGTACATGGGCGCGCTGGCCGGGTTGCCGGGCGTGGCCGAGCCGGCCTGAGCCATGGGCGGGCTGGTGCCGACGCTGGCCGACAGCGCGCAGGACATGGCCGACCTGCGGCGCGCGGTGGCGCTGCTGGAAGCGCCGACGCTCAGCGCGCGCATGGCCAACCTGGTCGGCTCGCCGCTGGAGTTCGCGGTGCGCCGGCTGCCCGCGGGCGTATCCCGGCGCCTCCAGGGCGCGGCCGAGGCCGCGCTGCACAAGGCCGCGCAGGCCGCGCTGTGGAGCATGGACCGGACGCAGCCCGGCAAGCCGGCCTCGCCACGCCTGCACAAGCTGGCCGCCGCCGCTTCCGGCGCGCTGGGCGGCGCAGGCGGCCTGCCGGCGCTGGTGGTCGAGCTGCCGCTGTCCACCACCATCATCATGCGCGCGGTGGCCGACATCGCCCGCAGCGAAGGCTTCGACCTGGACGACTTCGCCACCCGCCAGGCCTGCCTGGAAGTGTTCGCGCTGGGCGGAAATTCCGACGGCGACGACGCCAGCGAAACCGGCTATTACCTGGCGCGCGGCTTCACCACCGAGCTGATGCGGCACCTGTCGGCGGAGCTGGCCGGCACCACGCTCAGCGGCAGCCATGGCCTGCTGCTGGGGCTGGGGCCGAAGGAGGCCGGCAAGTGGCTGGCGCGGATCGTGGAGAAGGTCGCCGCCCGCTTCGGCGTGGTGGTCTCGGAGAAATTCGCCGCGCAGGCGGTGCCGGTGATCGGCGCGGTGGCCGGCGCCACCTTGAACACGATGTTCACCGGCTACTACCAGGACATGGCGCGCGGGCATTTCATCGTGCGCCGCCTGGAACGCAAGCACGGTTTCGAGGCCGTGCGCCTGGCCTATGGCGCGATCAGCGGACGCATGACGGCCTGAGCCCCGCGCAGGGTGGTAGCGTGGCGGGCCGGAAACCATGGAGAGCCCGCGATGAGCATTTTCGACCTGCGCGTGGAAACCGGGCGGCTGCTGCTGCGGCCGCCGTCGGTGGAGGATTTCGACGCGTTCGCCGCGTTCTGCGCCGACCCGGTGGCGATGGAGCACCTGGGCGGCGTGCAGGCGCCGTCGGTGGCGTGGCGCAGCCTGGCCACGATCACCGGCAGCTGGCAGCTGCAGGGCTATTCGATGTTCTCGGTGATCGAGAAGGACAGCGGGCGCTGGGTGGGCCGGGTGGGGCCGTGGCAGCCTCATGGCTGGCCGGGGCCGGAGGTGGGCTGGAGCATCGTGCCGGCCTGCTGGGGGCGCGGTTATGCGCCCGAGGCCGCGCGCGCGGCCATCGACTGGGCGTTCGACGCGCTGGGCTGGGACGAGGTGATCCACACCATCGCGCCGGACAACCACAACTCGCAGGCGGTGGCGCGCAAGCTGGGCTCGCAGGTGCTGCGCGCCACGCGCCTGCCGCCGCCGCACGAGGTCGACGTCGAGGTGTGGGGGCAGACGCGGCAGGCCTGGCAGGCGCGCCGCTGAGGCATCGTTTCAACCGCATCCATCGGCGGGCGCGGGCGTGCGGTCCATGCCCGCCGGGCGTTGCCCGCTGCGTGGCGGCGTCGTGCCGATGCGCGCGGCCCCGCGCCGTAGATTTTGCTGCGGTCGCAGCTTTACCAGACGGCCCCGGTTCCGGTCAGATGGCGGGATCGCCTGCCAGTCGGCGGTGTGGGGAATCGTGTCGTTGAGCAATCCAGGTGCTGCGTTGACGGTGTATGGCATGTCCACTTCGGGTAACTGCCACAAGGTCCGTCTGTTGCTGGAGCAAATGGGCGCGCGCTACCGCTGGGTCGAGGTGGACAGCGCCGGCGGGCAGACCCGCACGCCGGCCTTCCTGGCGCTCAATCCGGCCGGCAGGGTGCCGCTGGTCGAACGCGACGACGGGCGCGTGCTGGTCGAATCCAACGCGATCCTGTTCTGGCTGGCCGAAGGCACGCCGTTCCTGCCGGCCGATGGCTGGCAGCGCGCGCAGGCGCTGTCGTGGATGTTCTTCGAGCAGTACAGCCATGAGCCGTACATCGCGGTGGCGCGTTTCATCAGCGGCTGGACGCCGCCGGATTCGCCGCGCCGGCAGGAACTGCCGCGGCTGCGCGAGCGCGGCCACGCGGCGCTGGCGCTGATGGAACGGCACCTGTCCGCGCACGCCTGGTTCACCGGACCGGACTACGGCATCGCCGACATCGCCCTGTTCGCCTATACCGCGGTGGCCGCCGACGGCGGCATCGCCCTGGATTCCTATCCGGCCATCGGCCGCTGGCTGCAGGCGGTCCGCGCCCGGCCCGGCTTCGTGGCCATGCCCGATCCGCCGCCGGAGGTGCTGCGCCACTTCGCCGCGTCGCCCTGATCCGTCCTTCCAACCTGCCTGCACCGTGGAGTCCCGCCTGATGTTCGCCCGTGTACCCAACCCCATTCCGGCCCGCATGAAGGGCCTGAACCGCGCCGAGATCTGCGACACCAATTTCATCGAATTCGTGAAGAGCCTGGCGCAGGGGCCGGCCGGCGCACCGCAGGACGGCGCGCCGGTGCTGCCGGGCAGCGGGCTGGACGTGCGGGGCTTCCGCGAACTGTTCGAATCGCAGCTGATCAGCCGCCACCTGGACCTGATGGCGCGCGTGCTGCGCGTGCAGAACAAGGTCTTCTACACCATCGGTTCGTCCGGCCACGAGGGCAATGCGATGGTGGCGCGCGCCACCCGCCGCACCGACCCGGCGTTCCTGCACTACCGCTCCGGCGGCTTCATGGCCGAGCGCTTCCGCAAGCTGCCGGGCATGGACCCGGTCATGGATTCGGCGCTGAGCTTCGCCGCCAGCGCCGAGGACCCGGCCAGCGGCGGCCGCCACAAGGTGTGGGGCAGCAAGCCGTTGTGGGTGCTGCCGCAGACCTCGACCATCGCCTCGCACCTGCCCAAGGCGCTGGGCACGGCGATGGCGATCGAGGCCGGCAAGCGGCTCGGGCTGGCGCTGCCGGTGCCCGAGGACAGCATCGCCATCTGCTCCTTCGGCGATGCCTCGGCCAACCATGCCACCGCGCAGACCGCGTTCAACGCCGCCTCGTGGACGGCCTACCAGAAGCTGCCGGCGCCGGTGCTGTACGTGTGCGAGGACAATGGCATCGGCATCTCGGTGAAGACGCCCAGCGGCTGGATCGCCGAGAGCTTCCGCCACCGCCCGGACCTGGACTATTTCTTCGCCGACGGCCTGGACCTGGCCGCCGGTTACGCCGACGTGGAGCGCGCGGTCGAGCACTGCCGCCGCACGCGCCGGCCGACCTTCCTGCACCTGCGCACCACCCGCATCATGGGCCACGCCGGTACCGACTTCGAGATCGAGTGGCGCGCGCTGGAGGAACTGTGCGCGGTGGAGGCGGGCGACCCGCTGCTGCGCTCGGCGCAGATCGCGGTCGAATCCGGGGCGATGAGCGCGGACGAGGTGCTGGCGCTGTACGAGCGCACCCGCGCGCGCTGCTTCGAAGCCGCCGAGGAGGCGGACCGGCGCCCGCGCCTGACTTCGCTGGAGGACGTGATGGCGCCGCTGGCGCCGCATACCCCGGACAAGGTGCGCGCCGAGGCCGCCCGCGCCGATTACGGCGAGCGCCGCCTGCAGGTGTTCGGCGGCGAGGCGTCGCTGCCGGAGAACCTGCCGCCGCGGCACCTGGCCATCCAGATCAACCAGGCCCTGCACGACCTGTTCTGCAAATACCCCGACACCCTGCTGTTCGGCGAGGACGTGGCGCAGAAGGGCGGCGTCTATACGGTGACCAAGGGCCTGCACAAGGCCTTCGGCCCGCGCCGGGTGTTCAACACCCTGCTCGACGAGACCATGATCCTGGGCATGGCCCAGGGCTTCGCCAACATGGGCATGCTGCCGGTGCCGGAAATCCAGTACCTGGCCTACCTGCACAACGCCATCGACCAGGTGCGCGGCGAAGCCTGCTCGCTGCAGTTCTTCTCCAACGACCAGTACCGCAACCCGATGCTGATCCGCATCGCCGGGCTGGGCTACCAGAAGGGCTTCGGCGGCCATTTCCACAACGACAACTCGATCGCCGCCATCCGCGACATCCCCGGGCTGGTGGTCGGCTGCCCCTCGCGCGGCGACGACGCGGCGATGATGCTGCGCACGCTGGCGGCGCTGTCGAAGGTGGACGGACGCGTCTGCGTGTTCCTGGAGCCGATCGCGCTGTACATGACCAAGGACCTGCACGAGGCCGGCGACGGCCAGTGGCTGTTCCCGTACCCGGCGCCGGAGCAGGCGCTGGAACTGGGCCAGGGCCGGGTCTATGGCGAGGGCAACGATGATCTTCTGATCATCACCTACGGCAACGGCGTGCCGATGGCGCTGCGCGCGGCCAGGGCCATCGAGGCGGCGCAGGGCTGGAAGGTGCGGGTGGTGGACCTGCGCTGGCTGGTGCCGCTCAACGCCGCCTGGATCGCCGACCAGGCGCGCGGCGCCAGGCGCATCATCGTGCTGGACGAAGGCCGGCACAGCGCCGGCGTGGGCGAGGGCGTGATCACCGCGCTGGCCGAGGCCGGCCTCGGCGCCGTGCCGCTGCGCCGGGTGACGGGCGCGGACACCTACACGCCGCTGGCCGGTGCGGCATTGCTGGTGCTTCCGGGCGACAATGACGTGGTGAGCGCCGCAGCCGGGCTGGCGCGTGGATAACGATTCGTATGTGTGGACTGGCGGGAATCCTGCAATCGCAGGCGCGGTTGCAGGAAGCGGAACTGGCGGCGCTGGCCGGCGCGATGGGCGATGCCCTGGCCCATCGCGGCCCGGATGACCGCGGCGTCTGGGTGGACGCCGCCGCCGGCGTGGCGCTGGCGCACCGGCGGCTGAGCATCCTCGACCTGTCGCCGCTGGGCCACCAGCCGATGGCCTCCAATGACGGCCGCTACTGGCTGGCCTACAACGGCGAGATCTACAACTTCGCCGCGCTGCGCGCCGAGCTGGAGCCGCTCGGCCACGGCTTCCGCGGCCATTCCGATACCGAGGTGCTGCTGGCGGCCATCATGCAGTGGGGCCTGGAGGCGACGCTGCGCCGCTGCAACGGCATGTTCGCCCTCGCGCTGTGGGACCGCCGCGAGCAGCGCCTGTCGCTGGCCCGCGACCGCGTCGGCAAGAAGCCGCTGTACTACGGCTGGGCCGGCGACACGCTGGTGTTCGGTTCCGAGCTGAAGGCGCTGTGGCGCCATCCGGGGTTCGACAACGGCATCGACCGCGACGCGCTGAGCCTGCTGCTGCGGCTGGACTACATCCCGGCGCCGCACTGCATCCACGAGCGCGCCTTCAAGCTGATGCCCGGCCGCGTGCTGCACCTGGACGCGGCGGCGGTGGCGGCCGGCGCCGCCGCGCACCGGCCCGCGCAGGCGCAGCGGGCCTACTGGGACGCGCGCGAACGCATGGCCGCCTGCCTGGCCGCGCCGTTCGCCGGCAGCGAGGCCGAGGCCGCCGACGCGCTGGACCGGCAGCTGCGCCAGGCCGTGGCGCTGCGCATGGTGGCCGATGTGCCGGTGGGCGTGTTCCTGTCCGGCGGCACCGATTCGGCCCTCGTCGCTTCGATGATGCAGGCGCAGAGCGCGCAGCCGGTGCACAGCTTCAGCATCGGCTTCGAGGACTCGGACCACGACGAGGCGCCGCTGGCCAGGGAAGTGGCCACCCACCTGGGCTGCGACCACACCGAGCTGTACGTCAGCGGCGCCGATGCGCTGGCGGTGGTGCCGCAGCTGCCGGCGATGTTCGACGAGCCCTTCGCCGACGCCTCGCAGGTACCCACCGCGCTGGTCGCGCGGCTGGCGCGGCACGGCGTCACCGTGGCCCTGTCCGGCGACGGCGGCGACGAGCTGTTCTTCGGCTATACCCGCTACCAGCGCGCGCTGCGCAACTGGCGCGCCCTGCAGCGCGTGCCGGCGCCGCTGCGGCGTTGGATGGGGCGCCATGCCCATGCGCAGGGCGAGGATGCGCGCGCCGGCGGCCTGGCCGCGCTGCTGGCCGAAACCGGCGCGACCGGCATCGGCGATGTCTACCGCAACCGCATCTCGCGCTGGCGCGACCCGGCCGCGGCGGTGCGCGGCGCGCGCGAGCCGGCCACCTTCTACAGCGAGCCCGACCCGCTGCAGGGGCGGGGCGGCCCGGCCGACGCGATGATGCTGGCCGACTTCACCACCTACCTGGCCGACGACCTGCTGTGCAAGGTCGACCGTACCAGCATGGCGGCCAGCCTGGAGGCGCGCGCGCCGCTGCTGGACTGGAACGTGGCCGAGTTCGCCTGGTCGCTGCCGCTGGGCCTGAAGCTGCGCGACGGCACCAGCAAGTACCTGCCCAAGCAGGTGCTGCGGCGCTACCTGCCCGATGCGATGGTGTTCCGCGGCAAGCGCGGCTTCGGCGCGCCGGTGACTCAGTGGCTGCGTGGCGACCTGCGCGACTGGGCCGGTGACCTGCTCGACCCGCGGCGGCTGCGCCAGGACGGCATGTTCGAGGAGGCCGCGGTCACGGCACTGTGGCGGCGCTTCGGCCAGGGCGAGCGCAAGTGGCATACCCATCTGTGGAACGTGCTGATGTTCCAGGCCTGGCAGGCGCACTGGCAGGCGCAGCGCGCGCAGGTCCGCGCCGGCTGACGCCTTCACCGGCCGCGAAGGAACGGCCGGCTAGGCTGGCCCGACCCTTCCCGGAGCGAGGTCGCCATGGAACCGTACCGCATCGCCGTGCTCGTCGGCAGTCTGCGCAAGGAATCCCACAACCGCCGGCTGGCGCTGGCCCTGGAAAAGCTGGCCGGCGGCCGCGCGCGCTTCGACTACCTGCGCATCGACGACATCCCGCTCTACAACCAGGACCGCGACAGCGACTTCCCGGCGCAGGGCACGCGGCTGAAGGACGGGATCCGCCAGGCCGACGCGGTGCTGTTCGTCACCGCCGAATACAACCGCTCCATCCCCGGCGTGCTCAAGAACGCCATCGACACCGCCTCGCGCCCCTATGGCGACAGCGCCTTCGACGGCAAGCCGGCGGCGGTGATCGGCACCTCGCCCGGCGCGGCCGGCACGGCGATGGCCCAGCAGCACCTGCGCAACGTGCTGGTGTTCGTGAACCTGTCGGTGATGGCCCAGCCCGAAGCCTTCCTGCAGTACAAGGAAGGGCTGATCGAGGCCGACGGCAGCGTGACCAACGACGGTACGCGGCGCTTCCTGCAGGGCTTTGTCGACCGTTTCCTGGACTGGATCGGGACGCACGCGCGACGCTGAAGGCGGTCGGCGGCAACCGATCGGGCCATAATCGGGGCCCCGGCGTCCGCGCGATGCCGGGCCGGGGTTTTCCGTGACGGCACCGGCGCGGCCCTTGTGAAGCAGGCCTGGCGGCCACATCCACGGGCTGCCGACAGCTTGTCCACGGAGTTATCCCCACATTGCCGGCCCGCATCGGCCTACCATGGCCGGGTCGTTTTCCTGCTGCACAAAGGTTTCCATGTCCGCCCGCCCCAGCTTCCGTTCCGACCGCAACGACCGCGCAGAGCGCGGCGAACAGCGCAGCATCGACAGCCTGCGCGTGCCACCGCATTCGGTCGAGGCCGAGCAGGCGGTGCTGGGCGGCCTGATGCTGGCGCCGGAGGCCTTCGACCGGGTCAACGAGGCGCTGACCGAGAAGGATTTCTACCGCCGCGACCACCAGCTGATCTACCGCGCCATCCGCGAGCTGTCCGAGCGCGACCGCCCGTTCGACGCGGTGACGCTGGGCGAGTGGTTCGAGTCGCAGGGCAAGCTGGAACAGGTCGGCGACGGCGCCTACCTGATCGAACTGGCCAGCACCACGCCGTCGGCGGCCAACATCGGCGCCTACGCCGAGATCGTGCGCGACAAGGCGGTGCTGCGGCAGCTGATCCAGGTCGGCACCGACATCGTCAACGACGGCTTCCAGCCCGAGGGCCGCGACAGCACCGAGCTGCTGGCCGCCGCGGAGAAATCGGTGTTCGCCATCGCCGAGCAGGGCGCGCGCGGGCGCAGCGACTTCGTGGCCATGCCCGGCGCGCTGAAGGATGCGTTCGAGGAGCTGCGCAACCGCTTCGAGAACGGCGGCAACATCACCGGCCTGCCGACCGGCTACAACGATTTCGACGCGATGACCGCCGGCCTGCAGCCCACCGACCTGATCATCCTGGCCGCGCGCCCGGCGATGGGCAAGACCACCTTTGCGCTGAACATCGCCGAGTACGCGGCGATCAAGTCGAAGAAGGGCGTGGCGGTGTTCTCGATGGAAATGTCGGCCGCGCAGCTGGCCATGCGCCTGATCTCCTCCAACGGCCGCATCAATGCCCAGCGGCTGCGCACCGGCCAGCTCGAGGACGAGGACTGGAGCCGCGTCACCAGCGCCATCCGCATGCTCAAGGAAACCAAGATCTTCATCGACGACACCCCGGGCGTGTCGCCGGAAGTGCTGCGCTCCAAGTGCCGCCGGCTCAAGCGCGAGCACGACCTGGGCCTGGTGGTGATCGATTACCTGCAGCTGATGAGCGTGCCGGGCAACAGCGAGAACCGAGCCACCGAGATCTCGGAGATCAGCCGTTCGCTCAAGGGCCTGGCCAAGGAACTGAACGTGCCGGTGATCGCGCTGTCCCAGCTCAACCGCTCGCTGGAAACGCGTACCGACAAACGCCCGGTGATGGCCGACCTACGCGAATCGGGCGCCATCGAGCAGGACGCGGACATGATCGTGTTCATCTACCGCGACGAGTACTACAACAAGGAAAACTCGCCGGACAAGGGCCTGGCCGAGATCATCATCGGCAAGCACCGCGGCGGCCCGACCGGCTCGTGCAAGCTGAAGTTCTTCGGCGAATACACCCGCTTCGACAACCTCAGCCACGACAGCGTCGGCGCGTTCGAGTAACGCATCTGCGGAGCGGCTCGCTTCTCCCTCTGGGCGAAGGCGCCTGAAGGAGGGAGGAGGACGGAAGCGCCGTCCGTACTCCGGGTTGCCCTCACCCCAACCCCTCTCCCGGCGGGAGAGGGGCATGCAGCGCGACCAGGCCGCTTTCCTTACCGTCGTTCAACGGGCGATCACGCCACCTTCTTCGCTGCCAGCTGGCGGAGTACGTACTGCAGCAGGCCGCCGTTGCGGGTGAGGCCGGACCGTCGGCGCGGCACTGCCGCGCGGTCCGGGCGAACGCCCCGCGCGCTGCGCGGGGCCGGTCTTCCGCGGTTCAACGGGCGATCACGCCACCTTCTTCGCTGCCAGCTGGCGGAGTACGTACTGCAGCAGGCCGCCGTTGCGGAAGTACTCCACCTCCTTCGGCGTCAGCAGCAGCACATGCGCCTGGAAGGTGGCGCGGCTGCCATCGGCGCGGGTCGCGGTGACGGTGGCGCGCTTGGACTGGCCGTCCTCCAGGCCGATGATGTCGAAGGTCTCCGAGCCGTCCAGACCGAACGTCTGTGCGTTCTCGCCGGACAGGAACTGCAGCGGCAGCACGCCCATGCCGACCAGGTTGGAGCGGTGGATGCGCTCGAAGCTCTCGGCGATCACTGCCTTGACCCCCAGCAGGTTGGTGCCCTTGGCCGCCCAGTCGCGCGAGGAGCCGGTGCCGTATTCCTTGCCGGCGACCACCACCAGCGGCGTGCCCGTGGCCTTGTACTTCATGGCGGCGTCGTAGATGGACATCTTCTCCGGCGGCTGCGCGCCGAAGTACAGGGTGTTGCCGCCTTCCTCGCCGCCGAACATCAGGTTCTTGATGCGGATGTTGGCGAAGGTGCCGCGCACCATCACGTCGTCGTTGCCGCGACGGCTGCCGTAGCTGTTGAAGTCGGCCGGCTGCACGCCGCGCGACTGCAGGAAACGGCCGGCGGGCGAATCCTTCTTGATGTTGCCGGCCGGGGAGATGTGGTCGGTGGTGATCGAGTCGCCGAACAGGCCCAGCACGCGCGCGCCATGGATGTCGGCGATGCTGCCCACGGCCATGGTCATGCCGTCGAAGTAGGGCGGGTTCTTGATGTAGGTCGAATCCGCGTTCCACAGGTAGGCCTGGCCTTCCGGCGACTCGATCCGCGCCCAGCGGCTGTCGCCCTTGAACACGTCGGCGTAGTTCTGCTTGAACATCTCCGGGCCGACGGTGGCGGCGATCACGTCGCCGATCTCCTTGTTGCTCGGCCAGATGTCGCGCAGGTACACGTCGTTGCCGTCGCGGTCCTTGCCCAGCGGTTCGCGGGTCAGGTCGATGTTGACCGTGCCGGCGATGGCATAGGCCACCACCAGCGGCGGCGAGGCCAGGTAGTTGGTCTTGACCTCGGGGTGCACGCGGCCTTCGAAGTTGCGGTTGCCAGACAGCACCGACGCCACCACCAGGTCGCCGGCGGCGATGCCGGCGCTGACCTCGGTGGGCAGCGGGCCGGAGTTGCCGATGCAGGTGGTGCAGCCATAGCCGACCACGTAGAAGCCCAGCTTCTCCAGCTCCTTCAGCACGCCGGCCTTTTCCAGGTAATCGGTGACCACGCGCGAACCCGGCCCGAGCGAGGTCTTGACCCACGGCTGGCGGGTCAGGCCACGAGCGGCGGCGTTGCGCGCCAGCAGGCCGGCGCCGATCATCACCGCCGGGTTGGAGGTGTTGGTGCACGAGGTGATCGCGGCGATCACCACCGCGCCGTCCTTCAACCGCACCCTGCGGCCTTCGATCTCGATGTCGGCGTGGCCCTTGGCCAGCTGCTCGTTGCCGACCGCCGCGCCGCCGCCCTCGTTGATGAAATCGGCCACCTCGCCGTTGCGGCGGTCGCGGTTGGCGGTCAGCCCGCCCAGGGCGTCGGCGAAATTCTGGCGCACGTCCTGCAGCAGCACGCGGTCCTGCGGGCGCTTGGGCCCGGCCAGCGACGGCTGCACCGTGCCCATGTCCAGCTCCAGCGTGGCGCTGTACTGCGCGTGCGGGCTGTCCGGCTCGTGCCACAGGCCCTGCGCCCTGGCATAGGCTTCGACCAGCGCGATCTGCGCGTCGCTGCGCCCGGACAGGCGCAGGTAGTTCAGCGATTCGGCGTCGATCGGGAAGATGCCGCAGGTGGCGCCGTACTCCGGCGCCATGTTGGCGATGGTGGCGCGGTCGGCCAGCGGCAGGTGCTGCAGGCCGTTGCCGTAGAACTCGACGAACTTGCCGACCACGCCCAGCCTGCGCAGCATCTGGGTGACGGTCAGTACCAGGTCGGTGGCGGTGGCGCCTTCGGGCAGGCGCCCGGTGAGCTTGAAGCCGACCACCTGCGGAATCAGCATCGACGAGGGCTGGCCGAGCATGGCGGCTTCGGCCTCGATGCCGCCCACGCCCCAGCCGAGCACGCCGATGCCGTTGATCATGGTGGTGTGCGAATCGGTGCCGAACACGGTGTCCGGGAAGGCCCAGCGGGTGCCGTCCACGTCGCGCTCCATCACCACCCGGGCCAGGTTCTCCAGGTTCACCTGGTGCACGATGCCGGTGTTCGGCGGCACCACCTTGAAGTTCTCGAACGCCTTCTGGCCCCAGCGCAGGAAGCTGTAGCGCTCGCGGTTGCGCTCGAACTCGATGCGGCCGTTGACGTCCAGCGCATCGGGGCGGCCGAACACGTCCACCTGCACCGAGTGGTCGATCACCAGTTCGGAGGGGATCAGCGGGTTGATCTGCTCGGCGCGGCCGCCCAGCCGGGTGACCGCATCGCGCATCGCCGCCAGGTCCACCACGCAGGGCACGCCGGTGAAGTCCTGCAGCACCACGCGCGCCGGCATGAAGGCGATCTCGGTGTCCGGCTCGGCCTTCGGGTCCCACTTGGCCACCGCCTCGATGTGCTCCGGGCCCACGGTCTGGCCGCCGTCCTCGTGCCGGAGCAGGTTCTCCAGCAGGATCTTCATCGAGTAGGGCAGGTGCGAGATGTCGAAGCGCTCGCCCAGCCTGGGCAGGCTGCAGTAGGCGTAGGTCTGGTCGCCGACGGTGAGTTGGCTGCGGGTGGAGAACGAATCGCTCATGGCTGACTCCTGTTGCGGATGGCGTGCGGCGGCGCGGAGGTGCGCCCGCTGGCTGGGGCGGAGCCCCGTTCAGTAACCGGTCGCCCGAGTATGGACGATCTTCCCCGGGGCGGGGCCGCGCAGGCCCTTCAGCATACGCACCGGTTTGTTGCAGTCATGTCACGGGACAGGCGCCGGGCCTTGTGGCACAAGCCTTACGGCGGCGTCGAAGCATGCCGGTGCGCTTGGGTATGCGGGCGGAGGTATGTATAATTCGTGCATACTTTGGAGGGCGCCCGATGGAAGCCACCGTTGCTGAACGCGGACAGATCACCTTGCCCAAGGCCGTGCGCGACGCGCTGGGCCTGACCAAGGGCACGCTGCTGAAGGTCGAGCTGGAAGGCAGCCGCATCATCCTGCGCAAGAGCGTGGACGACGCCATTTCCCGCGCCCGCGGCAAGTTCGCGCTGGACGGCTTCGAGTCGGCCGAACAGGCCGTGCGCACCGTGCGCGACGAAGCCGGCGACGCATGATCGCGGTCGACTCCCCGGTGCTGATCGAACTGCTCAGCGACGGCCCGCGCGCCGACGCGGTGGAGGCCTGCCTGCGGCAGGCCCTGGTCGGCGGCCGCGTGGTGGTCTGCGGCACGACGCTGGCCGAACTCTGCGCCTCGCTGCGCGGCGGCGCGCAGGTGCAGGAGGCGCTGGAGGAGATGGGCATCCATTTCAGCCCGCTGGAGGCCAAGTCCGCGCTGCGCGCCGGCGAGATGCACCGCCGCCACCGCCAGCGCAACGCCGGCGACACCCGCCGCATCGACGATTTCATGGTCGGCGCGCACGCGCTGCTGCAGTGCGACGGCCTGATCACCTGGAACGACACGTTTTATCGCGACTACTTCAAGGGCCTGAAGCTGATCGTGCCGCAAGCCTGAGCCCATACCCCATTCCTCATCCGTACCACCCGGGAGTTGTCATGTTGGAAGCCTACCGCCACCACGTAGCCGAGCGCGCCGCGCTTGGCATCCCGCCGCTGCCGCTGAGCGCACAGCAGACGGCCGACGTCATCGAACTGCTGAAGAACCCGCCGGCGGGCGAGGCCGAGTTCCTGCTCGACCTGATCACCCACCGCGTGCCGGCCGGCGTGGACGATGCGGCCAAGGTCAAGGCCTCTTACCTGGCCGCGATCGCCTTCGGCAGCGAGAAGAACGCCCTGATCAGCCGTGAGCGCGCCACCGAACTGCTGGGCACCATGCTCGGCGGCTACAACGTCGCGCCGCTGATCCAGCTGCTGGACGACGCGGCGGTCGGCGCCATCGCCGCCGACGCGCTGAAGAACACCCTGCTGGTATTCGATGCCTTCCACGACGTGCAGGAAAAGGCCAGGGCCGGCAACGCCAACGCCCAGGCCGTGCTGCAGAGCTGGGCCGACGCCGAGTGGTTCACCGGCAAGCCGGAAGTGCCGCAGAGCCTGACCGTCACCGTGTTCAAGGTGCCGGGCGAGACCAACACCGACGACCTGTCGCCGGCGCCGGACGCAACCACCCGCCCGGACATCCCGATGCACGCCCTGGCGATGCTGAAGAACAAGCGCGACGACGCGCCGTTCACCCCGGAAGAAGACGGCAAGCGCGGCCCGATCCAGCAGATCCTGGCGCTGAAGGAAAAGGGCCACCTGGTCGCCTACGTCGGCGACGTGGTCGGTACCGGTTCCTCGCGCAAGTCGGCCACCAACAGCGTGCTGTGGTGGACGGGCGATGACATCCCGTACATCCCCAACAAGCGCGCCGGCGGCGTGTGCCTGGGCGGCAAGATCGCGCCGATCTTCTACAACACCATGGAAGACGCCGGCGCGCTGCCGATCGAGCTGGACGTGTCGAAGATGGAGCACGGCGACGTCGTCGAGCTGCGCCCGTACGAAGGCAAGGCGCTGAAGAACGGCGAGGTGATCGCCGAGTTCGAAGTGAAGTCCGAAGTGCTGTTCGACGAAGTGCGCGCCGGCGGCCGCATTCCGCTGATCATCGGCCGCGGCCTGACCGCCAAGGCGCGCGAGGCGCTGGGCCTGCCGGCCACCGACCTGTTCCGCCTGCCGGTGCAGCCGGCCGATACCGGCAAGGGTTACTCGCTGGCGCAGAAGATGGTCGGCCGCGCCTGTGGCCTGCCGGAAGGCCAGGGCATGCGCCCGGGCACCTACTGCGAACCGAAGATGACCTCGGTGGGTTCGCAGGACACCACCGGCCCGATGACCCGCGACGAGCTGAAGGACCTGGCCTGCCTGGGCTTCTCGGCCGACCTGGTGATGCAGTCGTTCTGCCACACCGCGGCCTATCCGAAGCCGGTGGACGTGAAGACCCACCACACCCTGCCGGAATTCATCTCCACCCGCGGCGGCGTGTCGCTGCGCCCGGGCGACGGCGTGATCCACAGCTGGCTCAACCGCATGCTGCTGCCCGACACCGTCGGCACCGGCGGCGACTCGCACACCCGTTTCCCGGTGGGCATCTCGTTCCCGGCCGGTTCGGGCCTGGTCGCCTTCGCCGCCGCCACCGGCGTGATGCCGCTGGACATGCCCGAATCGGTGCTGGTGCGCTTCAAGGGCCAGATGCAGCCGGGCGTGACCCTGCGCGACCTGGTCAACGCCATCCCGCTGTACGCCATCAAGCAGGGCCTGCTGACCGTGGCCAAGGCCGGCAAGAAGAACATCTTCTCCGGCCGCATCCTGGAAATCGAAGGCCTGCCGGACCTGAAGGTGGAGCAGGCGTTCGAGCTGTCCGACGCCTCGGCCGAGCGTTCGGCCGCCGGCTGCACCGTGCGCCTGAACAAGGAGCCGATCATCGAGTACCTCAACAGCAACATCACGCTGTTGAAGTGGATGATCGCCGAGGGCTACCAGGACGCCCGCTCGCTGGCGCGCCGCGTCGAGAAGATGGAAGCCTGGCTGGCCAACCCGCAGCTGCTGGAACCCGATGCCGACGCCGAATACGCCGCCGTCATCGAGATCGACCTGGCCGACATCCACGAGCCGATCGTGGCCTGCCCGAACGATCCGGACGACGTGAAGACCCTGTCCGACGTGGCCGGCGCCAAGATCGATGAAGTGTTCATCGGTTCGTGCATGACCAACATCGGCCACTTCCGCGCCGCGGCCAAGCTGCTGGAAGGCAAGCGCGACATCCCGACCCGCCTGTGGGTGGCCCCGCCGACCAAGATGGATGCCTCCGAGCTGACCAAGGAAGGCGTGTACGGCACCTTCGGCAGCGCCGGCGCACGCATGGAAATGCCGGGCTGCTCGCTGTGCATGGGCAACCAGGCGCAGATCCGCGAAGGCTCCACCGCGATGTCGACCTCGACCCGCAACTTCCCCAACCGCCTGGGCCGCAACACCAATGTGTACCTGGGTTCGGCGGAGCTGGCGGCGATCTGCTCGCG
This sequence comes from Stenotrophomonas sp. Steno-Z2, assembly GCF_056393235.1. Classification (NCBI taxonomy): domain Bacteria; kingdom Pseudomonadati; phylum Pseudomonadota; class Gammaproteobacteria; order Lysobacterales; family Lysobacteraceae; genus Stenotrophomonas; species Stenotrophomonas sp. Steno-Z2. The sequence continues at coordinate 103,148 of NZ_JBWJOY010000005.1, read as the reverse complement.
CCTGGGCCGCATCCCGACCCGGGAGGAGTACATGGCCGACATCGGCGTGATCAACGCCAACGGCGCGGAGATCTACCGCTACATGAACTTCGACCAGATCGCCGACTACAAGGACGTGGCCGACACCGTCGCGGCGTAAGCCACGGCGGGAGCAACACGGAAAGCCCGGCGCAGGCCGGGCTTTCTTTTTTCGCCCATCGCCAATGCCACGTCCGATACCGGCGAGCGCCGCATGCGCCAGGCCGCCATTCTCCGCGCTCCATCCATCAGGAGCAGGACATGAAGGCATTGCACGACAGGACTGTATTGATCACCGGCGCCAGTTCCGGCATCGGCCGCGCCGCCGCGCTGCTGTTCGCCGCCGAGGGCGCGCGCGTGGTGCTGGGTGCCCGGCGCGGCAACGAACTGGAAGCGCTGGCTGCGCGGATCCAGGCCGCGGGCGGCGCCGCCACCTGGCTGGCCGGCGACGTGCGCGAGGAGGCCTATGCGCAGGCGCTGGTGCGGCATGCCGAGGACACGTACGGACCGCTGCATGCGGCATTCAACAACGCCGGCGCGCTCGGGCCGCTGCAGCCCACGCCCGACGTCGCGCTGCCCGACTGGCAGCACGCGATGGACGTCAACCTCACCGCCGCCTTCCTTGGCGCCAAGCACCAGATCCCCTCGCTGCTGCGCACCGGCAGCGGCGCCAGCCTGGTATTCACTTCGACCTTCGTCGGCCACACCGCCGGCTTTCCATGCACGGCTGCCTATGCGGCCAGCAAGGCCGGCGTCATCGGCCTGGTGCAGGCGCTGGCGGCCGAATACGGGGCTGCCGGCCTGCGCGTCAATGCGCTGCTGCCCGGCGGTACCGATACGCCGATGGCGCGCGAAATGAACCCCGACGAGGCGGCGCTGGGCGCGGTGGCGCGCCTGCATGCGCTGAAGCGGCTGGCGCAGCCGGAGGAAATCGCGGCGGCGGCGCTGTTCCTGGTATCGCCGGCGTCCTCGTTCGTCACCGGCACGGCGATGCGGGTGGACGGCGGGGTGTCCATCCAGCGGGGCTGAGCCACTCCGCGCCCGGCGCGCGAGACGGCGCCGTCACCGGTTCGGATCGCGCTCCGGGCTCGGCCGCTTGAGCAGCTTGCGCTGCAGCGAACGCCGGTGCATGCCGAGCAGGCGCGCGGCGGCCGAGACGTTGCCGCCGGTTTCGTGCAGCGCCTGCTGGATGTGCTCCCACTGCAGGCGGCTGATCGGGGTCATCGCGTCGGGCGGCTCGACCTCCTCGTGTTCTTCGCCTTCGTCCGCTTCGCCCAGCGCGCGCAGGATCATCGGCACCGTGGCCGGCTTGGGCAGGTAGTCGTCGGCACCGAGCTTGATCGCCTCCACCGCGGTGGCGATGGAGGCGTAGCCGGTGACCAGCAGGATGCGCATGTCCGCGCGCAGCGCGCGCAGCGGCTGGATCAGCGCCAGCCCGGACTCGCCGCCGAGCTTGAGGTCGATCAGCGCGAACGCAGGCGGCGCGCGCGTGGCCTGTTCCAGCGCGCCGGCGATGTCATGGGCGGTGGCGGTCTCGATCTCGCGCCGGGCCAGGCTGCGCTGCAGGGTGCGCAGGTACAGCGGGTCGTCGTCGACCAGCAGGCCGTGGGAGGAGGGGACGGTCATGGGTTCGCTTCCAGGTTGGCAAGGGGCAGGCGGAAACCGACGCGCGCGCCGCGGCCTTCGGCCGGGCGCATCCACAGCTCGCCGTGCAGGCGTTCGATGGTGGCATGCGACAGCGCCAGGCCCACGCCCATGCCGTCGGTCTTGCCGCTGTTGAACAGGGTACCCGGCAGCGCGGCGTGGTTGGCGTTGAAGCCGGGGCCGTAGTCGCGCACTTCGCCGTACAGCTGCCCGTCGCGGATGCGGATGTCCAGGTCCACCTGCTCGTGGCCGTTCTGTTCGCCTGCGTCGGCGGCGTTGTTCAGCAGCACCTGCAGCAGGTGCCCGACGCCCGGGTCCAGCTCCAGCTGCAGCGGCGCGTCGGCATTGCGGCGCAGGTGCACGGTCGGGCGTACCAGCCGCCATTGTTCCAGCACGTTGCCGACCGAAACGCGGGCGCGGCTGCGCGCGCCCTCCGCCGGCGCGGCCAGCGCCAGCACCCGCTCGCGGCACTGCACCAGCAGCCCGCGCAGGGTGTCCATGTCCTCCTGCATCGCCGGGTCGCCGGCGTACTGTTCGGCGATGTCGTCGGCGAGCAGGGTCATGGTCGCCAGCGGGGTGTTGAGTTCGTGCGCCACCGAGGCCGCATGCGTGGCCAGCGCGACGATGCCCTCGTTGCGCACGAAGCGTTCGCGCAGCAGCGCCAGCTGGTTCTCGCGCTCGCGCAGCGCGGCGGCCAGGCGCGTGGAGAACACCAGCACGACCACGCTGGAGAGCAGGAAGTTGGCCGCCGCGCCCCACAGGTGCAGGCTCATCGAATCGAAATAGCCGCCATGCAGCGGCAGCCCGAACACCGCGCTCACCGCATAGCCGGCCACGCAGGCCGCGGCCACCGCGTGGGTCCAGCGCAGGGGCAGGGCGAGCGCGGCCAGCGCGATCAGGATCAGGAACAGCGAACCGAACGGGTTGGCGATGCCGCCGCTCCAGCCGACCATCCAGGTCAATACGGTGACGTCGACCAGGATGTGGCCGAAGGCGGTGACCGGCGCCGGGTCGCTGTCGTGCACGCGCAGCTGCACGTACAGGTTGAACAGCGCCAGCATGCAGACGCCGCTCCACAGCGGCAGCAGCGGCAGGTCCAGCCCCAGCAGCCAGGTGGCGACGAGGATCGCGCCGGCCTGGCCGGCGGTGGCCAGCCAGCGCAGGCTGCACAGGGTGCGCAGGAACGAGGTATCCGGGGAATCCATGGCATGCATCGTAATGCGTCCGGGGCCCACCGGCGCCCGCGGTGGTTCATGCGATGGGGCGGGCGGGCGCGCTAAAATGCGCGCCATGCACGACGCCGTCACCCGCCCGACTCCGCCCGCCGACGCCACGGCCTGGCCCCGCCGCATCACCCATGCCGTCGACATCGGCGGAGTGAAAGTGGGCGGCGGCCATCCGGTGGTCGTCCAGTCGATGACCAATACCGACACCGCCGATGTCGCCGCCAGCGTGCGCCAGGTGGCCGAGCTGTGGCGCGCCGGTTCGGAGATGGTGCGACTGACCGTCAACAATGCCGAATCGGCGGCGGCGATCCCGCGCATCGTCGACAAGCTGCGCATGATGGGCATCGACGTGCCCCTGATCGGCGATTTCCATTACAACGGCCACCAGCTGCTGAGCAACGAGCCGGCCTGCGCCGAGGCGCTGGCCAAGTACCGCATCAACCCGGGCAACGTCGGCTTCGGCAGGAAGAAGGACACCCAGTTCGCGCAGCTGATCGAGTTCGCGATCCGCTACGACAAGCCGGTGCGCATCGGCGCCAACTGGGGCTCGCTGGACCAGGCCCTGGCGGCGAAGCTGATGGACGAGAACAGCCAGCGCGAGCAGCCGTGGGACGCCGGCCGCGTGCTGCGCGAGGCGCTGATCCGCTCGGCGCTGGATTCGGCGCAGACCGCGGTGGAACTGGGCCTGCCGCGCGAGCGCATCGTGCTGTCGGCCAAGGTCAGCGGCGTGCAGGAACTGATCGCGGTCTACCGCGACCTGGCCAACCGCTCCGATTTCGCCCTGCACCTGGGCCTGACCGAGGCCGGCATCGGCAGCAAGGGCATCGTCGCCTCGTCGGCGGCGCTGGCGGTGCTGCTGCAGGAAGGCATCGGCGACACCATCCGCATCTCGCTCACGCCCGAGCCTGGGCAGCCGCGCACGCAGGAAGTCATCGTCGCGCAGGAACTGCTGCAGACCACCGGGCAGCGCGCGTTCACGCCCATGGTCACGGCCTGCCCGGGCTGCGGCCGCACCACCTCCGAGTTCTTCCAGGAGCTGGCCAAGGTGGTGCAGAACCACGTGCGCGAGAAGATGCCGGTGTGGCGCGTCAGCCACCCGGGCGCGGAAAACATGACGCTGGCGGTGATGGGCTGCATCGTCAACGGCCCGGGCGAGTCGCGCCACGCCAACATCGGCATCTCGCTGCCCGGCACCGGCGAGGCGCCGGCCGCGCCGGTGTTCGTCGACGGCGAGAAGAAGGTGACGTTGCGGGGCGAGAACATCGCGCAGGAGTTCGTGGCGCTGATCGACGACTACGTCGAGAGCCGCTATGCGCGCCACGCCGGCTGAGTCGCGGCGCGAAGCGGCCGGCGTGCGCGCCTGGCTCGCGCACAACGCCTGGCGCATCGTCGTGCTGTTCGTCTGCCTGCTGCTGCCGCTGGCCGGTTTCGTGGCCCTGGCCGACGAAATCCACGAGGCCGAATCGCTGCATTTCGACCACGCGCTGTTGTGGCGCATGCATGGGCTGGCCTCGCCGGCGCTGGATGCCTTCTTCGTGCTGATGTCCCGGCTGGGCTACCAGTGGGGCGTGATTCCGCTGGACCTGCTGCTGGTGGCCGCGCTCGCCTTCCGGCGGCGCTGGCGCGATACGCTGTTCGCCGCCACCGCCTTCGCCGGTTCGGCGCTGTTGAACATCGGCAGCAAGCAGCTGTTCCAGCGCGCGCGCCCGAGCCTGTGGGAATCGATCGCGCCGGAAAGCACCTTCAGCTTCCCGAGCGGGCACGCGATGGGCTCGATGACGCTGGCCGCCACCGCGGTGTTCCTGGCATGGCACACGCGCTGGCGCTGGCCGGTGCTGATCGCGGCGATCATTTTTGTGCCCTGCGTCGGCTTTTCGCGCGTGCATCTGGGCGTGCATTATCCGTCCGACATCCTGGGCGGCTGGTGCGCCGCGCTGGCGTGGGTGACCGGCGTGCATGTCCTGCTGTTCCGTCGTCGCTGGTCGCCATCGGCTGCGGCGAATCCCTAATTGCATGCGGGGGATGCACTGATGGCCGCATGCCGCGCCGGCGTGGAACGTGTTCGTGTCGGCCACCCGGCAGATCAGGACCGGGTCACAAGCGGGCAGGGGAGTTGTCCGCGCGTGTCGCTCCCGTGGGGCGGGGCCGGCATCTTGATTGATAATACGCATGGCTTGCGCGGCGGCGGGCAATGGAATCCGCCGCGAGGTACCCGGGGTTCCGGGGTGCAGGCCACGCTGCAACCGTCATTGGGGTGTCGGGGAGGAAGCGGGTTGTGACCATCAAGGTATTTCTCATAGACGACCATGCGCTGGTGCGCACCGGTCTGCAGATGATCCTCGCCGGCGAGACCGGGATCGAGGTCGTCGGTGCCGCCGACAGCGGCGAAGCGGCGTTGCCGCAGATACGCCGGCTGCGGCCGGACGTCGTGCTCTGCGATCTGAACCTGCCCGGGCTTAGCGGGCTGGAGATCACCGAGCGCATCGTCAAGGGTGACCACGGCACCCGCGTCATCATCGTATCGGTGCTGGAAGACGGCCCGATGCCCAAGCGGCTGCTGGAGGCCGGGGCTTCGGGTTATGTCGGCAAGGGCGGCGACGCCAGGGAACTGGTCCGTGCCATCCATGACGTGGCGCAGGGGCGGCGCTATCTGGCCAGCAACATCGCCCAGAACCTGGCCTTGTCCAACATCGGCGGCGACGTGTCGCCGTTCGACGGGCTCTCGCCGCGCGAACTGGAAGTGGCCCTGCTGCTGGTACAGGGACGCCGCCAGGAGGAGATCGCCCGCCGCCTCAGTCTGAGCGCCAAGACCGTCAATACGCACAAGTCGCGGCTGTTCCAGAAGACCGGCGTGCACGACAACATCGCGCTGGCCCGCCTGGCCGCCCAGTACGGCGTGGGCGATCCGTCGAAGGCGATCTGATCCGTCCGGCGCTGCTGGCAGCAGGTCAAGGCGGCGGCAAAGGTGGTTTCATGGCGACGCTGCCCGAAGGGCAGCGCACAGGAGAGTGCGCCATGAAAAAGCCGGCAGTACAGCCGTTCTTCAAGGCGAAGTTGCCCCCAGGGTGACGTACTGGAACGTGCGTCATGAAAAAACGACAGGACCGCGGTTCTGCACGCGAAGCCACCTTCAGCGTGGTGCATCGTGATGTGCATCATGAAAAAACAACAGAACAGCCGTGCTGCATGGCGACGCTGCTGCCGGGCTGACGCAGTGCGATGTGCGTCATGAAAAAGCAGCAGGGCGGTCGTTCTTCACGGCGGAGCCACCCCCCGGGATACGCACAAGGCAGTGCGCCATGAAAAAAGCGGCCCGAAGGCCGCTTTTTCAGTCCAGGGCGCGACGCGCTCAGGCGTTGCGATGCGCCTCGTCCGCATTCGCCTCGGCCTCGGTCGTCGCGACCGCGGCTTCCTCGGATGCAACGGCCGGGACGTGCGCCGTCGCGGTGGAGACGTCGTGCTTTTCCTCGGCTACCGGCGCCGGCACCGCGGCTTCGGCGAACAGCTGGCCGTTCTCCGGCAGGACCGGTTCCGGTGTAGCCGGTGCCGCGGCAACGGGCGTCGCCTCGGGCGCTGCCGCAGCCGGTTCCCCGGCCGCGACGACAACAGCTTCCACCGGCGCGGCAGCGACGACCGGCTCAGGGTGGGGTTCCGGCTGCACCGGCGTGACGACCGGCGGCGCAGCAGCTTCCACCACCGGGGCGGCGACAGGCGCGGCGTCCGGCGCAGGCGGGGTTGCGGCCGCTTCCACCGCCGGTTCCGGCTGGGCGGGAGCAACGGCGACGGGTTCGACGGGCGCCGGCGCGGTTCCGGTCGTGGCGACAGCCTGTCCAGTGGACTCGAGCTGCTGCGCGACGGGCGCTTCGGGCTGCGCAGCGCGCGGCGCGCGTGCGGGAGCCGTCACGATCGCCGGTTCGTCGTCGAAATCGAACTCGGGCTGGGCCGCGGCGGGCGTGGCCGCCGCTTCGGCGGTGTCGTGGCCGATGTCTTCGCCCTCGTCGGCGATGTCGTCATCGTTGCCCAGCACATCGGCATCGGCGATACCGGTGCCTTCCGCATTGCCGCGACGGCGGCGACGGCCACCCCGGCGACCGCGGCGGCGGCGGCTGGCGCCGTCACCGCTGGCGTCGTCGGTGGAAGGCGCGGCGCCGGTTTCAGCGGCGTTGGCGACCACCGGCTGTTCGGTCGTCGTGTTGACCGGCGCGCCGTCTTCCACAACCGCCGGCGCCAGCACCTTCGGCGCTTCGACCGGTTCCGTGCCCGCGGCGGCAACCACCGTGGCGGCCGCGGCGACCGGAGCCGCCGCAGCGACCGGGGCAGGGGCGACCGGGCGCGGAGCCTCGGCCTGCGGCTGCCGTGCCGGCTTTTCGTTCACCGGCTGGGCGGGCTTGTCCGCTTCCTGCTGCGGCCTGGGCTGCCTGGGCTGCTTCTGCGGCTTGGGCTGCTGCTGTTCGTTGCCGCGCGGCTGCTTGCCCTGCTGCACCTGCTGCTCGTTGCGCTGCTTGGGCTGCTGGCCGCCGTTCGGGTTCTGGCCCTGCGGGTTGCCGGCATTCTGGCGGCGGTCGTCACGACGCTCTTCGCGGCGCTGTTCGTCGCGGCGGTTGCCGTTCGCATTGCCGCCATTGCGCGCCTGCTGGCCGTTGTTGCCGTTGCCAGTGCGGCCGTCGCGGCGCGGGTTGCGGTCGTTGCGGTTGCCGCGGCCGTTGTCCTGGCGCGGCTGCGGCTGGGCCGGTGCGGCGGGGGTGGTCTCGCCGCCGAAGACGCGCTTGAGCCAGCCCATCACGCCACCGCTTGCCGGCGCGGCGGGCGCCGGGGCGGCGACCGGTGCCGGCGCCGGGGTCGGCTCCGGGATCTCGCGTACCGGGGCCGGCTGGCTGTGCTTGACGTGGGTCACCGCCGGCGCCGGCGGGATGTTCAGCTGCGCCTTGGTCAGGGCGTGCACCGGCAGCTTGCGCGGGGTGCCGCGCTGGTAGCTCGGCCTGCCCGATTCCTCGCCCAGCTCGTTCTCGCGCAGGCGGGTGACTTCATAGTGCGGGGTATGCAGCTGCTCGTCGGCGACGATGATGATCGGCGCGTCGTGGCGGCGCTCGATCTCGCGCAACGCGCCGCGCTTCTCGTTGAGCAGGAAGTTGGCGATCTCCACCGGCGCCTGCACCAGCACCTGCCCGGTGTTCTCCTTCATCGCGTGCTCTTCGGCGACGCGGATGATCGACAGCGACAGCGACTCGACGCTGCGCATGCGGCCCTGGCCGTCGCAGCGCGGGCAGACGATCTGGCTGGACTCGCCCAGGCTCGGGCGCAGGCGCTGGCGGCTCATTTCCATCAGGCCGAAGCGCGAGATGCGTCCCAGCTGCACGCGGGCGCGGTCGTACTTCAGCGCGTTCTGCAGGCGGTTCTCGACTTCGCGCTGGTGCTTGTTCGAGGACATGTCGATGAAGTCGATCACCACCAGGCCGCCCAGGTCGCGCAGGCGCAGCTGGCGGGCCACTTCCTCGGCGGCCTCCAGGTTGGTCTGGAACGCGGTGTCCTCGATGTCGCTGCCCTTGGTGGCGCGGGCCGAGTTCACGTCGATGGCGGTCAGCGCCTCGGTCTGGTCGACCACGATCGAGCCGCCGGACGGCAGGCGCACGTTGCGCTCGTAGATCGCCTCGATCTGCGACTCGATCTGGAAGCGGTTGAACAGCGGGATGTCGTCCTTGTAGTGCTTGAGCTTGCGCAGGGTCTGCGGCATCACCTGCTGCATGAACTCGCGCGCGGTCTCGTACAGCTCCTCGGTGTCGACCAGGATTTCGCCGATGTCGGCGCGCAGGTAGTCGCGCAGGGCGCGCACGATCAGGCGCGACTCCTGGTAGATCAGGAACGGCGCCGGCTTGGCCAGCGCGGCCTCGGCGATGGAGCGCCACACCTGCAGCAGGTAGTCCAGGTCCCACTGCAGCTCTTCGGCGTCGCGGCCGACGCCGGCGGTGCGGATGATCACGCCCATGTCGTCGGGAATGTTCAGCTTGTCCAGCGCGTCCTTCAGCGCGGCGCGGTCCTCGCCCTCGATGCGGCGCGAAACGCCGCCGGCCGACGGCGAGTTCGGCATCAGCACCATGTAGCGGCCGGCCAGGGAGATGAACGTGGTCAGGGCCGCGCCCTTGTTGCCGCGCTCTTCCTTGTCCACCTGGACCACCACTTCCTGGCCCTCGCGCAGCAGCTCGCGGATGCCGGCCTTGTTGTGGTCGACGCCGGCCTGGAAGTAGTCGCGGGAGATTTCCTTCAGCGGCAGGAAGCCGTGCTTGTCGCCGCCGTATTCGACGAAAGCCGCTTCGAGGGAGGGTTCGAGCCGGGTGATGCGGCCCTTGTAGATGTTGGACTTCTTCTGTTCCTTGGACGGCTGTTCGATGTCGATGTCGTACAGGGTCTGGCCGTCCACGATGGCCACGCGCAGTTCTTCGGCCTGCGTGGCATTGATCAGCATTCGCTTCATTGTGCGTTCCTCGCGCGCTGCTACCGCGCGGAACGCCATGGCGTTTCGCCTCTGGACACGGGTCGCCGCCCCTCGCGCAGGCGCGGGTAGGGCGGCTTGGGTTTCCAGCGCTACGACACCACGGCAGGCCGCGGGAGCGCTTGTGTTCTTGGTTTCAGGTGTTTCGGGGCCGGCGGCCGCTCCGGCCGGGGCCGGGGCGTCGCACGGGACATGTGTTTTCGTCCAGCTCGGATGCTTTTGGCATCCGGCGATGGCCGGGAGCGCCGACGAGCCGCTAACATGGCCGCCCCGGGGGCGGTGGCCGCGCACTGTGCCGGATCCGTCGGAAGCCGGGCTTCTGGCCCTGACCAACTTCCAACGAAATCAAACCCTTATATCGCTCCCCGAGTGTAACAGAATAAACAGGCAGATGACTGACTCCGAAGACCGCCGCACACCGTCCGCGGGCAAATCCAGCGTGCGCCTGATCAAGGTTCCGGAAGACCGGGCCGGGCAGCGCCTGGACAACTTCCTGCTGGGCCAGCTCAAGGGCGCGCCGCGCAGCCTGGTCTACAAGCTGGTGCGCAGCGGCCAGGTGCGGGTGAATGGCGGCCGCGCCAAGGCCGAGCGCAAGCTGGAGGCGGGCGAGGAGGTGCGGGTGCCACCGGTCAATCTCGCCGAGGTGGGAGACAAGGCCGCGCCGCCGGCCGGATTCCTGCAGCGCATGGAGCAGGCCATCGTCTTCGAGGATGCGCGGTTGCTGGTCATCAACAAGCCCACCGGGGTGGCCAGCCATGGCGGCAGCGGCATCAGCCACGGCGCGATCGAGACCATGCGCGCGCTGCGCCCGAACCAGAACCTGGAGCTGGTGCACCGGCTGGACCGCGACACGTCCGGGCTGCTGGTCATGGCCAAGAAGCGCTCGGCCCTGACCGAGCTGCAGGCGCTGCTGCGCGAGGACCACGATGGTTCCGGCCCCGGCGGGATCCGCAAGCGTTACCTGACCCTGCTGGTCGGACGCATGCCTGACGGGGTGATGAGCGTGGACGCGCCGCTGCACGTCGGCCTGCGCCAGGGCGGTGAGCGCCATGTGCAGGTGAATGCGGCCGGCAAGCCGTCGCTGAGCCACTTCCGGGTGCTGGAGCGGCGCGGCGGCCATTCCTATTGCGAGGTGCGGATCGAGACCGGCCGCACCCACCAGATCCGCGTGCATGCCCAGCACATCGGCCATCCGGTCGCCGGCGACGACAAGTACGGCGATCCTGCCGCCAACAAGCGGTTGCGCGAGCAGATCGGGCTGAAGCGCCTGTTCCTGCACGCCGCCTCGCTGGAGTTCGCACTGGACGGCGGCAAGGCGCCCTACGTGCTCAATGCGCCGCTGGCGCCGGAACTGGCCGAGGCGCTGGACAGGCTGGGGTGAGGCGGGGAACGGGGAGCAGGGAGCGGGGAATGAACCGCTGCGGCGGCTTTTCCTTCAACGCCTTGCCCTCCTTTATCGCGCAGCGGCCGAAACGCCGCAGCTGACCCGCATCCCCTTTCCCTGTTCCCCCTTCCCGGCTTCATCACCACTTGAACAGCACCAGGCTGAGCGCCAGCGTCGCCATGCCGGCCACCAGGCCGTACACGGTCTCGTGGCCGCGGGCATAGCGTTTGGCCGCCGGCAGCAGTTCGTCCAGGGCCAGGAAGACCATCACCCCGGCGATCATCCCGAACACGATGCCGAAGGTGGTGTGCGACAGCGAGCCGGCCAGGGCGAAGTAGCCCAGCGCCGCGCCCACCGGCTCGGCCAGCCCCGACAGCAGGCTGGCGGTGAAGGCGTACAGCTTGTTGCCGGTGGCGAAATACACCGGCACGGCAATGGCGATGCCCTCGGGGATGTTGTGGATGGCGATGGCGAAGGCCAGCGGCATGCCCACCGAGGGGCTCTCCAGCGTCGCGAAGAACGTGGCCAGGCCTTCGGGGAAGTTGTGCGCGGTGATCGCCACCGCGGTCAGCAGCCCGACCCGCCGGACATAGCCGCGGTTGTCCTCGCGGAACAGCGGGTCGCGCTTGTCCAGGCTCTCGTGCGGATTGGGGATCAGGTGGTCGATGGCGACGATCAGCGCCACGCCGGCCAGGAAGGAGAACGTGCCGAGGGCGAAACCCAGCCGTTCGCCATGCGCCAGCGTGAACGAAGCGATCGACTTGTTCAGGATTTCCGACAGCGAGACGTACACCATCGCGCCGCCGGCGAACGCCAGGCCGAAGGCGAGCAGGCGCGGCTCCGGGCGCCGCGAGAACAGCACCATCAGGCTGCCGATGGCGGTGGCCAGGCCGGCGGCGAGCGTCAGCGCGAACGCGATCCACAGGTGCTCGGTGGAGATCGCCGGCATGGCGTGGCGCCCGCGGTGCCGTGGCGGCGGTCAGCCGCCGCGCCGCATGCGCTCTTCGATGGCGAAGCAGCTGTCCGGCTTCGGCTCGGGCGGGTTGAAGCTCACCGGCACCTGGATGGTGGTCGGTACCGCCTGGCCGTTGCGGGTGGCGGCCTTGAACTTCCATTCGCGCACGCGGTGGATCGCCGCATCGTCGAGCTGGCTGTTGCCGCTGCTGGTGAGCAGCGTGACCTCGGTGGGCGCGCCCTGCGGCCCGACCACGACCTTGAGCACGCTCTGTCCGCCGACGCCGTTGCAGGCCAGCTCGACCGGGTAGTCCGGCGGCGGGGTCTGCACCGCCGCCACCTCGGTGGGGGCGATCACCGGCGCGGCCGGCCCGGAAGGCCCGCAGGCGCTGAGCGCGACGGCGGTGGCGAGGGAGCCCAGCAGGAGATGCGCTTTCATGTCATTGCTCCACAAGTGCGGATGCCTTGGCGGCACAGATGAAATCGTTCTCGCTCAGGCCGCCCACGTCGTGGGTGGAGAAACGGACGATCGCACGGTCGTAATGCACGCCCAGGTCGGGGTGGTGGTCCTCGCGGTGCGCGACCCAGGCCAGGGCGTTCACGAACGCCATGGTGCCGTGGTAGTTGTCGAAGCGGAATGTACGCACCAGCGCATGGCCGTCCTCGGCCAGTTCCCAGCCCGGGACCTGCGGCAGCAGCTCGGTCAGCCGCGCCTCGCCGAGGCGGTGCTCGCTGCCTTTGCGCGCAATGCAGTGCGCCTGTGCCAGCGGAATCAGATCGGCCATGGGGTACCTCCATCGACAAGGGGCTGAACGGCGCGGCGCGTGGAATCTGTGTCCCATCAGCGGCGGCCAAGACACGGCTAGAATACCCGCATGATCCAGATTTCAGATACCGCGCAGCGCCATTTCCGCAAGCTGATCGAACGCGAGGCCGTGCCCGGCATGGGCGTGCGCCTGAGCGCGGTCGAACCGGGGACGCCGCGCGCCGATGCGCGCCTGGAGTTCGCCGAACCGGCCGACCTGCTGGGCGACGAATGGGCGGTGGACTGCGACGGCTTCACCCTTTATGTGTCGGCCACCAGCGTGGCATGGCTGGAAGGCGCCGAAATCGACTATGTCACGCAGGCGGCCGGCACCCAGCAGCTGACCATCAAGGCGCCGAAGATCAAGGGCGAGGCGCCCGGCGAGGCGGCGTCGATGGTCGAGCGCGTGCACTGGGTCATCGAGAACGAAATCAACCCGCAGCTGGCCTCGCACGGCGGCCGCGTGGCAGTGCAGGAAGTGTCCGCCGACGGGGTGGTGCTGCTGCGTTTCGGCGGCGGCTGCCACGGTTGCGGCATGGCCGACGTGACCTTGAAGCAGGGGATCGAGAAGACCTTGATGGGCCGGGTGCCCGGCGTCACCGCCGTGCGCGATGCGACCGACCACGCCAGTGGCCAGGCGCCCTACATCCCGCGCGACGGCGCGGCCTGAGCGACCCGCCCCGTGCCGGTGACGACGGTTGCCGACCTGATCGACCTGCTGGCCGCGCGGCGCAAGGCCAGCATCCTGCACGACCGCCGCACCGGGTTTCCCTACAGCTGGAGCGCCTGGCTGCGTGGCTGGTCGCCAACGAAGGCGACGGCGTTCGCCGGCGCGGACGCGGCGGCCGCGGCACCGCGCTGGAACGGCCCGCGCTCGCGCTGGGGCGGGCCGGGGCTGTCGTTCCGGCAGGCCCTGCTGCACCTGTTCCGCTGGGCCGGCGACGATCCGCCTCCCGCCGACCAGCGCCGGATCCGCTGGTTTTCCGCCTTCTGCAGTCTCGCCCTGCACCTGCTGTTCGCCGTGCTGCTGGTCTGGGTGGCGCTGGTGCGCAGCACCGTGCCCGAGCCGGGTGCGGAGGACGGCGAGCGCGTGCAGGTCGAATACATAGGCCGAGGCACGCCGGAAGAAGAAGGCGGCGGCGCGCCGCAGGCGGCCGGGGCGCCGTCGTCCGCTCCGCGTCCGGCCGGTACGCCGGCGCGCGAGGGCGGTGCGCCCGAAGCCGCGGCCTCCGCATCGGTGTCGCAGCCGCCCTCCACGCCACCGGCGCCGCAGGACGGCGCTGCCGACGCGGAGCCGGCAGCGGTGCCGGTGGACATGTCCCGGCCGTCGCCGGACACGGCGGCCGAACAGACGCTGCAGGTCACCGAGGTGCCGCGGCCGACCAGCGACTTCGTGCTGCCGCCGCCGACGGTGGCGCCGCCGGCGCTGCGGGTGCGGGAGCCGCAGGTGCGCGAGCGCACCGTCGAGACCGTGGTGGAGCGGCCGGCGGCGATGCGTGCGCTGCCGATGCGCGATGTCGCGGCCAGGACACCGGCGATGCCGCAGGTGCAGGTACGCGAACGGCAGATCGAGACCCTGCCCACGCAACCGGTGGCGATGGCGCAGGTCCGCCCCCGTGAGGCGGAAGTGCAGTTGAGGAGCGCGGAGCCGGCAGTGCGCGAACGGCAGATCGAAACCGCACCACGCCAGGACGTGACCATGGCGACGGTGCCGGCGCGCGAAAGCGGCGTGCAGGTGAAGACCGCGGATCTGGCGGTGCGCGAGCGGCAGGTGCCCGGCGTCGCCGACGCCATGCCCGCGCCGGTCGCCGGTTCCGGTACGGCGCCGGCACGGGCCGCCGAAGGAGGAGCGCAGCAGGCATCGCCGTCCGCGCAGGGGGCGGGCACGGGCGCGCAGGCGGCGAAGGCCGCATCGCAGCCGGGTACCAGCCCGGGAGCCGGGCCGCGGCCGCAGGACCGCACTGGCGGCTGGGCGGCGCCGGTCCGTTCCGACGACTGGGGCGCCTCGCAGCGGCAGGCATCCGGCGGCAGCGGCGCCGCATCCGCGCAGGGCGATGGCCTGTTCAACAAGGATGGCAGCGTGCGTCTGGCCGGCGACGGTGGAGAGGCTGCGCCCGCCGGGCGTGGCGCACCGGGCGGCGATTCGGACAGTTGGACGCGCGAGCAGATCGACCGCGCCGGCACCTGGCTCAAGCGCCCGCCTTACGGGTACACGCCGACGTCGTTCGACAAGTACTGGGTGCCCAACGAATCGCTGCTGGCCGAATGGGTGCGCAAGGGCATCAAGAGCATCGAGATCCCGATCCCGGGCACCGACAGCCGCATTTCCTGCGTGGTCTCGATCCTGCAGTTCGGCGGCGGCTGCGGCCTGAGCAACCCGAACATGCAGGAGCAGCCGGCCAGCGCGCGGCCGCCACCGGACATCCCGTTCAAGAAGGAACTGCAGGAAGACAACGGCAGCCGCTGAGCGCGCAGGGATGTGCGGTGCCTGCACCGTTTGTTGGGCATGCCGGCGGAGGCGGCGCAGCGTCGCTGGCAGCAGGAGCCTGCTGCGACGAAGAAGGGGATGGATGCCGCCGGGCCGCACCGAGCCGGCATGTCGGATCGGAAGCACAGCCGCGAAAGCGCCGTTCAGGGCTGCCTGCAAGAAAGCCGCGGCGCACCGTGGATATCCGCGGCAAACCGTGCGCTGGTGTCATTGCTGCCCGGAGCGCGAGCCGCAACGCGGCTCGACGATGGCGCCGGCACGGCGGTGCCGGCGCAATGCGGTCACTTCAGGCCGTGCAGGTCGCGCAGCTGGCTCGGGCGCGAACCGAAGTAAGCCGCCAGGTCGGAGATGTCCTGGTCGCTCAGGCCGGCGGCCTGCGGCGACATCAGCATGTGGTCGCGGTCGCCGCCGCGATAGGCCTGCAGGGCGTGGGCGAGGTAGTCGCCATACTGGCCGCCGAGCCGCGGATAGCTGGGGTCGATCGGGGCGTTGCCATCGGCACCGTGGCAGTCGATGCAGCTCTGGCCGGTGGCCTTGCCCTTGCTGTTGGCCAACTGCTCGCCGGCGGCGATGCGCCCCTGCGGCAGGCCGGCCGAAGAACTGGAACCGTGTTCGCCGCTGGCATGGCCGGGGTCGGCGGCGGACTTGCCGGTGGACTCCACCTCCGACTGCGTGCAGGCGGCCAGGGCGCAGGCAGCGAACAGGGCGATGGCGAGACGCGAAGCGTGCTTGGCTTTCGACATGAGCGGTGCTTACTTGAGAGTGGACAGGTAGGCGGAGAGGTCAGCGATGTCCTGCGCGCTGAAGCTCATCGATTGCGCCTGCATGGTCGGATGCTTGCGCTTGCCCTCGCGGTATTCGGTCAACGCCTGGGTCAGGTACTGGGCCGACTGCCCGCCGATCTTCGGCACGCGGTAGCTCGGGTAGGCGTTCTTGTAGCCGGTGATGCCGTGGCAGCCCTGGCAGGTGTAGGCCAGGGTGCGGCCGGCTTCGGCGTTTCCGGCGGCCTGCGGCGAGGCCGCGGCGGCGGGAGCGGAAGGTTCGGACGGCGGCGGTTCGGCTTGGGCGGCGGCCCCGAACGGCAGGGCGAAAGCCAGGGCGAGACATACGGCAAACGGCTGCGAGCGCATGGTTTCCTTGTCCGGTATGCGGGTCTGTTCGTTCCGCCGTGGGACACGGAACGGCCCGAGTATAGCCCGCGTATTCACCGGTTCGGAACCATTCATGAATGCTGCGATGCGGCACGCATGCATGACCTTTGGGGCATGGTGTTGCCGTGGGGTGGTGCAATACTTTGCTACAACACCAGCCACTGCATCTCCAGGGACCCCACGATGTCGCGACTCCTCACCCCGTACGGCCGCACCGGAAGCTGCGCCGCCGCTCTGCTCGTCACCACGGTGCTGCTGCTGGGAGGCTGCAAGGCCGGGGGCGAGGAGGCCAAGGACAAGCCCAAGCAAGAGCAGAAGGCCAGCGACGCGGTCCCGGTCGAGGTGGCCAGGGCCGCGCGCCGCGCCATCGCCGCCAGCTACACCGGCACCGCTTCCCTGGAGCCGCGCGCCGAATCGCAGGTGGTCGCCAAGACCTCGGGCGTGGCGCTGGCGGTGATGGTCGAGGAAGGCCAGCACGTGAGCGCCGGGCAGCCGCTGGTGCGGCTGGACCCGGACCGCGCGCGCCTGGCCGTGGCGCAGAGCGAAGCGCAGATGCGCAAGCTGGAGAACAGCTACCAGCGCGCGCAGAAGCTGGTCCAGCAGCAGCTGGTCAGCGCCGCCGACGTGGACCAGCTGCGCTTCGACCTGGAGAACGCGCGTGCGCAGTACCGCATGGCGGTGCTGGAACTGTCCTACACCACGGTGGTGGCGCCGATCGCCGGCGTGGTCGCCTCGCGCGACATCAAGCCCGGCAACTTCGTGCAGATCAACTCGCCGATCATCCGCATCGTCGATGCCGGCAAGCTGGAAGCCACGCTCAACGTGCCCGAGCGCGAGATCGCCAAGCTCAAGCCGGGGCAGGCGGTGGAACTGGCCGCCGACGCGCTGCCGGGCCGCAGGTTCGCCGGCGTCGTCGACCGTGTCGCGCCGGTGGTGGACACCGGCACCGGCACGTTCCGCGTGGTGGCCGCGTTCTCGGGCGGGAGCGAGCTGCAGGCCGGCATGTTCGGCCGCCTGAGCATCAACTACGACCAGCGCGCCGATGCGCTGGTGGTGCCGCGCACCGCGCTGCTGGAGGACGGCGGCGAGCCGGCCGTATACGTGGTGCGCGAGGGCAAGGCGATGCGCACCCTGCTCAAGCTCGGCTATGACGATGCCGGCTGGATCGAAGTGCGCGAAGGCCTGAAGCCGGGCGATGAGGTGGTCGTGGCCGGCAAGGCGGCGCTGCGCGAAGGCAGCACGGTGCAGGTGATCGGCCAGGAGAAGGAAAAGGCGGTCGCGTCCGCCGCTGCCGCCAAGGCGCCGGCCGCACAGGCGGCCAAGCAATGAGTGCGCGCGATCCGTCGGTTTCCGGCGGTGGCGGTTTCGACCTGATCGAGTTCGCCACCCGCCGCCGCGTCACCATCGCGATGATGACGCTGACCCTGGTGTTGTTCGGCCTGATCTCGCTGTCCAGCCTGAAGGTCGAACTGCTGCCCGACCTGAGCTATCCCACGCTCACCGTGCGCACCGACTACGAAGGCGCGGCGCCGGCCGAGGTGGAGACGCTGATCTCGCAGCCGGCCGAGGAGGCGCTGGGCATCGTCAAGGGCCTGCGCAAGCTCAAGTCGATCTCGCGCACCGGCCAGAGCGACGTGGTCCTGGAGTTCGCCTGGGGCACGGACATGCAGCAGGCCGGGCTGGACGTGCGCGACAAGATGGAAACGCTGCAGCTGCCGCTGGAGGCCAAGCCGCCGGTGCTGCTGCGCTTCAACCCGTCCACGCAGCCGATCATGCGCCTGGCGCTTTCCTCGAAACAGGAGGGCGGCAGCGAGGCCGACGCGGTGCGCCGGCTGATGGAACTGCGCCGCTATGCCGACGAGGACCTCAAGCGCAAGCTCGAGCCGGTCAGCGGCGTGGCCGCGGTCAAGGTCGGCGGCGGCCTGGAAGACGAGATCCAGGTGGACATCGACCAGCGCAGGCTGGCGCAGCTGGGACTGTCGCTGGACAGCGTGATCCAGCGCCTGCAGCAGGAGAACGTGAACCTGTCCGGCGGCCGCCTGGAGGAAGGCTCGCAGCGCTACCTGGTGCGCACGGTCAACCAGTTCGCCACGGTCGAGCAGATGCGCGAGATGCTGCTGACCACCGCCAGTGGTTCCAGCACCACCAGCTCCACCGGCGAAAACCGCCAGCTGATGTCGGCCATCCTCGGCAGCAGCGACCCCAACGTGATCGCGGCGCTGCGCAGCGACGGCAGCAGCAGCGCGCCCAGCGTGCGCCTGAAGGACGTGGCCCGGGTAAGCCAGGGCTACAAGGAGCGCGAGGCGGTGATCCGCAGCGCCGGCCACGAAGCGGTCGAACTGGCCGTGTACAAGGAAGGCGACGCCAATACCGTGGCCACCGCCGACGCGCTGGAAGCGCGGCTGGCGCAGATCCGCAAGGAAATGCCCAAGGACATCGAGATGACCCTGGTCGAGGACCAGTCGGTGTTCATCCGCCACGCGATCAAGGACGTCAAGGTGGACGCGGTGATCGGCGGCCTGCTGTCGATCCTGATCATCTTCCTGTTCCTGCGCGATGGCTGGAGCACCTTCGTCATCTCGCTGTCGCTGCCGATTTCGATCATCGCCACGTTCTTCTTCATGGGCCAGCTGGGGCTGAGCCTGAACGTGATGTCGCTGGGCGGCCTGGCGCTGGCCACCGGCCTGGTCGTGGACGATTCGATCGTGGTGCTGGAATCCATCGCCAAGGCGCGCGAGCGCGGCATGGGCATCCTCGAGGCCGCGATCAAGGGCACGCGCGAGGTATTCATGGCCGTGGTCGCCTCGACCCTGACCACCATCGCGGTGTTCCTGCCGCTGGTGTTCGTCGAAGGCATCGCCGGCCAGCTGTTCCGCGACCAGGCGCTGACCGTGTCGATCGCCATCGCGGTGTCGCTGGTGGTGTCGATGACGCTGATTCCGATGCTCAGCGCGCTGAAGGGCCGCCCGCCGCTGGAGTTCCCGGCCGAGCCGCCGCGCCAGCCGTGGCGTCCGGAAAGCCGCTGGAAGAAACCGGCCGCGTTTGCCGGCCGTGGCATCGGCGCGATGTTCCGCTACGGCTTCTTCGCTGCGGCGTGGCTGGTGGTGCGCATCTTCCGTGGCATCGCCGCGGTGGTCGGCCCGGTGATGCGCAAGGCCAGCGACCTGGCGATGGCCCCGTACGGCCGCGCCGAGGCCGGCTACCTGCGCATCCTGCCGGCGGCCCTCAGGCGGCCGTGGCCGGTGCTGGGGTTCGCCACGCTGGCCTTCGGCCTGACCCTGGCCGCGTTGCCGCTGCTGGGCGTGGACCTGCTGCCGCAGTTGGCCCAGGACCGCTTCGAGATGACCGCCAAGCTGCCGCCGGGCACGCCGCTGGCGCAGACCGACGCGCTGGTGCGGGAAGTGCAGCGCGCGCATGCCAAGGAGGACGGCGTGCGCCTGCTGTACGGCGTGTCGGGTACCGGCACCCGGCTGGACGCCAGCCCGACCGAGAGCGGCGAGAACATCGGCAAGCTGTCGGTGGTGATGAACGACACCCGGCGCGAGCCGGAACTGACCGAGAAGCTGCGCCAGACCCTGAAGGCCTGGCCGTCGGCGCAGGTCGACTTCGCCCGCCCGGAGCTGTTCGCGCTGTCGCCGCCGCTGGAGATCGAGATCGAGGGCAACAACCTTGAGGACATCCGCGTGGCCGGCAACCGCCTGGCGGGCATGCTGCGCGAGAACGCGCACTACGCCGACGTGAAATCGACGGTGGAGCAGGGCTTCCCGGAGATCCAGGTGGTGTTCGACCAGGACCGCGCCGCGGCGATGGGCCTGACCACGCGCCAGATCGCCGACGCGGTGGTCAACAAGGTCAAGGGCAACGTCGCCACGCGCTACAGCTTCCGCGACCGCAAGATCGACGTGCTGGTGCGCGTGCAGGAGTCCGAGCGCTCCTCGGTGAACGACATCCGCCGCCTGATCGTCAACCCGACCGGCGCCAAGCCGATCGAGTTGGGCGCGGTGGCCGACGTGATCGCCACCACCGGCCCGAGCGAGATCCACCGCGCCGACCAGCGCCGCGTGGCCATCGTCTCGGCCAATCTGCGCGACATCGACCTGGGCAAGGCGATCACCGAAGTGCAGAAGATGGTGGCCGAGAACCCGCTGGGCACCGACGTCGGCATGCACATCGGCGGCCAGGGCCAGGAGCTGGGCGAGTCGATCCGCTCGCTGCTGTTCGCCTTCGGCCTGGCGGTATTCCTGGTGTACCTGGTGATGGCCTCGCAGTTCGAATCGCTGCTGCACCCGTTCGTGATCCTGTTCACCATCCCGCTGGCGCTGGTCGGCGCGGTGGCGGCGCTGCTGCTGGCGCGTTCGCCGGTGTCGGTGGTGGTGTTCATCGGCCTGATCCTGCTGGTCGGACTGGTGGTGAAGAACGCCATCATCCTGATCGACAAGGTCAACCAGCTGCGCGAGGAGGGCGTGGCCAAGCGCCTGGCGCTGGTGGAGGGCGCGCGCTCGCGCCTGCGCCCGATCATGATGACCACCCTGTGCGCGGTGTTCGGCTTCCTGCCGCTGGCGCTCGCCTTCGGCGAAGGCTCGGAAGTGCGCTCGCCGATGGCGATCACCGTGATCGGCGGCCTGCTGGTGTCCACCCTGCTGACCCTGCTGGTGATCCCGGTGGTGTACGACCTGCTGGACCGCAAGCCGGACGAGTACTACGCCGAGCGCGGCCGCCGCGCCCGCCAGGCGGTGGCCCAGGCCGAGCAGGTGCTGGCGCATGAGAAGGACGCCATCGGCGGCCTCGGGGACTGATCCGGATGAACATCACCGAGCTGTCCATCCGCCGCCCGGTCACCACCATCATGCTGTTCGTGTCGATGGTGGTGATCGGCCTGATCGCCGCGTTCAAGCTGCCGCTGGAGTCCGAGCCGGAAGCTTCGATTCCGTTCTTCTTCGTTTCGCTGCCGTATCCCGGCTCGACCCCGGAGGAGGTCGAACGCAACCTGCTGCGGCCGGTCGAGGAAGCCATCGCCACGATGCCCGGCATCAAGTCGATGAACGCGCGCGCCAACGCCGAAGGCGGGCAGATCCAGGTCGAGTTCAGCGACTGGAACCGCGACATCGCCATGGCCGCGTCCGAGGCGCGCGAGCGCATCGACGCGGTGCGCGACCAGCTGCCGGACGACTTCCGCCGCTATTACGTGCAGCGCTGGAGCACCAGCGACCAGGAAGCGATCAGCCTGCGCCTGAACAGCAAGGAAGACCTGACCGCGCGCGCCGACATGATCGAGCGCACCATCAAGCAGCGCCTGGAGCGCCTGCCCGGCGTCGCCCGCGTCGAGGTGGAAGGCGTGGCCAAGCAGGAAGTGCTGGTGGCGCTGGACAAGGACCGCATCAGCGCCCACGGCGTGGCGCTCAACGAACTGGTGCAGAAGCTGCAGGCGGCCAACTTCGCCGTCTCCGCCGGGCAGATCACCGAGGAAGGCCGCCGCCTGCGCGTGCAACCCAGGGGCGAACTGCAGGAAGTGCAGGAACTGCGCGACCTGCCGGTCAACAACCGCGGCACGCGCCTGTCCGACATCGCCGAGGTCAGCCTGCAGCCGCAGCGCATGAGCTACGTGCGGCGGATGGAAGGCAAGCCCAGCGTCGGCGTGGACATCTACAAGGAGCGTTCGGCCAACCTGGTGGACCTGTCGCGCGCCGTCGGCAGGGAAGTGGAGGCGCTGGCGGACGACCCGGCCATGCGCGGCATCGACATCGAGGTGGCATGGGATTCGGGCAAGGCCGTGACCAGCTCGCTGCTGGCCCTGGCCGAGGCCGGCGCCATCGGCCTGCTGCTGTCGGTGATCGTGCTGTACGCCTTCCTGCGCCACTGGCCGTCGACGCTGATGGTGTCGATGGCGATCCCGATCTGCTTCATCATGACCCTGGGCTTCATGTACTTCACCGGCATCAGCCTGAACATCATCTCGATGATGGGCCTGCTGCTGGCGGTGGGCATGCTGGTGGACAATGCCGTGGTCGTGGTGGAGAGCATCTATCAGGAGCGCGAGAAATACCCGGGGCAGCCGGCGATGGCCTCGATCATCGGCACCCGCCACGTCGCCATCGCGCTGTCGGCCGGCACCCTCTGCCACTGCGTGGTGTTCCTGCCGATGATGTTCGGCGAGAAGAACATCATCACCATCTACCTGTCGCAGCTGGCGGTGACCATCTCGGTCTCGCTGCTGGCCTCGTGGCTGGTGGCGGTGAGCCTGATCCCGATGCTGTCGGCGCGCATGAAGACCCCGCCGGCGGTGAAGTCGCCGCTGATCGGCCGCCTGCAGGAACGTTATGCGCGGGCGCTGCGCTGGACCCTGCAGAACCGCGGCTGGAGCGTGGCCGGCATCGTGCTGGTGTCGCTGGTCAGCATCTGGCCGATGACCCATACCGCCGGCGGCGGGGAAAACAACAAGCCCGACGAGATCAACATCTTCTACCAGTGGAAGGGCGCCTATTCCAAGGAGGAAATGGGCAAGGAAGTGCAGCGGGTGGAGGACTTCGTCAACGCCAACCGGGAGAAATTCCACATCGAGCGCGTCTACAGCCGCTATGCCGAGCAGGGCTGGGCGCAGACCCGGCTGTACCTGGACATCGACGACCGCGAGCAGAGCAAGAAGATCGAGGAGGAAGTGCGCAAGGGGCTGCCGCAGTCGGCGCGCGCCAAGATCGGCATCGGCTGGCCCGGCGGTATGGGCAGCGACGGGCAGGGCCTGCGTTTCAGCCTGATCGGCGATTCCAGCCAGACCCTGCGCGAACTGGCCGACGACATCGTGCCGATCCTGGCGCGCGATCCCAGGCTGCGCGACGTGCGCGTGGACATCGGCGATGCCAACGCCGAGCTGGCGGTGAGGGTCAACCGCGAGCGCGCCGCCCTGTACGGCTTCAGCACGCAGCAGGTGGCGCAGTTCGTCGGCATGGCGCTGCGCGGTTCGTCGCTGCGCGACTTCCACCGCGACGACGTCGAGATCCCGGTCAACGTGCGCTTCGCCGGCTCGGAAAACTACGGCATCGAGGACCTGTCGTCCTTCATGGTGCGTACCGCGGCCGGCAAGGAAGTGCCGCTGCTGGCGATGGTGGACGTGAACGTCAACCCGGCGGCCAGCTCCATCCAGCGCCTGAACCGGCAGACCATGCTGCGGGTCGAGGCCGGGCTGGCCAAGGACGTGCCGATGGACGTGGCGCGCAAGTCGGTCGAGGACGCGCTGGACAAGGTGCAGTTCCCGCCGGGCTATGGCTACACCTTCGCCGGCGGCAGCTTCAACATCAATTTCGACGGCATGGACCAGATGGTGCGGGCGATCTTCATCGCGCTGATCCTGATGGTGGTGATCATGGCCGCGGTGTTCGAATCGCTGCTGTTCCCCGCCGCGATCATGTCGTGCGTGCTGTTCTCCGTGTTCGGCGTGTACTGGCTGTTCTGGCTGACCGGCACGGAGATGAACATCATGGCGGTGATCGGCATCCTGGTGCTGATGGGCGTGGTGGTGAACAACGGCATCGTGATGATCGAGCACATCAACAACCTGCGCCGGCGCGGCGTGGCGCGCACCGATGCACTGGTGGAGGGCAGCCGCGAGCGCCTGCGCCCGATCATGATGACGATGGGCACGGCGATCCTGGCGATGATCCCGATCGCGTTGAACACGCAGACGGCCGATGGCATGCCGCCGTACTACCCGATGGCGCGCGCCATCGCCGGTGGCCTGGCGTTCTCCACTGTGGTCAGCCTGCTGTTCCTGCCGACCATCTACGCCATCCTCGACGACCTGCGCATGGGGACCGCGCGCCTGGTGCGGCGCGCGCGCGGGCTGTCGCCGGTGCGGGACGCCGAGCCTGTTCCCGCCCAGGACTGAGGCTGTCGCGCTCCCGCCCCTGCGGCGGGAGCGCTCTTCCAGGAGATCGCCGATGCAACATGCACTTCCCCGGGGCGGCCGGTCTGCCGGTCTCCTGTACCTGGTCGTCGTCCTCACCGGACTCTTCTGCCTGGCCTATGTGCCCGCGCAGCTCGCCGGTGCCGATGCGCACGCGGCGCTGGACAACGTGGTCGCCCGGCAGGCGCTGTTCCGGCAGGGAATTGCGGCGTTCGCCGTCGAGCAGGTGGCCTTCCTGCTGCTGGCGCTGGCGTTGTACCGCGCTTTCAGGGACGTCAACCGCGCCGCGGCGACGCTGATGGTGGCGTTCGTGGCGATGGCGGTTCCGCTGGCGCTGGCGGCCTTGTCGCACCGGCTGCAGGCGCTGTCCCTGCTGACCGATGCCGACAGCGCGCAGCTGTTGTCGCAGGAACAGCGCCAGCAGCTGGCGCATGCCGCACTGAAGGCCTACCGCGGCGGCATGCAGCTGGTGCGCGTGTTCTGGGGGCTGTGGCTGCTGCCGCTGGGCTGGCTGGTGCTGCGCTCGCGGCGCCTGCCGCGCGTGCTGGGCGCGCTGCTGGTGCTGGGCGGAGCGGGCTATGTGCTGGACGTGTTCGCCGAACTGCTGGTGCCGGGCTACGCGGCCGCGTGGATTTCCGGCTACATGACGCTGCCGGCGGCGCTGGGCGAAATCGGCACCTGCCTGTGGCTGCTGCTGTTCGGGTTGCGCGCCGGACGTACGGGCGCGTCATCTCCCCTTGCTTCCTGAGGTCATCTCCATGCAGACGGGTTCCCGCCGCACGCTGTCCGATCCGCCGCTTCCGCTGCGCCTGAAGCTGTCCGCGCTGTGGGCGAGCCTGACCTTCTGCTACCTCTACGGCGACTACTTCGGCCTGTACCGGCCCGGCAAGCTGCAGCACATGCTCGAGGGCGCCGGCCCGGTGGGGCCGAGCAGCCAGGGCTCGCTGCTGTCCGTGGCCCTGCTGCTGGCGGTGCCTGGGTTGATGGTGTTCCTGTCGCTGGCCTTGCCGGCACGCCTGGCGCGCTGGCTCTGCATCGGCCTGGCCCTGTTCTACGCGGCCTTCGTCGCGCTCACGATGCCCGGCGCCTGGTGGTACTACCTGGCTTACAGCGCCATCGAGATCGGCTTGTGCCTGCTGATCGCGGGCATGGCCTGGCGCTGGCCGCGGAGCTGAAGGCCGCGGCGCAGCGCAGGCGCGTCACACCAGCTTGCCGTAGACGGTGAAGCCCGTCAGCCACAGGCCGAGCATGCTGCCGATGTTGGTCAGCATGAAGGTCAGCACGATGCGGGTGACGCGGTTGCGGTACCAGCCCTTGAGCGTCTGCGCATCGTCGCGCAGCTGCAGGAAATCGGCGTAGGCCGGCCGGCGCAGGCGCGTTTCCACCACTGCGGCGAAGGCGCCGGTGGGAATGCTCAGGCGGAACGGCTTGAACGGCGCCACCACCACCGCGGTCAGGATGCTCAGCGGGTGGCTGCCGGCCAGCAGCGCGCCGATGCCGGCCAGGCCGCCGGTATACAGCGCCCAGGTCGCCAGCATGTGCGCGCCCATGTCCATGCCGCCCTTCCAGAAGCCGACGCCGATGCCGGCCAGGACCACCGCCAAGATGCCCAGCGTGATCCACGGGATGTTGCGCTTCTTAGGCACGGCTTCCAGTGCCTGGCGCAGCGCAGCGGGCGCCTCGGTGTCGTTTTCCAGATGGCGCGCCAGGCCGGCCAGATGGCCGGCGCCAACCACCGCCAGCACGTTGCGCTGGCCGTCGTGGCGTTCCTCGCGCAGGCGCGTGGCCATGTAGCGGTCGCGCTCGCCGATGATGCTCTCGTACAGCGCCGGGCTCTCGCTGGCGAACTCGCCGAAGCTGGATTCGAGCATGTCGCCCTGCTTGAGCTTCTCGATCTCGTCCTCGCCCACGTCCTCGGAGGAGAACAGGCCGGCGCCGAGGCCGGCGACCAGCTTCAGCTTGCCGACGAAGCCCAGCCGCTGCGAGGCGCGGCGGAAAGTCAGGCCGACGTCGCGGTCGATCAGGTGCACCGGCAGGCCGCGCTCCTGCGCCAGGGTCACCGCGCGCTTGAGTTCGGCGCCCGGCTCGATGCCCAGTTGCTCGGCGAGGCGGCGCTGGTAGGCGGCCAGGGCGAGGTTGGCGGCGAACAGGGCGACCCGGTTCCTGCGGATCACCTCGATCAGGTCCAGTTGCGCCAGCGCGTCCGGGTTGGTGAGGGCCTGCAGGCGCTGCGGGTCGAGCTCGACCGCGACGGCGTCGTACTGGCCGCTGCCGATGGCCTGTTCCACGGCCTGCACGCTGGCGGCGGAAACATGGGCCGTGCCCAGCAGGGTGTAGCGCACGCCATCGCGTTCGACGATGCGCAGCGGCTGGCCGGCGAGCAGGTCGCCGCCGGTTTCGGGAAGGGTTTCGGTCATTGCGTCATTCATTGGAGGGTGCGCTGCCGGCGCCGTCGCCGAGCGCGCGTTGCATCTGCACGGTGTCCAGCCAGCGGCCGTGCTTGCGGCCCAGGCCGCGGAACACGCCGACCAGGTGGAAGCCGAAGCGTTCGTGCAGCCGGATCGAGGCGGTATTGGTGGGCTCGCCGATCACCGCGACCATCTGCCGGAAGCCGCGCGCGGTGCAGGCGTCGATCAGCGCCTGCAGCAGCGCGCTGCCCACGCCGCGGCCCTGGAAACGGGCGTCGACGTAGACCGAGTTCTCCACCGTCCACTGGTAGGCGATGCGGCTGCGGTAGGTGTTGGCGTAGGCGTAGCCGGCGACCTGGCCGTCGACTTCGGCGACCAGGTAGGGAAAGCCGCGGGCGAGGATGTCCTGCATGCGCCGCAGCATCTCCGCCTCGTCCGGCACCTCGTATTCGTAGGTGTTGACGAAGTCGGTGACCTCGACCGCGTAGATCGCGGCGATGGCGGCGATGTCGGCCGCGCCGGCATCACGGATGTGCACGGCCATGCGCGGGTTCCCCGGTCAGTCGATGTAGCGCTTGAGCAGGTCGCCGTAAGCGTCGATGCGGCGGTCGCGCAGGAACGGCCAGATGCGGCGCACGTGTTCGCTGCGCTGCAGGTCCACCTCGCAGACCAGCACGGTCGGCTCGCCGCCAGCTTCGGCCAGGAACTCGCCCTGCGGGCCGAGCACGTGGCTGTTGCCCCAGAACTGGATGCCCGACGCCCCCAGCGGGGAAGCCTCGTGGCCGACGCGGTTGCACGACAGCACCGGCAGGCCGTTGGCCACGGCATGGCCGCGGTGGCTCAGCACCCAGGCATCGCGCTGGCGGTTCTTCTCGTCCTGCACGTCGTCCGGGTCCCAGCCGATGGCGGTGGGGTAGAGCAGCAGTTCGGCACCGGCCAGCGCCATCAGGCGCGCGGCTTCCGGATACCACTGGTCCCAGCACACCAGCACGCCGAGGCGGCCGACCGAAGTGTCGATGGGCTTGAAGCCGATGTCGCCCGGGGTGAAGTAGAACTTCTCGTAGAAGCCCGGGTCGTCGGGGATGTGCATCTTGCGGTACTTGCCGAGCAGGGTGCCGTCCTTCTCGAACACCACCGCGGTGTTGTGGTACAGGCCGGCGGCGCGGCGCTCGAACAGCGAGCCGACGATGACCACGCCATGGCGTCTGGCCAGCGCGCCCAGGCGCTCGGTGCTCGGGCCGGGGATCGGTTCGGCCAGGTCGAACTCGTCCACCGATTCGTGCTGGCAGAAATACGGGCCGTTGTGCAGTTCCTGCAGCAGCACCAGCTTCGCGCCCTGCGCCGCGGCTTCGGCCACGCGGGCCTCGATGACGGCCAGGTTGGCGGCGGCGTCGCCGTGGTTGCGCTCCTGGATCAGGGCGACGGTCAGGGTGTGGCGGGAGCTCATCCGGTCAAGGGTCCTGCGGGGGAGAGGGCGCATGGTAGCGCGGAAGCCGGCGCGGCATGCCCGCGACGGCTGAACGCGTGGCCACCGGCATGGCGCCGCGCGGCCACATCGGCGGGGGAGCCGTCAGGCGGCCAGCAGGCCGGCCGGCAGCTGCATGGTGATGCAGTGCAGGCTGCCGTTCTGCCAGATCAGCGGGCGACAGGGCACCTGCACGATTTCGCGGTCCGGGAAGGCCTGCGCCAGCACGTCGCGTGCGGCGTCGTCGGCCGGGTCGCCGTAGGCCGGCATCAGCACCGCGCCGTTGATGATCAGGAAATTGGCATAGGACGCGGCCAGGCGGCGCCCTTCGTCGATCACCGGCTGCGCCCACGGCAGCGGGAACAGGCGGTACGGGCGGCCGTCGCGGGTGCGCAGCGCCGCCAGTTCGGCGCCCATCGCCTGCAGTTCGGCGTAGTGCGAATCCTGCGGATCGTCGCAGTCCTGGTAGACGATGCTGTCGGCCGAGGCGAAGCGGGCGAGGGTGTCGACGTGGGCGTCGGTGTCGTCGCCTTCCAGATAGCCGTGGTCCAGCCACAGCACGCGCTGCTGCTGCATCCACTGCGCCATGTCGGTGCCGAGCGAGGCGCGGTCGCGATCGGGGTGGCGTTCGTGCAGGCACTGCCAGGTGGTCAGCAGGGTGCCTTCGCCGTCGGTGTCGATGGCGCCGCCTTCCAGCGCGAACGCAATGCTGCGCACCTGCGCATCGTTGAAGGCGCCGGCTTCATGCAGCACGCCGACCAGTTGATCGTCCAGGCTCGCCTCGAACTTGCCGCCCCAGCCGGTGAAGCGGAAATCCAGCAGCTGGAAGCCGCCGTCGGCGCGCTTGAGGGTGATCGGGCCGGAATCGCGCAGCCAGGTGTCGTCATAGGGCGCGGTGATGAAGCGCACGCGCTCCATGTCGATGCGGTTGGAGCGCAGGCGCATTTCCGCATAGGTCTCGATGTCGTCGTCGGCCACGCAGATCAGCACCGGCTGGAAGCGGGTGATGGCCGCGACCAGGGCGATGTAGGTTTCCTCGACCTCGGCCAGGCGTTGCGCCCAGTCGGTATCGGCGTGCGGCCAGGCGATCAGGACGCCGGACTGGGCTTCCCATTCGGCGGGAAAACGAAGTGCATCGGTCATTGCGGGGGCTACTCGGCTCGTGCCCGGACCGGGATCCGGGGCGTTCGTCGGCCTCCCGGTAGCGGGAGGCGCGGGGTGGGGTGGTTGTCCCGGTGGGCGCGGCGCGCGCCCCGGGAGCTGCGTCGATCAGCGGATCGGCGGCTTCGGTCCGATCTCGTCGGGGCCGGCCTGGTTGGCGACCACGTCGATCACGCGCTGCTTCTCGAAATAGACGGTGAAGGCCGGATAGACCCAGCGGTTGATCGTCGGCCACTGCCGCTTCTGGCCGCCGCGCGGTTCCAGGCGCTCGGCCGGGGCGCCGAAGCGCGCCTGGACCTGGCTCATCGACTCGCCGCGCGCCGGCAGCGCGCCGGCCGGCTTTTCCTGCGCCCGCTCGATCAGCAGGGTGTCGGCCATCGCCGCATTGGGTGCCGCGAGGATCGCGGCGGTCAGGGCCAGGGCCCGGATGGTCTGCTTCATGGTCGCTTCTCCCCGGAGGACAAGTGGCGATTACAGCAAAAAAACGGCGGCGATAAAGCGGCGGACGGCTCTGTTCCAGACAGCCGTGGGCGGCCGTGCCGGAGGGAAGATACGCCGCCCGCCGTGAGCGCGGGACGAGGATGCAAAAAGCCGCCCGGAGGCGGCTTTCTGCGAAGGCTGGAATCCTCGCGGATTCCGCTGGCGGCTTGCGCCGGCCGGCTCAGCGCTGGCGAGCCTTGAAACGCGGGTTCGACTTGCAGATCACGAAGATCTTGCCGCGACGGCGAACCACCTTGCAGTCACGGTGACGGGCCTTCGCCGACTTCAGGGAGGACAGGACTTTCATGGCATACCTCGGCGGATACGTTGGAGTTCTACAGGGAGCGTAGCCGCGGATATGCAGGTTGACGCTCGTTCAAGCCCGCCATTCTACCGGGCATTTCCATGTGGGTTCAAGTGGTTGCGTGCAAGCGGCGACGGCCGGGTCGGGCGGGGCGCTAGAATGGGCCGATTCCCGTTCAGCGAAGGCCCCAGATGAGCCCACTTCCCCCCGTCCTCACCATCGACGGCCCGTCCGGGGCCGGCAAGGGTACCGTCAGCCGCATCGTCGCGCACCGGCTGGGCTGGCATTACCTGGACTCGGGGGCGCTGTACCGGGCGGTGGGCGTGGCGGCCAGCTGGGCCGACATCGATACCTCCGACGCCTCGGCGCTGGTGCGCTGCACCTTCGATACCCGCATCCGCTTCGTCGAGCGCGGCGAGAGCCTGCGGGTGCTGGTCAACGATACCGACGCGACCGACGAACTGCGCCTGGAGACCACCGGGGCGCTGGCCTCGGCCATCGCGGCCATCCCCGAGGTGCGGGCGGCGCTGAAGGAGCGCCAGCGCGCATTCAGGGTGGCGCCGGGGCTGGTGGCCGACGGCCGCGACATGGGCACGGTCATCTTTCCGGACGCCCCGTTCAAGGTATTCCTGACCGCCAGCGCCGAGGAACGGGCGCAGCGGCGGCATAAACAGTTGAAAGAAAAAGGGGTTTCGGTTAACTTTGACGACCTCCTGCGCGAGATCATGGCCCGCGACGCCCGTGATGCACAGCGCGCAGTGGCGCCCCTGAGGCCGGCCGATGACGCCGTTCTCATCGACACCAGCGGTATCGGCATCGACGACGTCGTTGCCAGGGTGCTGGGCCTGCTTCCCTCGCAGGAAGCGTGACCCGCGGTTCCGTGAGAGCGGCCGGTGACGGCCGCCGTCGCACAAAACCGAAGTTGTACAAGGCTCCGTCGTGCAGGGTGCACGGCGGTTTTTCCACTCCACACACGGCCGCCGGCACGGGGTCGACCAACAGGCGGGCGGTACGCACTCCCCGAAGGGAACGACCTGCCCATGTGTTCAACTGAGTAAATCCAATGACCGAATCATTTGCAGAACTGTTTGAAGCCAGCCAGGCCAACCTGGCCAAGCTGAAGCCGGGCGCCATCGTCGTCGGCACCGTCGTCGACGTCCGCGGCGACGTGGTGGTGATCAACGCCGGTCTGAAGTCCGAAGGCATCGTGCCGATCGAACAGTTCCGTAACGACGCTGGCGAAATCGACGTGGGCGTGGGCGACCAGGTGAAGGTCGCGCTCGACTCGATCGAGAACGGCTTCGGCGAAACCGTCCTGTCGCGCGAGAAGGCCAAGCGCGCGATGGTGTGGGACGAGCTGGAAGAAGCGTTGGAAAAGAACGAAACCATCACCGGCCGCATCAGCGGCAAGGTCAAGGGTGGTTTCACCGTCGACATCAAGGATGTCCGCGCGTTCCTGCCGGGTTCGCTGGTCGATGTGCGCCCGGTGCGCGACCCGGCCTACCTGGAAGGCAAGGAGCTGGAGTTCAAGCTCATCAAGCTGGACCGCAAGCGCAACAACGTCGTGGTCTCGCGCCGCGCCGTCGTCGAGAGCGAGCACTCGGAAGAGCGCGAGCAGCTGATGGACAAGCTGCAGGAAGGCGCGATCCTGAAGGGTGTCGTCAAGAACCTGACCGACTACGGTGCGTTCGTGGACCTGGGCGGCATCGACGGCCTGCTGCACATCACCGACATGGCATGGAAGCGCGTGCGCCATCCGTCCGAAGTC
This sequence comes from Stenotrophomonas sp. Steno-Z2, assembly GCF_056393235.1. Lineage (NCBI taxonomy): Bacteria > Pseudomonadati > Pseudomonadota > Gammaproteobacteria > Lysobacterales > Lysobacteraceae > Stenotrophomonas > Stenotrophomonas sp. Steno-Z2. The sequence goes on along the minus strand of NZ_JBWJOY010000005.1, from coordinate 71,508 downwards.
GTGAACGTCGGCGACGAGCTGGACGTGCGCGTGCTGAAGTTCGACCGCGAGCGCAACCGCGTCTCGCTGGGCCTGAAGCAGCTGGGCGAGGATCCGTGGGACAACATCTCGCGCCGTTACCCGGCCAACAGCCGCGTGTTCGGCAAGGTCTCCAACGTCACCGATTACGGCGCGTTCGTCGAGATCGAGCCGGGCGTGGAAGGCCTGGTGCACGTGTCCGAGATGGACTGGACCAACAAGAACGTCAACCCGTCCAAGGTCGTGCAGGTCGGTGACGAAGTCGAAGTGATGGTGCTGGACGTCGACGAAGAGCGTCGCCGCATCTCGCTGGGCATGAAGCAGGTTGCCGCCAATCCGTGGGAAACCTTCGCCGCCACCCACAAGAAGGGCGACAAGGTGTCCGGCCAGATCAAGTCGATCACCGACTTCGGCATCTTCATCGGCCTGGACGGCGGCATCGACGGCCTGGTCCACCTGTCCGACATCAGCTGGAACACCACCGGCGAAGACGTGGTCCGCAACTTCAAGAAGGGCGACACCCTGGACGCCGTGGTCCTGGCCGTCGATCCGGAGCGCGAGCGTATCTCCCTGGGCGTGAAGCAGCTGGAGCAGGATCCGTTCGGCCAGTACATGGCGGCCAATCCGAAGGGCTCCAAGGTCGAAGGCGTGGTGAAGGAAGTCGACGCCAAGGGCGCCGTGATCGAACTGGCCGACGGCATCGAAGGCTACGTTTCGGCCCGCGACATCAGCCACGACCGCGTGGACGATGCCTCGCAGCACCTGAAGGTCGGCGACAAGGTCGAAGCCAAGTTCGTGGGCATGGACCGCAAGGGCCGTACCATGCAGCTGTCGATCAAGGCCAAGGACGAAGCCGAAACCGCCGAAGCGCTGGCCGAGTACAACAAGTCCTCGACCGAAGCCGCTGCCGGCACCACCAGCCTGGGTGCGCTGCTGCGCGCGCAGCTGGGCGGCAACAAGTCCGAGTAAACCGGCCTTGAGCCTGTCGTAGATGCAACCTGGGCGGCCCGGACGAATGTCCGGGCCGCTTCGGGGGTTATACCTTCGTGACGAGTCCGCAATGACCAAATCCGAGCTGATCGAAATCCTTGCGCGCCACCAGGCGCACTTGAAGGCCGATGATGTCGATCTGGCCGTGAAGTCGTTGCTGGAGATGATGGGTGGTGCGCTGGCCTCCGGCGACCGCATCGAAATCCGTGGTTTCGGCAGCTTCTCGCTGCATTACCGGCCACCGCGCATGGGGCGCAACCCGAAGACCGGCGAATCGGTCGCCCTTCCTGGCAAGCACGTTCCCCATTTCAAGCCGGGCAAGGAACTGCGCGAGCGCGTGAGCGACGTCGTGCCGCTGGAAAGTGACCCCGCCTGAGTTTCTGCTGCGGCCATCCGTTTTTTTGATCCGCCTGCTGCGGATCGCCGCCACGGCCGTTAAGCTAGTGGCTCTATGGACATGGAGCAGGCTGCCGCATGAAGGCTGTCCGTCTGTTGATTCTGCTGGCCGTGCTGGTCGGTGGCCTGGTGATAGGCTCGCTCAATTCGCAGCCTGTCGATATCAGTCTGGCGTTCTGGGCGCTGCGGACCACCTCTGGAATCGCGATCATCGTTTCGCTCCTGCTCGGGGCGCTGGTGGGCGGTGGGCTGGTGCTGGCCGGCGTGGTCATTCCGCTCTATGCCAGGCTGCGGCGGGCCAACAAGGCAGCAGCGGGCACCGCGAGCGCGCCTGCGCCGCAGACTCCTTCTCCTTTCGACGGACGCTGAGCGACGATGGCCTTCATCAGTGAGTGGTTCTGGTTCTTCCTGTTCCTGCCGATCGCCGCGCTCTGCGGCTGGGTTGTCGGCCGGCGCGGCGGGCAGCGCCACAGCGAGAACCAGGTCAGCCGGCTGTCGAGCACCTACTTCCGTGGCCTGAACTACCTGCTCAACGAGCAGCCGGACAAGGCCATCGAGCTGTTCCTGCATATCGCCGAGCTGGACAAGGAGACCTTCGAGACCCAGCTCGCGCTCGGGCATCTGTTCCGGCGCCGGGGCGAGGTGGACCGCGCCATCCGCCTGCACCAGGGGCTGGCCAACCGCCATGACCTTTCCGATGGCCAGCGCGTGCAGGCCCTGCTCGCGCTGGGCGAGGACTACATGAAATCGGGCCTGCTGGACCGCGCCGAAACGGTGTTCACCGACCTGGCGCGGATCGACCAGCGTGCGCCGCAGGCCCTGAAGCACCTGATCGGCATCTATCAAGCCGAGCGCGACTGGGAAAAGGCCATCGAGAACGCGACCCGCTACGAGCAGGTCACCGATGAGCCCATGGGCAAGCTGATCGGGCAGTTCGAATGCGAGCTGGCCGAGCGCCACCGCGCCGCCGGGCGCCTGGACGAGGCGCGCGCGGCCATCGAGCGCGCCAACGCCGCCGACGCGATGAGCGTGCGGGCCGGCATCATCGAAGGGCGCCTGGAAAGCGACTTCGGCAACGACGAGGGCGCCGTGCGCGCTTTCGAGCGGGCCGCGCGCAACGACCCGGACTACCTGCCCGAGATCCTGCCGCAGCTGCTCAAGAACTATCGCAACGTGGGTGACCTGGCGGGCGCACGCGCCTTCCTGGCCGAGATGGCCGAGCACTACCGTGGCATCGCCCCGGTGCTGGCGCTGGCGCGGCTGATGGAAGAGCAGGAGGGTGTGGGACCCGCGCGCGCCTACCTGGGACGCCAGTTGAAGGACCGCCCGTCCGTGCGTGGCGAGTCGGCGCTCATCGACCTGACCCTCGCCGAGGGCGCCGATCCGGTAGCGACGCTGCAGGATCTGAAGCACATCACCGACCAGCTGCTGGTGCGCAATCCGGCCTATCGCTGCACCCGCTGCGGCTTCGGTGCGCGCACCCATCATTGGCAGTGCCCGAGCTGCAAGGAATGGGGGACGGTCAAGCCGTTGCTGAACTACGCGGTGCTCTGATCGATGCAGCCGGCATGGATGGTTCCTGGGCTGCTGGCAGTCGTCCTGGTCGCAGCCTCGCTGACCGCGATGGCGCGTGCCTATGCGCTGCGCCGGCAACTGCTCGACCAGCCGGGTGAGCGCAGGAGCCATGCGGTGGCGACGCCGCGTGGCGGCGGGGTCGCCATCGTCGTCTCGCAGCTGCTGGCCTATCTATGCGCCGGCATGCTGTTTCCCGGAGCCGCCGCCACGCTGGCGGTCTTTTCCACCGGACTGGTGATGGTGGCGGGAATCGGCTGGTGGGACGACCACCGGCCGTTGCCGGCGATGCCCCGCCTGGGAGTGCACGTGCTGGCGGGCCTGCTGCTGGGAGTCCTGGTCTGGCAGCGGACGGGTGAAGTGTTCCCGGCCTGCTTCAGCGCGTTCCTGGCGGTCGTGCTGATCAATGTCTGGAATTTCATGGATGGCATCGACGGCCTGGCCGCGACCCAGGCGCTGCTGGCCTGCGTTGCCTACGCCATGCTGCTGCCGGCTCCCGTTGCCGGCCTGGCGCTGGTCCTCGCGGCTGGCGTGCTCGGCTTCCTGCCGTTCAATTTCCCCAAGGCCAGGATCTTCATGGGCGATGTCGGCAGCGGCGCGCTCGGCTATCTGCTGGCCGGGCTGGTGGCATTGGGGCTGGGGACGAAAAGCGCGCCCTGGACCCTCCTGTTGATACCCATGGCCGCCTTCCTCGTCGATGCCGGTCTTACGCTCGCAGGTCGCGTGCTCAGGGGCGAGCGCTGGATGGAAGCCCATACCCAACACTTGTACCAGCGCTGGGTGAAATCCGGTCGCAGTCACGTCGCTGTCACATCCGGCTACGCATTGTTCGCGATTGCCGGGGTCATGCTGCTGCCGGTTTTCATCCGGCTGGCCAGGCCCTGGAACCATCTGGCGGCGGTGGCGTGGGCAGCGGCGGCGGTGAGCCTCTGGTTTTGCTTTCGGAACAGGTCCAACAAAAAGGAAAAGTGACCAATGACGGTCTGGCGACGACAGCTGGCAGGAAATTTCCCGCGCATCGCGGTGATGTGGCACGACCTGGTCATGGTCTGGGCCTGCTGGCAGCTGTTGCATGTCGCCCGCTACGCGATGCTGGACGCCGCACCGCCCATTCCGCTGCTGAGCGTCGACGTCGCCGTGGTGATGCTGCTGCAGGCCCTGGCGTTCCAGTACGTGGGGCTGTACCGGGGGCTCTGGCGCTTTGCCAGCGTTACCGACCTGGTCAATATCTTCAAGGCCTGTTTCATCGGCGTGGGTGCCATCGTTCTGCTGTTCAGTTACAGGCGCCTGAATGGCATTCCCATGTCCGTGCTTGCGGTCTACCCCTTCGCGCTGGCCGCCCTGCTCGGCGGGCCGCGCCTGCTCTATCGGGCGTGGAAGGACTACCAGTCGATCCATTCCGATGCGCGCGCGCGCCGGGTGCTGGTGCTCGGCGCGGGGCACGCGGCGGAGGCGCTGATCAAGGACCTGCGTCGTTCGGGTGATTACGAGCCCGTCGGTCTGCTGGACGATTCCCCGCATCTGAAAGGGGCGAAACTGCAGGGGATTCCGATTCTGGGAACCATCGCCGATGTGGCTTCCGTGGCAAAGGAAACCGCGGCGAGACTGCTGGTGATCGCCATCCCCACGCTGGACGCGGCGGGGATGCAGCGGATCCTGGCGCTGTGCGAGAGTACGGGTCTCCCATTCAGGACCGTCCCGAAGTTGAGCGATGTCCTGGAAGGAAACACGCTGCCGGGACAGTTGAAGGAAGTGGCCATCGAGGACCTGCTCGGCCGCAAGCCGGTACAGCCGGACTGGGATCTGATCCGCGGTTGGCTGCGCGGACGCACGGTGATGGTGACCGGGGCCGGGGGATCGATCGGCTCCGAGCTCTGCCGCCAATGCGCGCGCCATGGTGCGCGCAGGATCGTGCTGCTGGAGATCAGCGAAATACTCATGCTCAACATCCGGAGCGAGTTGTGCCGCAATTTCCCGCATCTGGAAATCGAGTGCGTCCTGGGCGATTGCGGCGATCCGGCGGTCGCCCGCCGTGCATTGACCCTGTATGGTCCGGATACCGTGTTCCATGCCGCTGCCTACAAGCAGGTTCCGCTGCTGGAAGGGCAGATGCGCGAGGCCATCCGCAACAACACGCTCGCCACTGCGTGCATGGCCAAGGCCTGCCTGGAGTACGGCGTGGACAACTTCGTGTTCATTTCCACCGACAAGGCCGTCGACCCGGCCAATGCGCTGGGCGCGACCAAGCGCTATGCGGAGATGATCTGCCAGAGCCTCAACGAGAAGAACCGCACCCGCTTCGTTACCGTCCGCTTCGGCAATGTGCTCGGTTCGGTGGGCAGCGTGGTTCCGCTGTTCCGCGAGCAGATCCGCAAGGGCGGACCGGTGACCGTGACCCATCCGGAGGTCAGCCGGTACTTCATGACCATTCCCGAAGCCTGCCTGCTGATCCTGCAGGCGGCAGCCTCCTCCTCGCGTGGCGCGATCTATATGCTGGACATGGGCGAGCCGGTGCTCATCCGGGAACTGGCCGAGCAGATGATCCGCCTCGCCGGGAAGCAGCCGGGTACCGATATCGCCATCGTCTACACCGGTCTGCGCGCGGGCGAGAAGCTGCATGAGAGCCTGTTCTATTCGGACGAGAACAGCCGGCCCACCGCGCATCCCAAGGTGCTGGAAGCGGGGGTGCGCGACTTCTGCGCCGAACGCGTACTGGGCAGCCTGCCGCGTCTGCGCGAGGCCGTGACCAGCTATGATGCCGAGGTCATGCAGGCGATCCTGTCCTCCGTCATCCCCGAGTATTCGCCGTCGCGGAAGGCGGTGGAGCCGAGCATGAAAACCAATATTGTCCCGTTTCCCAAAGAGGCTGGTAGGAATTGATGTCCCGACGTATTCGCAAGGCGGTTTTTCCTGTCGCAGGTCTCGGCACGCGCTTCCTGCCCGCCACCAAGACCGTTCCCAAGGAGATGCTGCCGATCATCGATCGGCCGTTGATCCAGTACGCCGTCGACGAGGCGATCGAAGCCGGCTGCGATACCCTGGTGTTCATCACCAACCGCTACAAGCATGCGGTCGCGGACTATTTCGACAAGGCCTATGAGCTGGAGCAGAAACTCGAGCGCGCTGGCAAGCAGGAGCAGCTGGAGATGATCCGCCACGTGCTGCCGGAAGGCGTGCGTGCGATCTTCGTCACCCAGGCCGAGGCCCTGGGCCTGGGGCATGCGGTGCTGTGCGCCAAGGCGGTGATCGGCGACGAACCATTCGCGGTGCTGTTGCCGGATGACCTGATCTGGAACCGCGGCGACGGCGCGCTGAAGCAGATGGCCGACCTCAACGAGGCCAGTGGTGCCAGCGTCATCGCCGTTGAAGACGTACCGCACGACAAGACCGCCAGCTACGGCATCGTCGCCACCGAGGCGTTCGATGGCCGCAAGGGCCGCATTTCGCAGATCGTGGAGAAGCCCAAGCCGGAGGACGCACCGAGCGACCTGGCCGTGGTCGGCCGCTACGTGCTGAGCCCTAAGATCTTCGAGCTGCTGGAACAGACCGGCAGCGGCGCCGGTGGCGAGATCCAGCTGACCGATGCGATCGCGCAGCTGCTGAGGACCGAAGAGGTCGATGCCTACCGTTTCGAAGGCACCCGCTTCGACTGCGGTACGCACCTGGGCCTGGTGGAGGCGACGATCCGCTTCGCGCTGGACAACCCGAAGCTGGCAGGGCCGGCGCGGGAGAAGCTGGCGGCGATGCTGGCGGAATAGGGTTTTTTCGAGCGCTCCGTCGTGGCACTTTGATTGGTACGTGGGGGAGGGGGCGGATGGCCCTCTCCAAAACACGCCAAATTCCCTTCCATGGTGCTCGATGGCGCCCTCCATGGCGCCAACGGTTTTGGAGAGGGCCATCCGCCCCCTCTCGACAGTTTCCGTGTGGCGCGGACGGGAAGGGCGGAAGCAAGAGCTGAACAGAAACAGAAAAGGCAGCTGATGGCTGCCTTTTTTTGTTTCCAGAGCATCCACGCATGGCGTGGATCTACAGCCTTTGCTCATCCCTCCGCCGCGGGGAGGCTGGAAGGGCCGGGTTGGCAGGGCTGCCCGGGACCGTTGGCGCCATGGATGGCGCCATCGAGCCCCCATGGGTGAGGACGCTTTGCTTGCGAAGCACTGCTTCGCAAGCGCCCGAACGCACAGCCGCCAGCGGCTGGGCCGGACCGCGGAGCGGGGGTTCACGGCGTGTCCCGGGCAGCCCTGCCAACCCGGCCCACGCCATGAAGCTCAACGAGGCAACGCTTTGAAACTTACAGCGCCTCGAAAATACCTGCCGCGCCCATGCCGGTGCCGATGCACATCGTCACCATGCCGTACTTCTGCTGGCGACGACGCAGGCCGTGCAGCAGGGTCGCGGTACGGATCGCGCCGGTCGCACCCAGCGGGTGGCCCAGGGCGATGGCACCGCCCAGCGGGTTGACCTTGGCCGGGTCCAGGCCGCAATCACGGATCACCGCCAGCGACTGCGCGGCGAAGGCTTCGTTGAGTTCGATCCAGTCCAGCTGGTCCTGGGTCAGGCTGGCCTGCTTCAACGCCTTCGGGATCGCGGCGATCGGGCCGATGCCCATCACTTCCGGGCGCACGCCGGCCACCGAGAAGCTGACGAAACGGGCCAGCGGGGTCAGGCCGTAATCCTTGATCGCCTGTTCCGAGGCAAGCAGCACGGCGCCGGCGCCATCGCTCATCTGCGAGGAGTTACCGGCGGTGACGGTGCCGCCGAACTGGCCGTTGCGGAACACCGGGCGCAGCTTGGCCAGGCCTTCGGCCGAGGAATCCGGGCGCGGGCCTTCGTCGGTGTCGGCGATCCTGTTGCGGGTGATGATGCGCTGGCCATCGGCCAGGTCGGGTTGGTGCGAGACGATCTCGTACGGGCTGATCTCGTCCTTGAACTCGCCGGCCTGGATGGCCGCGATGGCCTTCTGGTGCGAGGCCAGGGCGAAGGCGTCCTGCTCTTCGCGCGAGACCTTCCACTCTTCGGCCACCTTCTCGGCGGTGATGCCCATGCCGTAGGCGATGGCGACGTGGTCGTTGTCGAACACGCTCGGCGCCATCGCGATCTTGTTGCCCATCATCGGCACCATCGACATCGACTCGGTGCCGCCGGCCAGCATCAGGTCGGCGTTGCCAAGGCGGATCGCGTCGGCGGCCTGCGCCACGGCCTGCAGGCCGGAGGAGCAGAAACGGTTCACGGTCTGCGCGGCGATGGTGTTCGGCAGGCCGGCCAGCAGCACGCCGATGCGCGCCACGTTCATGCCCTGCTCGGCTTCGGGCATGGCGCAGCCGATGATCGCGTCATCGATGCGGTTGACGTCCACGCCCGGGGCCTGGGCGACGACGCTGCGCAGCACGTGCGCCAGCATGTCGTCGGGGCGGGTGTTGCGGAACATGCCCTTGGGCGCCTTGCCAACCGGAGTGCGGGTGGCGGCGACGATGTAGGCGTCCTGGATTTGCTTGGTCATTGCGGTGATCTCTCGAATTTTTTTAGCCGGAGTGCCGACCCATGGTCGGCACCCACCGAAAGCAGGGAGGGGCGATCAATTGCGCAGCGGCTTGCCGGTCTTGAGCATGTGCGCGATGCGGGCCTGGGTCTTTTCCTGCTGGGCCAGTTCGACGAAGTGCTTGCGCTCCAGGGTCAGCAGCCACTCTTCGTCCACCAGGGTGCCGCGGTCGACCTTGCCGCCGCACAGCACGGTGGCGATGCGCTCGGCGATCTCGTAGTCGTACGGGCTGATGAAGCGGCCTTCCAGCATGTTGACCAGCATCATCTTGAAGGTGGCGATACCCACGTCACCGGCGACCTGGATGCGGCGCGCCGGCAGCGGCGGACGGTAGCCCGCTTCGGCCAGCGCACGCGCTTCGGCCTTGGCGATGTACAGCGCCTCGTAGCTGTTGAACACGACCTTGTCGGTGGAGCGCAGCAGGCCCAGCTCCTTGGCGTTGACCGCCGAGTTGGAGACCTTGGCCATCGCCACGGTCTCGAAGGTCTTCTTCAGTTCGGCGAACACGTCGCCGCCCGGGCCCGCGGCCTGCGAGGCGCGCACCGCCAGTTCCTTCAGGCCGCCACCGGCCGGCAGCAGGCCGACGCCGGCCTCGACCAGGCCGATGTAGCTTTCCAGGAAGGCCACGGTCTTGGCGCTGTGCATCTGGAACTCACAGCCGCCACCCAGGGCTAGGCCGCGCACCGCGGCCACCACCGGTACCAGCGAATACTTGATGCGCTGGCTGGTGCGCTGGAAGTTGGCGACCATCTGCTCGAACTGGTCGACCTTGCCGGCCTGCAGCAGGCCCAGCGCACCGGCCAGGTCGGCGCCGGCGGAGAAGGGCTCCTTCTGCTGCCAGATCACCAGGCCCTGGAAGTCCTTCTCGGCGCGGCTCACGCATTCCTGCAGGCCGTCCAGCACCTGGTCGGACACAGTGTTCATCTTGGTCTTGAAGCTGACCACGGCGATGCCATCGCCGTCGTGCCACATGCGCAGGCCGTCGTTCTCGAACACGGTCTCGCCCGGCGCGAAGGTCTCGCCCAGCAGCGGATCCGGGAAGCGCTGGCGCTGGTACACCGGCAGCGACGAACGCGGCAGCTTGGCGTTGCGCGACGGGCTGTAGCTGCCTTCGGCGGCATGCACGCCGTCGCGGCCATCGAACACCCAGTCCGGCAGTGGCGCGTTGCTCATGCTCTTGCCGGCCACGATGTCATCGGCGATCCACTGCGCCACCTGCTTCCAGCCGGCGGCCTGCCAGGTTTCGAACGGGCCCAGCGACCAGCCGTAGCCCCAGCGGATGGCCAGGTCCACGTCGCGCGCGGTCTCGGCGATGTCGGCCAGGTGGTAGGCGCTGTAGTGGAACAGGTCGCGGAAGGTCGCCCACAGGAACTGCGCCTGCGGGTGCTGGCTCTCGCGCAGCTTGGCGAACTTCTCGGCCGGGTTTTTGATCTTCAGGATCTCGACCACTTCCGGTGCGGCAGTGCGGTCGGCCGGGCGGTAGTCCTGCTTCTCCAGGTCCAGCACGACGATGTCCTTGCCGACCTTGCGGAAGATGCCGGCACCGGTCTTCTGGCCCAGCGCGCCCTTGGCGATCAGTGCGTCCAGCCACTTCGGCGACTTGAAGAATTCATGCCACGGGTCGTTCGGCAGGGTGTCGCCCATGGTCTTGATGACGTGGGCCATGGTGTCCAGGCCGACCACGTCGGAGGTGCGGTAGGTGGCCGACTTGGGGCGGCCGACCAGCGGGCCGGTCAGGCCGTCCACTTCATCGAAGCCCAGGCCGAACTGCTGGGTGTGGTGGATGGTCGACAGGATCGAGAACACGCCGATGCGGTTGCCGATGAAGTTCGGGGTGTCCTTGGCGTACACCACGCCCTTGCCCAGGGTAGTGACCAGGAATTCCTCCAGGCCTTCCAGCACGGCGGCATCGGTGGTGGTGGCCGGGATCAGTTCGGCCAGGTGCATGTAGCGCGGCGGATTGAAGAAGTGCACGCCGCAGAAGCGGTGGCGCAGCTGTTCCGGCAGCACGTCGGCCAGCTTGTTGATGCCTAGGCCGGACGTGTTGGACGCCAGCACGGCGTGATCGGCCACGAACGGGGCGATCTTCTTGTACAGGTCCTGCTTCCAGTCCATGCGCTCGGCAATGGCCTCGATGATCAGGTCGCAGTCCTTCAGCTGCTCCAGGCCGGAGTCGTAATTGGCCGGGATGATGGCCTCGGCCAGTGCCTTGCTGGCCAGCGGTGCCGGGCTGAGCTTGCCCAGGTTGGCGATCGCCTTCAGCACGATGCCATCGGCCGGGCCTTCCTTCGCAGGCAGGTCGAACAGCACGGTGTCGACGCCCGCGTTGGTGAGGTGGGCGGCGATCTGGGCACCCATGACGCCGGCACCCAGCACGGCGGCGCGGCGGATCAGCAGGGAATTGGACATGGTGTAGGGCCTTTGTTGGTACCGGGTGGAATCAGGGGGAGGAGGGCGGGGTGGCGCCGTGCGTACTGGCGCGGAACCCGGCCTCGGCGAAATGGATCAGTTCGTAGGCGGCCTTGCTGCGGTGGGCGGCCTCGCTGATGCCGTGCGGACGCTTGATCAGGCCGAAATCGGCCATCGCATAGGTCAGCGCGCCGGCGAGGAAATCCAGCCGCCAGTACAGCTCTTCCTTGCTCAGGCCGGGCACGCAGGCGCCGATGGCCTTGCCGAACTCGCGCAGCACGTGGCCGTAGTGGTCGGACAGGAACTTGCGCAGGTTGTCGTTCTTCTCGGCGTAGGCGCGGGCGATCACCCGCACGAAGGCGCCGCCGCTCTGTCGGTCCTGGGCCATCGCCAGCGCCGGTTCGACGAAAGCGGACAGCACCGCACGCAGGTCGCCCGGCTGGGTGGCACGGGCCTGCTCCAGCTGCTCCAGGCGGGCGGCAGTCATCTCGTCCATGCGCCGGCGGAACACCTCGTTGACCAGGTTTTCCTTGGAGCCGAAGTGGTAGTTGACCGCGGCGATGTTGACGTCGGCATGGCTGGTCACCTGCCGTAGCGAGGTGCCGGCGAAGCCGTACTGCGCGAACAGTTCCTCGGCGGCGCCGAGGATGCGGTCCTTGGTGGAGAAGCTGGCGGGTTTGCCCATGGCGATGAGGTCAATCAAACGATTGTTTGGATGCTACGCCCGGCGGACGGGTTGGGTCATGCTGCTTTGCAGCATCATTCATCTGCCGCTGTGCAAAGCCCCGGGGCACCCGTTAGAATTGGCAACCGCAATTCAGGCTAAGCCCGCGTCCGCACGCGGGTTTTTTTCATGTACCCTCGGGCCCGACCGGCCCAAATCCGGAGAATTCCCATGGCGCTGGAGCGCACTCTTTCCATCATCAAGCCCGATGCCGTTGCCAAGAACGTGATCGGCGAGATCTACGCCCGCTTCGAAAAGGCCGGCCTGAAGGTCGTGGCCGCCAAGTACAAGCAGCTGTCGCGCCGCGAAGCCGAAGGCTTCTACGCCGTGCACCGCGAGCGTCCGTTCTTCAACGCGCTGGTCGAGTTCATGATCTCCGGCCCGGTGATGATCCAGGCGCTGGAAGGCGAGAACGCCGTGCTGGCCCACCGCGAGCTGCTGGGCGCCACCAACCCGAAGGAAGCCGCGCCGGGCACCATCCGCGCCGACTTCGCCGAATCCATCGACGCCAATGCCGCCCACGGTTCGGACTCGGTCGAGAACGCCGCGATCGAAATCGCCTACTTCTTCGCCGCCACCGAAGTGGTTTCGCGCTGAGTAGCTGCCAAAGGTTGAAGCCGTGAACGAGGTCGTACAGTCCCCCGCCGTCCAGCCGCTGCCGAAAACGGCGCCGACGGCTGGCAAGCAGAACCTGCTCGACCTCGATCGCGCGGGCTTGGAGAAGTTCTTCGTCGAAACCCTCGGCGAACAGAAGTTCCGCGCCCACCAGGTGATGAAGTGGATCCACCACCGCTACGTCACCGATTTCGACCAGATGACCGACCTCGGCAAGTCGCTGCGCGCCAAGCTGCAGCAGCATGCCGAGGTCGTCGTCCCCAATGCCGTGTTCGACAAGCCCTCCGCCGACGGCACTCACAAGTGGCTGCTGGCGATGGGCGTGGATGGCAAGAACGCCATCGAAACCGTCTACATCCCCGACAAGACCCGCGGCACGCTGTGCGTGTCCTCGCAGGTCGGCTGCGGGCTGAACTGCACCTTCTGTTCGACCGCCACCCAGGGCTTCAACCGCAACCTGACCACCGCCGAGATCATCGGCCAGGTGTGGGTGGCGGCGCGCCACCTGGGCAACGTGCCGCACCAGATGCGCCGCCTCACCAACGTGGTGATGATGGGCATGGGCGAGCCGCTGATGAATTTCGACAACGTCGTGCGTGCGATGAGCATCATGCGCGACGACCTGGGTTACGGCCTGGCCAACAAGCGCGTGACCCTGTCCACCTCCGGCCTGGTGCCGCAGATCGACCGCCTGTCGGTCGAAAGCGACGTGTCGCTGGCGGTGTCGCTGCACGCGCCCAACGACGAGCTGCGCGAAACGCTGGTGCCGCTCAACAAAAAGTACCCCATCGCCGAACTGATGGCGTCCTGCGCGCGCTACCTGCGCGGCAACAAGAAGCGCGATTCGGTGACCTTCGAATACACCCTGATGAAGGGCATCAACGACCAGCCCGAGCATGCCCGCCAGCTGGCGCGGCTGATGCGCCAGTTCGACAACGCGGTGCAGGCCAAGGACTCGGGCAAGGTCAACCTGATTCCGTTCAATCCGTTCCCCGGCACCCGCTACGAGCGCTCGGACGAGGAACAGATCCGCGCCTTCCAGAAGATCCTGCTCGATGCGCAGGTGCTGACCATGGTGCGGCGTACCCGCGGCGACGACATCGACGCAGCCTGCGGCCAGCTCAAGGGCCAGGTGATGGACCGCACCCGCCGCCAGGCCGAGTTCAACCGCCTGCTGCAGGCCCAGGAGGCGCCGCCGGCACGAAGGGACGCGCTTGGCTGAGCGCCTGCTCGCGTCGGTACTGGTCCTGCTGCTGCTCGGCGGCTGCGGGCATGGCGCCAAGGCGACCAAGGTCCGCTGGGAGCAGCAGATGGCGCAGGCGTCCGATGTGCACGACGACCGCCAGGCGCGCAAGCGCCTGCGCTACCAGGAGCTGCTGCGGCTGGCCGGCGACCGGTACGGCCGCGGTGAACTGGACGCCGCCTTCAGCCACGCCCGTGCGGCGCAGAAGCTCGAACCGGCCAACCCTGCGGCCTATACGATGCAGGCGGTGGTCGAGGGGCGACGCGGCAGGATGGAGGCGGCGGGCGAGCTGTATCGCCGCGCCGCGGAACTGGCGCCCCGGCAGGGCGACGTGCTGAACAACTACGGCGCTTGGCTGTGCGCCAGCGGGCATCCGGCCGAAGCGCTGGTCTGGTTCGACCGCGCCCTGGCCGACCCCGGCTACCAGGAGCGGGCCGATGCGCTGGCCAATGCCGGTGGCTGCGCGCTGGACGCGGGGCAGCGTGAGCGGGCCGGACGCGACCTGCAGCAGGCGCTCGAGCTGGCGCCGGACAATGCCTATGCGCTGGAGTCCATGGCGCGCAGCGAGTTCCAGCAGGGGCGTTATTTCCAGGCGCGGGCGTTCTACCAGCGGCGCCTGGCGGCTGCGCCGGCCACGGTTTCCGTGTTACAACTTGCCATTCAGATTGAAGAACGGCTGGGCGACAGCAGTGCGGTCAGCCGATACCAGCAGCGGTTGCGCGAGGAATTTCCTGCCGGCGCAACCCCGAATTCCCAGGGCTGATGCATTGTGAGCAATGATCCGGGTATGAACGCTTTAGAGGGGGCGGTGGGCTGCGGGGAGCAGCTGCGCCAGGCGCGCGAAGCGGCCGGTCTGTCGTTGGCGGATGTCGCGGGGCGGCTGCACATGCCGGTGCAGGTGGTTGCCGCGCTGGAGCAGGAGCAGTGGGAGCGGCTGGGGGCACCGGTTTTCGTGCGCGGCCAGCTGCGCAGTTATGCGCGCCTGCTCGGCGTCGACCTGGGCGGGCTCCTGCAACAGGCGCGGATCGCGCCGGTCGAGCCGCCCAGGCTGGTCAGCCATACGCATACGCCGCGCGTCCGCCGCGTGGCCGAGAGCCTGGGCCGCCGTGCGGTGTACGTGGTGATCACCGCCGTGCTGGCGGTGCCGGTCTGGTACGCCTTCCAGAGCAAGTTCGGCGATGTCCCGCCCAGTACCGCGTCGCTGGACGTGGTGCCGGATGCGGCGTCGGTGGCGGCCGCGCAGCAGGCCGGTGGCGCGGCGGCGGAAGCCGCGGCGCGTCCGGCGCCCGAGCGCGCGCCGTACATCGCTTCGATGGCGCCGCTCGCGCGGCAGGCGGCCGAACCCCAGGCCACGGCGTCGCCCGGCATGACCCTGGATTTCCGCGGCGACAGCTGGGTGGAAGTCTCCGCGCCGGATGGCTCCATCGTCGAGAAGGCCCTGATCCGGGCCGGCGAGAAGCGCAGTTACGCGGCCGGTCAGGTGGCGCGCATGAAAGTAGGCAACGCCTCGGAGGTCGACTTCCACCAGGGTGGTGGCAGCGTCGACCTGGCACCGTATACAAGCGGTAATAATGTGGCCCGCTTTACGGTATCCTCTGACGGCTCCGTGGCGCCGGTTTCGCACTGAAACAAGCGCAGAACAAAACAACAAGGCTCCCCCGGCAGGATTGGAGCGAGAGTTACGCATGGCGATTGACGACCTGCTCGACGAGCATGAACAAGGCGAACGTGTCCGCACCTGGCTGCGCCAGAACGGCGCTGGAATCATTGGCGGGATAGTGCTTGCGCTGGCCTTGATCGGCGGCTGGAAGTGGTGGCAGAACGAGCAGGTGGGCAGGCTGGCCCAGGCCAACAGCCGCTACGACGCCGTTTCCCGCAGCCTGCAGTCCAAGAACCTGAACGAGGCGGCCAAGGAAGTGGCAGCGCTGGAAGGCAGCAAGGCCGGCATCTATGCCGACCTGGCGGCGCTGGAGCTGGCCAAGGCGCAGGTCGAGGCCGGCAAGAACGAGGACGCGATCAAGACCCTGCGCGGGTTGAAGGTCGAGGGCGAGTTCAAGACGCTGATCGACCAGCGCATCGCCCGCCTGCTGATCGAGACCGGCAAGCCTGCCGAAGCGCTGGCGCTGCTCGGCAACGCCGACGACAGCGCAGGCCTGGAAATCCGTGGCGATGCCCTGGTGGCGCAGGACAAGCGCGAACAGGCGCGCGACCTGTACTCACAATCGCTGGCCAAGCTCGACGTGGCCGCCCCGCAGCGCCGCCTGCTGGAAATCAAGCTGATGGATGCCGGCGGTACCGTCGCCGATCCTGCAGCGGAGAAGATCTGATGAAACTCAAGCATGTCGCGGGCATCGCGCTGGTCGCGGTGGCGCTGAGCGGTTGCTCGACGGTGAAGGGCTGGTTCGCCGGCAAGGATGCCGAAGCCAAGAAGGCGCTGGAACCGGCCGAACTGGTCAAGTTCGAACCCACGGTCAAGGTCAGCCGCATCTGGTCGGCCAACGTCGGCAAGGGCGAAGGCCGCATCGGCGTGCGCCAGGGCCCGGCCGTGGCCGATGGCCGCGTCTATGCCGCGGCGGTGGAGGGCGGCGTGCACGCGCTCGACCTGCAGACCGGCAAGCAGATCTGGGAATACAAGCCGGCCAAGGAAAAGAAGAAGGCCAGGCTGCGCCTGTCCGGCGGCCCGGGCGTGGGCGATGGGCTGGTCGTGATCGGTACGCTGGATGGCCAGGTGATCGCGCTCGACGCGGCCGATGGCAGCGAGAAGTGGCGCGCGCGCGTGCCGGGCGAGGTGATCACCGCGCCGGCGATCGCGCAGGGCCTGGTGTTCGTGCGCAGCAACGACGGCCGCACCACGGCGCTGGACGCCGCCAGCGGCGAGCGGCGCTGGTTCAACTCCCAGGAACTGCCCTCGCTGACCGTGCGTGGCAACGCGCCGGTGGTGGCGGGTCCGGGCGTGCTGTTCATCGGCAATGACGACGGCACGCTCAGCGCGCTGGCGATGCAGGACGGCCGCCCGCTGTGGGAGCAGACCATCGGCACGCCGGAAGGCCGCACCGAGCTGGAGCGCATGGCCGACGTGGACGGCGCCCCGGTGCTGGAAGGCAACAACCTGTACGTGACCAGCTTCAAGAACGAGACCATGGCCATCGAAGGCCCGAGCGGCCGTCCGCTGTGGTCGCGCGATCATGGCGGCGGCGGTGGCCTGGCGGTCTCCTCCGGCAATGTGGTGGTGACCGACGGCAAGGGCACGGTCTACGGCCTGGACAAGACCTCGGGTGCGGCGATGTGGTCGCAGCAGGCCCTGGCGCGGCGTTCGGTGACCGGCCCGGCGATCCACGGCGACTATGTCGTGGTGGGCGATTACAAGGGTTACCTGCACTGGCTGCACATGGGCGACGGCGCCCTGGCGGCCCGCGAAAAGAGCGGGGGCGACCGGGTGGTCGCGCAACCCATCGTCGCCGACGGCGTCCTGCTGGTGCAGAACGTGGACGGCAAGCTGACCGCCTGGCGGTTGGCGAACTAAGGAGTCCAAGCGATGCTGCCTTTGGTCGCCCTGGTTGGACGGCCGAATGTCGGCAAGTCGACCATCTTCAATGCCCTCACGCGCACGCGTGACGCCCTGGTCCACGACCAGCCCGGCGTCACCCGCGACCGCAACTACGGCGTCTGCCGGCTCGACGAGGACAATCCGTTCCTGATCGTCGATACCGGCGGCATCGCCGAAGAGGAAGAAGGGCTTGCCGGCGCCACCGCGCGCCAGGCCCGCGCCGCCGCCGCCGAAGCGGACCTGATCCTGTTCGTGGTCGATGCCCGCGACGGCACCTCGGCGCTGGACGACGAGATCCTGGCTTGGCTGCGCAAGCTGTCGCGCCCGACCCTGCTGCTGATCAACAAGATCGACGGTACCGACGAGCCGTCGGTGCGTTCGGAATTCGCGCGCTACGGTTTCGGCGAGATGCTCACGGTTTCGGCCGCGCACCGCCAGGGGCTGGACGACCTGCTGGTGGAAATCGTCGAACGCCTGCCCGAAGAGGGCACGACCGAGACCCTGGACGACGACCCGGCGCGCGTGCGCATCGCCTTCGTCGGCCGCCCCAACGTCGGCAAGTCCACGCTGGTGAACCGCCTGCTGGGCGAGGAGCGCATGATCGCTTCGGACGTGCCCGGCACCACCCGCGATTCGATCTCCGTGGACCTGGAGCGCGACGGGCGCCTGTACCGCCTGATCGACACCGCCGGGCTGCGCCGCAAGTCGCGCGTGGACGAGGTGGTGGAGAAGTTCTCGGTGGTCAAGACGCTGCGCTCGATCGAAGAGTGCCAGGTCGCTGTGCTGATGCTCGATGCCAGCGAAGGCGTCACCGACCAGGACGCCAGCGTGCTGGGCGCCGTGCTCGATGCCGGCCGCGCGCTGGTGATCGCGATCAACAAGTGGGACGGGCTCACCGACTACCAGCGCGAGCAGGCCGAGACCCTGCTGTCGCTCAAGCTCGGCTTCGTGCCGTGGGCCGAGGTGGTGCGCATTTCCGCCAAGCACGGCTCGGGCCTGCGCGAACTGTTCCGCGCGGTGCATCGCGCGCACGCTTCGGCCACGCACGAGTTCAGCACCAGCGAAGTGAACAAGGCGCTGGAAATCGCCTACGAGAGCAACCCGCCGCCGAGCATCCGTGGGCATGTTTCCAAGCTGCGCTACGTGCATCCGGGCGGCACCAACCCGCCGACCTTCATCGTGCACGGCACGCGCCTGAAGGAACTGCCGGATTCGTACAAGCGCTACCTGGAGAACTTCTTCCGCAAGCGCTTCAAGCTGGTGGGCACGCCGGTGACCTTCCTGTTCCGCGAGGGCGCCAATCCCTACGAGGGCAAGAAGAACGTGCTGACCGAGCGCCAGGTCAAGGCCAAGCGGCGCCTGATGAAGCACGTCAAAGGCCGGAAGTGACCACGCAGGGGCGGCCGCAGGGCCACCCTTCCTGCTTGTGCGGTGCGGGCGGACGCCGCGTCCAGGCAGGGCATGGCCGATAATCCCGCCATGAACATCCCTGAGCTGACTCCGGAACAGGCCCGGGCCCGCCAGCTGGCCGGCGCGGTGGTGATCGACGTGCGCGAGGCGCACGAACGCGCCGGGGGCATGGCCGAAGGCGCGCGCGGTGTGGCCAGGGGCGAGCTGCTGGCCGATCCCGCCGTTTTCCTGCCGCAGCCGGAACAGGAGATCGTCCTGCTGTGCCAGAGCGGCAGGCGTTCGGCCGACGCGGCCGCGGCGCTGCTGGCCGCCGGCTACACCGACGTGGCCTCGGTCGTGGGTGGAACGGTGGCGTGGCGGGCGGCGGGCTTGCCGCTGGTGCGGCCCGAGCTGGATGCGGGCGAGCGCGATTTCCAGGAGCGATATTCGCGGCACCTGCTGTTGCCGCAGGTGGGCGAGGCCGGGCAGCGGCGCCTGCAGCGCTCGCGCGTGCTGCTGGTCGGTGCCGGCGGCCTGGGCGCGCCGGCGGCGTTCTACCTGGCCGCGGCCGGGGTAGGGCGCCTGCGCATCGTCGACGGCGACGTGGTGGAACGCAGCAACCTGCACCGCCAGATCCTCCACACCGAAGCGGCGGTCGGCACGGCCAAGGTCAAATCGGCGCGGGCGCGGCTGCTGGCCCTGAATCCGCACGTCGAGGTGGAGGCGGTCGCGCAGCGGGTGACGTCGGCCAACGTCGATGCGTTGATGGAGGACGTGGACGTGGTGCTCGACGGCTCGGACAACTTCCCGCTGCGCTACCTGCTCAACGACGCCTGCATCAAACACGCGCGGCCGCTGGTGTACGCGGCGATCGAACGCTTCGACGGCCAGGTGAGCGTGTTCGACGCCGGCCGCCGGCGCGGGCAGGCGCCATGCTACCGCTGCCTGTTCCCCGAGCCGCCGCCGCCGGCGTTCGCGCCCAACTGCGCCGAGGCCGGCGTGCTCGGCGTGCTGCCGGGGCTGGCGGGAGTGCTGCAGGCCACCGAGGTGCTCAAGCTGCTGCTGGACATCGGCCAGCCGCTGGCCGGGCGCCTGCTGCGTTTCGATGCGTTGGGCATGCGCTTCCGCGAGACCCGCGTGCATCCGGATCCCGATTGCCCGGTCTGCGCGCCGGGCCGCGCGTTCCCCGGCTATATCGACTACGCCGCGTTCTGCGCCCATCGCGGCTGATCGCGGCCGCCGGGCGCGCGGCGGGATGTCGTGCCGCGCCGAATCGGGGACAATAGCCGGCCCGTTCCCGCCCCCACGCCCATGACCCTGCCTGCCGACGCCTCCGCGGCGACCTCCCGCATCCTCGACGGCCGCCGCATCGCCGAAGAACTGCTCGACGACCTGAAGCTGCGCGTGGACGCGCGCCTGGCGGCCGGGCGCGCGCGGCCGGGGCTGGCGGTGGTGCTGGTCGGCGGCGACCCGGCTTCGGCGGTATACGTGCGCAACAAGCGCCGCGCCGCGGAAAAGGTCGGCATCGAGGCGTTCGATTACGACCTGCCCGAAGGCACCACCGAGGCGCAGCTGCTGGAGCTGATCGACCAGCTCAACGCCGACCCGAAGATCCATGGCATCCTGATCCAGCTGCCGCTGCCGGGCATCCCCGACGCCAACCGGCTGATCCAGCGCATCGACCCGCGCAAGGACGTGGACGGCTTCCACCCGCAGAACGTGGGGCACCTGGCGCTGCGCGAATTCGGCCTGCGCCCGTGCACGCCGCGCGGCATCATCACCCTGCTGTCGCATACCGACCAGCCGGTGCGCGGCCGCAACGCCACCATCGTCGGGGTCAGCAACCATGTTGGCCGGCCGATGGGGCTGGAACTGCTCATCGCCGGCTGTACCGTCACCAGCTGCCACAAGTTCACCCCGCGCGACGAGCTGGAGCGTGCGGTGCGCAATGCCGACATCCTGGTGGTGGCGGTGGGCATCCCGCAGCTGGTGCCGGGCGAGTGGGTCAAGCCGGGCGCGGTGGTGATCGACGTCGGCATCAACCGCCTGGACGACGGCCGCCTGGTCGGCGACGTAGGCTTCGAGGCGGCGTCCCGCCGCGCCAGCTGGATCACCCCGGTGCCGGGCGGCGTCGGCCCGATGACGGTGGCCACGCTGATGCAGAACACCATCGAGGCGGCCGACGCGGCGGGCTGAGCCGTCTCCGGCGATGCCGGCCGCCAGCCGGCAACCGGCGGGCCATGCCGGCGTCCAGCGATGGCTGGTCGGCAACGGCTGCTCCCCGTACCCCTGAACGGCATATGCCGGCGCGACACTGCGTCGCACCGGCCCCCTGCCATCGGCGCCCGAACAAGGGTAAAATGACGCGCTTCCCCACATCTCGGGTATGCCGATGCTGCGCATCCAGGCTGAAGCACTGACCTACGACGACGTCTCGCTCGTCCCCGCCCACTCCACGATCCTGCCCAAGGATGTCGATCTCGGCACGCGGCTCACCCGCGGCCTGCGGCTGAAGCTGCCGATCGTCTCGGCGGCCATGGATACGGTCACCGAAGCGCGCCTGGCCATCGCCATGGCCCAGCTCGGCGGCATCGGCATCATCCACAAGAACCTGTCGCTGGAGCAGCAGGCGGCCGAAGTGGCCAAGGTCAAGAAGTTCGAGTCCGGCGTGATCCGCGACCCGATCACGGTCGGCCCGGAAACCAGCATCCGCGAGGTGCTGGCGCTGACCCGGGCGCACAACATCTCCGGCGTGCCGGTGGTGGGCAGCGACGGCCTGCTGGCCGGCATCGTCACCCACCGCGACATGCGCTTCGAGACCGAGCTGGACGACCCGGTCCGCCACATCATGACCAAGAAGGACCGCCTGGTCACGGTGAAGGAAGGCGCGGCTTCGGACGAAGTGCTGTCGCTGCTGCACAGGAACCGCATCGAGAAGGTGCTGGTGGTCAACGACGCGTTCGAACTGCGCGGCCTGATCACCGTCAAGGACATCCAGAAGAAGACCGACAACCCGAACGCGGCCAAGGACGCGGCCACGCGCCTGCTGGTCGGCGCGGCGGTGGGCGTGGGCGGCGATACCGATCGCCGCGTCGAGGCGCTGGTCGCCGCCGGCGTGGACGTGCTGGTGGTCGATACCGCGCATGGCCATTCGCAGGGCGTGCTGGACCGCGTGAGCTGGGTGAAGAAGCACTTCCCGCACGTGCAGGTCGTCGGCGGCAACATCTGCACCGGCGAAGCCGCGCTGGCGCTGCTGGACTGCGGCGCGGACGCGGTCAAGGTCGGCATCGGCCCGGGCTCGATCTGCACCACGCGCGTGGTCGCCGGCGTCGGCGTGCCGCAGGTCACCGCGATCGACCTGGTGGCCGAGGCGCTGCAGGACCGCATCCCGCTGATCGCCGACGGCGGCATCCGCTATTCCGGCGACATCGGCAAGGCGCTGGCCGCCGGCGCGTCGACGGTGATGATCGGCGGCCTGCTGGCCGGCACCGAGGAATCGCCGGGCGAGACCGAGCTGTTCCAGGGCCGTTCCTACAAGAGCTACCGTGGCATGGGTTCGCTGGCGGCGATGGAGAAGGGCTCCAAGGACCGCTACTTCCAGGACGCGGCCAGCGCCGACAAGCTGGTGCCCGAGGGCATCGAAGGCCGCGTGCCTTACCGTGGACCGGTCGGCGGCATCATCCACCAGCTGGTCGGCGGCCTGCGCGCGACCATGGGCTACGTGGGCTGCGGCACCATCGAGGAGATGCGCAGCAAGCCGAAGTTCGTGAAGATCAGCGGCGCCGGCCAGCGCGAGAGCCACGTCCACGACGTGCAGATCACCAAGGAACCGCCGAACTACCGCGCCTGACGCGGAACGAGCGAAGAGGAACGAGGACCGCTGTCCCGTTCCTCTTTCTCTATACGCCGCCGGCATCCGCATCGCCCCCGTTTTCCGACTCATCGTTCCAGGCCCCATGACCAACATCCACAACGACAAGATCCTCATCCTCGATTTCGGCGCCCAGTACACCCAGCTGATCGCGCGCCGCATCCGCGAGTTCGGCGTGTATTGCGAAATCTGGGCGTGGGACCACGATCCGGCCGAGATCGCCGCGTTCGGCGCCAAGGGCATCATCCTGTCCGGCGGCCCGGAATCGACCACCGAGGCCGGCGCGCCGGCCGCACCGCAGGAGGTGTTCGACAGCGGCCTGCCGCTGCTGGGCATCTGCTACGGCCTGCAGACCATGGCCAAGCAGCTGGGCGGCGGCACCGAGGCGGCCGACCAGCGCGAGTTCGGCCACGCCGAAGTGAAACTGCTGGGCAACGACGGCCTGCTGGGCGGGCTGTCCGACCACAACGGCGAGCCGCGCCTGGACGTGTGGATGAGCCATGGCGACCACGTCACCCACGTGCCGCCGGGCTTCGCCATCACCGCGGTGACCGACCGCATCCCGGTGGCGGCGATGGCCAACGAGGAAAAGCGCTGGTACGGCGTGCAGTTCCACCCGGAAGTGACCCACACCAAGCAGGGTTCGGCGCTGCTCAAGCGTTTCGTCACCGAAATCTGCGGCTGCGCCACGCTGTGGACCGCGGCCAACATCATCGATGACCAGATCGCCCGCGTGCGCGAGCAGGTCGGCAGCGACGAGGTGATCCTGGGCCTGTCCGGCGGCGTCGATTCGTCGGTGGTGGCCGCGCTGCTGCACAAGGCCATCGGCCAGCAGCTGACCTGCGTGTTCGTCGATACCGGCCTGCTGCGCTTCCAGGAAGGCGACCAGGTCATGCAGATGATGGCCGAGAACATGGGCGTGAAGGTGGTGCGCGTGAATGCCGCCGACCGCTATTTCAAGGCGCTGGAAGGCGTTGCCGACCCGGAAGCCAAGCGCAAGATCATCGGCAACCTGTTCGTCGAGATCTTCGACGAGGAATCGGCCAAGCTGAAGAACGCCAAGTGGCTGGCGCAGGGCACGATCTACCCGGACGTGATCGAGTCGGCCGGCAGCAAGACCGGCAAGGCGCATGTCATCAAGAGCCACCACAACGTGGGCGGCCTGCCGGAAGACATGAAGCTCAAGCTGGTCGAGCCGCTGCGCGAGCTGTTCAAGGACGAAGTACGCCGCCTCGGCGTGGAGCTCGGCCTGCCGCGCGCCATGGTCTACCGCCACCCGTTCCCGGGCCCGGGCCTGGGCGTGCGCATCCTCGGCGAAGTGAAGCGCGAGTACGCCGAACTGCTGGCCAGGGCCGACGCCATCTTCATCGAGGAACTGCGCGCGGCCGACCTGTACGACAGGACCTCGCAGGCCTTCGCGGTGTTCCTGCCGGTGAAGTCGGTGGGCGTGGTCGGCGACGCGCGCGCCTACGAATGGGTGATCGCGCTGCGCGCGGTGGAGACCATCGACTTCATGACCGCGCACTGGGCGCACCTGCCGTACGACTTCCTCGGCCGCGTGTCCAACCGCATCATCAACGAACTGCGCGGCGTCTCGCGCGTGGTCTACGACATTTCCGGCAAGCCGCCGGCGACGATCGAGTGGGAGTGAGTCGACGTCCTTCGCGGACTGTCGTCCGCTATCGAAGAACTGCCGTGGCGCTTTGACTGTTGGGTCAATCCGTCGCGGTAGCTGTCGGGGGCTATCCGGCAGCTATTGCCGGCCAGCAGGAAAGGTCGGCGGGAGAGCTGGTGGTAAAAGAGGCCAGACTAGGACACTCTCGTTCACTTCGGGCTTTTACCGCCTTTGACGGTAAAAGCCTTCCCGGAGAAGCCTGTTTTGTGGGGGCTTCCGGACATCAACAGGTCTCCGGGTCGCTGATGGTGTAACCGTCAAGGCCGGAGGAAACCTCGGTGCTGACCGACACCGCACTGCGCAATCTGAAGTTCAAGTCCCGGACATGGGAGGCTTCTGGCCGGGAGGGTACCTGCGCGACGGTATCGTCCAGCGGTACCGTCGCTTTCCGCTACGACTACCGGTTCAACGGCCGCCGCGAACGTTGACCCTCGGGTGCACAGGCTCGGGCGATATGCCTTGGGCGATGGCGCGCGGACTGCTGGTCGATGCGCGCGGGAGCGTTCTCAATCCACGTCCCCAGCTTCGCGCAAGAAGATGGCTTCCATCACGAGAAGCGATGTTTCGGCCCCGACAGCGAGATTAGGCTGTCACAGGTGCAGGATCAGCCCGTGCACGGCCCGCCGCTTCGCTTCATCGGCCGGCCAGCATGAGGTACCAGCTCCTGTCCAGGCCTGATGCGGCCTTCGGACAGTCGACGTCGAATTTCCGCAGGTGCAGGTAGTGCATGAGTGGTGACAGGAGAATGACTGCATGTGCGTCCGCGTCTTCGCCTGTGGGAACGACATGGGTTTCGATCAATGCCTGCGCACGGAGATCGGTGCCGGGCAGCGGACCGGGAACACCCGGATCGAGCGGTTCCGGATCGCCATCGATGCCTCGCGCACGCGCGCAGGGAGTTTTCGATCTGTGGCCACTCCCGCTTCCCTTGAACATCCCGGCCGTGAGTGCGGCTTCGTCCGGACGGCTGCCAATTCCCGGAGCTGGCCGCAAGGCCGCACGGGGTGCGTCGCTGCCCGGGACTTCGCGTGTTGTTGAATGCCAAGACCTGTGAGGCAACGCAATGAATGCATTGGAACACCAAGACAGCCCGCTGACCGTCGACGTGCTTGTCGTCGGCTCAGGAACTGGCATGGCGGCCGCGCTGGCGGCCCATGAGAAGGGACTGTCCGTACTGGTGGTCGAGAAAACGGACCTTGTCGGGGGCTCGACGGCGCGCTCGGGCGGTGCGTTCTGGATTCCCGGCAACGGGGTGCTGAAGCGCGATGGCGCTGTGCTACCTCGCGCACAGGCCGAGACCTACCTGGATTCGGTGGTCGGCGACAGCGCGCCGCGCGAGCGCTACCTTTCCTTTCTCGATCATGGCCCGGCAGCGGTGGAGATGCTGGAGCGCACCACCGCGCTGCGTTTCTTCTGGGACAAGGGCTACGCGGACTATTTCCCCGACGTACCCGGCGGCGACGACGAGGGCAGCACCTGCGAGGCCAGGCCGTTCGATCTGCGGCGGCTGGGCGAGGAGCAGGCACGCCTCCGCCGCGGCGATGTCGAGAGTCCGCTGCCGATGCCCGTCACCGGTTTCGACTACAAATGGGTCAACCTGATGATGAAGACGCCGCTGAAAAGCTGGCCGATCATCCTCAAGCGGCTGGTGCAGGGCGTCGGCGGGCTGCTGCTCGGCAAGCGTTATGTCGCGGGCGGCCAAGCGATCGCGGCGGGCATGTTCGATGGGCTGATCCGGGCCGGCGTGCCTGTCTGGACGGAAACCGAGGTAACCGGCCTGGTCGAGACGAACGGCCGGGTGACAGGCGCCACCGTGCGGCGGCAGGGACGGCGCATCGGCATCCTGGCGCGGCGCGGGGTGATCCTGGCCGCGGGCGGGTTCGATCACAACATGCGGATGCGGGCATGCTACCAGTCTCCGTCGCTGACCGAAGACATGAGCCTGGGGGCGCGGGGCAATGTCGGCGATGGCATCCTTCTGGGGCAGGACGTGGGTGCCGACCTGCGATCCATGCACGAAGCCTGGTGGTTCCCTGCCGTGCGGCCTATCAGGGGCTATCCGCCCATCCTGCTGGCCGAGCGTTTTCTGCCTGGCTCGCTGATCGTCAACGGCCGCGGCCGACGCTTCGTCAACGAGGCACTGGGCTACATGGCCTTTGGCCAGACCGTGCTGCGGCTCGAGCGCGACGGCCATGCCGTTGGCCAGATGTGGCTGGTCTTCGACCAGGAATACCGCAACAGCTATGTGCTTGCCGGCTCCATCTTTCCCCGACAGAAGATCCCGCAGGACTGGTATGACGCGGGTATCGCGGTGAAGGCAGAGACGCCCGAGCAACTCGCCCTGGCGGCCGGATTGCCGGCCTCTGCTTTCGTCGACCAGCTCCAGCGGTACAACAGGATGGCAGTGGCGGGCGTAGACACTGAATTCTCGCGCGGTGGCAATGCCAACGACCGCTACTACGGAGACCCGACGGTCAAGCCGAATCCCAACCTGCGCGCCCTGTCCGGCACGCTGTATGCGGTCAAGCTCGTGCTGTCCGACCTGGGGACCTGCGGCGGCCTGGCCGCCGACGGGCGGGCCCGGGTCCTGCGCCCGGACGGTACGCCGGTCCGTGGTCTGTACGCGATCGGCAACAACGCCGGCAATGCATTCGGGCGCGCCTACCCGGGCGCCGGCGGCACGATCGGCCAGGGCATCACCTTCGGCTACATCGCGGTTGAAGACATGTTCACCGATAGATCCTGGCAGACATGTGCACGTCCGGAAGAGGGCGCGCGCAGTTGAGTGGGGGCGAGTCGGCTTGAGCGGCGGTGCCGACCGGCCCGGCTTTCAGGGCGCCGGCGTCGACGCCCGGCGTGCCAGCACCGCCTCGCGGTGGGCGATGTAGGCGTTGGCGGCGAGGATGATGGCCGCGCCCAGCAGGGTCCAGCGGTCCAGTGTTTCGCCGAACAGCAGCCAGCCCAGCGCCACCACCAGCGGCAGCTGGGTGAAGCTGATCGGGGTCAGTGCCGAGACCTCGCCCAG
The DNA here is from genome assembly GCF_056393235.1 of Stenotrophomonas sp. Steno-Z2. NCBI lineage: Bacteria > Pseudomonadati > Pseudomonadota > Gammaproteobacteria > Lysobacterales > Lysobacteraceae > Stenotrophomonas > Stenotrophomonas sp. Steno-Z2. The sequence continues at coordinate 44,495 of NZ_JBWJOY010000005.1, read as the reverse complement.
CCGCAGCGCGCGCGTCCACAGCAGTTGCCCGACCGTGCCCAGGAGGCCGGTGGCGCCCAGCCACGCCCATGCGATACCGGTCGGCCAGGTCCATACGAACAGCGCCGGCACCAGCGACAGCGGTACCCAGAACACATAGGTGTAGAACACCACCGTATCCGGGCCGTCGATGCGGGTGAGCTGCTTGATCTGGATCGACACCAGCGCGCTGAGCATGGCCGCCGACACCGCGATCAGGCTGCCGGCCTGGAAGCCGTGCGAACCGGGCCGCACGATCACCAGCACGCCGATGAAGCCGGCGATCACCGCCGCCCAGCGGCGCACGCGCACGATCTCGCCCAGCCACAGCACCGCGGCGATGGTCACGAACAGCGGCGTCGAATAGGACAGCGAGACCGCCTGCGACAACGGCAGGTGGCCCAGCGCCCAGAAGCCGCACAGCATCGAGGCCAGGCCGATCGCGCTGCGCAGCAGGTAGCGCGGCAGCTGTCGCGTGCGCAGCGGCGCGTGGCCGGGGCGCAGCAGCATCGGCAGCAGGGCCAGCAGGCCGAAGGCGTTGCGGAAGAACGCCACTTCCTGGGTCGGCACGTGGGTGGTCGCCAGGCGGATGGCGATGGCCATCAGGCCGAAGGCCATGGCGCTGCCGAACATCAGCAGCGCCGCGCGCAGCGGGGCAGGGGCGGTGGCGGCCGCGGCGGCGTTCACCAGCGCGCGCCGACCAGCCGCGGTTCGGGCTCGATCGGCACGCCGAAGGTTTCCAGCACCGAGGCGGAGATGCGGCGGGCGAGGGCCAGCAGTTCGGCGCCCGTGGCGCTGCCGTGGTTGACCAGCACCAGCGCATGATCCGGCGACACGCCGGCATCGCCCTCGCGCCGGCCCTTCCAGCCGCAGGCCTGGATCATCCACGCTGCCGACAGTTTGCGGTTGTTGTCGTCGTCTCCGGGGAACACCGGCAGCGCCGGGTGCTGCCGGGACAGCACCTCGGCCTGCTCGCGCGGCAGCATCGGGTTCTTGAAGAAGCTGCCGGCGTTGCCGAGCACGTCCGGGTCGGGCAGCTTGCGGCGGCGGATGGCGATGACCGCGTTGGCCACGTCGGCGGCCACCGGCAGTTCCACGCCCATCGCCTGAAGTTCCTCGCCGATGCCGGCGTAGTCCAGGCGCAGCTCGTGCAGCAGCGGTAGGCGGAACTGCACCGCGGTGATCAGGTAGCGGTCGGCCTCGTGCTTGAACACGCTGTTGCGGTAGCCGAAGCGGCAGGCCGCCTGGTCCAGCTGCACCCATTCGTGCCGCACGGTATCCCAGGCCTCGACCAACTGGATGAACTCGCCGACCTGGGCGCCGTAGGCGCCGATGTTCTGGATCGGCGCGGCGCCGACGGTGCCGGGGATCAGCGCCAGGTTCTCCAGCCCGGACAGGCCTTCGGCCAGCGACCACATCACCAGCTCGTGCCAGACCACGCCGGCGCCGGCGCGGACCACGGCATGGTCGGCGCGGTGCTCGAGGATGGCGACCTCGCGGTTGTCGAAGCACAGCACGGTGCCTTCCGGATCGGCGGCGAGCAGCACGTTGCTGCCGCTGCCCAGCACCAGCAGCGGCGACGGCGCCACCGCCGCCAGCGCCTCGGGCAGGGCGGCCGCGTCGGCCACGCGCAGCAGGCGCGGCGCGCGCGCGGCGACGTGGAAGGTGTTGAGGGAATGCAGCGGGGCGTTTTCGGTCAGCGACCAGGGTGCAGCGGTTGTCATAGCGGGGCGACGGCGCCTCGGGAAGGTGCCTCGCGGCGGCGGCGGATGGCGTCCACGCATTCGCCGATCAGCGCCGGGCCGCGGAAGATCAGGCCGCTGTAGCACTGCACCAGAGTGGCGCCGGCGGACATCTTCGCCACCGCGTCGGCGCCGGACTGGATGCCGCCCACGCCGATCAGCGGGATGCGTTCGGGCAGGCGCGCGCGCAGGCGGCGCAGCACCAGGGTGGACTGGCCCAGCAGCGGCGCGCCGGACAGGCCGCCGGTCTCGGCGGCGCGCGGGTCGTGCTCCACGCCTTCGCGGCCGATGGTGGTATTGGTGGCGATCACGCCGTCCACTTCCAGTTCGCCCAGCACGCGCGCGGCCGCCTCGATGTCGCGGTCGCTCAGGTCGGGCGCGACCTTGACCAGCATCGGCACGCGCCGGCCATGCTGCGCGCCCAGGCGCTCCTGCGCCTCGCGCAGGCCGCCGACCAGCCGCCGCAGCGCCTGTTCTTCCTGCAGCTCGCGCAGGCCGGCGGTGTTGGGCGAGGAGATGTTGACGGTGATGTAGTCGGCCAGCGGGTACACCTTCTCCAGGCAGGCCAGGTAGTCGGACAGCGCGTCCTCGTTGGGCGTGTCCTTGTTCTTGCCGATGTTGATGCCCAGCGGGCCAGTGCGCTGGCGGCTGCGCTCGACGTTGCGCACCAGCGCATCGACGCCGGCGTTGTTGAAGCCCATGCGGTTGATGATGGCCGCGTGCCGAGGCAGCCGGAACAGGCGCGGCTTCGGGTTGCCGGCCTGCGGGCGCGGGGTGACGGTGCCGATCTCGACGAAGCCGAAGCCCAGCGCGAACAGCGCGTCGATGTGCTCGCCGTTCTTGTCCAGGCCGGCCGCCAGCCCGACCGGGTTGGGGAAATCCAGGCCGAACGCGGCGGTCGGCATGGGCGCTGGCCGCGCCGCGAGCAGCGGCGTGGTGCCGGTGCGCCAGGCCAGTTCCAGCGCGGACAGCGCCAGGCCATGGGCGCGCTCGGCGTCGAAAGCGAACAGGAAGGGGCGGGCAAGCGGATACATGCTGTTTCAGTCCAGCGTGCCGACGAAGGCACGGGTTCGGTATTCGAAGGCGACCCGTCCGTCCACCGCGTGGGCGTCGAACAGGGCGCGCAGGGCTTCCAGCATCGGCGCGTGGCGCGGATGGCCGGCCTGCGGCGCATAGGAGGAAGACAGGAGGCGGCCGCGCAGGCCGTCGAAGTCCAGGTGCTGGGTGTTCGGCAGCTGGACCATGCCGCGCAGGCCGTCGCCGAACCAGGCGCGCATCGTCGCATCGTCCTGGTAGCGTTCGGCCACCGCGCCGTAGTCGGTGCCGTAGTCCTGCAGCAGCTGCTCGTAGGCCGACAGGAACGGCGAGACGTCGAGCAGGCGCGAGTTCCAGTACACCAGCGCCATCCCGCCCGGGCGCAGGATGCGCCGCCATTCCGGCCGCACCGCTTCGGTGTCGAACCAGTGGAAGGCCTGGGCGGCGCTGATCAGGCCGACGCTGGCGTCGGCCAGCGTGGTGGCCTCGGCGGTGCCGGCGGCGAAGGCGAGCTGCGGATGATCGTGGGCCAGCCAGCGCTCGGCGGCCTGGCGCATCGCGGCGTTGGGCTCGACCGCGACCACCGGGTGGCCGGCGTCGAGGAACAGGCGGGTGGAGATGCCGGTGCCGGCACCGATGTCGGCCACCGGCGTGGTGGCCGGCACGCCGATGTCGCGATGCAACCAGTCCAGCAGCGCCGGCGGGTAGCCGGGGCGGTAGCGGACATAGTCCGCCACCCGGTTGCTGAAGCGTTCGGTCGGATCGGTGGGCTGCACGCCGGCCTCAGGAATTCAGCGCGGCCAGCCAGGCCAGACCGCCGAAGAACAGGATGAAGGCGAGGATGCCGAGCACCCACAGCGCCACCGACACCCAGCCCAGCACCAGTCCGGTGATGGCCAGGCCGTCGCCGTCGAGCTGGCCGTTGCTGCGGCGGATCTCGCCGCGCGCCATGTGGCCGAAGATGATGCCGCCGATGCTGCCCAGGAACGGCAGCAGGGTCCAGCCGAGGATGCCGGCAACCAGGGCGATCACGGCATAGCTGCTGGTCTGGCGTGGTGCGGGAATGCTCATCGCTGGGACTCCATCGGGAAGGTGGTGGGCCGCAGCAGCGCACGTCGCTGCGCTGCTGCAGGAAAGAAGGCTCCCGCGGGGCGGGAGCCGGTCGCCATCACAGGTCGAACTTGATGCCCTGGGCCAGCGGCAGCGAATCGGAGTAGTTGATGGTGTTGGTCTGGCGGCGCATGTAGACCTTCCACGCGTCCGAACCGGACTCGCGGCCGCCGCCGGTTTCCTTCTCGCCGCCGAACGCGCCGCCGATCTCGGCGCCGGAGGTGCCGATGTTGACGTTGGCGATGCCGCAGTCGCTGCCGGCCGCCGACAGGAACTTCTCGGCCGACTTCAGGTTGGTGGTGAAGATCGACGAGGACAGGCCCTGCGGCACGCCGTTCTGCATGTCGATGGCTTCGTCCAGGGTCGTGTACTTCATCACGTACAGGATCGGGGCGAAGGTCTCGTGCTGCACGATCCCGTCGCTGTTCTTCAGGCCGGTGACGATGGCCGGCAGCACGAAGTTGCCCGGGCGGTCGATGGCGGTGCCGCCGGTCTCGACGGTGCCGCCGGCGGCCTTGGCCTTCTCGATCGAGGCCAGGAACTGCTGCACGGCCTCGGGGCTGTTCAGCGGGCCCATCAGGTTGGCCGGGTCGGTCGGGTCGCCGATCTTGCCTTCGACCTGCTTGTACGCCTTGACCAGGGTGGCCAGCACGTTGTCGTAGATCGATTCGTGCACGATCAGGCGGCGGGTGGTGGTGCAGCGCTGGCCGGCGGTGCCGACGGCGCCGAACACGATGCCCGGCACGGCCAGCTTCAGGTCGGCGGTCTCGTCCAGGATGATGGCGTTGTTGCCGCCCAGCTCCAGCAGGCAGCGGCCCAGGCGACGGGCGACGCGCTCGTTGACGATGCGGCCGATCTGGGTCGAGCCGGTGAAGGAGATCAGCGGCACGCGCTTGTCGTCGACGAGCTTCTCCGATAGCGCGGTGCCTGCGTCGTTGATCAGGAAGAAGATGTCCGGGAAGCCGCCTTCCTTCAGCGCCTCGTTGCAGATCTTCATCGTGGCGATGGCGGTGAGCGGGGTCTTGTTGGACGGCTTCCAGATGCACACGTCGCCGCAGATGGCGGCCAGGAACGCGTTCCAGCTCCACACCGCGACCGGGAAGTTGAAGGCCGAGATGATGCCCACCAGGCCCAGCGGGTGGTACTGCTCGTACATGCGGTGGCCGGGGCGCTCGGAGTGCATGGTATAGCCGTACAGCATGCGGCTCTGGCCCAGCGCGAAGTCGGCGATGTCGATCATCTCCTGCACTTCGCCGTCGCCTTCCGGCTTGGACTTGCCCATTTCCAGCGCGACCAGCGAGCCCAGCGCGTCCTTGTGCCGGCGCAGCGCCTCGCCGCACAGGCGCACGGCCTCGCCACGGCGCGGGGCCGGGGTGGTGCGCCACGCCTTGAAGGCTTCCTGCGCGCGGGCGATCACGGTCTCGTAATCGGCTTCGGTCGTGGCCTGCACCTGCGCGATGACCTCGCCGGTGGTCGGGTTGCGCGGCGAGAGCACGCCCGCGCCGGTGGCGGTGGACCATTGCCCATTGCCCAGATAGGTGCCAGCGTTGGAAGCGTCGAGGCCGAGCGCCTTGAGCATTTCGAAGGACATGAAATCTCCTGATTGCTTTGCGTTGGGGGGCGCAGCCGCTGGCAGCGGTGGGGTGCGGCATGCAGAAACGCGATTTTAGCAGAGCCGCGCCGGCTTCTTGGCGCGGGGTGGGTGCCGGATGCGGGTGCGGCATGCCACAATACGCGCCCTCAGGCCCCGTAGCTCAGCTGGATAGAGCGGTCCCCTCCTAAGGGACAGGTCGCACGTTCGAATCGTGTCGGGGCCGCCATCGTTTTCGTCTGCCGCGCGATGCTTGCGGCGACCGCCGCCGCCTGCGCAGACTGCGCGCATGTCCGCCAGCATTCCCCACCTGCGCCGTTACCTCGGGCCCACCGGGCTGGAGCGCCACGACCATGCGCAATGGGTGCTGCCGGTGCGCGGCGAGCTGCAGTTCGAAGTGGGCGGCGCCGGCGGCCACCTGGACCGGCTGCAGGGCGCCTTCGTCGCGCCCGGCCAGGGCCATGACCTGGAGGTGCTGGGCGAGAACTGCTGCCTGATCGTCGATTGCCCGGTCGGCGCGCTCGACGACGACACGCTGGAGCACCTGTACCGCAGGCCCTGGCTGGCGCTGCCGCTGGACGTGCGCCAGCGCCTGCAGGAACTGCCGGCCGGCGGGCTGCTGGGCGACCCGCTGCCGCGCCTGCTGCGGCATTTCGCCCCGGCCGGCAGTGGCGCGCGGCTGCATGGCGTGTGCATGGCCGTAGGCTCGGCGCCCGGGCTGGACTGGTCGGTGGCGCGCATGGCGGCCATGGCCGGGGTCAGCGGTAGCCGCCTGCATGCGCTGTTCGTGCGCGAGTTCGGGGTGCCGCCGCTGGCCTGGGTAGGCGCCGCGCGCCTGCGCTGGGCCAAGCGGCAGCTGCTGTGCGGCGATGCCAGCATCAGCGACATCGCCCAGCGTGCCGGTTATTCCGAGCAGAGCGCGTTCACCCGCGCGCTGCGCCGGGAGAGCGGGCGCACGCCGCGGCAGTGGCGCGCCCGGCAGTAGTTTCGGTCAAGACGCGCCGCCGGTGCGGTGCCTACACTGCGCGCCTTTCTGCATGGCGGAGTGCGGCGGGCGTGAGTCGTTCGATGAGTGTCGGGATCGCCAACGGCGTGGCCTCCGGGGCGATGTGGGGCGTGGTATTCCTGGCCCCGGCCATGCTGGCTGGATTCGCGCCGCTGCAGCTGGCGGCCGCGCGCTACCTGGTCTACGGCGCCATCGCGCTGGTGCTGCTGGTGCCGCGCTGGCCGGCGCTGCGCCAGCGCATCGGCCGCGCCGAATGGGGCGCGCTGGCCTGGCTCAGCCTGCTGGGCAACCTGCTGTATTACGTGCTGCTGTCCATTTCGGTGCAGTGGAGCGGCGGCGCGGCGGCATCGCTGATCGTCGGCATGGTGCCGGTGCTGGTGGCGGTCACGGCATCGCGCGAGCCGGGCGCGGTGCCGCTGTCGAAACTGGCGCCGGCGCTGGCCCTGTGCGTGGCCGGGGTGGTGCTGATGGGCTGGGCGGCGATGGCGTCCTCGCATGTGCACACCGGCACCGGGCAGCGCCTGGTCGGCCTGCTGTGCGCGGTCGGCGCGCTGGTTTCGTGGACGGTGTATTCGGTGGGCAATGCGCGTTGGCTGGCGCGCTGCCCGGACGTGTCCGGGCATGACTGGTCGCTGCTGACCGGCGTGGCGACCGGCGGCCTGGCGCTGCTGGTGGCGCCGGTCGCGTTCGCCGGCGGCGGACAGGGGCGTCCGGCGGGCGAGTGGGGGCAGTTCTGGCTGGTCGCGGCGGCGGTGGCGGTGCTGGCTTCGATCCTCGGCAACGCCTGCTGGAACCGCGCCAGCCGCGCGCTGCCGCTCACCCTCGGTGGGCAGATGATCGTGTTCGAGACCCTGTTCGGCCTGCTCTATGGTTTCCTCTGGCAGCAGCGCTGGCCGTTGCCGCTGGAGCTGCTGGCCGCCGGCTGCCTGCTGGCTGGCGTGGTGCTGGGCGCGGCCGCGCACCGGCCGGCGTCCGAGGCGCTGGCGCCGCATTGAGCGGGAATGAAGGCGCGCGCTTTGCGCGATTCCGCAACACCGCGCTTTCCAGATGGCGTCGCGTAGGCAGCCGCTCCGCCGGGGCGACAGCCGCCGGCCGTGGACAAGGAAACCGCGTTTTTGCCGAGGCTTGCCGGCTGGATGGGCGATGATCGCCGTTGATGACATTTGCAACCGATAAGCGCGCGTTCGCCGACGATGACTGCAGGTGAGGTTTTGCATCGCAGCACTTGACAGCGCATTCACCGCTGGTGTCCTCTTGGGCGCATGCACACGCCGTCGCCCCTTTCCGCCATCGCCCAGCCGCCTTCAGGCGCGCTGCCGGGCAACCGCGGCCGCGTGTCCATTACCACCACCATTACCGTCACCACTCGCCCGGTGCGGCCCGTCGTCTTCGCGTAATTTCCGAAAACCACGGCCCCGCACCCGGATCAGGATGCGGGGGCTCCCATCCTGATGCGTGTCGGGGCCTCCAGCCGAGGTCCATCCGATGTCGCCAGTTGCCGCTCCACCCCTCGCTCCCGTCGCGGACGCCGCCGTGCGCAGCGTCGTCCACAAGTTCGGCGGCACCTCGGTGGCCGACGCCGACCGCTACCGCCACGTGGCGCAGCTGCTGCTGGCGCGCGAGGAGGACGTGCAGGTCACCGTGGTCTCGGCGATGAAAGGCGTCACCGATGCGCTGATCGACCTGGCCCGGCTGGCGGCCGCCGCCGATGCGGCCTGGGACGAGCGCTGGCACGAGCTGCGCGCCCGCCACCGCGCGGCGGCGGTGGCGCTGCTGGCCGAAAAATCCGGGCCCACCATCGAATGGCTGGACGCGCGCTTCGGCCGCCTGCGCGAGATCCTGGCCGCGCTGGCGGTGATCGGCGAGCTGCCGCGGGAAGTGCTGGACCGCGTGCAGGGCCTGGGCGAAGTGTTTTCCGCGCACCTGCTCGGCCACCACCTGCAGGCGCTGGGCGAGGACGCCGACGTGCTGGACGCACGCGAGGTGCTGGTGGTCAACCACGGCGAACTCGGCGTGGACGTGGACTGGAAGGCCAGCGCCGCCCGGCTGGCGCTGTGGCGGCAGTCGCATCCGGCGCGGCGGCTGGTGGTCACCGGATTCGTCGCCCGCGACCGCAAGGGCAACATCACCACGCTCGGCCGCAACGGCAGCGATTTCTCCGGCGCGATCTTCGCCGCGCTGTTCGCCGCCGACGAACTGCACATCTGGACCGACGTGGACGGCGTGCTTTCGGCCGACCCGCGCGTCGTGCCCGAGGCGGTGCAGCTGGAGGCGCTGAGCTACGACGAAGCCTGCGAGCTGGCCTATTTCGGCGCCAAGGTGGTGCACCCGCAGACCATGTCGCCGGCGATCGAGCGCGGCCTGCCGATCATCATCCGCAACACCTTCCAGCCCGAGCACCCCGGCACCCGCATCACCGCAGTCAGCGCCGGCCGCGGGCCGATCAAGGGCCTCACGCTCAGCCCCGACCTGGCCGTGCTGAACGTGGAGGGCACCGGCCTGATCGGCGTGCCGGGCACCGCCGAGCGCGTGTTCGCCGCGCTGCGCAACGCGCAGGTGTCGGTGGTGATGATCTCGCAGGGCTCGTCCGAACATTCGATCTGCTGCGTGGTGCGCCAGGCCGAGGCGGCGCGCGCGCGCGATGCGCTGGCGCAGGCGTTCGCGCACGAACTGGCCGCCGGCCAGGTGCAGCGCGTGCAGCTGACCGAGGGCGTGAGCGTGCTGGCCGCGGTGGGCGACGGCATGGCCGGGCAGCCGGGCGTGGCCGCGCGCCTGTTCGAGGCGCTGGGGCGGGCGCAGGTCAACATCCTGGCCATCGCGCAGGGCTCGTCCGAGCGCAACATCTCGGTGGCCATCGACGCGCGTGATGCCACCAAGGCGCTGCGCGCCGCGCATGCCGGGTTCTGGCTGTCGCCGCAGACCTTCTCGGTGGGCGTGATCGGCCCGGGCAATGTCGGCGGCGCGCTGCTGGAACAACTGCGCGCCGCCCAGCCGCAGCTGCTGGCGCGGGCGAAGCTGGACCTGCGCCTGCGCGCGGTGCTGTCGCGCAACGGCATGCTGCTGGACGCGCGCGGCGTGCAGGGCGACTGGAAGGCCGCGTTCGCGGCCGCCGCGCAGCCGGCCGACCTGGAGCGCTTCACCGAGCACCTGCTGTCCGCGCGCCTGCCGCACACCCTGATCATCGACTGCAGCGGCAGCCCGGACGTGGCCGACCGCTATGCCGGCTGGCTCGCCGCCGGCATCCACGTGGTCACGCCGAACAAGCAGGCCGGCTCCGGCCCGCTGGCGCGCTACCAGGCCATCGGCGAGGCGGCGCTGGCCACCGGCGCGCGTTTCCGCTACGAGGCCACGGTCGGCGCCGGGCTGCCGGTGATCACCACGCTGCGCGACCTGGTCGACACCGGCGACGAGGTCACCGCGATCGCCGGCATCTTTTCCGGCACGCTGGCCTGGCTGTTCAACAAATACGACGGCACGGTGCCGTTTTCGCAGCTGGTCGCGCAGGCGCGGGCGATGGGCTACACCGAGCCGGACCCGCGCGACGACCTGTCCGGCGTGGACGTGGCGCGCAAGCTGGTGATCCTGGCGCGCGAGGCCGGGCACGAGCTGAGCCTGGAGGACGTGGCGGTGGAGGGATTGGTACCGGAGGCGCTGCAGCAGGCCAGCGTGGACGACTTCATGGCGCGCCTGCACGAGGTCGACGCCGGTTTCGGCCAGCGCCTGGCGCAGGCGCGGGCGCGCGGCAACGTGCTGCGCTACGTCGCGCGCTTCGCGCCGGGGCAGCGGCCCACGGTGGGCCTGGTGGAGCTGCCCGGCGACCACGCCTTCGCCCACCTGCGCCTGACCGACAACGTGGTGCAGTTCACCACCCGCCGCTACTGCGACAATCCGCTGGTGGTGCAGGGGCCGGGCGCCGGCCCGGAAGTGACGGCCGCCGGTGTGTTCGCCGACGTGCTGCGGGTGGCCGCGGGGGAGGGCGCACGACTGTGAGCGGGCAGGCAATGCGGGACGGCGCCGCGAGGCGCGAGGCGCTCGCCTTCGCTCCGGCGTCGGTGGCGAACGTGGCGGTCGGTTTCGACCTGCTCGGCTATGCCGTGGCTGGCGTCGGCGACACGGTGACGGTGCGGCGCATCGACGCGCCCGACGGCGATGGGCCCGGTGTCCGCATCGCGGCGATCCGCGGCACGACGGCGGAACTGCCGAAGGAGGCCGCCGGCAATACCGCCGGCGCGGCGTTGATCGCGCTGCGCCGGTCGCTGGCGCTGCCGTTCGGTTTCGAGATCGAGATCGACAAGGGCATACCGCTCAGTTCCGGCATGGGCGGCTCGGCCGCCTCGTGCGTGGCCGCGCTGGTCGCGGCCAACGCCCTGCTGGAGGCGCCATTGAGCCGGGAGCAGTTGTACCTGCATGCGCTGGACGGCGAGGCGGTGGCCAGCGGCAGCCGCCATGGCGACAACCTCGGGCCGATGTTCCTGGGCGGGCTGGTGCTGTCCACGCTGGAGCGGCTGGTGCCGGTGCCGGTGCCGGCGCACTGGCACAGCCTGCTGGTGCATCCGGACGCGCGGCTGGAAACCCGGCGCGCGCGTGCCGCCCTGCAGGGCAGCTACGCGTTGAAGGAGTTCGTCGCGCAGAGCAGCAACCTGGCGCTGGTGCTGGCCGGCTGCCATGCCGGCGATGCCGGGCTGGTGCGCGCCGGCCTGCGCGACGTGCTGGTCGAGCCGCGCCGCGCGCCGCTGATCGCCGGCTTCGACGCGGCCAAGCAGGCCGCCCTGGACGCCGACGCGATGGGAGCCAGCATTTCCGGCGCCGGTCCCAGCGTGTTCGCCTGGTTCGAGACGCGCGAGGCGGCGGAGGCTGCCGCGCCGAAGGTGCGGGCGGCGTTCGCCGACGCGGGCTTCGACAGCCAGAGCTGGGTCACCCCGCTGGACAGCCCGGGCGCGCACCTGCTTTGAAGCCCTGAAGCCCTCTCCCATCGGGAGAGGGGTTGGGGTGAGGGCATGGGCGAAGTCGTGCGCCCTTACCCTCATCCACAAAATCCACAAATTCGGGGCACCTTGTAGCTCACCCTTCGGGCCCCTGCCGGACTGCTCCCGAAGGCACAAGGGCAGACACGGCGCCCCACAGAACAGTCCCATCCGGAATCCTTCCCATGCACTTCATCTCCACCCGCAACAACGCCCCCGCCGCCACGCTCAGCCAGGCCATCGCCGCCGGCCTGGCGCCCGACGGCGGCCTGTATGTGCCGCAGCAGATGCCGCCGGCGCGCGCCCTGCAGGTGGGCGACACGCTGGCCGACACCGCGGCCACGCTGCTGCAGCCCTTCTTCGCCGGCGACGGCCTGGAGGCGGAACTGCCGCGGATCTGCGCCGAGGCCTTCGACTTTCCGGCGCCGCTGCAACGCCTGGCAACCCGCAACGACCACGTGCTGGAGCTGTTCCACGGGCCCACGGCGGCGTTCAAGGATTTCGGCGCGCGCTTCCTCGCCGCCAGCCTGTCGCGGCTGCGCGCCGGCCAGGCGCGCCCGTTGACGATAGTCGTCGCGACCTCGGGCGATACCGGCGCCGCCGTGGCCGCCGCCTTCCACGGCCAACCCAACCTGCAGGTGGTGGTGCTGTATCCGGATGGGCGCGTATCGCCGCGGCAGGCGCACCAGCTGGGCTGCCTGGGCGGCAACATCCGCGCGCTGCGCGTGGCCGGTTCGTTCGATGACTGCCAGGCCATGGTCAAGCAGGCATTGAACGACGCCGAGCTGCAGGCGCAGCTGCCGCTGAGTTCGGCCAACAGCATCAGCCTGGGCCGCCTGCTGCCGCAGATGAGCTATTACGCGCAGGCGGCGCTGGCCCACCATGGCGCGCACGGCGCGCTGCTGAACATGGTGGTTCCCACCGGCAACCTCGGCAACGCGATGGCGGCGGTCATGGCGCGTGCGCTCGGCGTGCCGCTGGGGCGGATCGTGCTGGCCACCAACGCCAACCGCGTGCTGCCGGATTACTTCGCCGGCGGCGACTACCAGGCCCGTACCAGCGTGGCCACGCTCGCCAATGCGATGGACGTGGGCGCGCCCAGCAACTTCGAGCGGCTGCGCTGGCTGTACGCCGGCGACGATGCGGTGCTGCGCGCGCAGTTCACCGCGCGCGCGGTGGGCGACGATGCCATCCGCGACACCATCGTCGCGCGCCATCAACGGCATGGCGAAGTGTTCTGCCCGCACACCGCCACCGCGGTACGGGTGCTGGAGCAGCTGCGCGCCAGCGGCGAGGCCGCGGCGCACGAGCACTGGGCGGTGGCGGCGACGGCGCATGCGGCCAAGTTCGAGACGGTGGTCGAACCGTTGATCGGCCGGCAGGTGCCGGTACCGCCGGCGCTGGCCGAACTGTTGCGGCGCCCGGCCCACGCCGAGCCCTGCGCGCCGGAGTACGCGGCGCTGCGCGAAGTCCTGCTGGGCTGACACGGTCGCCGCGTTGTCCACAGCGGATGTGGAGCGCGGTGCGGAAAGCCTGTGGACAAGTGCGCGCCGGGCCAATGCCGGCGGGCATCGGCGCCGGCCTGGTCAAAATGACGCCAGGCCGGTGCCCGCGCTAGGCGGCGCGTGGGCGCGGCAGGTCGCCGGAGCGGCCGCGCCCGGGCAGGCTGAGCAGCCAGGTCGCCACCGGCAGGGCGGCCAGCATCAGCAGCCAGCCGGCGACGATGAAGCCACCGGCGGAGAACACCGGCAGGCCCGCCGCGGCGGTGAAGGCGGTGGCGAAGGTCAGCGTGGCCAGCGCGCAGTGGAAGCGGAGCCGGCCGCGTCCCAGCTTCAGCAGCAGCCAGGCCGCGGGCAGGGCGAGCAGCAGGTTGACCGCGAAATCCTGCAGCACTGTCGCGCCATACCAGGCGGGGCCGGACAGCCCGGCCTGCGCAAGCTGCACGGGAACCGTGTTGTGGGCGGCGATCAGCGGCCAGGCGTAGAGGACCAGCAGCACGAAACCGATGCCGATGGCGATGGAGAGCAGTGGGGCCAGAGCACGCGACATGGGGCCTCCCGGGTCTGCCGCCGGCGGTATCGCGGCGGTCGCGCCCAGCTTGCAGGGCCGGGGCCGGGGCGTCAAACGCGGGGCCGGCGCTCAGTCCAGGTCGTCGTTGGCCAGTTTCTGCAGGCCGGCGAAGTCGAGGATCTCGACTACGTTCAGATGCGGCAGGGCGATCAGCCCCTGCTGGCGCAGCTTGGTGAAGGTGCGGCTGACCGTTTCCATGGTCAGGCCCAGGTGGTCGGCGATGTCGCCGCGGCCCATCGGCAGCGCCACGCGGCTGCCGACCTGGCCGAGCCTGGCCTCGCGCGCGGCCAGGCGCAGCAGGAAATCGGCCAGCCGCTCCGGCGGCTGCAGCCGCGCCAGCGCCAGGGCGTTGTCCTGGGCGGCGTCCAGCTCCTGGCAGGCGCGCTGCAGCAGCTTGCGTTCCAGGTGCGGGAAGCGCTGGCGCAGGTCGCGCATCTGCGCGGTCGGCACCCGGCACACGCGGCTGCCGGCGATGGCCTCGATGTCGTAGCGGTGGTGGTCGCTGCCGCTCAGGCCGACGTAGTCGCCAGGCAGCACGAAGCCGCTGACCTGGCGGCGGCCGTCGGCCAGCGTGCGGACCAGCCGCAGCGCGCCCTCGGTCACGGTGAACACATGCGCGCGGGGCTCGCCGCTGCGTACCAGGGTGGCGCCCATCGGCACCGGCAGGGACACGGTGATCTGCTCCAGCGCCTGTACTTCGTCGCAGGACAGCGCCGAACACACCGACAGGTGGCGTACCGAGCAGTGCAGGCACTCGCGCGCGCCGCTTCCTTCGGAAACGGGGGGCGGGGTGGAGTGCGGCTCGGAACCGGAGGCAGGCCGGGTCATGGCTTCGGGGCGGAGGGCGTGCGCACATGATACTTCATGCGGTCGGCACGGGCGGCGTGGCGCTAGAATTGGCGTCCGCTCACCCCCACCGTTTGCAGGAGTTTCGCCCGTGATCAAGCCCCGTACGCCGCCCGGCATCATGGAATTGCTGCCGCGCGAGCAGATTGCGTTCCAGCGCATGCTGGACGTCATCCGCCGCAACTACGAGCGCTTCGGGTTCCTGCCGGTGGAGACGCCGGTGTTCGAGCTGTCCGACGTGCTGCTGACCAAGTCCGGCGGCGAGACCGAGCGCCAGGTGTATTTCGTGCAGTCCACCGGTGCGCTGGCCAACGCCGCCGAGTCCGGCGAGAAGGGCCTGCCGGAGATGGCGCTGCGCTTCGACCTGACCGTGCCGCTGGCGCGCTACGTGGCCGAGCACGAGCATGAGCTGACCTTCCCGTTCCGCCGCTACCAGATGCAGCGCGTCTACCGCGGCGAGCGCGCCCAGCGCGGCCGTTTCCGCGAGTTCTACCAGTGCGACGTGGACGTGATCGGCAAGGATGCGCTGAGCATCCGCTACGACGCCGAGGTGCTGGCGGTGATCCACGCGGTGTTCTCCGAACTGCGCATCGGCAGCTTCGCGGTGCAGCTGAACAACCGCAAGCTGATGCGCGGTTTCTTCGAGGCGCAGGGCGTGTCCGATCCGCAGCAGCAGGCGCTGGTGCTGCGCGAGGTCGACAAGCTCGACAAGCGCGGCGCCGACTACGTGCGCGAAACCCTGGTTGGCCCGGACTTCGGCCTGCCGGCCGAAGCGGTGGAGCGCATCCTCGCCTTCGTCGAGGTCCGCTCGCAGTCGCACGCCGACGCGCTGGCGAAGATCGACGCGGTGCTGGCCGAGGCCGGTGCTGCGGCCAGCGAATCGCTGCGCGCCGGCGCCGCCGAGCTGCGCGAGGTGCTGGAACTGGTCAAGGCGCTGGGCGTGCCGGAAAACGCGTACTGCCTGAACTTCTCCATCGCCCGCGGCCTGGATTACTACACCGGCACCGTCTACGAGACCACGCTGCTGGACCACCCGCAGATCGGCTCGATCTGCTCCGGTGGCCGCTACGAGGACCTGGCCAGCCACTACACCAAGTCCAGGCTGCCGGGCGTGGGCATTTCCATCGGCCTGACCCGCCTGTTCTGGCAGCTGCGCGAGGCCAACCTGATCGACGGCATCGCCGAAAGCAGCGTGCAGGCGATGGTGGCGCTGATGGACGAGGCGGCGATGCCGCAGTCGCTGGACATCGCCCGCCGCCTGCGCGCCGGTGGCATCAATACCGAGGTGCAGATGGAGCCGAAGAAGGTCGGCAAGCAGTTCCAGTACGCGGCCAAGGCCGGCATCCGCTTCGTGGTGCTGGCCGGCGAGGACGAACTGGCGCGCGGCGTGGTCGCGGTCAAGGACCTGCTGCGCGAACAGCAGTTCGAGGTCGCCCGCGACGAACTGGCGTCCACCCTGCAGGTGGAACTGGAACAGACCCGCGCCATGGCGCGCTGAACCTCCGTTCCAGCCCGAACCGAAGGCCCCGCGGCGCGGGGCCTTTTCTTTTGCCGTTGGCCGGCCGCGGCGGGCGTTTGACCGGGCGTTCCTGTCTGGGCTAATGTATTAGCACGCTATTACATTGGTACATATGAAAACGCGCCCCGACTCCGACCGCGAAAAGGCTTCCGACGCTTCCCTGAAGGCATTGGCGCGCGCGTTCGCCGCGCTGGAGCGGCCGCAGGACGTGCAGGCCTTCCTGCGCGACCTGTGCACGCCGGCCGAGCTGGAGGCGATGGCCGACCGCTGGCGGGTGGTGCCGCTGCTGCGCAAGGGCGTGCCGTACCGCGAGATCTACGACCTGACCGGGGTGAGCGTGACCACCATCGGCCGGGTGGCGCGCTCGCTCGAGCATGGCGCCGGCGGTTACGCCGCCGCCATCGAGCGCCTGTCCGCGCGCAAAGCCGAATCCAACTGAGACAAGACCATGAGTGCTTCCACCTCCGCGCCGGCCCGCGACCGGCTGCGCATCGCCATCCAGAAGAGCGGGCGCCTGGCCGACCCGGCGCGCAGCCTGCTGGCCGCCTGCGGGCTGAGCTGGCGGCAGAGCCGCGACAAGCTGTTCTGCTTCGGCGAATCGCTGCCGGTGGACCTGCTGCTGGTGCGCGACGACGACATCCCGGGACTGATCGCCGACGGCGTCTGCGACCTGGGCGTGGTCGGCCTCAACGAGCTGGACGAGCAGGCCAAGGCGCGCCGCCAGCTGGGCCTGGCCGATGCCTACCAGCCGCTGCGTGGCCTTGGTTTCGGCCAGTGCCGGCTGATGATCGCCGTGCCCGAGGACTGGGAATGGCAGGGGCCGGCGCAGCTGGCCGGCAGGCGCATCGCCACCAGCTACCCGGCCATCCTCGCCGCCTGGCTGAAGGACCAGGGCGTGGACGCGCAGGTGGTGGAACTGTCCGGCTCGGTGGAGATCGCACCGAAGCTGGGCACCGCCGACCTGATCTGCGACCTGGTCTCCAGCGGCGCCACGCTCGCGGCCAACCAGCTCAAGCCGGTGGAAACGCTGCTGGACAGCGAGGCGGTGCTGGCCGGCCCGGTGCACGAGCTGGACGACGCCCGCGCCGGCTTGATGGCGATGCTGCTGCGCCGCCTGGACGGCCTGAGCAGGGTGCAGGACCGCAAGCTGCTGATGTTCTCCGCCGACGAGGAGCGCGTGGATGCGCTGGCGCGGCTGCTGCCCGACGCCGAACCGCTGCTGCGCCTGCCCGGCGACGGCGGGGCGGTACGCCTGCAGACCATGTGCAACGGCGCGCTGAGCTGGCAGCGGCTGGAGGAGCTGGAGCGCGCCGGCGCGCAGGGGCTGATGGTGCTGGCGGTGGAGAAGTCGCTGGCATGAACATCCTCGACTGGAACGCCCTGGACGCTGATGCGCAGGCGCGCGCGCTGACCCGGCCGGTACAGGCGGTGGCGGCGCAGACCCGCGCTTCGGTCGCGGCGCTGATCGAACAGGTGCGCGGCGTCGGCGACCTCGCCCTGCGCGAGATCACCGCTCGTTTCGACGGCGTGGCGCTGGAACGCTTCGAGGTGGGCGAGGCCGAGTTCGCCGCCGCCGAACGGGCGGTGCCTGCGGAACTGCGCATCGCCCTGCAGCAGGCGGCCGGACGCATCGATGCCTACCACCGCGCCGGCATGGCGCAGCCGTATTCGCTGGAGACCGCGCCGGGCGTGGTCTGCGGCAAGATCATCCGGCCGATCGGACGCGTCGGCCTGTACGTGCCGGCCGGCAGCGCGCCGCTGCCCTCGACCGCGCTGATGCTGGGCGTGCCGGCGAAGCTGGCCGGTTGCCGCGAGGTGGTGCTGTGCACGCCGCCGCGCAACGACGGTACGGCCGATCCGGCGGTGCTGGTGGCCGCGCGCCTGACCGGCGTGCACCGGGTCTACAAGATCGGCGGCGCGCAGGCCATCGCGGCGATGGCCTGGGGCACCGAGACCGTGCCTTCCTGCGACAAGCTGTTCGGGCCGGGCAACAGCTACGTGACCGAGGCCAAGCAGCAGGTGGCGCAGGCCGGCGCCGCGGCCATCGACATGCCGGCCGGACCGTCGGAAGTGCTGGTGATCGCCGATGCCGGCGCCAACCCGGCCTTCGTCGCCGCCGACCTGCTGTCGCAGGCCGAGCACGGCCCGGACTCGCAGGTGCTGCTGCTCAGCGACGATGCCGCGCTGATCGCCGCGGTGCAGGACGAGGTGGAACGGCAGGTGGCACGGCTGCCGCGCGAGGCCATCGCCCGCCAGGCGCTGGCGGCCTCGCTGCTGCTCAGGGTCGAATCGATCGAACAGGCGTTGGCCATTTCCAACCGCTACGCGCCCGAGCACCTGATCCTGGCGCTGCGCCAGCCGCGCGGCTGGCTGGACCGCGTCGAGGCCGCCGGCTCGGTGTTCCTGGGCGACTACACGCCCGAAGCGCTCGGCGATTACTGCTCGGGCACCAACCACGTGCTGCCCACCGCCGGCGCCGCGCGCGCCTACAGCGGCGTCAGCGTCGCCAGTTTCCAGAACCAGATCAGCGTGCAGGCGGCCAGCGCGGAGGGCATCGCCGGCATCGGCCCGTGCGCCCTGGTGATGGCCCGCGCCGAAGGACTGGACGCGCACGCCAACGCGGTCGCGCTGCGGCTGGGAGCGGCGCCATGAGCGGCGTGCTCGACCTGGTGCGCGAGGATCTGCGCGGCTTTGCCGGCTATTCCTCCGCGCGCAGCGCCAAGCTCGAAGGCGATATCTGGCTCAACGCCAACGAATCGGCGTGGCCGAACCCGGGCGACGCGGCGGCCACCTGCCGGCGCTACCCCGAGCCGCAGCCGCAGGCGCTGCGCGAACGGCTGGCCATGCTCTACGGCTGCACAGCCGAGCAGTTGCTGATCGGCCGCGGCAGCGACGAGGCCATCGACCTGCTGGTGCGTGCGCTGTGCGTGCCCGGCCGCGATGGCGTGCTGTACACGCCGCCGGTGTTTGGCATGTACGCGGTGAGCGCGCGGCTGCAGAACGCGCCGGCGCTGGAAGTGCCGCTGCGCGACGACGAGGCCGGCTTGGTGCCTGACATCGAGGCCATCATCGCCACCGCCCGGCAGGGCAACGCGCGGCTGGTGTTCCTGTGTTCGCCCTCCAATCCCGGCGGCCGGAGCATCCCGCTGGCGCAGGTCGAACAGGTGGCCGCGGCCCTGCGCGGGCAGGCGCTGGTGGTGGTGGACGAGGCGTACGCCGAGTTCGCCGATGAAGCCTCGGCGGTGAGCCTGCTGCCGCGCCACGACAACATCGCCGTGCTGCGCACGCTGTCCAAGGCGCATGCGCTGGCGGCCGCGCGCATCGGCTGCGTGATCGCCGACGCCAACCTGATCGCGGTGCTGCGCCGCTGCCAGGCGCCGTATCCGGTCCCGGCGCCGTGTTCGGCGCTGGCCCTGGCCGGGCTGGACGATGCGGCGCTGGCGCGCACGCGCGAGCGCATCAACCTGGTGCGCGCCGAGCGCGAACGCCTGCGCGCCGCGCTGGCGGCCCTGCCCGGCGTGCGCCGGGTCTACGCCTCCGATGCCAACTTCCTGCTGGTGCGCTTCGTCGATGCCGAGGCCGCGTTCCAGCGCCTGCTGGTCGCCGGCGTGGTGGTGCGCGACCAGCGCGCCGCGCCGCTGCTGCACGATGCGCTGCGCATCACCCTCGGCACCCCCGAACAGAACGCGCGCGTGCTGGGCGTGCTTGCCACCCTGGAGCCTGCCGCATGACCCCCATCCTGTTCGTCGACCGCGACGGCACCCTGATCGAGGAGCCGGCCGATTTCCAGATCGACGCCTACGAGAAGATCCGCTTCGTGCGCAACGTCATCCCGGCGATGCTGCGCCTGCGCGACGCCGGCTACCAGTTCGTCATCGTCTCCAACCAGGACGGGCTGGGCAGCGACAGCTACCCGCAGGCCAGTTTCGACGGCCCCAACAACCTGATGCTGCAGATCTTCGCCAGCCAGGGCATCGAGTTCCGCGACGTGCTGGTCGACCCGAGCTGGCCGGCCGACAACAGCCCCAACCGCAAGCCGGGCATCGGCATGATGCTGCCATACCTGCAGGACCGTTCCATCGACTGGGCGCGCTCGGCGATGGTCGGCGACCGGCCCACCGACATCCAGTTCGCCGACAACATGAAGATCCGCGGCTTCCAGCTGCGCACCGCGCAGTTCGGCGGCGAGTGGGACTGGGACGGCATCGCCCATGAACTGGCCGACGCGCCGCGCCGCGCCACCGTGCAGCGCGATACGAAGGAAACGCAGATACGGGTATCGGTCGATCTGGACAGGGTTGCCGCGTCGAAGATCGACACCGGCCTGCCGTTCTTCGACCACATGCTCGACCAGATCGGCCGCCATGGCGGGTTCGCGCTGGAAATCCAGGCGCGCGGCGACCTGCACATCGACGAACACCACACCATCGAGGACACCGGGCTTGCCCTGGGCCAGGCCCTGCGCGAGGCGCTGGGCGACAAGCGTGGCATCGGCCGCTATGGCTTCACCCTGCCGATGGACGAGACCCTGGCCAGCGCCGCGCTGGATTTCAGCGGCCGCCCGTACTTCGTGTTCGAAGGTGCGTTCAGGCGCGAGCGGGTGGGCGACATGCCGACCGAACTGGTGCCGCATTTCTTCCGCTCGCTGTGCGATGCGGCCGGGCTGAACCTCAACCTCAAGGTCGAAGGCGACAACGACCACCACAAGGTCGAGGCCTGCTTCAAGGCGCTGGCGCGGGCCCTGCGCCAGGCGATCCGCCGCGAAGGCACCGAGCTGCCTTCGACCAAGGGGGCGCTGTGACCACGGTCGGCCTGATCGACGCCGGTGGCGCCAACCTCGGTTCGGTGCGTTATGCGCTGGAACGGCTGGGCGTGGCGGTGCGCATGGTGCGCGGGCCTTCCGACCTCGACGCGGCGTCGCGGGTGATCCTGCCGGGCGTCGGCGCGGCGGCCGAGGGCATGCGCCGCCTGCACGCGCAGGGGCTGGTGCAGCCGCTGCGCGAACTGCAGCGGCCGCTGATGGGCATCTGCCTGGGCATGCAGCTGCTGTTCGAGCGCTCGGAGGAGGGCAGCGTGGACGGCCTGGGCCTGCTGCCGGGCGTGGTGCGCCGCCTGCATCCGGCGGTGGGCGTGCGCGTGCCGCACATGGGCTGGAACAAGCTGCTGGCGCTGCGCGAATCGCCGCTGCTGGACGGCGTGCCGGCCGGTTCCAGCGCGTACTTCGTGCACAGCTACGCCGCGCCGGTCACCTCCGACACGGTGGCGGCCTGCCACCACGGCGGCCTGTTCACCGCGGTGGTGCAGCGCGGCCGGCTGTGCGGCGCGCAGTTCCATCCTGAACGCTCGGCCGGGCCGGGCGCGCGCATCCTGCGCAACTTCATCGAGACCGACTTTTCATGAGCTTCGTCATCTATCCCGCGCTCGACATCCGCAACGGGCAGGTGGTGCGCCTGCTGCAGGGCGATTACGCGCAGCAGACCACCTATGGCGACGACCCGCTGCCGCGCGCGCAGGCCTTCGCCGCGGCCGGCGCGCGCTGGATGCACCTGGTCGACCTGGACGCGGCCCGGGCCGGTGGTTATACGTTGGCGCCCTTGCTTGCGCGGATCGCATCGACCACCGCGCTGGAGGTGCAGACCGGCGGCGGCGTGCGCGGCCGCGACGACGTGGCGCGCATCCTCGACGCCGGCGCCAGCCGCGTGGTGATCGGTTCGCTGGCGGTGCGCGAGCCCGAGCGCGTAATGGCCTGGCTGCGGGAATTCGGCGCGGAACGGCTGACCATCGCGTTGGACACGCGCCAGGGCGAAGATGGCGTGTGGCGCCTGCCGGTGCATGGCTGGACCGAGACCGCCGACGTCACCTTGGACGCGCTCGCCGTGCGTTATGCGCAGGCCGGCATGAAGCACCTGCTGTGCACCGACATCGCCCGCGACGGCATGCTCTCCGGCCCCAACCTGGACCTGTACGCGCACCTGTCGCGGCTGCTGCCCGGCGTGGCGGTGCAGGCTTCCGGCGGCGTGCGCGACGTGGCCGACGTGGCCGCGGCGCGCGCGGCCGGCTGCGCCGGCGCGGTGCTGGGCAAGGCCCTGCTCGAAGGCCGGCTGCAACTGCAGGAGGCGCTGGCATGCTGAGCCGCCGCCTCATTCCCTGCCTGGACGTGCGCGAGGGCCGCGTGGTCAAGGGCGTGCGCTTCCGCGACCACGTCGACATGGGCGACATCGCCGAGCTGGCGCTGCGCTACCGCGACGAAGGCGCCGACGAACTGGTGTTCTACGACATCTCCGCCAGCCCGGAAGGGCGTTCGGTGGACCGCGCCTGGATCGAGCGCGTGGCGCGCCTGGTCGACATCCCGTTCTGCGTGGCCGGCGGCATCCGTGACGTGGAGACCGCGCGCGGCATCCTCAACGCCGGCGCCGACAAGATATCGATCAATACGCCGGCGCTGGAGCGGCCGGCGCTGATCGGCGAGCTGGCCGAGGCGTTCGGCCAGCAGTGCGTGGTGGTCGGCATCGATTCCGTCCGCGAGCCGGACGGGCAGTGGCGGGTGCGTTCCTACACCGGCGACCCGGCAAAGACCCGCGCCGAAGCGCGGCTGACGCTGGACTGGCTGCGCGAGGCGCAGCAGCGCGGTGCCGGCGAGATCGTGCTCAACTGCATGGACAGCGACGGCGTGCGCATGGGCTACGACATCGCCCAGCTGCGCCAGGCCCGCGCCCTGTGCGGCGTGCCGCTGATCGCCTCCGGCGGCGCCGGCGAGCCACGGCATTTCGCCGACGTGTTCGAGCAGGCCGACGTTGACGGCGCGCTGGCGGCCAGCGTGTTCCACTCCGGCGCCATCGCCATTCCGGAACTCAAGCGCTTCCTGCGCGGACAACAGATCGAGGTACGCGATGTCTACTGAAACTCCCTTCGACCCGGCCGCGCTGGACTGGGACAAGGTCGGCGGGCTGATGCCGGTCATCGTGCAGGACGCGGCCACGCTGCGCGTGCTGATGCTCGGCTACATGGACCGCGCCGCGCTGGAGCGCACGCTGCAGGGCGGCAAGGTCGCTTTCTTCAGCCGCAGCCGGCAGCGCCTGTGGACCAAGGGCGAGACCTCGGGCAACCACCTGCAGCTGGTGGCGGTCCGCGCCGACTGCGATGCCGACACCCTGCTGGTCACCGCGCGCCCGCACGGGCCGACCTGCCACACCGGCAGCACCAGCTGTTTCGGCGATGCGCCGGGGCAGTTCCTGGGCGCGCTGGATGCGCTGGTGCGGCAGCGCGAGCACGACCGCCCGCTCAACAGCTACACCACCAAACTGTTCGAGAAGGGCACGCGCCACATCGCGCAGAAGGTGGGCGAGGAGGGCGTGGAGACCGCGCTGGCCGGCGTGGTCCAGCGCGACGACGAGCTGCTGGGCGAATCGGCCGACCTGCTGTTCCACCTGATCGTGCTGCTGCGCGCGCGCGGCCTGTCGCTGGACGACGCGGTGGCGGTGCTTGAGCAGCGCCACGCGCGGGCGGCGGAGAAGGCGGCGGGCTGAGGCGCGGGCGCGCTGGCCTGCCGCCGATCCGCCGTCCAGGGCAAACCCGTCGCCATGCGCGTGCCGCATGGCGGCGCGATAATGGCGGCCTGTCCGTTCGCCTGACGAGGCCTCCATGCGCCATTCCCTGCTCGCCGGCCTGCTGCTGGCCTGCGCACCGTTCGCCGCGGCCGCTTCCTGCGTGGAGGGCCTGGTATTCGATGACGCCAACGGCAACGGCGTGCGCGACGCGGGCGAGCAGCCGCTGCCGGGCATCCGCGTTTCCGACGGCGAGCACATCGCGATCACCGACCGCGACGGCCGTTACCGGCTGCCGGATTCGGCGCAGCCCACGGTGTTCGTCATCAAGCCCGCGGGCCGTCGCGCCGTGTCGCGCGCCGACGGGTTGCCCGACATCTGGCGCCCACGCGCGGGCGACAGCGAAGGCGGGCAGTGCCAGCCGTTCGCGCTGGCGCCGCAGCCAGATGCGCCTGCGAGCTTTCAGGCGCTGGTGATGGCCGACAGCCAGACCGCCAGCGCGCTGGACGTGGGCTACTTCGAGCGCGACATCGTCGCGCCGCTGCGCGGCCGCCATCAGGCGCGGCTGGGCATGACCCTGGGCGACATCACCAACGACGACCCGGCGCTGTACCCGCTACTGGTCAAGGCGGTGACCTCGCTCGGCGTGCCGTGGCTGCACGTGCCCGGCAACCACGACATGGACCTCGGCGCGCAAAGCGACGCCGCGTCGCTGGACAGCTTCCACCGCCAGCTCGGCCCGGACACCTATGCCTGGGAAGAACCGTCGATGGTGTTCATCGGCCTGGACGACGTCGTTGCCCGGCCGGGGCAGAAGCCGGCCTATGTCGGTGGCCTGCGCGAGGACCAGTTCGCCTTCCTCGAACGCTATCTGCCGACGCTGCCGAAGGACCGGCTGGTGGTGCTGGGCCTGCACATCCCGCTGTTCGACCATGTGTTCCGCGCCGAAGACCGCGCGCGCCTGTTCGCGCTGCTGGAAAAGGTGGAGCACCCGCTGGTCCTGAGCGGCCATACCCACAACCAGAACCAGGTGTTCTGGAACGCGGCGCAGGGCTGGAACGGCGCGCGGCCGCTGCACGAATACAACGTCGGCGCGGCCTGCGGCGCGTTCTGGTCCGGGGTGAAGGACGCGCAGGGCATTCCCGACACCACCATGTCCGACGGCACGCCCAACGGCTACGGCCTGCTCAACGTGCAGGCGCAGGGCCGCTACAGCGTGGAATACCGCGCCGCGCGCGCGCCGGAGGACGAGCAGATCGCCCTGCATGCGCCCAGGGTGCTGCGCCGTGGCGCCTATCCGGCCTGGGGCGTGTACGCCAACGTCTACATGGGCCATGACGGCCTGCCGGTGGAATTCCGCGTCGATGGCGGCGACTGGCAGCCGATGAAGCGTGTGGAGCAGCCCGACCCGCGCCTGCTGGTCGAGAACGTGGCCGACGACCAGGCCGGCAGCCTGCGCGGCTACGACCGCTCGCCCGAGGCCACGCCGTCCTCGCACCTGTGGCGTGCCGCCTTGCCGACGAAGCTGGAGGTGGGCGAGCACAGCGTCGAGGTGCGCACCACGCTCAACGGCAGGGAATACCGCAGCCGCACCACTTACCGGTTGCAGGACGCGCAGCCGTGAGCGAACCCCGGCAAGCGCCGGGCGTGGGCGTGGGCGACGGCAGGCGCGCGGCGAGCCGCATCCGGCTCTGCAGAGTGGCGCCGCCCACCGACGGGAATCGTGATGCCTGCGATGGTCTCGGCAAATGGCGCAGCCGTTTCTTCAAGCCGGCGGCCTGAAGTACCGCCCGCGACGCGCCATCGATCAGCGCCGCGTGCGGTTGTCCGGAAGGGCGGTACGGTGAGTGCAGCGACCAATCCAACCCGTTGCACCCGGGGAAAGTTATTAGCGTACCGGCGGTCCGATCGGTTGCTCACGGCTGCTTCCGGCCAGAAGCGGACACCCGTGGAAAGAAGTCGGGCCGGACTTTCGGCTCCGACTCAGCGTGCTACTCAATAGCGGGGGCGACGACCCAAGAACCAGCGTTGTGCTGGCGTTACGGCTTCCCCTGCAGGAGGCGCGTCCCCCTCTGGAGCGACGTGCTGTAGTTCGCACGCCGACCACTGTGTGGGTACTACGCTCGACCTTTGCGGCAATCGCGCTGGATATACCTTGGCATTTCAATCTCAGCGCAGTCGTCGACGCAAAGTGGAGGCCGTGTCCTCTCGGCTCGCCTCCCGCTCGTACGTCTTGGCCATGCCCATGAGCAGGCTGGAGGAGACAAACGGGTGCGAAATCTGAAGAGCGTTGGCCCAAGTCCGGTACTTTTCCGCCAATTCCCGTTCCTGGTCACCACCCTCTCCGCGCCAATGCGCTCCGCGCGAGTTGTACAAGCCCGTATGCGCCCCACGCATCACATCGTCCAGCTGCAGTTCCTCCATGACATCTCGGACGGGCGCGCACGGCCAGGCGCCATCCTCTCCGACAGGAGCGTTCGCCAGCAATCTCCCAATGGAAACATCGGCGACTTCCACTCGATCGAGCTCTGCGGCCATTTTCCGAACCGCAGCAATCCACTTTGCTAGTCGGCGTGCATCCAAGTTGCCCAAGTCATCGTGGCCAGGAATTCGATGAATTGCTTCCAAAAGGTGATGGCCCCGCTTCGCCATGTCCTTCAATCGGTCAGGTTCGACCCGGAAGGGTTCGGGATCCGATTGCTTATCTCCCCGGCGGTACGTCCAAACGAGCGCACGGACGTACATTTCCGGATTGGCCTCAATATGCCGCTCCAGATTAGGGATGCCGTAACCCTTGTCCTCGCCCCAAAGCTTTCGGAGGACCTCCATGTAGGCAAACTCAAGCGCCGCCATCTGGTCAACATCAAATCGCCCACACGCATCGAGACGCTTGAAGGCTTCCTCGATGTAATATGAGTCGAGCTGGTACTCGCCCGGCTTGTCGTTGCCATCCTTCGCGATCGCCGACATGAGATTGAAGAGCATCTCATCGTCAAGCACCTCGAGCTCGTGGTTCACACTGCAGAACGCAGCGCGGGGCCGCCGGGCAGCAAGTAGTCGCGTTACGCCCTCCTGCTTTTCGTCGGCATCTCCCCGAAGGATGTTCGGTTTGACGTCGTCCCAATAGGACTTCGCGGCTGTCTCCCCCAGACCGTCCACCAGTTTCCACGTGCCTCGCCCGAAGGGGGCAAGCGTGAGTAATCGGGCCAAATCTGGCTCGGAACGCCCGTTAGAGACCGCGAAAATCACAGCATCACGCTCCCTATCATCTCCGATTGCATGAAGCGCTCCGCTTACCATGTTGTTAAATGAAGGGGCCTCATCAACACCCCTTATCACTGCATCAAACGCCAAAGTGAGGAGGTCTGCCAGATCTTTCCTGGTTTCTATTGCCTCGGGCGTCAGCAATCCTACAATCCATGACGCGCGCCCCCGACTGGCCAATTCCAGCAAACCCGCAGACCCCGCAGCCTGGTGGACCTCCTTCAAGGCGCATACACGCAGTCTGCTGATTCTCTTCTCACGCTCTCGATAATCGAGCTTGTCGAGATCTTCCAGTTCATCGGCGGATTCATCGACCCAGTGGTCTTTGAACAGCCACAAGTTCCGGTTAACGACCCCGATCGGCTCGAGTGCATGAAAGGCCGTCTTGGCCGCGGCAATCAGCGCTGCGTCGCCGCCTTTTTTCTTATGCAGCGCCGCTCGCCTGGACAAAACAGAAGTACGCACTTTTTCTCTAAGCTTGGCTCGTTCTGAGTCACTCGCCGAACCACTCCCCCAAGTCGAGATGAGTTCCCAGGCACGAGCCTGATGTTCTGGGGACAGGAATTGCATTCGGTCTACCAAGTCGGAAAGCGTTTCGAGTGAATGCTCCGGCCAGGAAAGGGCGAGCTCGATCACCTCTCGCTGGAAGGCATGGACGGGCCCCCATGTTGGGAATGGCTCACCAAAGCCGTAGCCCTCGGAGCGCCAGCGCGGCTTGTGGCTGTAGTGTCCCGACTGGTGATGGCCGAACTGGTCCATGCAGACCTTCCAGGCAATAGCCGGGAACTTCCGTGCCAGCAACCTCACGACTGCGACCCGCGTATCGAGGTCGGCCGCAGTTTGCGGCATCCATGCGCGAAAGATCGATTGCAGCGAATTGATTGGCTTATTGCCCCAGTTATCGTTGATTTCAATGCTGGCAAGTCGTGCAAGCACCAAAGCGGTCCGAGGAAGCAAGCCTGGGTTCCAAGCCAGGCCTTCCAACGCCCAAAGCAAACCCGTCCGCACAGGACTGCTGAAGAAGTCCCCACCTACGGGCCTCATCAAGCCCATGGATGCAGGTGAGCTCGATCGGAGATCGCGTTCGATGATTTCCAAAAACTCTTCCGGAGCCGCCTCTGCATACAAAGGCAGGTCGCGGTCGTTGGATTCAAGGGCGCGGGTCGTCAGCGGGTTGGGAAGCAATTCGCGTACGACTTGCGCAGCCTCCCGTTCGGGGTCTATCCCAAGTCGGTGCCTGAAAGGCGGGGCACCGTGTACGGCGAGCAAGACCAGGGTTTCAGAAATTCCATCCCGGAACGCTCCGGAAAACTGACGCGTTTTGCCGTGCATGGAAGCCGCCCAACGCTCATTTTCCTCCAGATCGAGTGAGGGGTCATCTTCACCCAGCACGCGTCGCGCAACTTGGAAGAATGTCTTGAGATCATTTTGAGTCACAACGCCCGCGATCGCGTGCAACAAGTCGAGCTTGGAGACGACGCCGCGGAACGTGCCGATCGACCACAAAGGTGGGTCCTCCCGCAAGGCCAGGGCCTGGCAATCCTTCTCCAGCTCCTCATAACTCATGCCTCCCGCGAGCTCCGACAAGGCACTCCTGTCGGCTTCGTTGGTGCTGTCCCACGCGCCGACGAGGAGGAAAGGAATTAGCTTTCTTGCCAATTGCGGATCGCCTGCCCACTGCGGCACTCGGATAGCAGGAACCGTCGAAAGAAGTCGACGCAGGACCGTCAAGGATCGGCCTGAGTCGGAGGATAGCCGACTGATCTCATCCCGGTTCTTCCCCATCGCTTCCAACGCGGCGCTGAAGATCTCATGGCTCGCAGGCTCAAGAAGCACATCGGGCTTTCCCGGAGTGGCATTGCGGGGGTAGATCACGATGGTCTGAAGGCTCTTTGCATGAGGCGCGAACTCGCGCTCAACGTCGCGCGAGTGCGTGACGGCAATAAATCTTCGCGCTGCACCTGCCAACTCGGGAAATACACCCGGTTTGTCAAAAACCAACACCCGATCCCGCAAGGCTCGGCGCTCCTCGTCCCCGGCTAACAACTGCGCAAGAAATGCCAACGCCTCTTCATGCGAGTCGGCGGCCAGCAGAATGGGGTCTTCGCTCGGCTCGGAAATTCGCGCCAGGATCGTTCGCTTACCCGCCTCGATTGCGGAATTGAAGAGCAGTCCCGACAACGGAGGCGATGCGACATTTGCCCAGTCGGCCCAGCAGCTGTCGAGCGTGCGCACATGCCGGGCTGGCTGGTTGGTTTCATTGGCAAACCAGGCTTGGCCTTGGAGGGACTGTTCAAGCCACTGCTCCAGATCGCTCGCGTCATAGACCAAGACATCTTTCCACTGCTCCAAACGCTTCTTTTCCTGGAGCCATGCGATCTTGCCAGTCCAGCGGCGGGGTGAGACGAAAACGAAGATCGTCTCGGCTCGCTCATCCTCGACAATTGCCTCGACACTCTTATTGAAATCCTTGTTGGCCTTTCGTCTGACCTCCTCGTCAGTTCCGAACTCCCAAACCGACTTGCCGCTAGGCACCCAAGGAGCGCCTTCGTTTGCTTCCACCACGCCGTCGCAACCTTTTCTTTGCGAATCGTCGTTGCCCGGAAAATCGACTTTCACCAGTCCGCGCCCTGTCGAGTGCACCAAAGTGCGGAGAAGCACGGCGAGGCGGGAGCGCGCTTGAAGGTTGTCGATCACCCAACCCTCGATGTCGTTGGCCTTGATCTGAAGAAAGGGCGGCACGTACACCAAAGTGTTGGCGGGCGCACCGCGCCTCTGGGTTTGCGCCGCGTCATAACGCGCCTGCATCTCGATCAACTCGGCCCTAGAAACCTGAAAAGTCTTTTCGAGGCGGGAGGCCATCTCCGCCGAGAGGGAGGCATTGCCATTCAGGAGGTTGGAGAGCGCGGGGCGGCCCACTCCCATGAGCTGGGCGGCCTTCGTGACCGACATGCCTCTGGGAATGACCTTGGAGCGGATCCAAGTGCCCGGATGAGGGGCATCGTTGGGAGATGGCATTTCGGCCTCCAGCAAGCTCGATGGAGGGACTGTAGCGTGCAGCGATACAGGATACAACGTGAGAGTTGGCTCGCTGCAATACGGTCTGGGCCTTTGTTCCTGTGAGACGGGAAAGGCTGCGCCCTCCTCCCTGCTCTGAGCAGCTTTGGTACTTAGGGTCCGCTTTGGGTCGTAACCAACCGATGACATTCGGTTAAGTGATTAGACTGTCGATTCGCCGATCACGAATTAGAGGTTCAGGTCATCGGGTTGATAGGGGGACTCAGTACGGCTGCTGTTGCCCTCCGCGGGCGCGTGGACGAACGGGTAGGGCACCGCCGGGCTTTCCGGCAGCCCGGCGCGCCAGCGCGCCAGCACCGGCGCGATCACCTTGCCGGCGAAGAACTGCGGCTGCGACGGCAGTTCGCCTTCCTGCTTCTCGCGCCGGCGCACGGTATCGCGGGCCATGCCGAAGGCGGCAGCGAAGTCGTGGGTGGTGTTCAGCGCCTCGACCAGGAAGGCGCGGCCGAACCAGGTGGCGCTGTCGGTGTTGCCGCAGCCGAAGGACGGGCGGTCGCTGCGTGCGGCGGTGATGACCATGCGGTTGGGCGCCTTCAGTAGCGGCACGAAGCCGCCGGAATAGCAGGCCGATATCACGATCACCGCGTTGCCGATCTTCGCCTCGTCCAGCAGCTGCGCCAGGTCCTCCGGCGCCAGGTAGTCCTCCTGGCCCGGGCCGGTATGCAGGTAGAAGCTGCTGTCGTCCAGGCCGTGGCTGCTCAGGTACAGGAACAGCACGTCCTCGCGCGGGTCCAGCACCTGTCCCAGCCCGTCCAGTGCATGGCCGATGCTCTCGTAGGTGGCCAGCGGCAGTGCGCCCTCGCTGGCGAGCGGATCCGGCTGATTGGCCAGCGCCAGCATGCGCCCGGCCGCACCCCAGCGCTGCGCCGACAACTGGCGCAGGTAGGCGACCTCGTTGCGGAACACGTCCTCGTCGGCATCGCCGGCCACGCCCAGCACGTACAGGTCGGTCACGCCCGGCCGCTGCGGCGGCAACCGCGCGAGCGCGGCATCGAGCAGGGCCCGTTGCGCGCCTTCCAGTGCCGGCGTGGTCGGCTGCCAGGGCGGGGTGTCCGGCGTCTGTGCCAGTGCCGGCCAGATGCAGGAGAGCAGGGCCAGCACGGGCGCCATCGCCCTGCAGCGTCGGGCGATGCGCGTCATGGCGGAGGGTGCGGGCGTCATCGGTGCGGGCGCGAAGGAGGGCGGGACGATTCTAGCGCGGCCATGGCGGGCGACCGCCCGTGCTGGCGGTGGCTCAGTGGCTGGCCGCCACGCCAGCTGT
The DNA here is from genome assembly GCF_056393235.1 of Stenotrophomonas sp. Steno-Z2. Lineage (NCBI taxonomy): Bacteria > Pseudomonadati > Pseudomonadota > Gammaproteobacteria > Lysobacterales > Lysobacteraceae > Stenotrophomonas > Stenotrophomonas sp. Steno-Z2. The sequence continues at coordinate 13,447 of NZ_JBWJOY010000005.1, read as the reverse complement.
CGGCGCCGTCCGCCGCAATGGCCTGGCCAGATGGGCGACACTGCCGCCTTCCGTGCCGGGCACCGGCGCGTAGCCTTCGCTCAGGTACAGGCGGATGTTCTGCGCGCTCCGGGCACCAGTCTCCAGCGTTGCCAGGGCGCATGCGGGCTCGGCCCTGTCTTCCACCTGCTTCAGCAGCCAGCGCCCGATGCCGCTTCCGCGCATGTGCGGCGCCACGGCCAGGCGGCCGACGTTCCATGCCTCGCCATCGCGCCGGGCGCGGACCATGCCGAGCAGCTTGCCGTCGCGCCACAGGCCGAGCGCGGTCCACTGCCCGAGCCAGTCGCGCACCGCGTCGAGGTCCTCGTGCAGGGCCGGGATGTCCAAGGTCTGGTTGGCAAGGGCCTCGTCCACCCAGCAGCAGCGCTGGAGGACGATGACGTCGGGCGCGTCCGCCGGGGTCAGGCGCCGGGCATGGGAGCCGGCGACCGGCCCGGCCTGGGTCGAATCCTGCAGCGGTTCGCGCATGGGCCGCAGCGCATGGGCCAGCCTGACGGTCTCCGCCAGCAACCGGGCGGCGAGGCTGTCCAGTCGCGCGTCCTGGCGCACCTGTCCCTCCACGATGCTGTCGCCGATGCGCAGGGACACCGTCGCGCCGGTCGGGACGAGCCTGAGCGCGGACGCACTCTGTTTGGCGTGTTGCACCGACCGGGTACCGGCGGAGGTATGCCCGTAGCTGACGAAGCCGGCCGGCTTCCACGCCCATTCGCGGCCGAGGTAGTCGAGCGCGTTCTTCAGGACGGCGGGCATGCCGTGGTTGTACTCGGGGGTGACGAAGACGAAGCCATCGACGCCGTCGACCAGCGCGCTCCAGGCCAGTGTATGCGGCTGCCGGTAGACGCCGGACGCGGGATGCTCGGGCTCGTCCAGGAATGGCAGGCCCAGGTCGGCCAGCGAGACGGGCAGCAGTTCGATGCCCAGTATCTCCGCTTGCGGCGCGGCTGCGCGCATGAACCAGTCTGCGACTGCCGGCGCCAGCGCGCCGGGGCGGGTGCTGCAGGCGAGCACCATGATGCGGGGCTTTTTTGTTGACATGTAAACGAGATTGCGGAATATTCGTTTACATGTCAACAAAAAACAGAACGGCCACCTCGGACTGGCTCGACGGCGACGAGGAGGAGGCATGGCGCGCCTTCCGGCGCATGACGGTCGGCGTGCGCACGCGGATCGGGCAGGCGCTTGCCGCCACGGGGTTGTCCGAAGCGGACTACGAAGTGCTCAGCACGCTGGTCGAGCGCCCGGACACGACCAGCACCCTGTACCTGCAGGCCGCCAAGATGGGCTGGTCGCGCAGCCGGCTCTCGCGGCACGCCTCGCGCATGGAGGCGCGCGGGCTCATCGAGCGCGCGCCCGACCCGGCGGATGGCCGCGGCTGCCTGCTGGTGCTGACCCGCACGGGGCGCGACGCGCTGCGCGCGGCGACGCCGCAGCACCTGGAGTCCGTCCGCCAGCATTTCGCCGACCTGCTTGATGCCGACGACCTGCGCGACCTGCAGCGGATCGCAGGGAAGCTCTGCGCGGCTGGTTCAGCCGCGCCGCAGCCAGAAATAGATCGGCAGGCCGGCGACGATGAGGCCGGCGCCCCATAGCAGCGCCTCGGCGCCGATGCCGCCCAGCGCGTACAGGCTGAAGGCCAGCGCACCGGCGGCGGCCAGCCGCGAGCCGCGGCCGTTGCCGCGCCACAGCCAGGCGGCGGCGCCAGCGAGGTAGGGCAGCAGGGTGGCGGCGGTGGACAGCAGTACCGAGAACTTGAACAGGTCCACCAGCGAGCGGTTGTAGTTGCTGATCACCAGCACCGTGGCCAGCAGGCAGCTGACGATGACGCCGAACGCCGGCGCGCCGCGGCGGTTCTCGCGGGCGAAGGCGCGCGGCAGCACGCCGTCGCGGGCGGCGGCCATCGGCAGCTGCGCCGAGAGCAGGGTCCAGCCGTTGAGCGCGCCCACGCAGGACACGGCCATCACCACCGCCAGCAGCCTGCCCGCCGCCGGCCCCCACAGCGCGGCGGCGGCGTCGGCCATCGGCGCGCTGGAGCGGGCCAGCACGTCGGCCGGCAGCAGGCCGAGCACGGTGGTGCAGGCCAGCACGGTGGCGATGCCGGCGATGGCGGTGCCGGCCACGGTGGCGCGGGCCACGGTGCGCGGGGCGTCGTCCACCGATCCGGCCGGCACGGTGGCCGCCTCCAGGCCGATCATCGCCCACAGCGTCAGCGCCACGGTGGCGCCGGCCACGGCGCCCAGCGATTCCCCGCTGGGGTTGAACGGCACGTAGCGGCCGGTGTCGACGAACCACAGCGCCACCAGCCCGAACAGCAGCAGCGGCACCACCTTCAGCACGGTGGTCAGCAGCTGCAGGCGGCCGGCCTCGCGCAGGCCCGCCAGGTTCACGCCGGCGCACAGCCACAGCACGACCAGGCCGCAGCTGGCCGCGCGCGCCGGGGTGGCGGTCAGCGCCGGGAAGAGGGCGCCGACGCTGCCGGCGAAGGCCACCGCGATGGCGGCGATGGCGCACCACATCGAGATCCAGTAGCTCCACGCCACCACGAAGCCGGGCAGTTCGCCGAAGGCGTTGCGCGCGAACACGTACGGGCCGCCGGTCTGCGGCCAGCGCCGCGCCAGCCGGGCGAAGGTGACCGCCAGCAGCAGCGCGCCGCACAGGGTGATGGCCCAGCCGACCAGGGTGGCGGCGCCATAGGGCGCCAGCGTGGCCGGCAGCAGGAAGGTGCCCGAGCCGATCATGCTGCCCACCACCAGGGCGGTGGCGGACCAGAAGCCCAGCGGGCGGTGCGAGGTAGTCATGGAAAACCGTGGCAGGGGCGCGGTCGCGGCGGGCGCCGGAGCGGGCGGACAGGGGGAGGGCGGCTGCCGGGCGGCGCCGGAATGGGCGCGGATTATGACGGTTTGCCGACCGGCCCGCGACGGCAGCGGCCGGACAATGACCTATGGCCCTTTCCGCCCCGCCGCCACGCATGGACGCTGGCGGCTTCGTCCCACTGCCGGATTCCTCCATGAAACTGCGTCCGCTGGCCCTGTCCGTTTCCCTGTCGCTGGCCGTCGCGCTGGCCGCCTGTTCCCCCTCCGCGCCGCCTGCCGGCGGCGATGCCGCCCGACCGGCGGCGCAGGCCGACAAGGCCGCGCAGCTGAACCAGCTGTATGCCGACTACTGGGAAGGCGTGCTCAAGCTCAATCCGGTGCAGGCCACCTACCAGGGCGACAAGCGCTACAACGACCAGCTGCCGGACATGGGCTCGGCCGAATACCGCAAACAGGTGCACGACTTCACCGTGCAATGGCTGGACAAGGTGCAGAAGATCGGCGACGCCGGGCTGCAGGGCCAGGACCTGCTGAGCTACCGCATCTTCGTCGAGGAGCAGAAGCAGTCGCTGGAAGGGGAGAAGTTCCCGGGCTGGATGATGCCGGTCAACCAGATGGGCTCGATGGTCAGCTACGCGGTGATGTTCGGCTCGGGCCAGGGCGCGCAGCCGTTCAAGACGGTGAAGGACTACGACGACTGGCTCAAGCGCGCCGCGCGCATCCCGGTGCTGCTGGACACCGAGATCGCCAACATGCGCGAAGGCATCAAGGCCGGCGTAGTGCAGCCGCGCGTGCTGATGGAGAAGGTGGTGCCGCAGTTCGACGCGATCATCGCCGCCAGGCCGGAAGACAGCCAGTTCTGGGGGCCGGTCACGTCGATGCCGGCCGATTTCCCGGCCGCCGACAAGGAGCGCCTGACCGCCGCGTTCCGTACGCTGATCGCCGAACAGCTGATGCCGGCGATCCGGAAGCAGCGCGATTTCATCGCCAACGAATACCTGCCGGCCACCCGCGACAGCGTGGGCCTGGACGCGCTGCCCGACGGCAAGGCGTGGTATGCCTTCAACGCCAGGCAGAGCACCACCACCGAGCAGACCCCCGAGCAGATCCACCAGATCGGCCTGCAGGAAGTCGAGCGCATCCACGGCGAGATGCGCAAGGTGATGGAGCAGGTGGGCTTCAAGGGCTCGCTGCAGGACTTCTTCAAGTTCATGCAGCACGACCGGCAGTTCGAGTTCGCATCCGAGGACGCGCTGCTGGCGCACTACCGCGGGCTGGAGAAGACGATCGAGGCCAACGTGCCGAAGCTGTTCTCGCTGACGCCGAAGGCCGGCTTCGAGATCCGCCCGGTCGAGGCGTTCCGCGCGCAGTCGGCCGCCGGTGGCGAGTACATGTCGCCCAGCGAGGACGGCAGCCGCCCGGGCATCTTCTACGTCAACACCTATGACCTGCCGACCCGCAAGACCTGGGATGCGGAGGACCTGTTCCTGCACGAGGCGATCCCCGGCCACCACTTCCAGATCGCGCTGCAGCAGGAGCTGCAGGGCGTGCCGGCGTTCCGCCGCTTCGGTGGGCAGACCGCCTTCATCGAGGGCTGGGGTCTGTATGCCGAAAGCCTGGGCAGGGACCTGGGCGTCTACACCGATCCGTACAGCTACTTCGGCCGCCTGCAGGGCGAGTTGTGGCGCGCGGTGCGGCTGGTGGTGGACACCGGCCTGCATGCCAAGGGCTGGACCCGCCAGCAGGTGCTGGACTACATGTTCGCCAACTCCTCGGTCAGCGAACCGGACGCCATCGCCGAAGCCGAGCGCTACATGGCCTGGCCGGGCCAGGCGCTGGCCTACAAGACCGGCGAACTGAAGATCCAGGCGCTGCGCCGGCGCGCCGAGCAGAAGCTGGGCGGCAAGTTCGACATCCGCCAGTTCCACGCCGAAGTGCTGAAGGACGGCTCGGTGCCGCTGGACGTGCTGGAAGAGAAGGTCGACCGCTGGATCGCCACCCAGGGCGGCTGAGCGCGGGCGCATGCACGGGGCCGGCGTTGCGGCGCCGCCCCGTGCCACCTCGATGGCGCCCGCCATGGGAGGCGCCATCGCCTTGCCCATGCGGTGCGCGCCCATGGAAGGAACGCACCGGTGCAGCCGGGGCGTCCGTGTCGCGGCGGGGCTGTGTCACAGTACCCGCCATCCCCTTGAACGACGTTCCGCCAGCCGGTGCGTGGCGCGCCCGCGTACGCCTGGCTGCGGCCTCCGCAGATGACCCTGATCGTATCGTTGATCCTGCCGCTGCTGGCCCTGTGGCTGTGGTGGCCCGTGCAGTTCCCTGGCCGGCGGCAGCGCCGCTGGCACCTCGGCATCACCGTTCTGCTGGCCCTGCTGGGAACGGGCTTCGCCGCGCTGTGGCGCATGGACGTGCTTGCCTACGCGGCCGAGGCCTGGATCCAGCTGGTGTTCGGCTGGGTGCTGGCGATGTTCGTGATGCTGCTGGTGTTCCTGGTGCTGCGCGAGGCCGGCTGGCTGCTGTCGCGCCTGGCGCCGCGCACGTCCGCACTGGCCAGGCCGTGGCATGGCGTGCGTGGCAACCAGGCCGCCGCCGCGGTCATCGTGCTGCTGGCCACGCTCGGCATCTGCAACGGTCTGAAGCCGCCGCGGGTGCATGAGCGCGAACTGGTGGTGCCGGGGCTGCCGCGGGAGCTGGACGGCCTGCGCATGGCGGTGCTCGCCGATGTGCATGCCAGCCCGGTCAAGCGCAGCTGGCGCACGCAGCGCATCGTCGACGCGGTGATGGCCGCGCGGCCCGACCTCATCGTGCTGCCCGGCGACATGGTGGATGGCGAGGTCGAGGATTCGGCGGCGTTCGTCGCGCCGCTGGCGGAACTGGCCGCGCCCTACGGCGTGTGGGTGGCGCCGGGCAACCACGAGTACTACCACGGTTACCGGCGCTGGATGGCGCACTTCCGCGGCCTGGGCCTGGGCGTGCTGGAGAACCAGACCGCGAAACTGCGGATCCATGGCCGCACGCTGGCGGTGTCCGGCGTGGGCGACCTGGCCGCGCTCCGGCCTGGCGCCTACATGCGCGGCGGGCCCGCCCCCGACCTGCCGGCGGTGATCGCCGCGGCCAGGGGCAGCGATGCGCACATCCTGCTCGCCCACCAGCCCAAGCAGGCGCGCGAAGCGGCGGCGAGCGGCGCATTCGACCTGCAGGTATCCGGCCATACCCATGGCGGCCACATGCTGGGCTTCGACCGCTGGGTGGTGGCGCCGGCCAACGACGGCTATGTGCGCGGCGACTACCGGGTCGGCGCCATGACCCTGTTCGTCAGCAGCGGCGCCGGGCAGTGGGACGGTTTCAGCGTGCGCCTGGGCGTGCCGTCCAGCATCGACGTGCTGGTGCTGAAGCGCGCGCCCGCGCCCGGCCGTTGAGGGGCCGCACCCGCTTCAGCCTTCGCCGGCCATGCTGTCGGGCTTCCTGTCGGGCATGAGCCGCGGCAGCGCGCTTACCACCGCCAGCGCGGCCACCGTGGTGGCCAGCGCCACCATCTGCATGCCCATGCCGGCGGCCATGCCGATCGCCGCCGTCATCCAGATGCCGGCGGCCGTGGTCAGGCCCTGCACCCGTTCCTTGCGGTCCTGCTTCAGGATGGCGCCGGCGCCGAGGAAGCCGATGCCGGAGACGATGCCCTGCATGACGCGGGTGACGTCGGCGCCGCTGATGCCCATCTGCAGCGGCGCCAGCACGAACAGCGCCGAGCCCACCGACACCAGGATGTGGGTCTTCAACCCCGCCGCGCGGCCCTTGCTCTCGCGTTCCAGGCCCAGCAGGCCACCGAGCACGATGGCGGTGAGCAGGCGCGCGGCGACGACGGCCAGCGTGCCCGCGTCGGGAAGGGTGAACTCGGCGGCCAGCGCCTGGCCGACCTGTGCGGTGATGCTCATCGGGTGCCTCCGGCGCGGATGGACAGCGGGTCGACGACGTCGTCCCGCCGCACGCTAGCATCGGGCCTATGCGCTTCGGGTGAGGGCCGCATCAGCGCCGAGGCGGCGAGGCGTTGGCGGCCGATGGCGCGACCGCAGGCAGCAGGACGCGCAGACGGCGACGGCCCCGGAAGGGGCCGTCGTCGCTTTCATGCGCCGCCACCGCGCGGCGGCGGCTTCAGAGCACGATCTGCTCGAAATTCTCCACGCGCGCATGCCCGTGCGTGGCCTCGCCGGTGCGCGGCATCGGGTAGTCGTCGCGGCGGTCCAGCAGCACCGTGCGCAGCCCGGCCTCGCGCGCGGCATCCAGCTCCTCGACGATGTCGGACAGGAACAGGATCTCGTGCGGCGCGAGGCCGATGGCCGCGGCGATGCGCGCGTAGCTGGCGGCCTCGCGCTTGCCGCCGATCTCGGTATCGAAGTTGCCGGAGAACAGGCCGTTGAGGTCGCCGGCGTCGCTGTAGCCGAAAAACAGCTTCTGCGCCGGCACCGAGCCGGAGGAATACACGTACAGCGGGATGCCGGCGGCGTGCCAGCCGCGCAGCACCGCGGCCACCTCGGGGTACAGGTGCGCGGTGTAGTCGCCGTTGCGGTAGCCGGCGTCCCAGATCATGCCCTGCAGCGCCTTGAGCGCGGTGTGCTTGCGGTCCTGGTCGATCCAGCCCTGCAGCGCCTCGACGATGACCTCGTCCTGGCAGGCGCTGGCGGCGATCTCGGTGGCCACGGCGTCGAGCCAGCGCCGCACTTCCGGCTCCTGGCCATGCGCGCGCACGAAGCCGGGCAGGGCGTCGCGGGCGTAGGGGAACAGCACTTCCTTGACGAAGGAGATGCTCGAGGTGGTGCCTTCGATGTCGGTGAGGATGGCGCGGGTGGTCATGGCGGTGCCTTTGTTTTCCTTCTCCCTGCGGGCGACAGGTCGACAGGACGGTCGATCTGCACGGCGAAGCTGCCCGAAGGGTGGGGCACAGGATGTGCCGGATGCAGCTGCCCCGCAGGGGGCGGATGGGGGGTATGGCGGGACAGCAGGGTGAAGAGAGTGATCGGTCACCCCGCTCCCTCTCCTGCAAGGAGAGGGGCACGAAGCTCAGGCGGTGCCCGGCTCGTAGCGCGGGAAGCGCCGCGCGATGTCGGTGCCGGTGAAGTGGCCGACCCAGCCGTCCGGCTCGGTGAAGAAGCGGATCGCCACGAAGCTCGGCTCGGCGCCCATGTCGAACCAGTGGGTGGTGCCGTCCGGCACCGAGATCAGGTCGTCCTTGACGCATTCCACCTCGTAGACCCGGTCGTCCACGTGCAGGGTGAACAGGCCCGAGCCGGCGACGAAGAAACGTACCTCGTCCTCCTTGTGGTAATGCTCGTCGAGGAACTTCAGGCGGATCTCGGCGCGGTTGGGGTTGTCCGGCGCGATCGAGGCCACGTCCACGCTCTTGAAACCGTGCGTGGCGACCAGGCGGTCGATGTCCTCGCGGTAGGCGGCGAACACTTCCTCCTGGCTGGCGCCCGGCGCGACCGGGTGTTTGGCCTGCCAGCGCTCGAAGGTGACGCCGATCTTCTTCAGCTCGGCGCTGATGACCTGGCCGTCGCGGCTGTCCAGCAGCGGGGTGGCGGGATCGGTGTCGTTGAAGATGCGCAGTCGGCTCATGGCGGCGGCTCGAGGCGTGGGGGACGGAAAGGGTAGCAGGCGCGGCCGCTTCAACCGGCGCGCAGCCGGCGCAGTTCCAGTTCGCAGTGGAGCAGGAACTCGAAGGCCTCCAGGTGGCGGCGCGCCTCGGCCATGTCGCGGCCCCAGGCGTACAGGCCGTGGCCGTCGATCAGGTAGCCCCACATCGGGCCCTTGTCCAGTTCGGCCTCCACCTGCGCGGCGAGCACGTCCATGTCCTGGGTGTTGGGGAACACCTTCAGCTCCACCGCGGTCTCGTGGGTGGAGTTGCCGTGCAGCGCCTTGAGCAGCTCGTAGCCCTCCAGGCGGACATGGCCGTCGCCGCCGTACAGGCGCGAAGCGATGGTCTGCACCGGGGAATGCGTGTGCAGCACGCAGTTCACGTCCGGGAAGCGCGCGTAGAGCTGGGTGTGCAGCAGGGTCTCGGCCGACGGGCGCAGCGGCCGGCCCACGGCCCTGCCGTCAAAGTCCACGACCATGATGTCGGCCTCGACCAGCCGCCCCTTGTCCTTGCCGGACACGGTGATCGCCGCGTGGCGTTCGTCCAGGCGGTGCGAGAAGTTGCTGCTGGTGGCCGGCGTCCAGCCGGCGCGGGCCAGTTCGCGCACGTTGTCGATCAGCAGCTGGGCCAGTTCGCTCAGGCGCTGGGCGTCATAGGGAGCAGTGGGGGCGTTCATGCCCCCATTCTACGGTCTCAGCCCTGCCTGTTGGGCTCGCGCAGCTTGCTGTGGCGATGGCTGTAGGTGAAATAGATGACGAAGCCGGTCAGGGTCCACAGGCCCATCAGCATCCAGTTGTGCAGGGTCATGGCGGTGAGCAGGGCCACGCAGCTGAGCACGCCCAGGCTGCACAGCAGCCAGGCCGCGGGCATGCGGAACGGACGCGGCAGTTCCGGGTGGGTGCGGCGCAGCACCAGCACGCCGGCGCAGACCGCGGCGAAGGCGATCAGCGTGCCCATCGAGGTCAGCTCGCCGAGGATGTCCAGCGGGAACAGCGCCGCCAGCAGGGCGATGCCGATGCCGGTGATGACGGTGTTGATGTGCGGCGTGCGGTACTTCGGGTGGATGCGGGTGAACACCGGCGGCAGCAGGCCGTCGCGGCCCATGATCATGAAGATGCGCGGCTGGCCGATGATCATCACCAGCACCACCGAGGACAGGCCGATCAGCGCGCCAACCTCGACGATGATGCGCAGCCAGCCCAGCTGCGGATGCGCGGCCACCGCGGTGACCACCGGCTCGGCGGTGCCCAGCAGCTTGTATGGCACCAGGCCGGTCATCACCGCGGCCATGGCGATGTACAGCACGGTGCACACCACCAGCGACAGCAGCATGCCGATGGGCATGTCGCGCTGCGGCTTGTGCGATTCCTGCGCCGCCACCGATACCGCCTCGAAGCCGATGTAGGCGAAGAACACCATCGCCGCGCCGCGCAGCACGCCCTCGAAGCCGTACTTGCCCGGGCCCTCGTTGGCCGGGATGAACGGCGTCCAGTTGCCCGGGTCCACGTATTTCCAGCCGGCGACGATCACCAGCACGATCAGCCCGGTCTTGAGGATGACCATGGCCATGTTCATCGCCGAGGACTTGCGGATGCCCACATAGCAGAGCCAGGTCAGCAGCAGCACCAGGCCGGCGGCCGGCAGGTTGGCGATGGCGCCGGTCGGGCGCAGCTGCGCGTCCAGCGGCGCGTTGACCAGCGCCGCCGGCAGGTGGACGTCGAAATGGCTGAGCAGGCTCAGGAAGTAGCCGGTCCAGCTCACCGCCACCGCCGAGGCGGAGACGCCGTACTCGAGTACCAGCATCCAGCCGATGAACCAGGCCGACAGTTCGCCAAAGGTGGCGTAGGTATAGGTGTAGGCGCTGCCCGAGACCGGCACCATCGCCGCGAACTCGGCGTAGGCCATGGCGCAGAACGCGCAGCACACCGCGGCCAGGATGAAGGACAGCATGATCGCCGGGCCGGCGTGGTTGGCCGCGGCCTGGCCGGTGATGACGAAGATGCCGCCGCCGATCACCGCGCCGATGCCCAGCGCGGTCAGGCCCCACGGGCCCAGGGTGCGGCGCAGGCTCAGGCCGTTGGCCTCTTCATGGGCGGCGTGCGGATGTTTGGTGGCCCACAGTTGCTTGAACATGGTGCGTCTTCGCTCGTCGTGCGTGCAGGAACGGCCGGCGCGTGCCGGCCGGAGAGGATCAGGCGTTCCGGTTCAGCTTGCTGTGGCGCATGCCGTAGCCCAGGTAGATGGCTACGCCCAGCACGTTCCAGAGCACGAACACCAGCCAGTGGGCGGCGAAGGCCATCGCGAACAGGCCCAGGCAGATCAGCGCGCCCAGCGGCGCGACCAGCCACACCGCCGGCACGCGGAAGGCGCGCGGCATCTCCGGGCGGGTGCGGCGCAGGATCAGCACGCCGATGCAGACCGTGGCGAAGGCCAGCAGGGTGCCCATCGCCACCAGTTCGCCCAGCACGTTCAGCGGTACCAGGCCGGCCAGCGCGGCGGCGACCGCGCCGACGATCACCGTGCTCAGGTGCGGCGTGCGGAACTTCGGATGCACCTTGCCGAACACCTGCGGCAGCAGGCCGTCGCGGGAAATGGTGTAGGCGATGCGGGTCTGGCCCATCATCATCACCAGCACCACCGAGGACAGGCCGGCGATGGCGCCGATCTCCACCCAGGTCTTCAGCCACGCCAGACTGGCGTAGGCTTCCAGCGCCGTGGCCACCGGCTTGTCGGTGCCCAGCTTGCTGTAGTGCATGAGCCCGGTCATCACCGCGCAGACCACGATGTAGATGAGGGTGCACACGGCCAGCGAGCCGAGCAGGCCGATCGGCATGTTCTTCTGCGGGTCCTTGGTCTCGCCGGCGGCGGTGGAAACCGCGTCGAAGCCGATGTAGGCGAAGAACACGATGGAGGCCGCGCGGAACACGCCGCTCCAGCCGAACTCGCCGAACACGCCGGTGGTGTTGTCGGGGATGAACGGCGTCCAGTTCTCCGGATTGACGTACATCGCGCCGAAACCGACGAACAGGCAGATCACCGCCACCTTGATCGCGACGATCACCGCGTTGACGAAGGTGGACTGGGTGACGCCGACGTACAGCAGCCCCGAGATCACCGCGATGATGAGCACCGCCGGCAGGTTGAGCAGTTTGCCGGAGGCGACGAACTGGCCATTCTCCCAGGCGATCGGCGCGGCGGTCAGCGCGTCGGGGAAGGGCAGGTGCAGGGTGCTGGTGAGGAAGCTGAGCAGGTATGCCGACCAGCCCACCGCCACCGAGGAGGAGGCGAACAGGTATTCCAGTACCAGGCACCAGCCGATGAACCAGGCCATGCCTTCGCCGAGGGTGGCGTAGGAATACGAATAGGCGCTGCCGGAGACCGGCATCATCGCCGCGAACTCGGCGTAGCACAGGCCGGCGAAGGCGCAGGCCAGGCCGGCGAGCACGAACGAGAGCATGATCGCCGGGCCGGCGTGGTGGGCCGCCGCCTGCCCGGTGATGACGAAGATGCCCGCGCCGATCACCGCGCCCATGCCCAGCAGGATCAGGTGCCTGGCCGTGAGGGTGCGCTTGAGCGTGGCTTCGCCCTGCAGGCTGCCTTCCACCGGTTCGCCGGCATCCACGTGTGCGGTCGGCTCGACCGGTTTGACCCTCAACAGTGTTTTGAGCATTCGCTGTTTTCCAGACCTGGGTGTTTCCACGCCTCCGCAGGGGAGGCGCAGGGGACGATGCAAGCTGAACCGCCGGCAACGGCCTACCTTGCCAAAGGCGAGGGAAACCGACAAGCGCAGGTGCAGCATGGACGGCGATAATGGGCGCCGGATCGGACCGATGGGATGTGCCTGCAGTCATGCACGAACACGAGGGGAGCCTGCGCGCCGCGCTGCAGGACTATGCGCGGCGGGTGCCGGAGCATGCGGCGGTGGCCGATGAATTCCGGCAGCTGCTGGACGAGGGCGGCGAGGACCCGTTCGCGCGCGCGCGCCTGGCCGGCCACTTCACCGGCAGCGCCTGGCTGGTCAGCGCTGATGGCCGCCGCGTGCTGCTGACCCACCACCGCAAGCTGGACCGCTGGCTGCAGCTCGGCGGCCATGCCGATGGCGACCGCGACCTGGCCGCGGTGGCGCTGCGCGAGGCGGAGGAAGAATCGGGCCTGCCCGGGCTGCGCCTGGAATCGCAGGCGCCGTTCGACCTGGACCGGCACTGGATTCCCGAACGCGGGCAGGTACCGGGCCACTGGCACTACGACGCGCGCTACGTGGTGCGCGCCGGAGCGGACGAGCGTTTCGTGGTCAGCGGCGAGTCGCTGGACCTGGCCTGGCGCGACATCGCCGCCATCGCCGCGGACGCGCAGGCCGACGAATCCCTGCGGCGCATGGCACTGCGCTGGCAGGCCGCCACGCGTTGAGGCCCGTTGCCGTAGGAGCGGCTTCAGCCGCGATGCCCTTCGCGGCGATGCCGAGAGCCTTCGCGGCTGAAGCCGCTCCTGCAAGGGCTGCCCTGCAGGCGTCGTTCGGTCGGGACGGTTGCGCGGCGGACGGATCCCTGCGGCACATGGCGTTGCTGATGTGCGCTGGGACACCACACCGCGTCTCCATGCCGTAGGAGCGGCTGCAGCCGCGATGCCCTTCGCGGCGATGCCCGGGAGCCTTCGCGGCTGAAGCCGCTCCTGCAAGGGCTGCCCTGCAGGCGCCGTTCGGTCGGGACGGTTGCGCGGCGGAAGGATCCCTGCGGCACATGGCGTTGCTGATGTGCGCCGGGACACAACACCGCGTCTCCATGCCGTAGGAGCGGCTTCAGCCGCGATGCTCTTCGCGGCGATGCCCGGGAGCCTTCGCGGCTGAAGCCGCTCCTACAAGGGCTGCCCTGCAGGCGTCGTTCGGTCGGGACGGTTGCGCGGCGGAAGGATCCCTGCGGCACATGGCGTTGCTGATGTGCGCTGGGACACAACACCGCGTCTCCATGCCGTA
>NZ_JBWJOY010000004.1:0-265942 GCF_056393235.1 Stenotrophomonas sp. Steno-Z2 | reverse complement strand
GACACCCGAAGGCGTTTCGTCGAAGCGAGCCGCCTATTATGGCAGCCTTTTTGTTGCCGTCAACACCTCGTCGAGGGCGACTTCAACTTCCTTCCTTCCTTCGCTGCCAGCCGCAAGGCCGGCGGCGAAGGAGCGAAAGTATGCGGGGTGTTGAAGGTTTTGGGAAGGGGCAAGAACGTCCGGCGTGCATTCATGCGTCGCCATGCAGGCGCTGGAGGGCTCAGCCTCCCGGCTTGGCGGTCTCGATGACCACGCCCAGTTCCTTGCCGGCCTCGCCCACCTTGACGCGCTTGCCGTCGGCGCGGGCGATCAGATAGTCCGCCGCCACCCAGCCGCTCTGTCCGCCATGGCGCACGTTGCACCAGCTCAGGTCATCCAGGCAGCGCTGTACTTCCACGGTCGTGCCGACAGGCAGCACGGCCACGCGGTCGGCGCGCGTATCCGGGGCGCTGCGCAGGTTCAGGCCGCTGCCGCCGACCTTGGCCGACGGTTCGACGATCTCGGGCTGGAACCACAGGACCACCGCGACGATGGCGGCGGCAGCGGCGAGGCGCGGAATGAGACGGGGCATGTCCGGATGCCTGCGGGAAAGGTCGTGCATCAATAACGCGGCCCGGCATCACCCCGGCTGAATCCCGCCGGGGCCATGCCGCCGCGCCTCAGGCCGCCATGCCGCTATGGCGCAGCAGGGCGTCGATCCGCGGTTCGCGGCCACGGAACGCGCGGAAATTCTCCGCCGCGCTGCGACTGCCGCCACGCGACAGCACTTCGTCGCGGAAGCGCGCGCCGGTCTCCAGGAACCGCTCCGGCGCCTCCTCGAACGCGGCGTAGGCATCGGCGCTGAGCACCTCGGCCCACTTGTAGCTGTAGTAACCGGCTGCGTAGCCGCCGGCGAAGATGTGGCTGAACTGGTGCGGGAAGCGGTTCCAGTCCGGCGGGAAGTTCACCGCGACCTCGCCGCGCACGCGCTCCAGCAACTGCAGCACGCTTTCCTGCGCCGGCTGGTACTGGCTGTGCAGCAGCATGTCGAACAGGCCGAACTCCAGCTGGCGCACGGTGAACATGCCGCTCTGGTAGTTCCTGGCGGCCAGCATCCTGTCGAACAGCGCGCGCGGCAGCGGCGCGCCGGTATCGACACGGGCGGTCATCGCCTGCACCTGTTCCCATTCCCAGCAGAAGTTCTCCATGAACTGGCTGGGCAGTTCCACCGCATCCCATTCCACGCCGTTGATGCCGGCCACCGCCAGCTCGCCGATGCGGGTCAACAGCTGGTGGAGGCCATGGCCCATCTCGTGGAAGACCGTGGTGACTTCATCGTGGCTGAAGGTGGCGGGCCTGCCGTCGCTGCCGCGGCCGAAGTTGCAGACCAGATAGACCAGCGGGGTCTGCACGCCGGCGGCGGTGACGCGGCGGTTGCGGCAGTCGTCCATCCAGGCACCGCCCCGCTTGCCCTCGCGCGCATACAGGTCCATGTAGAACTGGCCGACCAGCGCGCCACCGGCGTCGACGAGCCGGTAGAAACGCACGTCCTCGTGCCAGACCGGCGCCTGGTCCGGCTGCACCTTCAGGCCATACAGGCGCTCGATCACGCCGAACAGGCCAGCAAGCACCCTGGGTTCGGTGAAGTACTGCTTCACCTCCTGCTCGGAGTAGCTGTAACGCGCCTGCTTGAGCTTTTCGCTGGCATAGGCCAGGTCCCAGGCCTGCAGTTCGTCCATGCCCAGTTCGTCGCGGGCGAAGGCTTCCAGCTCGGAACGGTCGCGCTGCGCGTACGGCCGGGCGCGCGCGGCCAGGTCGCGCAGGAAGCCCAGCACCTGCGCGGCATCGGTCGCCATCTTGGTGGCGATGGAGTACTCCGCGTAACTGTCGAACCCCAGCAGCGCGGCCAGTTCGGCGCGCAGGGCCAGGATGCGGTCGATGTTGCCGCCGTTGTCGAGGGCGGCGTCGCCGAACTCGGAGGCGCGCACGGCGTGGGCGCGGTAGAGCGTCTCGCGCAGCGCGCGGTTGTCCGCATAGGTCTGCACCGGCAGGTAGCACGGCATGTGCAGGGTCAGCTTCCAGCCCTCGCGCCCGTCCTTCTGCGCCGCGGCGCGGGCATTGGCGCGCACGTCGGCCGGCAGGCCCGACAGCTCGGCCTCGTCCTCGACGTACAGGGCGAAGGCGTCGGTGGCGTCGAGCACGTTCTGCGAGAACTTCGCCGACAGCGCCGACAGTTCCTGCTGGATCTGCGCGAAGCGCGCCTTGTCGGCCTCGCCGAGTTCGGCGCCGCCCAGGCGGAAATCGCGCAGGGCGTTGTCCAGCACCCTGCGCCGGGCGTCGTCGTACGTCGCGGCCCCGGGCGATGCCGCCAGCGCCTTGTACTGCGCATACAGCGCCGGGTTCTGCGCCATGGCGCTGCCGAAGCGGCTGATCTTCGGCAGGTTGGCGTTGTAGGCCTCGCGCAGTTCCGGCGTGTCGGCCACCGCCTGCAGGTGCGCGACCTGGCCCCAGGCGCGGTACAGCCGCTCGGTGGCGTCGTCCAACGGCGTCACGAAGCTTTCCCAGCTCACCGGCGCCACGGTTTCGGCGGCTTTCAGCGCGGCTTCGGCCTCGGCCAGCAGGGCGTCGATGGCCGGGGTGACATGCGCGGGGCGGATCTCGTCGAAGCGCGGCAGGCCGGAGAAGTCGAGCAGGGGATTGGCGTTCATGGGGGTCCTGGAAGCGGTTGCGGCGTGGCCGGCATCAGGTCCGATATGGCGACGGCTCCAGCCAGGCACAAGGCAGCGCCGGCAGGCCCTGTCCGTTCACCGCGGCGGCGATGACGGCGTCGGCGCCGGCCACGTCGATGCCCTGGCGTTCGTACCAGGCAGGGTCGTAGTAGCTGTGCGCGTAGCGTTCGCCGGCGTCGCAGAGGATGGTGACGATGGAACCGTCGCGGCCGGCATCGCGCATCAGCTGCGCGGCCTGCAGCACGCCGATGAAATTGGTGCCGGTGGACCCGCCGACGCGGCGCCCGAGGGTGGCGCTGACGTGGCGCATGGCGGCCAGGCTCAGCGCGTCGGGCACCTTGACCATCGCATCGACGCAGGTGGGGATGAAGCTGCGCTCCACGCGCGGGCGGCCGATGCCTTCCACGCGCGAACCGCCCTCGCAGGTCATGTCGTGCCAGTCGGCGCCGGCCAGCGCCGCGCAGTAGCCGTCGTAGAACACCGACACTTCCGGGTCCGCGCACAGGATCAGCGTGTCGTGGCGGCGGTAGCTGACGTAGCGGCCCAGGGTGGCCGCGGTGCCGCCGGTTCCGGGGCTGCAGACGATCCATTCCGGCACCGGGTGCGGCTCCTCGGCCATCTGCTTGAAGATCGACTCGGCGATGTTGTTGTTGGCGCGCCAGTCGGTGGCGCGCTCGGCGTAGGTGAACTGGTCCATGAAATGGCCGCCGGTCTCGCGCGCCAGCCGCTCGGATTCGCAGTTCAGGTCGCAGGCGCGCTGCACCAGGTGGCAGCGGCCGCCGTGGAATTCGATGGCGGCGATCTTCTCCGGCGAGGTGCTGGCCGGGATCACCGCGATGAACGGCAGGCCCAGCAGGCGGGCGAAATAGGCCTCGGACACCGCGGTCGAGCCGCTGGACGCCTCGATCACCGGGCAGCCCTCGCGCAGCCAGCCGTTGGCCAGCGCGTACAGGAACAACGAGCGCGCCAGGCGGTGCTTGAGGCTGCCGGTCGGGTGGCTGGACTCGTCCTTCAGGTATACGTCGATGCCGGGGAAGCCGGGCAGGTCGATCGGGATCAGGTGGGTATCGGCCGAGCGGTTGAAATCGGCTTCGATCTTGCGGATGGCCGCCGCCACCCAGGCGCGCTGGGACATGGATCGCACACTCAATGAAAGCTGAAGCCGATTCTACTGTGGATGGTCCGCGGCGGACCGGCGCGGCGACGTCCCGCGCCGCACGGTGGTATGGTGCGCACTCCTGTTCCTGCCGACCCCGCGTGCCGCGCATCCTTCTGCCCCTGCTGCTGTGCCTGTCCCTGATCGCCGGTGCGGTCGGGTCGGTGTGGTCGGCCACGGCGATGGCGATGCCTGGCGGCGCGGGGGCGATGACGACGATGGACATGGACCACGCCGGCTGCCACGACGGCGGCGGCATGCACGATGCGGCCAAGCAGCCGCAGCCTCCGGCCCCGCCCTGCGGCGACGGCAAGCACTGCGACTGCACCCAGCACTGCAACATGCTGCCCACGCCGGTGGCGTCGCCGGCCAGCGAGATCGTCCGCTCCCCGGAGCCCATGGCGCCCACGCCCGCGCGCTACGACGTGCGCCCGGCCAAACTCAACCGGCCTCCCATCGCCTGACCCGGCCGTGAGCGTCGGCGCGCCGCCAGCGCGCCGGCGGCTATTCCGCAGGTGCGCGGCCCGCCGCGCCAGGTGACCTCACCCCGTCGTGCGCCGAGCGCGTTCCTGCGTGTCCCGAGCAATCCGCAGCTGCCGTCCGCGTCCCCCACGTGGATGGCCGATGGAGTACCCATGAAAACCGATTTTCTTTCCGATCCGCGTTCGGTGCTGTCGCGGCGGCGCTTCGTGCAGGGCCTGGCCCTGGGCGGCGTCGTTGCCGGCACCGGGCTGTGGCGCGCCTCCGATGCGTTCGCCGCCCCCGCCCATGCGATGGCCGCCAGCGAGCTGCGCGGCACCGACCTGAGCCTGGCCATCGGCCGCTCCACGGTCGATTTCACCGGCCGCGCGCGCAGCGCGGTCACCGTCAACGGCTCGCTGCCGGCGCCGATCCTGCGCTGGCGCGAGGGCGATACGGTCAACATCCGCGTGGCCAACACGCTCGCCGACGAGATGACCTCGATCCACTGGCACGGCATCCTGCTGCCGGCCAACATGGACGGCGTGCCGGGGCTGAGCTTCGACGGCATCGCGCCCGGCGAGGCGTTCCAGTACCGCTTCCAGCTGCGCCAGTCCGGCACCTACTGGTACCACAGCCATTCGCTGTTCCAGGAGCAGGCGGGCCTGTACGGCGCGCTGGTGATCGACCCGCTGGAGCCGCCGCCGTACCGCTTCGACCGCGAGCACGTGATCCTGCTGTCGGACTGGACCGACCTGGACCCGGCGGCGCTGTACCGGCGCATGAAGAAGATGCCCATGCACGACAACACCTACCAGCGCACGGTGGGCGATTTCATGCGCGATGCGCGCCGCGATGGCCTGCGCGCCACGCTGGCCGACCGCGGCATGTGGGGACGGATGCGGATGACGCCGTCGGACCTGTCCGACATCAACGCCCACACCTACACCTACCTGATGAACGGCACCGCGCCGGCTGGCAACTGGACCGGGCTGTTCCGCAGCGGCGAAAAGGTGCTGCTGCGCTTCATCAACGGCTCGGCGATGACCTATTTCGACGTGCGCATCCCGGGGCTGAAGATGACCGTGGTGGCCGCCGACGGCCAGTACATCCACCCGGTGAGCGTGGACGAGTTCCGCATCGCCGTGGCCGAGACCTTCGACGTGATCGTCGAGCCGTCCGGGCAGGACGCGTTCACGATCTTCGCCCAGGACATGGGCCGCACCGGCCACGCCTGCGGCACGCTGGCGGTGCGCCATGGCCTGCAGGCGCCGGTGCCGGCGCTGGACCCGCGGCCGCTGCTGACCATGGCCGACATGGCCCATGGCCACGACGGCGGCCATGACGGCATGCAGATGGCGCATGGCGGGCACGATGCCCACGCCGGCCACGGCGGCGGTGGCGGCAGCGCGCCGAAGCATCCGCCCGGCGAACGCGGCAACCCGCTGGTGGACATGCAGAGTTCGGCCAGTTCGCCGCGGCTGGACGACCCCGGCATCGGCCTGCGCGACAACGGCCGCAGGGTGCTCGCCTACGCCGACCTGCATTCGCTGTTCGACGACCCGGACGGACGCGAACCCGGCCGCGAGATCGAACTGCACCTGACCGGGCACATGGAGAAGTTCGCCTGGAATTTCGACGGCATCCCGTTCGCCGGCGCCGAACCGCTGCGGCTGAACTACGGCGAGCGCATGCGCATCGTGCTGGTCAACGACACGATGATGACCCACCCCATCCACCTGCATGGCGTGTGGAGCGACCTGGAGAACGCCGATGGCCAGTTCCAGGTGCGCAAGCACACCGTCGACATGCCGCCGGGCACGCGCCGCAGCTACCGCGTACGCGCCGATGCGCTGGGCCGCTGGGCCTTCCACTGCCACCTGCTGTACCACATGGAAGCGGGCATGATGCGCGAAGTGAGGATCGAGGCATGAAGACGACGACCCGGTCCCTGCTGTTCATCGCCCTGGCCGCGGCCACCGGCAGCGCCGCCGCGCAGGACGCGCATGCCGGCCATCACGGCCACGAGGCCACCGCGAAGCCGGACCCGCATGCGGGTCATGCACCCGCGGTTCCCGCCACGTCGCCGGAAAGCGATCCGCACGCGGGCCATGCCGCGCACATGGCGCCGGCCCGGCCGGCCGAACCGGTGCCCGACCCGCATGCAGGCCACACGATGCCGGCCGGCGCTCCCGGTCGGGCGGACGGGCATGCCGGCCATGCGACGCCGATGGATCACGCGTCCCACGCGATGCCGCCACAGCCGGCCGCGGATCCGCATGCCGGTCATGCGCTGGACGCGCCCACCGGAAAATCCACGGACAGCCATGACACCCATGCCGGGCACGACATGCCTGCGGGTCATGCCCAGCCTGTTCCGGCCGACGCCCATGCCGGCCACGTGCCTGCCGCTGCTTCCGGTACGGACATGCACGCCGGCCATGGCGATCATGGTGGCCACGGCGCCGCGGCCATGCAGGCGCCGCGCGAGCCCATCCCCGAACCGACCGCCGCGGACCTGGCCGCCGCCTTCCCCACGTTGCAGCCGCATGCGATGCAGCACGCGCCTGGTTTCAACAGCCTGGTGCTGTTCGACCACCTGGAAGCCTGGAACAACGCGCATGGCAGCGGCCAGTCATGGGCCGCCAAGGGCTGGTTCGGCGGCGACATCGACCGCCTGTGGCTACGCAGCGAGGGGCAGCGCAGCGAGGGCCGGCTCGGCGAATGGTCGCTGGACGCGCTCTACGGCCACGCCATCTCGCCGTGGTGGGACGTGGTCGGCGGCGTCCGCCACGACGGCGGCGATGCGCCCGGCCTGACCCGCGCGGCCATCGGCGTGCAGGGCCTGGCGCCCTACAAGTTCGAGTTCGCCGCCACCGCCTACCTGGGCGGGCCGCGCAGGGCCGAACTGGCGGTGGAAGCGGAATACTCGCTGCTGCTGAGCAATCGGCTGATCCTGCAGCCCTCGCTGGAAGCCAGCCTGGCCGCCGACGACGACCCGCGGCGCGGTGTCGGCAGCGGACTGGGCCATGTCGAGGCGGGCCTGCGCCTGCGCTACGAGATCACCCGCCGCTTCGCGCCCTACGTCGGTTTCGTGCACGAGCGCAGGTACGGTCGCAGCGCCGACATCCATCGCGACGCCGGCGAAGGCATCCGCGACTCGCGCTGGGTTGCCGGCGTCCGCTTCTGGTTCTGATCCCAACACTGGCGCGCGCCATGCGCGCCAAACCACTACCTCCAAGGAACATCACATGAAGACCCTGTACAGCCTGCTGTTCACCGCCATCGCCAGCTTCGCACCGGCCGCGTTCGCCCAGCACGCCGGGCACGACGCGCATGGCCACGGCGCGCACCCGGCCCAACCCGCCGCGAGCGCGGCGGCAACCGATATCGAGGCCGCCTTCAAGCGCCTGGATGGCAATGGCGACGGCTTCCTCACCCGCCAGGAGCTGCCGGCCAACCATGCCCTGCTGCCGCACTTCGACATGAGCGATGCCAACCGCGACGGCAGGCTCGATGCCAACGAGTTCAAGCGCGGCATGTCCATGCTGTAAGCGCCCTGGCCGCGCCGGCGTTGTGCCGGCGCGGCGATCCCGACGGAGCCCGACTCATGAAACTGCTTTCAAGACTCTCCCTGCACGCGCTCACGCTGGCGACCGGCACGCTGCTGGTCAGCGCCTGCAATGCGACACCGGCGGCGCCGGCGGCCGAGGCCGCCACCAGCGCGGCCGACGCAGCCCCGGCCCGCGCCACCCTGCCGGTGGTGAAGGTGCACAAGGACCCCAACTGCGGCTGCTGCGGCGGCTGGGCCGAGCACATGCGGGCGGCGGGCTTTCCGGTGGAGATCCACGACACCGGCGACATGGCGGCGGTGAAACGGCGCCTGGGCATTGGCGACGGCATGATGTCGTGCCATACCTCGGAAATCGACGGCTATGTGGTGGAGGGCCACGTGCCGGCCTCCGCGATCCTGAAGTTGCTGGCGGAGCGGCCGAAGGCCCGCGGCTTGGTGTTGCCGGGCATGCCGATCGGCTCGCCGGGCATGGAGTCGGCCGATGGCTACCGCGAGCCGTTCACCGTGGCGCTGCTGGCCGAGGACGGCAGCCTGCACGAATTCTCGCGGCACGAGTGATCCAGGGGCCGCGGACCAGATTCCTTCTCCCGCGCGCGGGAGAAGGAGCAGGCCGGCGCCGCCGCCCGGTCAGATCTTGAAGTCGTCGTAGGCGATCCTCGACTCCTCCACGCCCAGCCTGCGCAGCAGTTGCCGGGTGGCCGACAGCATCGCCGGCGGGCCGCACAGGTAGAACTCGCAGGCGGACAGATCCGGATGCGCGCGCAGCAGGTCGTCGTGCAGCGCTTCGTGCACGCGACGGGGCGCACCGTCGCCGGCGTCGCCCGACCACACCGGGTGCCAGCTGAAGTTGGCATGGCGCCGGGCCAGCGCCTGCATCTGCTCGGCATAGGGGCAATCGCGCGGACTGCGCGCGCCGTACCAGAAGTGGATGCGTTCGCGCCCGCCCTCGTCCAGCCGCTGCTGGATCATCGCGCGCAGCGGGGCCATGCCGGCACCGGCGCCGATGAACACCTTCTCGCGCTCGACGCCGCTCAGCGCGAAGTCGCCGAACGGGCCGCTGTAGCGCACGCGATCGCCCTCGCGCAGCGTGTACAGCCAGGTGGAGCCCTTGCCCGGCGGATGCCGCCTGTTCTCCTGCCAGCCCGGGCTGAACCGCGCCAGCAGCACCAGTTCGCCGCCGGTTGCGGTCACCGGCGTGGCCAAGGAGTACGAACGGCGCACGGCGGCCTTGTTGTGCAGCGTGGCCGGCAGCGGCAATGGCTTCCAGTCCTCACGGTGTTCATCCGGGTGCCACAGCGCGCCGCGCGGCAGTTCGTACTCGGGCACGTGCAGTTGCAGGTAGCAGCCCGGCTGGAACTGCGCGTCGGCGGGAGTGTCCGGGCGCAGGTGGACCTCGCGCAGGAACGGCGTCACCGCGACCACCCGGGTCACCGTGGCCCAGTGCTCGGTCCACAGGCTGGCGCCGCCGGCCACCTCGATCTCCAGGTCCTCGTCCACCGGCAGGTTGCAGGCCAGGCGGCAACCGACCTTCAGCTTGGCCGCCGGCAGATGCGAACGATCCGATGCGGTGGCCTTGCCCGCGCCGCCGCGCACCCGCACCTCGCACAGGCCGCAGCTCTGCCCGCCGCCACAGTTGGAGGGCAGGTTCACGCCTTCGCGGGCCAGCGCCACGTAGACGCTGTCGCCACTGGCCGCCATCACCGTACGCAGGTGCGCGCCGCCGGCGGCGTACACCGTCAACTGGCGTTGCCGGCGCCAGCGGCGCGGGATGAATTCATGCAGGCGGAAACTCGCCATCAGCAGCCAGAAGCCGGTCAGCGCCAGCCACAGCCCGCCGATGCCCATACCGACGACCAGCGGGTTGTTGAAATTCACCCGTTCGCCGTAATCCATGATGTGCAGCATCCAGAAGATGTCGAACAGGCGCCAGGTGGCGTTGCGGTGCTCCATCACCTGCCCGCTGTGCGCGGATACGTAGATCGTGGTGTCCTGCGCGTCGCTGAAGTCCACCCGCCACACCGGGTCGGGGTTGGCGCGCGTTTCCAGGCTTTTCGCCAGGTAGCGCGGCGACGACGGCATGCCATCGCCACGGTAGGCGGCCTGGGCCACGCGCAGGGCCAGCGTCGCGTCGATGGCGATGTGGCGGCCGTCGCGTGCGTCGACCACCTCGGTGCCCTGCGGCGACTGCAGGCGATAGACCGGCCTGTCGAGCAGCCAGCCGCTGTCCAGCGTCGCCGCCGGGTGCGTGGCCGCGCGCAGGGCCGCGGCCGGCGACACGGTACCGGATGGCCACGCCGGCGCTTCGGTGTCCGGCGCACGCTGGGCGGTGCCTTCGATCCTGGCGGGATCGAGCAGGCTCATCATCAGGCCGCTGCCCAGCCACACCACGAACTGCAGGCCGACCAGCAGGCCCACCCATCTGTGCAGGGTCCGCATCCAGGGCGTCATGCCTGCCTCCGCTTGCCGAAGCTGTAGAGCAGCAGCCAGATGCCGCTGAGCGCGAAGCCCAGCCCGATCACTGCAGCCACGCGCAACAAGGGGTTGTTGACGTCGGTCCGGTGCTCGTAGTCCATGATGTGGAACATCCACAGGAAGTCGAACCAGCGCCACAGGCTGTGGCGACGCGCCAGCAGCTCGCCGCTGTCCGGCGACAGGTACAGCGTGGTCCGGCCACGGTCGGTGAAGTGCACCGCCCACATCGGCACCGGCCGCGTCTTCACTTCCGATGGCGCCCGGGTGATCCACTCCACGCGTGCCACGTCGCCGTCGCCCTGGTACAGCGCGCGGGCCAGCGCGATCGCACCGTCGCGATCCAGCGGCGGCATGCGTTCGCCGCTGGCCGCGTCGACCAGGAACGTCGTATTCCCCTGCCGCACTTCATAGACCTCGCGGTCCAGAAGGTACCTGAGCCGGAACGACTGCAGCCCGGGGTGGTGCGCCACCAGTGCGTCGGCGTCGATGCGCGCGGCCGGTGGCGGCAGCGCCCTGCCATGCACATGCGCCAGGTGGTCGCCATGGATCACGTCCAGCGGCACCACGGTCATGTAGACGCCGCTCAGCATCCACAGCAGCGCCTGCACGCCGATCACCAGGCCTATCCATTTGTGGGCGCGTCGCGCCCAGAATGCGGGTTTCATCAGGTCATCCTCACTCGGCGTCGCGCCCCGCCGGCACGCGGCGGGGCGCAGGCGCTCACCAGCGGTAGCCGATGCGGGCGTACCAGCGCCGGCCCAGCAGGTCGTAGGTCATGGTGTCGGTGTTGGCGTCGGTGTAGCTCTGGATGAAGGGCGCCTTCCTGTCGAAGACGTTGTCCAGGCCCAGCGAGACGTCCAGCGCCCGGCTCACGGCGTACTTGAGCTGCAGGTTGTGATAGAAGACCGACGGCGCGTGGTCACCGATGTCGCCGCGCGCGGCACTGAGGTCGTCGGCACGACCGATGTACTGCGTGGTCCACGTTCCCGACCACTGCTTGCGGCTGGCGGTGAGCGCCGCCAGTCCACGCCACCTGGCGTAGCTGCCGCGGCCACCGGTGATCCTGCCCGCGTACTCGATGACGTCGGCGCCTTCGTACGGCCGCACGTCGTAACGCTGCAGATAGGAAACGTCGGCGCTGACGCTGGCATCGAAGCCGGCCACGTCGAACTCGTACAACGCGCCCAGGTCGAAGCCGCTGACCCGCTCGTTGGCCGCGTTGACCGGCTGCGAGGACAGGTAGTCCACCTCGCCGGTACGCGGGTTGCGGGTGAAGTTGGCGGCATCGCAGAACGGGTGCGCCAACCCCGGCGTGTTGTAGCAGATCGACAGCTTGGTGGAGCCGGCGATGCGCTGGATCGCGTTGCGGATGCGGATGTTGTAGTAGTCCAGGGTCAGCGTCAGCCCCGAGGCGAACGCCGGCGTCCACACCACGCCGGCGGTGAACGAGGTGGCATCCTCGGGCCGCAGGTCGGCGTTGCCGCCGGAGGTAGTGAGGATGGTATTGCCCGGTTGCACGTAGCCGGCCGGCACGCCATAGGCCTGGCAGTTGGCGCGCACCACCGAACCGGACGGCAGGCTGCTCCAGTTGCTGCACGGGTCGGTGGTGGTGAGGTTGCCTTCGGAAATGCCGCCGAAAAGTTCCGGGATGTTGGGGATGCGGAAGGCGGTGGCGTAGGTGCTGCGCAGCTTCAGCGCCGCGTTGACCTGCCAGTCCAGGCCGACCTTGTAGTTGTAGTCACGGCCGAACAGATCGTAGTCCGACGCGCGCCCGGCCAGGTTGAGGTACAGCGAATCGGCGATGGCGCTGTCCTGCAGCAGCGGGATGGCCAGCTCGGCGAACACTTCCCTGGCGGTGTACTCGCCGTGGATCGGGTCCTGCTGGTTGGTGTTGCCGATGCCGAGCACGGTCAGCGGGTCCGGGTCGCGCCAGCCGCTTTCCCTGCGTACCTCCACGCCGGCGGCAAACCCCACCCAGCCCGCCGGCAGCTCGAAAATCTGCCCGCTGAGATTGGCGGTGAAGCTCTTCTGCTCGTTGCCGCCGGTGTCGCGCGAACTGTAGAGGATGTAGTCCAGCACTTCGCGGCTCAGGTCGCCGTAGCCGAGGTAGTCGCCGCACGGAATGGCGGCGCCGGGCAGTGGGCTGCACAGCGTGCGGTCCAGGGTCTGTTCGACGCGATCCAGGTTGGCGACGTTGTCCGAACCGTCCACGCCGGTATTGCGCCCCCAGTTGAATGCCGCCGACCAGTCCCAGCTGGTGCCCAGCTGGCCTTTCAGCCCCACGACGACGCGCCAGGTATCGGTTTCCTGGGCGAAATGGCGCGGGCCGGCCTCTTCCAGGCGGCGGCGCTGCAGCAGCAGATCCTGCCCGGTCGGGTTGGTCGGGTGGTCGGCGGCGATGTTGATGGGCCGGTACACGCCGAGTGCGCCGCTGGTGGCCAGCTGCCTGGACTGGCGGTTGGTGTACATCAGCTCGACGAAGGCCTCGGTGCTGTCGTTGAGCCTGCTGTCGCCGAACACGCTGAAGCTCAGGCGCTCGATCGGATTGACCGCGTTGAGCGACGGATTGCCGTTGTAGTTGTGTTTGGCCGCCGAGTACGGCTCGTAGAAATCACCGTCGCCGCCGGGCACCTGGTTGAAGTTGACGCGGCTGCCGTCGGCCAGCAGCGCGCGGCCGCCGACGGTGGCCGAGCTGCCCGAGCACACCAGCCTGCCGTCGGATTCGGCCAGGCCGCAGGGCGCGCGCGTGGCCATGTTCACCGGGCCGCCGTCGTAGTAGTTGATCGCCGCCATCAGCGAGCCACGCTCACCGGTGACACCCCAGCTGAAGTCCACCGAGGTTTCCTCGCCGTCGCTCTTGCTGGTCTGGCCATAACGCACCGCCAGCTCCGCGCCGTCGAAGCCCTGTTTGGTGATGATGTTGACCACGCCGGCCACCGCGTCGGCGCCATAGATGGCCGATGCGCCGTCCTTCAGTACTTCCACGCGTTCGATCAGCGACACCGGAATGACGTTCAGATCCACCGAGCTGTTGGCGCCGGTGCCGCCGTTGACGATGCGGCGGCCGTTGAGCAGCACCAGGGTGCGGTTGATGCCCAGGCCGCGCAGATTGACCTGGGTGGTGCCGTAGCCGTTCTCGGCCCAGTAGGCATTGCTCTGGCTGCCGGCGAAACCGGCCGAAGCCGGCAGGCGCTGCAGCAGCGTCTCCACCGATGTGGCGCCGGAGCGTTCGATCGCCTCGGCGTCCACCACGCTGACCGGGCCGACGCCGGACAGCTGTGCGCGTTTGATGTGGCTGCCGGTGACCTGCACCGCATCGAGCGTGCGGGCGGCTTCGTTCTGGCCTTCCTGCGCCTGTGCGGCCTGGATGGCGGCCACACTCGACAAACTGCCGATGGCCACGGCCAAGGCATTGGATTTCACGTACATGGTCTCTCTCCCGCTGGGGAACCTGTCTCGGGGCTGGGCGTGCGCACGGGCGCACGCAGGGCGTTGCAGCGTCGTCACGACGCGGGAAGCACCGCTCAGGCGATGGGAGGTCGGAACACCCGGGAAAGTTTGTTCGCCGGCAGGCGCAGGACCGGCACGGGAGCATCGAAGGCGACGGGCGGATAGCTGCCGGCGAACAAGGCCAGCGTCGCAGGGGGATACAGCGCCAGCACGCAGGCGCATTCGCAGC
Source organism: Stenotrophomonas sp. Steno-Z2 (assembly GCF_056393235.1). Taxonomy (NCBI): domain Bacteria; kingdom Pseudomonadati; phylum Pseudomonadota; class Gammaproteobacteria; order Lysobacterales; family Lysobacteraceae; genus Stenotrophomonas; species Stenotrophomonas sp. Steno-Z2. Next base: position 251,894 of record NZ_JBWJOY010000004.1, on the reverse strand, counting down.
CCGTGCTGTCGGTGCAGGTGCAGTCGGCGGCGTCGGTGGTGCCGCCGGGCCTGCCGTGACCGGCATGGACCTTGGCCGGGACCGGCGTGACCGGCGTGACCGGCGCGCAGTCCGGCTGCGCAGTGCCGCCTTCGGCGACCGCGACGCCGGCCACCGCATCCAACGCCATGCGCGCGCCCGTCCAGGCGCCCAGCACGCCTTCGGCCGCGAGCACGCAGATCAGCAGCAGTGGCAGCCAGCAGCGATACCGCATGGGGCCCGACGGTCCTCGTGTATTTGTATATACATACAATCAATAGCGCGTCCGGAGAAAGCCTGTCAACTGCATGGCTTCCGGCAGCGCCCGGTCCATGGCTGCGCGTCCTGCACGGTGACCGCTGCATCCCCTGCCCCGGCCTCGTTTCCGCTCCCCTCACGTGCAGCGCAGGCGCGCTTCAGTTCCTGGCAGAGCGGCAACGACTATCCTGCGTCGCAGCATAGCCAGCCTGCCTGCAGGCGCCAAGATGCATGGCGCACGACAATGGCGTTTTTCCCGCCGATGCGAGAAATCGCTTGTTTTTGGCTGGAAAAGCAATTTCCTGTGTAACTTTTTCCGGCATGGTGATTGCGGATGCAACATTGCCGATGCTGCGCCCCGCAGCACGTTTTTTCTCCCCCTTCCACTGCAACAGGATGCAACCGATGAGCCTTGAATTCCTCCACCAGCAGCCCGGCATGGCCGCGCAGCCACCGGCCGAAACCACCGGCTTCGTCTTCAACCACACCATGCTGCGGGTCAAGGACATCGCCGCCTCGCTGGACTTCTACAGCCGCGTGCTCGGCTTCCGCCTGATCGACAGGCGCGATTTCCCCGAAGCCGCGTTCAGCCTGTACTTCCTGGCTTACGTGCCGGAAGGCACGCAGGTGCCCGAGGACGATGCCCAGCGCCGCCGGTGGATGGCCGGCATTCCCGGCGTGCTGGAACTGACCCACAACCACGGCACCGAGAACCAGGACGGCCCGGTCTACCACGACGGCAACAGCGAACCGCGCGGCTTCGGCCATATCTGCGTGTCGGTGCCGGCGCTGGAAGCGGCCTGCGCGCGCTTCGAGGCACTGGGCGTGCCGTTCCAGAAGCGCCTGCAGGACGGGCGCATGAAGAGCCTTGCCTTCATCAAGGACCCGGACGGCTACTGGGTGGAGATCATCGGCAACCGCTAAGGGCGCCGGCCTCCCTTCCCTCGACCGCAGGAGCGCGCTTCGTTGCGCTCCTGCGCCGGAAACACCAGGACGTCGCCGCGCCTGCCGGCCACCGGGCATATTGCCGGCGCGCCGTCACTTTTCGGCAGTGCCGCTCCGGCTGGCCTGCAGGAGGTACCCGTGCACCCCCGGTGCAAGTTCCAGCGGCACCGGCGGCGTCATGTCGCCGCCTGTTCGCGCTCGATACGTTCGGTTTCGGCCGCCAGCAGTTCCGGGTGCAGGTCGAACTGGTCGGACAGCAGCAGGGTGCGCGCGGCCTCGGTGACCTCGATGCGTTCGGCCTGCAGCAGGTCGCCGTCGCGGAACAGTTCGATGTAGCTGTCCAGCACGCCGGACAGGGTGCCCTGCGCGGTATCCGGCGCCGCCAGCACCAGCTGCAGGCCCAGCGAGCGCAGGTAATTGGTGGTGGCGCGCGCGTTCTGCGCGTCGATCTTGTCGCCGAACTCGTCGAGCAGGATCAGCCCCAGCCCGCCCGGGTGCGCCTCGCTCTTGCCGTAGGCCGCGGCCAGCGCGGCACCGGCGATCACGTACAGCGGCGCGCGGTGTTCGCCGCCGGAACCCGAGCGCATGCGTTCGCTGAGGCTGCCGATCACGCGGTCGTCCTGGCGGATCTGCACCTCGAAGCGGAAGAAACGGCGGTAGTCGTCCAGCGGCGAGTTGGCCACGTGGGTGGCGGCCTTGTCCTCGACCAGCGCGCGGAACGCCTCGGGCACCTGGCCCGCGCTTTCGAACAGCGTGTCCTCGCCGCCGATGTCGGCGGCGCGCTGGATGAAGCGGTGCAGCTCGCGGAACTCCGGCACCACCTCGTAATGGAACTGGTAGCGCTCGTTGTTGGAGAAGGCCGGGCTGGCGCGCAGGGTGCGGTTGAGCGTGGCGATCTGGGTCTTGAGCCGGGTGAAGTTGTCGTACAGGGTGGAGGCCACGCCGGTGCGGAAGGTATCCACGGCGGTGGCGTAGGCCTGGCGCGCTTCTTCCTCGTACTGCACCAGCTCGGTGTCGCGCAGCTGGGTCAGTTCGCGCTGCAGCAGGACGCGCGCCGGGCGCCAGGCGCTGGCGTCGAAATCCAGTTCCAGGCCGTGGTCGCGCGCGTACTGCGCCAGTCCGCTCCACGCCTCGGGCAGCAGCCGCGCCAGCTGCGCGTCGCTGTCCCTGGCGCGCTCCTCGCAGCGGCGCGCGCGCTCTTCCAGCGAGGGATACTTCTCGTCCAGTTCCTCGCGCTGGCGCTCGACCCGGTTCGGGTCGACGTCCGGATCGGCGAAGGCTTCCACCGCGCGGCGCGCGACCAGCTCTTCCTGCTGGCGCAGGCCGTCGAGCAGGCCGCGCGTGCGTTCGAGGTTGGACGCCGCCACGGCTTCCTGCCCGACCAGCGCGTCGGCGCGCTTCTCGCAGTCGGCGAGCTGGGCGTTCAGCTCGCGCAGTTGTTCGGACAGGCGCAGCAGGTCCGGGTCCAGTGCCGCCAGGCGGCTTTCCTGCGCGCTGCGGTAGCGCTCGGCCACCTGGCGATGCTCGAGCACGCGCTCATGAAGCGCCTGCGCCACCGCATCGGCGTCGGCCAGGCGCGCCAGGCCACGCTGGCAGTCGTCGGCGCGACGCAGGCGCGGTTCGATCTGGCGCAGGTCCTGCTCGGCCTTTTCGATTTCCTCGTGCAGCACGCGCAGGCGCGCGCGGTTGTCGGACGCGCCGATGCGCAGGTCGCCCGCCGCCGGCAGCCGCAGTCTTTCGATGCTGCCGCCGCGCGCGAGCAGGCCGTCGCGGGTCAGGCCCTGGCGGCTGCGCACCAGTTCGGCTTCGGTCTCCACGCAGCGCAGCTCGCCGAGCTGGCGGCGCAGGAAGGCCAGCGCGTCGGCGTTGACGCCTTCCAGCAGCGCGGCGACGCTGCCGGCCTCCGGTTCGTCGGCGCCACGCGACTTGCGCGCATGGCTGGACAGCGCCAGCTTGATGCCGTACACCGAGCGCCCGCCGGACAGGCCGCGGTACAGCTTGACCGCGCGCTCCTCGTCCTTGTCCGGGATCAGCAGGGCTTCGACGTTGCTGCGCAGATAGCCTTCGATGGCATGCTGCCAGGTCGCGTCGGTGACCCGCACGAGGTCGCAGACCGGGCGCGCATCGATGCCGGCATCGCGCAGGTAGCTCATCAGCCGCACCGTGTCCGGGTGCAGCTCGGCCTGGCCGGCGGCCAGGCGCTTCTGGTTCTGGCGCGCGGTTTCCAGCGCGTCGCGCGCCTTGTCGTGCGCAGCGTGCAGCTGGCGGGCATGGCGGTCGACCAGCTCGCGCAGCGGCGCGGCCGCGCGCAGGGCCTGGCGCGCGCGCGCGAACAGGTCCTGCGGCGCCCACGGCAACGCATCTTCCACGGCCAGCGCCGACAGCTCGGCATGCCAGACATCCCACTCTCCGCGCGCGGCGGCCAGCGCGTCGGCGTCGATGCCGTCGAGCGCAAGCGCGTCGAGCTGGCGGAACTGCTCGCGCACGAAGCCGACTTCGCGCGCCAGGTCCTTCTTCAGCTGCGCGAGGCGGTCGCGGTCGCGGCCGGCCAGTTCGTCCAGCTGCGCCTGTTCGCCGTAACCGGCGCTGCCCTGCAGGCGGGCATTGGCGCGCGCCTGTTCCTCGCGCAGGGTGTCGCGTTCGACGCGGGTGTCGGCGAGGCGGCGGCGGGTGTCGGTCAGCGCGTTTTCCGCATCGGCAAGCGCGCCCTCGGCCTGGTCGAGCTGCTCGCTGTACAGGTCGCGCGCGTACTCGGCGGCCAGCGCTCGCGCGGACGCGGCGCGGGTCGCCTGGCCGGCGATCTTCTCGTACTGGCGCTCCGCGCCTTCGGCGGCGTCGATGCGCTGCCGGACCTGCTCGATCTTCTCCTTGATCTGGCGGAAGCTGTCCAGCAGCGCGCGGAAGCGGGCGATGTCGGTGGGCCGGTCTTCGGCCACCAGGGTGCGCACGAACAGGTCCACATCCTCGACGCGCTGCAGGTTCAGCGCGTTGAGGAAGGCCTTGCGGTAGGCATTGAGGTCGGGGCTGGCCGACGGGCTGGCGCGCAGGCGCAGCAGCAGGTCGCGCAGGAAACGCTCGGCGTTGGGGTGCAGCTGCGGGGTTTCGCCCACTTCCTTGCAGCGGCGCGCGATGTGCTCGCGGAAGGTATTCCAGGCCAGCGGCAGTTCCTTGCCCTTGACCCGCTCCAGGTGTTCGTCCAGGTCCAGTGCCACGCCGGGCAGCAGGTACAGGCCGTGGGTGCGGTGTTCGGGCTCGTCGACCGAAGCGCCGAGCGCGATGCCGGCGGTCAGCGGCACGCCGGTTTCGGTGTCGCGGAACACCAGCGAGATGTAGGTGGTGGCGGTGCGGCGCTTGCGCCCTTCCTCGCCGCTGCGGAACACGCCCAGGCAGTAGTCGCGGATGGTGCGCGCGCGGTGGCTGCCGCCGGCCTGCGCGTTGAAGCGGATGCGGCTGCGGTCGCCGCCCAGCAGCACGATCTGCAGGGCGTCGAGCAGGGCGCTCTTGCCGGCGCCATTGGGCGCGATGATGGCGCTGGTCGCGTCCAGCTGCAGGCTCTGCGCCTCGAACAGGAAGAACTGGACCAGGTGGATGCGTTCAAGCTGCTGCATCGTCGTCCTCCGCGTCCGCCTCGCCCGCTTCGTCGCGGTTGTGCTGGTCCAGACGCTGCAGCCACAGCTCGCCGACGATTTCGACGATGGCCGGGCGCACGCGCAGGTGGAACGGCTGCGGGTCGTCGCCTTCGGATTCCACGAGCCGGCACACGCCCCAGCGCTTGAGCGTGCGCGCCAGTTCCCGCAGCGCACCTACCTCGGGCATCGCGCGGCCGGTCAACGCCTGCCAGCTTTCCTGCAGTTCCGGCAGCTCCACCACCACCTCGCCATGGTCCTCGATCAGCCCCTGGCGCATGGCTTCGTCATAGCGCTGGCGCAGGACCAGCAGCGCGAGGGTTTCATGCAGGGTCACCGCCGTACCTTCGCCATGCGCCGGCAGCGCCACCACGTAGCGGTAGTGCGCGTTGCGTTCCAGGCGGATGCCCAGCGGCTCCAGCGCGGCGACGAAATCGGGGTAATGGTCTTCGACCAGGTGGTAGGCCACGCGCGAACGCGCGTCGGTGGCGTACAGCACCTGCTCGGTGGCCAGGCGGTAGGCGGCGCGTTCGAAGTCCTGCACGGCGTAGGTGCCGTTGGACATCTGGCTCAGGGTGTTCCAGCTGCGTTTCATTGAGGAGAAGCCGGGAATGGGGAACAGGGAACGGGGAATGAAGCGATGTTGCGAGGATCGGGCATGGCCGGGTGCGGGGGCGCGCGATGAAATGCGGATGGTCGGTGTCCCATCATTCCCTGTTCCCCGTTCCCGCATTCCCCGCCACCCGCAGGATGCGGAAGCGCAGGCCGCGCAGGTAATCGTTGTCGTCGCCGTTGCCGGCTTCGAGCAGCTCGACGCGGAAGCCGCGCAGCAGCCGGCCGAGCGGATCCTCGCGGCGCAGGCCGCCGATGCGGTTGCCGCGCAGGGCCAGCGTGAGCAGGGTCTGGTAGGCGCGCAGATCCTCGATGCTGGCGATGTCCAGAGACGCCGAGTCGATCGCCGCGCCCTGCTGCAGGTGGCGGCCGACGTAGCGCGCCATGTCCTCGGCATTGACCAGGCGCGCGCGCTTCATGCGCCGCAGCAGCGACAGCCGCGCCAGCTGCTCGGGCGTGGGCGGGGTGGTGGCGTTGGCGCTGCGCGGGATCGGCGCCGGCTTGCGGTGCGGCGGGCGCAGCCGCGTCTCGTCCATCAGCGGGCCGGGCGCCACCGGCAGGCGCAGTGCGTCCTCCGGCGCCGACAGCACGCCGCGGCAGGCGCGGCGCAGCAGCACGTCGAGCCGGTCGGGCGCGCGCAGGCGGTAGTCGAGGAAGGCCAGCGCGCGGCGGTTGGCCTGGCGGATGTCCTCGTCCAGGCGGGTCAGGTATTCGTCGATGCGCTCGAGCTCGCGCAGCCGGCCCAGACTGCGCGACAGGCGCTGCTGCGCGCGCGCCTCGTCGCCGCCGGTGACATGCTCGCGGTACCAGGCCACCAGCGTTTCGCGCGGCGCGCCGGATTCGAGCTGCTGCACCATCGCCAGGATCGAGCTGCGCCGCGCCATCGGGTGGTCGGCGCGGTGCAGTTCGGCGTAGTCGCCGATGAACAGCTGGCCGACGTAGCGCTCGAACCACTGCCGGGCGAACTGCGCGGTGGTCTCGGCCTTGCTCAGCTCCGGCATCAGGTCGCGCACCTGCAGGCTCATCGAGGCCAGCGACACCAGCAGGCGGCGCGCCTGGTCGGCGGCCTCGTCGAGGATGCCGCCGTCCATGCGGCCTTCGGCGACCTGCTGCAGCTGCAGTTCCACCGAGCGCATCTTGGCCGAGACGAAGGTCGGGCCGTGCTCGCTGAACTCCACCAGGGTCGACAGCAGCTGCGCCACCATCGGCGGCATGGTCACCATCTCGCGCGCGCCGATGCGCTCCTGGCGCAGCCAGCCGGCGGCGCGGAAGCGGTCGTGGATGGCGTTGGCGCGCACGTTCAGCGGCGCATCCGGGGCCTGGCCGTCCTCGTCTTCCCACGGGTCGTCGGTGAGCAGGTAGCGCTCGATCGCTGCGGTGATCTCGCGGCGCGGGAAGCCGTGGCTGGGCGGCACCGGGGCATCCGGGCCGAAGAACTCGTCGAACATCCGGCACAGCAGCGACCAGTAGTTCTGGCGGTTGGCCGAGGCCAGCGGGCCGAAGATGCCGGCGGGTACGACCGAGAACAGCGGCGGGGTGGTCGTGGGGGTGGTGGTGGTCAAAACGTCGGGGTCCTGCAGCTTCCTGCCGTGCGGGGGCGATTGTGGCATATCGCCGGTGGGCCGGTCCTGGCTGCGCCGGCGGGTATCCGGACCTGTCATCCGGATGCGCTACCGTGGCGTATCGCCGTACCTTCAAGGCCGTCATGCCGGACTTCCACCCGACACCGCCGCCCGGGGTCGACCGCTGCGAGGCAAGGGAAAGCGCATGGCGCGTGTTCCTGGTGTTCCTGCGCCTGGGCCTGACGTCCTTCGGCGGGCCGGTCGCGCACCTGGGTTATTTCCACGCCGAGTTCGTGGCGCGGCGGCGCTGGCTGGACGAGCGCGGCTATGCCGACCTGGTCGCGCTGTGCCAGTTCCTGCCGGGGCCGGCCAGCAGCCAGGTGGGCATGGCGCTGGGCCTGTCGCGGTGTGGCTATCGCGGCGCGCTCGCCGCCTGGGCCGGCTTCACCCTGCCCTCGGCCGTGGCCCTGATCGTGTTGGCCCGGCTGCTGTCCGCGCATCCGGGCGCGCTGCCGGCCGGCGCGCTGCACGGCCTGAAGATCGCCGCGGTGGCGGTGGTGGCGCAGGCGGTCTGGAGCATGGGCCGCGGCCTGTACACGGGCGGCGCGTGGATCGTGCTCATGCTGGCGGCCGCCGGCACCGCCCTGCTCGCGCCTTCGGCCTGGATGCAGCCGGGCATCATCGCCGCCGCCGCGGTAGCCGGGCTGCTGCTGTTCAAGCGCACTGCGCCACGCGAACCCGCCGCGTGGGCGATACCCGTTGGACGCCGCGCCGGTGGGTTGTGGCTGGCGCTGTTCTTCGTCCTGCTGGCCGGGCTGCCGCTGCTCGCCGCGCTGCTGCCGGGCCAGGCCGTCGCCGAGGCCAGCGCCTTCTTCCGCGCCGGCGCGCTGGTGTTCGGCGGTGGCCATGTGGTGCTGCCGCTGCTGCAGGCGGCGGTGGTACCACCGGGCTGGGTGGACAACGACACCTTCCTCGCCGGCTACGGCGCGGCCCAGGCGATGCCCGGCCCGCTGTTCGCCTTCGCCGGCTTCCTTGGCGCGTCCATGCAGACGGCGCCTTCGGGCTGGGCCGGCGGGCTGCTGTGCCTGCTGGCGATCTTCGCCCCGTCCTTCCTGCTGGTGGCCGGCGCGCTGCCGTGCTGGAACCGGCTGCGCGGCAATGCGCGCATGCGCGCGGCGCTGAGCGGCATCAACGCCGCGGTGGTCGGCCTGCTGCTGGCCGCGCTGTACGACCCGGCGTGGACCCGCGCCATCCATGCGCCCGTGGATATCGTGCTGGCGCTGGTCGCCCTGGCCGCGCTGGCGTTGTGGAAACTGCCGCCGTGGCTGGTGGTGGTCGGCTGCGGCGCGGCGGGCATGGTCACCGGAATGACCGGCCTGCAATGAAAAAGCGGCCGGAAGCGGTTTTCCCGCCCCGGCCGCCTCGTCGTCAGGCGGACAGCGCCGCGATCATTCCACGGTGACGCTCTTGGCCAGGTTGCGCGGCTTGTCCACGTCGGTGCCGCGCGCCAGGGCGGTGTGGTAGGCCAGCAGCTGCACCGGGATGGTGTGCACCACCGGGCTGAGCACGCCGGCGTGGCGCGGGGTGCGGATCACGTGCACGCCCTCGGAGGCGGTGAAGTTGCTGTCCTGGTCGGCGAATACGAACAGCTCGCCGCCGCGCGCGCGCACTTCCTGCATGTTGGATTTCACCTTCTCCAGCAGGCTGTCGTTGGGCGCGATCACCACCACCGGCATCTCCGCGTCGACCAGCGCCAGCGGCCCGTGCTTGAGCTCGCCGGCCGGGTAGGCCTCGGCGTGGATGTAGGAGATTTCCTTGAGCTTGAGCGCGCCTTCCAGCGCGATCGGGTAATGCAGCCCGCGGCCGAGGAACAGCGCGTTGGACTTGCCGGCGAAGCGCTCGGCCCAGGCGATGATCTGCGGCTCGAGGTTCAGCACGTGCTGCACGCTGCCGGGCAGGTGCCGCAGCTGTTCCAGGTAATCGGCTTCCTGCGCCGCATCGACGCGGCCATGCAGCCGGCCCAGCACCACCGCCAGCTGGAACAGCGCGGCCAGCTGGGTGGTGAAGGCCTTGGTCGAGGCCACGCCGATTTCGGCGCCGGCGCGGGTATAGCAGACCAGCTCGCTGGCGCGCGGGATCGCGCTCTCCGGCACGTTGCAGATCGACAGCGTGTGCGTGTGGCCCAGCGATTTGGCGTATTTCAGCGCCTCCATCGTGTCCAGGGTTTCGCCCGACTGGGAAATGGTGACGACCAGGTGCCTGGGATTGGCGTAGGCGGCGCGGTAGCGGTATTCGCTGGCGATTTCCACGCTGCAGGGCAGGCCGGCGATGGCCTCGATCCAGTAGCGCGCGGTCAGGCCGGCGTAGTAGCTGGTACCGCAGGCGAGGATCTGCACGCCCTCAATGCCGGCCAGCACCGCCCCGGCATTGCGGCCGAACAGCTCGGCCGGGAAACCGCCGGCATCGATCGCCGCCTCGAGGGTGTCGCCCAGCGCGCGCGGCTGCTCGTGGATCTCCTTCTGCATGAAGTGGCGGTAGGGGCCCAGTTCCAGCGAGGCCAGCGACACGTCGGACATGCGCTCCTCGCGCTGGACCGGCGCGTCGTCGGCGCCGAACACGCGCACGCCGGCGCGGGTCAGCTCGGCGGTGTCGCCCTCTTCCAGGAACATCACCCGGCGCGTGGCCGAGATCACCGCCGAGACGTCGGAGGCGACGAAGTTCTCGCCCTCGCCCAGGCCCACCAGCAGCGGGCAGCCCATGCGCGCGACCACAATGCGCTCGGGCTCCTTGCGGCTGATCACCGCCAGCGCGTAGGCGCCGGTCAGTTCCTTCACCGTGCGCTGCAGGGCGCCGAGCAGGTCGTCGTGGTCGGCCTGCAGGTGGTGGTGGATCAGGTGCGCGATGACCTCGGTATCGGTCTGCGATTCGAATTCATAGCCCAGCGCGCGCAGGCGCTCGCGCTGTTCCTCGTGGTTCTCGATGATGCCGTTGTGCACCAGCGCCACGCCATGGCTGATGTGCGGATGCGCGTTGGACTCGGTGACGCCACCATGGGTGGCCCAGCGGGTGTGGCCGATGCCCAGCGTCGCGGCGAAGCCCTCGGCGGCGGCGGCGTTCTCCATCTCGGCCACGCGTCCGGTGCGGCGCACGCGGCGGAGGTCGCGGTCGTTCAGCACGGCGATACCGGAAGAATCGTAGCCGCGGTATTCCAGCCGTTTCAGTCCTTCGATCAGTACCGGTACCACGTCGCGATCAGCGATCGCTCCCACAATGCCGCACATAGCCCATCCGTTCGGGTTTTCGGTCGGACATTCTAGGCCAGCCGGTTCGGACATCCACCGGACAAGCGCCGGACATCGCCCCCGCGGACACTGTCCGCGCCAGTGTCCGCGGACACCCGGACACATCAAAAGACGGAAAATATTCTTTTGTTTTCATGTACATGCGAGTTGGCACGGGATCTGCTTAACCGTTACCAACTCTTCCAGCGAAGCCGACGATGATCCGCGACACCTCCGCACAGGACCAGACAATCTCCCAGCGCTCCCGGCCGCAGTGGCGCCGCTGGCTGTGGCCGGCCGTGGCCACGGTCGTGGTCCTGGCCGGCATCGGCTTCGTCGCCAAGGGCTGGCTCGGCGGCTCGCGCTCGTTCGATGGCGCGCGCCTGCGCATCGCCACCGTCGGCCGCGGCGACCTGGTGCGCGACATCGCCGCCGACGGCCGCGTGATCGCCGCCAACAGCCCGGTGCTGTACGCCATCTCCGCCGGCACGGTGACGCTGAAGGTGGTGGCCGGCGACGTGGTCAAGAAGGGCCAGGAGCTGGCGGTGATCGACAGCCCGGAACTGCGCAGCAAGCTGGCGCAGGAACAGGCCACCCTGGCCGGCCTGGAAGCCGAGGCCGGCCGCGCCGCGCTGGACGCCACCCTGGCCCGCGCCACCGCCAGCAAGGTCACCGACCAGGCCGCCATCGACCGCCAGGCCGCCGCCCGCGACCTGGAACGCTACCAGCGCGGCTACGACGGCGGCGCCGTGCCGCAGGTCAACCTGGCCAAGGCGCAGGACGACCTGAAGAAGGCCGAGATCACCCTGCAGCACGCGCACAGCGACGCCGCGTTGCAGAGCCGGGGCGCCGACCTGGACGCGCGCAACAAGCGCCTGCTCGCCGACCGCCAGCAGGCGGTGGTGGCCGAGGTGCAGCGCCAGGTCGACGCGTTGACCCTGCGCGCGCCGTTCGACGGCCAGGTCGGCCAGGTGCAGGCCACCCAGCACACCCAGGTGGCGGCCAACGCGCCGATCCTGGGCGTGGTCGACCTGTCGCGCTTCGAGATCGAAATCAAGGTGCCGGAGAGCTTCGCCCGCGACCTGGCGATCGGCATGCCGGCGCAGCTGACCAGCGGTTCCGGCCAGCCGTTCCCGGGCGAGATCTCGGCGGTGTCGCCGGAAGTGGTCAACGGCGAGGTCGTGGCCCGCATCCGCTTCTCCGACAAGCAGCCCGAGGGCCTGCGCCAGAGCCAGCGCATGAGCGCGCGCATCCTGCTCGACACCCGCAAGGACGTGATCAAGGTCGAGCGCGGCCCGTTCGTCGAGCAGTCCGGCGGCCGCTACGCCTGGGTGGTCAACGGCAGCACCGCCAGCCGCCGCCCGGTGCAGTTCGGCGTCAGCAGCCTGGGCGAGGTCGAGATCGTCTCCGGCCTGCAGCCGGGCGAGAAGGTCGTCGTTTCCGGTACCGACCTGTTCGGCGATGCCGAAAAGGTTTCCATCAATTGATGCCAGGCGGGGAAAGGGGAACAGGGAACGGGGAATGGAAGTGACTGCAATCGTCCAGGCCCCGGCAAGAACGAACACCTGCTCTCCCACCCTCCCACCATCCATCCGCTACTCCTGATCCTCCATTCCCTGTTCCCCATTCCCTGTTCCCTTTTCACCGAGGCCATCCCATGCTCCAGATGCAATCCGTCTCCAAGGTCTTCCGCACCGAGCAGGTCGAAACCCACGCGTTGCGCTCGCTCGACCTGCATGTGCGCGAGGGCGAGTTCGTCGCCGTCACCGGCCCGTCGGGCTCGGGCAAGACCACCTTCCTCAACATCGCCGGCCTGCTGGAGACCTTCACCAGCGGCCAGTACCTGCTCGACGGCCAGGACGTCAGCCACCTGGGCGACGATGCCCGCTCGCGCCTGCGCAACCAGAAGATCGGCTTCATCTTCCAGGGCTTCAACCTGATCCCCGACCTGAACCTGTTCGACAACGTCGACGTGCCGCTGCGCTACCGCGGCATGCCGTCGGCCGAGCGCCGCGAGCGCATCGAAAAGGCGCTGAGCAGCGTGGGCCTGGGTTCGCGCATGAAGCACTACCCGGCCGAGCTGTCCGGCGGCCAGCAGCAGCGCGCCGCCATCGCCCGCGCCCTGGCCGGCAGCCCGCGCCTGCTGCTGGCCGACGAACCGACCGGCAACCTGGACACGCAGATGGCGCGCGGCGTCATGGAGCTGCTGGAGGAGATCAACAGCCAGGGCACCACCATCGTCATGGTGACCCACGATCCGGAACTGGCCGCGCGCGCGCAGCGCAACGTGCACATCGTCGACGGCCAGGCCACCGACCTGCTGCGCGAACCGTCGCTGGGCCGCGGCGTGGCCGCCGTTGAAACGGCCACGCAGGGCTGAGGAACGGACATGCTGTCGCTGCTCCCGTACTACCTAGGACAGGGCCTGCGCAGTCTGCGCCGCACGCCGGTGCTCACCGGGCTGATGGTGCTGTCCATCGCCATGGGCATCGGCGCGGCGATGACGACCCTGACCGTGCGGCACCTGCTTTCCGGCGACCCGCTGCCCGGCCGCAGCCAGCACCTGTACTACCCGCAGCTGGACGCGATGCCGGGCGTGGAGCCGCGCACCAACCCGCCGGACATGCTGGACTACACCTCGGCCGTGGACCTGTGGCGCGCCGGCAAGGCCGACCGCCAGACCCTGGTGGTGGACAGCCCGGTGAAGCTGCAGGCGCCGGAAAGCGGCGAGCCGGCGAGCATGACCACCATGCTCTCCACCACCGCCGACTTCTTCCCGATGTTCCAGGTGCCGATGGCCTGGGGCAGCGGCTGGTCGGCCGAGGACGACGAGCGCCGCGCGCGCGTGGCGGTGATTTCCTGGGACCTCAACCAGCACCTGTTCGGCGGCCAGGACAGCACCGGCAGGATGCTGCGCATCCGCGGCAGCGACGTGCGCATCGTCGGCGTGCTGGCGCCGTGGCGGCCCTCGCCGCAGTTCTACACGGTGGCCGGCGGCCGCTTCTCCCAGGGCGACACGGCGTCGTACTACGCCAAGCCCGAGGACGTGATGGTGCCGTTCTTCACGGGCCTGCAGATCAACGCCGGCAACTTCCGCCAGTTCACCTGCTGGGGCCTGCCCGAGCGCCCCGGCTACCTCGAGAACTCCAACTGCGTCTGGCTGCAGCTGTGGGTGCAGCTGGACAGCAGCGCCAAGGTGGCCGCCTACCGCCAGTTCATGGACGGCTACGTACGCCAGCAGCACGAGCTGGGCCGCATCAGCCAGACCGGCAACACGCGCCTGCCCGGCCTGATGGAATGGCTGGACTACAACGGCGCGGTGCCGCGCGATGCACGCCTGCAGGCCTGGCTGGCGCTGGCCTTCCTGGGCATCTGCCTGTTCAACACCGTCGGCCTGCTGCTGGCCAAGTTCCTGCGCCGCAGCGGCGAGATCGGCGTGCTGCGCGCGCTCGGCGCCACCCGCTCGATGGTGTTCGCGCAGTGCCTGCTCGAGGCCGCGCTGATCGGCCTGGCCGGCGGCATCGCCGGCCTGTGCCTGACCCTGCTGGGCCTGTGGAACGTGCGCCAGCAGCCGCTGGAATACGCCGACATGGTGCACCTGGACCTGCCGATGCTTGCCCTCACCTTCGCCCTGGCCGTGGCCACCACGCTCATCGCAGGCCTGCTGCCGGCGCTGCGCGCGAGCCGGATCGACCCCGCCCTGCAGGTCAAGTCGCTGTGAACATGCTCATGGACATCAAACCCATCCTCGCGACCCTGACCCGGCACCGCGTCTCGGCGCTGCTGATCACCCTGGAGATCGCCCTGGCCTGCGCGGTGCTGTGCAACGCGCTGTTCATGGCGGTGGCGCGCATCGATCTGATCGGCCTGGACAGCGGCGTGGACGAAGCGGCGCTGGCCACGCTGGCGCTGAACGACTGCGAGGGCTGCAACGCGGCCGACATCAACGGCCGCTGGCTGGACTTCCTGCGCCGTCAGCCCGGCGTGCAGGCCGCCGGCGTGGTCAACAGCGTGCCGTTCGCGCAGCGCGCCGGCGTCGCCGGCATCACCCTGGACCCGGAAGGCAAGCGCTTCGGCGGCGTCCCGCACTTCTACACCTTCGACCCGGGTGCGATCCAGACGCTGGGGCTCCGGCCGGTACAGGGCCGCGCCTTCACCGCTGCCGACTACCAGCCCATCGACAACTTCCTGCCGGCCAATGCCCAGGTATGGATCACACGCGATTTCGCCGAGCATCTGTGGCCCGGCGAAAGCCCGCTGGGCAAGGAGTTCTGGATGGCCAGCTCGCGCTTCAGCGTGGCCGGCATCGTCGAGCACTTCGCCGTGCCCAATCCCGGGCGCAGCGAGGGCGGCATCGCCGCGGTGCAGTGGTCGGTGATCGTGCCGGTCGTCACCGACGCGCAGAGCGGCACCTACGTGGTGCGTGCCGACCCGCGCGACCTGCCCGGCATCCTCCACAACGCGGTGGCCGCCGCGCCGACGCTGGCGCCGGAGGCCATCCTCAACCGCGAGTACAGCCGCACCCTGGCCGAGCTGCGCCACGGCTACTTCACCCAGGACCGCGCCATGACCCGGCTGCTGCTGGGCGTGTGCCTGGCGATGCTGCTGGTCACGGCGCTGGGCATCGTCGGCCTGGCCAGCTTCTGGGTGCAGCAGCGCACCAAGCAGATCGGCATCCGCCGCGCGCTGGGCGCCACCCGCCGCCAGGTCGTGGCGTACTTCCAGACCGAGAACCTGCTGCTGACTGGCGCCGGCATCGTGCTGGGCATGCTGCTGGCCTATGCCGGCAACCAGTTGCTGATGCATTACTTCGAGACCGCGCGGCTGCCGCTGCCGTACCTGCCGCTCGGCGCGATCGCCCTGTTCGCGCTGGGCCAGGCCGCGGTCATCGGCCCGGCC
The DNA here is from genome assembly GCF_056393235.1 of Stenotrophomonas sp. Steno-Z2. Classification (NCBI taxonomy): domain Bacteria; kingdom Pseudomonadati; phylum Pseudomonadota; class Gammaproteobacteria; order Lysobacterales; family Lysobacteraceae; genus Stenotrophomonas; species Stenotrophomonas sp. Steno-Z2. The sequence continues at coordinate 236,693 of NZ_JBWJOY010000004.1, read as the reverse complement.
CTGCGTGCCGCCACCGTTCCGCCCATCGTCGCCACCCGCGGTCAATGACCGCCCGCAAGGACCCGACCATGTTCGCCTACTACTTCAAACTCGCGTTGCGCAGCTTCCGCCGCAACAAGGTGCTGACCGCGCTGATGGTCCTGGCCATCGCGCTGGGCATCGGCGCGGCGATGACCACCCTGACCGTATTCAAGGTGCTTTCCGGCGACCCCATCCCGCACAAGAGCGACCGCCTGTTCTACGTGCAGCTCGACCCCTACACCCGCGACGGCTACAAGCCGGGCGAGGAGCCGGAGTGGCAGCTGACCCGCTTCGACGCCGAGGAACTGCTGCGGCAGAAGAAGGCGCCGCGGCAGGCGATGATGAGCGGCGGCGGCGGCATCGTCGACCCGCGCCTGGATGCGCTCAAGCCCTTCAGCGTCGGCGCGCGCTACACCTCGGCCGACTTCTTCCCGATGTTCGACACCCCGTTCCAGTACGGACAGGGCTGGAGCGGCAACGAGGACACCGGCCACGCGCGGGTGGCGGTGATCAGCCGCACGCTCAACGAGAAGCTGTTCAAGGGCGCCAACAGCGTCGGCCGCGAGGTGCTGTTCGAAGGCCACCCGCTGCGCATCGTCGGCGTGCTCGACGCCTGGTCGCCGCGCCCGCAGTTCTACGACCTGTTCTCCGGCCGCTACGACCGCCAGGAGGACGTGTTCGTGCCGTTCTCCACCTCGCGCGACCTGCGGCTGGACCGCAACGGCAACATGAACTGCTTCGGCCGCGAAATCGTCAACGACGCGACCGCGCTGAACGTGCCCTGCTCCTGGATCCAGTACTGGGTGGAGCTGGACTCGGCTGGCGACGCCGCCGCGTTCAAGGCCTACCTGGACAACTACTCCGACCAGCAGCGCGCCGCCGGCCGCTTCGAGCGCCCGGCCAACACCCGCCTGCGCAACGTGATGGAATGGCTGGACGTGCGCGGCGTGGTGCCCGGCGACGTGCGTCTGCAGATGTGGCTGGCGTTCGGCTTCCTGCTGGTGTGCCTGGTCAACACCGTCGGCCTGCTGCTGGCCAAGTTCCTGCGCCGCAGCGGCGAGATCGGCGTGCGCCGCGCGCTCGGCGCCAGCCGCGGCGAGATCTTCAAGCAGTGCCTGGTCGAGGCCGGCACGATCGGCCTGGCCGGCGGCCTGCTCGGCCTGCTGTTCGCGCTCGGCGGGTTGTGGGCGGTGCGGCAGCGCCCGGCCGAGTACGCGTCGCTGGCGCACCTGGACGGCTCGATGCTGCTGCTGACCTTCGCCCTGGCCATCGTCGCCAGCCTGCTGGCCGGCATGCTGCCGGCCTGGCGCGCGATGCAGGTGGCGCCGGCGCTGCAGCTCAAGAGCCAATAACGCTGGAACGACTGGAGGGGTGGGAAGCAGGTACGGCTCTCATCTCACTTCCCACTCCTCGTTTTTTATTTCCGCTCCCGGAGAACCCCATGGAAATCCGCCCCATCCTCTCCACGCTGGCGCGCCACAAGATGGCGGCCGCGCTGATCGTGCTGGAGATCGCGCTGAGCTGCGCCATCATCTGCAACGCGCTGTTCATCGTCTCCCAGCGCATGGAAACCCTGAACCTGGCCAGCGGCATGGACGACGACCGCCTGATCGAGATCGGCCTGAGCGGCATCGGCCAGCAGACCGACGGCGACGCGCGCAGCGCCGAGGACCTGGCCACGCTGCGCGCCATCCCCGGCGTCGAGCGCGTGGCCATCACCAACCAGCTGCCGTTCCAGAACGGCAGCTGGAACACCTCGCTCTCGCTCAACCCCGAGCAGGAAGTGCCCACCCTCAGCGCCACGCAGTACATGGTCAGCGAAGGCACCCTGGCCACCATGGGCCTGAAGCTGATCGCCGGCCGCGACTTCACCGCCGATGAGTACAAGAGCAGCGACGTGCTCGAAGCGGCCGGGGACGTCACCGGCCTGAGCTCGGCGATCATCCTCAGCAAGCCGGCCGCCGACAAGATGTTCCCGGGCGGCGGCGCGATCGGCAAGACCGTGTACATGGCCAATATCCCGCTGACCATCGTCGGCGTGGTCGATACCCTGCTGCGCCCGAACATGCAGAGCAACGACCGCACGTTCTCGGTGATCTTCCCGATCCGCATGAACTTCGCCAATGGCGGGCGCTACCTGATCCGCGTCGCCGACCCGGCGCGCCGCGCCGAGGTGCTCGAGCAGGCCCTGGCCGCGCTGGACAAGAACGACCCCAACCGCCTGGTGTGGCGCAAGCTGACCTTCGAGGAAGGCCGCGCCAACTTCTTCGCCAACGACCGCGACATGATCGGCCTGCTGCTGATCGTCAGCGGCCTGCTGCTCCTGGTCACCGCGCTGGGCATCGTCGGCCTGGCCAGCTTCTGGGTGCAGCAGCGCACCAAGCAGATCGGCATCCGCCGTGCGCTGGGCGCGACCAAGGGGCAGATCCTGCGCTACTTCCAGACCGAGAACTTCCTGCTGGCGACGATCGGCATCGTCATCGGCATGCTGCTGGCCTACCTGCTGAACCAGTGGCTGATGGGGCGCTACGAGCTGCCGCGCCTGCCGCTGCTGTACCTGCCGATCGGCGCCGGCGCGCTGTGGCTGCTGGGCCAGCTGGCCGTGTTCGGCCCGGCGCGCCGCGCCGCGGCGATCCCGCCGGCCGTCGCCACCCGCAGCACCTGACCTGCAAGCCCCTCTCCCGGCGGGAGAGGGGTTGGGGTGAGGGCACAGAGGGAAGGGGTGAGGGCAGAGGGAAACAGACCCAGCCCAACCTCTTCCCCTCATCCGGCGCTTGGCGCCACCTTCTCCCGAGGGGAGAAGGAAATCAGGAACCTCCATGCTCGGCTACTACCTGCAGCTCGCGCTGCGCAGCTTCCGCCGCAACAAGGTGCTGACCACGCTGATGGTGGTGACCATCGGCATCGGCATCGGCGCGGCGATGACCACGCTCACGCTGTACCAGGTGCTGTCCGGCGACCCGATTCCGGAGAAGAGCGCGCGCCTGTTCTACCCGCGGCTGGAGCCGCGCACGCTCGGCCGCGACGTCAGCCTGGACCCGGAGCCGATGGAGCAGCTGACCCGCTTCGACGCCGAGGAACTGCTGCGGCAGAAGCGCGGCAAGCGCCAGGCGATGATGAGCGCCGGTTCGCTGACGGTCCTGCCCGAGGGCGGCGCCGCGCAGCCGTTCCGCGCGCCCGCGCGCTACGCCTCGGCCGATTTCTTCGCCATGTTCGACGCGCCGCTGCGCGCCGGCCATGCCTGGAGCGCGGACGACGACCTTTCCCGCGCGCGCGTGGCGGTGATCGGCACCAAGCTGGCCGAGAAGCTGTTCGGCGACGCCGACCCGGTCGGGCGCGAGATCCACATCGCGCAGGGTGCGCTGCGCATCATCGGGGTGATGGACGAATGGAAGCTCAACCCACGCTTCTACGACCTGAGCAACCGGAGGTTCGGCGGTGGCGAGCAGGTGTTCCTGCCGTTCTCCACCTCGCGCGACATGCGCCTGCCCATCCAGGGCAGCATGAACTGCTGGGGCAGCACCGGCAACGACCCGGACGGCGCGCGCGGGCTCAACGCGCCCTGCGCCTGGCTGCAGTACTGGGTGGAGCTGGAATCGCCGGAACAGGCCGCCGACTACCGCAAGTACCTGGCCGACTATTCGGACCAGCAGCGCGCCGCCGGCCGTTTCGAACGCCCGACCAACGTGCGCCTGGACAACGTGATGGGCTGGCTCGACTACAACCGCGTGGTGCCCAACGACGTGCGCATGCAGATGTGGCTGGCGTTCGGCTTTCTGCTGGTGTGCCTGCTCAACACCGTCGGCCTGCTGCTGGCCAAGTTCCTGCGCCGCAGCGGCGAGATCGGCGTGCGCCGCGCGCTCGGCGCCGCGCGCGGCGACATCTTCCGGCAATGCCTGGCCGAAGCCGGCGCGATCGGCCTGGCCGGCGGCCTGCTCGGGTTCGGTTTCGCCGCGTTCGGCCTGTGGCTGATCCGCCAGCAGCCCGACGACTACGCGCGCCTGGCGCAGATGGACGTCAGCACGCTGCTGCTGACCTTCGCGCTGGCGCTGGCCGCCAGCCTGCTGGCCGGCGTGCTGCCGGCGTGGCGCGCGATGCAGGTGCCGCCGGCACTGCAGCTCAAGAGCCAGTAAGGAGAGACCCGCCATGGAAATCCGCCCCATCCTCTCCGTGCTGCTGCGGCACAAGACCGCCGCGGCGCTGATCGTGCTGGAGATCGCGCTGAGCTGCGCGATCATCTGCAACGCGATCTTCGTGATCGGCCAGCGCACCGGGGAAATGCGCCGCGACAGCGGCGTCGCCGAGGACGAACTGGTCCATATCAGCACCAGCAGCCTGCAGCCGGACATCAACCGCGACGCCATGCGGCGCGAGGACATCGCCGCGCTGGCGGCCGTGCCGGGGGTCAAATCGGTCACCAGCGTCAACCAGCTGCCCTACGGCGACAACGTCTGGGCATCGGGCATCAACCTGCGCCCGGGCCAGGCCGAGTCCGTCGTCACCGCGTCCAACTACATGGACGACGGCCGGCTGCTGCCCACCCTGGGGCTGCGCGTGGTCGAGGGCCGCGGCTTCACTCCCGACGAGTACCAGGACCATGACGCCCTGGAGACGGCGGGACCGACGCCGCAGGTGCCTGCCGTCCTGCTCAGCCGGCCGCTGGCGGCGCGGCTGTTCCCGGGCCGGAGCGCGGTCGGCCAGGACATCTACGTGTGGGGCGACAAGCCCAGCCGCGTGGTCGGCGTGGTCGACCGGCTGCTCGCGCCGGGGCGCGGCCGCACCTTCGAGGACAGCTTCCAGACCATGATCTTCCCGCTGTGGGTGTCCAACGGCAGCTATGTACTGCGCACCGACCCCGAGCGCCGCGGCGAAGTACTCAAGGCCGCGGTGGCCGCGCTCAACCGCGCCGATCCCAACCGCATCATCGGCACCCAGAGCACGGTGAGCGAGATGCGGCGCGACTTCTACAGCCGCGACCGCGCGGTGATCTGGCTGCTGGTGAGCGTGTGCGTGGCGCTGCTGGCGGTGACCGCCTTCGGCATCGTCGGCCTGGCCAGCTTCTGGGTGCAGCAGCGCACCCGCCAGATCGGCATCCGCCGCGCGCTCGGCGCCACCCGCGCGCAGATCCTGCGCTACTTCCAGGCCGAGAACTTCGTGCTCACCAGTACCGGCATCGTGCTCGGCGTGCTGCTGGCCTATACCCTGAACCTGACCCTGATGCGGCAGTACGAACTGCCGCGCCTGCCGCTGGCCTACATCCCGGCCAGCGCGCTGCTGCTGTGGCTGCTCGGCCAGCTGGCGGTACTCGGCCCGGCGCGGCGCGCGGCGTCCATTCCACCGGCGGTCGCCACGCGCAGCGCCTGACCCACGGAGAAACACGATGAAGACGATGCTGTGCCTGTTGCCCCTGCTGCTGATGCCGCCCGCCACCGCGCTGGCGGCCGACGACCTGGCCACCACCGTCGCCGCGCTCGACCGCGCGGTGTTCGACAGCTTCAACCATTGCCAGGATCCGGCCCAGCTGGAAAAGCACGCCGGCTACTTCGACCCGGCGGTCGAGTTCTACCACGACACCGGCGGCGTCACCTGGACCCGCGAGGCGATGCTGGACAACACCCGCCGCTACGCCTGCGGCCACTACACGCGCGAACTGGTCGACGGCAGCCTGCAGGTCTTCCCGGTCAAGGACTTCGGCGCCATCGCCCAGGGCAGCCACCGCTTCTGCGACACCGCCAGCGGCAAGTGCGAAGGCCTGGCCGACTTCGTCATGCTCTGGCGCCTGCACGACGGCCAGTGGTCGATCACCCGCGTGCTGAGCTACGGCCACCGCGCGGCCCACCCGTCCGCGGCACAGCCATGAACTACACGCTGGAAACCGGCCTGCGCGGCTGCCTGCGGCACCCGCGGACGATGGCGCTGGCGGTGCTTACCCTGGCGCTCGGGCTGGCGTCGGTGATGACCATGCTGACCCTGTTGTCGGTGCTGTCGGCCGATCCGCTGCCCGGCATCAGCCACAGGCTGCACATCGCCTGGGCCGATTCACGTCCCGCGCCCAGCAGCGGTGGGCGCGACGAAACCGACGGCACCGGCGCCGCGGTGCCACCGCTATGGAAGCTGGACGATGTACAGGCGATGCGCCGCGAGCGCACGGACATCCGCCAGGTGGCGCTGGTGACCGCGCCGCTGTCGGTGACCAACACCGACGGCAGCAATACCCGCACCGCCTCGGCGGTGCTGGCGGTGGGGCCGATGCTGCCGGTGTTCGGCGTACCGCTGCGCCATGGCCGTTTCTGGACTCCCCAGGAGGAAGATGCGCGCATGCCGGTGGTGGTGATCAGCCGTACCCTGAGCCAGCGCCTGCTCGGCCGCGAGGACGGTACCGGCAAGGAGATCCGGCTCGGCCGCCATACCTTCCGCGTGATCGGCATCAGCGAACGCTGGGCACCACGGCCGCGGCCGCACTTCCTGCCTGGCAACAACCCTGGCTGGCAGGGGGATGGCGACGAGATCTTCGTGCCGGCGATGGCGGCACTGGAGGCCGGCGTGGAGATCACCAGTACGCGCCAGTGCGACGGCGGCGGCTTCGACGGTTTCCGTTTCGACCAGATCAATGTCGGCAGCTGCCGCTGGCTGGTGCTCTGGGCCGAACTGGAGGATGCCGCGCAGCGCGAGGATTATGCGCGCAGCCTGCAGGCCTTCGCCGCGCAGCGCCATGCCAACGGCGCCTTCGAGCGCGCCGCGCACACCAGCCTGCGGCCGATGGCCGCGTGGCTGCGCTTCAACCACGTGGTCCCCGACAGCGTGCGCCTGAATCTTTGGTTGGCGATCGGCCTGCTGGTGCTGTGCCTGGTCAACGTCGCCGGCCTGCTGGCCGCTCGCTTCCTGCGCCGTGCCGGCGAGCACGGCGTGCGCCGGGTGCTGGGCGCACCGCGACGCGCGATCGTCGCCGCCTGCCTGGTCGAAGCCGGTCTGGCCGGCCTGCTGGGCGGCCTGTGCGCGCTGCCGCTGACCCTGGGTGGGCTGTGGCTGATGCGCCAGCAGGGTGAGGCCTACGCGCCGCTGGCGCGCTTCAGCCCGGCCCTGTTCGCCGCGCTGCTTGCGCTGGCGCTGCTCACCGGTTTGCTGGTCGGACTGCTGCCTGCGCTGCGCGCGGCCCGGCAGGAACCGGCACTGCAGGTCAAGACGCTCTAGGAGGCCCAGCATGTTCCCTCTGTTGTCCGCGCTGCGCCGCAACCCGCTGATGCCGCGCCTGATCGTGCTGCAGGTCGCGGTGGCCTGCGCGATCCTGTGCAACACCCTGTTCCTGCTCGGCCAGCAGGCCGGGCCGCTGCTGGTCGATGATGGCCTGGCCGGCGACGAGCTGGTGATCGTCGACCAGCTGGTCAGCCGCGGCGCGCCGTGGACGCCGGCGCAGACCCGTGCCGGCCGCGACGCGCTTGCGGGCATCCCCGGCGTGCGCGCGGCCAGCGCCGCGGCCGGCGTGCCGATGCGGCAGACGCTTACCCTCACCTTCGATCTCAAGTCCGCCAATGGCACGACGCTGACGACCAGCGGCTATGTCGGCGAACGGCTGGTGGATACCTTCGGCCTGCGCCTCAGCCGTGGCCGCGACTTCCTCGACACGGAGTACCGCGACATCAGCATGGCCGACGACATGCGCACCCCGATCATCATCACCGAGGCGCTCGCGCGGGCGCTGTTCGGCAATGGCGATCCGGTCGGCGCGACATTGCGTTCGGGCGACGACACCGGCAGCTATACCGTGGTGGGCGTGGTCGCGCACCTGATGCGCTACCAGCTGTCCGAACTGGACGACGGCAAGGCGGAGCATTCGATCCTCATTCCGGGCCTGCTCAGCGGCATGCCCATCGCCAGCTACGTGCTGCGCACCGATCCCGGGCGCCGCGAGGCGGTTCGTGCCCAGGTGCCGAAGGTGCTGCAGCGCAGCTTCGCCGGACAGCTGGTGCCCGGCATCGAGCCGGTGGTGGCCGACTACGAACGCCTGCGCGCCGATGGCCTGCGAACGCGCCGTGCGGCGGTCTGGCTGTTGGCCACGGTCAACGCCGTTGTCGCCACCATCACCCTGATCGGCATCGCCAGCCTGAGCGGCTACTGGATCCAGCAGCGCACGCGCCAGATCGGCATCCGCCGCGCGCTCGGCACCACCCGTGGGCAGATCCTTCGCCACTTTCTTGCCGAGAACCTGCTGCTGGTCGGTGCCGGGCTTGCGCTGGGATTGCTGCTGGCGCTGGGCATCAACCAGTGGCTGATGCACCACTACGAGCTGGCGCGGTTGCCGGTGCCGTACCTGCCGGCCGCCGCCGCGCTGCTGCTCGCGCTGGGGCAACTGGCGGTCGCCGGCCCGGCACGCCGCGCCTCGCGCCTGCCCCCTGCGGACGCCGCGCGCAGCGTGTAAGGTCTGCGCTTCCCTTTCCCTTCGCCTGCCCGAACCGTGATGCCGCAGATCCTGATCATCGACGACAACGCCGCCGTGGCCACCGCGCTGGACGTGCTGTTCTCGCTGCACGACATCGAGACGCGCCACGCGTGCTCGCCCGCGCAGGGGCTGGCGATGCTCGCCGAGCAGGAGTTCGACCTGGTGATCCAGGACATGAACTTCACCGCCGACACCACCTCCGGCGAGGAAGGCCAGGTGCTGTTCCGGCAGATCCGCGACAACTGGCCGGACCTGCCGGTGATCCTGCTCACCGCCTGGACCCACCTGGACAGCGCGGTGGAACTGGTCAAGGCCGGCGCCGCCGACTACCTGGCAAAGCCCTGGGACGACGGGCGCCTGCTGACCACGGTCAACAACCTGCTGGAACTGGCCGAGACCCGCCGCGAGCTGAGCCGCCGCCGCCAGCGCGAGCTGAAGCAGCGGCAGAGCCTGCACGAGCGTTACGACCTGGCCGGCGTGGTGTTCGCCGACCCGGCCAGCGAGCGCGTGATCAGCCTGGCCTGCCAGGTCGCGCGCTCGGACCTGCCGGTGCTGATCACCGGCCCCAACGGCGCCGGCAAGGAGAAGATCGCCGAGATCATCCAGGCCAACTCCGGCAAGCGCGGCGGCCCGTTCGTCGCGCTCAACTGCGGCGCGATCCCCGCCGAGCTGATCGAGGCCGAGCTGTTCGGCGCCGAGGCCGGCGCCTATACCGGCGCCAACAAGGCGCGCGAGGGCAAGTTCGAGGCCGCCGATGGCGGCACCCTGTTCCTGGACGAGATCGGCAACCTGTCGCTGACCGGGCAGATGAAGCTGCTGCGCGTGCTGGAAACCGGCCGCTTCGAGCGCCTGGGCTCCAACCGCGAGCGCCAGGTGAAGGTGCGCGTGGTCAGCGCCACCAACGCCGACCTGCCGGCGATGATCCGCGACGGCAGCTTCCGCGAGGACCTGTATTACCGGCTCAACACGGTGGAACTGGCGCTGCCGGCGCTGGCCGAGCGCCGCGAGGATATCCTGCCGCTGGCCCGCCACTTCCTCGGCGACGAGGGCAAGCCGCTGTCGCCGCAGGCCGCGCAGGCGCTGCAGCGCCACACCTGGCCCGGCAACGTGCGCGAGCTGCGCAACGTGATCCAGCGCGCCAGCCTGCTCGCGCAGGGGCCAAGGATCGAGGTGGCCGACCTCAACCTGCCGCGGGCCCCGCAACGGCCCACCGCGCCGGCGGACGAACCGGACCGCGCGCGCATCGTCGGCGCGCTGGAGCGCGCCGGCGGCGTCATCGCCCAGGCCGCCGCCGACCTCGGCCTGAGCCGGCAGGCGCTGTACCGGCGCATGGACCGCCACGGCATCCCGCGCGATTGAGACGCCCATGTTGAGAACGCGCTCCTTCACCTTCCGCCTGTTCCTGCGCCTGCTGCCGGTGCTGGCGCTGGCCGCGGCCGTACCGTGGCTGCTGGCCTACTGGATGGACCGCGGCTGGGTGGTCACCCTGGTTTCCACGGTGCTGCTGCTGTCGCTGATGTGGTGGACGCTGCGCCGCGCCACCGCGCCGATCCGCTCGCTGCTGCGTACCCTGGCCGGCATCACCAGCAGCTACCGCGACGGCGAATACAACTTCGGCGTGCACTGGCGCGGCGACGACGAGCTGGCGCAGCTGGTGAAGGCGCACGCCGAGCTCGGCGACGTGCTGCGCGAGCAGCGCCAGTCGCTGGTGCAGCGCGAGCTGCTGCTGGACACCATGGTGCAGAACACGCCGGTGGCGATGCTGCTGCTGGCCGACGGCGGCGACGGCGTCCAGCGCGTGGCGTTCTCCAACGTTTCCGCGCGCAAGCTGCTGCACGGCGGCTGGAAGCTGGAAGGCAAGCGCATGCACGAGCTGCTGGAGAACATGCCGGTGGAACTGCGCAACGCCATCGCCCGCGGCGGCGACAGCCTGTTCGCGGTGCGCGAGGCCGACGGCGACGAGGATGACGAACAGATCTACCACCTGTCGCGGCGCAGCTTCCATCTCAACGGCCGGCCGCACGACCTGCTGCTGCTGCGCCTGCTCACCGCCGAGCTGCGCCGCCAGGAAGTGCAGACCTGGAAGAAGGTCATCCGCGTCATCAGCCACGAGCTCAACAATTCGCTGGCGCCGATCGCCTCGCTGGCGCATTCCGGCGCCGAGCTGGTGCGGCGCGGCCGCACCGACCGGCTGGAAGACATCTTCGGCACGGTCGAGGAACGCGCGCGCCACCTGGAGGGCTTCATCCGCGGCTACGCGCGCTTCGCCAAGCTGCCGCAGCCGCAGCTGCAGACCATCGCCTGGGCGCCGTTCCTGGGCGGGCTGCAGCAGCAGATCCCGTTCCGCATGGCGCCGCCGGCGGAGGACCTGTGCAGCCGCATCGATCCGGCGCAGTTCTCGCAGGCGCTGCTCAACCTGCTCAAGAACGCGCACGAGGCCAGCACCGACAACGGCGTGACCGACGACGCGGTGGAGATCCGGCTGGCGCGGCTGCCGCACTGGCTGCGCATCGAAGTGCTGGACCGTGGCAGCGGCATGAACGAGGCGGTGCTGCAGAACGCGCTGATGCCGTTCTATTCGACCAAGCGCAACGGCACCGGGCTGGGGCTGGCGCTCACCCGCGAGATCGTCGAAGCGCACGATGGCCGCATCTCGCTGCAGAACCGCAACGATGGCGGCCTGTGCGTGACCATCCTGCTGCCGACCAGCCCGTGAACCGGCCGGGCGCGCGTCAGGCGACTGGCCCGGCGTCGTCCCCTGCCATCAGCAGCCAGGCGCTGCGGCTGCCCGCCACCAGCAGCGCCAGCGCCGCGCACATCGCCAGCACGAAGGCCTCCGGCACGCGTGACAGCACCAGCAGTACGCCGGCGGCCAGGAAGAACAGCTGCCCCATCACCGACAGGCCGAAGCGCTGCAGCAGCACCGGCCGCGACCGCAACTCGCGCCGCAGCGCCAGCATGCCGCGCACGGTGCGGACCGCCAGCACCCCGCCGACCGCGAGCAGCAGCATGCCGTGATTGAGCCGCCCCAGCGTCGGCACGATCAGCAGCAGCGAACACACCAGCACGCCGAGGAAATCCAGGTAGACCTGCTGGGCCAGCGCATGCATCGCGCCGTCCCGGCCCAGCCCGCGGCGGTCGCGGTCGAAGGTCATCGCCACGAACACCAGGCCGAGCAGGCCGCCGCCGATCTGCGCGGTGGCGATGAAGAACGCGCTGCATGCCGCCAGTTGCTGCTCGAAACCATCCATGGGTCTTGCCCCCCCGGTCGGGTTGGTCTGGGTTGATCAGGACTTCTTCTGCGGCCGCTTCCAGCCTTCGATGGTCTGCTGGCGGCTGCGCGCCACCGTCAGCCGGTCTGCCGGCGCGTCGCGGGTAACCACCGAGCCGGCGGCGATGGTGGCGCCGTCGCCCAGCGTCACCGGCGCCACCAGCGAGCTGTTGGAACCGACGAACACGCGGTCGCCGATGGTGGTCCGGAACTTGTTCACGCCGTCGTAGTTGCAGGTGATGGTGCCGGCGCCGATGTTGGTGCCGCTGCCGATCACCGCGTCGCCCAGGTAGGTGAGATGGTTGGCCTTGCTGCCCTTGCCCAGCGTCGCCTTCTTGGTCTCCACGAAGTTGCCCACGTGCACGCCATCGGCCAGCACGGTGCCGGGCCGCAGCCGCGCGAACGGGCCGATCTGCGCCGCGCCCTCGCTGACCACGCCTTCCAGGTCGCAATGCGGGCGCACTTCGGTGCCCGCGCCGAGGCGGACATCCTTCAGCCGCACGAAGGCGCCGATGACGACGCCGTCGCCCAGTTCGACCTCGCCCTCGAGCACCACGTTGGCGTCGATCTGCACGTCGCGCCCGGCCTTGACCGTGCCGCGCTGGTCGAAGCGCGCCGGGTCGAGCAGGCGCACGCCCTGCTCGCACAGCGCCCGCGCCGCGCGCAGCTGCCAGGCGCGCTCGAGCTGCGCCAGCTGCCAGGGATCGTTGGCGCCCTCGGCCTCCTGCGGGTCGGCCACGTGCACCAGCGACGCCGGCGTGTACTCGGCCGCGGCCGCGGCGAACACGTCGGTCAGGTAGTACTCGCCCTGCGCGTTGGCGTTGGACAGGCCCGACAGCCAGCGCCGCAGCGCGGTCGACTCGGCGGTGATGATGCCGGTGTTCACCGTGCGGATGCGCTTCTGCTCCTCATTGGCGTCCTTCTGTTCGACGATGGCCGCGACCTTGCCCTCGGCGTCGCGCACCACGCGGCCATAGCCGCGCGGATCCTCCAGATCGGCCACCAGCACCGCCAGCCGCGGCGCGTCGTGCAGCAGCGCACGCAGGGTATCGGCGCGGATCAGCGGCACGTCGCCGTACAGCACCAGCACCTGCGCGGTGTCCGGCACCGCCGGCATCGCCTGCAGGACGGCATGGCCGGTGCCCAGCTGCTGCACCTGCTCGGCCCAGGTCAGGTCGCCCTGGCCGTCGAAGGCCGCACGCACCGCCTCGCCACCGTGGCCATGCACCACGTGGATGCCGGCCGGCTGCAGCTGCCGCGCGGTCTCGATCACATGCGCCAGCATCGGCCGCCCCGCCACCGGCTGCAGCACCTTGGGCAGGACCGATTTCATGCGCTTGCCGGCGCCGGCGGCGAGGATGATGACGTGCAGCGGTTGGCTCATCTGTGGACTTCCGGTAATCGATGTCCGGATTCTAAGAACGCGCCGGCAGGGCGTCGAGCGCGGTGTTGCGATGCCGGTACGCGGGCCCTGCGCCGCGCGGGCGGCGTCGGCATGGAAATGCCGTGAATGAAGTGGAACCGGCAGACATGGCCTGGCGGTGGATCATCTCCGCGCCGCCATGTTCGCCCGCACCCGCGACCGGACACGTTTCCGCTGCCAGCGGGTAGCATGGGCGCTTTCCCGGTGCCTGCATCCCGCCCATGACCCTGCTGCGACAAGGCAGCCGCTACCTCGCCGCCGGCCTGATGCAGCTGCTGCTGGACTGGGGGTGTTCGTGGCGGCCACCGCCGCCGGACTGCCCACCGTGCCCGGAAACCTGCTCGGGCGCAGCAGCGGCGCGCTGCTGGGGTTCTGGCTCAACGGCCGGTATACGTTTCCGCGCGAGGACGGGCGCCGCCATGGCTGGAAGCACTTCGCGCGCTTCCTGGCGCTGTGGCTGCTGATGACCGCGCTCAGCAGCTGGCTGCTGGCATGGGCCACGCACGCGCTGGGCCTGCAGATGGCGTGGCTGGCCAAGCCGCTGGTGGAAGGCGGCCTGGCGGTACTGAACTTCTTCCTGCTGCGGCACGTGGTCTATCGCTGAGCGGAGCGGCGCGCGTGCCGGGCGAGCCAGCCCGGCATCTACACGTCCGGCGTGCCCGACGAAGCGCCGCGCACGCCGGTTGCTCGACGTGGAGGCGGGGTTTGCCCGGCATGGACGCTTCCAGGCGACGCGCCGTGCCGGCTGGGCCCGGCACCTGCAAACGAAAAACGCCGGGCAAGCCCGGCGTTTTTCCTTGCTTCTCCAGCCTCGCGCTCAGTGCTTGAGGTTGCGGCGCAGGCGCTCCAGCGCCTGCAGCTGCGCGGTGACCTCGGCCAGGCGCTGCTGCGCCTCGGCCAGCTCCATGGCTTCGCCACGGTTGGCCAGCACGCGCTCGGCTTCTTCCTTGGCCTTGCGCACCGCCGCTTCGTCGATGTCGGTGGCGCGGATGGCGGTGTCGGCCAGCACGGTCACGACCTGCGGCTGCACTTCCAGGATGCCGCCGGAGATGGCGAAATCCAGGTGCTCGCCGGCGGCGGTGGTGACCACGACCTTGCCCGGCTTCAGGCGGGTGATCAGCGGCGCGTGCTTGGGTGCGATGCCCAGCTCGCCCAGCTCACCGGTGGCCACGACCAGGGTCGCTTCGCCGCTGAAGATCTGCTGCTCGGCACTGACGATGTCGCAACGGATGGTGCTCATGGTTTGGTTCTCGAAAGCAGGGAACGGGGAACAGGGAACGGGGAAGGCGGCTGCGCCGCGATGGAGGGTATCCGGAACAGGGAAACTTCATTCCCTGTTCCCGTCTCCCCGTTCCCGCTCCAGCCTTCCTCAGGCCTTTTCGGCCATCTTCTTGGCCTTCTCGACCGCTTCTTCGATGCCGCCGACCATGTAGAACGCCTGCTCCGGCAGGTGGTCGTACTCGCCGTCGACGATGGCCTTGAAGCCACGGATGGTTTCCTTCAGCGGCACGTACTTGCCCGGCGAGCCGGTGAACACTTCGGCCACGTGGAACGGCTGGCTGAAGAAGCGCTCGATCTTGCGGGCGCGCGACACGGCCTGCTTGTCTTCCTCGGACAGCTCGTCCATGCCCAGGATGGCGATGATGTCCTTCAGTTCCTTGTACTTCTGCAGGGTCTGCTGGACGCGCTGGGCGGTTTCGTAATGCTCGTTGCCGATGACCTGCGGGTCCATCTGGCGCGAGGTGGAGTCCAGCGGGTCCACCGCCGGGTAGATGCCCAGCGAGGCGATCGAACGCGACAGGGTAACGGTCGAGTCCAGGTGGGCGAAGGTGGTGGCCGGCGACGGGTCGGTCAGGTCGTCCGCGGGCACGTACACGGCCTGGATCGAGGTGATCGAACCGGTCTTGGTCGAGGTGATGCGTTCCTGCAGGACGCCCATTTCCTCGGCCAGGGTCGGCTGGTAGCCCACGGCCGACGGCATGCGGCCCAGCAGCGCCGACACTTCGGTACCGGCCAGCGTGTAGCGGTAGATGTTGTCGACGAACAGCAGCACGTCCTTGCCCTTGCCGTTGGCGTCCTTCTCGTCGCGGAAGTACTCGGCCATGGTCAGGCCGGTCAGGGCGACGCGCAGGCGGTTGCCCGGCGGCTCGTTCATCTGGCCGTACACCATCGCCACCTTGTCCAGGACGTTGGAGTCCTTCATCTCGTGGTAGAAGTCGTTGCCCTCGCGGGTACGCTCGCCCACGCCGGCGAACACGGACAGGCCGCTGTGCGCCTTGGCGATGTTGTTGATCAGCTCCATCATGTTGACGGTCTTGCCGACGCCGGCGCCGCCGAACAGGCCGACCTTGCCGCCCTTGGCGAACGGGCACATCAGGTCGATGACCTTGATGCCGGTTTCCAGCAGCTCGGTCGAGGAGGACTGGTCTTCGTACGACGGGGCGGCGCGGTGGATTTCCCACGAATCCGAAGCGGCGACCGGGCCGGCTTCGTCGATCGGGCGGCCCAGCACGTCCATGATGCGGCCCAGGGTGCCGGCGCCGACCGGCACCGAGATGGCGCGGCCGGTGTTGTTGGCCACCAGGCCACGCTTCAGGCCGTCGGTGGAGCCCAGCGCGATGGCGCGGACGATGCCGTCGCCCAGCTGCTGCTGGACTTCCAGCGTGATATCGGTGTTCTCGACCTTCAGCGCGTCGTACACCTTCGGCACGTCGCTGCGCGGGAATTCGACGTCGACGACCGCGCCGATGATCTGAACGATCTTGCCCTGACTCATTGCTGCATCCTCTAATTAAATGCTTTGACTGTGCGCGTCAGACTGCTGCCGCGCCGCCGACGATTTCGGAGATTTCCTGGGTGATCGCTGCCTGGCGGGCCTTGTTGTAGACCAGCTGCAGGGTTCCGATCAGCTTGTTCGCGTTGTCGCTTGCCGCCTTCATCGCCACCATGCGTGCCGCGTGCTCGGAAGCAACGTTCTCCAGCACGGCCTGGTAGACCAGCGACTCGATGTAGCGCGTGATCACGTGCTCGAGCACGGTCGCGGCATCGGGTTCGTACAGGTAGTCCCAATCGTGCGAGGCGACCTGCGTCTCGCTGGCCGGCAACGGCAGCAGCTGGTCGAAGGACGCCTTCTGCGTCATCGTGTTGATGAAGCGGTTGTAGACCAGGTACACGCGGTCGACCTTGCCTTCGGTGAAGGCGTCGAGCATGACCTTGATCACGCCGATCAGCGTTTCCAGCTTCGGCTGGTCGCCGATGTGGGTGACACTGCCGACCATGTTCACGTTGACGCGGCGGAAGAACACGCTGGCCTTCTGGCCGACGGTCACCATGTCGATCTCGGCGCCCTTCTCCTGCCAGCCGCGCATTTCGGCCACGGCCTTGCGGAACAGGTTGTTGTTCAGGCCGCCGGCCAGACCGCGATCGGAGGAGATCACGATGTAGCCCACGCGCTTGACGTTCTCGCGCTCGACCAGGAACGGATGCTGGAAATCGGTGCTGGCCTGGGCCAGGTGGCCGATCACCTGCTTCATCGCCTGCGCGTACGGACGCGAGGTCTTCATCCGATCCTGCGCCTTGCGGATCTTGGAGGCCGAGACCATTTCGAGCGCGCGCGTCACCTTGCGGGTGTTCTGCACGCTCTTGATCTTGGTTTTGATTTCGCGTCCGCTTGCCATCTCTTGTTTCCCGTGGCGCGGGGCTGGCGCCCCGCGTTTGTTCAACCGTCTGAGCGGGGCACCCCCGCTCTACGAGCGCCGGATTACCAGCTGCCGGTGGTCTTGAACTCGGAGATGCCCTTCTTGAAGGCAGCCTCGATGTCGTTGTCCCAGCCGCCGGTGGCGTTGACCTTGCTGATCAGCTCGCCCTGGGTGTTGGCGAAGTGGGCGTGCAGGCCCTCTTCGAACGCCAGCAGCTTGTTGACCGGCACGTCGTCCAGGTAGCCCTCGTTCACGGCGTAGATCGACAGCGCCTGGTTGGCGATGGACATCGGCGCGTACTGCTTCTGCTTCATCAGCTCGGTGACGCGCTGGCCGCGCTCCAGCTGCTTGCGGGTGGCTTCGTCCAGGTCCGAGGCGAACTGCGCGAACGCCGCCAGCTCGCGGTACTGGGCCAGCGAGATGCGGATGCCGCCGGACAGCTTCTTGATGATCTTGGTCTGGGCCGAGCCGCCGACGCGCGACACCGAGATACCGGCGTTCACGGCCGGGCGGATGCCGGCGTTGAACAGGTCGGTTTCCAGGAAGATCTGGCCGTCGGTGATCGAGATCACGTTGGTCGGGACGAAGGCGGACACGTCACCGGCCTGGGTCTCGATGATCGGCAGCGCGGTCAGCGAGCCGGTCTTGCCGGTGACCTTGCCTTCGGTGAACTTCTCGACGTACTCCTCGGACACGCGGGCGGCGCGTTCCAGCAGGCGCGAGTGCAGGTAGAACACGTCGCCCGGGTAGGCTTCGCGGCCCGGCGGGCGCTTGAGCAGCAGCGAGATCTGGCGGTAGGCCACGGCCTGCTTGGACAGGTCGTCGTACACGATCAGGGCGTCTTCGCCGCGATCCATGAAGTACTCGCCCATGGTGCAGCCGGAGTAGGCGCTGATGTACTGCATCGCGGCCGACTCGGAGGCGGTGGCGGCCACGACCACGGTGTGGGCCAGGGCGCCGTTTTCTTCCAGCTTGCGCACGATGTTGGCCACGGTCGAGGCCTTCTGGCCGATCGCGACGTACACGCACTTGATGCCGGTGCCCTTCTGGTTGATCACCGCGTCGATGGCCATCGCGGTCTTGCCGGTCTGGCGGTCGCCGATGATCAGCTCGCGCTGGCCGCGGCCGATCGGGATCATCGAGTCGACCGACTTGTAGCCGGTCTGCACCGGCTGGTCGACGGACTTGCGCCAGATCACGCCCGGAGCGACGCGCTCCACCGGGGCGGTCAGCGAGGTGCCCAGCGGGCCCTTGCCGTCGATCGGCTCACCCAGCGCGTTCACCACGCGGCCGAGCATTTCCGGGCCGACCGGCACCGACAGGATCTGGCCGGTGGTCTTGGCCACGTCGCCTTCGCGCAGGTGCTCGTAGTCGCCCAGCACCACGGCGCCGACCGAGTCGCGCTCCAGGTTCAGCGCCAGTGCGTAGGTGTTGTTCGGCAGTTCGATCATTTCGCCCTGCATCACGTCGGCCAGGCCGTAGATGCGCACGATGCCGTCGGACACCGAGGTCACGGTGCCTTCGTTGCGCGATTCCGCGGACAGGGCGACCTTCTCGATGCGGTTCTTGATCAGTTCGCTGATTTCGGAGGGGTTGAGCGTGGTAGCCATCGTCAAGTCCTAGTGCCGGCGATCAAGCCGGACGATAAGTGAATTCAGTGTGCGAGCGCGGTCTGCAGGCGCGACAGCTTGCCCTTGAGCGAGCCATCGATGACCACGTCGCCGGCATCGATCACGGCGCCGCCGATCAGCGAAGCGTCCACCGCGGTCGATACCTCGACATCGCGGCCGAAACGCCTGCGCAGCGCGGCCTTGATCTTTTCCAGCTCGTCGGCCGACAGCTCGGCCGCCGAGGTCACCGTGGCCTTGACCACGTTCTCGGCTTCCGCGCGCAGCTGGTCGAACAGGCCGGCGATCTCCGGCAGCTGCTGCAGGCGCTGCGATTCGGCCAGCAGGTCCAGGAAGCGGCCGTAGGTTTCGCCCGCCGCTTCCGGCGCCAGCAGGGCGACGGCGTCGCCGCGGCCCAGCTCCGGATTGGACAGCAGGGCCGACACGCGCGGATCGGCGGCAACGCGGGCGGAGAACGCAAGCGCTTCCGACCACGGCGCGAACTTGCCTTCCTCGCGCGCAATCGCGAACGCGGCGCGGGCATACGGGCGGGCAAGCGTGAGGGCCTGGCTCATCTATCAGATCTCCGCGGCCAGCTCGTCGAGCAGCGCCTTGTGGGCGTTGGCATCGATTTCGCGCTTGAGCAGCTTCTCGGCGCCGGTCACGGCCAGGGCGGACACCTGCTTGCGCAGGTCTTCGCGGGCGCGGTTGGCGGCGGCGGCGATTTCAGCCTGGGCCAGTTCTTTCTGGCGGTTGGCTTCGGCGATGGCTTCGTTCTTGGCGGCCTCGACGATCTGGTTGGCGCGGGCATGGGCCTGGTCGATGATCTCGTTGGCCTTGCCACGGGCTTCCTTCAGCGCCTCGTTGACCTTCACTTCCGCCTGGGCCAGGTCTTTCTGGCTGCGGTCGGCAGCGGCGAGGCCTTCGGCGATCTTCTGCTGGCGCTCTTCGATGGCCTTCATCAGCGGCGGCCAGATCTTGGTCGCGATGATCCAGATCAGCGCGGCAAAGGCCAGGGCCTGTGCAATGAGGGTGAGATTGATATTCATGGGTTAGCTCGATCGCTGGTGTCGGGGTGGCTGCGCCGCCGTGGCGGCGCAACCGGACCTTCATCCGAAGCCGGATGCCTTCACCAGGCATCCGGCCGTCTCACTTCAGCTGGATCAGCCCGCCAGCTTGGCGGCTTCGGCCAGCAGGGCAGCGGCCAGCGGGTTGGCGAAGGCCAGCAGCAGGCCGACGGCGACCGAGATGATGAACGCGGCGTCGATCAGGCCGGCGGTGATGAACATGCGGACCTGCAGGACCGGGATCAGTTCCGGCTGGCGGGCGGCCGATTCCAGGAACTTACCAGCCATGATGGCCAGACCCAGACCGGCGCCCAGCGCGGCCAGGCCGATCATGATGCCGACGGCAAGGGCGGTGGAGCTCTGAACTTGGGCGAGATTGGTCAGGACGGCGAAGTACATGGTTTTCTCCGAGAACTAAAGGTAGCTAAGGGTGATGAAACGGATGAAGGTTGGAACTGGATGAAGCTTGCAACTCAGTGGCTGTCTTCCGACAGGCTCAGGTACACGATCGACAGCATCATGAAGATGAAGGCCTGCAGCGGAATCACCAGCAGGTGGAACAGCATCCAGCCCAGGCCGAACACGCCACCGGCAACAGCACCGAACAGGCCGGCGCCGCCCAGCACCCAGATCAGCAGGAAGACGATTTCGCCGCCGAACATGTTGCCGAACAGTCGCATCGCCAGGGAGATCGGCTTGCTCAGCCACTCGACGATGTTGAGGATCAGGTTGAACGGCATCATCCACTTGCCGAACGGGGCGGTCAGGAACTCCTTGACGAAGCCGACCAGGCCCTTGGAACTGAGCGAGAAGAAGACCATCAGGAAGAACACGCTGATCGACATGCCCAGGGTGGCATTGACGTCGGCGGTCGGCACCGGCTTCCAGTAGTGGACGCCCGCCCATTCCAGCGGCTTGGCGATGAAGTCGGCCGGGATCATCTTGATGAGGTTCATCAGCAGGATCCAGAAGAAGATGGTGATCGCGATCGGCGTCACCAGCTTGCTCTTGCCGTGGTAGGTGTCCTTGGCCTGGCGGTCGACGAACTCCAGGCAGATCTCGACGAAGGCCTGCCACTTGCCCGGCACGCCCGCGGTGGCCTTGCGGGTGGCCATCCAGAAGGCGAACACCATCAGCAGGCCCAGCAGCACCGCGGTGACGATGGTATCGACGTGGATGGTCCAGAAGCTGCCGCCGTCCCCGACCTTGGCGGTCAGGTTCTGCAGGTGATGCTGGATATAGGTGGTAGGGGTTAGAGCCTCGCCCGCCATGAGTCCGGAACCTTTTATGAATTCGATCAACGCCTGGCCAGAGCCAGAACCTGGAACATCAGCGCCACTGGAATCGCCGCCAGCAGCGCCAAGGGAGGAAGCCGCCACCAGACGAACGCCATTGCCAGCACGGCGACAATCAGCACGATCTTCAGCGCGAACCCCAGGAACATGCGGATCATCGCCGAACCGGCAGCCTGTACGCCGCCGCCGAGCCCCACCCATGCCGCCAGGACCGTCCCCGCCACCACCGTCACGCCGGAAACCAGCGCGCCAAGGGCGTACTTCGGCCCCACCAGCAGGAAGGCCAGAGCCAGGACAACCACTGCGGCCAGCGGGTAGACCGCGGCACGCAGCATCAGCCGCCGACCCGCATCAACGGAGTTCAGCACGTGGAATGTCCTGCTTCATGGAACAAGGAGATCTGGACGGCGCCGGTAGCGCCTCATCGAGCCGCCAAATTATAGCAGGGGGACATTTTGCGAGACAACCGCCACAAGCCGCCCCCCGGCGGATCGCAAGTTGCGGCATTTACTGGATTTTTCGACCGGCTCCGGGTAGGGCCGGAGAACCGGCTTTTTGCACCGCAACATGAGGAACTTCGGCGCCGCCGGCCGGTCACAGATGCACGTCCGCCACCATTACCTCGTCGATGTGCGCGGCGGGCGCAACGGGCGGGGTGGTCCGCGAACGGGCCACCCCGCCGCACTTTGCACATTCTGTGCACCTTCCGGTCACGCAGGTGGTACATCGCTTCGTCCAGGGTAGCCGCTCCGGTTTCAACACACACGGAGCGACCCGAACGATGCGACTTTCCCCACACCTGACGACCTGCGCGTCCTGCGCGCTCGCCCTCTCCCTCCTGCACGCCGCACCGGCCAGCGCCGCCGATGGCGATCCGCGCTTCACCCTGCGCGTGGGCGCGATGAACATCGATTCGTCCAACACCCTGCGCGGCAGCACCGACATCGACGGACGCGAGGTTTCCTTCGACCGCGACTTCGACCTCGGCGGCAAGGAGTGGGAGCCGCGCGTGGACGGCCTGTTCCGCATCAGCGACCGGCAGCGGCTGATATTCGACTACTTCAAGTACGACAAGGACCGCCGCGAGACGCTGGACGACAGCGTCAGCTTCGACGGCACCACCGTGCCCGCCGGCAGCTTCGTCAAGGGCGAACTGAAGTACCAGGTCGCCAGCCTGGTGTACGACTACTCGGTGGTCGACGGCGACCGCTTCGACCTTGGCCTGCAGCTGGGCGCCGAGTACGCCAAGGTCAATGCGGATGCCTACGCCGACCTGGGCGACCTCTACCAGGGACGTTTCCTCGACGAGAAGACCGACGGTGTCGCCCCGGTGGTCGGCGCGCGGCTGACCTTCACCCCGTCCGAGCACTGGCTGATCAACCTGCAGGGCCAGTACCTCAACACGAACTGGGGCAGCTTCGACGACTACGAGGGCGACCTCAGCCGCGCCAACGCCATCGTGCAGTACAACTTCAACCCGAACTTCGGCATCTTCGCCGGCTACGACTGGTTCAGGCTGGACGTGGACCGGAAGGGGCGCGATGGCGTCATCGGCCTGAAGCAGGAGTTCAAGGGGCCGCTGGCGGGCATCAGCCTGTCGTTCTGACCCGGCCGCTCACGGCTGCGCGGCGGCGGGCCATGCCCGCCAGGCGCCGTGCGGGCAACGCGGCACAGCGCGGCATGGCACCGCGTCCCGGCGCCGATGGCAGGCCTACAGCAGCTTGCCGTCGGCATCGGTGGCCGGCGCCGGAAACATCTGCGCCGCGACGCAGATGTAATCCGCCAGCGGCATCTGCCCGATGCTGGCGCGGCGCTGGTCCACCTGCTCCGGCGCTTCCATGGCCTTGGGCTGCCACCTGCCGCCGATGGCGGCGAGCTGGCTGCCGTAACGCTGTGGCTTGCCGGAATTCACCAGCACCCGGTCGGTCAGCAGGGCGAATTCGCGCGATGACACCTCGCCGCTGGCCAGCCGCGGCGCCAGCCCGTCCAGCACCTGCCGCTGGAAATCGGCATCGCTGTCGGCGTGCTGCACCAGCAGCCAGGCCGCGCGCAGGCCATCCACGCCGACCGCGCGCACGTCCGGCAGGCCGCCATGGTCGGCGACCACCTGCCTGATCTTCGGCAGGTTCGCCGCGTCCACCGCAAGCATCTTCTCGACCATCGCCTGCGACCAGTCGCCTTCGCGCGCCTGCTGGTCCAGGCGCGCCATTTCCAGCAGCTGTTCGCGCAACCGCGGTTCGGACGGCTCGATGCCGGCGCTCCTGCGCGCCAGTGCCTGTTCGCGCAGCCTGTCCGCCTTCACGAACGGCGCCGCACCCGGGCATTGCAGCAGCGCCGCATCCAGCTGCGGGTCCGCCTCCTCCGCCAGCACGCTGCCCGCACCTGCCAGCCACACCGCCGCCACGATCGCTCGCCACATTTCCCTGTTCCTCCAGACGCCGGAAACGACGACGCCCCGGTGAAGGGGCGTCGCGTGGATCACTTCTTCTTCGGGATGTACAGGTCGGTGATGGTGCCGTCGTAGATCTCCGAAGCCATCGCCACCGATTCGCTCAGCGTCGGGTGGGCGTGGATGGTGTGGCCGATGTCCTCGGCTTCGGCGCCCATCTCGATGGCCAGGCCGATTTCGGCCAGCAGTTCGCCGGCATGCACGCCGACGATGGCGCCGCCGATCACGCGATGGGTCTCTTCGTCGAACACCAGCTTGGTGAAGCCCTCGGTGCGGCCGATGCCGATGGCGCGGCCGCTGGCCGCCCACGGGAACTTGGCCACGCCCACCTTCAGCCCCTTGGCCTTGGCCTCGGTCTCGGTGACGCCGACCCAGGCGATTTCCGGGTTGGTGTAGGCCACCGACGGAATCACCCGCGCCACCCACTCCTTCTTTTCGCCGAAGGCCACTTCCGCCGCCAGCTTGCCCTCGTGCGTGGCCTTGTGCGCCAGCATCGGGTTGCCGACGATGTCGCCGATGGCGAAGATGTGCGGCACGTTGGTGCGCATCTGCCGGTCCACCGGGATGAAGCCGCGGTCGGTCACTTCCACGCCGGCCTTGTCGGCATCGATCTTCCTGCCGTTCGGCGCACGGCCCACGGCCACCAGCACGCGGTCGAAGGTGCCGCTTTCCATCGCCGGCTTCTCGCCCGCGGTGGCGGCCTCGAAGGTCACGGCGATGCCCTTCTTGTCGGCGGTGACGCCCGACGCCTTGGTCTTCAGGTGCACGTCGATGCCCT
Source organism: Stenotrophomonas sp. Steno-Z2 (assembly GCF_056393235.1). Taxonomy (NCBI): domain Bacteria; kingdom Pseudomonadati; phylum Pseudomonadota; class Gammaproteobacteria; order Lysobacterales; family Lysobacteraceae; genus Stenotrophomonas; species Stenotrophomonas sp. Steno-Z2. The sequence goes on along the minus strand of NZ_JBWJOY010000004.1, from coordinate 212,647 downwards.
GCTTCTTCAGGCGGTCGGCCAGCGGCTTGACCAGGTCCTTGTCGGCGCCCGGCATCAGCTGGTCCATGAACTCGACCACGGTGACCTTGGCGCCCAGCGCGCTGTACACGGTGGCCATTTCCAGGCCGATGATGCCGCCGCCCACGACCAGCAGCGACTTCGGCACGTCGGCCAGTTCCAGCGCGTCGGTGGAATCCATCACGCGCTTGTCGTCCCACGGGAAGTTGGGCAGCTTCACCGCCTGCGAACCGGCGGCGATGATGCACTGCTCGAAGCGCAGCAGCTGGGTCTTGCCGTCGTCGCCGGTGATCTCCAGCTCGTTGGCCGAGACGAACTTCGCCACGCCCTGCACGGTACGCACCTTGCGCTGCTTGGCCATGCCGGCCAGGCCCCTGGTCAGCTGGCCGACGACCTTTTCCTTGTACTCGCGCAGCTTGTCCAGGGCGATCTTCGGCTTGCCGAAGGCGATGCCCAGTTCATCGGCATGCGCGGCATGGTCGATGATCTCGGCCGCGTGCAGCAGCGCCTTGGACGGAATGCAGCCGACGTTGAGGCAGACGCCGCCAAGGCTGGCGTAGCGCTCCACCAGCACGGTATCCATGCCCAGGTCGGCCGAACGGAAGGCGGCGGTATAGCCGCCGGGGCCGGCGCCCAGCACCACCATGCGGCATTCGATGTCGGCGGCGCGGCCGGTGGACGGCAGCGCCCGGGCGGCCACGGCCGGGTCCGGCGCGCGGTGCGACGGCGTCACCGGCGGCTTGCTGCCCGGCGCCACGTTGCCGGCGGACGGCGCGGGCGCGGCGCCCTGGGCTTCGAGTACCACCACCACGTCGCCTTCGGACAGCTTGTCGCCAAGCTTGACCTTGACCTCCTTGACCACGCCGGCGGCCGAGGACGGCACTTCCAGCGTCGCCTTGTCCGATTCCAGCGTCACCAGGCCCTGGTCCTTGGCCACCGTGTCGCCCACGGCCACCAGCACCTCGATCACCGGTACGCCGCTGTAGTCGCCGATGTCCGGCACCTTGACCTCGACCGGGCCACCACTTGCGGCCGGGGCCGGGGCCGGAGCCGCCGGCGCGCTCACCGCCGCCGGTGCGGCCGCGGCGGCCGGCTGCGTGGCAGGAGCCGGCGTCGCCGCGGCTGCGGCGGGTGCCGGCGCGGCGGCCGCGCCTGCGGCTTCCAGCACCACCACCACGTCGCCCTCGGACAGCTTGTCGTCGAGCTTGACCTTGATTTCCTTGACCACGCCGGCGGCCGAGGACGGCACTTCCAGCGTCGCCTTGTCCGACTCCAGCGTCACCAGGCCCTGGTCCTTGGCCACCGTGTCGCCCACGGCCACCAGGATCTCGATCACCGGCACGTTGCTGTAATCGCCGATATCCGGGACTTTGACTTCAATCGTGTTCGCCATCTTTCAAGTCCTCGGGATCAGAGCAGCACGCGGCGCATGTCGGCCAGCACCTGCGACAGGTACGTGGTGAAGCGCGCGGCCAGCGCGCCGTCGATGACGCGGTGGTCGTAGCTCAGCGACAGCGGCAGCATCAGCTTCGGCGCGAACTCCTTGCCGTTCCAGACCGGTTGGATCGAGGACTTGGAGACGCCCAGGATGGCCACTTCCGGCGCATTGACGATCGGGGTGAAGGCGGTGCCGCCGATGCCGCCCAGCGAGCTGATCGAGAAGCAGCCGCCGCTCATGTCGGCCGGGCCGAGCTTGCCGTCGCGCGCCTTCTTCGCCAGCTCGCCGGTTTCCTGCGCGATCTGCACCACGCCCTTCCGGTCCACGTCGCGGACCACCGGCACGACCAGGCCGTTCGGCGTGTCGGCGGCGAAACCGATGTGGAAGTACTTCTTCAGGGTCAGGTTCTCGCCGCTGGCGTCCAGCGAGGCGTTGAACTCGGGGAACTTCTTCAGCGCCGCGGCGCTGGCCTTGATCAGGAAGGCGAGCATGGTCAGCTTGATGCCGGCCTTCTCGTTCTCCTTGTTCAGCGCCACGCGCAGGGCTTCCAGCTCGGTGATGTCGGCCTGGTCGAACTGGGTGACGTGCGGAATCATCGCCCAGTTGCGCGCCAGGTTGGCGCCGGAGATCTTCTTGATGCGCGACAGCGGCTGCACTTCGGTCTCGCCGAACTTGCTGAAGTCCACCTTCGGCCACGGCAGCAGGTTCAGGCCACCGCCGGCGGCGGCCGGGGCGCCGGCCACGGCGACGCCGCCACCGGTCAGCGCGCCCTTGACGAACTTCTGCACGTCGGCCTTGGTGATGCGGCCGCCCTTCTCGGTGCCGGCCACCTGGGCCAGGTCCACGCCCAGCTCGCGGGCGAACACGCGCACCGCCGGGCTGGCGTAGGGCACGTTGGACGGCAGCACGCCCTCGGCGTTGAACTGCACCGGCGGGCTGGCCGGCTTGCTGGCGGCCAGCACGGCTTCCTGCGCGATCTCGCGCTGGGCCAGCTTGTCCGGCACCGGGGCCACGGCCACCGGCTCGACCTTGGCGCCGGTCTCGGCGGTCGGCTCGACCTTGGCCGGAGCGGCCGGCGCAGCCGCGGCGGCGGGCTTGGCGCCCTCCTCGGCCACTTCGATCAGCGCCACGACCTTGCCCTCGGACAGGGTGTCGCCGACCTTGACCTTGATTTCCTTGACCACGCCGGCCACGGCCGACGGCACTTCCATCGTCGCCTTGTCCGATTCCAGCGTGACCAGGCCCTGGTCCTTCTTGACCGTATCGCCGACGGCGACCAGCACCTCGATCACCGGGATGTCGCTGTAGTCACCGATATCGGGGACAACTGCTTCCTTGATTTCGGCCATGAAACAACTCCAGCAACAGTGAGGGAAACCGCTATTGTGGCGCCAGCGCGCCGCAGCGCCAACCGCCGCTGCTGGATTCGCCTACGTATGTCCGCGGACAAGGGCACGCCATGCCGCGCGGGCCGGGGCCGCGGCCGCCCTGCCGGTGGGCGGCGCTGGCCTGTCGCCTGTCCCGGCTGTCTCCTGCGGCCAGCCGCTTCAGGGGATGGACTGTTCCGCCACTGGCAACCACGGCAACAGCCGGCGCCATTGGCCCAGCAGCCGCTCGAACGACCAGGCCGCATTGGCCGGGCTGGTCGAAGGCAGGGCCAGCAGCGCCCATCCGTGCCCGGCCGGCAGCGCCGGGCGCACGTGGCGCTCGAACGCCTGCGCCGCGGCGGCGCCATTGCAGGCGATGGCCTGCAGCCGCGGCAGGCCCTGCAGCAGCCGGGGCAGCGGGTTGGCGACCTCGCTGCCGCGCACGATGGCCGCGTCCAGGCTGCCGCGCCGCCGGCAGCGGCCGATCACGTCCCACAGCCCGACGCCGGACCGCTGCAGGCAGGCCAGCCGCCGCGGGTAGTCCAGCTGCGGATCGAAGCCGCACAGCGCGCCCATCAGCGGCCAGAAACGATTGCGCGGATGCGCGTAGTAACGCGCCGCCTGCAGCGACGCCATGCCCGGCATCGAGCCGAGCACCAGCACGCGGCATTGCGCATTCACCTGCGCAGGCAGCCCCTGCAGCGTCGTTTCGTTCGTCACGCCCGGCACAACTCCATGAATGATTTTTTCCCGCCCGTTACCGGTTCTGCGGGGGTTGCCGCCATTTTCCCTGAACGCGATCGCTCGCGGGCCTGGGTGCGTACGGATCGATTCATCCTGCCGCGGCGAGGATGTGCGCGCCCCGTCCGAGGGCCTCGATAACAACGCACTCCCGAGAGCAATACGAGGAACCACCCCATGCGTACCATCAAGATCATGAGCTTTGCCGTCCTTGGCGCCCTGGCGCTTTCGCCCGCCGCTTTCGCGCAGGACGCCAGCACCGACACCGCGTCCGGCAAGCACTTCGCCGTGGTCGGCGGCGTGACCCTGCTGCAGCCCAAGAACGACCCGGCCGCCGGCATCAAGAAGTTCGACGGCGGCCCGGCGCCGACCGTGAGCGCCAGCTACTACTTCAACGACAACATCGCCGTCGAGCTGTGGGGCGCGGCCGACAAGTTCGACCACCGCGTGCGCACCAGCAGCGGCGCCAAGGCCGGCACCGTCGAGCAGCAGCCGCTGGCGCTGAGCGCGCAGTACCACTTCGGCGCCGCCGACAACGTGTTCCGTCCGTTCGTGGGCGCGGGCTACTACGAGTCGAACTTCAGCAACGAGAAGATCGACGGCCTGGACGCCAGCGGCAACCATGTCGGCCTGCGCACCGCCAAGGGCGCCATCGGCACCGTCGGCGTGGACATGAACATCAACTCCACCTGGTTCGCCCGCGCCGATGCCCGCTACATGCACGCGCGCCCGGAACTGAGCGTGGCCGGCGCCGGCACCGGCGAGAAGCTGAAGCTGGACCCGTGGACCGTGGGCTTCGGCATCGGCGCCCGCTTCTAAGCCACGCCACAACGCGGTTTGCCGGCAGGCACGGATCGTCCGCGATCCGTGCCTGTCGCGTTTCAGGGGCCACGCGGCGCCACCGGCGTCACGGGTTGCCGTCCTCGCTCCACTGCAGCGTGCGGTAGTCGAAACCCGACTGCAGGCGCGGCTTGACGATCTCGAAGAACGGCGACACGTCGAAATCGCGCGGCGTGTACAGGCTGTAGTTGCGGATGTGCAGGATCTCGCGCTGCTGCTCGCGGCCGCCGGCATGGCCGAGCACGGTTTCGATCTCGGGCAGGATCGGGTAGCGGATCGACTCGAACGCCTGCGCCAGCAGGGTCGAGCAGATCGCCTTGGTCGGCTCGCCGCTGCCCAGCGCGATCAGGCGCCGGCGCATGTGCCCCGGCACCGGCGGCAGGATCAGGTAGCGCGCCAGGTCGAACACGTTCTTCAGGTCGTAGCTGTAGCCGATACGCGCGCGCATGAAGCCGACCAGCTGGTCGATGACCGGCGGCGGCAACCCGTACGCCCGGCAGATGCGGGTGTGTCCGTCGGCGAAGGCGTCCAGCGGCACTCGCCGCACGCCCGCTTCCACGTCCACGTCGATCAGCATCGGCCGCCGCGGCCCGCCCGGCTCCAGCGCCTCCTCGCCGATGTACAGCGCGGCATGCGACCAGGTGGACTGGGTGAGGTATTTGATCGCGGTGGAAAAGCGGCTGTTGCCCTCCACCAGCAGCACGTCGCCGCGCCGCAGGGTGCGCGCCAGCAGCTGCGGATCGCTGGTGGGCGGTCGCGCCTGGCGGCGCCGCGGCTGGGCCAGGAAATGCGCCATGCGGCGCCCGGCGAAACGCAGCAACCCCATCCCTGCCTCTCCGCGAAAGCGTGGAACGAAGCCTAGCCCCCGCCGCCGCGGCTGCACAACCGCTGGCCGTGCGCTGACGGCCTTGTCCCGCTGCGATCTGCCGGGCGGGCCGCAGCGGGGCGTTGCCCCGCTCTACACCCGCGCGCGCTGGGCGGCGCGGTTCCGGGCCATCGCCGGCGCTGCGCCTGCACCAACCGGCCGCAACCGCGCCCGTTCCGCCGGTGTACCGGCTGCGCTCAGAACGCCGGCAGCACCGCGCCCTTGTACTTCTTCTCGATGAAGGCCTTCACTTCCGGGCCGGTCAGCGCCCTGGCCAGCTTCTGCACGCGCGCATCGTCCTTGTTGTCCGGGCGCGCGACCAGGAAGTTCACGTACGGCGAATCCTTGCTTTCGATCGCCAGCGCGTCGCGGGTCGGGTCGAGGCCGGCGTCGAGCGCGTAATTGGTGTTGATCAGCGCCAGGTCGACCTGGTCGAGCACGCGCGGCAGCATCGCCGAATCCAGCTCGCGGAACCTGAGCTGCTTCGGGTTGTCGACGATGTCGCGCTGGGTGGACAGCGCGTTGGACGGGTCCTTCAGTTTGATGACGCCGGCCTTGTCCAGCAGGATCAGCGCGCGGCTGTTGTTGCTCGGATCGTTGGGAATGACCACGTCGGCGCCGGTGGGCAGCTCGGCCAGCGACTTGACGCGGCGCGAGTAGGCGCCGAACGGTTCGATGTGCACGCCGACCACGGTCACCAGGCCGGTCTTGCGGTCGCGGTTGTAGGCGTCCAGGTAGGGCTCGGTCTGGAAGTAGTTGGCGTCCACCTGCTTCTGCACCAGCTGGTCGTTGGGCTGCACGTAGTCGTTGAACACGCGCACGTCCAGCGCGACGCCTTCCTTCTCCAGGATCGGCTTGACCACCTCAAGGATCTCGGCGTGCGGGACGGCGGTGGCGGCGACCACCAGCCTGGATTCGTCGGTGGCGGGCTTGCCGCAGGCCGACAGCGCCAGCGCGGCGGCGGCAACGAGCAGCGGACGGAACAGGGAAGTCTTCATCGGGATTCCAATGCGGGAGGGAGCGTGCAGGCGAGCGCGGACTCAACGGCGAGTGTAGTGGCGCACCAGCCGGTCGCCCAGCATCTGCAGCAGCTGCACCAGTACCAGCAGCAGCACCACGGTGACCAGGGCCACGTCGGTGTGCGAGCGCTGGTAGCCGTCGCGGAAGGCCAGGTCGCCGAGACCGCCGGAGCCGATGGCGCCGCCCATGGCGGTGAAGCCGATCAGGGCGATGGTGGTGACCGTGGCGCCGGCGATCAGGCCGGGCCGCGCTTCGGGCAGCAGCACCTTGAACACCAGCTGCGCGGTGGTGGCGCCCATCGCCTGGCTGGCCTCGATCACGCCGCGGTCCACTTCGCGCAGCGCGGTCTCGACCAGGCGCGCGTAGAACGGCGCCGCGCCGACCACCAGCGGCAGGATCGCGCCGCGCACGCCCAGCGAGGTACCCATCATCGCCAGCGTCACCGGGATCAGCACGATCATCAGGATGATGAAGGGCACCGAGCGCAGCACGTTCACCAACAGCGCGGTCACGCCGTACAGCAGCGGGCGGCGGCGCAGCTGCTTTGATCCGGTGAGGAACAGCAGCACGCCCAGCGGCAGACCGATGGCCATGGTCAATGGCAGCGACCCGGCCAGCATCAGCAGGGTGTCGACGGTGGCCTGGCCGATGTCGGCCCATTTGCCGGCATCCAGGTGGCGGAAGAAACCGCCGGCGGTGGCGACGATCATCGGCGCAGTTCCTCCACGTGCACGCCGGCGTCGACGAAACCGGCCTGGGCGGCGTTCTGGTCGCCGCCCACCAGGGCCACGGTCAGCTGCCCGTAGGGGGTGTCCTTGATCCGGTCGATGCGGCCGGACAGGATGTTGTAGTCCACCCCGGTCTGCCGCGCGATGCGGCCCAGCAGCGGTTCGTAGGTGCCGTCGCCGAGGAAGGTCAGGCGCACGATGCGCCCGCCCACGGCGGCGAAATCGCGGTGCAGTTCGCCCTCGTCCACGTGCTCGGATTCGGACACGAAGCGGCGCGTGGTCGGGTGCTGCGGATGCAGGAACACCTGGCTCACCGGCCCGCTCTCGACCAGGCGGCCGGCGTCGAGCACCGCCACGCGGTCGCAGACGCGGCGGATCACGTCCATTTCGTGGGTGATCAGCACGATGGTCAGGCCCAGCTCGCGGTTGATCTTCGCCAGCAGCGCCAGCACCGAGGCGGTGGTCTGCGGGTCGAGCGCGCTGGTGGCCTCGTCGCACAGCAGGATCTTCGGCTCGGTGGCCAGCGCGCGGGCGATGCCCACGCGCTGCTTCTGCCCGCCGGACAGCTGCGCCGGGTACTTGGCCGCGTGCGCTTCCAGGCCGACGGTGCGCAGCAGCTCGGCCACGCGCGCATCGATCCTGGCCTTCGGCACGCCGGCCAGTTCCAGCGGGAAGGCGACGTTGCCGGCCACGGTGCGCGCCGACAGCAGGTTGAAGTGCTGGAAGATCATGCCGATGCGCCGGCGCAGCGCGCGCAGGCCCTCGGCGTCCAGCGCGGTGGCGTCCTGGCCGTCGATCAGCACGCGGCCGCCGCTGGGCTCCTCCAGCCGGTTGATCAGGCGGATCAGGGTCGACTTGCCGGCGCCGGAATGGCCGATGATGCCGAACACTTCGCCGGCGCCGATGGCCAGGTCGAGCGGATGCAGCGCGGTGATCGCGCGGCCGTCCACGGCATAGGATTTGTGCAGGTTCTGGAACTCGATCACGGCCAGGGCGGGTGGACGGACGACAGGGGGGCGGCAAGCCTAGCAGCGCCGGGACCGCGGCGCCCGCATGGGCGGAAGGAATCTTATTCCTTTTGGTTCTATGTAGGCCGGCGGACCGTTCAGGGGTGGTCCACCTGCCCGGCCCGCCGCGCGTGCTGGACGCGCTCGCGGTGCAGCAGGTACAGGCCGCTGGCGACGATGATCGCCGCGCCGATCCAGGTCATGCGGTCCGGCAGCGCGCCCCACAGCAGCAGGTCCCAGCCGATCACCCAGACCAGGCCGGTGTACTCCAGCGGCGCGATCATCGAGGCCTGGCCCAGCTGGAAGGCGCGGGTCAGCGCGATCTGCCCCAGCGCGCCGGCCAGGCCCATGCCGGCGATCACCCCGGCGTGCTTCCACTGCAGCGGCTGCCACTGCGGCCAGGCCAGCAGCCCGGCGCCGACCGCCATGATCAGCAGGAACCACACCACCATCGACTGCGGCGTATCGGTGCGGGTCAGCAGGCTCACCGTCACCGCGGCGATGGCATAGGCGGTGGCCGCCAGCAGCACCATCAGCCCCGGCAGCGAGATGAAACCGTCCACGCCGGGGCGCAGCACCACCAGCACGCCGACCAGGCCCACGGCAATGGCGACCCAGCGCCGCGGCCCGACCCGCTCGCCCAGCAGCGGCACCGACAGCGCCGCCACCAGCAGCGGCGCGACGAAGTAGATCGAATAGGCGGTGGACAGCGGCAGGCTGCGCAGCGCGTAGACGAAGCAGCCGATCATCACCATGCCCAGCGCGCCGCGCAGCAGGTGCAGGCCCCAGCGCACCGGCACCAGCGAACGCGGCCCGGCGGTGGCCAGCACCCACACCAGCACGAACGGCAGCGAGGCGGCGCCGCGCAGCATGGTCACCTGCAGGGTCGGGTAGCTGGCCGACAGCAGCTTCATGCCGGCATCCATCAGCGAGAACAGGGCGACGGCGGACAGCATCCACGCCACGGCGGCGGCGGGAGAGCGCGGAACGGACGGGGGGGAAGCGGACATGGCCCGATTATCGCAGGCCGCGCCGGCGCACGCCGCGTTGCCGCTATGCTCGCCCCATCTGCCGCCGGAGCCGGACGCATGCCTGCCATTTCCACCTCGTTGCGCTCCCTGGCCGCGCTGGCCCTGTCCCTGGCCTGCGCAACGGCCACGGCGCAGGCGCCTTCGACCACCGACCTGGCGCGGCTGGACGGTTTCGCTCTCGGGCTGGAAGCGGCCGGGCGCTTTTCCGGCGTGGTGCTGGTCGCGCACGACGGCAATGTGGTGTTCGAAAAGGCCTACGGCCTGCGCGACGAGAACGGCGAGGCGCCGCTGCGCGCCGACGACCGCCTGAACCTGGCCTCGGCCGGCAAGATGTTCACCAGCGTGGCGATCCTGCAGCAGGTCGCCGCCGGCCGCATCACCCTGGACAGCCATGTCGGCGACGTGCTCAAGGATTACCCGCACCGCGGCTTCGCCGACACGGTGACGGTGCGGCAGCTGCTCACCCACACCGCCGGCGCCGGCGACGTGGACGAACTGTTCGGCGCCGCGAACGCGGCCGGGCGCGCGCGGCTGCGCAGCGCTGCCGACATCATCGCCCTGCACGGCGGGCGCGCGCCGGAATTCGCCCCCGGCACGCAGCAGAAGTACGGCAACTACGGCTACGTGGTGCTGGGACGCATGGTCGAGGTGCTATCCGGGCAGGATTTCGAGTCCTACATCCACGCGCACGTGCTGGCGCCGGCCGGAATGACCCGCACCGGCTTCGTCGACTGCGACGATCCCGCGCCGGGCCTGGCAGCCGGCTACGTCGACGTCGATGGCAGGCGCGTACGCAACTGCGCCACGCTGCCGGCGCGCGGCCTGGCCGCTGGTGGCGAAGTGGCGCCGGCCGGCGACCTGCTGCGCTTCGTGCAGGCCCTGCGTGACGGGCGGCTGCTGCCGCTGCCGCTGTTCAGGGAAGCGACCACGCCGCAGCGCGAATTCATGGGACTGGGCTTCTTCGCCACCGGTTACGGCCCGGACGTGCCCGAGCGCGACTTCCGCTGGGGTCATGGCGGCAATGCCGACGGCATCTGTACCGACGTACGCACCTACCCGCACACGGGCGAAACCGTGATCGTGCTGTCCAACAGGGACGCGCCGGCCTGCTTCGCGGTATCCAACCTGCTGCATGCGCAGTGGAAGGGCGCGCCCTGACGGCGGCGCCACGGTGCGATCGCCTAGAATGGCCGCTGTTTTTCCGCCAGGAGCTTCCCCATGCCTTCCTTCGACGTCGTGTCCGAAGTCGACAAGCACGAACTGACCAATGCCATCGACCAGGCCAACCGCGAGTTGTCCACGCGCTTCGATTTCAAGGGCGTGGACGCGAAGTTCGAGCAGGACGGCGACAAGCTGATCAAGCTGGCCGCGCCCAGCGATTTCCAGCTCAAGCAGATGGCCGACATCCTCAAGCAGCGCCTGGCCGCGCGCGGCATCGATTTCCGCTGCATGGAGTTCGGCGACATCGAGACCAACCTGGGCGGCGCGCGCCAGCAGGTCACGGTCAAGCAGGGCATCGAGCAGAAGCTGGCCAAGCAGATCGCGGCGAAGATCAAGGAATCGAAGATCAAGGTCGACACCCAGATCAACGGCGACAAGCTGCGCGTGAACGGCAAGAAGCGCGACGACCTGCAGGACGTGATCGCGCTGCTGAAGAAGAACGAATTCGAGCAGCCGCTGCAGTTCGACAACTTCCGCGATTGAGCCTGCCGGCCCGCAACCGGCCGCATGCCACCGTAGGAGCGGCTTCAGCCGCGATGGCTTTCCCGGGAAGGCTCCATCGCGGCTGAAGCCGCTCCTACGGCGTTTCTGGCCGCCGCCGCCGCGGCCGGCATCCCCTAGAATGGCCGCCCCGCTTCCCAGCCCGCACGCCATGAACGACACCGCCCACGACCCGATCGCCGACACCCGTCGCTGGCTGGAAAAGGCCGTGATCGGGCTGAACCTGTGTCCGTTCGCCAAGGCGGTGTACGTCAAGGAGCAGGTGCGCTTCGTGCTCAGCGACGCCACCACGCCCGAAGCCCTTCTGGAGCAGCTGGCCGAGGAACTGCTGCTGCTGCGCGACACCCCGGCCGAGCAGATCGACACCACGCTGATCGTGCACCCGCAGGTGCTCACCGATTTCCTCGACTACAACGATTTCCTCGACAACGCCGACGCCGCGGTGGAGGCGCTGGACCTGCAGGGCGTGCTGCAGGTGGCCAGCTTCCATCCTCAGTACCAGTTCGCCGGCACGGCGCCGGACGACGTGAGCAACTACACCAACCGCGCGCCCTGGCCCACCCTGCACCTGCTGCGCGAGGACAGCGTGGAGCGCGCGGTGGCCGCGTTCCCGGACCCGGACGTGATCGTGGAACGCAACATCGCCACGCTGGACCGGCTGGGCGTGGACGGCTGGAACAGGCTGCTGGCCGGGGAGTGAAGCTCCCGTCCCCCGCCGGGAACGGTGCCCGAAGGAGCGGATGAGGCCGTGGAAAGCCTCGCGCGATCACTGTCGCGTGGCTACGCCCGTACCCTCACCCCAACCCCTCTCCCACGGGGAGAGGGGCTTCGAGCAGGGGCAGCAGCAGGCCCCGTACATCGTGCAGCGAGCCGGCGATGGCATGGCCCAGCGCGCGCACGTCGGCGTCCGGCTCCAGCAGGTCCGGTACCTGGATCACGCTCATGCCGGCGGCCAGCGCGGCGCGCACGCCGGTGGGCGAATCCTCCAGCGCCAGGCAATGGCGCGGTTCGACGCCCAGCCTGGCCGCGGCCAGCAGGTAGATGTCCGGCGCCGGCTTGGCATGGGCGACGTCGCTGCTGGTCGCCACGTGTTCGAAATACGGCAGCAGGCCGGCGCTTTCGAGCTTGCGCAGCGCCAGCGGGCGCCGCGTCGAAGTCGCCACCGCGCGCGGCACGCCGTGGGCGACCAGGGTGTCGAGCAGGTCGACGATGCCCGGCCGGTGCGGCACGCCGGCGGCGACCAGGCCGTCGTAGCGCGCATAGGAATCCTGCAGCAGGGCATCGACCGCGTCGGCACCGACCTGGGCGGCGATGCGCTGGCGGGTAAGCGCGTCGCTGGAACCGATCAGCGACAGCAGGAAGGCCTCGGGCAGGTCGTGCCCGGCCGCGGCGCCGGCCTGCGCCAGGCAGCCCAGCAGGGCGCGCTCGCTGTCCAGCATCAGCCCGTCCATGTCGAAGATCACCGCCTGCGGCCGCGCCGACAGTGCCGTCAGCAGGGTCATGGCGCGTCTCCGAACAGGGCGTGCAGGTCGGCGGCCGACAGTGGCCGCCACTGCCCTTCCGCCAGATCGCCCAGCGCCAGCCCACCGATGCGGCTGCGGTGCAGGGCGTCGACGTGGTTGCCCACGGCCGCGAACATGCGCCGCACCTGGTGGTAGCGGCCTTCGTGCAGGGTCAGCCGCGCGTGGCGCGGGCCGAGCACGTCCAGTTCGGCCGGCAGCAGCGGCTTGTCCTCCGATTCCAGCAGCAGCGCGCCGCTGGCGAAGGTCGCCGCCTCGTCGCCGCGCAGGTCCTGCGCCAGCCGCGCTTCGTAGACCTTGTCCAGCTTCGACTTCGGCGACACGATCCGGTGCAGCAGCGCGCCGTCGTCGGTCATCAGCAGCAGGCCGCTGGTATCGCGGTCCAGCCGGCCCACCGTGGACAGCAGCGGCGAGCGTTCGCGGAAACGCGGTGGCAGCAGGTCGTAGACCAGCCGGCCCTGGTCCCTGGTCGAGCAGGTGTAGCCGGCCGGCTTGTGCAGCATCAGGGTCAGGCCCGGCGGCGGGTCCAGCGGCTCGCCATCGATGCGGATGGCGTCGTGCTCCACCTTGTCGTCGGCATACAGCACCTCGCCGTCGGCATCGGTGACGCGGCCCTCGCGGAACAGCCACTGCACCTGCTTGCGGCTGCCGTAGCCGAGGTTGGCGATGTGCTTGACCAGCTTCATGCGCGGCCCCCGCGGGTGCCGACGATGACCTTGAAGCCGTCGCGCTCGGCCGCCACGCGCACCTGCCCGAAGCTGTCGTTGAGGATCTGCTCGTAGGGCAGGTGCCGGTTGGCGACCATGAACAGCCGCCCGCCCGGGCGCAGCGCCTGCGCGGCCACGGCGATGAAGCGCTGGCCGATGTCCGGCCGGTCCTCGCGCGCGGGAGTGTGGAACGGCGGGTTGGAGACGATGAAATCGTAGCGGCCGTCGATGCCGGCGGTGACGTCGTGCCAGCGGAAATCCAGCTGCGCGCCGCTGCCGGCCAGGTTGCGGCGGGCCAGCGCCAGCGCGCGCGACTCGGCCTCGTACAGGTCCAGCGCGGCGACCTTCGGGCAGCGCGCCAGCACCTCGGCCGACAGATAGCCCCAGCCGGCGCCGAGGTCGGCGCCGCGCCCGGCGAGGTCGGCCGGCAGCTGTTCGACCAGCAGCGCCGAGGCCGGATCGATGCGGTCCCAGGCGAACACGCCGGGGCGGCTGTGGAAGCGCCCGCCCATGATCGGCCGCGGCGCGTCCAGCGCCGCCCAGCGCGCGCGCAGCGCTTCGTCGTGGCCGCCGTCGAGCGGCGCGGTCCAGAACACGCGGCAATGGTTCTTGGTCAGTTTGCCGCCCAGGCCGGCCAGCTGCTGCAGGTCGCTTTCGCCCGAGCGCGCGCCCTCGTTGTTGGACTGGCAGGCGACCAGCACGCCGCCCGGCGCCACCTGCGCCAGGGCCCGGGCCAGCAGCGCGCGGGCTTCGTCGCGCTGGCGCGGCGGCAGCACCAGCACCAGCGGGTACTTTTCGCCCGAAGCCTCCAGCGCCGCCTCGTCGCGCACCTCCCAGCCGCCGCGCTCCAGCGCCTGCGCGAACGGACGGAAGCTCTGCACGCAGAGCAGCTGCGTGGCCGCGGCCTGCTCGCGCAGCGGCCAGCCGTCGCGCGCGCGCAGGAACAGCACCGGCCCCTGCGGCCAGGACAGGGCGCCATGGGCGAACGGGAGCAACAGGGTCTGCAGCGGGGCGTCTTGGGCGGCGGCCATCGCGGAATATCCGGCGGAACGTAGCCGGCCATTCTAGCGGCCCGGCCGGACCGGGGCCGGGCGCGCCGTCGCGGGGTTCAGCAGCGGGTGCAGGCTTCGCGGATCGCCCCGACCAGCTGCGCCACGCTGTACGGCTTGGCGACATGCTTCTGGAAGCCGGCCGCCAGCGCACGGCGGCGGTCGTCGCCACGCGCCAGCGCGGTCACCGCGACCGCCGGCAGTTCCGCCGCGGACACGCCCATGGTCTCGCGCAGGGTGCGCACCAGCCCGTAACCGTCCATGCCGGGCATGCCCACGTCGCTGACCAGCACGTCGAAGGCGGCATGGCCGCGCAGGTCGAGCAGTTCCAGCGCCTCGGCCGCGGAGGCGGCCACCACCACGGTGGCGCCCTGCTCCTCCAGCACCCGGCGCAGATAGGCCAGCACGTCCGGCTGGTCCTCCACCGCCAGGATGCGCGTCCCGGCCAGGGCGTGGGCGGCCACCACGTGTTCGCCGGCCGCGACCCGCTGTACCGTGCGCCGCGGCCGCCCGGCGTTTTCCACGCGGTACACCGGCAGGCGCACGCTGAAGGTGGCGCCCTGGCCGGCGCCGCCGCTCTGCGCGCGGACCGACCCACCGTGCAGCTCGGTCAGCTGCTGCACGATCGCCAGGCCCAGACCCAGCCCGCCATGGCGGCGGGTGGTGGTGGCGTCGGCCTGGCTGAAGCGGCTGAACAGGTGCACGAGGAACTCCGGCGCGATGCCGTCGCCGTTGTCGCGCACGTCCACCACGTAGTGCTCTTCCTCCTGGTGCAGCACGACCTCGACCCGGCCCTCGACCGGGGTGAACTTGATCGCGTTGGCCAGCAGGTTCCACAGCACCTGCTGCAGGCGCGTCGCATCGCCCAGCACCGGGCACGGCGCCTGCGGCACATCGACCACCAGGGTCTGCGCCTTGCCCTGCGCCACCAGCTCCTGCAGGCGCACCGCCTCGCGCACCTGTTCGGCCAGGTCGAGTACTTCGACCTCCAACTGCACCTTGCCCAGCAGCATGCTGCTCAGGTCGAGCATGTCCGACATCAGCCGCTTCTGCGCCATCGCGCTGCTGGCGATCACCTCCACGCCGCGGCGCATCGGATGCTCGGGTTCCATGCGCTGCAGCAGCAGTTCGCTCCAGCCCAGGATGGTGGTGAGCGGGGTGCGCAGCTCGTGCGACAGGGTGGCGAGGAATTCGTCCTTCACCCGCGCCATGCCTTCGGCCGCGTTGCGCGCGGCGCGCTCGGCCTCCAGCAGTTCCTCGCGCGCCATCTCGATCTCGCGGCGCTCGGTGATGTCCGGGCTGTTGCCGGCCAGGCCGATGAAGCGGCCATCGGCCGAGAAACGCGGCGCGGCGTTCATCTCCAGCCAGCGCCACTGGCCGTCGTGGCGGCGCAGGCGTGCGCTCAGGTGCAGCTCGCGTTCGTTGGACAGGGCCTCTTCCAGCGCGTACTCGAAGACCGTCAGGTCTTCCGGGTGCAGCAGCCCTTCCCACCAGCGCGGCCCGAAGGCATGGTCGCCGTCCAGCCCGAAGAAGCTGCCGAAGGCGTTGTTGACGAAGCGCACATGGCCCAGGTCGTCCAGCACCCATACCGGCATCGGCAGGCCATCGGCCAGCGCGCTGAAGCGCGCCTCGCTCTCGGCCAGGTCGGTCTCGATCTGCTTGCGCCGCGAGATGTCGAAGAACAGCACCGCGACCCGTCGCGCCGCCGCCGGCCCCAGCCGCACCGCCTCGACCGAGTACCAGCGCCCGAGCTGCGGCAGGTAGCGCTCGAACTGCACCGGCATGCCCTCGCCGACCACCCGCCCGAACACCCTGAACCAGTACTCGTCCAGCCCCGGCAGCACCTCGGTGGCGCGCCGCCCGACGACGTCGGCCAGGCCGGTGATGCGCTCGAACGCGGCGTTGACCTTGCAGTGCACGAAGTCCACCGCGCGCGCTTCGTCGAACAGCACCTCAATCACGCAGAAACCGGTGCCGACGGC
Source organism: Stenotrophomonas sp. Steno-Z2 (assembly GCF_056393235.1). Classification (NCBI taxonomy): domain Bacteria; kingdom Pseudomonadati; phylum Pseudomonadota; class Gammaproteobacteria; order Lysobacterales; family Lysobacteraceae; genus Stenotrophomonas; species Stenotrophomonas sp. Steno-Z2. Next base: position 196,612 of record NZ_JBWJOY010000004.1, on the reverse strand, counting down.
CTCGAACACCTCCTGGTACAGCGGCGAGCTCTCCAAGCCCGCGGCCACCGGGGGCGCCGGCGGCGGGAGGAACGGCTCCAGTTCGGGTGGACGCATGCTCAAGGCGGTTCGGCGGGTCTCTGCAGCGGTGCGGCAGGGGGAGGCAAGTCTGGGCGTGCCGCTATCCACGGCATGTGATGATGAACCGTCCGCAACCCGGCTCCAACCGCCCGGCGCCCGGCGATTGCCCGGCGCGGCGATCGCCCCCACACTGCAGGACACACACCCGTCACCGGAGGTTCGTCATGAAGACCCCGACTCTTGCCGCATTGGCGCTGGCCTGCCTGCTCGTGGCGGGCACCGCCGCCGCCGGGCCCGCCAGGGTCACCGACCCGCAGGCGCCGCGCGCCCTGGCCGTGGAAGGCCCGGTGCAGGTGCAGTGGAACGACCCGTCCGGCTTCACCGAGCTGCGCCAGAACCGCAACCGCTGGGAAGCCGAGCGCGGCAACTGGGTGGCCGACCTGGCCGAGTACCTGCGCAAGCAGGCTTCCAGCAAGCTGCCCGAAGGCCAGCAGATGAGCGTCACCATCACCGACATCAAGCGCGCCGGCGATTACGAGCCCTGGCATGGCCCGCGCATGGACGACGTGCGCTTCATGCGCGACATCTACCCGCCGCGCATCAGCCTGCAGTTCACCCTGACCGACGCGCAGGGCCAGGTGATCGACAAGGGCGAGCGCAAGCTGGTGGACAACGCCTACCTGTACGGCAACACGCGCCTGTCGGACACCGATCCGCTGCGCTACGAAAAGCGCCTGCTGGACGACTGGCTGCGCCGCGAGCTGCGCGAGGACCGCGCCACCGCCGGGCTCTGACGCCGGCGGCGGCGCTCGCGACCGCACGAGGATGCAAGGAAAGGGCCGCGTCAGCGGCCCTTTTCTGTTGCCTGTTGCGACAGATAGACGCGCGGCGTGCGCTTGAGGCTGCAGGGCAGCCGGTAGGCGCTGGTGTTGCAGCGCGGCGCCAGTTCGGAAATGGTCGGCGCCGTGCCCCACAGCTGCACGATGCTGCCCAGCCCGGCCTGCGGGTGGTCGGTGAGGTCGACGGTGAGCATGTCCATCGACACCCGCCCGATCAGCTGGCCGGGCACGCCGTCGATCTGCACCGGGGTGCCGTTGGGCGCGAACTGCGGGTAGCCGTCGGCATAGCCCATCGCCACCACGCCCACGCGCGTGGGCCGCTGCGCGACGAAGCGCGCGCCGTAGCCCAGCGGTTCGCCGGCGCCGATCTCGCGCACCGCGATCACCCGCGACTGCAGGGTCATCACCGGGCGCAGCTGGTCGGCGTGCGCGCTCGGCTGCGGGTACAGCGGGTCGGCCCCGTACAGCATCAGGCCCGGCCGCACCCAGTCGCTGCGCACCTGCGGCCAGCCCAGCAGCGCCGGCGAGTTGCACAGGCTGGTTTCGCCGGGCAGGCCATCGATGGCGCGGTTGAAGGTGTCCAGCTGTTCCAGCGTGCGCGGGCTGTCCAGTTCGTCGGCCCGCGCCATGTGGCTCATCAGCACCATCGGCGCGATGTGCGGCAGCGCCGACAGCCGCGCATGCGCGGCGCGGAATTCCTCCACCGACAGGCCCAGCCGGTGCATGCCGCTGTCCAGCTTCAGCCAGACCTGCAGCGGGGCGTCGCTGCGGAACGCGGCCACCGCCTCGACCTGCCAGCGCGAGGCCACCGCGGTCCACAGCGCGTGCTCGACGATCAGCGGCAGCTCGGCCGCGTCGAAGAAACCTTCCAGCAGCAGCACCGGCTTGCGGATGCCGGCCTGGCGCAGTTCCAGCGCCTCCTCGATGCAGGCCACGCCGAAGCCGTCGGCCTCGGCCTCCAGCGCGCGCGCGCAGGCGACCGCACCGTGGCCGTAGGCATCGGCCTTGATCACCGCCAGCGCCTTGCCGCCGCCCAGCTGCCGCGCCAGCCGGTAGTTGCCGCGCAGCGCTTCCAGGTCGATGAGGGCCTGTGCCGGGCGCATCAGGCCGCTCCCTGGCCGCCGTAGCGGAAGATGTCCAGGCCTTCGGTGCTGATCTGCGGCTTGCGGCCGTCCATCAGGTCGGCCAGGTAACGGCCGGAGCCGGCCGCCATGGTCCAGCCGAGGGTGCCGTGGCCGGTATTGAGGAACAGGTTGCGGTACGGCGTGGCGCCGATGACCGGGGTGCCGTCCGGCGTGGCCGGGCGCAGGCCGGTCCAGAACTCGGCGCGGGACAGGTCGCCGCCGTGTGGATAGAGGTCGTTGACCACTTTTTCCAGGGTGGCGCGGCGGCGCGGGTCCAGCGACAGGTCGAACCCGGCCACCTCGGCCATGCCGCCGACGCGGATGCGGTCCTCGAAGCGGGTCACCGCCACCTTGTAGCTCTCGTCCAGGATGGTCGAGGTCGGCGCCATCGCCGCGTCGGTGATCGGCAGGGTCAGCGAATAGCCCTTGAGCGGGTACACCGGCAGGCGCATGCCCAGCGGCGCCAGCAGCTGCGGCGAATAGCTGCCGAGCGCGACCACGTACTGGTCGGCGGTCTCCAGCCGGCCGCCGATGCGCACGCCGGTGATGCGGTCGCCCTCGCGCTGCAGGCCGGCCACGTCCTGGTCGAAGCGGAATTCGACGCCGGCGGCGGCGGCCAGCGCGGCCAGCCGGCGGGTGAACAGCTGGCAGTCGCCGGTCTGGTCCTCGGGCAGGCGCAGCGCGCCGACCAGGGTGTCGGCCTTGCCGGCCAGGGCCGGTTCCACGCGCACGACGCCCTGGCGGTCCAGCACCTCGTAGGGCACCCCGTACTGGCGCAGCACTTCGATGTCCTGGGCGGCGGCGTCCAGCTGCTGCTGGGTGCGGAACAGCTGGGTGGTGCCCAGCTGGCGGCCTTCGTAGTCGATGCCGGTGGCCGCGCGCAGCTCGTTGATGCAGTCGCGGCTGTAATCGGACATGCGCACCATGCGCGCCTTGTTGATCGCGTAACGGCCGGCGGTGCAGTTGCGCAGCATCTGCCACAGCCAGCGGTACTGGGCCATGTCGGCGGTGGGGCGGATCGCCAGCGGCGCGTGTTCCTGGAACAGCCACTTGATCGCCTTCAGCGGCACGCCGGGGGCGGCCCACGGCGAGGTGTAACCGAAGGAAAGCTGGCCGGCGTTGGCGAAGCTGGTTTCCAGCGCCGGGCCCGGCTGCCGGTCCACCACCGTGACCTCATGACCTGCCTGCCGCAGGTACCACGCACTGGTCGTGCCGATCACACCACTGCCGAGTATCAGAACCCGCATCGTTCTCTCCTGGGAGCCCGCCCATGCCCGGCGCGGAGGCGGCGGGAGCGACGGCAGGCTCGGACCCTGTCAATTCCCTGCGCAGGATCGGGCAGGGGCCATGAACGGCGCAGTATATTCAGCCCATTCCAGTGATTTTTCCCGTATTGCAGGATAAAACAGGGTAATTTCCCGTTTCCTTCACGCAAAGCAGAGCGCCATGGCCACCCGCAGCCGCGAACTGGACAAGATCGACCGCCGCATCCTGCGCATCCTGCAGGCCGAGGGCCGCATTTCCTTCACCGAACTGGGCGAGCGCGTGGGCCTGTCCACCACGCCCTGCACCGAGCGCGTCCGCCGGCTCGAACGCGAGGGCGTGATCACCGGCTACTACGCGCGGCTGGACCCGCAGTACGTGAAGGCCGGGCTGCTGGTGTTCGTGGAGATTTCGCTGGCCTACAAATCCGGCGACATCTTCGAGGAATTCCGCCGCGCCGCGCTCAAACTGCCCAACGTGCTGGAGTGCCATCTGGTCTCGGGCGACTTCGACTACCTGCTCAAGGCGCGCATCAACGAGATGGCCTCCTACCGCAAGCTGCTCGGCAGCACCCTGCTCAGCCTGCCGCACGTGCGCGAGTCCAAGAGCTACATCGTGATGGAGGAAGTGAAGGAGACGCTCAGCCTGCCCATCGCCGATTGAAGTGGGCCGACGACAAAGCGGCGGGACAGGCCCGCCGCTTGCTCATCGGACACTGCCCGCCGCGTTGTCAGCGGCGGTCCCGTTCCGGCGCCTTGTGCGCCTGCTTGTCGGCCTTGCCGGCGGCTTCGCTGGCGCCGGCGGTCTTCGACGGCCGCTGCGGTTCCTGCGGCGCCGGCTGGCCGGCGTTGCGCTGCGGGGCATGCCCCGGGTTCGGATGGTTCTGGTGCATGTTGGACATTTCGGTACTCCGGTACGGCATGTGGACGCGCATCGACTGCGCATGCGCACAGTGCGCCCCGGAAGGGTTATGCACGCGCCAAGATGCGGTGATTCCCGCCGTGACCTGGGTGACTGCGCGGCCCGCGTTGCCGGTGGTTAAGCCCGCCGGCGCTCAGCGCACGATGCGCACGCCGTCGCCGCTGGGCACGGTGTCGTGGTAACGGCCGGTGCGGGTGTCCATCACCCGGCCGGGGCCCGCCGGGCGCATGCCGTTGAGTCGCCGTCCGTCGTGGTCGTACACCGGTACCGCCGCGGTCGGCGACGGCTTCGCGGCGGGCTTGGCCGTAGGCTTGGCCGCGGGCCGGTCGCCCAGCGCCGGGCGTTCCAGCCGCTCGCGCAGGCGCGCGTTGTCGGCCGCCTGGCCGGTGGCATCGCTGGCCGGCTTCGAGGGCGGCGGCAGGCTTACCGGCCGGGTCTGCGTCGGCGGCGGCGCGGGCCTGAGCTGTGCCATGGCGGGGACGGCGGCCAACATCGCAAGCAGCAACAGAGGAATCCTTTTCATCGGGCACTCCCACAGGTGCGTATGGGGCGATCATGCCTCCCCGGCGCTGCAGGGGCCATTAACGCGGCGGTTGGAGCCACGCCGGCCCGCGCCTACCATGGCGTTCCATCCCCCACGGAGGCGCCCCCATGACCGCTTTCGACCTGACTCCCCCCGATGCCGCCCAGCGCGACGCCCTGGTCGCCGGCCTGGGCGAGGACGAGCGCCGCGTCCTGCTCCACCACGGCACCGAGGCGCCGTTCTGCGGCGTGTTCCTGGACAACAAGCGCGAGGGCACCTACTGCTGCCGGCTGTGCGGCCTGCCGCTGTTCCGCTCCAGCACCAAGTTCGACTCCGGCACCGGCTGGCCGAGTTTCTTCGCTCCGTTCGACCCGGCGCATATCGGCCGCATCCGCGATACCAGCCACGGGATGGTGCGCACGGAAATCGTCTGCGCCCGCTGTGGCAGCCACCTGGGCCATGTGTTCCCCGACGGCCCGCCGCCGACCTTCGAAAGGCATTGCCTGAACTCGGTTTCGCTGTCCTTCGTCGACCGCGGCGCGGCCTGGCCGGACCCGCTGCGGCGCGGCGGCGTCGAAGCGACGGCCTCCGACTGAGTTCACACTTTCCCGCTTCAGTTCCGGCCGGCACGGCCGACAACGGGATATCCCCTCCCGTGTCCCCTGCCCCATGCTCATCATCGTCGGTCTGCTTGTCGTCATCCTCAGCGTACTCGGCGGCTATGTCGGCGCGCACGGCAAGCTCGGCGCGCTCTGGCAGCCCTTCGAGCTGGTGATCATCGGCGGCGCCGCGCTGGGCGCCTTCCTGGTCGGCACCCCGGCCAAGACCGTCAGGAAGACGCTCGGCTCGGTGGTCGGCGTGTTCAAGGGCCCGCGCTACAAGCGCCAGGACTACCTGGACGTGCTGAGCCTGCTGTACGAACTGCTCAACAAGGCGCGCCGCGAAGGCTTCATGTCGCTCGAGGAGCACGTCGAGAACGCCGCCGAAAGCCCGATCTTCGCCAACTACCCCAAGATCCAGGCCGACCACCACCTGGTGGATTTCATCACCGACTGCCTGCGCCTGATGATCGGCTCCAACATCGAACCGCACGAGCTGGAACCGCTGCTGGAGCTGGAGCTGGAAAAACACCATCACGAGGCGATGGAGCCGGCGCACGTGCTGACCAAGGTCGCCGACGGCCTGCCCGGTTTCGGCATCGTCGCCGCGGTGCTGGGCATCGTCATCACCATGGGCTCGATCGGCGGCGATATCAAGGAAGTCGGCGCGCACGTGGCCGGCGCGCTGGTCGGCACCTTCCTCGGCATCCTGCTCGGCTACGGCTTCATCGGCCCGATCGCGGCCGCGGTGGAAGCGCGCGCCGAACAGGATTCGCGCATCTACGAGTCGGTCAAGACCGCCCTGCTGGCCTGCCTGCGCGGCTACAACCCGAAGATCGCCCTGGAGTTCGCGCGCAAGACCGTGCCATCGGCGCTGCGCCCGGGCTTCACCGAGTTCGAGCAGCACCTGAAGTCGGTCAAATAAGCCATGGCCAGCAACGATGCCAAGCCCACGGTGATCGTGCGGCGGGTGAAGAAGATCCAAGGGGGCGGCCACCACGGCGGTTCGTGGAAGGTGGCCTATGCCGACTTCGTCACCGCGATGATGGCCTTCTTCCTGGTGATGTGGCTGCTGGCCTCCACCAGCAAGCCCGAGCGCGCGGCCATTTCCGAGTATTTCCGCAACCCGAGCCCGCTCAGCGGCGCCAGCGCCACGCCGGCGCCGGGCATGGCCGGGCCCGGTGGCGCCAGCACCTCGATGATCAGGCTCGGCGGCGCCACCGACATCTCCCGCGGCAACAGCAACGACCCCTTCCAGAACCAGCGCGAAGCCGTGCCCACGCCGGTGGACGAGCGCGAACGCGAGAAGCGGCAGCTGGAAGCGCTGAAGCAGGAGCTGGAGGAAGCCATCAGCAGGAGCCAGGCGCTGGAGCCGTTCAAGGACCAGCTGCTGCTGGACATCACCCCCGAAGGGCTGCGCATCCAGATCGTGGACAAGCAGAACCGGCCGATGTTCGACATGGGCAGCGCCACGCTGATGCCGTACACGCGCCAGATCCTGCGCGAGCTGTCGCACTTCATCAACCAGGTGCCCAACCACATCAGCATCGGCGGCCATACCGACACCACCGCCTATTCCACGCAGCTGGGCTACAGCAACTGGGAACTGAGCGCGGACCGCGCCAACGCCGCGCGCCGCGCCCTGCTGGAAGGCGGCATGGCGGAGGACAAGGTGGCGCGGGTGATCGGGCTATCCTCCTCGGTGCTGTTCGACAAGACCGACCCGCAGAACCCGATCAACCGCCGCATCAGCATCGTGGTGATGACCAAGGAGGCCGAGGCCGCCGCGCTGTCGGCCATCGCCGCGCTGCCCATGCCCGGCGCCACGGCACCTGCCACACCGGCCGCCGCGGACGACGGGGCGGCCGCGGCGCCCGGGGCCGGCATCCACTGAAGGCCCGCGCCGCGGCGCGGGTTCGGCAACACCGGCAGCGGCCGCCTACAATGGCGGCCGTTTCCTTTCGTCGAACGCCCATGTCCAAGCAGTCCAAAGCCAAGCGCGACAAGCGCAAGAAGCAGCAGCCCCGCCGCCCGTTCCTGCGCCTGGACGCGCAGCAGCAGGTCCAGAACCACGCCGTGCTGGTGAACGAGGAAGGCCAGGTGGTCGCCGCCATCGGCCTGCAGGGCCGGCAGTGGCTGCTGTCCATCGGCGGCCAGACCATGGGCAACGCCGACAACCCGGTGCCGATGCTGGCCATGCTCAAGCACCTGGCCAACGTGCAGGAGAAGGAAGGCCGCAAGGTCACCCTGGAGCACTCCGAACAGCTGCAGCAGCTGATCGACGCCACCGCCGCGGCCGAAGGCAAGAGCGCCGACGACTACCTGGCCGGCCTGGTCGCCGAATTCGAGGGCGTCGAAGGCGAGGAAGCCGCGACCGACGGCGACGATGCCGCCGATGAAGCCGGCGCCAGCGAAGCGGCGACCGGCGCCGAAGCCGAAGCCGAAGCCGGCGACAAGCCGCAGGCCTGAGCGGCGGCGCCGCGGTGACGGTCTATATCGACGATGCGGTACACCCCTGGCGCGGCGAGCGCTGGGCGCATCTGCTGGCCGACACTCTGCCCGAGCTGCACGCCATGGCGCGGCAGCTCGGGATTCCGCGGCGGGCGTTCCAGAACCGGCCCAGCGGCGCGCACTACGACGTGCCGGCGCCGCTGCGCGAAACCGCCATCGCGCTGGGCGCGCGCGCCATCTCGCGCCACACCGACCGCGAGCTGGTGCGGCGGGTCATCGCCAACGCGCGGGCGCAATACCAGCCATAGGCGCGGGGCCGGCCCGCGCGCTTCCCGTGGCATCCGCCCCGTCCGCCAGGGCCTGCGGGGCAAACGCCGCCGCTACGCGGGCACGGCGGGATTCAGAACGGGTCGCTGCCCGGCCGCACTTCCACGCCCAGCAGCGAGCACAGCGCCAGCATCGCCTCGTCGTCGCGGCTGAGCGCGATCCAGCCGGCGTAGCCGTCGCCGCCGGTGTTCCAGTTCCACAGCGTGTAGCCGTGCTCGCGCAGGCGGTCGTGCGCGGTCGCCATCAGCGTGGGCACGTCGAGATCCTGCGCGAAGTCCTCGTCGTCCAGGTCGCCGCCCCAGTCGATGCGCAGGTTCCAGCGCGCGGCCAGCTCGTCGAGCGCGGCCACGAACGAATCGACGTCCTTCCAGTCCACGTAGAAGCCCGCGCGCCAGTCGATGGCGTCCTTCAGGTCCCACAGCCACTGCTCGTCGCCGGCCTCGTCCTCGGCGCCGGCGCGCGCTTCGCGCCAGGCATCGAACTGCTGCAGCGCGGTTTCCTCGTCGCCGGGGTTGATCAGCCACAGCAGGTTCCACACCCGCGCCGGGTGGTCGTCCTCGTCGAAGGTCGGCAGCAGTTCGTCGGAATCCTCGTAGTCGGCACTGTTGTCGGGCATGGCGGCTCTCCACTGCGTGATGGCGCGCATTCTGCCGCCGCGCGCGCGGCAGCGGAAGCCGCAGCGGTTATCCTTGTGCGCCTGAAGAGGGCCACGGTGGCCGTCAACGAACACAGACATGAGCGATACCCCTCCCGACCGCCTGGCGGTCAACCCCAGCAGCCCGTTCCACGACCCGGCCGCGCTCGAACGCGGCGTCGGCGTGCGCTTCAACGGCGTCGAGCGCGACGACGTGGAGGAGTATTCGGTCAGCGAGGGCTGGATCCGCGTCCAGGCGGGCAAGGCCCGCGACCGCCGCGGCAACCCGATGACGCTGAAGATCAACGGCGCGGTCGAGCCGTATTTCCTCAACCTGAAGTAAGGCGGGACGGAGCCCGGCCGCGGGCTCCACCCCCGAAAGCCAGCGCCGGGCGCCACCCGGCGCCGCGCCCTCCCCGCTAGTCGCGCTGCCGGCTCTCCAGCAGGTCCAGGTTGCGGATCAGCTTGCGCGCGACCTCGTCGGATATCTGCCCGCGCCGGGTCAGCCGGAACAGCTCCTCGCGCTCGGCGGTGAGTCCGGCCGAGCGCAGGCTGCGGTAAGCCTGCTCCATGCGCCGCACCTTCTCCGGGTCCTCGTCCGGGCCCTGTCCCTTCTCCAGGTTGCGCTGGTACAGCAGGCTGACCCGCGCCGCGGCGTCGTTGTAGAGCTGCACGTTGGTGGTGGTCTGGCCTTCCACCAGCTGCTGGCGCGTCTTCTCCACCGCCGCCAGCGCGGCCTTGGACGACAGCTTGCGGGCCAGGTCCTCCACGCGCCGGCTGTCGTCGTCGCGCGGCAGTTCCAGCCCGCGCAGCAGCCGCGGCAGCAGCACGCTGGCGCCGAGCAGCGACACCAGGATCACCGAGGCGGCCAGGAAGATCACCAGGTCGCGCGCCGGGAACGGTTCGCCGCCGGGCACCATCAACGGCAGGGTCAGCACGCCGGCCAGGGTGATGGCGCCGCGCACGCCGGCCACCGACATCGCCAGCACCACGCGCCAAGAGGTCGTGGTCACGCGTTCCTCGCCGCGCCAGCGCGCGCGCAGCAGGTTCCAGCGCAGCGACAGCCACACCCAGGCCAGGCGCAGCACCACCAGCATCGCGTTGATCGCCAGCACGTAGATCGCCAGCCACCACCATTCGCGGTGGCCGGTGACCGCGATGGTGTCCACCGCGCGCTGCACGATGCCCGGCAGCTGCTCGCCGAGCAGCACGAACATGATGCCGTTGAAGCTGAACTGCACCGTGTTCCACACCGCCGCGCGCTGCACGCGCATGCTGCCGCTGATGCGGCCGGTGAGCTCGACGTAGCTCATGGTGATGCCGGCGGCGACCGCGGCCAGGATGCCGGAGGCGTTGAATTCCTCGGCCAGCAGGTAGGCGGCGAAGGGGATCAGCAGGTTGACCAGCAGCGCCGCGCCCGGTTCCTCGCCGAAGCTGCGCCACAGCCAGCGCTGGAAAGTGGACACGCCCAGGGTCACCGCCACGCCGATGCCCAGGCCGGCGAAGGCCACCCACAGGAAGGTCAGCGAGGCCTGCGCCAACGAGAAGCTGCCGGTCATCACCGCGGCCACCGCGAAACGGAAGCAGACCAGGCCGGAGGCGTCGTTGAGCAGCGACTCGCCTTCCAGGATGTGCATCAGCCGCTTGGGAATCGGCACGCGCGAGGCGATCGCGCCCACCGCCACCGGGTCGGTGGGCGAGATGATCGCCGCCAGCGCGAACGCCACCGCTAGCGGCATGGCCGGGATCAGCCAGTGGATCAGCAGGCCGGCGCCGACCACGGTGAACACCACCAGGCCGAACGCCAGCTCCAGGATCGCGCCCTTGTCGCGGAACAGGCCCTGCTTGGGGATGCGCCAGCCGTCCAGGAACAGCAGCGGCGGCAGGAACAGCAGGAAGAACATGTCCGGCTCGAGCGCGTGGCCGCGCTTGAACACGCCGGAGATCAGCGCCCCCAGGCCGATCTGCACCAGCGGCAGCGGCAGGGAAAACGGCAGGATTCTCACCAGGTAGCCGCTGGCGACCACCGCCACCAACATCGCCAGAACGACTTCGATCGTGTGCATGCCTCTCCACGAAGTCACCACCTTGGCGGCGACGGTTGGACCCACGCGGAAAAACTACCACAGCCCCGCGCCGCCGCCGATGACGGCGGCGGGTGTTCCGGCACGAATCCGGACGATCAGGCCGCGCCGTCGAAGCGGTAGATGTCCATCGCCAGGAAGCCCATGTCGATGCCGGCATCGATGCGCCGCGCGCCGAGCCGGTCCGAACCGGCCGCGCCCATCGCGAAGTGCAGCGGCAGCAGGTGCTCGTCGGTGGGATGCGCCTGCTCGGCGAACGGCGCCTGGCGGCGGTAGTCCAGCAGCGCCGGCACGTCGTCGGCCAGCAGTTTACGTTCCACCCACTCGATGAAGGGGCGCACGTACGGCGCTTCCCCGCCCTGCGCGTAGCTGCGCCAGTCGTGCAGGTTGTGGGTGATGCTGCCGGAGCCGACCAGCAGCACGCCTTCGTCGCGCAGCGGTGCCAGCGCGCGGCCCATCGCCCACTGGTGCCCGGGCCCCAGCGACGGCTGGATCGACAGCTGCAGTACCGGGATGTCGGCCTGCGGGTAGAGCAGGCGCAGCGGCACCCAGGCGCCGTGGTCGAGCCCGCGCCGCGGGTCGATCGCCGGCGACAGGCCGGCCGCGGCCAGCCGCGCCGCCACGTCCTGCGCCAGTTCCGGCGCGCCGGGGGCCGGGTATTGCAGCCGGTACAGCGCGTCGGGGAAGCCGCCGAAGTCGTGGATGGTTTCCGGCCGCGCCGCCGCCGACACCGTCGGCGCGCGGCCCAGCCAGTGCGCCGAGGCCATCACGATGGCGCGCGGACGCGGCAGCGCGGCGGCCAGTTCGGCCAGGCGCGGCCCCACCGGGCCGGGCTGCAGCGCGGTCATCGGCGAACCATGGGAGATGTACAGGGACGGCAGGGCGGACATGGGGAACTCCACGCAGGAGGCGATGCCGCCCAGCTTATTGCCGCGGCACATGGCAACAAATAACCTCGGCATCAACGTTTTATTGCCGAAGCGGAAACAATGGACACCATCGATGCCATGCGGGTGTTCGTCGCGGTGGTCGAGCGCAATGGCTTCAGCGCCGCCGCCGCGGCGCTGGACCTGTCCACCGCCGCCGTCACGCGGCAGATCGCCGCGCTGGAAAGGCGCCTGTCGGCCCGCCTGCTCAACCGCACCACGCGCCGGGTCAGCCCGACCAGCATCGGCGCGGCCTACTACCAGCGCTGCGTGCAGCTGCTGGCCGAGTTCGACGCGCTGGAAGCCTCGGTGGGCGCGCAGGCGCTGCAGCCTTCGGGCCGGCTGCGGATCAACGCGCCGGTCAGCTACGGCATCGCCCGGCTGGCGCCGCTGCTGCCCGGCTATGCCGGACGCCACCCGGACGTGGAGCTGGACCTGTCGCTGTCCGACCGCCAGGTGGACATGGTCGAGGAGGGCTACGACCTGGCCATCCGCATCACCCGCCAGCCGGCGCCGTCGCTGATCGCCCGCCGCCTGGCCGAAGCGGCCATCGTGCTGTGCGCCGCGCCGGCCTATCTGACGCGGCACGGCACGCCGGCGCGGCCGGACGACCTGGCCGGGCACGCCTGCCTGGCCTACAGCTACTGGGCCGGCGGCGACAGCTGGCAGCTGCAGGGCGCGCAGGGCGAGGTGAACGTGCCGGTCAGGGCGCGCATGCGCGCCAACAACGGCGAGGTGCTGCGCGAGGCCGCCATCGCCGGCATGGGCATCATCGCCCAGCCCGACTTCATCGTCGGCCCGGCGCTGGCCGACGGCCGCCTGGTGCCGGTGCTGCCGGACTGGCGCCTGCCGCCGGTCGGCATCCATGCGGTCTACGCCAGCCGCAGCCACCTGGCGCCGAAGGTACGCAGCTTCATCGACTATCTGGTCGAGCAGCTCGGCGCGGGCACGGCCGGCGCGCGCTCAGGTTGAATCGCGCGCCAGCGCCAGCAGCGCCAGCAGTTCGCGCAGCGGCATCGGCCGGCCCAGCAGGTAGCCCTGCACCTGGTCGCAGCCGTGCGCCACCAGCCAGTCGAGCTGGCCTTCGGTTTCCACGCCCTCGGCGATCACCACCAGCCCCATGCTGTGCCCCAGCGACAGCAGCGCGCGGCAGATGGCGGCATTGCGCGGGTTGCGCTCCACGTCGGCGACGAAGGCGCGGTCGATCTTCAACGAGTCCAGCGCCAGGTGCTGCAGGTAGGACATGCTGGAAAAGCCGGTGCCGAAGTCGTCCAGCGCCACCGCGATGCCGCTGGCGCTCAGGCTTTCCAGCACCTGCATCGCCTGCGCCGGGTTGCGCATCAGGCTGCTCTCGGTCAGCTCCATCTGCAGCGCGCCCGGCGCCAGCCCCTGCTCCGCGGCCGCGCGGGCGAACTCGCCGGCCAGGTCGCTGTTGAACAGCTGCACCGCCGAGACATTGACCGCCACCGGCAGGCCGGCCCAGCCGTGGTCGGCCAGCACGCGGCCGGCGTGCGCGGCGGCGCGGATCACCCAGCGGCCCAGCGCGATGATCTGGCCGGTGTCCTCGCACAGCTGGATGAAGTCCGACGGCGGGATGAAGCTGCCGTCGGGCTGCGGCCAGCGCAGCAGCGCCTCCAGCGCGGCCGGCGAGCCGTCGGCGGCATGGCGGATCGGCTGGAAATACAGCTCGAATTCGTCGCGCTCGATGGCCAGGTGGATGCGCCCGGCCAGTTGCAGCCGGTCGGCATGGCGCTGCGCCAGCGCGTGGTCGAAACGCAGCACCACCACGCCGTTCTCGCGGGCGGCATGGGCCGCCTGCGCCGCGCGGCCCAGCACCAGGTCGGCCCGCGCGCCGTCGTCCGGGCTGCCGGCCACGCCGATGCGCGGCTCCAGCTGGTGGAAGGAATCGCGGCCGCGCACCGGCTCGGATACCGCCGCGCGCAGCGCGTCCAGCGCCCGCTGCGGATCATGCCCGCCGGCGACCGCCAGCACGAAATCCTCCGCCGGCTGGTAGGCCAGCAGGCCGTAGCGCGCGCCCAGCGTGGCGAGCCGGGCGACCATGGCCTGCAGGACTTCGTCGCCGGCTTCGCGGCCCAGCGTGTCGGCCACCATCTGCAGCCCGCGCAGCTGCGCATGGAGGATGGTGTAGCCGGGCGCGCCGGCGTCCAGCTGCTCGGCCAGTGCCTGGATCGTCAACAGGCCGGTGCCGGGGTGATGGCTGGCGCGCCAGGCCAGGTCGCGCTCGTAGGCCAGCCGCTGGCTGACGTCCTCGGCCAGCACCAGGCAGGCCGGGCGGCCATCGAACTCCAGCCGCGCCAGGTGCCCCAGCACCTCGAACCGGCTGCCGTCGCGGCGCCGGTGGGTACGCACCCGCGGCGCCGGCGAACTGCCGTCCCGGGATTCCTCCAGCGTGCGCAGGATTTCCTCTCTGCCGTCTTCCGGGCGTATGTCGAGGATGGTCATGGCGAGGAATTCCTCGCGGCTGTAGCCGTACTGGTCGACCGCGGCCTGGTTCACTTCCAGGAACTGCAGCGTGTCCAGGTCGAAAACCCAGAACGGCGCCGGGTTGCGTTCGAACACGAGGCGGAACTGGTGCTCGGCGCGCTGCACGCGCGCCTCGCTGCGCACCCGCTCGGTGATGTCGGTGACCGCGCCGGTCATGCGCGGGTGCGGGCCCAGCCCGTGCACGCGCTCGCCGCGCGCCGACAGCCAGCGCACCGAGCCGTCGCGCAGCACCAGGCGGAACAGCGCGTTCACCGCGCGCCCGGCCTCCGTCGCCTGCTGGACCTGCTGGCGCAGCCAGGGGCGGTCTTCCTCGTGCACCTGCGCATAGAACTCCTCCAGCCGCGCCTGCCGCGCCGGCAGCGCGAACATGCGCCGGGTCAGCGCCGACCAGCGCAGGGTTCCGCCCCTGCGGTCGATCGACCAGGTGCCCACCTTGCCGACCTGGTGGGCCAGCGCCAGTTCGGCCGCGCCGGTGCGCAGTTCGTCGGCCAGCCGCGCCTGGCGCTGCGCGCCGCGGCGCATGCTGGCGTACAGGTAGGCGAACCCGCACAGGTACAGCAGGTAGATGCCGATGGCGACGTAGAAGTACGTGCGCCACGGCGCCATGACCTCGTCGTAGGACAGGCCGGCGAACAGGATCAGCGGGTAGTCGCGCGGCGCGCTCACCGCGACGATGCGGCGCACGCCGTCCATCGGGCTGACCGCCACGCCCAGCGCCTGTACCTGGTCCGATGCCGGCGGCAGGTGCATCGGCCGCGGCAGCGGCCGCTCCACCGCCGACGGGTCCAGGCTGTGCGCCAGCAGCTCGCCGTGGCGGCTGCTGATCGAGACCACGCCGCTGCGGCCGGTATCCAGGCCACTGACCACGCGCTGGAACACCGCCAGGCGCACGCGCGCCAGCAACCATTGGCCGGGCTGCACCGGCACCGCGGTCACCAGCACCATGCCGCCGCCGGGAAGCGCCTCCAGTCCGCCGACGTACAGCTCGCCGGCCAGCACGCGGTTCTGCGGCACCGTCCACCGCGGCAGCGTCGGGTCGCCGCTGCCGCCGGCCAGCGGCATGCCGGCATCGTCGACCAGGGTGATGGCGGTCAGGTCGGTATTGCGTTCGAGCGTGCCGCGCAGGCTGGCCGCCAGCAGGGCGGGCGCCCGTTCCGGCACCTGCCGGTAATACTCGCGTCCGTCGCGGGCGGCGCCGCGCAGCGCGCGCTCCAGGGTGGTCAGTTCCGCGCGCAGCAGGCGGTCGCTGCCGGTCGCCAGCGCCATGCTCTGCCGCTGCGCCGCCTGCAGGCGGCTGCCGCGATCGTTCCACAGCATGATCACCAGCGTCGCCGCCAGCAGCAGCGCGATCACGATCCCGAAGGCGGCGACCTGGCGCAGGGGTTGGCTCATGTCCCAGCGTCCCGGCGTCTTCCCTGCGTCAGCATTCGATGGGCATGCATGGTCTGGTTCGTCGTCGTCCGCCGTGGCATCGGGAAGCGCGGGCCGCGGCCGGCGCGCCCCGGTTGGCGCGGAGCGGCACGCATGCAGAGCGGCTCCCCCTCCCCGGGAGGCGCCCTGTTCCAACGTCCGTTCACAGCATGCAGTACAACCGCCCCGGACGGGAAGCCTTGCATGCGGCACCGGCGCCATCGCGCATATCCCCGCCGCCGCAGCAAGTGCCGGAATCGGGAGCGCGCGTGCCGGTGCGCGGGACTAGACTGCCGGTCCACTTCCCGATCCGGAACCGCCATGACCCCGCAACGTTCGATCCTCGCACTCGCTCTCGGTGCCGCGCTGTCGCTGGGCGGCTGCGGCGGCGACAAGGCCCCTGCCGAAGAAGCCAACGCCACCGCCACGCCGGCCGCCGCGGCCCCGGCCAGGGCGCAGCTGGGCAGCTTCGGCTTCGACGTGTCCGGCATGGACCGCAGCGTCGCCGCCGGCGACAACTTCTTCGACTTCGCCAACGGCCAGTGGGTGCAGCGCACCGAAATCCCGGCCGACCGTTCCAGCTTCGGCAGCTTCAACGTCATCTACGAGAAGACCCTGGCCGACACCCGCGCGATCATGGAAGAAGCCGCCACGGCCGGCGACGGCGAGGCACGCAAGATCGGCGACTACTACGCCGCCTTCATGGACGAGGCCGGCATCGAGGCGCGTGGCGCGGCGCCGGTGCAGCCGCAGCTGCAGGCCATCGCCGGCATCGCCGACAGGCAGGCGCTGGCCCGCGCGCTGGGCGCCAGCCTGCGCGCCGACGTGGACCTGCTCAACGCCACCAATTTCTACACGCCGCACCTGTTCGGCGTCTGGGTGTCGGTGGACCTGCTGCAGCCGGACCGCAACGCGCCCTACCTGGTGCAGGGCGGCCTGGGCATGCCCGACCGCGACTTCTACCTGGAAGGCGGGCGCATGGCCGACCTGCGCAAGGCCTACGAAGGCTATGTCGCGCGGCTGCTGGAGCTGTCCGGCGATGCCGACGCCGCCGGCAAGGCCGCGCGCATCGTCGCGCTGGAAACGAAGATCGCGCGCGCCCACGCCACCCAGGAGGAAACCAACGACGTCGAGAAGGGCGCCAACGCCTGGAAGCAGGCCGACCTTGCGGGCAAGGCGCCGGGCATGGACTGGGCGGCGTTCCTGGACGCGGCCGGGCTGTCGGCGCAGCAGGACTTCATCGTCTGGCAGCCGAAGGCCGTGGCCGCGCTGTCCAGGCTGGTCGCCAGCGAACCGCTGGACGCCTGGAAGGACTACCTGGCCTTCCACGCGCTGGACGAAGCCGCGCCCTACCTGCCCAAGGCCTTCGCCGACGCGCACTTCGCCTTCCACGGCACCGCCATGAGCGGCACCCCGCAGCAGAGCGAGCGCTGGAAGCGCGCCGTCAGCGAAACCAACAACGCCATCGGCGAGGCGGTCGGCAGGATCTACGTCGAGCGCCACTTCGACGCCGCCACCAAGGCGCGCGCCGACGAGATGGCCAGGAACATCATCGCCGCCTTCGCCAGGCGCATCGACGCGCTGGACTGGATGTCGCCGGAAACCAAGGCGCATGCCAAGGCCAAGGTCGCCGGGCTCAAGGTCGGCATGGGCTACCCGGACAAATGGCGCGACTACGGCGCGCTGGAAGTGAAGCGCGACGACGCGCTGGGCAACGCGCAGCGCGCGGCGTTGTTCGAGTACCGGCGCAACATCGCCAAGCTCGGCCAGCCGGTGGACCACGGCGAATGGGCGATGCTGCCGCAGACCATCAACGCGATGAACGTGCCGCTGGAGAACCGGCTGGTGTTCCCGGCCGCGATCCTGCAGCCGCCGTTCTTCGACGCCGCGGCCGACGACGCGGTAAACTACGGCGCCATCGGCGCGGTGATCGGCCACGAGATCAGCCACGGCTTCGACAACGCCGGCGCGCTGTTCGACGAGACCGGCAGGCTGCACAACTGGTGGACGGCCGAGGACCTGAAACAGTTCAACGCCGCCGGCGACGCGCTGGCCGCGCAGTTCAGCAGCTACGAGCCGTTCCCGGGCGTGCACGTCAACGGCCGCCTGACCCTGGGCGAGAACATCGCCGACGTGGCCGGCCTGGCGACCGCGCACGACGCCTACCGCATGGCGCAGCAGGGCAAGCCGGCGCAGGACCTGGAAGGCTTCACCCCGGACCAGCGCTTCTTCCTGGGCTTCGCCCAGGCCTGGCGCAGCAAGATGCGCGAGCAGGCGCTGCGCAATTCGCTGCTGACCAACGTGCACGCGCCGGGCCAGTTCCGCGCGCTGACCGTGCGCAACCTGGATGCGTGGTATCCGGCCTTCGAGGTCAAGGAAGGCCAGGCGCTGTACCTGGCCCCGGACAAGCGGGTCAAGGTCTGGTAACGCGCCGCCGGCAGGCGGACCTGGAAACGGGCGCTTCGGCGCCCGTTTTCATTTGTCCGCCGGCGCCGTTCATGGCGGCCAGCGCAGCAGCGAACGGGGATCGCGCCCCACCCGCCGGCAGGCGCGCGTGGCGACGCCATCGCCGAGCGCGGCGCGGAACAGCGGCGCCGCCCCGCGCAGGGTGCGCGCGGCCAGCCTGGCGCGCAGGCGCTGGCCGCGGCTGCGGCCAAGCAGCTGCTGCGCCCAGTCCGGCAGCAGCGCCGCGCCGGCGGACAGGAAAAGCTCGCGCGACAGGCCCGGCAGCGGCACCGGCAGGCGCACGGCCTCGAGCACCTCCAGTACCTCGCGCGCACGCGCGTCCATGCGCAGCTGCGGCTGCTGCGCGGCGAAGTAGTCGTGTACCTGCGCCTCGCTGGCCGGCACCTCGCGCGCGCCCAGCGCCTCGGCCACGCGCCGGTATTCGTCGTAGTAGCGGTCGGCGGTGGCGGCAGGCACTTCGCGGCAATAACGGCGGCAGCCTTCGAGGAAGCCGTGGGCCTCGGTGACATGCACCCAGGTGAGCAGTTCCGGATCGTCGGCGGCATAGGTACGGCCATCGGGCAGCGTGCCGGCGATGCGCGCATGGATGCGCCGCACCTGCTCGACCAGCTTTTCCACTTCCGCCACCGGCGCGTAGCTGGTGCCGGCGACGAAGGCGGTGGTGCGGCGCAGGCGCCCGACCAGGTCCTGCCGGAAGTTGGAATGGTCATGCACGCCGGCCAGCGCCCGCGGGTGCAGCAGCTGCAGCATCAACGCGCACAGGCCGCCGGCGAGCATGCCCGGGAATTCGGCATGGATGCGCCAGGTCACGCTGTCCGGGCCGAACCAACCCGGGTCGCCCAACGGGGCGTCATAGGCGATGCCGCTCTGGTCGCGCGGGAAGGCAGCGAGCACCCAGCGCCGGATCTGGGCGGCGGCCACGGAGGAAACGGGTCTGGACAGGGGCGGCATGCGCACATCGTAGGGGAGCGCCCGCGCAGGTGGGCGGCGCTGGCGGCCGGCGGACGCGGGTCACGCGCGGGTCATCTCCGGCCACGTCGTTTGTGCAGGCGCAGCATGCCGGCGCATTTTCGATTTCCGATTCCGCCACTTGCGCGATGATGCGCCGCAAAAGAGCGCAGGCAGGCCAGCGTGGAGGCCAGGGCGGCGGCGCCACTCCGTCGCATCGCCCCCATTGCCAAGCGGCCTGAAAGTGCTAGAACTGGAAGCGCCAGATCGTTCCACGCCGTATCCGTCGCTCGTTCCAGCCAGTATCTGCAAGGAGCTCCACATGATCGCGTTGTTCAAGGGTTTGGGTCTGTTGCTGCAAGACAATGAGCTGTACCGCAGTCCGTTCGAGAAGCAGGTCGAGCACTGGAAGAACCTGAGCGACGAACAGATACGCGACGAGGTGGCGGTGCTGGCCAAGGCCAAGTGCCAGTGGCTGATGGCCTCCATCGTGCTCTGGCAGGCGTCCTCGCTGCTGATCCTGGGGCTGATCACCAATTACCTGTGGCGCGATGATTTCCACATCACCTTCACCCGGGTGGTCATCGTGTTCGGCTCGTGGGTGTCGATCCTGTTCGTGATCTGGTTCATGGCCAACATGTTCGACCACACCGCCGGCTTCGAGCGCTGGATGAAGGCCTTCAACAGCCGCGCGCGCATCAGCTCCGACGCCGACAGCGTGGAGACCGTGGCCGACGCGCTGGAAATGGCCCAGCACTATCCGGAAGTGCTGGACTACAAGCAGGCGGTGGCGGCGCGGCGCGAACTGCGCCACGAAGACATCCGCATCATGCGCGAGCTGGGCCGCATGCGGCAGCATTCGGAACTGGTCGGCAAGCTCAACCACATCGGCGACGACGGGCTGCGCCTGCAGCCGGCCTTCTGAGCCTTCCGCGCCAGCGTCATTCCCGCAACGCCGCGCTCAGTCGCGGCGTTGCGCTTTGCGGGCCTGCACCTGCTGGCCGAAACCGGCCGGCAGCCCCCGCACGTCGCGCACGCTGCCCACCCCCACGCTGAATTCGTCCAGCGCCTGCCGCCGGCACAGCTCGCCGGCCGCCTCGTCGCGGCACTGCTCGCGGTAGATCCGGTAGAAACAGTTGCCGCTCTCGCTCTGCAGGCACTGGAAGCGGGCGCGGTCGCCGGCCACCGTGGTGCGGCTGAGCACGGCCGCCTCGCCGCTGACGCGGACGATGGACGTCTGCCCCTGCGGTTCGCGGTAGCCCAGCATCGCCAGCAGGCTGCCGAGCAGGAAGGTCAGGTACTGCATGGCACTTCTCCTTGTACGGCCGCAGGCAGGGATTCACATGCCGCGGAACAGGCTCATGAACGGTTGGCTGACCACCAGCGTCTCGCTGCGGTTCTTCAGCCGCAGCACGCCGCGCCCGCTGTCGTCGCGGCTCACCGCCGCCACCGCCTTCATGTTGACGATGGTGGAGCGGTGCACCTGGCGGAAGCACTGCGGGTCCAGCGCTTCGGCCAGTTCGCGCAGCGAGCTGCGCAGCAGCAGTTCCTCGGCGGCGGTGACCACCGCGGTGTATTTGCTGTCGGCGCGGAAATACAGCACCTCCTCCAGCATCACCAGCCGGGTCTCGCGGCCGTTGCTGGCGGTGATCCAGGCCAGCGGCGGCGTGGCGCCCTTCCCGGCCGGGCGCCGCGCCAGCTGCTCCAGCAGCTGGTCCAGCAGCCGCCGGTCCGGCGCGCCGGCCTGCAGCCGCGCAAGCACGCGCTGGCGCGTGGCCAGCAGGCGCTCGTCGGCCACCGGCTTGAGCAGGTAGTCGACCGCGCCGCGCTCGAAGGCATCGATGGCGTACTGGTCGTAGGCGGTGATGAACACCACCTGGGTCTGCGGGCTGAGCGTCTCCAGCGCGCGGGCGACGTCGATGCCGGTGACGCCGGGCATGCGGATGTCGAGGAAGGCCAGGTCCGGCTTCAGCGTTTCCAGCGCTTCCAGCGCGGCGGCGCCGTCCTCGCACTCGGCGACGATGCGCAGCTCCGGCCACAGCCGCTGCAGCTGCGCGACCAGCGCCTGGCGCAGCAGCGGCTCGTCCTCGGCGATCAGGGCATCAAGATGCATGGGGCAGCTCCGGCATGGCCGGGGCCGGGGACGGCAGCGCGATCGGCGCGGCCAGCGGCAGGCTGATGGTCGCCGCCACGCCGCTGGGGAAGTTGGACACCACCGACAGCGTGGCCCGCTCGCCGCAGCTCAGGCGCAGGCGCTCGCGCAGGTTCTTCAGGCCGATGCCGGTGCCGCTGGTGGCGGTGCCGATGCCCTGGCCGTCGTCGGCGACGGTGATGGTCAGCTCGCCCTCCCGCTCGCGCGCCAGGATCCACACCGTGCCGCCGCCGCTCTTGGGCTCCAGGCCGTGCTTGATGGCGTTCTCCACCAGGGTCTGCAACGACATCGACGGCAGGCTGACGCCGTGCAGTGCCTCGGGCACGTCGATCTGCAGGGCGAGCCGCGCGCCCATGCGGATGCGCAGGATTTCCAGGTAGGCCTGCACGCGCTCCAGCTCCTGGCCCAGCGTGGACACCGACTGGTCGATGCCCGGCAGCGAGCTGCGCAGGTACTGGATCAGGTGGCCGAGCATCTGCTCGGCGCGGGCCGGGTCGCTGCGGGTCAGCACCTGCGCGTTGGCCAGCGTGTTGTAGAGGAAGTGCGGCTCGACCTGCGCGTGCAGCAGGTTCAGGCGGGCGACGCTGAGTTCCTTCTCCGCCTCGGTGCGCGCGGCGTGCTCGCGCTCCTCGCGGCGCTGCTGGGCGACCTTGCCGCTGAGCGCATGGGTGATGGCATCGGCGTTTTCGTAGTTGCTGCCTTCATCGAGCAGCAGCAGGTCCACCCAGGCCCCGGCATCGGGTTCGAAGAACAGGGTGACGCTGCTGGTGTCGACGCCGGGAATGACCCGCGCGGTGATCTGGTTGTGGCGGATCGCCAGCCGCGCCAGCGGGTTCCAGCGCGACGGCGGGCGCTCGCCATAGGGATCGGCGCGGCGCTGGGTGGCGCGCAGCTGCAGGGTGCCGATGGAGCGCTCCATGCGTTCGATGCGCGGCATCTGCCCGATCACCTGCTCCAGCAGCGCGAACGCGGTGGATGCATCCAGCGGCAGTTCCACCTGGCGGCGATGGCGGTTGGCCAGGGTCTGCGAATCCAGCCGGTCGGCGATCAGCGCGACGCGGCGGATATGGCTGGCGACCGAGGTCAGCGCGAACACCGTCAGGGCGATGGCGGCCATCGCGAAGATCCAGCCCGGCGCCCTGTCCATGCCGCTGAACAGGCCGCTCCACAGGAAGCCGGCGACCAGCAGGGTCAGCGCCCAGGCGGCGAGGATGCGAAAACCGAGGAACAGGCTGGCGAACATGGCGCGGCCACCGGAAGGGATTGGCGTCGAGCATAGGCAGCGCCGCCGGCGCTGCAAGCGGCATGCGACGAAACCGCGGAAACGGCGGACGGGCCGGGTTCTTCGGCGATGAAACGCGGGGTGGTGGGCGCTGGAAACGCCGCAAAACCGGTGGGAGCGGCATCAGCCGCTCCCACCGGCAGGCGCTTACCTGCGCTCGTCGGCGCTGGCGTCGCGGACGGCGCGGAACGGCTCGTCGGCGCTCCAGTTCGGCCAGGCGCGGGAGTTGGCCAGCTGCTCGCCCAGCGTGTAGACCACTTCCAGGTCGCGTGCGGCGCCGGCGAAGGTCCAGTCCGGCTGCCATTCGTCGCCCTGCTGGTGGTAGCGCTTGGCGGTGTAGTCATCCGAGGCCTGCTTGCCGGCGGCCACGCCGCCGTCGATCCAGTCCTGCCCGGCCGAGTAGGACAGCGCCGGCACGCCGCGCTTGGCGAACGGGAAGTGGTCGGAGCGGAAGAACAGGCCGGCTTCCGGCTTCGGGTCCGGCGTGTAGCGGATGTCCCAGCCCTTGGCCACGTCCTTCAGCTGGTCCAGCAGCTCGAAACGCGCCGAGCCGTAGATGCCGAAATCGCGCGACGGGCCGAACGGCGCCATGCCGTCCATGTTGATCAGCGCCACGGTCTTGCCCAGCGGGTACAGCGGATGGCTGGCGTAGTACTCCGACCCCAGCAGGCCCTTTTCCTCGGCGGTGACCGCCAGGAACACCACCGAACGCTGCGGGCGCGGCGCCTTGGCGAAGCCGCGCGCCAGTTCCAGCAGCGCGGCGGTGCCGCTGGCGTTGTCCAGCGCGCCGTTGAAGATGCGGTCGCCGCGCGCGTCCGGCTCGCCGACGCCGATATGGTCCCAGTGCGCGGAATAGAGCACGGTCTCGTCCGGGTGGCGGCTGCCTTCCAGGCGCGCGACCACGTTGTGCGAGGTGATGACTTCGGTCTTGACCGCGTAGTCGGCCGAGAAGGTCTCGCCCTTCAGTTCCACCGGGCGGAAGTCGCGCGACTGCGCCTGCTTCTTCAGCGCCTCGAAATCCAGGCCGGCGCGCTTGAACAGGTCCACCGCCAGGTCGCGCTGGATCCAGCCTTCCAGCGGCGGGTGCGCCGCGGCCGGGTTGTCGCGCACCACGTCGAACATGGTGTTGGTGTTGGAACCGGCCACCGTCGCCCAGCCGTAGGAGGCCGGCGCGGTCTCGTGCACGATCAGCACGCCGGCCGCGCCCTGGCGCGCGCCCTCCTCGTACTTGTAGGTCCAGCGGCCGTAATAGGTCATGCCCTTGCCGTCGAAATCGCCGACGCCGGTCTCGAAGTCCGGGTCGTTGATCAGCATCACCGCGATCTTGCCCTTCAGGTCCACGCCCTTGAAGTCGTCCCAGTCGCGCTCCGGCGCCTTCACGCCATAGCCGACGAACACCAGCGGCGCGTCCTTGATCGCCACCACGCTGTCGCCGTTCATGGCCGCGCGCACGGCGATCTCCTGGCCCTGGGTCAGCGCCTGCGGCGTGCCCTTGCTGGACAGCGACAGCTGCGGCTTGCCGACGATGTCGCCCTTGAGCAGCGGCACCGCCTGGGTCCACAGGCGCTTGCCGTCCTGCAGGTCGCCGCCGGGCTGCAAGCCGGCGTCGGCGAACTGCCGGCTCAGGTAGGCAATGGTCTTTTCCTCGCCGGCGGTGGCCGGCGAACGGCCTTCATAGGCATCGGAGGCCAGTTCCTTCACGTCGGCGGAAATCCGCGCGCCGTCGAACTTCGGCGGCGCGGCCATCAATGCGGTGGACACCGACATCGCCAGCAGGCTGATCACGATTCGCTTCACATCCATCTCCAAGGGGTCGAACGACCGCTGGAGTGTAGCCAGCGCCACGGCCACGTGGGCAGTGCCGAAAGCATGGGCGCGGCCCACGCCGGCAGGAAGGAAGCAAGGCCCCGCATGGGGCCTTCTTTCCGGAGAAACCCCGTGCCGGGCAGCCCGGCGCCTGCGGACCGGCGGCCGCGTGCCGCCGCTACAGGCTCGCCGCGCGGGCCAGCAGCGCGGCGCGCTCGCGGGCATTGCCGCTCAGGGCGGCGGCGCGCTCGAGGGCGGCGCGCGCTTCGTCGCGGCGGCCCAGTTGTTCGAGCAGGTCGCCGCGCACCGCCTGCAGCGGCGCGTAGCCGTCCAGCCGGCCGTCTTCCTGCAGGGCTTCCAGCAGCGGCCACGCGGCCTGCGGCCCCTGCGCGCGCGCCACCGCCACGGTGCGGTTCAGTTCGATCACCGGCGACGGCATCACCGCCGCCAGGCGCGCGTACAACTGCGCGATGCGCGCCCAGTCGGTCTGCGCGGCACGGCGCGCCCGCGCATGGCATTCGGCGATGGCCGCCTGCAGCACATAGGCATCGTCCCCGCCGCCCAGCGCCAGCGCCTTCTCCAGCGCGGCCTGGCCGCGGCCGATCTGCAGCCAGTCCCAGCGGCTGCGGTCCTGGTCCATCAGCAGCACCGCCGCGCCGCCGGCATCGGTGCGCGCGTTCATGCGCGAAGCCTGCAGCTCCATCAGCGCCAGCAGCCCCAGCACCGGCGCCGAGGCGGGCATCAAGCCGGCCAGCACCCGGCCCAGGCGCAGGGCCTCCTCGCACAGCGCCGGGCGCATCCAGTCCTCGCCATGGCTGGCGGCATAGCCTTCGTTGAAGACCAGGTAGACCACCTCCAGCACCGAACGCAGGCGCGGCGGCAGCGCCTGCCGCCGCGGCACCTCGAACGCCACGCCACGCTCGGCGAGCGTGCGCTTGGCGCGCACGATGCGCTGGGCGATGGTCGCTTCCGGCAGCAGGAACGCACGCGCGATCTCGGCCGTGCTCAGCCCGCACAGCAGGCGCAGGGTCAGCGCCACGCGCGCGTCGGCCGGCAGCACCGGATGGCAGGCGACGAACAGCAGGCGCAGCAGGTCGTCGCCGATGTCGTCTTCCACTTCGCGCTCGTGGTCGCGCACGACGCTCCCCTGGTGGTCCGGATCCTGCGCCATCGCCTCCTGCCGGCCGGCATGCAGGCGACGCTGGCGCAGCAGGTCGATCGCCCGGCGCTGGGCGGTGGTCATCAGCCAGGCGGCGGGGTTGTCGGGCACGCCCTGCCGCGGCCAGTGCTCGAGCGCGGCGACCAGCGCGTCCTGGGCCAGCTCCTCGGCGCTGTCCAGATCGCCCAGCATGCGCGCCAGGCGCGCGATCAGGCGTGGCGATTCCATGCGCCACACCGTGTCGAGCCTGCGCTGGAGATCGCGGGTTTCCATCAGCCCGCGATCACACCACCGCGCCACGGCGCGCGCAAGCACGCGCGCCGTGCGTCACGCCTCGACGAAGGCCTTGAACCCGCCCCAGAACATGCGCTTGCCGTCGAACGGCACGCTCTTGGCGTCCATGCCGGCCAGGCGCGGATCGGCCATGGCCTTGGCGTTGACCCGGTCGCGGTGCGCGCGCGAGCGGTAGACGATGTAGGCGAAGATCACCACTTCGCCGGGCTTGAGCTTGACCGCCTGCGGGAACGAGGTGTGCTTGCCCGGCTTGACGTCGTCGGCCACCGCTTCCAGGTAGGCCAGCGCGCCATGCTCCTTCCACACCCTGGCGCCCAGGCGGGCCATGCGCCGGTACTCGGCCAGCCGCGCCTGCGGCACCGGCAGTACGAAACCATCGACATAACTCATCGTTGTCTCCTCCACACGGGATTACGAAGGAAGCGGCCGCGCGGGTCGGCGGCCGCCCGTGGCTCAGCCGGGTTCGCCGTCCATGTGGGCGATTTCCCACAGGTGACCGTCCAGGTCCTGGAAGCCGCGCTGGTACATGAAACCGTAGTCGCGCGCCGGCATCGGCTCGCTGGCGCCGGCGGCGAGTGCCTTGTCCACCAGCGCGTCCACCGCCGCGCGGCTGGCCGCCGACAGGCAGGTGATGACCTCGGTGTGGCCGCGCGCATCGCACAGCGGCTTCGGCGTGAACCCCTTGAAGAACGGCTCCGTCAGCAGCATCACGTAGATGGTGTCGCTGATGACCATGCAGGCCGCGTCCTGGTTGGTGAACTGCGGGTTGAAGGTGTAGCCGAGCGCGGCGAAGAACGCCTTGGAAGCGTCGAGATCGCGCACCGGCAGGTTGACGAAGATCATCTGCGGCGAAGCCATCGTCACTGCCCCCCGCCCATCGGCTTCATGCAGTTGACCATCCACGGCTTGCCGTAGCGGTCCACCAGCATGCCCCAGCGTCTGGCCCAGAACGTCTCGGCCAGCGGCATCTGCACCTGGCCACCCTCGGCCAGCGCGGCGAACACGCGCTCGGCCTCCTCGACGCTGTCCACGTCGACGTTGATGGTGGTCGCGCACGGCCCTTCGACCGGCGGGCCATCGGCCGCCATCAGGATCGCGCCGCCGGCCTCGACCTGGCAGTGCGCCACCTGGTCGGGGGTGGGGCTGAAGCCGCCGCAGCCTTCGCCGTCCATGTCGCCGGGCGGCATGTCGCCGTATTTCATTTCCGACACCACCTTGCCGCCCAGCGCCCCGGCGTAGAACGCCATCGCCTCGTGGGTGTCGCCGTTGAAGCCCAGGAAGGGAATCAGTTTCATCGTGCGTCTCCTCGTCGTTGGATCAATCGTTGTGTTCGATGCGGTCGCGCAGACGTTGCTCCTGCGCACGCAGTTCGGGGGTGAAGGCTTCGCCGAAGTCCTCGGCCTCGAAGAACGGGCGGATCTCCACCTCCACCGGCGTGCGGCCGTCGGCATTGAAGGGCGCGCGCTTGAGCCACTCCACCGCCTCGTCCATGGAGCGCACCTGCCACAGCCAGAAGCCGGCGATGAGTTCCCTGGTCTCGGCGAACGGCCCGTCGATGACGCTGCGCCGGGCGCCGTCGAACCGCACTCGCACGCCGCGGCTGCTCGGGTGCAGCCCCTCGCCGGCCAGCATGATGCCGGCCTCCACCAGCCGTTCGTTGAAGGCCCCCATGGCCGCCAGTTCGGCCTCGGTGGGCATGACGCCGGCCTCGGTATCGGCCGTCGCCTTCACGATCACCATCACTTTCATCGCAGTGCCTTTCCGGTTGCGGACCGGATGATCCGCTTCACACCCGGTACGACGAACCGGCGCCGGCGGAATCGACAACGCCGCCGATGTTTTTTATGAACGCGTTAATGATTTCCGCGCCAGCGGTTTCCTGCGCCATCATGACGGCTCACCCGGACCGGCCCCTGCCATGAAATTCCTGCTGCTGATCTACATCGACCCGGAACTGCTGCAGTCGCTGCCGCCCCAGGAGTACGACGCGCAGATGCGCGGCTGCCTGCTCCACGCCGACGCCCTGCAGGCGCAGGGCACCCTGCAGATGGCGCAGAAGCTGCGGCCGCCGGCCACCGCGCGCACCCTGCGCACCCGCAACGGCCAGCCGCGCATCACCGACGGCCCCTTCGCCGAGACCCGCGAGATCCTGGCCGGCTTCAACCTGATCGAAGCCGCCGACGCCGAGGAAGCCATGCGCATCGCCCGGCAGTTCCCCTGGGCGGCCTACGGCAGCATCGAGGTGCGGGAGGTGGAGGACCTGCAGGCGGAGCGGGCGCGGCTGGACGCCTGAGCGCGCGCCCGGCCCGTTCAAGGCACCGCGATCCGCAGTTCGCGGCGCTCGCCGGCTTCGTTGCCGCTGTAGTCCTTCGCGGTGATCCGGATCACGTACTCGCCGGGCGGCAGTTCCTCCACCGGCAGCGCGCCGCGCGCCAGCCGCCCGTCGCGCACGGTGTTGCTGAGCACGTAGCGGAAGCGCGTCACCGCGCTGCCGTGCACGGTGATGCCGCTGTCCTCGGCATACGCCACCCTGGCCGCTTCGGATTGCGGCGGCATGCGGTTGAATTCGATGTTCATGCGCGGCTGCTCATGGCCGGGCAGCGGCCGGCCCGCGGCATCGAGGATCTGGTAGCCCAGCGCGTACAGGCCGAGGCGGCGACGCGGCAGGTTGCCGTCCACCTGGTCCCAGGCTTCGACCACCAGTTGCAGGCCGCCGGCGCCGCGCGGCACCCGCAGGCGGCCGTCGCGGCTTTCGCGCAGGCGCTGGCCGTTGCCGTCCAGCAGGGCGATGTCGTCGATGCGCGGCGCCACGTGGTCGGCGTAGTTGGCGAAGCCCAGCCGCACGGCATTGCGTTCGTAACCGGAAGGGCCGACCGCCAGGTGCACGTGGGCCTGGTTGTTGATGCTGCCCAGCGCATCGCCGGGGTTGAAGCGCGTGCCGCGGCGCACGCGGATGCGTTCGAGCTGCCCGGCTTCGTCGCGCACCAGCTGGAATCGCGCCGGATCGAGCGGCCGGTTGGCCGGGTCGCGGCCGACCTTCATGTGGATGTAGTCCACGGTGTCCAGCGACAGGCCCTCGGCCTGCCCGCCCAGGCTCCAGGTCGCCATCGGGCTGCTGACCTTGGCGGCGGCGATGGCGAGCACGGTCTGGCCCACGTCGCCGCGCACGTCGAAGCCACCGTGCAGGTGGTGCCGGCTCTCGCCGCTGAAGTTGCCGCGCACTTCGCCGAGCGTGCCGACGACCTCGTGCCAGCCGTGTTGCGGCGCCAATGGCCAGCGGCCCTGGTTGCGCGGCAGCGGGTTGTCCATCGAAGGCCCGACCGGCGCTTCGGCCGCCGCCATTCCCGCCACCGGCGGCCGCAGGTGATGGAGGCGGTAGGCATCGGCATCGCCAAGCAGCAGGCTGCCATCGGGCGCCAGCGCGATGCCGGCCGGGCGCGCGAAGCGCTGCGCATCGCCCGCCACCGCCACCACATGCCCCATCGGCGACACCTGCACCACGCGCCCGGTGGCGCGCTCGCCGACATAGGCCACGCCATCGTGGGTGAGCGCCAGCGTCATCGGCCCCCACAGCACGCGCGCGCTCCCGGGACCGCCGGCGCGCGTCGTGACGCGGCCGCCGCGGGTCACGGTGCGCAGCGCGTCGTTGTACAGGTCCGCCACCCACAGCGTGCCGTCGGCGGCGAGCGCGAGGTCGGTGGGGGTGTCGAAGCGCGCCTGGCCGCCCTGCCCGTCGGCCCAGCCGGGGCGGTCGCCGCCGGCCAGCGTCCACACCCGTCCATCGGGTTCGATCACGCGGATGCGGTCGTTCCAGGTGTCGGCGACGTACACGCGTCCTTCCGCGTCCACCGCCACGCCCATCGGCCCGTCGAAACGCGCCTGCCGCCCGACGCCGTCGGCGAAGCCGGCCACGCCGTCGCCAGCCAGCGTGCTGACCTCGCCCTGCGGCGTGACCTTGCGGATCGCGTGGTTGCCGGTGTCGGCGACATACAGGTTGCCGTGCCGGTCCAGCGCCAGGCCGGAAGGCGTGTTGAAGGCGGCGGCCTCGCCGCGGCCATCGGCGAAGCCCTCGCGGCCGCCGGCCAGCACATGGAAATCGCCGTCCAGCCAGCGGTAGAGGATGCGGTTGTTGTCGCCGGCGTCGGCCACGTACAGGGTGCCGCCGGCATCCATCGCCACGCCCCAGGGATCGCTGAAGCGGCTGCGCGCGCCCGCGCCAGTGGCGTTGCCCTCGACACCATCGCCGGCCAGCAGGTCGACCTGCGCGCGCCAGCCCAGCGGCGTCGCCGCGGGCGCTTCCGCCTGTGGCGCGCGCGGCGCCCACAGGTAGCTGGCCGCCAACGCGGCGCCCGTCAGCAGCGCTACCCCCATCACCCAATGTCTGCGTTCCATGTACACCTGCCCCACCGCGGACCCGGCATCATGGACGCTTGCCGGCCCGCGCGGAACCACCTGCCGGGCCGGCGCCCGCCAAGGAGCCCCGCATGACCCTGCGACTGCATCTGCAGGAAGCCACCATCCGCCTGCAGGCGGCGCACGCCGCAGCGGTGGTGCTGCCGCTGTCGCTGGACGATCTGCTGGCCGCGGGACTGGAGCGCTTTCCGCCGCGCGCCGCCGCGCTCGAACAGGCGATCCAGCTCACCGAGGACGCGCTGATGCCCGCGATCCCGGCCCTGCGCCAGCCTCCGGCGACGCTGCTGGAATGCGCGGACCCGGTGCTGGCGCCGCTGCTGCCCGCCACAGGACGCGATGCGGGCGCGACGGCCACGCTTTCCATCGCCGAGGTCGAGGAGGTCTTCGACCGCCTCGCGCGGGTGGCGGCCGGCGTGCCCGCGCACAGTCTGGGCCTGCCCGCGCAACCCGGCTTCGCCGCCGCGCTGGTGGTGGTGCGCGAACTCCTGCACCACGTCGGGCTCGCGGCGCTGCGGGTGATGCCTGCGGCGGACTGAAGTGCGCCGCAGGCCGCGCGCATCGGCCGTGGCAGGGCAGGCAGACCACGCGCGCGGCGTCCGTGCCGCGCCCGCGAGGTCATTGCGCCGCGCGTGCCTGCCGCAGGTGCGTACCGACCGGAAGGGAGAACGCGCCCTTGTCCGCCACGTCCCAGTTGATCGACCAGGTCATCACGCCGCGGAAGTCCGGGTAAGCCTGCGCCGGCTTCACCTCGTCGCAGGCGGTGGCCGTGGTCAGGCAGTCGAAGGCACGGTTGATGTCGGCCGGCGTGGCGTAGCCGTTGCCGGCCGCGCGCGGGCCGGAAGGCAGGGCCAGCGCCACCTGGTCCGGGCGCAGGCCGGCGAAGCGGCCCTTGCCGCCGGCGAGTTCGAAGCCTTCGATCAGCATCTTCGCCGAGCCCACCATCATGTCCACGCTGCCGGCCGGCAGCCTGTCCGCGCGGTAGGGCGTGGGCAGGCCACCGTTGTTGTAGAGCTGCACGTGCAGCAGGTCCAGTTCCTCGCGCAGTCCGTCGATCAGCGGCAGGTAGGCGCCCCAGATGCCTTCCATCGACACCCAGCCGCCCTGCACGTAGGGATGCTCCGGCGCCATCGACACGTACAGGTTCGGATACAGGGCGTGCAGGCGCCTGACCGCGGAGACGAGGTGGCCGGTGACCGGCGCGCCGTGCACGACACCGGCGATCTTTTCCAGGTCGATGTCGATGCCGTCCAGCCCGTAGGCCTCGATGGCCTGCGCGGTGGTGCGCACGAAGTTGTCCTCCTCGCGCTGCGTCCGCAGGGTCACCGTGCCCAGCTCGCCGCCGAAGGACAGCGCCACGATGCCGCCGCGCGCGCGACGCGCGGCGATGTCGGCGACCAGGCGCTCCCGGTCCAGCCCCGGCGCCGGGTTGAACGCGATCCGGCCCTCGCCCATGTCGTCGGCGAAGGCCAGCACGACCACATCCCAGCGTTCGTCCACCTGCCCCAGCGGCAGCACGCCCGAACCGTTGTCGAAGTTGTGCAGGTAGCCGACCAGCGCATGCCGCGGCAGCGGATGGCTGTAGCCCGGGGTCACGCCGGCGCGCGGCACGGCGGCCGGTTCCGGCGCGGCCTGGCAGGCGAAGGAGGTGAGCAGGACAAGCGCGTACGACAACAGGCTGATCGGCTTCATCGCGATCCCATGCGGTGGAGGGAGCCCGATTCTAGACAGGCGCCGGCCGAAAAAATCCTTCCGGAACATGGATTTGGCGAAGTTGTCCGGCAATGGCCGGCGCGGTCCTCGCGTTGTCCGGTGGCAACGGCAGCAGGCTGTCGGCCGGTTGTCGCATCGCCTCCGTGGCGGCGGCGGAGTGGACAGCGCGCGGCCGCCACCGACAGCGCGGCCGGACCTGGGCGGCCGGACGCTGGCGCGCCCGGTCAGCCGCAGGTCTTCATGCGTCGCTCGGCATCCCACAAGGCGCGCCGCGCCAGGTCATAGGCGCTGTCGGCCGCCGAGGGCAGCGTGTGTTCGGCCTCGACCGGATCGGCGCCGTGGCGGTAGCGGTATTCCAGCCGCTCCAGCGCATCGAGGTGCTGCAGCGCGCTGGCGAACCAGCGGCCGCGCAGGTCGCTGCTGCAGCGCGGATAGCGCCGCTCCAGCTCGCCGATGGCGGCGCGGATGCGGCGGCTGGCCTCGCCGTCGAGGCCGGGCAGCGGCTCATGGCGGATCGGCGCGGCCTTGTAGGCATCGCCGGTCGCCTCGCTGCCCAGGTCGGAGGCGCGTTCGTGCAGGGACGGGTTGAACGCGACATCGGGCGGACGCCGCGCTTCCGCCGGCTGGATGTCCTCGCCATAGATCCAGCGCTGCACGCGCGACTGTTTCGTCCCTGCCCGCTGCTTCGCGAACAGGCCGGCGGTGGCGCGCTCGCCCACCCCCGTCGCCAGTTCGTCGCGGTGCTCGAACACCCGTTCGCCGTTTGCGCGCGTGCGGCCCTCGCCGGCGAGTTCCGCGGGCAGGGCGATCTCGCCGTGGCGGTCGTACAACCGCCGCGACCAGTCCGCGGAAGCCGCCGGTGCCTTCGGGGCAGGCGCGGCGACCTCCGGCCGCGCCGGCCGGATATCCGCTGCCGGTGGCACGGTGTCGCGGACCACGGGCGGCGCCGGCCGCGTCGCCGCCGCTGGCGATGGCCGTGGCGTTTCATCGCTTACGCGCGGCAGCCAGCGCACCTGCAGCCGCTGCATGCGGCCATCGGCATCGGCTTCCGGCACCTGCGACAGCACGCGCGCGAACAGGCAGAGGATCGCCGCGGTCGCCACGCCGGCGCCGATGCGGTGGGACAACGGTTCGCGACCACGTGAATCGTGCATGCCTCTCCATCACCGGGTATCTCGGCACGGCGCATCCGGGCCGCCGTGGTGCAGACAATGACAGCAACAGACCGGCCGCGGCGCGATGAGTTCCACGGCCCGCCTGCGCGCTCGCCGTCGCCTGCCACCGTCCGGGTTACGATGGCCGCCCTTTCCGTCACCGGCCCATGGGGCCGCTCCGCGCATGCCCCATTACGCCGGCCCCCTGCTCACTCGTCCGCTGCTGGAGGCCATGCGCGAGGCGCAGCGCGGCGGCAGGGCGGCATGGACAGGTTCGTTGGACCTGGGGCGCGGCCACGACGAAGTGCGGCTGGACGCGGACCACTGGCAATGGCGCGGCAGCGACTACCCCTGGCCCGGACGGCTGAAGGACCGCACCGTCTACTACTGGGACGGCGAGGACTTCGCGCCGGCCTCGCGGTTCGGCAACGGGCTGTACAAGCTGGTGCCGACAGACTGGGGGGTGCCGACCTTCGAGATCGACGGCATCAAGATGCTGGTCAGCGCGCAGCTGTCGCCGATGGAGGACGCGCGCCGCAAGGTCGCGCTGGTCGCGCCGCGCGGCAAGCAGGTGCTCGACACCTGCGGCGGCATGGGCTACTTCGCCGCCTGCTGCCTGGACGCCGGCGTGGCGGCGGTGCGTTCGTTCGAGAAGAGCCCGGAAGTGCTGTGGCTGCGCACGCTCAACCCGTGGTCGCCGGACCCGGAGTCGGAGGCTGCGGGTGGACGCCTGACGCTCACCCACGCAGACATCTCGCAGGCCATAGCGGACATCGCCGACGCCTCGGTCGATGCCGTGCTGCACGACCCGCCGCGCTTCGGCATCGCCGGCGAGCTGTATTCGCAGGCGTTCTATGACCACCTGGCGCGCGTGCTGCGCCGCGGCGGCCAGCTGTTCCACTACACCGGCAGCCCCAACAAACTCACCAGCGGCCGCGACGTGCCGCGCGAGGTCGCCACGCGCCTGGCCAAGGCCGGCTTCCGCGCGCGGCCGGAGCTGGACGGGGTATTCGCCGTGCGCGCCTGAGCGGCGCGCTACGCCTCGCGCCCTTCCGGCCGCTCGGGGTTCTCGCGCTGGAACACCACCCGCTCCGGCCGATGCAGGACGAAGCCCTGCGCGCTGTCCACGCCCAGGTCGCGCAGCAGGTCCAGAGTGTCCAGGTCGTCCACCCACTCGGCCACCACCTTGGCGCCGCGCTGGTGGCCGATGCGGGTGACGGCATCGACGATGGTCCGGCTCATCGGGTCGCGGCCGAGGTCGCGCACGAAACTGCCGTCGATCTTGATCACGTCCACCGGCAGATTCTTCAGGTAGCCGAACGAGGCCATGCCGGCGCCGAAATCGTCCAGCGCGATGCGGCAGCCGGCCGCGCGCAGCCGCTCGATCACCCGCACCACGCGCAGCAGGTCGCGCACCGCCACGGTCTCGGTGATCTCCAGGCACAGGCGCTGCGGCGGCACGCCATTGCGGGCGATGGCGTCGAGGATGAAATCGGCCAGCCCTTCGTCCTCGAGGCTGGCGCCGGAAAGATTGATGGCGCAGTTCTGCAGGCGGTCGCCGCAGGGGTGCAGCCTGGCGAAATTGGCCAGCGCGGTGCGGATCACCCAGCGGTCCACCGCCGGCATCAGCCCGTAGCGCTCAGCCGCCACCATGAACACGCCCGGCGCGATCACGCTGCCATCGTCGGCGCGCATGCGCAGCAGCAGTTCCACGCGCGTGACCGGGTTGGCGCCGGCCGACAGCGGCACGATCTCCTGGTAGTCCAGCAGCAGGCGGTCCTGTTCCAGCGCCCGGCGCAGCTGGCTGGCCCACTCCATTTCGCCCATGCGGCGGGTGGCATCGGCATCGTCGCGGTACACGCAGACGCGGTTGCGGCCGTCTTCCTTGGCCTGGTAGCAGGCGCTGTCGGCCCAGGCCAGCAGGTCCTTCAACGTGCAGCCGGGCCGGTCGACCAGCACCAGGCCGATGCTGGCGCTGACCGTGTAGCTGCGCCCCAGCCAGCAGAACGTCGAACGCTCGATGCAGGCGCGCACCTGCTCGGCCAGGCGCTCGGCCTGCGCCCGGTCCACGCCGGACGCCAGCAGGCCGAACTCGTCGCCGCCCAGGCGCGCCAGCAGGTCGCCGTCGCGGATGTGGCGGCGCATGGCCTGCGACAACTGCACCAGCAACTGGTCGCCCGCAGTATGCCCGGACAGGTCGTTGATCAGCTTGAACTGGTCCAGGTCGATGTACATCAGCGCGAACGACGCGACGCCGGCGTCGCCGCGGTCGAGCAGCGCCTGGCGCAGGCAGCGCTCGAACTCGCGGCGGTTGCACAGCCCGGTGAGCTCGTCGTGCGTGGCCTGGTAGCGCAGGCGCTCGGTCATCTCGCGCTGCGCGCTGGTGTCGCCGGCCACCATCAGCAGGTGCGGCACGTGGTCCATCTCCAGCAGGGCCAGCGATGCATTCACCCACAACGCCGCGTCGGCGCCACGCACCACGAACGCTTCCTGGCTGCTCCACGTCCCCTGCGCGGCGGTGGCGGCGACTGCCGCGCTGGCCTGCGCGGCATCGGCGAACAGGCCCTCCAGCGGCGCGCCGGCCACGTTGCCCAGCTGCGTCCGCGCCGCGCGGTTGGCATAGGTGATGCGCCCGTCGCGGGCGTCGGCCACCAGCACCAGCGCCGGCAGCATTTCGTTCAACGCCTGGAAGCGCGCTTCGCTTTCACCGAAGCGGGCGCTCATGCGCCGCGCGAGCTCGACCGCGCGGCGATGCAGGGTCGCCTGCGACCACAGGAACAGGGCCAGCAGCACGCTGATCGAGCCGCCGCCGATGACGATCAGGCGCAGCTGCCCCCACGCCGCCAGCGGCGCGCGCGGCCACAGGCGCAGCTCCCAGGTGCGCCCGCCGAACTCCATGCGCCGCACCTGCACCGCGCCGGCATCGGCCGGCAACGGCGCGCTGGCGAACACCCGCGCATGCGCGGGCAGGGCGCCCAGGTCGCGGATCTCCACGTCCATGTGGTCGAGGATGCGGCCATACAGCGCCTGGCGGACCATCGGCTCCAGCCGCACGCTGACCGCCAGCGCGCCCAGTTCGCGCGCGCGCCGTTCGTTGACCGTGGCCGGCATCGCGCCCGGCGTGTACGCGGGCAGGCGCACGGTGATGCCCAGGTCGCTGGTTCCCTGCTGGCCGCGGAACTGCAGCAGCGGGAACGGCGCGGACATGGCCGGCGCGTCGGCGTCGCGCGCACGCCGCAGCGCCTCCATGTTCTCCGGCTGCCGGGCGATGTCGAAGCCCACCAGCACCTGGTTGCCTTCCAGCGGCGCGACGTACTGGTAACGGTAGGTGGCCGCCGCATCGTTGCCGGCAGCGCCGCGCCGCTGCGCGAAGGCGATCAGCACATAGCCATGGATCCATTCCTGCGAGCGCAGGTTGCGCTGGTAGCTGTCAAACGTGCCCTGGTCCAGGTGCGGGGTGCCGGCCAGCAGCACGGTCTGCATCGCCCGCAGCCCCAGCGCGGCGCCGGCCAGCGGTTCGCGCAGGCGCGCGGGCGCGGCATCGGCCAGCGAACGCTGCAGGGACTGCACCCGGTCGCGCTCGCCCTGCCACTCGCCGAACGCCATCCAGCCGGTGAGCGCCAGGCCCGACACGAGCACCAGCAGCGCCCACAACGGCGTGGCGGACATGTAGCGCGGCATGGCGCCGTCATGTTCGACGGATGCGTCAGCCTGCATGCGCACATCCCCGGGGAACCACCACGGTGGCCCGCCCCGTTGCCGCTGCATCCGCGTCACCCGTCCTCGTCCCGCTGTCGTCCATACGGCCCCCTGCCCGATATCCGAACACCCGTTCGCCGGCAGCAGGAAGCCGCTCCGGCAATGCACACCACGAACGACCTTCGCCATCCCATCGCCGATCGCCGAAGCGACCCGGCGGGGTCCGCCAGGACGCCACGATTCTACCCACACCGGCCGCGCTGCCCGTCGTCGCTCTGCTGCCCGCCCCCGCGCCGCAGCACCCCACGGCCATGGAGGCCAGCGCACAGACGCACGATCTGCTTCAACCTTCCGCAGGCAGCCCCGGGGAGCCGGTCCACGGCTTCATCCCTTTCTCTTAACCTCGCCCTGTGTATACCTCGACGCAGGATCAAGCATCCCTGCAACCCTCGCGCTGACCTGACAGGCGCCGGGCCATTCCACCGCCGACTTCGGCAAGCAGACATCGCACCGACCTCCACGGGCATCTCCCCGCCCCGTGCCGGGCGGGTGCGCGCCCAGCACGGACACGTCACCGGCGCCCGCAGCAGCGACGCCGTGTCTGTCCCGCGTCCCCGAGACGGGTACGCAAACGGCAATACGTCCGCAGGTTCCGCTTGTTTCCGGAGCGATCGCCCGGCGACGCTGCGCCACGCCGGCGCGGAAGGGAAGCAGTGTTGTTCGCCACAACAGGGGCCATCGTCAAGGAGAGCAGTCTTGAAACAAGTGAACATGTTCCTGCAGGGACCAGGCGGGGAGCGGCGCGCCGTCACCCTGCTGGCGACCGAACAGGTCCCGCTGGAAACATTGGTCTTCCATGGGCCCAATACACGCCCCGGCGTGCTCGTCGACCTGCACATCCTGGTGGACGAGCACGGCAATCTCGCGCGCCAGATCGACCATGAAGGCCTTCGCTACCGTTTCAGCGGCTCGAATGCGTCCTGGGTACTGGTCATCAGCTGACACCGCGCCAGCGGTGCGCCTGCACCGCTGGCCTCGCATGCATGCGTCCCCGGGGCAGCACGGCTCAGCCGCGCGGATTGCCCGGCGCCCTGGCCCGCGCCCTTTCCAGCCAGTCCACCAGCCTGCGGAAGTACGTCGTGCGATGGCTGGGCCGGCCCGTGGAGGACACCTGGTGCGACCCTCCCGGGAACAGCAGCATCTCCACCTCGACGCCGCCCCTGCGGATCAATGCGGCCAGCAGTTCCTCCCCCTGCCCGACCGGGCAGCGTTCGTCGTCCTGCCCCTGCAGGATGAGCGTGGGCGCCTGGATGGCGGCGGCATGGCTGATCGGCGACAGCTCGCGGTAGCGCCCGCGCAGTTCGTCCAGTTCGCCGCACATCGAATAGGGCCCGACGTAATAGCCGCTGTCCGAGGTGCCGGTATGCGATTCGAGATTGATGATGCCGGCGGACACGATGCCCGCGATCAGCGAACGGTCGTGCGCCAGCGCCCACGCGCTCAGGTAGCCGCCATAGGAATGCCCGAAGCAGGCGACGCCGGTGCCGGCGATGCCCTCGCCGCGCAGTTGCTCCACCGCGGCCTGCCACTGCGGAAGATCCCGCTCTCCCCAGTGGCCGCACAGCCGGCTGGCGAAGGCGTCGCCATAGCTGCTCGACCCCACGCTGTTCAGCGCCAGGATCGCCCAGCCGCGGTGCAGCAGCAGCGGCCAGTGCACGCTGTGTTCGAAACCGAAGGACACCATGCTGTGCGGCCCACCGTGCATGTCCAGCAGCAGCGGGAACGGCCCCGACCCACCAGGCACCAGCAGCCAGCCATGGATGTCCTCTCCCCCACCCTCGCCGTCGGGCACCCGGAACGTCCGCTCCCTCACGTCCAGCGACGGGCGGTCGCCGCGCCAGGCGTTGAAGCGGCTGACGCAGGCGACGTGTCCGTTCGACGGATCTCGCACGTGGAACTCCGGCCCGTCGGCGATTCCCATGGCGAGGAAGCCGATCTCGCCGTCGCTGGCGGCCATGTCCGTCGCCTGGCGGCCGGCGCACTCCCAGAGCGGCGTCACCGTGCCGTGCAGGTCGGCCATGACGATGCGCTGCAGCCCGCGGTACGCCTCCAGGGTCAACAGGCGTTCGCCGGCCACGTCCCACTGGATGGCGGTGGGTATCGCCATCTCGATGTGGCCCACGGCTTCGACCGCGCCGGTGGCGAGGGTGAACAGAT
Source organism: Stenotrophomonas sp. Steno-Z2 (assembly GCF_056393235.1). Lineage (NCBI taxonomy): Bacteria > Pseudomonadati > Pseudomonadota > Gammaproteobacteria > Lysobacterales > Lysobacteraceae > Stenotrophomonas > Stenotrophomonas sp. Steno-Z2. Next base: position 157,646 of record NZ_JBWJOY010000004.1, on the reverse strand, counting down.
GCAGGTGGCTCACCGAATCGCCTTCGATCACCGAGGCGGCGAACGCGATCCTCGAACCGTCCGGAGCCCAGCTCAACCCGCTGAGCGAAGGCAGTGCATCGGTGACCTGGCGTGCGGGTTCGTCGCCCTGCTGGATCCACAGGTCCATCCAGTGCTGCTGGCGTCCCCCGCGGCGCCTGATATGGGCCAGCACCCTGCCGTCGGGCGACCAGCATGCCTCGAGCACATCGCCATCGCCACGGACCAGCGGTTCCGTCCTGCCCAAGCGCATGTCGATGCAATGCAGCTGCACTGTCCCTTCCAGGACACCCATCCCGTCCTGCTTGTAGGGAAGGCGCCTGATGGCCAGCGGTTCGTCCCGGTTGCCACCGGGCTTGTCGCGGATGCGCGCCAGCAAGCGGTGGCGACCCATGTCCCACTGTTCGAGGGACGCGATGCCGGACACGCCGTGCGTGACCTGGTGGATGGCGCCATCGACATCATCGTGAACGAACACCTGTGGCGCGCCGTCCACCGATCTGAGGAAGGCGATGCGCAGGCCATCGTCGCTGAGAAGGGGGCCGTAACCGTCGTCGGTGATCTGGCGGACACCGCTGCCCTGGTCGAACGCCCATATTTCGGACCCGGCCTCGTCCTTGTCCCGGTTGGCGGGGCTGGCCACCCAGGCCCAGCGCCGCGCGGCGGCGACCAGCGATGAAAGCGGAACATGCAGGTAAAGATCGTCCACCGATGGCGATGCCATGGTCACTCCCTTGATGGCCATTGAAACGAGAAGGGACCCGATGCCGGGCCCCTTCTCCACCCTGCCGCGCCTCAGCGGCCGCGCTGCTCTTCGCGGCGTTCCTGCTGCTGGTTCTGGTCGTTGCGATTCTGATCATTGCGGTTCTGATCGTTACGATTCTGATCGTTGCGGTTCTGATCATTGCGGTTCTGGTCGTTCTCACGCTGGTTCTGGTTCTGGCCCATTTCGTTTCTCCGTCGCCCAGGCGGGATGCCTCGGTCGACACCATCGTCGGCGGCGGCCTATGTGGAGGATGTGGATGGATGTGCGCGGGTTGTGCAGAAGGCATCGCGATCCACCTGCACCCTGCAGGAGCGGCACAAAGGCGCGCCTGCACCACCGCGCGGCCGGTGCATCGCAACCGGCTCCATGCCGTGCAGAAGTTGCCCGGTCGCGAACGAACTGCAGGCATCGGCCGGTGTACCCGGCCTCCAGGCTGTCGATTGCAGAGGCGCGGGCACTGGCATGTGGTTTGCTGCAGTTTTCCGCACACGCTCCTTCCGGCGACCGGAGGCGGGCGTCCGCATGCGGAGGACCCATGAACGGCAACAGGCGCAGTGACGACAAGCGGAGCGAAGAAAAGGCGGGCCACACGATCTCGGGCGGGCAGCATGAGGACGCGACGTCCAGCGCCAGCCCACGACAGGACGAATCGCAGGAACGCAAACCCGACCTCGACTACCACGGCCTGCTGCTCTACGGCCCGGCCGACCGCTCGCGCAATCCGCCCTCGCCTTTTGCCGGCTCCTCGACGGGCGCCGCGCACAAGGGCGGCAGCGGCAGCGCGGGAACCGAACCACATGAACCGGTGACGGATGCCACGCACCCGTTGCCAGGCGCACCCGCCGACCAGCGGATCGCGCGCGACCTGAACACGCGTCTCGCCGCCGATGCCGCATTCGCCGGCTCGCGCATCGACATCCAGGTAACGGAGGGCATCGTTATGCTCACAGGCACCGTCACCCGGCCCCGGCTGCGCCACCTGGCCGGCGACATCGCCGGCACCTGCGAAGGCGTCCGGGAAATCCGCAACGACATCGTGGTGGAACGGAGCGAATGACGCCGCGCATCGCGCGGCCCGCACCTGCCGTGGCGCGACCATGAAGCCGTGACGCCGCGGGTGCCACACGAGGAACACGCCATGACCAAGGCCGTCCCGAGCCGGCTGCCGCCCCCCTTCCACTGGATCGAGGAGCCCGACCGCAAACGCCTGTGCCTTGGGGGTGTCAGAGTGCTGGAAATCTGCAGGCGCAACCTCGGCTGGATCGTGGAGGTGTACCTGCACGAGCCGTCGCGCCCGCTGCCGATCATCGCCGTCCGCTCGGCCAGCGCCGGGATGCAGTGGGGCGCGCGCTGGGCCAAGCAGCACGTACGGATGCTGACCGCGCTGGCGCGCGACCAGATCGAACCCGGCCATCCCGCTTGCTGAGCCACGGTTCCGGCAGCGAAAGCGGAAATGGAAAACGGCCGCCCCGCGCATCACCACGGGACGGCCGGACGTTGCGTACCGGAATACGAAGGGCTCAGCCCCGCTCGTCCGCCTGGGCAGCCTGCTGGTTGCCGCCGCCTTCGGCGATCCGGGTCAGCTTCTCGTCGGTCATGCGCTCTTCCTCGAGCGTTTCGAGCAGCAGCTTCAGCGCGTCCTTGTAGCCCAGCTGCTTGGCGATGGCCGCCAGCGTGCCGTAGGACGCGATCTCGTAGTGCTCCACCTTCTGCGCCGCGCCGATCAGCGCGGCGTCGCGCACCGGTCCCTCGACCATCGAGTCGATGATTTCCTTGCCTTCCTCCACCAGCCCTTCCATCGCCGCGCACTTGATGCGCTTGAGCCGGATGCCGAGGATTTCGACGATCTGGTCGATCCGCTCGATCTGGCCCTGGGTTTCCTCCAGGTGCATGTCGAAGGCCTCGCCCAGGCCGGCGCTGGAAGCGGCGCGGGACAGTTTCGGCAGCGCCTTGGTCAACTGCTTCTCGGCGCTGTAGATATCCGAAAGCTCGTGGATGAACAGTTCCTCCATCGTCTTTATCGCCATCGTCTTCTCCTGCGGTGTTGGTGTGCGCCGCACCCTAGGACCCGCGCGATGGCGAGAAGGTGAAGCAACGCGAAGCCCGCATGCACACGCGCGGCGCACCTGCCCGCGGGTGTCATGGCGATGAAACGCATGTGATGCGCGCGGCCACGCAGGTCACGGCCGATTGACCCGCCCGGGTGCAGCGTGTCGGTCCGGATCGTCATCGGGAACACCCTGCATGAAAGCGCTGACCTACCAGGGCTCGAGGAACGTGAGCGTCCAGTCCGTGCCCGACCCCATCCTCGTCGCCGCCGACGACATCATCCTGCGGGTGACCGCCACCGCCATCTGCGGCTCGGACCTGCACATCTACCACGGCCGGATCCCCGGCATGCGCGACGGCGACATCCTCGGCCACGAGTTCATGGGCATCGTCGAGGAAGCCGGTACCGGTGTTACCCAGGTGAAACCCGGAGACCGCGTGGTCGTTCCGTTCGTCATCGCCTGCGGCATGTGCTTCCACTGCCTGCTGCGCGAATACGCCGCGTGCGAGACCACCAACAGCGGGCCGGGCGCGGCCATGAACAGCAAGACGATCCGGCCGCCGGCCGCGCTGTTCGGGTACAGCCACCTCTATGGCGGCGTCCCCGGCGGCCAGGCCGAACTGGTGCGCGTGCCGCAGGCCAACGTCGGCCCGCTGGTCATTCCCGACGTGCTGAGCGACGAACAGGTGCTGTTCCTGTCCGACATCCTGCCGACCGGCTACCAGGCGGTATTGAACGCCGGCGTGCAGCTGGGCTCCACGCTGGCCATCTTCGGCGCCGGCCCGGTCGGCTGCATGGCCGCCGCCTGCGCGCGCATGCTCGGCGCCGAGACCATCTTCATGGTCGACCACAACGCGTACCGCCTCGAATTCGCGCGCGATACCTATGGCGTGCTGCCGATCAACTTCGACCACGAAGACGACCCCGCCGCGACCATCATCGAATCCACCCATGGCCGCGGCGTGGACGCCAGCATCGACGCGGTCGGCTTCGAGGCCAAGGGCAGCGCCACCGAAACGCTGCTGACCTCGCTGAAACTGGAAGGCTCCAGCGGCAAGGCGCTGCGCCAGTGCATCGCCGCCACCCGCCGCGGCGGCACGGTCAGCGTGCCCGGCGTCTACGCCGGCTTCATCCACGCCTTCCTGTTCGGCGACGCCTTCGACAAGGGACTGACGTTCAGGATGGGCCAGACCCACGTGCAGCGGTACATGCCCGAACTGCTCGAAGCCATCGGCAACGGCCTGCTGCAGCCCGAGCTCATCATTTCGCACCGCATGAAACTGGACGACGCGGCGAAAGGCTACGAAATGTTCGACGCGCGCACGGACGAATGCCGTAAGGTGGTGCTGACGCCGTGATGCAATCGCCGGCCATGCACCTGGCAGTCGCTGTGGTGGGCCCACCAGGATTCGAACCTGGAACCAAAGGATTATGAGTCCTCTGCTCTAACCGTTGAGCTATAGGCCCGCTGCCGGTGCGCAAGTGTAGTGGAGGCCGGCGCGGGCGGCCACCGCCCGCGCGCGCTCCGCGCCTCAGTGCGTCGACTGCGAGTACGGCCTCGCGTCCGGGTGGCTGCCCCACTCGCGGTTGGGTTCGGCCTGCATGGCGAAGCGCAGTTCGCCGCCGGCCATGATTTCCTCGTGCCGCAGGAAGGCGCGGCGCAGCGGCTTGCCGTCGAGGGTGGCGCTGCCGATGTAGGGGTGGGCGTCGTCCAGGCCGTCGGCGACGATGCTGAAACGCTTGCCGTTGGGCAGGTTCAAGGTGGCGCGCGGCAGGAACGGGCGGCCGATGATGTACTCGTTGCTGCCCGGCGTGACCGGGTAGAAGCCCAGCGCGGTGAACACGTACCACGCCGACATCTGGCCCAGGTCGTCGTTGCCGGCCAGCCCGTCCGGGCGCGGCGCGTACTGGGTGTCCATGATCTGCTTGAGCCGCGCCTGGGTGCGCCAGGGCTGGCCGGCGTAGGCGTAGAGATAGGCGACGTGGTGGCTGGGTTCGTTGCCATGCGCATACCAGCCGATCAGGCCGGTGATGTCTTCCATGTGCGCGAACACCTTCGGGTCGACCTTTGCGTCGAATACGGCGTCGAGCCGGTCGAGCAGCCGGTCGGCGCCGCCGTGCGCGGCGGCCAGTCCGGCCACGTCCTGCGGCACGTACCACGAGTACTGCCAGGCATTGCCCTCGGTGTAGTCGCTGCCATAGCCGCTGGCGGCGGGATCGAACGGCTCGCGGAAGCTGCCGTCGCGCCGGCGCGCGCGCATGAAGCCGGTGGACGGATCGAAGGCGTGCTTCCAGTTGCCGGCGCGCCCGGCGAATTCCCTGGCGATGTCCTCTCGCCCCATCGCCTTGGCCATGCGCGCGATGCTCCAGTCGTCGTAGGCGTATTCCAGCGTCTTGCTCGCCGCCTCGCCCTCCTCGTCGATCGGCACCCAGCCGAGTTCGCGGTACTGCGCGATGCCGTCATAGGGGCCGTAGTTGGCGCTGGCGACCATCGCCTGCAGCGCTTCGTCGGCATCGAAGCCGCGGATGCCCTTCATGTAGGCGTCGGCGATCACCGGCACGCCGTGGTAGCCGATCATGCACCACGTCTCCAGGCCGTGGAACGACCACACCGGCAGGATGCCGTAGGGGCTTTCGCGGCGCGCGGCCAGCAGCGAGTTGACCATGTCGCTGCTGCGCTGCGGTGGCTGCAGCAGGGTCATCAGCGGATGCAGCGCGCGGTAGGTGTCCCACAGCGAGAAGGTCGAGTAGTGAGTCCAGCCCTTTGCCTGGTGCACGGCGTTGTCCGGGCCGCGGTAGCGGCCATCGCTGTCCATGAACAGCGTCGGGCCGAGCATGCTGTGGTACAGCGCGGTGTAGAAGCCGGTGCGCTGCGCCGGCGGCGCGTCCACGTCCACCGCCGCCAGGGCCTGCGCCCATTGCGCGCGTGCGGCGGCGCGCATGCCGTCGAAGTCCCAGCCGGGCGCCTCGGCGTCGAGGTTGGCGATGGCGTTGTCCTCGCTGACCGGCGAGATCGACACCTTCACCAGCAGCGGCGCGTCGCCTCCGGGGCCGAAATCGAAGCTGCCCACCAGCTGCCGGCCCTCGATCTGCGCACGCGCGCCCGGGTCCTTTTCCGCCGGCGGCGGGAAGCCGCGGTAGACCACGTCGGTCTCGGTGTCGTGGAAGGCATGCCCGCTGACCGGCCGCGAGAAGCGCATGGCGAAATACAGCTGGCGGCCGGGCGCCCAGCCGCGCGTTTCGCGGAAGCCGGTCACGGTGCCGTCCGCGCGCAGCCGCAGGCGCGACCACAGGATCTTGCCCGGGTAGTCGTACATGCTGGTGCGCAGGTCGATCAGCACGTGCGCCGGCTGGCCCGCCGGGAAGGCGTAGCGGTGCATGCCGACGCGCGCGCTGGCGGTCAGTTCGGCGCGCACGCCGTAGTCGTCCAGCGTCACCGCGTAGTACCCCGGCTCGGCGCGTTCGCTGCGGTGGTCGAAGCGCGAGGTGTAGCCGCTGCCGGGCTTGCCGACATCGCCGCGCTCGTACTTCACCTCGCCGGCGATCGGCATCAGCAGCACGTCGCCCAGGTCGGAATGGCCGGTGCCGGAGAAGTGCGTATGCGAGAAACCGACGATGGTGGTGTCGTCGTGGCGGTAACCGGCCGCCCAGCCATAGCCTTCCCTGCGCGACCTGATCTGCGTGTCGGGGCTGAGCTGGATCATGCCATGCGGCACCGTCGCGCCCGGATAGGTGTGGCCTTCGCCGCCGGTACCGATGAACGGATCCACCGCCGCCACCGCGCGCTCGCCGACGCTCTCGCCCGCCATCGCCGTGCCCGCCAGCAGCACCAGCGCCATCGCCCACTTCGCCTGTCCGACCGCCATCGCCCGCCCCTTTGGACCGATCCAATGCAGGCGTCGAAAATACCATCAGCATCGCCGCCGGGGGCGGCACGGGGCCGCAGAAAACGAAAAGGCCCCGCACTGCGGGGCCCTTTCTTGCGTGCCGCGATGGCGCTGCGGAACGGTCAGTCGATGTCGAGGAAGCTGCGCAGCTGCTCGGAGCGGCTCGGGTGGCGCAGCTTGCGCAGCGCCTTGGCCTCGATCTGGCGGATGCGCTCGCGGGTGACGTCGAACTGCTTGCCGACCTCTTCCAGGGTGTGGTCGGTGTTCATGTCGATGCCGAAGCGCATGCGCAGCACCTTGGCTTCCCTCGGGGTGAGGCCGGCCAGCACGTCGCGCACGGTTTCGGACAGGTTGATGTTGGTGGTGTTGTCGATCGGGGACTCCACGTTGGTGTCCTCGATGAAGTCGCCCAGATGCGAATCCTCGTCGTCGCCGATCGGGGTTTCCATCGAGATCGGCTCCTTGGCGATCTTCATCACCTTGCGGATCTTGTCTTCCGGCATGTCCATTTCCTTGGCCAGCTCCTCCGGCGTGGCCTCGCGGCCGTACTGCTGGAGCATCTGGCGGGAAATGCGGTTGAGCTTGTTGATCGTCTCGATCATGTGCACCGGGATGCGGATGGTGCGCGCCTGGTCGGCGATCGAACGGGTGATCGCCTGGCGGATCCACCAGGTGGCGTAGGTCGAGAACTTGTAGCCGCGGCGGTATTCGAACTTGTCCACGGCCTTCATAAGGCCGATGTTGCCTTCCTGGATCAGGTCCAGGAACTGCAGGCCGCGGTTGGTGTACTTCTTGGCGATGGAGATCACCAGGCGCAGGTTGGCCTCGACCATTTCCTTCTTGGCCTTGCGCGCCTTGGCTTCGCCGTAGGCCATGACGCGGCTGATTTCCTTTAGCTCGTCCAGGCTCAGGTGCGACTCCTTCTCCACGTCGAGCGTGGCCTGCTGCTCGGCGATGATCTGGTCCTTGACGTCGCGCAGCGCCGACGACCACTTCTGCTTGCGCTTGATCGCGTCCTCGACCCATTCCAGGTTGGTCTGGTTGCCTTCCCAGGAACGGATGAAGTCCTTGCGCGGCATGCGCGCGGTGACCGTGGCCAGGTGCAGCACGCGGCGCTCCTGGGCCTTGATCCGGCCCATGGTGTCGCGCAGCATGCGGACCAGCACGTCGGTCAGCGGCAGCGGCAGCTTCAGGGTCACGAAGGTCGCCGACAGCTCCTCGCGCAGCTTGGCCTGCGCCTTGAGGTCGCCCTTGGCGTGTGCCTTCTTGAACTTGGCCATGTCGCTGGCCAGCTGTTCCATGCGGTTGGCGACTTCGACCGGATCCGGGCCGGTGGGGCCGGCATCCTCGTCGCCGCCGACATCGTCCTCGTCCTCGTCGGCTTCGCTGTCGCTGTCGTCCGAGGCGTCGTCGCCCTCGGCGGCGGCCGGCGCCGGCTCTTCCTCGACCAGGTCGTTGAAGCCGACGATGATCTCGGCTAGGCGCTTCTTGCCTTCCTTGTGCAGCTCGTAGTCGGCCAGCACGGACTCGACGGCCGGCGGGAAGGTGCCCAGTGCGGCCTGCACCTGGCCCAGGCCTTCCTCGATGCGCTTGGCGATGGCGATTTCGCCTTCGCGGGTCAGCAACTCGACCGTGCCCATCTCGCGCATGTACATGCGCACCGGGTCGGTGGTGCGGCCACCTTCGGTGTCGAGCGCGGTCAGCGCGGCGGCGGCTTCCTCGGCGGCGGTATCATCCACCTCGCGGTTGCCGGTGTTGCCGTCGCTCAGGATCAGCGTGTCGGCATCGGGCGCCACTTCATGGACGTCGATGCCCATGCCGGTGATCAGGCCGATGATGTCCTCGATCTGCTCCGGGTCGACCATGTCGTCGGGCAGGTGATCGTTGACTTCGGCATAGGTCAGGTAGCCCTGTTCCAGGCCCTTGCTGATCAGTTGTTTGATATCGGATTGCTGGGCAGGACGTTCGTTGGCCATGTAGTGCTCGCGCCACCGGCAGGGAAAGATAGAGAACCTACTATTATACCAGCGCAGCATAACGCTTGCCGGGCGGTGGTTTCACGGCGCGTCAGGGTCTGAGCAGGAAGGTCACCGGTCCATCGTTGACCAGGCTGACGACCATATGGGCACCGAAGCGCCCGGTTTCCACCCCGCCAGCGTGTTTTTCACGGCAGATCGCCACCAATCGGTTGAATAGCCGTTCAGCCTCGGCCGGCGGCGCGGCGGTGCTGAAACTGGGGCGCATGCCGGAACGGGTGTCGGCGGCCAGGGTAAATTGGCTGACCAGCAGCAGGCCGCCGCCGGTATCGCGCAGGGAGCGGTTCATTTTGCCGGTATCGTCGGCGAAAACCCGATAACCCAGCAGGCGCTCGGCCATCCGCGCCAGCGCTGCCTCGTCGTCGCCCGGTTCGACCCCGACCAGCGCCAGCAGGCCCGGGCCGACCTGCCCGACCACCTCCCCTTCGACGGTGACCGAAGCCTGGGCGACGCGCTGGATGAGGGAAAGCATGGACACTCCTGGGACGGCGGAAGGCCGCACCATATACCGCCCCGCGTCCGCAAGGGACCGGGAGAATCGGCCCGGGGCAGGCACTGCCCCCAGGCCCGCCATCGCGGCGTACTAAACTTGCGCGGATGAAACCGGAACGCGCCGCCAAGCTCTACCACCGCCTCGCCACCCTGCTGACCGCCCTGCCCTGGCCGTGGCAGCGGACCCTGGCCGACAGCCTGGCCTGGCTGTGGGGCCGGCTGGACGCCCGCGAAAGCCGGGTCACGCGCCGCAACCTGGAGCTGGCCTACCCGGCGCTGCCCGCGCCCGAGCGCGCGCGCCTGCATCGCGAGGTCCTGCGCACCACCGCCCGCCAGGCGATGGAAACCCTGTACCTGTGGACCCACGACCCGGCCACCAACCTGGACCGTCACCTGCGCCAGCGCCATGGCCAGGCGCTGTACGACGCGGCGCTGGCCGCGGGCAGGGGCGTGATCGTGGTCGCCCCGCATTACGGCAACTGGGAACTGCTCAACCAGTGGCTGGCCTCGCGCGGGCCGATCGCCATCGTCTACGCGCCCCCGGACAACCCGACCGGCGATGAGTTCCTGCAGCTGGTGCGCGGCGGCGACAACGTGCGCCAGGTCCGCGCCGAGGGCCCGGCGGTGCGGCAGCTGTTCAAGGTGCTCAAGGACGGCGGCGCGGTCGGCATCCTGCCCGACCAGCAGCCGAAGAACGGCGATGGCGTGTTCGTTCCCTTCTTCGGCGTGCAGGCGCTGACCATGACCCTGGTCAACCGCCTGGCCGAGCGCACCGGCGCCACGGTGCTCTACGCCTGGTGCGAGCGGACCGGCGCGGACATCGAGTTCGCCCTGCATGTGGAACCGGCGCCGGCATCGATCGCCGATCCCGACCTGCAGGTCGCCGCCGGCGCGCTGAGCGCCGGCATCGAGCGCATCGCCCGGCGCGATCCGGCGCAGTACCAGTGGACCTACAAGCGCTACACCCTGCGTCCGCCCGGCAGCGGCGAAAGCGACCCCTACGCCACGGAGCGCCACCCGCATTGAGTGCGCATGCACAATGCCCCTGCAACACTGCGTCACCCCGGCGGTCGATTGAATCTGCGACCGCCGGCCTCATTAGGTTGCCGATGAACGCCACGTCCCCCACTCCTGTTTCCCCCTGCTTCGGCGAGACCGCGGCGATCCGCTGCGAGCGCGCCGCGGCCGAACTGCGCGCCGGGCGGCCGGTGGTGATCACCGATGGCGACCGCCGCCTGGCCACGATGGCGCTGGACAGCGCCTCGCCGGCGGGCTTCGCCAGCTTCGCCCGGGCCGCGGACGACCGCCATTACCTGTTCCTGACCACGCCGCGCGCGCGGACCTTGGGCATCGACTCGGCCCATGGCATCCGCATCGCCCTGGCCGGGCAGGGCTTCGAGAGCCTGCCGGCGCTGGCCTACCTGCGCGACACGCCGTCGCCGGCCGGCATTCCCACCGAAGGCGACCCTCTGGACGCCGCCGCCGTGGAGGTCGCCCGCCTGGGCCTGCTGCTGCCGGCGCTGGTGTCGGCGACGCTGCACGCCGGCGACACGCCGTTCGACGACTGCCTGCACCTGGCCCTGGACGATCTGCGCTGCGGCGCCGCCCAGGCCGGCCAGGACTACGAGCTGGTGACGCGTTCGCCGGTGCCGCTGCGCGACGTGGGCATGACCGAGTTCGCGGTGTTCCGCGGCGGCGTGGCGCAACGCGACCAGGTCGCGGTGATCGTCGGCACGCCCGACCTGCAGGGCGTGGTGCCGGTGCGGGTGCATTCCTCGTGCCTGACCGGCGACCTGTTCGGCTCGCTCAAGTGCGACTGCGGCGACCAGCTGCGGCGCGGCCTGCGCACGCTGAAGGAACTGGGCGGCGGCATCCTGCTGTACCTGGACCAGGAGGGGCGCGGCACCGGCATCGCCGCCAAGATGCGCGCCTACGGCTACCAGCACGAAGGGCTGGACACCATCGACGCCGACGCGCAGCTGGGCTTCGGCGCCGACGAACGCCGCTACGGCAGCGCGATCGCCATGCTGCGCGGCCTGGGCGTGCAGCGCATCCAGCTGCTGACCAACAACCCCACCAAGGTGCAGCACCTGCGCAATGCCGGCATCGAAGTGCTGGGCAGCATCCCGGTGACCGGCGAGATCACGCCCGAGAATGAGCAGTACCTGCGCACCAAGGCCGCGCGTGCCGGCCACCACCTGGATGTCGACGCGCTGATCATGTCCGCGCAGTGATCGCCGGCGCGCCGCACGGATGACGGAAGTCCCGGCGTCCCTGTATGGTCGCGCCATGATCGAACCTCCCCGCCTTCCCGCCGCGCCGTCCGCCACCGCGGACGACTGGCAGCCCCTGCCGCGCCGCGGCGCGCCTTTCGCCGCGATCGGCGCCGGGCTGGCATCGATGTTCACCCTGCTGCTGGCGGGCGGCGCGCTGTCGCTGGTGCTGCGCAACCCCTGGTGGCTGCCGACCGCGCTGATCGCCGCCGCCGTGGGCCTGCTCGGCGGCGCCTGGATCGGCTGGCGCCGCCATCGCCGCACCTTCTGGCGGCTGGACGCGCAGGCGCTGGGCGTGCGCCGCGGCCACCTGTGGCAGAGCGAGAGCCACGTGCCGGTATCGCGCGTGCAGCACCTGGACCTGCGCCGCGGGCCGTTGCAGCGGTCCGCCAACCTGGCGACGCTGGTCGTGCATACCGCCGGCACGCGCATGAACACCGTCGCCATCGCCGGCCTTGCCCAGGACGACGCCGAGCGCCTGCGCGACCGGCTGGCCCGCCAGCTCGACCTCGACGACGCGCTGTGAGCCCGGCCGGAATGCCAGCAACGTCGCAGGAGCAGCGCCTGCACCCGTGGTCGTGGCTGTTCGAACTGCTGCAGCAGCTGCAGCAGTTCCTGTTGCCGCTGGTGGCGCTGCTGTTCTTCGGCAGCCGCCGCCAGGACAGCGAATGGCCGTTCCACCTGGTGACGCTGGCAATGATCGTGGCCTTGGCCGCCACCGCGCTGCTGCAGTACCTGACCTACCGCTACCGGATCGGCGATGACGCGCTGACCGTGCGCAGCGGCATCCTCGAGCGCACCCGCCGCGAAATTCCGTTCGCGCGCATCCACAACGTGGTGGTCCACCAGAACCTGCTGCACCGCCTGTTCGGCGTGGCCGAGCTGCGCCTGGAATCGGCCGCCGGCGACAAGCCCGAAGCGCGGATGCGCGTACTGCGCCTGGAACAGGCGCTGGAGCTGGAGCGGCTGATCCGCCAAGGCGGCAGCACCACCCCCGCCACGGCGGAGAATCCGCAGTCCGTCGCGCTGCTCGAACTGCCGCTGCCGGAACTGGTGCGGCTGGGCCTGATCTCCAACCGCGCGCTGGTGGTGGCCGCGGCCGCCCTCGGCGCGCTCTGGCAGATGTTCCCGCGCGAGGTCGCCGAGGACTTCGTCCGCGAGCAGGGACGGCAGGCGTTCGGCTATGCCAGCCAGCTGCAGCTGGGCACGTTCCCGCTGCTCGGCACCATCGCCCTGCTCCTGCTGCTGGCCCTGCTGCTGATGTGGCTGCTGTCCATCGCCCTGGCAATCGTGCAGTACCACGGCTTCCGCCTGGGCGAGGCCGAGCGCCGCCTCACCGTCGAGCGCGGCCTGTTCACCCGGCTGCGCAGCAGCGTCGCGCGCCGCCGCATCCAGGCCTGGACCCTGCGCGAGGGCGTGCTGCACCGCCTGTTCCGGCGCCGCCAGCTGCGCGTGGACATCGCCAGTGGTGGCGCCCAGGAGCAGGATGGGCGCGCGCTGAAGGAGCTGGCGCCGCTGGCCACGCCGGCCGCCTGCGACGACCTGCTGCGGCATCTGCTGCCCGGGGCGCAGTGGCCGCCGCCGCAGTGGCAGGCGGTGTCGATGCGCGGCTGGTGGCGGCTGTGCCTGCCGGCGCTGTTCGTCGTCGGCGCGGCGGCGACGCTGGGCTGGCGCGAGTTCGGCGCCTGGGGCCTGCTGCCCCTGCTGTGGCTGCCCTGGTCCGCGCTCAAGGCGCACCGCCAGGTCGCGCGCATGGGTTACAGCATCGACCCGCGGCGCGTGGCGATACGCGGCGGCTGGTGGAACCGCTGGTGGCGCGTGGCCGAGCTGGACAAGCTGCAGGCGCTGCGCCTGGACCGCTCGCCGCTGGACCACCACTTCGGCACCGCCACGCTCACCCTGGATACCGCCGGCGCCTCCGGTTCGCCACCGCTGCGGCTGCGTTTCCTCGACGAAGCCCGCGCCCACGAGCTGATGGAACAACTCGGGCGCGAGATGGCGCGGCGCAGGTTGCGCTGGTAAGCGCGCCGCCGGTGCGCGCCTGCGACCGCGACTACGACCGCGATGGCCCCCAATAGCCGAGATCGCGGCGGATCTGCAGCCCACGCCACATCGCGCCGAGCGGCTTGCGCTTGAGCGCTCCCAGCCGGCCGGCGATGAAATCCTCGGTGGCGGCGACCACCCGCTCGGACGAACGTCCGTCCCGGTACGGGTGGATCGAATCGGCATAGCGGATGATCTCCGCCATCAGTGCCGGTTCCGGCGACAGCGCGCGCGCCAGCATGGCCGGCAGTTGCTGCGGATCGTCGAAATCGAGCATGTGCGGCTGCGGCACGCGGTTGCGGAAGGTCACCACCGGCTTGTGCTGGACGATGAACTCCGAAACGATCGACGAGGTATCGGAAACCAGCACGTCGGCGGCGCGCTGCGCGGCCATCACCTGCTCCGGCTCGACGAAACGGGCGTTGCCGCCGGCCAGCGCGCGGTAGCGTGCGAACAGTTCCGGCGCGCACTTGGGGTGCAGGGTCAGCAGCCAGTAACGCTCGCCCTGGGCGATGTCCGCGGCGATGCTGTCGTACAGATGCGGCGCCGCGCTCAGGCGCTCGGTGAAGGTGGAGCCGAACAGCACCACCGGCCGGCCAGCGGCCGGCGCGCGCAGGGCGGCGGCCTGCCCGCCATCGTCGCGGAACAGCGGATCGAGCTTCGGCCAGCCGGTTTCCTTCACCGCGAAATGGCCTTCGCGCGCGGCCAGTTCCTGGAACGGCCGCGTCGTCGCCGGGCCCTGCGTGCAGTACAGGTCGAACAGGCCCCGTACCCGGAAATGGCCGCGGGCATCCTCGCGCTTCTGCACGTTGAAGCCATGGAACAGCTGCACCTTGGCGCCGGCGATGAACGGCGGCACCCAGTTGGCCGCGCTCAGCACCGCGCGCGGACGCATCGCCAGCGCCTGCTGCAGCCCGATCGACGGCACGCCTTCCAGGGCGGCCCCGGCCGCGCCGCCCTCGAACCAGGCCGCGACCTCGTGGCCGACCGCGTGCAACGCCTGCGCCAGAGGCGCGAGAATAGGCAGCGCATAGCGCTCCGTCGCAAACAGCAGGTATCCGGCCATCACCATGTCCTCTTCGACCGCTCCCACCGAACGGCCTCGCATCACGGCCTGCATTATCGCGTTCAACGAAGCCGCGCGCATCGGCGACTGCCTGGCCTCGCTGGCGTTCTGCGACGAGATCGTGGTGGTGGACTCGTATTCCAGCGACGCCACCGTGGCCATCGCCGAAGCCGCCGGCGCGCGCGTGCTGCAGCGCGCCTTCGACGGGTTCCGCAGCCAGAAGGCGTATTGCGTCGAACAGGCCAGCCACGACTGGGTGCTGTGCCTGGACGCCGACGAACGCGTGAGCGCGGAACTGCGCCGGAGCATCGAGCAGGCGCGCGACGCGGGTTTCGCCGCCGCCGGCTACCGCTTCGCCCGGCTGTCGGAGTACTTCGGCCGCTTCCTGCGCCACGGCAACGCCTATCCCGACCGTGTGCTGCGCCTGTTCGACCGCCGCCGCGGCGGCTGGCGCGGCAAGCGCGAGATCCACGAGGCCGCCAGCGTCGACGGCACCGTGCGCACGCTCCGCGGCGACCTGGTCCACTACCCGTACCGGTCCTTCGAGCAGCAGCTGGCCAAGACCCAGCGCTATGCGCGGATGATGGCCGAGCACGAATTCGCCCGCGGCAAACGCGCCACGCTCGGCAAGCTGGTGCTGGCGCCGGCCTGGCGCTTCTGGCGCGGCTGGCTGCTGCGCGGCGGCTTCCGCGACGGCTGGCACGGCCTGGTCTACGCCTATGTGCGCGCCAACTACGTGCGGCAGAAGACCATCATGCTGTGGCTGCTGCAGAACGGCCGGAACGTGGCCGACCCACCCCGCGATCAGCCCTGAGCGGCGACGGGCCGGGAACGCCCGGGCGCCGTGACCAGCGACAGGCCGGCAAGCACCCCGACCAGCGTGGCGTAGGTGCTCACGGTTATCTGGTGGGCGAACATCGACTGGGTCACGCCGCAGAGGAGGTAGGCGAGCACCACCATCACCCCGGCCGCGGCGGGGCCGCGGAATCCATCCGCGCCGCTGCGGCGGTGCAGGTGGACGAAAAGCCAAAGCGGCAGGCCATAGATGCACAGCAGCAGCAGCAGGCCCGGGATTCCCTGGGTCGCGCCCCACTCGGCGACGTCGTTGTGCGCATGCCCCAGATGGCAGCGCGCCTCCACTGCCTGCGGCACGCGGCAATCCGGCAGGCGCTGCATGGCGGTGTCGAAATTGCCGATGCCCACCCCGGTCCACGGGTGCTCGCGGAAAGTGTCCCATGCCACCTGCAGCCGCTCCAGGCGCGCGCCCGCGGACGAATCCACGTCACCGGCCTCGATGCGCTGCACATCGCTGTGCAGCTCGCTCAGGCGGGTAAGCTCGCGCAACTGCGGGACCGTCAGCACCAGCGTGGCGGCGACCAGCAGCAGCCCGGCCAGCGAGGCCAGGCGGAGGCGCCCGCTGCCCCGGCGTATCGACAGCGCCATCGCGACCAGCAGGGCAAGCAGCGCCGGCCATACGCCGCGGCTGCCGCTGAGCAGGATCACCCCGCCACCGGCCGCCATGCCCAGCGCGATCCAGCCCCAGCGCCCCGGCGGCCGGCAGAACACCAGCAGGATCATGAGCACCAGGGTGACATCGGCCAGCACGATGGCATTGGTCCAGGCCTCCGCACGCGGCCAGCCGTGGGCGACCTGGTAACCGGCGATGGCCAACGTCGCGAACAGGCCGGACAGCGCGCCCCACCACAGCGCCTCCAGGCGGGGGCGGAACGCGCATACCCAGAGCAGCACCCAGGGTGTCGCCAGGAACCGGGTGCGATACCCCTCGTCCCTGAATCCGTCGGCGAGCTGCCACGACGACGCCAGCGCCGAAGCCAACGCGGCCACGGCCAGGGCCAGCAGCAGGCATCCGACGACACCGCCGCGCGCGCGCGCCAGGCGCGGGAACCCCCAGAGACTGGTCACGAGCAGCACCACCGCAAAGGGAAGCGCATTGAACGGCGTGCTCACCATCGCGGCAGGCAGCAGGAACAGCCCTGCCGACGCCAGCATGCCCAAGGCGTCCTTCCGCTCGAGATCAGCGGTTGCGCTATACGTCGGATTGCGTGCCATCCCTGCCACTCTGGTGTCGAAGCCATGAACCATTCCCTACCGGCCAGACACCGGGAAACGGACCCTCCCAAGCTCCCGGAAACCACTCCCGCCCGGCAGCCGGCGGACGATACCACGCCTGTATAATTCCCCACCGGCCGTATCCCTCCGGCGTCCTTTCTTTCCCATGAAACGAATCCTGGTAACCGGCGGCGCCGGCTTTCTCGGCTCGCATCTGTGCGACCGCCTGCTCGACAACGGCCACGACGTCCTCTGCGTGGACAATTTCTTCACCGGCAGCAAGCGCAACGTGGCGCACCTGCTGGGGAACCCCGGCTTCGAGCTGATGCGCCACGACGTGACCTTTCCGCTCTACGTCGAAGTGGACCGCATCTTCAACCTCGCCTGCCCGGCCTCGCCCGTCCATTACCAGCACGATCCGGTGCAGACCACCAAGACCAGCGTGCACGGTGCGATCAACATGCTCGGCCTGGCCAAGCGCCTGGACGCCCGCATCCTGCAGGCCTCCACCAGCGAGGTGTACGGGGATCCGGAAGTGCATCCCCAGCAGGAGGGCTATTGGGGCCGGGTCAACCCGATCGGGCTGCGCAGCTGCTACGACGAAGGCAAGCGCTGCGCGGAGACGCTGTTCTTCGATTACTTCCGCCAGCACGGGCTGGACATCAAGGTGGTGCGCATCTTCAACACCTACGGCCCGCGCATGCATCCCAACGACGGCCGCGTGGTCAGCAACTTCATCGTGCAGGCGCTCAAGGGCGAGGACATCACCATCTATGGCGACGGCAGCCAGACCCGCAGCTTCTGCTACGTGGACGACCTGATCGACGCCATGGTCCGCATGATGGACAGCGAGCGCGGCTTCACCGGGCCGGTCAACATCGGCAACCCGGGCGAGTTCACCATGCTGGAGCTGGCCGAAAAGGTGATCACGCTGGTGGGAGGCGGCTCCAGGCTGGTCTTCCAGCCGCTGCCGGAGGACGACCCGAAGCAGCGGCAGCCGGACATCGCGCTTGCGCGCTCGGCCCTGGACTGGGAGCCGAAGGTGGCGCTGGACGACGGCCTCAGGGAGACCATCGCCTACTTCCGCCGGGTGCTGGCGGCATGAGCACCATGGCCACCACCTTCTCCGTCGTCATCACCAGCTACAACTACCTCCAGTTCGTCGTGGAGGCCGTGGAAAGCGCGCTTGCGCAGACGCGGCCCGCCGCGCAGGTCATCGTCGTGGACGACGGCTCCACCGATGGCTCGCCGGCCATGCTGCAGGAGCGCTACGGCGCCGACCCGCGCGTGACCCTGCTGTTCGGCGAGAACGAGGGGCAGCTGGCGGCCTTCCAGCGCGGCGCGGCGGCCGCCACCGCCGACGTGGTCTGTTTCCTGGACGCCGACGACCGCTGGAAACCGCAGTACCTGGAGAAGATCGGCGCGGTCTACGACGAGCGCCGCGATGTCGATTTCGTGTTCAGCGACCTGCAGACCTTCGGCATCGACAACCAGGACATCCTCTACGAGGACAGCAAGGCGCCGATCGACCTGGGCTACACCGCGATCAGCACCTATTTCTTCGTCACCTGGTATGGCGCCCCCACCTCGGCGCTGTCCCTGCGCCGGCGCTGGGCGGACACCGTGCTGGACCTGCCGCACAGCTTCCGCAGGCAGTGGAAGCTGTGCGCCGACGCCTGCCTGGTCCATGGCGCCAGCATCCTCGGCGCGCGCAAGTTCTACCTGCCCACCGGCTGCGTCGAATACCGCACCCACGGCAGCAATGGCTGGTGGGCGACGCGGCAGCAGCCCGCCTCCCTGTACCTGAACGGCCTGCGCAACTACGGCATCGTCCGCCACTACGCCTGGCGCAGCGGGCTGGACGACAACTGCAGCGTCCACAGCAAGAACGAGTACCGCACCAAGCCCGCGCCGACGCGCAAGGAAAGGAAGCGCTACGCGTCGCTGGCCCTGCGCGGCGATGGCCCCTGGTGGAAACGCTACGAACGCGCCGTCGGCATCCTGCTGGGCCGCAGGCGCGGCCGCCGCTGACGGGCGGAAACCCCGGCGTCGCCGGGCGGCGCCAGGCAGCTCAGGGGCAGGATACGGCCCGGGTACGGAAGCGCCCGGGCAGGTTGTGCAGGAACCAGCGCACGTCGAGCTTGAGGCGGTAGCCTTCCCGCGCCAGCCAGCGCCACGGCCCGACGGACTCCTTCTGTCCCTGGCGCGACCGGATGATCGACTCGAAGCTTTCGTCGCTGCTCACCAGGCCGGGCCTCAGCCCCAGGCACTCCACGCCATGCAGCCAGGCCAGGTCCATGTAATCGTCGACCGGCAGGATCCATTCGTCCGCATGCCTGAGCAGCCGCTCCGCCGCCGCGGGGGCCAGGTAATAGCCGAACGTGCACAGCGGGCTGCGCCAGTAGCGGTGGAGCACGAAATCGCCGAAGCAGCACCAGGGCTCGCTGGGCCGGTCGGCCGCATGCAGGCGGAAATACCCGATTTCCTGCGGCAATTGCCGCAGGTCTGCCAGAAGCCCGGGCAGGCGCGGGTCGATGACGATATCGTCTTCCAGGACGATCATCGGCTGCCCGCTTTCCAGACAACGCTGCCAGAGCAGGTAGTGGCTCGCCCAGCAGCCGATCTCCCCGGGGCGGAACGGCCTGCCCTTGCGCAGCAGCCGCTTCCTTTCGGCCACGTGGCCGAACAGCGGATGGGGCTCGCGCCCGTTCACCGCTTCGAAGAACTGGAACCGCAACCCCAGCGCGGCTGCCTGGCGCTCCATCGAAAGCCGCCGGTCGGCCGACGCCGGCAGGTTGATCACGTATATCGGCAGTTCGCTCGTGGGCCGAGGCATGGGAACACTTCAGGATGGGGGGAATGACGACGCGGACCAGACAGCCGGCTGTCTGCGATCCATCACGCCAGCGGTCCAGCTGGCGGCTTCACATGGCCCGCAGCTTTCTTCACAAGCATTGCACAGGCGCCGGGACGCCGACGTGAATGGACGGGCAAACGCTCCATCCGCGCCTGCCTGGCAGGACCAGCTACCGGACCTTCACCAGTCGCGCCTGGAAGAAGCCATCGGCCTCCTCTTCGCCGGGCAGGCGCTGGCGGGTTCCCGCATCGCCATGGCCGAAGGCTTCCGGCAACGCTTCGATGCGCGCGTCCGCCGTGCGCGCGAGGAAGGCGGCGATCTGCTGCTGGTTCTCGCGGCGCAGGATCGAGCAGGTGGCGTACAGCAGCACGCCTCCCGGCGCCAGCACCTGCCACAGGGCGTCGAGCAGGCGTGCCTGCTGGGCGACCAGCGCATCGATGTCGCCGGGACGGCGGTGCAGCAGCACGTCCGGCTGGCGGCGGACGACGCCGGTGGCCGAACACGGCGCGTCCAGCAGCACCGCCTCGAAGGGCGCCCCGTCCCACCAGGTGTCCAGATCGGCCGCGTCCGCCGCGCGTACCTGCGCCGACGCGCCCACGCCGGTACGGTCGAAAGTCTCGCGGATGCGCTGCAGGCGCCGCGCGTCCACATCCAGCGCCAGCAGGCTCAGGGTCGGGTCGCGCTCGAGCAGGTGCGCTGCCTTGCCGCCGGGAGCGGCGCAGGCGTCAAGCACCCGCGCACCCGGCTTCGGCGCCAGCGCGTCGGCCACCTGCTGCGCCGACAGGTCCTGCACCGACACCGCGCCCTCGCCGAAACCGGGCAGGCTGGCGACCGGCACCGCGACCGGCAGGCGGATCGCATCGGCGGCCAGGGCCGAGGCCTCGGCGCCGATGCCGGCATCGCGCAGCTGTTCGAGGTAGGCCTCGCGCGCCTGCCGCTGCCGGTTGATCCGCAGCCACAGCGGCGCCGGCTGCAGGCTGGCCGCGAACACCGCGTCGGCCTGCGCCGGCCAGTCCCGGCGTACCTGTTCGCGCAGCCACACCGGCCATGCATCTTCGGCGCGGGCGGCGGGGAAGCCCTCGCGCTGCGCCCGGCGCAGTACCGCGTTGACCAGGCCGGCCTGGCGCTCGCGCCCCAGCGCGCGCGCCGCGTCGACCGTGGCCGACAGCGCGGCATGGGCCGGCAGTTCCAGCGCGTCGAGCTGGGCGAAGCCGGCCAGCAGCAAGCCCTTCAGGGCGCCGTCGCGCGGCCCCAGCGGCTTCTGCAGCCACTGCCGCAGCGCCTGCTCGTACACCGCGCGGCGCCGCAGGGTGGCGAAGCAGATGGCCTCCAGCAGGGCGCGGTCGCGGCCGTCGTCCAGCTTCGGCAGCGTGGCCGCCAGTTCCGCCTTCAGCGAACGGCCACGGCCGATGACCGCCGCCAGCACCTTGGCGGCCAGCAGGCGGGTCTGCACGCCCGGTTGCTGCGCGGCGCCGCCGTTCCACGGCCCGGATGCCGAAACCGCCATCCGTCAGCCCTCGACCGGCAGGTCGCGGCGGGCATTGAGGTAATCGGCGGCGGTGATCGCCTTGCCGCCCTCGCGCTGCACCACGCGCAGGCGCAGCGCGCCCCGGCCGCAGGCGATGTCGATGCCCTCGCGGGACGCGCCGATCACCGTGCCCGGCGCCCTGCCGCGGTTGTCGTCGATGACCACCGCGCCGTGGATGCGCACGCGCTCGCCCGCCAGCGTGGCCTCGGCCACCGGCCACGGATTGAAGGCGCGCACCCGCCGCGCCAGCGCGGCCGCGTCCTGGCCCCAGTCCAGCCGCGCCTCGGCCTTGTCGAGCTTGTGCGCGTAGGTCACGCCCGCTTCCGGCTGTACCTGCGGCACCGGCTTGAGCCCGGCCCGCAGCAGGCCCAGGCCGTCGGACAGTACCCGCGCGCCCATCTCGGCCAGGCGGTCGTGCAGCAGGCCGCCGGTGTCGGTGTCGGCGATGGCGGTGCGCTGGCTCAGCAGCACCGGCCCGGTATCCAGTCCGGCTTCCATCTGCATCAGGCACACGCCGGTCTCGCTGTCGCCGGCCTCGATGGCGCGCTGGATCGGCGCGGCGCCGCGCCAGCGCGGCAGCAGCGAAGCATGCACGTTCCAGCAGCCGTGGGTGGGGATGGCAAGCACCGCCCTGGGCAGGATCAGGCCATAGGCGACCACGATCATCAGGTCCGGCTGCAGGTCGCGCAGCTGCTGCTGGGCCTCGGCGGTCTTCAGGCTCTCCGGCTGGAATACCGGGATGCCGCGGGCGATGGCGTCGAGCTTGACAGGCGACGGCATCAGGCCACGGCCGCGGCCGGCCGGGCGGTCGGGCTGGGTGTAGACCGCGACCACCTCATGGTGGCGCGCGGCCGCGCCGAGCGAGGCGACGGCGAACTCCGGCGTACCGGCAAAAACGATTCTCATGGCATTCCAACTCCCGGAAAGAACGACGGCGCCGGAGGTCGGCGCCGTGCGATGCGCAGGTGCGCGATCCCGGCCACGCCGGGACGGCGACGGCTCAGGCGACGTGCTTGCGCTGCTTGGCCAGCTTCTTGCGCACCATCTCGCGCTTGAGCGGCGAGAGGTAGTCGATGAACAGCTTGCCGTCCAGGTGGTCCATTTCGTGCTGGATGCAGGTGGCCAGCAGGCCGTCGGCGGCCAGTTCCTGCTCGCGGCCCTCGCGGTCGAGGAAACGCA
This sequence comes from Stenotrophomonas sp. Steno-Z2, assembly GCF_056393235.1. Taxonomy (NCBI): domain Bacteria; kingdom Pseudomonadati; phylum Pseudomonadota; class Gammaproteobacteria; order Lysobacterales; family Lysobacteraceae; genus Stenotrophomonas; species Stenotrophomonas sp. Steno-Z2. The sequence goes on along the minus strand of NZ_JBWJOY010000004.1, from coordinate 135,381 downwards.
CGACGATGCTGTCGGCGCGGGTCACGTCGGCATAGATGCCGGGCACCGACAGGCAGCCTTCCTGGTAGACGCGGCCGCTTTCGCTGGCGCTGGCGATCTGCGGGTTGATGAACACCTGCGGCGCGTCGTGCTCCTCGCTGACGTCGATGACCATGAAACGCTTGTGCACGTCCACCTGGCTGGCGGCCAGGCCGATGCCGGGGGCGTCGTACATGGTCTGGAACATGTCGTCGAGCAGCTGCTGGAAGGCCGGCGTGGTGACTTCGGCGGCGTCGACCGGGGCCGCCTTGGTGCGCAACCGCGGGTCGGGGAATTCGAGAATGGGCAGGAGGGCCATGGGTGCTCCGGATGGCAGATGCCGCACAATTCGGCAGGACGTCCCAATTCTAGCGCCTGCGCTTGCCCGGCGCCCCGTGTTCTGCACTATAGTGCGCGGACCTGTTGGGGAATCAGGCAGATTGCAGCCATGCTGAAACAATTACGTACGGTCGCCGCCGTCGCGTTGCTGACCGTGACGACCTATGCCGTGGCGGTGGAGACGGGCGCCACCCATCCCGACACCTATGTGGTGCGCAAGGGCGACACGCTCTGGGACATCGCCGCCCGTTTCCTGAAGAAACCCTGGCTTTGGCCGGAAATCTGGCAGGCCAACCCGCAGGTCAAGAATCCGCACCTGATCTACCCGGGCGACGTCCTGAGCCTGGCCTATCTGGACCGGGTGCAGGGCACGATCCAGCCGGGCAGGCGCGACGAGGCGCCGATCAATGCGATCCCGCTGGCCGAGGTTGAACCGTTCCTGAAGAACCTGACCGTCATGGACAGCTTCAAGGAGCTGCCCTACGTGGTCGGCCTGGAAGACAGCCGCATGCGCGGCAGCGCCGGGCAGCAGGTCTATGTCCGTGGCCTGCAGAACGGCCAGCCGGGCCAGCGCTATGCCGTGCTGCGGCCCACGGTCCGCTATGGCCAGCCCAGGCCCAGCGACGACCTGGACGAGCGCGGCAACACCACGCCGTTCACCGGCGACCTGTGGAAGAGCTACGTCGCCAGCAGCGACCGCCACGAACTGCTGGGCTATGAGCTGGCCCAGGTCGCGGTCGGCACGCTGAGCCGCGTCGGCGGCGGCGAGCACGAAGCCTCGACCCTGCTGCTGCAGGACAGCGGCCGCGAAGTCCGCGCCGGCGACCGCCTGGTGCCGGTGCAGGCCAACCCCTACGACCTGCAGTTCGTGCCGCACGCGCCCCGCACCACGGTCGCCGACGGCTACCTGCGCGTGCTGGCCGTCGCCGACACGTTCACCTCGGGGGGACCGCGCGACGTCATCGCCATCTCCGGCGGCGCCCGCGACGGCATCGACAACGGCACCGTGTTCTCGGTCTGGCGCAGCGGCCGCCATGTCAACGACCGCGTGGCCGGCATGGCGACCTCGCGCGCGGACGACGCGCTGAAGCCCGGCGCCGGCCGCGTATCGCTGCCGGCCGAATACGCCGCGCATGCGATGGTGTTCCGTACCTTCGACAAGGTCAGCTATGCGCTGGTGATGGAAGGCACCAAGCCGGCCCGCGTCGGTTACGAACTCAGGCATCCGGACGCCCAGTAAGCGTCGCGGCGCAGTCCTACGCGGCAACACGACGGCGCCCCAGGGCGCCGTCGTCGTTTCCGGGCCAGCATGTACGCATGCCAGCCCTTCCTGACGCCGCCGGCGGACGTGGCCACGAGGCCGAAGCCCTGCTGGCGCTGGTCCTGGCCGGCGGCCCGGCGCGGCCACTGCGCGATCTGCTCGACCACCTTGGCAACGCCCGCGACGCGCTGGCGGCCGGCCCTTCCGCATGGCGTGGCGCCGGCCTCGACCCGAACCAGATGCGGGCCCTTGCCGCTCCGGCGTCCGCGCGCATGGAGCAGGCCTGCCGCTGGCTGGAGCATCCGCGGCACCACCTGCTCGGCTGGCGCGATGCCGACTACCCGCCCCTGCTGCGCAACTGCCCGAATCCACCGCTGGCCGTGTTCGTCGACGGCGACCCGGCGCAGCTGTGGCAGCCCGCCATCGCCGTCGTCGGCAGCCGCAACCCCAGCGCGGCCGGGCGCGACACCGCCTACGCGTTCGCCCGCGCGCTGTCGGCCAGCGGCCTGCGCATCGGCAGCGGCCTGGCCGCGGGCATCGATGCGGCCGCCCATCGCGCCGCGCTGGACGGGGGCGGCGGCACGTTCGCGGTGATAGGCACCGGCCCGGACCTGGCCTACCCGCGCCGGCACGCCCCGCTCCAGGCGCAGATCGCCACCAGCGGCGCGGTGGTCAGCGAATACCCGCCCGGCACGCCGCCGCGCAACGGCCAGTTTCCCGCCCGCAACCGGCTGCTGGCCGCGCTGTGCCTGGGCACGGTGGTGATCGAGGCCGCCGAGCGCTCCGGCGCCCTGATCACCGCGCGGCTGGCGGCCGAGGCCGGGCGCGAGGTGTTCGCGGTGCCCGGTTCGATCCACAACCCCATGGCGCGCGGCTGCCATCGCCTGATACGCGACGGTGCAATATTGGTGACACAGCCCGCCGACATTCTTGAAGGCGTGGCCAATCTGGCCGGCGAACTGGCAGGCGCCTTGCAAAACCGGTTGCTGACCCCCATTCCGGATGCGCCGGGCGCCCCTTGCCCGGCCCCCACCCCACCGGACCCGGACTACCAGCGCTTGTGGAATGCGCTGGGCCACGACCCAACCGGTATGGATTCGCTGATCACACGCACTGGATTGACGGCCAGCAGGCTGTCCTCCATGCTGCTGGTCATGGAACTGGAGGGAAAGGTGTCGTCCGCATACGGCTGCTACACCCGCACCTGAGGTTCCTTCACCTCCACAGCGCCGCATGGCGCAGGCCGAGGGCAATGAAAGAGAGCATCCTGGACGTCCTGCTGTATCTGTTCGAACACTATTTCAGCGAGGACGCCGATCTCATAAGAGACCGCGACTCCCTGCAGAACGGCCTGATCCAGGCCGGTTTCAGCCCCACCGAAATCAGCAAGGCCTTCGACTGGCTCGATGCGCTGGCCGAGCAGCGGCCGGCCGTGGGCCAGGCGCGCGTGGACGGGCCGGTGCGCATCTTCCATGGCCCGGAGCTGGACAAGCTGGACGTGGAGAGCCGCGGTTTCCTGTTGTTCCTCGAACAGCACGGCATCCTCGACGCCGACCAGCGCGAACTGGTGCTGGACCGGGCGATGGCGCTGGACCAGGACGAACTGGACCTGGACGACCTCAAGTGGGTGGTGCTGATGGTGCTGTTCAACCAGCCGGGCGCGGAAGCCGCCTATGCCTGGATGGAAACGCAGATGTTCGTCGACGAACCCGAGCCGCTGCACTGAAGCAGGCGCGGTAACACCCTGCCCCTCCTCCGTGGGGAGGGGCGGAGCGCGCTGCAGGAATCACCCGCAATCCCGACGGGGGGAACGCGACGCCACGCGTCAGGGCGGAAACCGGAGCGCGGCTGCCTGGCAGACTGCATGTAACCCGCCCCATCCCCTCATCCGCCCGCGGTGCATCGTTCCGCGGCGGCGGCAGAAGGGAAAACCGTCGCGCACCCGGTGCGCTCCTACGTGGATGAGCACAAGGAATCTTCCATGAGCCAGTGGTTCTATGCCGAGGGCAACCGCGAACGCCGCGGCCCGCTGCCTGCGGCGAACATCGCCGAACTGTTCCGCTCCGGCCGCATCGCCGCCGACACCCTGGTCTGGCGCGAGGGCGCCACCGACTGGCGGCCGCTGCGCGACTTCGCCGCCGAACTGGGGCTGGACATGCCGGCAGGCGCGCCGCCGCCCTCCGCGCCGCCGCTGCCGCCCGCGGTGCAGCACGTGCACGTCGTCGCGCCGGCACCACCGCCGCGGCCCGGGCTGTCCGGCTGCGCCATCGTCGGCATCATCGCCGCGGTGGCGGGCATCGCGCTGCTGGCGATCGTCGGCATCCTCGCCGCGATCGCGGTGCCGGCCTACAACAGTTACCTGCTGCGCTCGAAAACGGCGATCGCGTGGGGGCAGCTGCAGCCGCTGACCCACGAGGTGGCCCGATTCGCCACCGCCAACGGGCACTGCCCGGTCAACGGCGACGATGGCTTCGACAGCCCCGGGAGCTATGCCGCCGGCGATGTCGCGGAGGTGCGCATCGGCCGGTTCGACAATGGCCACTGCGGCCTGGAAGCGCGTTTCCGGGCGCCAGGCAAACAGGCGCTTGACGGCAAGCACCTCTGGCTCGACTACGATATGCAGACCGCCACCTGGGCCTGCAGCTCCGACGTGGCGGACAAACAGCATCTGCCAGCCAGCTGCCGCGGCTGAGCCGGAACGAACAGAACCTTACGGGGAATATTGATGAGTCAGTGGTATTACGCCGATGCCCGGCGCGAGCGGCATGGGCCGGTCGAAGCCGACACCCTCCGCGACAAGTTCCGCAGGAACGAACTGGACCTGTCCACGCTGGTCTGGCGCGAGGGCATGCCGCAGTGGCAGCCGCTCTCGGCGATGGCCGAGGAACTGCAGCTGCTGGTGCAGCCCGACGCCGGCAACGGCATCGACCTGCGCGCCGACTACCAGGCCATCGAGGACGGCACCGCCGTGGCGAAGGCCAGCGCGGCCGCGGCCATTGCCGAATCGCCCTATGCGGCGCCCGGCAGCACCATGGCGGGCGAGACGGTGATCAACGGCGGCGAGATCGTCTATGCCGGCTTCTGGAAGCGCGTTGCGGCCTATTTCATCGACAGCCTGGTCGTCGGCATGGTCGGCGGCGTGATCGCCATGGTCATCGGCATGGTGCTGGGCATCGGCATGGCCGGCCTGGGCGGCGGCAGCGATGCCATGGGCGCGGGCTTCATCGCGATCCAGCTGCTGACCAACCTCATTTCCATCGGCCTGTCCGCCGCCTACTACGCCGGTTTCCACGCCTCGTCCGGCAAGGCCACGCTGGGCAAGATGGCGGTGGGCATCAAGGTGGTACGCAGCAACGGCGAGCGGATCAGCATCGCGCGCGGCATCGGCCGCTATTTCGCCGCGATGCTCAGCGGCCTGATCCTGTGCATCGGCTACCTGATGGCCGCCTTCACCGAGCGCAAGCAGGGCCTGCACGACATGATCTGCGACACTTTGGTGGTGGATAAATGGGCGTTCACCGACCACCCGGAATGGCAGCAGCGCGGCCTGGGCACGGTAACCATCGTGATCCTGTCGCTGTTCGGCGTGCTGGTCCTGGTGGGCACCGTCGCGCTCCTGGCGGTGATCGGCATTGCCGCCTCCCGGTTCAGCTGAGTCACGGGCTGCCGCTTGACAACGGCGGCCTCTCCGTGATTTCTCTGGACAAGGAAAGCTGAACGCCCGGGCCCTGCCCGGGCGTTGCGCATATCCGGATCGGCCGTCTCGGCTTCACTAAAGGGCGCGTTTGCGCCACCCTAGCGCCCCCACCGGGGCCCTCCCCCCGCAAGAATCCACTGACATGCCCAAGCACCTGCTCATCGTCGAATCGCCCGCCAAGGCCAAGACGATCAACAAATACCTCGGCAAGGACTTCACCGTCCTGGCCTCGTATGGGCACGTGCGCGACCTGGTCCCCAAGGAAGGCGCGGTCGATCCGGAGCGTGGCTTCGCCATGCGCTACGACCTGATCGAGAAGAACGAAAAGCACGTCGAGGCCATCGCCAAGGCCGCCAAGGGCGCCGATGACATCTACCTGGCGACCGACCCGGACCGCGAGGGCGAGGCGATCAGCTGGCATATCGCGGAAATCCTGAAGGAACGCGGGCTGCTGAAGGACAAATCGATGCAGCGCGTGGTGTTCACCGAGATCACCCCGCGCGCGATCAAGGAAGCGATGGCGCAGCCGCGCGCCATCGCCGACGACCTGGTCGACGCCCAGCAGGCGCGGCGCGCGCTGGACTACCTGGTCGGCTTCAACCTCTCCCCGGTGCTGTGGCGCAAGGTGCAGCGCGGCCTGTCGGCCGGCCGCGTGCAGAGCCCGGCGCTGCGCATGATCGTCGAGCGCGAGGAGGAGATCGAGGCGTTCAAGGCGCGCGAGTACTGGTCCATCGAGGCCGACTGCGCGCATCCGACCCAGCATTTCTCGGCCAAGCTGATCAAGCTGGACGGGCAGAAATTCGAGCAGTTCACCATCACCGACGGCGACACCGCCGAGGCCGCGCGCCTGCGCATCCAGCAGGCCGCGCAGGGCCGCCTGCACGTCACCGACGTCGCCAGCAAGGAACGCAAGCGCCGCCCGGCGCCGCCGTTCACCACCTCCACCCTGCAGCAGGAAGCCTCGCGCAAGCTCGGCTTCACCACGCGCAAGACCATGCAGGTGGCGCAGAAGCTGTACGAGGGCGTGGCGATCGGCGAGGAAGGCACGGTCGGCCTGATTTCCTACATGCGTACCGACTCGGTGAATCTGTCGCAGGACGCGCTGGTCGAGATCCGCGACGTGATCGCCCGCGACTACGGCACCGCCTCGCTGCCGGACAAGCCCAACACCTACACCACCAAGAGCAAGAACGCCCAGGAAGCGCACGAAGCGGTGCGCCCGACCTCGGCGCTGCGCACCCCGGCGCAGGTCGGCAAATATCTGACCGACGACGAGCGCAGGCTGTACGAACTGATCTGGAAGCGCGCGGTGGCCTGCCAGATGATCCCGGCCACGCTCAACACCGTCAGCGTCGACCTGTCCGCCGGCAGCGAGCACGTGTTCCGCGCCAGCGGCACCACCGTGGTGGTGCCCGGCTTCCTGGCCGTCTACGAGGAAGGCAAGGACAGCAGGAATGCGGAAGACGAGGACGAAGGCCGCAAGCTGCCGGCGATGAAACCCGGCGACAACGTGCCGCTGGAACGCATCGCCGCCGAGCAGCACTTCACCCAGCCGCCGCCGCGCTTCACCGAAGCGGCGCTGGTCAAGGCGCTGGAGGAATACGGCATCGGCCGGCCCTCGACCTACGCCTCGATCATCCAGACCCTGCTGTTCCGCAAGTACACCGAAATGGAAGGCCGCAGCTTCAAGCCCACCGACGTGGGCCGTGCGGTGAGCAAGTTCCTGTCCAGCCACTTCACCCGCTACGTCGACTACGACTTCACCGCCAGGCTCGAGGACGAGCTGGATGCGGTGTCGCGCGGCGAGGAAGAATGGGTGCCGCTGATGGAGCGCTTCTGGGGCCCGTTCAAGGAGCTGGTCAGCGACAAGAGCGAATCGCTGGACCGCACCGATGCCGGCAGCGCGCGCGTGCTCGGCACCGACCCGAAGAGCGGCAAGGAAGTGAGCGCGCGCATCGGCCGCTTCGGCCCGATGGTGCAGATCGGCACCGTCGACGACGAGGAAAAGCCGAAGTTCGCCTCGCTGCAGCCGGGCCAGAGCATCTATTCCATCTCGCTGGACGACGCGCTGAAGCTGTTCGACATGCCGCGCAGGCTCGGCGTGGATGCCAACGGCGAGGAAGTGAGCGTGGGCATCGGCCGCTTCGGCCCGTTCGCCAAGCGCGGCAGCACCTACGCCTCGCTGAAGAAGGAGGACGATCCGTACAAGATCGACCTGGCCCGCGCCATCTTCCTGATCGAGGAGAAGGAAGAGATCGCGCGCAACCGCATCATCAAGGAATTCGAGGGTTCGGACATCCAGGTGCTCAATGGCCGCTTCGGCCCCTACATCAGCGACGGCACCCTCAACGGCAAGATCCCGAAGGACCGCGAGCCGGCCTCGCTGACCCTGGCCGAGGTGCAGCAGCTGATGGCCGAGACCGGCAAGCCGGCGCGCAAGGGCTTCGGCGCGAAGAAGGCCGCGGCCAAGAAGACCGTGGTGAAGAAGACGTCGGTCAAGAAGGAGGCTGCGCCGAAGAAGGCGGCCGCCAGGAAAGCGCCGGCCAAGAAGGCCGCGACCAAGAAGACCGCAACCAAGAAGGCCGCCAAGAAAACCGTCGTCAAGAAGGTCGCCAGGAAGCCGGCGGCCGACGACGCGCCCCCGTTCTGAAACAGGCGATCCCCCGCTGCCGGCCCGGCAGGGGGATAATCGCTGTCCCCGCACCAGGCCGCCACCGGGCGGCCTGATGCGTCTGGCCTCCCTGCAAACCCGCGCCTGCCGCCGCGGGAACGAACGGTGTCCCGATGCTTGAACTCGATCTGCAGAACGTCGTCCCCGCGCTGCGCGCCGGCGGCGTCATCGCCTACCCGACCGAAGCGGTCTGGGGCCTGGGCTGCGACCCGGCCAACGAAGCGGCGGTGATGAAGCTGCTGGCGCTCAAGCAGCGGCCGGTCGAGAAGGGCATGATCCTGGTCGCCGCCACGGTGGCGCAGCTGGACGGCTGGGTGCGGCTCGATGCCCTGGCCGAAGACCGCCGCCAGGCCGTGCTCGACAGCTGGCCCGGGGCCAATACCTGGATCGTCCCGGCCGGCCCGCTCGCCCCACGCTGGATCACCGGCGAGCACACCGGCATCGCCGTGCGGGTCAGCGCGCATCCGCGGGTGCGCGCCCTCTGCGAAGCCTGGGGCGGCCCGCTGGTCTCGACCAGCGCCAACCTCGCCGGCCAGCCGCCGGCGCGCGCGCGCGACCAGCTCGACCCGGCCCTGCTCGACCGTCTCGACGGCCTGCTCGACGGCGCCACCGGCGGCCTGGCGCAGCCCACCCGCATCCGCATCGCCGCCACCGGCCAGGTGCTGCGCGACTGAGGCCAACTCACCGTCGGTGCGGGACTCGCCCCGCACGGAGCCTCACCGGCAAAGCCCACCGCGCCCTGCAACGCGCTCCTACACGCCGCCGTCCACCATATGCGGCACCATGGCGCCATGCGCGCCTGCCTGCTCCTGCTTGGCATCCTGGTCCTGCCGCCCGCCGCCGGGCTGGCCGCCGGGCCGCCTGCAGCCGACAACGTGCGCGTTTACCGCTGCGTGGCCAGCAATGGCGCGGTGGCACTGCAATCCACACCCTGCGACGACAACCACCGCCAGCAGGTGCTGGACATGCAGCGTCCGCAGGATCCGCCGCCGCGGCCACCGCCGGCGCCTGCCGCGCCAGCACCCGCACCGGTCGAGCGCGAGGTCCGCATCGTCACCGTGCAGCCGCCACAACCCCTGTACGAGTGCATCTCACCGGACGGCGAGCGCTATACCAGCGAGGACGGCGTGGGCAATCCGCGCTGGGTGCCGCTGTGGGTCGGCGGCTACGCCCCGCGCACGCGCATCGGCGGCAGCATTTCGGGCAGCGCCACCGTGGGCTCCGGCAGCCTCTCCATCCAGGGCGGGCGGCCGGGCCACGGCCACCCCCATCCCCACCCCGGCGGCGCCGCGGTCGCCACCGGCACCTGGGTGCGCGATACCTGTCATCCACTGCCGCAGCAGGAGGTGTGCGCGCGCCTGCGCGACCGCCGCTGGGAACTGGTGCGCCGCTACAACAGCGCCCTGCAGAGCGAGCGCCAGGCGCTCACCCGCGAGCAGCGCGGCATCGAGGCGCGCATGGACCGCGATTGCGGCGGCCATTGAGCGCGGCCGTCGCCGGCATTGATCTGCCGTGACCGCTCTTCGTGGTAGAGAATCGGGCATGGGGGGGGCAACGGCTGCGGCACGCGGCATCGCGGGCAGCCACCGGAGAAGGGACGATGAGAATCCACCTGATCGCAGCAGCCCTGCTGGCCTCCGGCGCCTCCGCGCCGGCATGGGCACAATGCCTCGAATGCGCCCAGCAGATGTTCCAGGCCACCCTGACCAGCAACGTCTGGTACAACATCAACCAGGACCAGATCGACCAGACCCGGAGTGGGGACGCCCGCAACGGCCTCTGTTATGACGCCAACCGCCATCTCGCCGGCTGCCGGGAAACGGCGGCGGCGGGCGTTCCAGGGCCGGTCGCCGACCAGGCCGAAGGCGCCGTCATGGCCGTGCTCGGCGCCGAGTACCAGCGACGCGTCCGGTCCGTGGGCGCCGGCAATGCCAACGCCTGGTTCAACAAGGCCGCCGGCGATGTCGGCAGGCAGGTAGCGGCGTTGAACGCGGATTACCGGCAGCGCGCCGCGGCGGACGAGCGCGCAGCCGGCGCCTGGTACATCGGCAGTGCGCGCCGGATCGCGCAGGACCAGGTCGCCGCCAGGCCGGGGACCGGGCCCGGCGACAACACCCGGGTCGATGGCATCCCTGCGGCGACGCGCGAACGCGCCGAGAACGCGACCTTCGCCGTACTCGAGCCCGGGATCGCCCGCCTGGAAAAGACCCAGGGGAAGGCGAAGGCGATCGAATGGGCGCGCGCCATGGGCACGGCGGTCGGCAGCGGCGTCAGGAACCTCGCGCCCGAGTACGCGCAGCGCGAACGTGCCGACGGACGCGCCCGCGCCGACGAGTGGTACGTCGACCAGGCACGGCGCCTGGCCCTGCACCAGGTCGCCCACGACGGCCGTTGAGCGCTGGTTTCATGCGGCGGACCCTACGGCGGCGATGGAGCACCCGCCTGTCCTGGTGCCTTCCCTCAAGGCGTGCGCGCAAGCCCGAGGCGATGATCCGGGCGTGGTGCCGCTCTGCGTCAGAACCCGTAGCGCAGGAAGCCGCCGTCCACCGCGATGCACTCGCCGGTGACGTAGCTCGACGCCGGCAGGCACAGGAACCCCACCGCCGCGGCGACTTCCTCCGGCTCGCCGATGCGGCGCATCGGGGTGCGCGCGATCACCTCGTCGTAGTAGTCCGCGTCGGACAGCGGCCCGGAGGTACGGCGGGTGCGGATGTACCACGGCGCCACCGAATTCACGCGGATGCCGTCCTCGGCCCATTCGCAGGCGAGGTTGCGGGTCATCTGCTGCAGCGCCGCCTTGGTCATGCCGTAGACCACGCCGCTGCGCACGTGGGTGATGCCGGAGACGCTGCCGACGTTGACGATGGCCGACGCGGCGTGGCGCGTGAGCAGCGGGTAGGCGTAACGCGACAGCTCGAACGCCGAGAACAGGTTGGTCTCGAAGATGCCGCGCCACTCGTCCTCGCTGTAGTCGTTGGCCGGCTTGGTGATGTTGCCGCCGGCATTGTTGACCAGCAGGTTCAGGCCGCCGTGGTCCTCGACCCAGTCCAGGATCGCCTGGCGGTCCTCGTCGTCGGCCACGTCGGCGGACAGGCCATGGATCTCGCGGTCGGGGAATTCGTCAGCCAGGTCGTCGCGCGCCTGTTCCAGCGCATCGGCGTCGCGCGCCACCATCAACAGATCGGCGCCGAAACCGAGCAGTTCGCGCGCGATCGCCAGGCCGATGCCGGCACTGGCGCCGGTGATCAGTGCGGTCTGTCCGTCCAGCCGCCAGCGGTTCGTGTTCATGCGCGAAGGATACCGCCGCACCGGCCGCGGGTCAGGTTCCGGCGGCCGCCCTGTGTCAGGATGTCGCCAGCCTGCACTGGAGCATGTCGATGGATGTCCGTCATTGCCTGTTGCTGTTGCCGTTGATCCTGGCCCTGCCCGCCGGCTGCAGCAATCCGCAGCCGCCGGAGACCGAACGCCGGCCCGATCCGCAGGCCGCGGCGATGCGCAAGGCCATCGCGCAGCCGCTGGCGGAAGCCAGGGCCGCCGCGGCGGCGACCGAAGACGCGGCCAGGACCGGGCAGAAGGCCCTCCAGACGGCGGACAGCGCCCCGTAGATTGCCCCCTGTGCGCGTTCGGACGCACCGGGAAAACCGCCTCCCACGAACGACAACGCCGCCCGGGGGCGGCGTTGCCAGGTCACGCGGCGGTGCTGATCACAGTCCGCAGAAGCAGTAGGCCAGCGCCTTCACCGGCGCGCCGTTGCGGTCCTTCACCGCGTCCTCGACGAAGCGCAGCTGGGTGTCCATTTCCGGCAGCGTGCGCGCCAGCATCATCCGCGCCAGGCCCGAATCGGACAGCATCCAAGCGCCGGCGCGGCTGCCGGCGAAGCCGGTCATGAACTGCGCGAACGGCGTGGCCGCCTTCTCGATGTAGTTCACGCGGTACTTGTCCGGCCCGCCCAGCTTGGCGCGCGTGGCGGCGTCGGCCACCGCGGCCTTCAGGCCGCCGAACTCGTCCACCAGCCCGCGTTCCTTCGCCTGCGCACCGCTCCACACACGGCCGCGCGCCACTTCGTCGATGGCCTCCACGCTGCGGTCGCGCGCCTGCGCCACCTTGCCGGTGAAGTCGGCGTAGCCCTTGTCGATGACCGACTGGATCACCCGGCCCACGGCCGGGTCCATCGGCCGGGTGACGTCGAACGCGCCGGCGAAGCGGGTGGTGCCCACGCCATCGGTGTGCACGCCGATCCTGTCCAGGCTGCGCGCGAAGTTGGGGATCATGCCGAAGATGCCGATCGAGCCGGTGATGGTCGATTCATCGGCATAGATGCGGTCGGCGTTCATGCTGATCCAGTAACCGCCGGAGGCGGCCATGTCGCCCATCGACACCACCACCGGCTTGCCGGCGGCCTTGAGCGCGTCCACCTCGCGGCGGATCTGCTCGGAGGCGAACACCTCGCCGCCGGGCGAATCCACGCGCAGCACCACGGCCTTGACGTCATCGTCGTCGCGCGCGGCGCGCAGCAGGGCCGAGGTGGAGACGCCGCCGATGCGGCCGGCCGGCAGGTCGCCGCCGGCGATCTCGCCCTCGGCCACCACCACCGCCACCTGCGGGCGGCTGTCGATCGGCGAACGGCGCGCATCGACCTGGGTCAGGTAATCGCCCAGCGCGATCTGGCGGAAGCCGCCATCGGCATCGCTGTCGGCCACGCCGCGGTCGGCGAGCAGCGTTTCCACTTCCTCGCGGGTCTTGAGCCCGTCCACCAGCTTCTGCTGCAGGGCGAAGCGCGCCAGGTCGCCGCCGGCGGCGGCGATGCCCTCCGGCAGGGTATCGATGCCGGCGGCCAGCTGCGCGGCATCGAGCTTGCGTGCCTTGGCGACATCGCCCAGGTAGCGCTGCCACACGTCGTTCATCCAGAACAGGTCGGCTTCCTTGGCCTGCGGCGAAGCGGCGTCGAGCACGTAGGGCTCGGCGGCGGACTTGTACTCGCCCACCTTGAACAGGTGCACGTCCACGCCCAGCTTGTCCTGCAGGCCGCTGCGGAAATACTGGCGGTAGCGGCCCAGGCCCTCCAGCAGCAGGCTGCCCATCGGGTCCAGGTAGACCTCGTCGGCCTGCGCGGCCAGCAGGTACTGCGACTGGCTCATGTTCTCGCCGAAGGCGACCAGCTGCTTGCCGGAAGCGCGCAGCTCCCGCAGCGCCACGGCCACTTCGCGCATCGAGGCGAAGCCCGAGGGCTGCAGCTTGTCCAGCTCCAGCACCACGCGCTCGATCTTGCTGTCCTCGCGCGCGGCGTCGATGGCGCGGACCAGGTCGCGCAGCTGGATTTCCTCGGCGTTGTTGTCGCCCACCAGCTTGGCCAGCGCGCGGCTGACCGGGTCGGTGCTGTACTGCTCGACCAGCCGGCCTTCCGGCGCGATCACCAGGGTGGTGCGGTCCTGCAGCACCTTGGCCGACGAGGCGCCCTTGCCCATCGCCACCATGAGCACGATCAGCACCAGGAACAGCAGGCCGAAGAACAGCAGGTTGAGGATCAGCCGCCGGGTGAAGTTCATCACGTCCCACAGCCCGACGAAGAAGCTGGCGATGGGGTTGCGGCGGGGCAGCGGTGGGGGATTCATGGACGCTCCATAAGGGGCTTGTTGCAACGCAGGATACCCATAAGCGGCGGGGCCGGCATGGGCTTCAAGTCAGGGTGCCGCGCGGTGGAAAAGGCGCTGGCTGCTGACCCGCAGGCGCCAGCCCATCAGCACGGCGGCGGCGGTCAGGCCCATGATCAGGCCGATCCACATGCCCTGCGGCCCCCAGCCCAGGCCCAGGCCCAGCCCGGCGCCGAGCGGCATGCCGACGCCCCAGTACGCGAACATGGCGATGAACATCGGCACGCGCGTGTCCTTGAGCCCGCGCAGCGCGCCGGCCGACAGCACCTGGATGCCGTCGGGGAACTGGAAGGTGGCCGCGTACAGCAGCAGGGTGGAGGCCAGCGCGGCCACGGCCAGGTCGTCGGTGTACAGCCGCACCACCGCGTCGTGGCCGAGCAGCAGCACGGTGATGGACAGCATCTGGGTGACCAGCACGATGGCATAGCCGGCCCAGGTGGCGCGGCGCACGCCCAGCGGATCGTTGCTGCCCACCGCGTGGCCGACGCGCACGGTGGTGGCCTCGGCCACGCCCATCGGGATCATGAAGCACAGCTGGGCGACGTTGATGGCGATCTGGTGCGCGCTGGCCTCGACCGCGCCGATGCGGCCGATCAGCAGCGCGGTGATGATGAACAGACCGCCCTCCATCAGCACGGTGATGCCGATCGGCAGGCCGGTGCGCAGCAGGTCCCAGATCGCGCGCCAGCGCGGCGGTTCGAAATGCCCGAACAGCCGCAGGTGAGCGAAGCGCCGGGTCTTCCACAGGTAGGCGGCGAAGCACAGCGCCTGCACCCACATCGTCACCGACGAGGCGATGCCCAGGCCTTCGGCGCCCAGTTCGGGAAAACCGAACCGGCCGTTGCACAGCACATAGCCCAGCGGCCCCAGCACCAGCAGCCCGCCGAAGCCGAGCAGCATGGTCGGCAGCGTCCAGTGCATGCCTTCGCTCAGGTAGCGCATGCAGAAGTACAGCGTCAGCGCCGGCACGCCCCAGCGGATGGCGTGCAGGAAGCTCGTGGCGCCGGGCACGATCTCCGGCGCGATGCCGAAGGCCGGCAGGAACGCCGGCACCACGCTGAGGAAGGCGAACATCAGCACGCTCAGGCCCACGCCCAGCCACAGCGCCTGGCGGAACAGCGGGCCGATGTCGCGCTCGCGGCCGGCGCCGTGCAGCTGCGACACCGAGGCGGTGAGCGAGATCAGGGTGCCGATCGGCACCAGCATCGGCAGCCACAGCAGGGCGGTGCCGATGCTGACCGCGGCGAAGGTATCGGTGCCGTGGTGGCCGGCGATGGTGTTGTCGACGAAGGCGATCAGGCCGGTGGATACATGGCCCAGGACCAGAGGCAGGGCAAGCAGCCCGGTGGCGCGCACTTCCTGGCGGAAGCGCGGCGTGGCGGAGAGGGTGGACATATGGGGAAGAACGCGGACTGCGGCCGGCGCGGATGCGCTGTTGCCGGGTCGCGGAAGCCGCGCATTGTAAAGGCAGCGGATGAAGGCGGGTGAAAGGCCGCCCCCGCGCGGCGTTGCCCCGGGCGCGACCGCCCTGGCCGGATGCGGGGCGCGTTACCGGGACTCGGTCTTCCGTCGCAGCCAGTCGCCGCGCCCGGCTGCCGGCACCGCCAGCAGCTGCTCGCGCAGCGCGTCGCGTTCCTGCGGCGGCGTGCGCTGCGACAGCACGCCCAGCTGCGCCAGCTGCGCGGCGTCGAGCTGGCGCAGCAGCGCCAGCATCGGCTCGCGCTGGTGTTCCGGCAGATAGCCCAGCAACGGCTGCAGCTTCGGATACTGCGCGCCCAGCTGCGGGCCCAGCCGCCAGCCGTCGCGGTGCAGGCGGTCCAGCGCGAGGAAACGGTCGCGCAGGGCCTCGCGCTCGCCCGCCGGCAGCGCGGCCATGTCGGACGCGGCGCGGCGTATGCGCTGGCGCTCGGACTCGGGCAGCGCGCGCCACGCCGCATAGCGCGCGCGCAGTTCGCGCTGCTGCGCCGGCGCCAGCGCCGCCCAGTGCGACTGCGGGTCGCTGCCGGGCTGTGCGCTGGCCGCCTGCGCGGCCGGCGGAAGGGGCGCGGCGGCCGGTGTCGCCAGCGACGGGGTGGCCGGCAGCAGCGCCAGCATCACCGGCAACAGCCGCTCAATCCTCCGCATCGACCGTCTCCAGCGCGGTGCCGGCCGGTTCGGCGCGACCGGGCTGCGCCTGCGATTCGTCCACCGGCACCGGGCCACCGGCCGCATACCAGGCATGGAAGTCGGCGTCCTGCGCCAGCGCCAGTTCCGGATCGGCCAGCATCGCGGCATCGTCCGCCGCGTGACTGCCGCCAGTTGGCGGCGTGGCGGGAAGATCGTCGTCCGGCAGGGCCTCCACCTGTACCGGGCCGTTGTCCGATACGGCGCCCTCGGCGGCCGGCGCGGCGGCGCCGGGCAGCGCCCCGTGCCCGCGCCACCACCAGACCGCTACCACGGCGAGCAGCAGCAGGGGCAGGCACAGCAGCAGCCAGGTGCGCCAACGCCAGCGCGCTCCTGCGCGGCGCGGTGGGCGGGCAACGCGGGGGGCGGCCTCGACCCGGGGCGCCGGCGCGGCCTTGCGGGCCGGCGCGGCCTCGGCCGCCATCGACCCGCGCAGGTGTTCCAGCTGCTGCACGCGGCCGGCCGGGAGGTCACGCACCTGCGCCTGCACCTGCTCGGCCAGGCTGCGCCAGGCCGCCGCGTCCGGACGGCCCTGCGCATCCAGCGGGCAGGCACCGGCCAACGCGTGCCGGTACGCCTCCGCTGTCACGCCCAGGACCGCCGAAGCGGCATCCTCGTCCAGCCCACCACCGATACGCAGCAGCAGCGCCAGCCGCTCGGCCGGTGCCAGGGCCTGCAGGTGCGCCAGCGCGGGCGGCCAGTATCCATCCGGGGACGGCGCCCGCAGCTGCGGGTTGCCGCACAGCAGGCTCCAGAAACGGGCGGGCCAGTCGGCCATCGGCATGCCCGCGGCCGGGCCGGCAAAGGCGCGCATGGCGGCCGCCACGGCGCGGCCGGCGGCGTCCTCGTCGCCCCCCTGCAGGCCGGCGACGACCAGGGCGCGCCGTTCGACACCCTTCAGGAAAGCGGACAGGGCGCTGGCTGCGGCCGGTGCGGAAGAGGCGGGTGCAGCCATCAGGTGGACTCCTTCATCGCCGGGAATGATACCCAGCGCATGCCGCCCTGCAGATAGCCCCGGGCGGCGGCCTGCACATTGTTTTAACGCTCTTCGGGGGCGCCATGCCGCAACTTGTGCACAGCGTCAATAGCCGCGTCACGATCCGTCGCGATTTCCCTCCGGCCGCCGTGTTTCGCTTTTGTTTCACGGACAAGTAATTGATTTTAAAAGAATTGATCGTGTGGCGATTTTTTGACCAAGTTGAGGGAAAGGCTTCAACCACCGCTCTGGACGCGTGGAGCACAGCGCTGATGCACAGAGTTATCCACATGTTGTGTGGATAAGCCCAAATCTCCAACCGCGGCCTGCGTTTACGCGGTGTTTATGCTCCCGGCGGCAACAAACGTGCGCAAGTGGTCAGCGCACGGAGGGCGTGCCGCCGCGGCCGGTTTCCCGACCGGGCCGGCCGCCGTGCGGGGGTGTGCCCGTCCGCGGTCCGCACCTACACTGCCGCCCATGCCCACCTGCCCCACCCTGCGCATCGCCCTGCCGGTTCCGTTGCCGCAGACCTTCGACTACCTGCCTCCACCCGGCAGCCCGGCCCCGGCCGCCAGCGACACCGGGCGCCGGGTGCGGGTTCCGTTCGGCAACCGCGAACTGGTCGGCATGGTCGAGGGTGTCGGCGCGGTGGAGGACCCGGCGGCGCTGCGGGAAGCGCTGCAATGGCTGGACGACGCGCCGCTGCTGGGCGGCGAACTGCATGCCTCGCTGCGCTGGCTGGCGCGCTATACCCACGCGCCGCTGGGCGAGGTGGTCGCCACCGCGCTGCCGGCGCCGCTGCGGCGTGGCGAGCCCCTGCCCGACACCCATGGCTGGGGCTGGGAACTGACCGGCGCCGGCCGCGAGGGCCGGCCGCGGCTGCGCGAGGGCACCCGCCCGCGGCGCCTGGCCGAGCTGCTGGGCGACGGCACGCTGGCCGAGGAGGTCCTCGCCGCGCGCATGGACGGCTGGCGCGAGGCCAGCCGTGCCCTGCTCAAGCGCGGTTTCGCCCGGCGCGTGGCGATGGCCGCGGCGATCCCGGCGGCCCATCCGCTGCCGGGGCCGGAGCCCAACCCGCAGCAGCAGGCCGCGATCGCGGCGATCACCGCGGCCGACGGCTTCCAGCCCTTCCTGCTCGATGGCGTCACCGGCAGCGGCAAGACCGAGGTCTACCTGCAGGCCATCGCCCGTTGCCTGGAACAGGGCCGGCAGGCGCTGGTGCTGGTGCCGGAGATCGGCCTGACCCCGCAGATGCTCGCCCGCTTCCGCGGCCGCCTGGGCATCGCGGTGCACGCGCTGCATTCGGGCCTGAACGACAACGAGCGCGCGCGGGTGTGGGCGGCGGCCTCGCGCGGCGAGGCGCGGGTGATCGTCGGCACCCGCTCGGCGGTGTTCACGCCGCTGCCGCAGGCCGGGCTGCTGATCGTCGACGAGGAACACGACGGCAGCTACAAGCAGCAGGACGGCATCCGCTACCACGCCCGCGATTTCGCCCTGGTGCGCGGCAAGGCGCTGGACGTGCCGGTGGTGCTGGGCAGCGCCACGCCGTCGCTGGAGTCGCTGCACAACGCACACGCCGCCCGCTACACCCACCTGCGCCTGCAGCAGCGCGCCGGCGATGCGCGGCCGCCGGCGGTGCGGGTGTTCGACGTGCGCAAGCGGCCGCTGCAGGACGGCCTGTCGCCGGAAGTGCTGGCCGGCATCGAGCAGCACCTGCGCGCCGGCAACCAGGTGCTGGTATTCAAGAACCGCCGCGGCTACGCGCCGGTGCTGCTGTGCCACGACTGCGGCTGGACCGCGCCCTGCCGGCGCTGCAGCACGCCCCTGCATGCCACGCCGATGACCGTGCACGGCGCCGGGCGGCGCCTGCAGTGCCACCACTGCGGCGCGCGCGCGCCGGTGCCGCTGGCCTGCCCGGACTGCGGCAGCCTGGCGCTGCAGCCGCAGGGCATCGGCACCGAGCGGCTGGAGGAACGGCTGCTGCAGCTGTTTCCCGATGTCCCGGTGCTGCGCATCGACCGCGGCACCACCGCGCGGCGCGACGCGCTGGAGCAGACCCTGGCCGCGCTCGGCGAGCGGCCCGGCATCCTGGTCGGCACGCAGATCCTGGCCAAAGGCCACGACCTGCCACGGCTGACCCTGGTGGTGGTGGTCGGCATCGACGAGGGCCTGTTCTCGGCCGATTTCCGCGCCAGCGAGAAGCTGGCCCAGCAGCTGATCCAGGTCGCCGGCCGCGCCGGCCGCGCCGACCGCCCCGGCGAGGTCTGGCTGCAGACCCACCACCCGGACAACGCGCTGCTGCACACGCTGGTCAATGGCGGCTACCACGCCTTCGCCGACGCCGAACTGGCGCAGCGCGAGGCCGCCGGCTTCCCGCCGTTCGCGCATCTGGCGCTGCTGCGCGCCGAGGCCAGGCAGGTGGAACAGGCCAACGAATTCCTGGGCGCGGCCAAGCACCTGATCCCCGCGGAAAGCGTTGTCGAACGCTACGGCCCGATGCCGGCGCCGATGCCACGCCGCGCCGGTTTCCAGCGCACCCAGCTGCTGCTGTCGGCCACGCAGCGCCGCGCCCTGCACGGCCTGCTCGATGGGCTGATGCCGCAGGTGCATGCGCTGCCGCAGGCGCGGCGCGTGCGCTGGTCGCTGGACGTGGACCCGATGGACCTGTACTGACGCCGCAGCGTTCAACCGCCAAGGGTGAACGCCGCTGTCACGCCCATGCGCGTGACGGCGAGGCGGACGCCGGCTGCTGCGCGGTCGCCGTTCACCCGCATGTCGGCCCGCATCGCACTCGATGCATCGCCGCAGGTCCGGGTCGTGGGCCCGCCATGCGCCTGCAACGCCAGGGCGGATCCAACGGCCTACAGATCCACGCCGAAGCCGATGCCGCCCGATTTTTCACCGCCGCTGAACGCACCGCCCAGCGAGAACGAGCCACGCGCGCCGAGCTTGCGGCTGTAGCCGATCGACAGGGCCTTCTCGCTCCCCTGGAAGCCCGCGCCGACCGAAACGCGCCCACCAGTGCTCTGCGGACCGGCGGCATTCACCGCCATGTTGAGCATCGCGCTGCTCATCGCGCCCATCCTGTCGATGCGACGGTCCTGGCGGATGAAGCGGTCATCCATTTCCCGGCGCAGCCCCTCGAACTGCAGGTCCACGGCCTGGAAACGGCTGTCGGTGTAGCGGTTCGCCGAAGCGACGGCCTGGCTGGCGGTGTCGTCGGCATAACGGCGGGCCGACTGCAGCGTGCTGGCATCGCCACTGTCGGCATGTGCCTTGGCCGAGGACAGTACGTTGGCGTCGGCCGTGGCCATGTCCGCACGGATCGCCGCTTCGCGGTTGTCGGTATGGCCGTTGGCGGCGGCCAGGGTGGCTGCACCGCCGCTGTCCGCGTACGCCTTGGCCGAGGACAGTACGTTGGCATCGGCCGTGGCCATGTCCGCACGGATCGCCGCTTCACGGCCGTCGGTATGGCCGTTGGCGGCAGCCAGGGTGGCCGCATCGCCGCTGTCCGCGTGCGCCTTGGCCGAGGACAGTACGTTGGCGTCGGCCGTGGCCATGTCCGCGCGGATCGCCGCTTCGCGGTTGTCGGTATGGCCGTTGGCGGCAGCCAGGGTGGCCGCATCGCCGCTGTCCGCGTACGCCTTGGCCGAGGACAGTACATCGGCGTCGGCCGTGGCCATGTCCGCACGGATCGCCGCTTCGCGGTTGTCGGTGTGGCCGTTGGCGGCAGCCAGGGTGGCCGCATCGCCGCTGTCCGCGTGCGCCTTGGCCGAGGACAGCACATTGGCGTCGGCCGTGGCCATGTCCGTGCGGATCGCGGCTTCGCGGGTATCGGTGTAGTTCCCGGCCGCGTCGATGGCGGCCGCATCCCCCGCCTCCATCTGCCCCTTGTTGACCGCATGGTCGGCGGCGGTGCCGTCTGCCACGCCTGCCACCTGCGTCCCCCCCGGCCCACCTCCTGCGCCTGGGCCCGAGCTGCCCCCAAGCGTCACCGACGTCTTTCCAGCGTCGTCGTAGTACACGGCCAGGTCAGCCCGGCTCTTGATGGCGCTCAACTGGGTATCGATCGCCGACAATGCGGCGCCGACGTCGGCGAAACTGCCGCTCTGGATGATGTAGTTCGGCGCGCCCAGCACACCTCCCGCGAATGTGGCGCCGCCTCCCAATGCAGAGGCGAACGCCCCGAGCTGTGCCACGTTGACCGCATCGGTTGGATCGATGCCTGCCGCCAGATGCACGATGCGCCTCTCAAGACTGGAACCGTAGGCGCTGCCGGTGCCGCTGATATCCGTGGCCGAATGGCCAAGCGATACCGTATCCGCCTGGGTGGCGACCGACCCCGCTCCCAACGCCACTGACCGGCTGGCCCCCACGCGCACCTGGCTGTCGGTCCCCAGTGCACTGCCGTCGTCCGCCAGGCTGGCCGCAGCGGCGCCAAACGCGATGGCATTGCTGGCGGTGGCCCGGGTAAAGCGCTCGGTGACCAGATTCGTATTCTGGGTTCCCCAGAACCCCCCTATGGCGAGGCTGTTGTTGCCGGAAGCGATGCTGCTGAAGCCCGATGCCGTCGAAAAAAGGCCACTGGCCCGGCTCGAAGCGCCCAGCGCCATGCTTCCCCAGTTGCCGGCGTTGCTCCATTTGCCGATCGCTATCGCATTAGGCATGGTGGCGCTGCTGTCACTTCCCACTGCCACGGTCTGGCTCGCCGTAGCCTTTGCCGATGCGCCTACCGCAACACTTCCTATCGCAGCTTCGGTGTTCCAGCCAAACGCGGTCGCCGCCGCTGCCGCTGCCTTGGCATTGCGCCCGCAAGCGATGGCGTTGGCATTGCCACCAACATCCGGGCCCGCATCGGCGCCCCCGTCATCGGCTGGGTTGCCGGCGGCATCCAGCAGCTGGCAGGTCACCCCCGCTCGGGCGGCAGGCACGATGGCGCAGGCGAGCAGGGCCGCGATCAGCACTGCGCGCGGAGCAGACAAGGGGGTCAGGTACATGGCGATCTCCCGGAAGGACCGCCTGACGGCCACCGTCTATGCACGGCCGCCGCCAGGCGCGGCCAATACGCTAAGCAACCCCGCCGGCGTTGGACATACACGAAATCAGGTAGTCGCCACGGCAGGGCAGGCTGCCCGGGCAACGACCGGCAACGCTACCGACAACGAGGTGCCAGCCCGGTCCGCCCGTGCGAGCAGATCCAGTTCGCCGCCCAGCCGTCGTGCACGCAGGCGCATGCTCGCCATGCCGGCACCCGAAGACGCAGCCGCTGTCGCCAGCCCGACCCCGTCATCGTCGATCTGCAGGCGCAACACGTCGCCCTCGCGCCGAAGGCATACATCCACGCGACCGGCGCGGCTGTGCTTGAAGACATTGGTCAACGCTTCCTGCATCAGCCGCAGCAGGTCCAAGCTGCGCGACGCGCCCAGCTCCACCCCGTGCAGGTTCTGCAGGTGCCAATAGGCATCGATGCCGCCAGCCTCCAGCAGGGTGCTGGCCCGGTGCCGCAAGGGCACCAGCATCTCGGCCAGGTCGGCGTGTTCGCGGGCCGTGCTGTCGATCACCAGGCGCAGGTCGTCGCGCATCCCGCGCAGCAGTTCGATCACCCTTGAACGCGGCATGGCCTGCGGGGCCTGTTCCAGCTGCGCGATCGCCCCGACCAGGGTGCCACCGAAACCGTCGTGCAGGTCGCGCACCAGCTGCAGGCGCTCGCCGGCGCGGCTGTGCGCCAGCTCCAGCGCATGCTGCGCGCTGAGCGTCTCCGACAGCCGGGACGTCGCCTGCTGCACTTCATGGCGCAGCTCGGCGTTGAATCCCTCCACGCGTTTCATCGTGTTGGCGAAACGGTAGGCCAGCACGAAGCCCATGCCCAGCAGCATCAACGGCGAGGTGAAGGAGCCCAGATAGCTGACCCCGCCGTACCAGCCCATGTACACGCCCAGGTCGTGCAGCGACACCAGCACCGGCAGGATGATGCACAAGGCCAGCACCTGCGCGTCGCGACGACCGCTGCGCAGCGCGTAGCCCATGAAGGTGAACGACACCACGTACAGGAAGCCGATGACCGGCACCAGGTAGAGGTTGCGGTGCGGCCCCATCCACTGCGGCCACAGCAGCGCCGCCCCCATCGCCATGGCCGCCATGCCCATCAGTACGCGCTCCAGGCGCGGCCAGCGCCGTTCGCTGAAGCGCAGCAGGAACACGGTATGCGCCGCCGCGGCCACCACGTAGCAGCCCGCGATGAAGGCCTGCCAGCCATCCGTGGTGGCAAACGGCCACGGGCTGGTGGCCACGAAGTTGGTGTCGTACAGGCGCCCGAACACCGCGCTCAGCGCATACCAGCCGTACATCGCCTCCTTGCGCCGCAACAGCCAGAACAGGCCGATCACGCCGGCCAGCACGAAGCCGATGGCGGTATCGAGCAGCTGCAGGTCGTGGCGCACGCGTACTTGCTGGCGGTAACGCGCCTGCAGCACGGCGGCATCGCCCACGTCGACCACGCCGAACGAGGGCTGGTACGCCGCCAGCCCCGACACCCGCACCAGCAGTTCGTTCTCGCCCTGCCGCAGCAACGGTGACTGCAGCAGGTAGTAGCGCGGCACATGCCAGCTGCGCGACAACGGCTCGACCAGCGACGGATCGCGGTCGATCAGGCTGCCGTTGAGGTAGACCGCCGCCGCCATGCAGGTGTAATCGAGCAGCAGGCCCGTGGGTTTCGCCGCATCGGCCTGCCGCCAGCGCAGGCGGTACCAGACCACGCCATCATGCGCCGGCCAGCGCGTCTGCCACTGGTCGGCCAACGCCACCGGCTCCCAGCCCGCGAGCGGCGGGGCCTGCGCCTCCCAGCCGCTGCGTACCGCCTCGGCCAGCACGATGCGCTCCACCGCGGGCGGCGCGGCCCCCGTGCCGCCCATCGCCAGCAGCAACAGCAGGCCCAGCAGCCAACGGGTCACGGCAGCAGCCCGAGCGCACGAGCCTCGAACACCGCCGCGGTGCGCGAACCGACGGCCAGCTTGCGGTAGATGTTGCGGGTATGGCTCTCGATGGTGAGCCGCGACAGGTCCAGCAGGCCTGCGATCTCGCGGTTGCCGTAGCCCTGCGCGACCAGGCCGAGGATGCCCAGCTCGCGCTCGGACAGCCGCACCGGCGGCGGGGATGCCGACGGCGCCGCCGTCGCCGGCGGCAGCAGCGCCAGGATGCGGCGCGCGATCATCGGGTCGATCGGCGCGCCGCCGCGCTGCAGGCTGCGCAACGCCACGCCCAGTTCGATGTCGTCGCGGTCCTTGAGCAGGTAGCCGACCGCGCCGGCCCGCAATGCCGCGAAGATCGTTTCCTCCTCGGCGAAAGCGGACACGATCACCGCCTGCGCCCCGGGCGCGTGCGCCTGCATCCAGTGGATCAGCTCGACGCCGCTGCCATCGGGCAACTGCATGTCCACCAGCGCCAGATCGACCGGTACCGCCTGCAACAGGGCGCGTGCGCCCGCCAGGTCGACCGCGGTGTGGATGCGCGCCCGCGGCTCGTCCAGCAGCCCGCGCAGCAGCCGCTCCAGCCTCGCCAGCGAGGCGTCCATGTCATCGACGATCAGGATGGAAGACAGCTCCATCGACACCCGCCCCCAGGTCCGTATGGCGAGCAGTCTAGCGTCTGGCAGGCGCGTCTCTCACTCCTTCATGGGCGGCCATCGCCGCCGGCGTCGGCCGCCCCGGCCCGCCCGCGGACCGGCGAGGAGAACACGCCGGCAGGCGCTCGCCGGCGTTCGGCCAGCGGCACGGCGCGATAGATGCCGGCGATGGTGGGAATGAAGGTCTGCGGATTGGCGCCGACCAGGTTGGTCAGCACCACGATCGCCAGCCCCTCGTCGGGATAGACGCCGAAAGCAGCGCGGGCGCCCCCCATGCTGCTCACTTCGCGATGCCGGGTGTCACCCGCCACGGGCCAGCCGGCGGCCCAGTCGCCTTGGCTGCCATCGTTCAACCGCTCCGGCGTCCACATGCGTTCGCGCAGGCCGGCGTCGATCAGTCGCCCCTGCAGCAGCGCGATCAGCCACTGCGCCAGTTCGTCGGCGGTGGTCTGGATGCCCCCGCCCGCCCACAGCCCCTGCGGCACGTCATGGAACCAGTGCGACAGCCGTGTGGGCGCATCGGGCGCGTCGGTTCTGCGCGGGAAATAGCTGTATACGGTGACCGCACCGGCGACCAGGTCGTAGCTGTCGCCGAAGCCCGAGCGGCGCATGCCGAGCGGCGCGAACTGGCGGCCGGCCACGAAGTTCCCGTAGGACATGCCGGCCTGCCGTTCGACGATCCGCGCCAGCAGACCGTAGTTGGTCTGGTTGTACGCGAAGCGCTCGCCCGGCTCGGCCTCCATCGGCATGCGTGCCACGGCCCGCCAGGCATCCTGTTCCGATCCTCCCCCCACCAGCCCCTGCGCATCGACGATATCGGGCAGGCCGGAGGTATGCGCGAGCAGCTGGCGGACGCGGACCGTGCGCCAGCCCTGGGGCAGGTCCGGCAGGTACGTCGAGATCGGCGCCTCCAGATCGACGCGCCCTGCCTGGACCAGCTGCATCACCGCCACGCCGGTGAACGCCTTGGTCGCCGAGTTGATCGGGAACAGGGTGGTGCGCTCGACCGGCTGCTGGTTCTCGACGTTGGCCAGGCCGTGGCTTTCGGAAAGCAGCAGGCGGTCGCCCTGGATGACGGCAATCTGCAGGCCGGGGATGCCCCTGTCCTTCATCGTCGTGCGGATGAAGTCCCGGGTCGCCGCGTTGGCGTTCTCCAGCGGACCGGCGCCGGCCGGGAAGGCGGCCGGCAGCGCAAGCGCCGCCAGGAACAGGAACAGGAACAGGAACAGCCGGTATGGTGTGGCGCGCATCGTTCTTCCCCTGGGGCCGTCGTCATGGCATGCACACCTCCTTGTGGAGGCGTGCGACTGGAAGTTGGATGCGTGGGAAGGCCGCAGGGTTTAAACCGGCGTGCCTGCGGCCGGGCGGCGCGCAAAAAAACAGGAGCCTGCGTGCCACCGGCACGCAGGCCCTGGTCGCCCACGCCGGCGGCATGGGCGGATGCGGACCGGACCGGGCGGCTTACCAGGTCCTGCGCAGCGGGTGCGCTTCGGTGTTGAACACCACGCCGTCGAAGTCCAGGGCACTGGCCGGGGCGAACAGCAGGTAGTAGTACTTGAAGGTCTCGGCGAACAGGAAGCTCTCCATCGAGTCGTCCTTCTCCTTGCTGCGCACGTCCTTCAGCGCCGAGAAGCCGTGTTCGGTGCGGGTGTACTTCACGAAGTCGTCGAAGAACTCCTTGCCCATGCCGCGGTAGCGCGCGTCGCCGGTGTAGTGGTGCAGGTAGTAGGCCGATTCGACGATCTCCGGGCGCAGCGCGTAACCGGGCGAGCGCACTTCCATCGCCGCGTAGTCCAGCGATTCCGGCTCGATGCCGTGCAGGCGCCACATCTTCAGGTTGGATTCCTGCAGGCGCCTGGCGCGATCCAGGTCGCCGCCCAGGGCGAGCAGGCCCGGCATGAAGGCATCCAGCGCGCCGTAGGTGGTGGAAGTGCGCGCGCCGCTGTCCATATCGGCATGGCCGTACCACAGCTCGCCCTCGCGCACCTCGTCGGCCAGGTACTGGTTGACCGGGCCGATGCTGTCCTCCCACATGCGCTTGCAGTCTTCGTCGCCGAACAGCTTCCAGCACTTGAGCAGGTACTCGTAGTACGAGTCGATGCCGCCGGCGATCGAGGCGTCCTTGTTGGTCCACTCGCCGGTCTCGACATCGATGTTCAGGCCGACCAGGCCGATCTTCGAGCGGCGCTTGTAGGTTTCCACCAGCGCGCGCTTGGCCTTGTCGTAGTAGGCCTGCTTGCCGGTGAGCTTGGCCAGGGTGCCGAACTCCAGCAGCAGGGTGCCGGTTTCGGCCGGGTTGCTGACCTTGCCGCGGGTCTTGCCGGTGCGCAGGTTGACGTGGGTGTACGGCAGGCCGGTGGGGCTGTCGAACACCGGCGACAGGCGCGTGCCCAGGTCGTCGGCGAGCTTGAGCAGGCGCTCGTCGTGGGTCATCTGGTAGGCCGACAGCAGGCCGCCGAGCAGGCGGATGGTGACCTCGAAGTTCTGCACCTCGATGTCCTGGTCGAACGACAGCTGGCCGACGATCAGCTCGCGCGCCTCGTTGGCTTCCTTGTCCAGGCCGAGCAGCAGCAGCGTGTCCAGCGCATCGACCGGCGACATCAGCAGCGGCACCGGGTACCAGTCGCGCGGCTGGGCGCTGACCGGCTTCAGGTCGTCGTGGCCCTTGGCGTACTGCATGTAGCCCTGCCATGCATGGCGGGTCGCTTCGCGCACCTGTTCGGCCATGCGCGCGGCTTCGGCGTCGTCCACGGCCGGCACGGCGGCGGACGCGGCCGGCGGGGTGGCGGTCGCCGCATCGGCGGGCGCGGCGCTGGGGGCGGGAGTCGAAGGAGTGCAGGCGGACAGCGCCAGCAGCAGGGCGGCGGCCAGGGGGGCGTTGCGCAGGGCTCGGTTCATCATCGGGTCCTCGGGGTGGAAGCGGGGTCTTGCGGTGGAACGGAAGTGGCGTGCAGCGTGTCGCCCAGCGTGCGCAGGCGCAGCGCGGCGCGCAGGGCGTCCAGGCTGGCGCCGCCGCGCACGCGCAACTCGCGGGTTTCGCCCGGCAGCAGATCGAAGGCGTTGTCGTCCACGCCGGCGCCGGTGTCGCCGAAATCGACCCACACCGCGCGCACCAGGCCATCGGCATGCAGCCGCAGGCGGTAACCGTCGCCATCGGCGCTCAGCTCGGTGCGCAACTGGTTGGCGGCAAGCGCCTGCGCCTTGGCCGGAACGAAGTGCACCAGCCGCCGCGCGATCACATCGCCGCCCTGCAGCAGTTCGAACGCCGCCACGCTGCGTGCCGGGTCATGGCCCTTGAGCAGGTCGGCATCGACCAGCTGCGCCACGGCGGTCGCGGCCATCGGCGCCAGGGTGATCGTCTCCTGCTGGCGCGCGAACTCGCCGCCGGCCAGGTCCATCACCCGCACGCGCCACTGCGCGGTGAGCGCTTGGCGGCCATCGTTGAGCAGGCTGAAGCGGGTGACGCCGTCCTCGTCGCGCAGCGCCGCCACCGCCACCTCGGCGAAGAAGCGGCGCGCGTGGTAATGCAGCGCCTTCCAGTGGCCGAAGTAGTCCAGGCTCGACCACGATGCGCCCGGCCATACGTCGTTGAGCTGCCAGTACAGCGAGCCCATGGTGTACGGCCGCGAGGCGCGGTGGTGCAGCGCCGCCAGTTCGATGCCCTCGGCCTGCATCACCTGGCTGAGGTAGACGAAATCGGCGAACGAAGCCGGCGTGCCGTATTCGCGCTCGATGTAGTGCAGCAGGCGTTCGTTGCCCCTGCCGGCCATGAACTTCTGGTGGGCGCGGATCACCGCGCCGTCGATCTGCTGCTCGTCGCGGCGGGCGAAGGCGTCCACCGTGGACAGCTGCGGCCATGCCTGCAGGCCGTACTCGGACATGAAGCGCGGCGTCTCGCGCAGGTAGGCGGTGGCCGGCAGCGCCGGGCCGCCCCACACGTCCCAGTAGTGCTTGTCGCCGCGCCTGGAATCATTGGCCTTCTCGTCCAGGTCGTTGCTCGGCGAACTGGACCAGTACGGCACGCCCAGCGCCTCCTCGGCCACCACCTGGCGCAGGTCGTTGCCGAACAGGTCCACGTAGCCCTGCCACACCTTGGCCGCAAACGCGGGGTCGGCCGCGGTCAGCTGCCGGCGATGGCCCCAGTCCTTCCAGGCGGTTTCTTCCTCGTTGTTGCCGCACCACAGCACGATGCTGGGGTGGTGGCGCAGGCGGCGGATGTTGTCGCGCGCCTCGGCCACCACGCTGGCGCGGAACGCCGGGTCGTAGCCGGGCTGCATGCCACCGCCGAACATGAAGTCCTGCCACACCAGCAGGCCGAGTTCGTCGGCGATGTCGAAGAAGTCGTCGCTCTCGTAGTAACCGCCGCCCCAGTTGCGCAGCATGTTCATGTTGGCGTCGCGCGCGGCCTGCAGATCGCGGCGCAGGCGCTCGCGCGTCACCCGCGCCGGAAACGACTCGAACGGGATGACGTTGGCGCCCTTGGCGAACACCGGCACGCCGTTGATGACGAAGGCGAAGCCCTGCCCACCCTCGGCGTCGGCATCGC
Source organism: Stenotrophomonas sp. Steno-Z2 (assembly GCF_056393235.1). Classification (NCBI taxonomy): domain Bacteria; kingdom Pseudomonadati; phylum Pseudomonadota; class Gammaproteobacteria; order Lysobacterales; family Lysobacteraceae; genus Stenotrophomonas; species Stenotrophomonas sp. Steno-Z2. Next base: position 106,438 of record NZ_JBWJOY010000004.1, on the reverse strand, counting down.
GCTGCAGCTGCACCGTGCGCAGGCCGGTGCGGCGCGCGGCCTCGCGCGCCGGATCGCCGCCGCCGTCGATGCGCGCCTGCACGGTGTAGCGGTCCTGCGCGCCATAACCCACCGGCCACCAGCGCCGCGGCTGCGCGATTTCCAGCGGCAGCTGCAGCGTGTTCCCGCCGGGCTGCAGGACGACCTCGCGTTCGAGACCGGCAACGCGGCGGCCTTCCGGGTCGAGCACGTCCACCGCCACGCTGGCCTTGCCCGCCGTGGCGCCCTGCTCCACCTGCAGCAGCACGCCCAGGCGCGCGTGCCGCGCGTCCAGCGCGTCGGTGCGCACGGCCAGGTCGGTGATGCGGTGCTGGTCCCAGCCGTCCAGGTGCACCTGCCGCCACACGCCGGCGGTGACGTAGCGCGGGCCCCAGTCCCAGCCGAAGTGGTAGGCCGGCTTGCGCGCGAAATTGCCGACCATCGCGTCCTTCGGCTCGTCGCCATAGGGCGAGGGATAGTTGCCGGCGATCTTGTGCGGCATCGCCTGCACCTGCGGCAGCAGGGTGCGGATCGGCGAACGGAACACGACGCGCAGCTCGTTGTCCTTCGCGCGCAGGCGGCCATCGACGCGCGCGCGCCAGGTGCGGTGCGCGTTGTCGGCCTTCAGCAGCGGCTGGCCGTTGAGGCTGACCTCGGCGAAGGTGTCCAGGCCATCGAAGCGTAGTTCGGCGTGGCGGCGCGCCAGCGTGGCCGCATCGACGTCGAAGCGCGCGCGGTACTCCCAGTCGGCCAGGCCGATCCACTGCAGCCCGGCCTCGGCCGCGCCCACGTAGGGGTCGCCGATGACGCCGGCCTGCCGCAGGTCGTCATGCACGCTGCCCGGCACCTGCGCCGGGCGCCAGGCATCCAGCCCGGGATGCGCCTGCAGCTGCACATCGCCCGGCAACAGGCGGAACTCCCACTGCGCCTGCAGCGGCGCCGCCGCGGCGATGCCGGCGAAGGCGCACAGCAGGCACGGCAGCAGCACGCGCCAGATCCGCGCCACCCGGGTTTGCATCGATCCAAAACCGACCGTCATCTGCCGCATGTCTCCTCCCGTCGCCCCTGTTTCCGATATCGCCGGGCCTCAGCCCGGCGTGCCCTCGCGCACCACGTTCAATACTTCATGGCAGGCGCCCATGGTGTGGTAGTCGGTCTTGCCGGCCGGGCTCTTCTCGTCGTCGTACTTGCGGTTGTCGGCATCGAGGATGCGGAACCACGCACCGTAGGTGTGATCGACCAGGTGTTCCCAGGAATACGCCCACAGCTTCTCGTACCACTGCCAGTACGCGTCGTCGCCGGTGCGCCGGGCGAGCAGCGCGGCGGCGGCCAGCGATTCGGCCTGCACCCAGAAGTACTTGTCGTCGTCACAGATATCCGCGGGTCCCTCCGCAAAAGCCCGGCCATCCATGGCCGGACTCCCCAATGCTTTCGCTTCGTTCAGCGCCTGCTGCAGCCCCGCCGGCGCGAAGCCGTAGTACAGGCCGCCACGCGCCGCGTCCCACGAACGCGCGACGGCGCTGTCGAACAGGTGGCGCGCCGTCGGCACCAGCCAGTCGGCCTCGACGTGGCGGTCCAGGATCATCAGCAGCTTGGCCCATTCGGTCTGGTGGCCCGGCTGGAAACCCCAGGGCCGGAACAGGTGCTTCGGATTGTCGAGGTTGTAGTTCCAGTCGATGTTCCAGTCGACGTCGTAGTGCTCCCATACCAGCCCGCCGGCCTTGGCCGCCTGGCGGCGGGTCATGTTGTCGGCCAGCTGCAGCGCGCGGTCGAGATAGCGGCGCTCGCCGCTGGCCTCGAACGCGGCCAGCATCGCCTCGCACATGTGCATGTTGGCGTTCTGGCCGCGGTAGCCGGTGAAGTTCCACTGCGCGTCGGCCTCGTCGCGGTACAGGCCGTGCCGCGGCTCCCAGAAATGCGTTTCCAGCAGCTGCCAGGTCTCGTCCATCCATTGCCGGCCCTGCTCGATGCCGGCCTTGAGCGCGCAGCTGTAGGCCAGCAGCACGAAGGCCACGCCGTAGCAGTGGTTCATGTCGTCTTCGACCTTGCCGTCGCGCAGGGTCCAGGCGTAGCCGCCGGTGGCCGGATTGCGGTGCACGTTGCGCAGGTAGTCCACGCCGTGCTTCACCGCCGCCAGGTACTCGGCGTTGCCGAACTCGCGGTAGGCCATGGCGTAGTTGAAGACGAAGCGCGTACTGCTGACCAGGTGGCGGTGGCCGGCGTCGTAGACGGTGCCGTCGTCCTTGTAGTAATGGAAGAAGCCGCCGGCCGGGTCGATGCAGCGCGGGTGGTAGAAGGCCATGGTGTCGGCGATGTGCGCGCGCAGGAAGGCCGGGGAACGGAAATCGGGAGCGGTGGTGTTCATGCGATGGCGTCCTGTTGCTGCAGCAGCTGCTGCACTTCTTCAAGTTCGGGCATGGCGGCGAAGGCGCCCTTGCGGGTGACCGCCAGTGCGCCGACCGCGGCGGCGAAACGCAGGGTGGCGGTGATCGCCTCGTGGTCATGGCAGAACGCGTCGAACGCCGCGCCGGTGCCGCCGCGTTCGGCCAGGCCGTACAGCACGCCGCCGACGAAGGCATCGCCGGCCGCGGTGGTATCGACGGTCGGCACGCGGAAGCTGGGCACTTCGCCCTGGGCGTCGCGGGTCAGCCAGCGCAGCGGCGCGGCGCCGTTGGTAACGATCACCCAGCGCGTTCGCGCGCCGAGCAGACGCCGCAGCACCCGCGCCTCGCCCTCGTCGCCGAGCGGCGCGGCCAGGTAGTCCAGTTCCTCGCGCGACAGTTTGACCAGGTCGGCGCGCTCCAGTGCCTGCCACAGCCACGGGGTCGGATCGACGTCCTGCGGCCACAGCGCCGGGCGCAGGTTGAGGTCGAGGCTGACCACCGCGCCGGCGGCGCGCGCGCGGTCCATGCCGGCGAAGGTCGCCGCGGCGATGGCCGGTTCGGTCAGGCTGTTGGAACAGACGTGGAAGCAGCCGGTGCCGTCGAAGCAGGCCGGGTGGAAGTGTTCTTCGCGGAACAGCAGGTCGGCGGCCGGCGGGCGGTAGAAGCTGAAACTGCGCTCGCCGCCGGCATCCAGCGCGACGAAGGCCAGCGCGGTCTTGGCCGCGTCGGTGCGCACGATGCAGTCGGTGAGCACGCCGGCCTCGGCCAGGCTGTCGGCCAGGAAGTCGCCGAACATGTCGCGGCCGAGCATGCCGGCGAAATGGCTGCGCGCGCCCAGCCGCGCCGCCGCCACCGCGACATTGGCCGGCGCGCCGCCGGCGTACTGCAGGAAGGCGCGCGGCGTTTCCGGCGTCGCCGGCGGCTGCGCCAGTAGATCGATCAAAATCTCACCGAAACAAACGATCTTGCCCATCTGGCCTCAGCCCCCCTGGCCGCTGGCGGCGCGCGGTCGCGAACCGACCAGGCCGTAGAAAATGATGTAGACGTAGCACGCCACCGGCAGCACGAAGCTCAGGTGCAGGCCGATGCGGTCGGCCAGCAGGCCCTGCAGCAGCGGGATCACCGCGCCGCCGACGATGGCCATGATCAGCAGGCTCGAGGCCTTGTTGGTCAGCGGCCCCAGGCGCTCGATGGCGAGCGAGAAGATGGTCGGGAACATGATCGAGTTGAACAGGCCGGTGGCGACGATGCCGTACATGGCGACCTTGCCGCTGCCGGCCAGGGTCACGCCCAGCAGGAGCACGTTGGCCAGCGCGAAACCGGCCAGCAGGCGCCGCGGCGAATACCGCGCCAGCAGCCAGGCGCCGGCGAAACGCCCGACCATGGCGCAGCCCCAGTACGCGGAGACGTAGTGGGTGGCCTGCTGCTCGCTCATGGCGCCGATCTCCGGCAGCGCCAGGTAATTCACCATCAGGCTGCCGATGGTGACCTCGGCGCCGACGTAGAAGAAGATCGCCAGCACGCCGAACAGCACGTGCGGGTGCCGCAGCGCATCGAGCAGGGTGTGGTGGCCGCTGTCGGCCTTCTCGGTGGCCTCGGTCAGGCTGGGCAGGCGGAACAGGCAGACGAACACCGCCAGCAGCGCCAGCGCGATCGCCAGGCCGACGTACGGCCCCTGCACCGACTGCGCTTCGGCCGCGCGGTAGGCGACCTGCTCGGCCACCGGCAGCGCGTCGATCTGCTCGCCGCTCTTGACCGTGGTGCTCAGGATCAGGAAGCCGCCGAACAGCGGCGCCAGCGTGGTGCCCAGCGAGTTCAGCGCCTGCGCCAGAGTCAGGCGGCTGGACGCGGTCTGTTCCGGCCCCAGCAGCGCCACGTACGGGTTGGCCGCCACCTGCAGCACGGTGATGCCGGTGGCCAGCACGAACAGCGAGGCGAGGAACGCTTCGTAGGTGCGCAGCGCCGCCGACGGCCAGAAGCCGAGCGCGCCGATGCCGGCGATCAGCAGGCCGGCGATGATGCCCTTCTTGTAGCCCAGGTGCGCGACCAGCCGGCCCGCCGGCAGCGACATCAGGAAGTACGCGCCGAAGAAGGTGAACTGCACCAGCATCGCCCGCGCGTAGTTCAGCTCGAACACCGCCTTCAGGTGCGGGATCAGCACGTCGTTGAGGCTGGTCAGGAAGCCCCACATGAAGAACAGCGTGGTGGCGACCGCCAGCGCGACGCGCGGCGTGACCACCGGCGTGGACGTTGCGGGCGTTGACAGGGGCGTGGAGGGGATCGGCATGGCGCGCCTCGGGGTGCGGGGGTGTCGGAAGGAATCAGGTGGGCCGGGCCGCGCTGCTTTCGCGGATGCGCAGCTGCACCGGCGCGACCGTGCGCATCGGCGGCGCATCGGGGTCGTCCAGCCGCTGCAGCAGCAGCGCGGCGGCCTGGCGCCCGCGCTCGCGCGGATCGGCGATCAGCGTGGTCAGCGGCGGCACCGCCACCGACGCTTCGGAAATGTCGTCGAAGCCGGTGACGGCGAAATCGCCGCCGGGGCGGATGCCGCGCGAGGTCAAGCCCAGCATCAGGCCCAGCGCGACAGTGTCGTTGTAGCAGACCGCGGCGCTCGGCCGCCGGCCGTCGGCGAACAGTTCGCCGGTGCGCGCGGCCGCCTCCAGGCGGTTGGGCGCCGACTCGATCATCCACTGCGGGCGCGCCTGCAGGCCGGCCTCGGCCAGCGCCTGCTGGTAACCGGCGCGGCGCTGGTGGCAGGAACTGGACGCGGCATGCCCGCCGAAGAAGGCGATGTCGCGATGGCCGCGTTCGATCAGGTGGCGGGTGGCCAGGTAGGCGCCCTGCTGGTTGTCCATGGTCAGGAAATCCCAGTCGGCGCCGGGCAGTTCGCGGTTGAACAGCAGCACGTTGGCGTGCGCGCCCAGCACCTGGCGCAGCTGCGCGGCATCGCTGCCTTCGGCCGGCGACAGGATGAAGCCGGTCGGCGTGTGCTCCATCAGGGTGCTCAGCACCGCCTGCTGCCGCTCCGGCGATTCGCCGGTGCTGCCGAGCAGGGTCACGTAGCCCTTGCCGCCCAGCGCCTCGTCCACGCCGGATGCGAATTCGGCGAAGAACGGGTTGGACAGGTCGTTGATCACCAGCGCGATCGACGAGGAGGTGCGCCGGCGCAGGTTGGCGGCGGTGCGGTTGTACACGTAGCGCTGGCGGCGCAGTTCGGCCTCGACCTTGGCGCGGGTATCGACGTTGACCAGCGAACTGCCGCGCAGCACCAGCGACACGGTCGCCCGCGACACGCCCACGGCCTGGGCGATGTCGGTGACGGTGACCGCGCGCTTGCCTGACCTGCGCGTGGATTTGCCGGTGGTGGAGGTGGTGTCGTTGCTCATCGTCGCTCGGAGGTGGGCGGAAACGTCACAGCTTAAGAGCGGGGAGAGGGGAAGTGGGAACAGGGACTGCCGTGCGGCGCCGCGGTCCGGCCCGGGGCCGCGGGGTAGCGCCCCGGGCTCCGCCCCGCTCACTCCATCGTGCTGCCCGGGCTGGCGCACCAGGACACCGGCAGGTCGGCCACGTCCGTGCCCCAGCCCTGCTCCGGCGCCTGTGGGGTCAGCGCGTAGCGGATCGTGCCGCCCTTGTGCAGCTGCGCCCAGTCCAGCCACACCGCGCGCTGCGGCTTGCCGTCGACCTGCACGCCCTGGATGTACTGCAGGCTGCGACCGTCGGCGCCCGGCGCCTGCAGGCGCAGCGTGCGGCCGTTGCCCAGCGCGATCTCGGCCCTGGCGAAGCGCGGCGCATGCAGCAGGAACTGGCCGCTGCCCGGCACCGCCGGGTACAGGCCCAGCGCACTGAACAGGTACCACGCCGACATCGTGCCCAGGTCGTCGTTGCCGGTGACGCCGTTGGGCGCGTTGGTGAACAGCTGCTGCGCGGCACGCACCACGGTGGCCGTCTTCCACGGCTGGCCGATCAGCGTGTACATCCACGGCGAATGCAGGTCCGGCTCGTTGTTCGGGTTGTAGCGGTACTGGTTGTAGTAGCTGTACGGGCCGACCACCCACTCCTTGCGCGCGGCGGTCAGCGGCGCCTGCACCAGCGCGTCGTAGGCGAAGAACGCATCCAGCCGGCGCCCGGCCTGCTCGCGGCCGTGCATCGCCGTCACCAGGCCCGGCACGTCCTGCTGCGCCAGCCACTGGTACTGCCAGGCGGTGCCTTCGTGGAAGCCGTGCTGCGAACGCGGGCTGTAATGGCCGTCGGCCGGCGTGTACCACCTGCCGTTCTCGTCGCGTGGGCGCGGGAAGCCACTGAAGCCGGTTTCGGCATCGCGCACCTGGGGGTCCCATACCTTGTGCCAGTTGCGGCCGCGCTCGCGCAGTACCGCCGCGTCGTCGGCATGGCCCAGGCCGTCGGCCATCTGCGACAGCGCGCAGTCGGCCAGCGCGTATTCCAGCGTGGCCGAACCGCCGTGGTGCGGGTCCACGTCCATGCCCTTGGACGGGAACGCCCGGTCGTAGGCGACATAGCCGTCGCGCAGGTAGCTGGCATTGCCGGAGCGGCCGGCAAAGCGCGAGTCCAGCGGCGGCATGCCGAAGGCGTTGCGGCGCAGCGCGGCCCAGGCCTCGCCCTCGCGGCCGGCCAGCGCGCCGAAGCGCCACAGGTCGACCAGGAACGGCGTGACCGGGTCGCCGGTCATGATGTTGGTCTCGAAGTTGGCGTAGCCCCAGCGCGGCAGCCAGCCGCCCTGTTCGTTGATCGCCAGCAGGGTGCGGCCGATGTCGCGCGCCACGTCGGGCCTGGTCAATGCCAACCACTGGTTCTGCGCGCGGTAGGTGTCCCACAGCGAAAAGTACTCGTAGTAGGTCCAGCCGTCGGCGCGGTGGATCGCGTCGTCGTAGCCGCGGTAGCGGCCGTCGGCATCGCTGCCGGTCATCGGCTGCAGCAGCGCGTGGTACAGCGCGGTGTACAGCACGGTGCGGTCGTCGGCGCTGCCGCCTTCCACCTGCACGCCCGCCAGCTCCCTGCGCCAGCTCTGCCGCGCCAGTTCGTGCATGCGGTCGAAGCCGAGCAGCGCGTCGCCGCTCATGCCGTCGGCGCGCAGGTTGTTGCGCGCGCCCTCGGCATCGACATGCGAGATCGCGCTGGTGGCGGTGACGGAGCGGCCGTCGGCCAGGTCGAAGCTCAGCCACGCGCCATTGGGCTTGAGTTCGCCTTCCATGCTGTGGCGCGCGCCGGGCAGCCCGCCCTGCTCGCCCCAGGTGCCGAAGGCCTTGAACGGACGGTCGAATTCGATGCGGAACCAGGTGGTGTACTGGTGGCCGCCGCAGAAACTTTTGGTCACCAGCTTGCCTTCCACGGCGCGGTCGCCGACCACGTCGATGACGCTGCCGATCACCGAATGGCGCTCGTTGGCCTGGCCGAGATTGACCAGCACGTGGCCTTGCCCGCTGCCGGCGCTGAAGGTGTAGCGCTCGGCGGCGGCGCGGGTGCGCGCGGTGGCTTCCACGTCGATGCCGCCGTAGTCGGTCAGGCGCACCTTGTAGTAGCCGGCCTGCCCCACTTCGCCTTCATGGGTGTAGGCCGAGGCGTAGCGCTTGTGGTCGAAGCGCTTGGCATCGGCGGTGTCGAAGTCGCCGCCCGGACCGATGCTGCCGGTGACCGGCAGCACCGACACCTGCCCGCCCTGCTCCCAGCAGCCGGCGCCGGATATGAACGAATGGCCGAAACCGCGGATCTTCTCGTCGTCGTAGCGCCAGCCCGAGTAGTGGCTGCCGATCGGGCTGACCTGGATCAGGCCGAACGGCGCCGACGCGCCTGGGAAGGTGTTGCCGTCGTCCTTGCTGCCGATGAAGGTGTTGACCTCGCGCTCCAGCGCCAGCGGCGCAGCCGGGAGCGACGGCACGAAGGCCAGCGCCAGCAGGCAGGCAAGCCCGGCGGCGGAGCGGTGGCGGGGAGCAGGAGACGGCGATCGGCGCATGCGGTGGTTCCTCAGGGTCGATGTCGGTGCGTGGATAGGGTGGTCCGGCCGGAGCCGGACCGGTGATGCCCGGCCCATCCCGTGCGGGATGGGGAGAGAGTGCCGGGATCAGGGAGCAGGTGGACGGCGCGCCGCCCGCGTTGCCCGAGGCCGCGGGCAGGCCGGTGGAAACCGGTGATTCGACTTGGTCATGGCGTTCTCCCCGTTCGGCCCGGCGAGCCGCTGCGGACGGGGTCCACGCGGGTGATCGCCGGGCATTCCATCGTTCCAGATGGAACGTGCGCTGAATTTAGATCGATTCAAGTAAAGCACGGCGCTTTGCCGGCCTGCATTCTGCGGCGCACCATCGCCACTGCCCGCCCGGGCTCCGGGGATGCGCCGACATCATGGGCACGGTGTTTTTTCCGGCCTGATCCTGATGGGCGGCGCCCCCGGATATCCGCCTCCGGCAGGGTCCACTGCCTGCCCGGACTTATTGCGCAGCAACATGCGCCAGGGCGGGCGCTGTGCTAAAAAATCCGCGTCAATCGTTTAGATCGATCCAAATAGAGGTCGACGCGCGGTTGCCTGCGAACAGGGGGGAGCGGACCGGGTCCGCCACTCGATCCATGCATTGCAAAGGCCCCGGATCCACGGGGTTTCCGGCTTCAGAACTTAGATCGATTCAAGTCCTTTCGTATCCGAAACGAATTCAATCCAGGAGAGGGAGAGAGTGGAATGAAACAGAAATCACGCACGCACGCCCGCAGCTCGCTGTCCGGCGCCATCGCGATCGCGCTGGCCGCCGCGGCCCTGCCGGCCGGCGCCTTCGCCCAGCAGGCGGCCACGCCGGCACCCGATGCCACCACCCTCGATGCCGTCACCGTCACCGGTTACCGCTACGCCATCGAGAAGAGCCTGCAGCAGAAGCGCGACGCCAACGCGGTGGTGGAAGTCATCACCGCCGAGGACGTCGGCAAATTCCCCGACAAGAACGTGGCCGACGCGCTGCAGCGCGTGCCGGGCGTGATCATCACCCGCAGCGGCGGCGAAGGTAAGAACGTCAGCGTGCGTGGCCTGTCCTCGGAGCTGACCCTGACCGAGTTGAACGGCAACTACATCGCCACCGCCGAATCCAACGGCGACCCGACCCGTTCGTTCAACTACACGCTGCTGCCGTCGAACATGCTGGGCAGTGCCGAGCTGTTCAAGTCGCCGGAAGCGCGCATCGACGAAGGCGGCATCGGCGGCACGGTGATCCTGCACACGCGCCGCCCGCTGGAGATGGAATCCAACACCGGCTTCGTCTCCGTCGAAGGCACCTGGGCCGATACCACCCGGAAGACCGATGGCCAGGCCTCGGCCTCCTACGCCTGGCACGACAAGGACGATCGCTTCGGCGTATTCGTCGGCTATACCGACCAGAAGCGCACCACCCGCACCCTGGGCGCCAGCACCGAAAGCTGGCAGTGGTATGGCCGCGACGAGGGCGGCACCGCGGTCGATGTCAACGGCAATCCCTCGAAGTTCAACTCCAACTGGTGGGGCGGCACCGGCTTCTACGACCAGAACGGCAAGTACTACACCGGCTTCATGATGCCGACCTCGGTGAACCTGGACGTCAAGGAAGAGGAGCGCGAGCGCAAGGGCGGCCAGCTGACCCTGCAGTTCAAGCCGCTGGACAACCTGACCCTGACCGCGAACTACTTCCGCTTCGACCTGTCGCAGAATTCCCAGACCCACACCATCAAGGTGCCGGAATGGAACATCGCCCGCTACTGGGGCGACGGCAACTGGGCCGGCGGGCGCCTGCTCGACGGGCTGACCATGGACCCGAGCGGCACCATCGTCACCGGCGCCGACTACAGCCGGCACCCGGGCAAGACCTATTACTGCAGCGAAGGCGAAGCCGCTGCCGGCGGCATGGCGCCGGGCGGCTGGGGCTCGGACGACTGCACCGTGCCGACCCCGCAGATCACCGGCAGCTACAACCTGGAAAAGGCGCTGTCGCAGACCGCCGACTTCTCGGCCGAATGGCAGGGCGAATCGGTTGACATCGCCTTCAAGGGCGGCCGCACCTGGGCCAAGGGCGGCCCCTCGCTGCAGTTCTCGGTGCCGCTCAAGCCGCGCAGCCAGAACGCGGACGGCAGCTGGAACCTGGGCAACCTGGCCAGCTCCTGGAACCTGGCCGGCACGCCGTCGATGGCGTTCTCGCCGGAACTGATGCAGAACCTGAAGAACGGCATCCTGCAGGTCGACCTCGGCTCGACAGGTTCGTCCTGGACCCGGAATACCACCGAGCAGAAGTACGCCCAGATCGATACCACCTGGCATAACGACGCCGGCTTCCTCGAATCGCTGCAGTTCGGCGTCAAGTACCGCGATGGCGGCATCCACCGCAGTACCGGCAACAGCTACTGGGCCTGCCCGGGCACCGACCCGGGCGACTACGGCAACCGCTACTGGAACGGCCGCTGCAACGACGTCGCCCAGCAGTTCTCGCCCGATTTCATCTACGGCATGGGCAACCTGGCCGGCGGCATCAACGCCAGCGCGTTCCCGGCCATCAACTACCCGGCCTACATCGCCTACCTGAACAAGACTTACGGGCCGATGCAGACCCGCAACGAGAACAACTTCGTCTACAACGTGGACGAAAGGATCTACGCCACCTACCTGCAGGCCAACTTCCGCACCGAGCGCCTGCGCGGCAACGTCGGCGTGCGCGTGGTCAGCACCCGCCAGCACGCCGACTCCACCGACAAGGTCACGTCCTACAACGACTACTTCTACGACGACGCCAACGGCAATCCGCTGGCGTGCCAGGACGGCGACACGGTACCCGGCGGCGCCCCCGCCGATACCTATTGCGGCAGCGAGGGCCGCTGGAGGCTCTCGGACGACCAGCAGCGCACCGAGTCGTTCGCGGTCAGCAGCCTGGACCGCAGCTACACCGACGTGCTGCCGAGCTTCAACCTGGCCTACGACCTGAGCGAGAACCTGGTGCTGCGCGCAGCAGCCTCCAAGGTGATCGCGCGACCGAGCTACAACAACATCGCCTCCCCGGGCAGCCTGGAGTACTTCAGCCCCGAATACGTCAACGACCGCCGCCTCACCGGTGGCGCCGGCGAACAGGGCTGGTACGGCTCGGGCAGCAACAAGAACCTGGAAGCCTACAAGGCCACCCAGTACGACATCGGCGTGGAGTGGTACTTCCATCCCGGCTCGGTGGTGGGCCTGGACCTGTTCCGCAAGGACGTCAGCAACTTCTCGGTGCCGGTGGTGCAGGACGTGACCCAGAACGTCGGCGGCCAGACCGTGCTGGTGCAGAACTACTCGACCACCGCCGGCGGCCGCGACGCGGTGTCGCAGGGCCTGGAGTTCTATGCCCAGCACACGCTGGACTTCGGCCTGGGCTTCCAGGCGAACTACACCTGGAACGACACCAACGAGGCGGCCATCACCCTGGAAGACGGCACCGAGATCGGCAAGTCACCGCTCGTCGGCAGCGCCAGGAACCAGGCCAACTTCACCGTGTTCTATGAAGTGGAGAAGCTGCTGCTGCGCGCCTCCTGGAACCGCCGCGGTGAAGTGGTGCAGGGCCTGGTCAGTGGCCTGAACCTCTACCAGGAGCCGTACCAGCAGATCGACCTGAACGCCGCCTACAACATCACCCCGGCACTCTCGCTGAGCGCCTCGGTGCTGAACCTGACCAAGGAAGAGACGCGCACCCACCTGGGCAACGACACCAAGGCCCGCTTCTACTCCAACAGCTACGCCGGTCGTGTGCTGTATCTCGGCCTGAACTGGAAGTTCTGATCGCTGCCCTCCGGGGCAGCCCACGACGACAGCCGCGCTGGTACAGGCGGCTGTCGTCGTTTGCATGGGGAGCGTTGCAGATGCGGGGCTCGCCCCGCGCGGGCTTCACCGGAAGCGCACCACCAGCCTCACGGCGTTCCGGCAGCCCTCAGGTCAGCGGCGTCATCACACCCTTGCGGTAGGCCGGGCGCTGCTGCAGGCGCGCGTACCAGCCGGCCAGGTGCGGCAGCTCCGGGCGCTGGATCGGCATCTCGAACCAGGCATAGGCGAACGCCCCCAGCGGGATGTCGCCCATCGCGAACGACTCGCCGGACAGCCACGGTTGCCGTGCCAGTTCGGCATCGGCCAGCGCCATGAGCTCGCCGCACCGTACCAGCGCCGCATCGATGCGCGCGGCGTCGCGGTCGGCCGGCGGGGTGCGCACCACGCCCCAGAACAGGTCGCGGAAGGCGACGGCAAAGCTCGATATGGTCCAGTCCATCCATTTCTCGCTCTGCGCGCGCCGCGCCGGATCCTCCGGGTACAGCGTGCCCAGCGCGTAGCGCGCCGACAGGTAGCGGACGATGGCATTGGATTCCCACACCGGCAGGCCGTGATCCTCGATCACGGGCACCAGCCCGTTGGGGTTCATTTCGCGGTATTCCGGCGTCTGCGTGCCGCCGAAGGCGCCGCCCACCTCGATCGACTCGTAGGGCAGGCCGATCTCCTCGGCGCACCACAGCACCTTGCGCACGTTGCTGGAATTGCGGCGTCCCCAGATCTTCAGCATGCCTGCTCCCGTTGTGGCCGATGCGAGGCCCGCACGATACGCCACCCGCACCCGCGTGGCGGCGGGGACGGGCGCAACGCTGCGGTGCATCGACGGCCGGACCCGTGCGCCATCATGCGCCCCCCGCCTTCCCGTTCCTGGGCGCGGCCTTCTTCGGCAGCGCGCGCACATAGGACGACTTGCCGTCCTTCTTCAGCTCGAACAGCCCGGTCGCCGCGAGCAGGTCGCTGAGCTTGCCGTAGCCGTAGTTGCGCGGATCGAACGAGGCCTGGTTGCCGATCTGGCTGCCGACCGGCCCCAGGTGCGCCCAGCCGTCCTCGCCTTCGGCCGCGCTCACCGCGCGGCGCAGCATCTTCACCAGCCGCGTATCGCCGCGCAGGTCGGCGCCACTCTTGCGCGGCCGCGCCTCGTCGCCGGCATCCGGGCCGACCTCGGGCGCGCTGGCATGCGGCTGGCCCAGCGCCTCCAGGTAGGTGAACTGCGAACAGGCGTTGACGAAGGGGTCGGGCGTCTTCTTCTCGCCGAAGCCATAGACCTTCACCCCGTCGGTCAGCAGGCGCATCACCAGCGGCGTGAAGTCGGCATCGCTGGAGACGATGGCGAAGCCGTCCAGGTTGCGCGCGTAGAGCAGGTCCATCGCATCGATCACCATCGCCATGTCCGAGGCGTTCTTGCCCTTGGAATAGGCGAACTGCTGGATCGGCCGGATCGCATACTCATGCAGCACCGATTCCCAGCCCTTCAGGCGCGGGCTCTTCCAGTTGCCATAGGCGCGGCGCACGTTGGCCACGCCGAAGCGCGCCACCTCGGCCAGCACTTCATCGATCTTCGCCGCCGGCGCGTTGTCGGCGTCGATCAGCAGGGCGATGCGCTTCTCGGGATCGGACACGGCGTTCTCTCCACGGCATTCGGCTGGCGTCCAGTATCGACCATCGACATGGCCGTGCGCACCCCGTGCGAAGATGGTGGCCGGTTGTCACGCCTTCCACCGGCCCCCACCGGAGTACCGCATGTCCCACGACCGCCCTCCCCGCCTGCTGATCGTCGGCGGCGGCTTCGCCGGCCTCTGGGCCACCCGCGCCCTTGCCGCGGCGAAGCTGCGCATCACCCTGATCGACCGCCGCAACCACCACCTGTTCCAGCCGCTGCTGTACCAAGTGGCGACCGCCGGCCTGTCGGCGCCGGACATTGCCGCGCCGCTGCGCCACATCCTCGGCCGCCAGCGCAACGTCGAGGTCCGGCTCGGCGAAGTGGACGCCATCGACAGACACAGCCGCCAGGTGCACCTGCGCGACGGCGGCACGCTCGACTACGACCTGCTGCTGGTGGCCAGCGGCGCCACCCATGCCTATTTCGGCAACGACCAGTGGGCGCCGCATGCGCCCGGCCTGAAGACGCTGGACGACGCGCTGGCGCTGCGCCGGCGGCTGCTGCTGGCCTTCGAGAAGGCCGAGGCCGAACCGGACCCGGCGAAGAAGGCGGCCTGGCTCAGTTTCGCCATCGTCGGCGGCGGCCCCACCGGCGTCGAACTGGCCGGCACCCTGGCCGAGATCGCACGCCACACCCTGCGCAACGAGTTCCGCCACATCGATCCGGCCTCGGCGAAGGTGCGTCTGGTCGAGGCCGGGCCACGGGTGTTGTCCAGCTTCCCGGAAGTGCTGTCGCTCAAGGCCCGCCGCCAGCTGGAACGGCTCGGCGTGGAAGTGCGCACCGGCACGCCGGTGACGGCCATCGACGCGGAGGGCTTCCGCCTGGGCGGGGACTTCATCGCCGCGCGTACCGTGGTCTGGGCCGCCGGCGTGTCCGCCTCGCCGCTGGCGCGCACGCTGGAGGCGCCGCTGGACCGCGCCGGCCGCGTGCAGGTGCTGCCGGACCTCACCGTGCCCGGCCACCCGGAGATCTTCGTCGCCGGCGACCTGGCCGCGGTGACGCAGGCCGATGGCCGGCCCGTGCCGGGCGTGGCGCCGGCCGCCAAGCAGATGGGGAGGTACGTGGCCGACGTGGTCCGCGCGCGGCTTCGGCAATGCCCCGCGCCGCCGCCGTTCCGCTACCGCGACCAGGGCAACCTCGCCACCATCGGGCGCATGGCCGCCATCGTGCACATGGGCCGGCTGAAACTCTCCGGCCTGCTCGCCTGGTGGTTCTGGCTGGCCGCGCACGTGTTCTTCCTGATCGGCTTCCGCAACCGCCTGGTGGTGCTGCTCAACTGGGCGGTGGCGTACTGGAGCTACCAGCGCAGCGCGCGCATCATCTTCGGCGACGCCGATGGCGATGGCGATGGCGATCCGCGCGACGGCGAGCCGCCCGCCCGCGGGTGAACGCCGCCGGCGATGTCAGGCGTCGCCGGGCGCGAAGCGCTCGAACACCTGTTGTCCGGTCAGCTTCTCGGTGTCGTTGGCCAGTTCGTAGAACGCCGGCTTCTCGTCGATGAAGATCTGGCTGGCCAAGGTGAAGTCGTGGTCCTGGAACAGGCCAGCCGACACGAAGTACTCGCCGTCGGGCACCAGCCGGTAGTAGAGCGTGCTGCCGCAGGTGCCGCAGAACGCGCGCTCGGCCCATTCCGACGAACGGAAGGTCTTCAACGCATCGCCATCGAAACGGACCTTGTCGTCGCAATGCACCGCGAAGAACGGACCGCCGGTCCATTGCCGGCACATGCTGCAATGGCACAGCCCGATATCGTGTGCGTCATTGGCCGTCACCTCGACCGCGCCGCACAGGCAGTTTCCCTTCATCGTCGTCTCCGTTCGTGGATGCAGAAACGCGAATCTACACTGCCGCGATGACGCGGTCGCGACCGGCCGTCGCGATTCCGGCAGGACAACGCGGCTCGGCGGCCGCGCAACGGAAAAGCCCGGGTTTCCCCGGGCTTTCCGCGTGCCGTCGAACCGCCGGACGATCAGGCGGCGAACAGCGCCTTCATCTTCTTCAGCGCGTTGGCCTCGATCTGGCGGATGCGCTCGGCCGATACGCCGTATTCGTCGGCCAGTTCCTGCAGCGTCACCTTGCTGTCGGCATCCAGCCAGCGGCGGGCGATGATGTCGCGCGAACGCTGGTCCAGGTTGGCTAGGCCCTCGCGCAGCAGCTGCAGCTGGTTTTCCTCGCTGTCCTCGCGCTCGTAGGCCTGCGACGGGTCCTCGTCGCGCGCCACCAGGTAGGCGGCCGGCGACGGCGGCGCATGGTCGTCGTCCTCGTCGGCCGGGGCGTCGAAACCGACGTCGCGGCCGGACAGGCGCGACTCCATCTCCATCACTTCACGCTCGGAGACGTTCAGGTCTTTGGCCACCGCGCTGACCTCGGCGGCGTTCATCCAGCCCAGGCGCGTCTTGGACTTGCGCAGGTTGAAGAACAGCTTGCGCTGCGCCTTGGTCGTGGCGACCTTGACGATGCGCCAGTTCTTGAGAATGAACTCGTGCATCTCGGCGCGGATCCAGTGCACCGCGAAGGACACCAGGCGCACGCCCATGTCCGGGTCGAAGCGCTTGACCGCCTTCATCAGGCCGATGTTGCCTTCCTGGATCAGGTCGCCCAGCGGCAGGCCGTAACCGTTGTAGCCGCGGGCCACGTGCACCACGAAGCGCAGGTGTGAATGCACCAGCTCGCGCGCGGCGTCCAGGTCCTGCTCGTCGCGGAAGCGGCGCGCCAGTTCCTGCTCCTCATCGACCGACAGCACCGGGATCTGGTGCACGGCACCGATGTAGGCATCCAGCGAACCCAGCGCGCTGGGAATCGGAAGATTGTTTGCCACAAGGGCAGTAGAGGTGTTCGGGCTCATAGGACCTCATCTTAGCAGTCGAACTATTGGACTGCTCGGTACAGAAAAAGTTCCAGCGTTCCAGATTCGTCGCCAAACGCCCCCGGAAACCCCTCGAAACCTTCCCGCCCGGATCAATGGAATGTCGCAGCAGCCTAGCAGGGCCACCGTCACCGCCGTATGACAGGACGCCGGGCGTTCAGCCGCCAGCGAGCCCGCTTTCCAGCGCCGCCCGGGACGGCAGGCGCCAGTCGATCGGCGCCTGCCCGCGGCGCCCCAGGTACTCGTTGGCCTGGGAGAAATGCCGGCAGCCGAGGAAGCCCCGGTGGGCCGACAGCGGCGAGGGATGCGGCGCCTTCAGCACGCGGTGGCGGCGGGTGTCGATGACCTTGCCCTTGGCCTGGGCATAGCTGCCCCAGAGCAGGAATACCAGGCCTTCGCGTTCGCGGTTGAGCACGTCGACCACGTGGTCGGTGAAGCCCTCCCAGCCCTTGCCCTGGTGGGCGCCGGCGCGGCCTTCCTCGACCGTCAGCACGGCGTTGAGCAGCAGCACGCCCTGCCGCGCCCAGGGCAGCAGGCAGCCGTGATCCGGGCGCTGGAACGGCGGCGCGACATTGCCGTCGTCCTCCAGCTCCTTGTAGATGTTCAGCAGCGACGGCGGCACCGGCACGCCGGGCATCACCGAAAAGCACAGGCCATGCGCCTGGCCGAAGCCGTGGTAGGGGTCCTGGCCGAGCACCACCACCTTCACCTGCTCGAACGGCGTGGCCTCGAAGGCGGCGAAGATCTGCGGCCCCGGCGGGAACACCCGCGCGCCGGCCGCCTTGCGCTGGCGCAGGAAGCCCGACAGTTCGCGCATGTCCGGGCGCAGCAGCCAGTCGCCGACGCGTGCCTTCCAGCTCGGCTCGAGCTGGATGTTCGGCGCTGCGCTCACAGCACCACCGCCGGCTGCGCCAGCCGGGTCAGGCGCAGCTGGAACAGCACCTTGGTCACCAGCAGGCGTTCCTCGATCGGTTTCTGCACCAGGTCGTTGGCGCCGGCCTGCAGCAGGGCGGACTGGTTGTGCGGGTTGCTGTCGCCGGTCATCACCAGCACCGGCAGGCGGCGCTTGCCGTAGCCGAAGTCGATGCGCACGCGCTCGACCACGTCGCGGCCGTTGAGCTCGCCCTTGAGGGTGACGTCGGTCAGCACCAGGTCGATGCGCCGCGTGGTGCGGCCCAGCGATTCGGCGGTAAGCAGCGAGAACGCATCTTCGGCGGTGAGCACGTGCACCACGTGCAGGTCGTGGCGTTCGAGCATGCGCTTGGTGGCTTCGGCCACCACGCGGCTGTCCTCGACATACAGCACGGTGGCGCCAGGCACCGGCTCGGGCTGCACGTAACCGCGGATGAAGGTCGCCAGTGCCTCGTGGCCCAGCGCCTTGTCGAAATAATCGGTGACGAACTCGTTGAAGCGGCGCTGCTCCAGGTGGCGCTGCGCGTCGCCGGAAACCACGATCACCGGCACGTACGCCTGCCCGGCCGCCTCGCGCACGCTGCGCGCCAGCGCTAGGCCGTCGCCGTCGGGCAGGGCCAGCGAGGTGGTGACCAGGTGCACCGGGCCGGCCGCCAGCGCCGCGCGCGCCTCCTCGACGCCGGCGCAGCCCAGCACCTCCACGTCCGGCAGCTCGCGCTGCAGCACGTCGGAGATCAGCTTGCGCACCAGTTTGGAGCCATCGACCACCATCACCCGGGGGGCGTCGCTGATCAGATGCTTGAGTTCGTGCGTGGACATGCGCGTGTCAGGTGTCGGTCGGGCGAGTCTGCCTGAGGAAGTGCCCGGTCACCAGCCACGCCCCCAGCCAGCCCAGCAGCACCGTGCCCAGCAGCACCAGCCCCGAATGCAGGGCGTCGAGCCCATGCAGGGTGAACGGACTGCCGTAGCTGCCCGACAGCGCCGCCAGCGGCGGGCGCAGGGCCAGGCCGCAGGCGCCGATCAGCGCCAGGGCCAACGCGCCCGCGCCCAGGCCGTACCACGCGCCAAGGTAGATGAAGGGGCGGCGGATGAAGCCGTCGCTGGCGCCCAGCAGCTGCAGCACGCCGATTTCCTCGCGCCGCGCCTGGATGTCCAGGCGCACGGTATTGCCGACCACCAGCACCGCGCCCAGCCCCAGCAGCAGCGACAGCACCTGCACCAGCCGCGCGCCGAAGCCGAGCCAGGCGTCCAGGCGCTGGCGCCACAGCGCGTCGTGCTGGACCAGATCGGCCTGCGGCAGGGCTTCCAGCGCCCTGGCCAGCGCCGCGTCGTCGCCACCGGCCGGGGTGACGATCAGCAGCGTCGGCAGCGGGTTCTCGCCGAGCGCATCGATCGCCTCGCCCAGCCCGGCGCTTTCGCGCAGTTCGGCCAGGCCCTCGTCGGGCGTGCGCAGCACCACGCCGGCGACATCGGCGCGCGCGCGCAGGCTCGCGGCCACGTCCTGCGCGGTGGCGCCGTCGATCGCGGGCTTGAGGAACAGATTGATGTCGCGCGACTGCTGCACGCTGCCGGCGAACACCTTGAGGTTGTCCAGCGCGATCGACAGGCCCAGCGGCAGCGCCAGCGCCAGCGCCATCACCGCCACGGTCAGCGCCGTCGCCCACGGCTTGCGCAGCGCGCGGCCGAGACTGAAAACCACGCTGTGCAGGTGATGGGCGAACCACACGCCCAGCCGCGATGGCGCCGCGGCTCCGGTATGGGCGGCCTTGTTGGCCGCGTCCTTCTTCGTGCCCTTGCTCATTCGGCCAGGTCCTGCGGCGAGATGTCGTCGACCAGGCGGCCGTGGTCGAGGATCAGCACGCGCTTGCGCATGTGCTTGAGCAGCGCCAGGTCGTGGCTGACCACCAGCACGCTGGTGCCGCGCCCGGGCAGTTCGGCGAACAGGGACATGATTTCCGCCGCGAGGGTGGGATCGAGGTTGCCGGTCGGCTCGTCGGCCACCAGCAGCTTCGGCTCGGCGATGATCGCGCGGGCGATGCCCACGCGCTGCTGCTCGCCGGCCGACAACTGGGTGGGCAGCGCCTTCTCGCGATGCCCCAGGCCCATGCGTTCGAGCACCGAACGCACGCGCTTGCCGGTATCGGCGCGGCGGTCGCCGCGCAGGATCAGCGGCAGCGCCACGTTCTCGCCGACGGTGCGGTCGGTCAGCAGGCGGTGGTCCTGGTGGACCGCGCCGACTTCGCGCCGGTGCAGGGCCACCTTGGCGCCGCGCACCTTGAGCAGGTTGCGCTCGCCGAACAGCACGGCGCCGCGGGTCGGGCGCTCGCTCAGGTGGATCAGTTTCAGCAGGGTGCTCTTGCCGGCACCGGAATGACCGGTGACGAACACCATCTCGCCGGCGGCCACTTCGAAGCTGACGTCCACCAGCGCCTGGTGGCCGCCCGCATAGTGTTTGCTGACATTGTCGAAACGCAGGACGCTCATGCGCCGATTATGCCGGAGGGCGGGCGCGGCGTGCATCGCGCGGGACGGCGGCGGAAACGAAACAGGAGCGCACCGGGGTGCGCTCCTGTGGTCGACAGGCTTGCCGGCCGCCGGCCGGAACCGTCGCGATCAATCGCCCGACAGCATCCGGCGGATCTTGCGGCCCAGGCGGGTCAGGAACGAATCGCTGTCGTTGCCGGCCGCGCGCATCGGCGTGGCCGGTACCTGCACCGGACCATTGCCGACCGCCACCGCGGCGGCGGTCTCGACGCCTTCGACCGGACGGCCATGGCGGCGACGGCGACGCTTGCGCGGCGCGCGCTCGCCTTCCACCGCGGCACCCGGCGCGCCTTCGGCACGCGGCGGGCGGGGCGGACGCGGCGCCGGTGCGGCCTCGGCCGAAGCCGCCGCCTGCTCGCCTTCCACGCGCGGCTTGCGCGGGCCACGCGGGCGACGCTCGCCGTCGCGGCGTTCGCCACGGCCACCACCGGAGGATCGACCGCCGCTGCGGCCGCCCCCACGGCGCTCCTCCTCGGCGGCACGGGCTTCGCGCGCCTCGCGGAAGATCGCGCCGACGCTCTCGTTCTCTTCGCCTTCGCCCTCGGCCGGCGCCGCGCGCTCCGGACGCGGCAGCGCGGTCAGCAGTTCCTTGGTGACCGGCTCGGAGGGAATCTTCTGCTCGATGTAGGCCTCGATGTCCGGCAGGCTCATCGCGTAGCGTTCGCAGGCGAAGCTGATCGCATCGCCTTCCTCGCCCAGCCGCGCGGTGCGGCCGATGCGGTGCACGTAATCCTCGGCGTCGAACGGCAGGTCGTAGTTGTAGACGTACTTGATGCCGTCGATGTGCAGGCCGCGCGCGGCCACGTCGGTGGCGACGAGGATTTCCAGCTGGCCCTTCTGGAAGCGGTTGAGCAGGCTCTCGCGCTTCTTCTGCGGCACGTCGCCGGACAGCACGCCGACGCGGTAGCCCGCCTTTTCCAGCGCGCGCGCCACGCGCTCGACGAACACCTTGGTATTGACGAACACCATGGTGCGCGCGCCCTCGCTGCGCGAGAGCAGGCCCAGCAGCAGCGGCAGCTTCTCCTCGTCGGACGGGAAGTAGATGCGCTGGCGCACGCGGTCGGCGGTGATGTTGTCGGTTTCCACCACCAGCTTCTGCGGCTCGTTCATGTGCTCGTAGGCCAGCTCCAGCACGCGGTGGCTGAGGGTGGCCGAGAACAGCAGGGTCTGGCGCGTGGTGCGCTCGGGCATGCGCCGCAGCAGGAAGCGGATGTCCTTGATGAAGCCCAGGTCGAACATGCGGTCGGCTTCGTCCAGCACGCAGATCTCGCAGGCGTGCAGCGAGACCACCTTGTGCTGCTTGACGTAGTCGATCAGGCGGCCCGGGGTGGCGATGATCACGTCCACGCCCTTCTGCAGCAGTTCGCGCTGCTTGTCGTAGTCGACGCCGCCGTAGACCAGGGCGAAGCGCAGGCCCGAGTCGGAAGCGAACTTCATCGCATCCTTGTGGATCTGGATGGCCAGTTCGCGGGTCGGCGCCAGGATCAGCGCGCGCGGGTCTTCCGGCTTGCGGTCGGCCAGCGCCGGCCGGCTCAGCAGCCGGTTGATGACCGCCACCAGGAACGCCAGCGTCTTGCCGGTGCCGGTCTGCGCCTGGCCGGCGACATCGCCGCCGGGCAGAGCCACCGGCAGGGTCAGCGCCTGGATCGGGGTACAGCGGGTGAATCCGGCTCCTTCCAATCCGGCCAGCAGGGCCGGTTGCAGCTCGAAGGAGGAAAAAGTCACATCAGTCAGCGGTTTGTCGCTCATCAATTCGGTCTTGGTAGTGCCAGCCGGCCAGGTTGGCCGGGCGGCTTGCATCGTATCGGGCACCGTCGCACACTGCGGCCCCTGCGCCGGGTCGCGCGACGCCAAGGCCAAGCCTGAAGTCCGCGCAATGCCCCAGTTTAGCGCAATGCGGCAGCCAACCCGGCATGGGCCGTCGCATTGCCCCAGGAGACTCCCCAAGTGAGCGATAAGGTTCTACACGTCGGCGATGCCGATTTCGACGCCGCCGTGCTGCAGTCCGATACCCCCGTGCTGGTGGACTTCTGGGCCGAATGGTGCGGCCCCTGCAAGATGATCTCGCCGGTGCTGGACGAACTGGCCGATGCCTACGACGGCAAGCTGAAGATCGCCAAGCTCAACGTCGACGACAACCGCGCCACCGCGGTCAAGTACCACGTGCGCTCGATCCCGATGCTGCTGCTGTTCAAGGACGGCCAGATCCAGGCCACCCAGATCGGCGCCGTCGGCAAGGGCCAGCTGAGCCAGATGATCGACAAGGCGCTGGCCTGACCTGATCCGCCGGCGGCCGCGCCGCCGGCTCCGGGCCAGCCATACCGTGGCCCAACGGGCGTTTCCCGGCACCTTGCACCGCCGCGCGCGGCGGTGTTAGTGTCGCCGCATCCGGCAGCGTTCGCCTGCCGCACCCTCCGGCCGGGTTCTCGTCCGGATCATTCCCAACCAGTTCGCCGCCCCATCGGGCGCTCGCACGTCAGCGAGAGGAATCAAGCACTTGTCCGAGAACACTCCTTCCGAAACCGGGAGCGCCGACGCGCCCGTCGAGAAGCGCGTGCGCAAGCCGCGTGTCGCCAAGGCCGTCGAGGCCGGCGACAGCAGCAGCCCCGCTTCCGCCGCGGCCGCCCCGGCCCAGTCCGCCCTGCCGCTGCCGGCCGGCGACGCCTCTCCCGCTCCCGCCGCTCCTGCCCCGGGCAATGAAGGCCAGGCGCCCGCGCCGGCCGGCAACCCGCAGGGTGGCCAGGAAGGCGGCGAGCCGCGCAACGGCGACGGCAACAACAACAACGCCCAGCGCCACGGCCAGCAGAACCAGCAGGGCCAGGGCCAGGGCAACCGCCGCGACCGCTTCCGCAACCGCCGCGAGCGCAACCGCGACCGTTTCCGCGACGACAACGGCATGCCGCAGGACGGCGGCAACGAACCCTTCGTGCCGCGCCCGCACCCGAACGTGCCCGAGGGCTTCCCGGCCTATTCGCTGAGCGACCTGAAGCGGATGCCGGCGCACAAGCTGCTGGAGATCGCCGAGCAGCTCAGCATCCACGACGGCGTGGCCCGCGCGCGCAAGCAGGACGTGATCTTCGCCCTGCTGAAGGTGCTGACCCGCCACGGCGACGGCGTCGCCGCCGACGGCGTGCTGGAAATCCTGCCCGACGGCTTCGGTTTCCTGCGCGCGGCCGAGGCCAGCTACCTGGCCGGCCCGGACGACACCTACATCTCGCCCAGCCAGATCCGCCGCTTCAACCTGCGCACCGGCGACCACATCTCCGGCCGCATCCGCTTCCCGAAGGACGGCGAGCGCTACTTCGCGCTGAACATCGTCGACACCATCAACGGCGAGCCGATCGAAGCGTCGAAGAACAAGGTGCTGTTCGAGAACCTGACCCCGCTGTTCCCGCGCAAGCGCTTCACCCTGGAACGCGGCAACGGCTCCTCGGAAGACATCACCGGCCGCATCCTCGACCTGATGGCGCCGCAGGGCAAGGGCCAGCGCGCGCTGATCGTCTCCCCGCCCAAGGCGGGCAAGACGATGATGATGCAGCAGATCGCCACGGCCATCACCACCAACCACCCGGAAGTGCACCTGATCGTGCTGCTGGTGGACGAGCGCCCGGAAGAAGTGACCGAAATGCAGCGCACCGTGCGCGGCGAAGTGGTTTCCTCGACCTTCGACGAACCGGCCGCGCGCCACGTGCAGGTCGCCGAGATGGTGATCGAGCGCGCCAAGCGCCTGGTCGAGCACAAGAAGGACGTGGTGATCCTGCTGGACTCGATCACCCGCCTGGCGCGCGCCTACAACAACGTCGTGCCCAGCTCCGGCAAGGTGCTGACCGGCGGCGTGGACGCCAACGCCCTGCACCGCCCGAAGCGTTTCTTCGGCGCCGCGCGCAACGTCGAGGAAGGCGGCTCGCTGACCATCATCGCCACCGCGCTGGTCGAGACCGGCTCGAAGATGGACGAGGTGATCTACGAGGAGTTCAAGGGCACCGGCAACAGCGAAGTGCACCTGAACCGCCGCATCACCGAGAAGCGCGTCTACCCGGCCATCGACATCAACCGCTCCGGCACCCGCCGCGAGGACCTGCTGATCGAGCCGGAACTGCTGCAGAAGATCTGGATCCTGCGCAAGCTGCTGCATCCGATGGACGAGATCGCGGCGATGGAGTTCCTGCTGGACAAGATGAAGAACACCAAGTCCAACGACGAGTTCTTCGGTTCGATGAAGCGCTGATCGCAGCGCGCATCGGCTTCAAGCAAAAACCCCGCCTGCGCGGGGTTTTTGCTTTCCGGCGCCTGCACGGAACCCAGGCGGGTGCCGGCACGGATCAGTGCCCTGCGATGCGGGGTTCTTTCGTTTCCGCCGGTGCGCTCAGCCTTCCAGCGGGGTCAGCAGTTTCGGCCCGCTGCCGCGGCCAGCCATGTAGACGCCGCCATCGGCCAGCACGTCCGAGCCGTTCTCCCAGTCCTCGTCGCTGATCCACGGCGCGCGCTCGCGCGGCCCCGGAATGTAGGCGCGCCACACGCCGTACTCGTCCGGCAGCGATCGCCCGGCATCGACGATCGCGTAGCGCACCGGTACACGCACATTCCAGTGCGGCTGATCCGCCTCCTCGCCCTCGACCGGCACACGGAACTCCCATCTGCGCGCGGCGGCCATCGCGTTGCTGCCCAGCACCTGGCGGAACTTGCGCATCTGGCTCTCGCTGGCCACCACGGTCATGTTGACCTGTTCCACGTAGAGGTCCTCCACGCGGCCATCGCGCCCCACCCTGAGGATCAGGTAAACGTCGCCCTGCGCCCCCACCTCGTACATCGAGCGCGGATAGGTGGGCGGCGGCATCTTCGACGCGGTGACCGACGCCCTGCTTTCGGGATCGTAGGTCTCGAAGCCGGCGCTGCGGATGGTCACCTGCGTATTGCCGTCTTCCAGCCGTTTGCCTACCAGCCGCAGCATCAGCGGCGAGCGCGCAGCGACGGGCCTGCCGTCGCGGACCACCGGTTCGAAGGCCCAGGCCATCACTGATGCGTGCACGAAACGCGCCAGCTCGCCGGTCAGCCGATCCTGCTGGTCCAGCCGCACCGCTTCCACGCTGCCGTCGGGCGCGATATCGATCTGGCCGGACAGCTGCATGCTCATCTCGGCCTGCTTGCGCACGCCACCCGGGCCGACGGCGGCCGCGCTACCTGCCGCCAGCAGCAGCGCGGCCCATATGCCCCAACGATGCAACGACTTCAACATGACGCACTCCCTGTCAGCCATGGTCCGGAGGCGACTGTACCGTTTCCGGCGCCGGCAATCACGCCAGCCGCAGCGCGCGCGCATAGGGCGGCGTATCAGGGAACTCGCCACGGGCGAAACCGGCCTGCAGGCTGCGCCACCAGCGCGGGTCGAACAGTTCGCCATGCGCCTCGCGCACCGCCTCCATCACCGGGCGCGGCAGGCCCATGAACAGCGGGAAGCGCTCGGGAAACACATCGTTGGGCGCGACATGGAACCATGGCTCGGCGGCCATGGATTCCACAGCGTCGCGCGGCTGCGGCCAGTCGCGGAAGTTGCAGTCGGTGACCCGGCACAGTTCGTCGTAGTCGTAGAACACCACGCGGCCATGGCGGGATACGCCAAAGTTCTTCAACAGCATGTCGCCCGGGAAAATATCGTTGCAGGCCATGTCGCGGATGGCCTGCGCATAGTCCAGCGCCGCCGCGCGCGCGGCGTCCGCTCCCTGCTCGCGCAGGTAGAGATTCAACGGCCGGAAACGGCGCTGCACGTAGCAGAGCGTCATCACCACATCCTCGCCCTCCCGGCGCACGCTCTGTCTGCACTGGTCGAGCAGCTCGTCCAGCAGTGCCGGCGCAAACCGGCTGGCAGGAAACCGCAGGTAACGATACGGCTGCGCGTCGAGCAGGCGGCCGATGCGGTCCAGGTTGAACACCAGCGCGTAGCGGTCCTGCACGTCCTGCCGGCTCACGGTCTTGGGCCAGGCGAAGCGGTCGCGGATCAGCTTGAACACCAGCGGGTAGCTGGGCAGGGTGAACACCGCCATCACCATGCCCGGCGTGCCCTCGGCCTGCACCAGCCGCTCGGTCGCATGCTGCTGGAAATGGCGGAAGAAGGTGCGGTAGCGCTCGGTCTTGCCCTGCTTGGCGCGGCCGAGCACGGTGTAGATCTCGTCCACCGGCTTGCCCGGCAGCAGGCTGCGCAGGAATACCACCGCGTCGGCGACGGTGGGCAGGTCGGCCTGGAAATAGCTGCGCGACACGCCGAACAGGTGGGCCACGTCGCGGCGGCGGCTCAACACCGCTTCCGCGCGCAGGCCGTCGCCGTCGTTGACCAGCGCGATCACGCAGGGCGAGAAGCGGTGCTCACCGAACACGCGGCCGACCAGGTAGGCGCGGCGTTCGCGGTAGAACACGGTTTCCAGCAGTTCGATGGCGCGCACCGGGTTCGGCCCCCAGTGCGCCAGGTCGTCGTGCAGGCGCACGGCGATGGCAGCGGCGCAGCGCAGGCGGTGCCGGTACGGCACATCGAAGCGGTAGTCGGCCAGCACGCGCTCGAAGGCCTCGGCCGGGCGCGCCTCGGAAACGGTGTAGACGTGGCGCGCGACCGGATGGGTGATGGCGTCGGACGGCTCGATGTCGATCGCCATGAACTCGATGGCATCGTCCACGCCACGGGTGCCGAACAGGCGCCGGGTCAGGGTGTTGTAGAAGGTCTTGTACAGCTCGCCGTCGATCAGCCCTTCGACCAGCGTGGCGAAGGCCGCGCGCACCCGCTCCCACAACGCGTGATCGGGCGCAGCGCCGGCGATGGCCTGCAGGCGCGTCATGCACCCGCCTATGCACAGGTCGTAGAGTTCGATGCGTTCGACCGCATCGATGCGGGCCGCTGCCCAGTCGCGCTGCTCGAAACGCGACCGCGCCCGCCCGGTGATGGCGGCGAAACGTGCGTGGTAGTCCTCGAAACCATCGCGGATGCAGGTGGCGATGGCGAGGGCGGATTCGGTGGCAGGCATCGGCATTGCGGGAGTCGGGGCGCCGGGCTTCACCCTACCGCACCCGGGCTGCCGCGTGCCGCTCCCCGCAGGAGCGACTTCAGTCGCGATGGGGCTTTACCGGTGAAGCCCTTTCGCGACTGAAGTCGCTCCTACGATAGGGAGCCGCGTCCATAAACGAAGAACCCGCATCGCCGGGGCGATGCGGGTTCCGTTCAAACGACAGCGGCAGCCGCGATCAGAGCGCGGCCAGGGCGGCGTTGAAGGTCGCGCTCGGGCGCATCGCCTTGCCGGCCTTGTCCACGGCCGGGCGGTAGTAGCCGCCGATGTCCACGGCCTTGCCCTGCACCGCGACCAGTTCCTCGACGATCTTCTGCTCGTTGTCGGCCAGCGCCTGGGCCAGCGGGGCGAACTTCGCCTTCAGCGCGGCGTCCTCGTCCTGCGCGGCCAGCGCCTGCGCCCAGTACATGGCCAGGTAGAAGTGGCTGCCGCGGTTGTCGATGGTGCCGAGCTTGCGGCCCGGCGAGCGGTCATTGTCCAGGAACCTGCCGTTGGCCTCGTCCAGCGCCTTGGCCAGCACCGCGGCGGCGGCGTTGTCGTAGCGCTGGGCGAGGTGTTCCAGCGAGGCGGCCAGGGCCAGGAACTCGCCCAGCGAATCCCAGCGCAGGTAATCCTCTTCGACGAACTGCTGCACGTGCTTCGGCGCCGAGCCGCCGGCGCCGGTCTCGAACAGGCCGCCGCCGGCCATCAGCGGCACGATCGACAGCATCTTGGCACTGGTGCCCAGCTCCAGGATCGGGAACAGGTCGGTGAGGTAGTCGCGCAGCACGTTGCCGGTCACCGAGATGGTGTCCTGGCCCTTGCGGATGCGCTCCAGCGAGAACTTCGTGGCCTCCACCGGCGACAGGATGCGGATGTCCAGGCCGTGGGTGTCGTGGTCCTTCAGGTATTTTTCGACCTTGGCGATGACCTGCGCGTCATGCGCGCGGTTGGCGTCCAGCCAGAACACGGCCGGGGTGTTGCTCAGGCGCGCGCGGCTGACGGCCAGCTTGACCCAGTCCTGGATCGGCGCGTCCTTGGTCTGGCACATGCGCCAGATATCGCCGGCTTCCACGGTGTGCTCGAACACCACGTTGCCGGCGTCGTCGCTGACGCGCACGGTGCCGTTGGCCGGGATCTGGAAGGTCTTGTCGTGGCTGCCGTATTCCTCGGCCTTCTGCGCCATCAGGCCGACGTTCGGCACGCTGCCCATGGTGGCCGGGTCGAACGCGCCATGCGCCCTGCAGTCCTCGATCACCGCCTGGTAGACGCCGGCGTAGCAGCGGTCCGGGATCAGCGCCTTGGTGTCCTGCAGCTTGCCTTCGGCGTTCCACATGCGGCCGGAGTCGCGGATCATCGCCGGCATCGAGGCGTCGACGATCACGTCGCTGGGCACGTGCAGGTTGGTGATGCCCTTGTCGGAATTGACCATCGCCACGGCCGGGCGCTTTGCGTACTCGGCGGCGATGTCGGCCTTGATCGCTTCCTGGGTGGCTTCCGGCAGCGAGGGCAGGCGCGCGTACAGATCACCGATGCCGTTGTTCGGGTCGAAGCCGGCCTGCCTGAGTTCGGTGGCGTACTTGCCCAGCACGTCCTTGTAGAACTCCTCCACCACCACGCCGAACATGATCGGGTCGGAGACCTTCATCATGGTCGCCTTCAGGTGCAGCGAGAACAGCACGCCCTGCGCACGGGCATCTTCGATCTGCGCGGCGACGAAGGCGGCCAGCGCGCGGCGCGACATCACCGAGGCATCGACGATCTCGCCGGCCTTGACCGCGGTCTTCTCCTTCAGCACCACGCGCTGGCCGTCATCCTGCACCAGCTCGATCTTCAGGCTGCCGGCGCTGGCCAGGGTGGCCGACTGCTCGCTGCCATAGAAATCGCCGCCGTCCATGTGCGCGACGTGCGACTTCGAATCGCTGCTCCACGCGCCCATGCGGTGCGGGTGCTTGCGCGCGTAGTTCTTGACCGACAGCGGCGCGCGGCGGTCCGAGTTGCCCTCGCGCAGCACCGGGTTCACCGCGCTGCCCTTGACCTTGTCGTAGCGCGCCTTGATGTCGCGCGAGACCTCGTCGGCCGGCGCGTCCGGGTAGTTCGGCAGCGCGTAGCCCTGGTCCTGCAGCTCCTTGATCGCGGCCTTGAGCTGCGGCACCGAGGCGCTGATGTTGGGCAGCTTGATGATGTTGGCTTCCGGCCTGGTCGCCAGTTCGCCCAGCTCGGCCAGGTCGTCGCTGATCTTCTGCCCGTCCTGCAGGTAGTCCGGGAACTGCGACAGGATGCGGCCGGAGAGCGAGATGTCACGTGTCTCCACCGCGATGCCGGCGGTGGTGGCATACGCATCGATGATCGGCAGCAGCGACTGCGTCGCCAGGAACGGGGCTTCGTCGGTGAGCGTGTAGATGATCTTCGGCGTATCGGACATGGGGGATGGTTTCCGTCGGAAGTAAAGGCTGGAAAGTCAGCGCGGCATTGTCGCGCGTCGCGACGGTTCGGGCAAAACGGGCGGGTACGGTCGCGGCCCTGGCCCGGAGCCCAGGCACGCCAGGGTGTGGCCACGGACGACGGGCACAAAAAAGGGCGCAGTCCTGCGACTGCGCCCATGGCCCGCACCTGTCGGGAGAGAGGAGCGACAGGTGGCTGCCGCTTGCTACTTCACTTCGAACTCCTGGGTGGTGCCGACCGGCTGGCCATCCAGGGTCACGTCCGCGCGGTATTTGCCGGCGGGCCATGCGCTTGCCTTGCTGAATTCAATGTTCGTCGTCTCCGCGCCGCTGGTATTGAGCGTGGCGCTCTGCTCGCCGGCCACCTGCCCGTCCTGGTAGGTGAGCTTGGCGCCCAGGGTGGCGTTGCTCGCGGCGCCGTCGGTCTTCACCGAAACGATGATCTTGTCCTTGCTGCCGATCATCGCCACCGGCGCCACCGACTTGTCGGCCGCGGCGGTGTTGCCGACGGTGACCGAGGTGACGCTGACCGCAGGCGCCGCAGGCGCCGGGGCCGGCTCGCTCATCGGCGCAGGCGCCGGGGTGCTGGCCGCCGGCGGCGGCACGGTTTCTTCCTTCTTCTTGCAGCCGGCCAGGGCCAGCGTGCCGGCCAGGGCGATGATCAGGGCACTGCTGAGCGAAGTCTTCTTCATGGGATGCTCCGGAATGGGATGGGAGGGGCTGCGTGGCCTGGCGGCCTCACCCCTGGCGGGGCGGGATCTTCAGCGTCTGCCCCGGGAAGATCTTGTCGGGGTCGGACAGCACGTCGCGGTTGGCCTCGAAGATGTGCTTCCACGCGTTCGCGTCGCCCAGCAGGTTCTTGGCGATCTTCGAAAGGCTGTCGCCCTTCTGCACGGTGTACTGCTGCTCGCCCACGATCTGCGCGGTGGAATCCACCCGCGCCGTCACGTCGGAAAAGTCCGCCTTCTGTACCACCTCGGCCGTGCTGTCCACCTTGGACGTCACGTCCGAGAAATCGGCCTTCTTGTCGTTGCTCATCGGGTCGTTCCTCCTTGGCTGGGTGCCACGATTGCACCGCGCGCGTTAAGGAACCATCGCGCCGGCGTAAAGCCGGCGTATACCCGGGAACGGCCCCGGCCGGATTACTGGCGCGGGTCGCGGAAGGGGCGGTGGCCGGCGGCGAAGTCCGCGGTCGAACGGCGCGGATTGATGTCCAGGCCGCCACGGCGGGTGTAGCGCGCCTCCACGTCCAGCGAGCGGCAGCCGCAGTGGCGCAGCAGGTCGAGGAAGATGCGCTCCACGCACTGCTCATGGAATTCGGCGTGGTCGCGGTAGCTGGCCAGGTAGCGCAGCAGCCCGCCGCGGTCGATGCGCGGGCCGGCGTAGCGGATGCTGACGCTGGCCCAGTCCGGTTGCCCGGTCACCGGGCAGTTGGATTTGAGCAGGGCCGAGACCAGCGTTTCGGCGGCGGCATCGCCTGCATCGGCATGCAGGAAGCCGGCCTGCGGCGGGCCGTAGTGGTCGATGTCCAGGTCCAGGCCATCGAGGGAGTCGCCCTCGGCGTCGGCCACCGGCGGCAGGCCGAACTCGACCGCGACCTCGGCCCCGGCGCAGGCCGAAAGATCGGCGGCGATGCGCGCGCGCACGTCGGCGGCGCTGTCGAAGCGCGCCGCGTTGAGGGAGTTCAGGTAGAGCTTGAGCGACTTGGATTCGACCAGATGGGGCGAGGTGGCCGGCACCCACAGCGTGGCGGTGGCCACGCACGGCTTGCCGCGTGCGTCCAGCCAGCCCAGTTCGTAGACATGCCAGCGGTCCTGGCCGAGGAAGGGCAGCGTAGCGCCCAGGCCGATCTCGGCGCGCGCGGCGGCGCGCGGAATCGGGAACAGCAGGCCCGGGTCGTACTGCGAGGGGTAGGCGACCTCGCGGCCCAGGCTGGAATCGTGGGGGGTGTTCATCGGCGCCATTGTAGGGGCAGCCGCTTGAGCGGCGTATTTACCGACCGGCGCTTTCGACTGCGCAGGTTCAGTTCAGCAGGCGCTTCCACCACGACGTGCCCGGCTTGGCCTGCGCCACCTCCCCGCTCTGCAGGCGCATCACCTGCCGCTCCGGGTCCAGCGCCGAGGGGCCGTAAACGACGCGGATGCGTTCCTCGGCACTCGCCCCCAGGGTGTCGCCGTCGCCGATGACCATGCCGTTCTCGACCAGGTAATCGACGATGCCGGTGAGCCGGCCGAACACCTCTTCGGCACTGTCCCGGGTCTCGGGAATCTCGATGTCCATCAGCCCCAGCATGTCCATGCCGCGGGTGTGCCCGGTCATCACCCCGTCCGGGCGCTCGCCGACGTTGATCGCCACCCAGGCGAGCGGCATCGGCGCAGGCAGGGTGGCCTGGGCCAGGTCACGGAACAGGCCCGGCAGCACCACGTGGTTGGCACTGCCGAAATACACCGCCTGGATGCTGCCGGACAGGGCGATGGCCGAGGCCAGCACGCGGCTGAGCAGCGCGGCCTGGGCGAGCAGGCTGGTGTCCTGGCCGTCCTGGCCGAACTCCATCACAGTGACGAGGGTGTGCGCGGCGTAATCCACCGGCGCCGGCGTGGCGTTGGGCCACAGCCGGCTGTGCGCGCAGATCGGCGCGATGTCGTCGCCGATCCGCGCCGGGATGGGCATCAGCGCGATCAGGGAATCGCCGTACTCCAGGCACTGCACCGGCGACGCGTCATCGCCGGCGGCCTTGTCCGGGCCATCGTCGGCGGGCATTTCGCCCAGCCGCAGCAGCGACGGGTCCAGGTCGGGCCAATCGCTGCGCATCTGCGCGAGCAGGGCATCGGCGGTGAGCGTGGGATCGAACTGCGACTGCAGCAGCATGGCCAGGCTGGCGCTCATGGGAGGTCCTTCTTCCGTATCGGGGGCACGATACTGGCAGGGGTCACCCCGCCTTGCCACCGTGCAGATAGTCCAGCGACACCTGCAGCAGCGCGCGCAGGCCCACGTCCAGCGCCTTCTCGTCGAGCAGGAACTTCGGCGAGTGGTTGCTGGGCGCGGTGGCCGGGTCGATGCCCGCGCCGGTGGAGCCGACGAAGAAGAACATCGCCGGCACCTGCTGCGCATACAGCGAGAAGTCCTCCGAGCCCATCTGCAGCGGCGGCTCGTAGACGTTGTCCTTGCCGACCACGGCCTGCAGGCTGGGCAGCATGCGCGCGGTCAGCGCCGGGTCGTTGACCGTGGCCGGGTTGCCGTCCTTCTCGTAGATGTCGGTGGTGGCGGTGGCGCCATGCGCGGCGGCGGTGTGCTCGGCGACGTTGCGCAGGTCGGCGAAGATCTGCTTGCGCATGTCCGGGTCGAAGGTGCGGATGGTGCCGACCATCTCCACCGAGTCGGGGATGATGTTGTAGCGGATGCCGCCCTTGATCGCGCCGAAGGTCAGCACCGCCGGCTGCTTGGACAGGTTGGCGCGGCGGCTGACGATGGTCTGCGCGGTGCCGATCAGGTCGGAGGCGGCGACAATCGGATCGATGCCGTTCCAGGGCGCCGAGCCATGGGTCTGGCGGCCGTTGACGGTGATGGCGAAGCGGTCGGAGGCGGCCATCAGCGGGCCGCCGCGCACGGCGATCTGCCCGGCCTGGACGCTGGAGAACACGTGCAGGCCGAACACCGCCTCCGGCTTGAACTCCTTGAACAGCCCCTCCTTGAGCATCAGCTCGGCACCGCCCTGCTCCGGCGGCGGCGCGCCTTCCTCGGCCGGCTGGAAGATCAGCATCACCTCGCCGGGCAGCGTGTCGCGCATGGCCACCAGCGCGTCGGCCACGCCGAGCAGGGTGGCGGTATGGGCGTCGTGGCCGCAGGCATGCATCACCCCGACCTTCTCGCCGCGGTACTCGGCCGTGGCGGTGGAGGCGAACGGCAGCCCGGTCTGTTCGGTCACCGGCAGCGCGTCCATGTCCGCGCGCAGGGCGATCTTCGGCCCCGGCAGGGCGCCCTTGATGATCGCCACCACGCCGTGCACGGCGACGCCGGTCTGCGGTTGCAGGCCCATCGCGCGCAGGCGCTCGGCCACCCTGGCGGCGGTGCGCACCTCGCGGTTGGACAGCTCCGGATGCTGGTGGAAATCGCGGCGCCACTCCACCACCTGCCGCTGCAGGCGCGCGGCGGCGGCCTCCACCTCGGGCCGCTGGCCTTCGGCGGCGGTGGCTGTCGCGGAGGCCAGGGCGCAGGACAGCGCGGTCAACAGAACGGTCTTGCGGATCATCCGGGGGTTCCTTTCGTGTGCGATCGCAGGTGAATGTAGGGCAAACGGGGCGGCAGGAGGAGTGTCAACGGGCAGGGCCCGGAACCGTTCACCCTCAACGCCGGTCCAAGCGCGTGGCCCATCGGTCATGGGTCGGCGCTTACCCGCCGGCGTTATGCTCTTCGCCGTTCCGCCAGCCCTTTGCCAATTCGGTTCCTCGGGAGTTTTCCGCATGTCGCGTTTCTGGAAGATCGTGCTGCTCGTCGTCGCCATCCTGCTGGTCGCGGGCATCGGCTACCGGGTGATGGGGGGCGGCAAGAAGGCCGGCGGAACGCCCGCGGCCGGGGGCGCGCCGGGCGCCTGGGGCGGCGGCGACAAGGACCGCGATCCGGTACCGGTCACCGCGGTGGCCGCCGAGCGCAGGAACGTGCCGGTCTATGTCACCGCGCAGGGCACGGTGGCCGCCTACAACACGGTCACGGTCAGCCCGCAGGTCGGCGGCGAGCTGCTGAGCGTCGACTTCAAGGAAGGGCAGACGGTGAAGAAGGGCGACCTGCTGGCCCGCATCGACCCGCGCACCTTCCAGGCCCAGTACGACCAGGCCGTCGCCAGCCAGCGCCAGAACCAGGCCCTGCTGGCCACCGCCCAGTCCAACTACGAACGCTCCAATTCCGAGGCCTACCGCCAGTACGTGGCGCAGACCGACCTGACCACCCTGCGCAACCAGGTCGCCCAGTACCAGGCGGCGGTGGCCGCGGCCCAGGCCACGGCGAACCAGAGCAGGGTGCAGCTGGGCTATACCCGCATCGTCTCGCCCATCGACGGCGTGGCCGGCATCCGCGCGGTCGACCCCGGCAACGTGGTCAGCGCCGGCACGGCGATCGTCACCCTCACCCAGCTGCAGCCGATCTACGTGCTGTTCAACCTGCCCGAGCAGCAGCTGGACGCGGTGCGGGCGGCGCAGGGCAACGGCCCGCTGGAAGCGGCGACGCTGGACCGCGCCGGCGGCGCGGTGGTCAATGCCGACGGCAGGCTGCAGGTGGTGGACAACCAGATCAGCGCCACCAGCGGCACCTTCCGCCTGCGCGCCGAGTTCCCCAACGCCGACAAGGCGCTGTGGCCGGGCCAGTTCGTCAACGTGCGCATGAAGCTCAACGAGCTGCCCAACGCCGTGGTGGTGCCGGCCGAGGCCGTGCAGCGCAGCAGCACCGGCGATTTCGTCTACCTGATCAAGCCCGACAACACCGTCACCCTGCGCGACGTGGTGCAGGGCGGCCAGGTCGACGACAGCCATGTCGTCATCAGCAAGGGCCTGGAAGCCGGCGACAAGGTGGTGACCGAAGGCCAGTTCCGGCTCAAGGAAGGCGTCAAGGTCAACCCGCTGCAGCCGGGCCAGGCGCCGCCGGCGCCGACCGAGGAGCAGCTGAAGGCCGCCAGCCAGAAGCGCGGCGCCGGCCGGGGTGGCCGTGGCCCGCGCTGACGCCCGGCTCCTGCCCGCGGCGCGCGTTGGCGCGCGGCGGGCACCGGGCACATCCGCATGCGTGAGCCCCGCGCGCGGGGCACGCAACGAGCGCGGCAGGAACATGGGCAGGCGCTGACCGCCCCCGCCGCGCGCACACTCACCACAGGAACCGACCGTGGGCTTCTCGACTCTCTTCATCCGCCGCCCCATCGCCACCTCGCTGCTGATGGTCGGGCTGATGCTGCTCGGCATCCTCGGCTACCAGCGCCTGCCGGTTTCGGCCCTGCCGGAGATCGAGGCGCCCAGCCTGGTGGTGACCACGCAGTACCCCGGCGCCAGCGCGCAGACCATGGCTTCGCTGGTGACCACGCCGCTGGAGCGACAGCTGGGCCAGATCTCCGGCCTGGACCTGATGACCTCCGATTCCTCGGCCGGCCTGTCGACGATCGTGCTGCAGTTCTCGATGGAGCGCGACATCGACACCGCCGCGCAGGACGTGCAGGCGGCGATCCGCCAGGCCACCCTGCCCGGCTCGCTGCCCTACCAGCCGGTCTACAACCGGGTGAACCCGGCCGACGCGCCGATCCTGACCCTCAAGCTGGCCTCGGACACGCGCCCGCTGCGCGAGGTCAACGACCTGGCCGACTCGGTGCTGGCGCAGCGCCTGTCGCAGGTGGACGGCGTGGGCCTGGTGTCGATCGCCGGCAACGTGCGCCCGGCCGTGCGCATCCAGGCCAACCCGGCGCAGCTGGCCAACATGGGCATGACCCTGGAAGACCTGCGCAGTGCGCTGACCCAGGCCAACGTCAACGCGCCCAAGGGCTCGCTCAACGGCAAGACCCAGAGCTACACGCTGTCCACCAACGACCAGCTCAGCGACGCGGCGGACTACAACGACATCATCGTGCGCTACCGCAACGGCGCGCCGGTGCGGCTGCGCGACGTGGCCAGCGTGGTCGACGGCGTGGAGAACGACCAGATCGCCGCCTGGGCCGACGGCAAGCCGGCGGTGCTGCTGGAAGTGCGGCGCCAGCCCGGCGCCAACATCGTCAAGACCGTGCAGAACATCCGCCAGATCCTGCCGGGCCTGCAGAACATGCTGCCGGCGGACGTGAAGCTGGACGTGTTCTCCGACCGTACCGTCACCATCCGCGCCTCAGTGCACGACGTGCAGTTCACCCTCGTGCTCACCATCTGCCTGGTGGTGGCGGTGATCTTCGTATTCCTGCGCCGGCTGTGGGCCACGGTGATCCCGTCTGTGGCGGTGCCGCTGTCGCTGCTGGGCACCTTCGGCGTGATGGCCTTCGCCGGCATGTCGCTGGACAACCTGTCGCTGATGGCGCTGACCGTGGCCACCGGCTTCGTGGTGGACGATGCGATCGTGATGATCGAGAACATCGTGCGCTACATCGAGCAGGGCAAGGAGGGCCAGGACGCGGCCGAAACCGGCGCGAAGGAGATTGGCTTTACCGTCCTGTCGCTGACCGTGTCGCTGATCGCGGTGTTCCTGCCGCTGATCCTGATGCCCGGCGTGACCGGCCGCCTGTTCCACGAGTTCGCCTGGGTGCTGTCGATCGCGGTGGCGATCTCGATGCTGATCTCGCTGACGCTCACCCCGATGATGTGCGCCTACCTGCTCAAGCCCGACGCGCTGCCCGAGGGCGACGACGCGCACGAGCGCGCCGCCGCGCAGGGCAGGGTGACGGCGTGGTCGAAGCTGGTGCACCTGTACGAATCCAGCCTGGACTGGGTGCTGCGCCACCAGCGCATGACCCTGGGCATCGCGCTGGGCTCGGTGGCGCTGACCGTGCTGCTGTACATCGCCATCCCCAAGGGCCTGCTGCCCGACCAGGACACCGGCATGGTCAGCGGCGTGGTCATCGCCGACCAGAACGTGGCCTTCGAGCAGATGCAGCAGCGCACCCGGGCCGTGGCCGAGGCGCTGCGCCAGGACGAGGCGGTGACAGGGGTGGCCGCCTACATCGGCGCCGGCTCGATGAACCCCACGCTCAACCAGGGCCAGCTCAACATCGTGCTCAAGGACCGTGGCGAGCGCGGCAGCCTGGAGGTGATCCTGCCGCGGCTGCAGGCCGCCGCCGCGCACATCCCCGGCGTGGCGCTGTACCTCAAGCCGGTGCAGGACGTGACCCTGGACACGCGCGTGGCCGCCACCGCCTACCAGTTCTCGTTGTCGGACATGGACAGCCGGGAGCTGGCCGAACAGGCCGCGCGCGTCACCGACGCGCTGCGCCGCCTGCCGGAACTGGCCGACGTGGACAACAACCTGGCCAACAACGGCCGCGCCCTGCACGTGGAAGTGGACCGCGACAAGGCCAGCCGCTACGGCGTGCCGATGCAGACCATCGACGACACGCTGTACGACGCCTACGGCCAGCGCCAGATCTCCACCATCTTCACCCAGCTCAACCAGTACCGCGTGGTGCTGGAAGTGGCGCCGGAATTCCGCACCTCCGATGCGCTGATGAACCAACTGGCGATCGGCAGCAACGGCAGCGGCGCGCTGACCGGCAGCAACGCCACCACCCTGGGCCAGGTCAGTTCCAGCAACTCCTCCACCGCCACCGGCATCGGCAACAGCAATACCGGCATCGCGCTGGGCGCCGGCGGCACCATCCCGCTGTCGGCCATCGCCACCGCCACGCCGGGCACCGCGCCGCTGATCGTCAGCCACCAGCAGCAGCTGCCGTCGGCGACGATCTCCTTCAACCTGGCGCCGGGCTATTCGCTGTCCGAGGGCGTGGCGGCGATCAACAAGGCGGTGGCGGACCTGCAGCTGCCGCAGCGGATGCAGGCGCAGTTCGTCGGCACCGCCGCCGAGTTCTCCAGCAGCCAGACCGACGTGGTGATGCTGCTGCTGGCCGCCATCGCGGTGATCTACATCGTGCTGGGCGTGCTCTACGAGAGCTGGATCCACCCGCTGACCATCATCTCCACCCTGCCCCCGGCCGGCGTCGGCGCGCTGCTGGCGCTGTACCTGTGCGGCATGAGCCTGTCGGTGGACGGCATCGTCGGCATCGTGCTGCTGATCGGCATCGTCAAGAAGAACGCGATCATGATGATCGACTTCGCGCTGGACGCGCAGCGCGCCGGCATGAACGCCTTCGACGCGATCCGCCGCGCCTGCCTGCTGCGCTTCCGCCCGATCATGATGACCACCGCCGCGGCGATGCTCGGCGCGCTGCCGCTGGCGCTGGGCACCGGCATCGGCTCGGAGCTGCGCCGCCCGCTGGGCGTGGCCATCGTCGGCGGCCTGCTGCTGTCGCAGCTGGTCACGCTGTACACCACGCCGGTGATCTACCTGTACTTCGAGCGGTTCTCCGAATGGGCCGCGCGGCGCCGCGAGCAGCGCGCGGCCGCACGCCTGCAGGCGGCCGGCAAGCGCACGGCATGAACATCTCCGCGCCCTTCATCAAGCGCCCGATAGGCATCACCCTGCTGGCCATCGGCCTGTTCTTCGCCGGCCTGCTCTGTTACCTGCGGCTGGGCGTGGCGGCGCTGCCGAACCTGTCGATCCCGGTGATCTTCGTGCAGGCCAGCAACATCGGCGCCGACGCCGACACCATGGCCGCCACCGTCACCGCGCCGCTGGAACGCCACCTCGGCCAGGTGCCGGGCATCAGCACCATGCGCTCGAGCAGCAGCGACGGCCGCAGCATGGTGTTCCTGATGTTCGACACCAGCCGCGACATCGACGCCGCCGCGCAGGACGTGCAGGCGGCGATCAACGCCGCCATGGCCGACCTGCCGGCCGGCATCAACACGCCGACCTACCAGAAGGCCAACCCCAACGACGACCCGGTGATCGCGCTGTCGCTGACCTCGGACACGCAGTCCGTCGCCGAGCTGTACAACCTGGCCGATTCGCTGCTGGCGCAGCGCCTGCGCCAGCTGCCCGGCGTGTCGCAGGTGGACATCGCCGGCGCCTCCACCCCGGCGGTGCGCGTGGACCTCAACCTGCGCGCGATGAACGCGCTGGGGCTGAGCCCGGACGACCTGCGCAACGCCATGCGCGCGGCCAACGTGGCCTCGCCGCTGGGCTTCCTCAGCGACGGCAGCAGCCAGACCGCCATCGTGCTCAACGACCAGGTGCGCAAGGCCGCCGACTTCGCCAACGTCGCCATCGCCACCCATGACGGCGCGGTGGTGCGGCTGAAGGACATCGCCACCGTCTACGACGGCCAGCAGGACGCCTTCCAGGCGGCGTGGTTCAACGGCAGGCGCGGCGTGCTGATGTACGTCTACCTGCGCAGCGGCGCCAACCTGGTGGCGACCGTGGACAGGGTGAAGTCGGAGATGCCGGCGCTGTCCGGCTACCTCGACGCCGGCACCACGCTCACGCCCTATTTCGACCGTACCCCGACCATCCGCGCCTCGCTGGCCGAGGTGCAGATCACCCTGATGATCAGCCTGGCGATGGTGGTGCTGACCATGGCGCTGTTCCTGCGCCGGCTGGCGCCGACCCTGATCGCCGCGGTCACCGTGCCGCTGTCGCTGGCCGGCGCGGCGGTGGTGATGATGGTGCTGGGCTTCACCCTCAACAACCTGACCCTGCTGGCGCTGGTGATCGCCATCGGCTTCGTGGTCGACGATGCCATCGTGGTGATCGAGAACATCATGCGCCACCTGGACGACGGCATGCCGCGCATGCAGGCGGCGATGGCCGGCGCGCGCGAGATCGGCTTCACCATCGTCTCCATCACCGCCTCGCTGGTGGCGGTGTTCCTGCCGATCATCTTCGCCCAGGGCATGCTCGGCGCGTTCTTCCGCGAGTTCACCCTGACCCTGGTGGCGGCGATCATGGTCTCGGCGGTGGTGTCGCTGACCCTGACCCCGGCGCTGTGCGCGCGCTTCCTGCAGCCGCACGAGGCGCACGTGCGCGAATCGCGCACGCACCGCCTGCTCGACCGCGTGCACGGCGGCATGCTCAGGGTCTACACCGTCGCGCTGGACTTCTCGCTGCGCCACGCGCTGCTGCTGGCGCTCACCCCGCTGCTGCTGATCGTGGCCACGTTCTACCTCGCCGGCGCGGTCGGCAAGGGCAACTTCCCCGAGCAGGACACCGGCCTGATCTGGGGCCGCGCCAGTTCCAGCGCCACCGTGTCCTTCAACGAAATGAGCACGCGCCAGCGGCGCCTGAGCGACATGTTCCTGGCCGACCCGGCGGTGAAGATGGTCGGCTCGCGGCTGGGCTCCAGCCGCCAGGGCAGCAGCGCGCAGTTCAACATCGAACTGAAGACCATGGCCGAGGGCCGGCGCGAACCCACCAGCCTGGTGGTCGCGCGGCTGAGCGCCAAGGCCGCGCAGTTCCCCGACCTGGACGTGCGCCTGCGCGCCATCCAGGACCTGCCGTCCGATGGCGGCGGCGGTGGCGGACAGGGCGCCCAGAACCGCGTCACCCTGCAGGGCAACGACGCCGCGCAGCTGGCCGAATGGCTGCCGAAGCTGGTGGAGGCGCTGAGGCAGAACCCGAAGCTGCGCGACGTCGGCTCGGACGTGGACAAGGGCGGGCTGATGCAGAAGATCGTCATCGACCGCGAGAAGGCCTCGCGCCTGGGCGTGGGCATCGGCGCCATCGACGGCGCGCTGTACGGCGCCTTCGGCCAGCGCCAGATCTCCACCATCTACGCCGACCTCAACCAGTACGGCGTGGTGGTCAACGCGCTGCCGGAACAGACCGGAAGCCCGGCCGCGATCAACGACGTGTACGTGCGCTCCAGCAGCGGGCAGATGATCCCGCTGACCGCCTTCGCCCACCAGGAACCGGGCCTGGCACCGTCGCAGGTGACCCACCAGAACCAGTACACGGTGATGGACCTGAGCTACAACCTGGCGCCCGGCGTGAGCAGCGGCGAGGGCGATGCCATCGTCAAGGCCGCCATCGACGGCCTGCGCATGCCCGGCGACATCCGCCAGGCCGAGCCCGGCGGCTTCCGCCAGGCGCTGGACCCCACCGCGATGCTGATGCTGATCATCGCCGCCATCGCCACGGTCTACATCGTGCTGGGCATGCTGTACGAGAACCTGGTGCACCCGGTGACGATCCTGTCCACCCTGCCCGCCGCCGGCATGGGCGCGCTGCTGGCGCTGTGGGTGACCAACACCGACCTGTCGGTGATCTCGACCATCGCCCTGGTGCTGCTGATCGGCATCGTCAAGAAGAACGCGATCATGATGATCGACTTCGCCCTGGTGGCGCAGCGCGAACACGGCAGGTCGCCGGCCGAAGCGGTACGCGAAGCCAGCATCGTGCGCTTCCGCCCGATCATGATGACCACCATGGTGGCGATCCTGGCGGCGCTGCCGCTGGCCATCGGCCTGGGCGAAGGTTCGGAACTGCGCCGTCCGCTCGGCATCGCGATGATCGGCGGCCTGCTGATCTCGCAGAGCCTGACCCTGCTCAGCACCCCGGCGCTGTACGTGATCTTCTCCTGCCTGCAGCAGCACTGGCGCGGCTGGCGCGCGCGGCGCCGCG
Organism: Stenotrophomonas sp. Steno-Z2; assembly: GCF_056393235.1. Classification (NCBI taxonomy): domain Bacteria; kingdom Pseudomonadati; phylum Pseudomonadota; class Gammaproteobacteria; order Lysobacterales; family Lysobacteraceae; genus Stenotrophomonas; species Stenotrophomonas sp. Steno-Z2. The sequence continues at coordinate 64,594 of NZ_JBWJOY010000004.1, read as the reverse complement.
AGCGCCGGAAGCAGCGGCGGATCGCACGGGCCTGACGCTTCCAGCGAAGCTGGCGCAATGCCCCGATGGAACGCGATGGCAACGCCTCTGCCGGGCATTGCCCGGCATGCGGATCAGGCCGCCAGCTGCGCCAGCGACTCCGCCTGCAGGCGTTCGTAGATCGCGAACTCGTCCGCCACCGTCGCGCCCAGCGCCTGCTCGAATGCCTCGCGGTTGGCGCGCGCCGCGTAGGCGCGCTGCTCCTCGCCGCCCAGGTTGGACTGGAAGATGCCCGCCGCGCTGACCGGCAGGAAGTCCTCGTAGACGATGGGTTCGGCGGTGGCCAGCCCGCGTTCGATCAGCACCTCGGCCGGCAGCGCGCGTCCGGCCGCCGGCACGGCGCGGCCGGCCTCGGTCAGCGCGTAGCGGTAATAGCCTAGGCCTTCGCGGCGCAGGGTGGCGTGGTCGTCGGGGAAGCCGGCGAACGCGGCCTGCAGGCGCTGCGCGTAGTCGCCGCCGGTGCTGCCGGCACCGCCGCTTTCGCGCGCCTGCGCCAGCAGCGCGTCGTACAGCGCGCGGCCCTTCGGGGTCAGCGCCAGGCCGCGCTGCTCGATCTCGCCGAAGCGCGCGGTGTGGGTGCCGGCGGCGTTGTCCTCGCCCGAGGGGAAATGCACCAGTTCCTCCAGCGCCTTGAAGCTGGTCTGGCGCAGCAGGATCGGGCAGTCGCGGCGCGGCGGGCCTTCGATGACCGCCTTGGCGGCCAGGCCGCGGGCGTGCATCGCCGCCTGCGCGGCGTCGATGTCGAGCGTGCGCGGGGTCAGGTGGTTGATGTGCGGGCCGCGGAAGCTGACCACGTCGGCCACCAGGCGGTGCGCGGCGTGCAGCGCGTGGTAGGTATCCAGCGACACCGTGGCTTCGTTGTGCCAGCGGAAGGTCTCCAGCGCCTCGACCACGAAACGCCATGCGTCCCCGTCGGACAGGCCGCCGTCGCGTTCGCACTGTTCGATCAGCTGCAGCACGCCCGGGGTGAAGATCGTGCGGCGGGACAGGATGTCCGCCGCCTGCGCGCGCAGCGTCTCGTCCTCGATCAGCTCCAGCCGCAGCAGCGAGGTGAACACGCGGAACGGATTGCGGTTGAGCAATTCGCCGTCGACCGGGCGGAATGCGGTGGAGTGCACCGGCACGCCGGCCACCGACAGGTCGTAATACCCCACCGGCTGCATGCCCATCACCGCGAACAGGCGCCGCAGCGTGGATAGCTCCTGCGCGGTACCGACGCGGATCGCGCCATGACGTTCCACGTCCAGGCGCTCGCGCTCGCCGCTGCGCTGCATCTGCGCCGCCAGCTCCGGCTGCGCGGCCAGCACGCCGGCGTTGACCTCGCCGACCAGCTCCACGAGGGTGCCGTACAGCGGCACTTCGGTGCGGTACATGTGCGACATCGCCTGCGAGAACAGGCTGCGGATGTGGTCGGCGGAAACGAAACGGTCGGCGGTCATGGCGGGCGCACGGCGCAGCAGGGGAAAGGCGCCATTTTCGCCCGGATGGGGGCACGGGGTCACCCATTGCATCGGATACTTCCACCGCCCGGTGCCGCGGGCGGCACCGCGATGCGGCCGCTCAGTCGCGCGTGCGGGCCGCCGCGTCGCGCATGGCGCGGTCGCCGAGCTGACGCTGCAGCAGCGCGTCCAGGCGGACCGGCCGGTCCCAGTGGTCGTAGCTGGCGACCAGCACCTGGCGCACGGCACGCCAGTGCAGGTTGTCCGGCGCCACCGCCAGGTCCTGCACCACGGCCTTCCAGCCTTCGCCCGGGTGGCGGGTACGGGCCTGCACCGGCTCGCGGCAGCTGGCGCCGATGGCCTGGCCCCAGAAACAGGCGAACCAGACGTCGCCGGCCGCCCAGCCATGCTGCTGCATCAGCGCCTCGATGTAGCCGCGGCGCGCGCCACCGTAGCGCACCACCTCGTCGACGAAGGCATCGGGATAACGCGCGGCGTACAGGTTGACGTCGGCCAGCTGCCGGTCGAGCCAGGCGTCGCCGGTGCCCGGCTCGTAGGCGGCGGCCGGCGTGGCCGGCGCTGTCTGCGCCGATGCGATGGCGGGAAGGAGCAAGAACGCGCAGAGGGGAGCGAGGAGCGGGAGGAAACGGCGGCGCAGCCGTTTCGCGCCTGCCGTCATGCGTTCCCCGTTCCTGTTCACGCCCTGCTCGCCTCGATCGCCGCCACCGCCTCCGGCCATTGCCAGGCGGTATCGGCCAGGCGCAGGCGCGGTTCGTCGCTGGAAACGCCGTGCTCGGCCTCGTGCGCCCAGGTGACGGCGTACGGGGTATGCACGCCCCAGCCGCCGAGCGCCAGCACCGGTTCGATGTCCGAGCGCAGCGAATTGCCCACCATCACGAAGCGGTCGGCCGGCAGGTCGAATTCGGCCAGCACCCGCGCGTAGGTGGAGGGGTCCTTTTCCGAGACGATCTCGATGCGCGGGAACAGGTCGCGCAGCCCGGAGCGCTCGATCTTCTGTTCCTGGTGGAACAGGTCGCCCTTGGTGATCAGCACCACCGGCCAGCGCGCGGCGATGGCCGCCACCGCCTCGCGCACGCCCTCGATCACCTCGACCGGATGCTGCAGGGTGCGGCGGCCGATCTCGACGATCTGGCGCAGGTGCGCGGCGGAAATGCGCTCATCGGTCAGTTCGATGGCCGCTTCGATCATCGACAGGGTCATGCCCTTGGCGCCATAGCCGAACACCGCCAGGTTGCGCCGCTCCACCTTGAGCAGGTGCTGCGCGGTGCCGGCGTCGTGCAGGTCGATGTAGTGGCCGAGGACGGATTCGAAATCCTGTTCGGCCTGGCGGTAGTAGTCCTCGCTCTTCCAGAGCGTGTCGTCGCCGTCGAAGCCGACCAGGCCGATGGAAGAAGAAGGTGCGGATGCGGGGGGTGCGGAAGTCATGCGCCACAGGATAGCAACCGCCCCGCGCGGCGGACATGGAAAGAGCGGCCAGCGGCCGCTCTCCCCGTGCATGGCGGCGGCGTGGCCGCCGCTGCGTCACTTCTGCTGCGAGGCGGTATAGGCCCGGTACTCGTCCGGGGTCAGCTTGCCGTCCTTGTCGGCATCGGCGGCATCGAAGATCTGCGCCAGGCCGGCATGGGCCTGCGACTCGGCGCGGCTGATGCTGCCGTCGCCGTCGGTGTCCAGGCTGGCCCACGACTGGTCATTGCCACTGGCCGACGCGTCGGCGGCGGTGCCCTGCTGGGCCTGCGCGGCCTGTGCGGCCTGTTCCTGCGCCTGGCGTTCCTGCTCGGCCTGCGCGTCCTGGGCCATGGCCGGCATCGCCAGGGCGGCGCCGACGGCGGCAACGAGGGCGAACAGAGTATTGCGGTTGCGAACGGTCATCAGGGTTTCCTCCTGCGGTATGGGTAGCGCACGGTGTTTCCGCACGCCGCCACCCTCGCAGGCCGGTCCTGAATCGCACGCACCCCGCAGAAGCGCGGAATACGCGGCGTTAACCAACACGCGGCGGCAAGCGGTTACCGCCCTGGTTAGCGTTGCGTGAGCCGCCGGTAAGGCCGGCATTCGAGTGTTCCATCGATGGCACGCCTGCGCGGGAATGCGGCCATTAGCCCGCGTCGCTGGCGTCGTCAGCGGCCGAACGCGGACTGAACGCCCGCCATCCCAGGCCCACGCCGACCAGCGCGCCGGCCACTTCCAGCACCACGCGCGTGCCGAGCTGGTCCGGATCGTGGATGCCGGCCAGCGCCAGCCGCGCATAGAGCGGCGACTCCAGCTGCACCATGCCCAGGTAGAACAGGTTCCAGCCATCCACGCCGGCGCCGATGGCGACCGCGGCCAGGCAGGCCCAGGCGATGGCGTGGCCCTGCGACAGGCCGGCGCGGCGGCAGACCTGCCACCACAGGAAGAACACCACGAAGCCGACCGCCAGCGCGATCAGGGCCGCTTCCAGCGAGCCCAGCAGTCCGTAGTGCAGTTCCAGGTTCATCGGTGTCGGTCGCGGCAACGGGGAGCGGCAGTGTATCCGGGCCGCGCAAACCCCGTAGGAGCGGCTTCAGCCGCGACGGGGCTTTCCTAGCCGCATCGAACGCGGCTGTCGCGGCGCTCCGCATGCGGGAAGGCCCCTTCGCGGCTGAAGCCGCTCCTACGGGGAGGTCAGCGTACCGGGAAGTCGTAAGCGGTATCGGGCGCCGGTTCGGGGCGGAAGGTGTAGTGCCACCATTCCATCGGGTAATTGGCGAAGCCCTCGGCGCCCATCGCGTCGAGCAGCCGTTGCCGGTTGCGGCGCTGCTGCGGGGTGATGTCGGGGCTGTCGGTATGGGCCAGCGGGTCGAAGCGGTCGAAGCCGGTGCCCATGTCCAGTTCCACGCAATCGCCCTGGCGGCAGTCGAGCAGGCCCAGGTCCACGGTGGCGCCGCGGCTGTGGCCGGAATGCTCGGCGATGTAGCCGTCCAGCAACCGGCTCTTGTCGATGTTCGGGTAATAGCGCGCCTTGGCCTGCTGGTCGGCCGGGTCGTGCGCCCAGGCGACGAACGACTGCACCGACCGCACCGGGCGGTAACAGTCGTACAGGCGCAGCGCATGGCCCTGCGCCTGCAGCGCTTGCTGCACGCGCGCCAGCGCCTGCGCGGCGGGCGCGAGCAGGTAGCAGCGCGGTGCGTCGTAGCCGGGCACCGGCCGGCCGGTGAAGTTGTCGCTGCCGGCGTAGCGCATGTCCAGCGAGAAGCCCGGCGCCAGCGTGGCGACGTCCAGCATGCCGGCCTGCGCCGGCGTCGTGGCCGGGGATACCGCCGGTGCGGCCGCCTGCGCGCCCATGCAGGCCAGCAGCGGAAGCAGGGCACAGCCTCGGGTACGCATTGCAGTCTCCTGTGGTCTGGCGGTTGCCGGGCTCAGTTGCGTTCGCGCAGGTAGCCGTTGAGGCCCTTTTCGCGCAGCCGCCGCGCGGCATCGGTCCAGTCCAGCGGCCTGCCGCCGTCCAGGCGTTCGAGCACGGCGACGATCGCCAGTTCCACCTCGGGCAGCTGCGATGCCTGCGGCAGGCGCGCGCGCTGGTCGATCGCCTCGTACAGCACGCGGTTGGCCTCGGCGTAGCTCAGCGGCGCGGTGTCTCCATGCTGCGCGCGCCAGCGCTTGCCATCGAGCACGGCGTTGACGTGCGACTGGATCAGGTAGGTGGCGCGGCCGATCAGCTTCAGGTTGCCCGGCTGTACCGCGGTCATGGTGTTGCCGACGGTGCGCCCGAGCCGCGCCATCACCGCGGTCGAATGCGCGTTGAGCAGCATCTTCAGCGCCAGCGTGCGATCCAGGCCGAGCGGGTCGTGGCGTTGCGGCAGGTCCAGCGCGATGCCCTGCGCCGCGCCGTCCAGGTCCTTCAGCGCATCGCGGGAGGCGGCGCCCTGCCCCACCGTCACGGTGAGCCGGCCGGCGCCGGCATCGCCGGCCGCCTGCCACCACTGCCGGGCCAGCGCGTCCACCGGCTCGCCGGCGTAACGCAGCAGCACGCCCAGGTCGCCCGGTTGCGACGGCAGGCGTTCGCGGTTGGCCGGCGACCAGGACAGGTCGTACAGGGCCTGCTGCTCGGCGCCGGCACGTTCCAGGCTGCGCAGCGCGGTGGCGCGCAGTGCCGGGTCGTCCACTTTCTGCTCGAACTGCGGGCGGTACTGCGCCGCGTCCAGCCCGTGGAACGGACGGTGCAGCAGCGCGTCCCACGCGGCCTGCGGCGTGGCCACCGGCGCCCATACGCGGATCCACGACGCCGGCGGTGCGGTGTCGGTGCGGTCCAGCGGCGCCAGGCGGAAGGTCGGCGCGCGCTCGGTCACGTCCACGAATACCGGCATCAGGGTTTCACCGGCCAGGTAGGTGGCATGGCGGCCATCGGCATAGGCCTGGGCCTCGCGCACGGTCCACTGCGCCAGCTGCGGCGCGCTGCCGGCCACGCTGCGCTGCAGCCCGGCGAAGCCGCGCAGCCGGCTTTCGATGCTGTCTTTCGCGTCCAGGCCCAGGCGCTGCGCGTCGGCCGCCGGCAGGTGCGGCAGCAGCAGCGCGCGCAGCGCGTCTTCCAGCACCAGGCCCAGCGCGTACAGGCTGGTGGTGGTGGCCTGCATGCGGGTGGAGCCGGTGATGGCCTGCGGGCCGGTGGGCAGTGCGATCTTGTGGATGCGCGCATCGTCGAGCACACGCCGGCTGCGTTCGAACGGGCGCAGCACCTCGTCCGGGTTGTTGTAGACGAACCAGACGCGGTCGGTGCCGGCGCCGCGCTGGTCGGCGGCGGCCAGTGCGGTGCCGATCACCGCCGAGGTCTCGCCGCCCTCGGTCACCGCGAACACCACGTCATCGGCGCCGATGCCGTCGTCGCGCATCTGCAGCGCGCCGATCAGCTGCAGGTCCTCGAAGCCTTCCAGCGAACTGATCAGCGCGCGGTCGCCGCCGGTGATCTCGCCGCGCACGCGCTCGCCCAGGTCCGCCGGCAGCCGGGCGGCGATGCGCGGCCATGCCGGGTCGGCCTGCATGCGTTTCCAGAACGGGCGCCACAGGCCGCTCTCCAGTGTCTCGGCGAGGCGGCCGGTGGAACCGGTGCCGTAGAAATAGATGCGGTGGCCGTCGCGCAGCGCGCGCTGCACCGCGGCTGATGCCGCATGCAGTTTCGCCATGCGCTGCGGGTCGTCGGCCAGCGCGGCGAAGGCGCGGGCCACGTCCTCGTCCACCGAGAACAGCTGCGACAGCGCCTGTGCCGGGTCGCCCGCCGCCACTTCGCTCAGGTTCCAGGTTTTCGGGTGGCGCTGCTCGGTCAGCAGCGTGTGCAGCTGGAACTGGGTACGCTGCTGCACGAACTCCGCCGATGCCGGCAACGGCGGCAGGCCCAGCCGCTCGGCGGCATCGGCGGCGAGGGCGGCCGGGCTGATCGCCGCCAGGCTCAGGGCGAACGTCATGGCGATGCGTCCGGTACGGGGGAGGAGTGCGCGGTTCGGGCGGATCATGCGGCTGGCCTCAGTCGTTCGGGGTTGCGGCGGCCGGGTCGCGCGGCGCCAGCGCATGCAGGATGCGCAGGTCCTCGGCGTCCAGCTCGCTGCCGCCCTGGCCGCGGAAATGGTTGCGGAAGGCGCGTACGGTGGCGGCGCGGTCGTCCAGCGGATAGCCGATCACGCGCAGCGCGGTCCACGGGTCGAACCCGGCCGGCGCTGGTGGCGCGTCGGCGGCCGGCCAGCGGCCGAAGCCGGCATCGGCCAGGCGCTTCCATGGGAACAGCGGGCCCGGATCGGGCTTGCGCGTCGGCGCCAGGTCCTGGTGGCCGATGATCTGGCTGCGCGGGATGCGCAGGCGCGTGCACAGGTCTTCCAGCAGCACCAGCAGGCTCTGGATCTGCGCCTCGGCGAACGGCGACTGGCCGTCGTTGTCCAGCTCGATGCCGATGGAGGCGGAATTGAGGTCGGTGAACGGCCCCCAGCTGCCGGAGCCGGCATGCCAGGCGCGGCGCTCGTCGCTGACCAGCTGGTAACGCTTGCCGTCGGCGCCGATCAGGTAGTGCGCGCTGACCGGGCCGCCGCTGTTGCGGCTGCGCAGCGTATCCAGGCTCTGCTGCACCGAATGCTGTTCGGTGAAGTGGATGACGATCAGGTTGGGCCGGCGCACGTCCTGGTTCGGCGAAGGCACCCAGGTCGCCAGCGGGTTGCGCGGGGGCGTGTGGCCGCAGGCGGTGAGCAGGGCGACAGCGAGCAGCAAGGGCGGCAGGCGCGAAATCGAAATGGTCATGGGCGATGAGATTGGGTTGAATCCGATCGAAGCATGGATCAGGCCCCTCTCCCACCGGGAGAGGGGTCGGGTGAGGCGCGGCGCTCCGCGCCGCCCTCATCCGCCCTGCGGGCACCTTCTCCCGGGGGGAGAAGGGCAGGACGGAGCCACCGCTGCTGCATCACTGGAAGCGGTACTCCAGCAGCAGGTTGAAGGAACGGCCGCGCGGGTCGGCCACGCGCGCTTCCCAGCCCGCGCCGTCGCCATCGTCCAGGTAGCGCACGGTGAACGGCGGGTCGGTATTGAGCAGGTTGCGGATGCCGAAGGTCGCCTTCAGGTTCTCCATGCCGGACCAGGTCAGGCTGTAGTTGTAGGTGATGTAGGCATCGACATTCGGGTCCCAGGCCGGCGGGGTGTAGCCGTTGACGATGCCGCCCGGCTTCCAGTCCTTGTAGCCGCCACGGTAGACCTGGGTCAGCGTATGCGCCCAGTCGCCGCGGGCCCAGCCGAGGCTGAGGGTGTGCTTCCAGCGGATCGGCAGGTTGTAGTAACGCTCGTACTCGCCGACCAGGTTGTCGCTGTAGGGCAGGCTGTCGAAGGTCTTGGTCCGGAAGGTATCCAGGTAGTTGCCGTTGAAGTGCACGTTCCAGGTACCGCCGGCCAGGTCGCCGCGCAGGTTGGAATCCAGCTCGATGCCGCGGGTCAGCGTGCCGCCGGTGTTGATGTAGCGCTGGTCGATGGCGATGATCTTGCCGCTTGCGTCGCGGATGAAGTTCGACGCGTACAGCGGGTAGTTCGCGGTCATCGTCGACAGGTTGAAGCCGCTGCGGATCGTGTTGGTGCGCTCGATCTCCCACCAGTCGACGCTGACGTTGAAGTTGCCGTTCGGCGCCAGCACGAAGCCGATGCTGCGCTGCTCGGCCTCTTCCGGCTTCAGGTTCGGGTTGCCGCCGGTGATGATGTCCGGGCGGATCTGCTCGCTGCAGTTGGCCACGTCCGGGTTGTACTGGCCCCTCGGGCAGGTCGCCGGATCGGCCAGGTCCAGGCCGGTGTACTGGCTCTCGGTGATGCCGCGGAACAGCTTGGCGAAGTCGGGCACCTTGAAGCCGGTGCTGTAGGAGCCGCGGAACACCAGCCAGTCGATCGGCTGCCACTTGAACGAGTACTTCGGATTGGTGGTGCCGCCGAAGCCGTCGTAACGGTCGTGGCGCACGGCCAGGTTCACTTCCAGGCTGTCCACCACCGGCAGGTTGAACTCGGCGAACACCGCCTTGACGTTGCGCTGCTTGGGCGACATGTAGTTGGCCGCATCGCCCGGCGCGCCGAACACGAACGCGTTGCCCGCCGCCCATTCCGACGGGCCGCTGAACTCGTATTCCTCGCGGCGCACGTCCACGCCGGCCGCGGCCTGCACGTCCTGCTCGCCCCACAGCTTGAAGCCCAGGCTGCCGCTGAAGCTGGCGTCGAAGGTGGTGGTGCTGGACACACCCTTGTACAGCAGCAGGCCGCTGGCGTCGGCCGCGGCCATCGCGTCGTAGGCCGCCTTGGACTGGTCCTGGCCCGGCATCAGGAACGGATTGAGCACGCCGTTCTTCAGCGCCGCCTTCAGCTGCGGGGTGTAGTAGTAGCCGCCGGCCAGCACCGACTGGGCGCGGCTCTCGGCGCGCGACAGGCCGATGTTGTAGTCCCAGGTGCCCACGGTGCCGGTCATGCCGAACAGCAGGCGGTAGGCCTTGGTCTCGGTTTCCAGCTGGCGCGGGCCGCAGATCTCGCAGCGCCAGCGGTAGGCGATGGGGCTGCCGTAGACCAGGTTGGCCTGGTCGCCGAAATAGTCGTGCAGCTGGTTGTAGATCGCGTCGTAGGTCGCCTTGGTGTTGGCGTTCAGCTCGTAGGCGTCGAGCTGGGTACCGGTGGCGTTGATGCTGGTGGTGATCTGCTGCGCCTCGAACTGGCGCTTGGAGGTCACCTTGGAGCCCATGAACTCGGCGAAGAACTCATGGTTGTCGCCGACCTTGAAGGTGGCCCGGCCGATGCCCTGCACCGTGTCCACCGGCTGCTGGATGGTGCGCGCGCGGCCGTAGTCCCAGGCGCAGCCGAAGCTGGCGCCGGGACTGGCCCAGATCTTGTCGCCGTAGTCGCCCATCATGTCGCCGCCGTTCTCGCAGCCGGCGCCGCCGGGCAGGCGCAGCGTATTGATGGTGGTCTTGGTCAGGCCGCTGACCGGGTCCTTCAGGCCGCCACCGATCATGCTGCCGGTGCCGCTGACGATGTTGGCGAACGGCGTGCCGCGCGTATCCGGCGACAGGCCGCGGTCGGGCTGGAAGCTGTTGACGAAGTCGCGCTGGTTGCCGCGCAGGATCTTGTTCTTCTTGACGTTCAGCGCCGCCCACACGTTCCAGCGGTCGCTGTCCAGGTCGCCCCAGCCGCCGAGCAGGCTGCCGTGGAAGATGTTGCCGCCGCCTTCCTCGGTCACGTCGGCGCCGGCGGTGAGGGTGATGCCCTGGTAGTTGCTGCGGGTGATGAAGTTGATCACGCCGCCGATGGCGTCGGTGCCGTACACGGCCGAGGCGCCGTCGCGCAGCACTTCCACGCGCTCGATCGCGGCGAAGGGAATGGAGTTCAGGTCCACCACCTGGCCGGCCAGGCCGTGCGCGGCGACGCGGCGGCCGTTGAGCAGCACCAGGGTGGCGTCGGCGCCCTGGCCGCGCAGGTTGGCGCCGGACACGCCGTTGTTGCCGCGCGTGCCGGGAGGCGCGATGCCGCTGTTGGCGGCCAGGCTGTCGGGGCCGCTGCTGGCGATGTTCAGCTGCTGCAGCAGCTGTTCGGCCGAGGTGATGCCCTGGGCCTCGATCTCGGCCTTCTGGATGATGGTGACCGGCAGGGCGGCTTCGACGTCGGTGCGCTGGATGCGCGAGCCGGTGACCGAGACGCGGTCAAGGGTGCGCGCCTCCGGCGAGGGACTGGCGGCTTCGGTCTGGGTCTGGGCGAAGGCGGCCAACGGGCTGCCGAGCGCCAGCAGCAGGGCGGCGCTCAGGTGGTGGAGGCGCGGGGTACGTGACAAGGCGGGCATGCTTTCTCTCTCTCCAAAGGGAACGCGTAACGGGGGGATGTTTCGGGAACAATGCTGGCCCACGTCCATAGCCGCGTCGGCGGGTTACGGCGACCATCCATCGGTCCAACCTCAGGGCGGCACGTTTCCGCCAAGCCAACCGCGATGCGCGCCACCTCCCCGGCGGCCGCACCCTTCCTTCCGTGGTCGCACTGCACCGGGGAGCCTCCCTGTCTGCCGGCCTGCACCATGCCAGGCCCGACTGCAGGCCTGTCCGCCGGAATTCCCTTTCCGCCGGCGGCCGCATCGTGCGGCCCCTCGGAAAGAAGCACCGGCCGCGCATCCGCGCCCGGTCCAACCGGCTTCACAGCTGTTTAACACGGGCGGAAAGCGGCGGTCAATAAACTATTCCCCATACCCCAAGGCTATGGAAATAAAATATTTTCGTGATGCGTCGCACAACAAGCGCCGCGGCCTCCATTGCCATGCCGCATGCCCGCAGCGCAGGCCCGCCAGCGGTCCGGGCAGGCTGCTGCGGCACGCCGGACGCACTCACGGGCACTCTCCGATCCGCCGGAACTCCAGGTCCTGGTAGTCGTAGCTGAAGTCGATGTCCGGATCGATGGCGCGCATGCGCAGCGTGCGCTGCGCGCCGTCCCCGGAAAATTCCAGCCACGCCTCCGCATCCTCGCCCAGGCCCTGCCACTGCACCCAGGGGCGGCCGCCGGACGCCAGGACCCGGCCGCGCATGGCCGGCGACTTGGCCGAGGCGAAGGCGATGCCCTTGCCGGCCGGGCACAGCGTGACCTGCCCGAACCAGGGATCGGCCCACACGCCGGCATCGCCGCCGAAATCCCGCGCCGCGACCGCAGTGGCCGGCGCCAGGGTCGGGCGCACATGGCCGTCTGCATGGCGCTGCGCCCGTTCCTGCTCCAGCAGCCGCGCGTAATGGAGCACGTCGTGGCCGGCGGCCGGCGCGGTCTGGCGCTTGAGCAGGGCCTGCATCAGCGCGGTGCGCGCGTCCTCGCCTTCGCCGTTGATCAGGATGACCACGCCGCCGCGCCGGTCCGGCAGCAGCGCCAGCGACGAGTACATGCCCGACAGCGTGCCGGTATGCGCCACCTTCCACTGCCCGTCCATGTCCGACAGGCGCCAGCCGTAGCCATAGGCGAGGAAGTGGGTGTTGTCCCAGTCGCGCAGGCGCTGGCCGATGGGCATGGGCATGTGCGCGGTCCACAGCGCGCGGCGCTGGGTGGCGTCCAGCCAGCCCGGCGCCCGCGCCGGGTCGAGCAGCGCCTGCATCCAGCGCAGCATGTCGTCGAGGCTGCAGCGCACGCCACCGGCGGCCATCGACGGGAAATCCGTGGCGACGTCGCCGTCGCGCCCGCCCACCACGTTGCGCCCGTCCTGCCGGTAATGCGGCTGGGCGACGTTGCCCACCGCCTGCGGCGACCATTCGCCGACCTGGCACCGCCGCATGCCCAGCGGCGCGAAGATCTCCTGCCGCACCAGCGTGGCGTAGGGTCTGCCGCCGGCGACCGCGGCCACCTCGCCGGCCACCACGTACAGCAGGTTGTCGTAGGCGTAATCGGCGCGGAAGCTGCCGGCCGGCTTGAGGTGCGCCAACCCGGCGATGATGTCCTGGCGGGTGAAGTGGTTCGGCTCCGGCCACAGCATCAGGTCGCCGGCGCCCAGGCCCAGCCCGCTGTTGTGGATCAGCAGGTCGCGGACCTGCAGGTTGCGCGTCACCCACGGGTCGTACATGCGGAACGACGGCAGGTACTTCGTCACCGGGTCGTCCCAGCGCAGGCGCCCGGCCTGCACCAGCCGCGCCAGCACCGCCGCGGTCATCGCCTTGGTGTTGGAAGCGATCTTGAACAGCGTATCGGCATCGACCGCTGTCCCTTCCCCGGCCGCCAGCTCGCCGCGGGTGGCGACATGCACTACCTTGCCGTCCTCGATCACGCCGACCGCGATGCCGGGCAGCCGGTAATGCTCGAAGGCCTGTTGCACGGCCTGGTCGTAGAACGCCGCGTCGTCCGCGGACGGCGCCGCGGCGTGGGCGATGCCCGGCAGCAGGGCCAGGCACAGCAGGAGTCGTTTCATCAGCATGCGTCCAGTACCCGGTGGAAGCGTTCCTCCACCGGAGACTGCCGCAGCGAGGGCTGCGGCAGCAGGTGCCGAAAGGCCCGGCATCAGAAATCGATGTCGAGGTTCACGTACACCGCGCGCCCCATCAGGCCGTAGATGCCCTGGTAGTACGGGAAGGCGGTATAGGTGTCGTCCTTCGGGCCGTAGTTGTCGAACACGTTGACCACGTCCACGCCCAGCCGCATGTGCTCGGTGATCTTCTTCGACACGTTGGCGTTCCACTGCACGAACGGGCGCAGCTTGGCGGTAGCGTAGTAGTTCATGCGCGAGCTGTTGCGGAACCCGTACAGGTTGACGTTCCAGTCGTCGCGGTTCCAGGCCAGCGTCCAGTTGGCGCGGGTGCGGAAGGCCACGCGCGAGGTCCAGTTCATCGCGTCGTCCCAGGTGTCGCCGGCGGCGACCTGCTCGTCGTAACCGAGCACGCGGGTGATGCCGGCATTGACGCTGAAATCGCCCCAGCGCCCACCGCTCCACGCGTACTTGACGCTCGCGTCGAAGCCATCGGTACGCACGCCGGCCTGGTTGATCGCACCGGCGCTCAAGGCGGTGATATGGCCCTCCGCGTCGCGCTGGACGTAACCGGCGTACATGGCGCACTTGCCGGAGTTCGGATCGACCGCCTCGCCGTTGGGCTTGGAGCCCATCAGGCAGTCGGTGTTGCCTTCCAGGATGTCGTAGACGCTCAACAGCGTGCTCTTGCCGCTGAGCTTGATGTTCCAGTAATCGGCGCTGACCGAAAGCCGCTCGGCGATATCCCATACGAAGCCGATGCCGTCGGACTTGGCGGTCTCCTCATGCAGCTGCGTGTTCTTGCCGCCGGCCAGCCACCAAAGGCCATCGACGTAATCGCTGTTGTCGCACTGGTCGCGGCCGGCCGTGGTCGACAGGTCCATTCCGGCGCGGCGGCACTGGTAGTCGTTGACGAAGTTGCCGTACGACGACACCGGCCCGCCATACACCCACATCAGGTTCGGCGCCAGGAAACTGGTCTGGTGGTTGGCGCGGATCAGCAGGTTCGGCAGCGGCCGCCACTCCACCGCCGCGGCCCAGGTGAAGGCGCCGCTGATGTTGGAGATGTCGTCGTACTTGTCGTAGCGGCCGGCCACGGTGGCGGTGAGGCTGTCCAGCACCGGGACGCGCAGTTCCAGGCCGGTGCCGTAGCGGTCGCGCGAACCGCCGCCCCAGGTGGCGTTGTAGTTGAAGGTGTGGTCCTCGCCCTCATAGGAATTGCGCGAGCGCACGTCCGGTGCCAGCTCGTACTTGGAATGCGAGGCCTCGGCGACGAAGGCCATCTCCACCTCGCCGGCCGGCAGCTTGAACAGCGGGCCGCTGAACACGAACTGCGCCGAGGTCGCCGAGGAGGTGTTCTTGTTGCGGACGATGTCGGTCATCGCCGCGTAATCCTCCGGCGTGGTCGGACCGAACATGTGCTGGAACTGTTCCGGCCCCAGGTTGTAAAGCGGCCCATCGTTGGCCGTGCCCACCGCTTCGCCGAACAGCCAGGCGTGCACCTTGTTGGTCAGGCCCTGCCGCCACGAACTGCGCATGTCGTCGCGGGACACGGTGAGGCTGGCATCCCAGTCGAAGCGGTCGAACACGCTGCCGCGCACGCCGAGGTTCGCGCTCAGCGCCGTGTCCTCGTACATGCGCTGCGGCATGCCGCCGATCTGGTTGGCGTCCAGCACGCGCTGGTATTCGAACCAGCCCAGGTTCACGTCGGTGGCGTTGCCCTGGTTGAATACGTACAGGCTGGCGCGGCTGGTCATCTGGTCGCGCGAATGCGTCACCAGCAGCTGGCCATAACCTTCGACGTTGTCGGTGAAACGGTAGTTGCCGGCGATGTAGGCCGAGGTCTTGTTGTACTTGTTCGACAGCGTGGCCCAGTCGTAATAGTTCATCGCCGCGCAGCTGGACGGCGTATTGCCGTCCGCCGCGAACGGGTAGTACGGCATGTAGACGGAACTGGCGTTGCCGCAGCTGTACTGCAGGGCGCCGCCGGCGTCCGGCGAGTCCGGCGAGGCGGTGACCAGCTCGCCGGCCTGGTTCATCCAGGTGTTGTAGTGCATGTAGCCGCCCGGCGTGTCGTACAGGTAGAAGGCCAGGCCGCGGGTCGGCGTGTAGGTGGGGTGGCTGGGGTCGCTGTTCTGCTGCGGCGCGCGCCGCGGGTCGCCCAGGCCCTTGTCGTAACGCTGCCAGGCATAGACCGGCTCGCGGTTCAGCTGCTCGAACGCATAGGTGATGCTGCCGCGCTCCCAGGCCTTGCCGCCGCTGAACTGCAGGTTGCCGGTATCGCCGCCGCCGGCGGTGGTGGTGCCGCCGCGGATGCGCAGGTGGTTACCTTCCCAGTTGTCCTTGGTGATGATGTTGACCACGCCGGCCACCGCATCCGAGCCGTAGATGGCCGAGGCGCCGCTGCTGAGCACCTCGATGCGCGCGACGGCGGCGGCGGGAATGCTGCCGACGCTGATGCCGGTATCGGAGGGCGTGGATGCGGCCGCATAGTCGGCCATGCGCTTGCCGTTGAGCAGGATCAGCTGGTAGCCGACGCCCAGGCCGCGCAGGTTCAGGTAGGAGGCGTCCGGCGCCTGGTTGCCGAAGTTCCACTCGCCGCCGACTACCGCGCCGGTGTACTGGGTCAGCGTGCCCAGCGCTTCGGCGACGGTGGTGAAGCCTTCCTTCTTGATGTCCTCGGCGGTAATCACCACCACCGGCGAGGGGCCTTCGACTTCCGAGCGCTTGATGCGCGAACCGGTGACCTCGACCTTGTCGAGGGTGCGGGCGGTGCGCGCGGGTTCCGGGGCCGGCGCCGGCCCGGTGTCATTGGACTGGGGAACGGGGGCCGCAGCGGCGGCGGCTCCGGCAAGGGCAGGCAGCGCCAGCCCGACGATGATGGCCGCGACGAGGCGGCACCGCTGCGGTGATGCATGGCGGACAGGCATTACGACCTCTCTCCGGTTTTCCCGGTGTGGTGGAAGGGTGGAGGTTCAGCGAGGTGTAGCGGCGATGCAGGCCAGTCCCTGGCCGGATCTCTCCTGTACGTGGCGCCGGGCCGGCGGCCCGGCCCCGGTTCAGTCCCGCGTTCGCAGCAGCGCGCGGCTCAGGCCGTAGAGGATGCGCAGGTCCTCGGCGTCGAGTTCGGCGCCCTGGCTGCGCATGCCGCGGAAGTGGTGGCGGAAGGACTGCAACGCGTTGGCGCGGTCGTCGAGCGGATAGCCGATGGCGGCCATCGCCAGCCAGCCGTCGAACTCCGGCGGCGGATCGCCGGCGGCCGGGTCGGGCCAGATGCCGAAGCCGGCCTCGTGCAGGCGCTTCCACGGGAACAGCGGACCGGGATCGATCTTGCGCCCCGGCGCCAGGTCCTCATGGCCGATGACCTGCCCGCGCGGGATGCCCAGGCGCCGGGTGACGTCGTCCAGCAGTACGATCAGCTTTTCGATCTGCACGTCCGGAAAGGGCTTATAGCCATCGTTGTCGATCTCGATGCCGATCGACGCCGAGTTGAGGTCGGTGATGGTGCCCCAGCGGCCGTCGCCGGCGTGCCAGGCGCGCTTGTCCTCGTCCACCAGCTGGTACAGCGTGCCGTCCTTGCCCAGCAGGTAGTGCGCGCTGACCGGGCCGTTGCTGTTGGCGGTCTGCAGCGTGCGCAGGCTGCCCTCGGCGGTCTTGCCGGCGGTGTAGTGCAGCACCACCACCACCGGCCGGCGCGTATCGAAGTTGGGCGAACGTTCCCACTTCGCCAAGGGATTGTGGTGCGCGCAGGCGCTCAACAGCAGCAACGAGAGCAGGGAAACCAGCAACGAGAAAGAGCGGAAAGCCCGCCTGCCGTTGGTGGTCCCGGTCCTGCCCGTTACCCGTTCTTCTCCACTCTTTGCCGGCCCCATCATGCCCGCCTCCAGTCGCCGGCGGGCTGCTCGCCGGCCAGCATTTCATCCAGGCTCTGGCGGCGGCGCACCACCGCATAACGTTCGCCGTCCACCAGCACTTCGGCCGGCAACGGACGCGAGTTGTAGGTCGACCCCATCGACGCGCCATAGGCGCCGGCGCCGAGGATCGCCACCAGGTCGCCGGCCTCGCAGCGCGGCAGTGCGCGCGCGGTGGCGAAGGTATCGCCGGTTTCGCAGACCGGGCCTACCACGTCGTAGGCGACGGTTTCGCGGCCGGCCACGGCGCCCACCGGCACGATGTCGTGCCAGGCGTCGTAAAGGCTGGGGCGCAGCAGGTCGTTCATGGCCGCGTCCAGCACCAGGAACCGGCGCGCCTGGCCCTGCTTCTCCAGCAACACGCGCGTCAGCAGGAGGCCGGCCTCGGCCACCAGCCAGCGCCCCGGCTCGACCAGGATGCGCCCGCCGAAACCCGCCAAAGCTTCGCGGATCGCGTCGGCGTACTCGCGCGCGTCGGGCGCCTGCTCGCCGTCGCGGTAGCGCACGCCCAGCCCACCGCCGACGTCGATGCTGGCGATGGCGTGGCCGGCGCTCTCCAGTTCCTTCCAGAACGCGGCCATGCGCGCCAGCGCCTCGCGCACCGGGTCCAGGCTCAGCAGCTGCGAGCCGATGTGCATGTGCAGCCCGTCCAGGCGCACGCCCGGCCATTGCGCCTTCGCGTCGAACCAGGCGCGCGCCTCGGCGATGGACACGCCGAACTTGTTCTCGGCCTTGCCGGTGGAGATCTTGGCGTGGGTCTGCGCGTCCACGTCCGGATTGATGCGCACCGAGGCCACGGCGGTGACGCCGCGCGCGGCGGCGATGCGCTGGATGGCGTCGAGTTCGGCGCGCGACTCGATGTTGAAGCGGCCGATGCCCACGTCCAGCGCCAGCGCGATCTCCACGTCGGACTTGCCCACGCCGGAAAAGACGATGTCCGCCGCGGCGATGCCGGCGCGCAGCGCGCGTTCCAGCTCGCCACCGGACACGATGTCCGCGCCGGCGCCCTCTTCGGCCAGCAGGCGCAGCACGGCAGCGTTGCCGTTGGCCTTCACCGCATAGCGGATGCCGGCATCCAGCCCGGCCAGCGCATCGCGCAGCGCCCGTACCCGCTGGCGGATCGCCGGCGCGGCGTAGACGTACAGCGGCGTGCCCTCGCGGGCCGCCAGGCCCGGCAGATCCGCCTGCCGGAACGCGTCCAGCAGAACGGTTCCATCGTGTCGTGTGAATCCCTGATCCAAGGCATTGCTCCAAAAAGATGGCGGCCCCATGCACGGGCCGCCAGAGGAGGAACTCAGTACCGCGGTTGCATCGTCATTGCCGTGGCCGGATCAGAAGTTCCAGGTCACGACCAGGTTCATGTAGCGCGGCGGCTGCCAGACCGTACCTTCGCCGAAGTAGGGCATACGATTGCCGGGTGTGCTCTCGTAGCGGGAATGCACGTTGACCACCGTCTGCCGGTTGAGCAGGTTGTAGACGGAGAAGCGCGCCTTCAGGTCGATGCCTTCCACCGGCAGGGTCCAGGTGACATTCGCACCGAGGTCATAGACCCACGGCATGCGACCGAACGCACCAAGCGGTGAATAGACCAGCTCCCGCGTCTTGTAATCGGAGCAGTTGGCCACGCACAGCCAACCCGAACCGCCGCCGCTGTATTCGCTGGGTCCGCCTGCGCTGCGGTTGTCGTTGGGCCAGCGCACGCCGTAAGCGGTGATCGGCCCACCGGAGCGCGCGGACAGGGTGGCGCCAAAGCTCCACATCTCGTTGAGCTTGTAGCTGCCACGCAGTTTGATCTGGTGGCGGGCGTCGTTGAACAGTACGCCATAGCGTTCGTTGACGGCCGGATGGTCGTAGTACTGGACCAGGTTGGTGTCGTTGTAGCCGGTACCCGAGTTCACCGGACCTTCCATGTTGCCTTCGCTCTTGGACAGGAGATAGCTGGCATTGAAGGCCCACTTCCCGTCCCAGGCGCGGTCGATCTGGAATTCGATCGCCTTGTAGGTACGGCGCGGCTTCTTGTAGCCCATGACCACATTGCTGCCCGAGGTGATGTAGCCGTCCTTGGAGCTGTCGAAGGTGACCCAGCTGTTGGTATCCGGGCACCAAAGTGTGTTCTTCTCGCCTGGATTGAGGATCGGCCAATCGCCGGAGTACCAGTCGCAGCCTTCCACGTGGCGGATGCTCACGTCTTCAACTGCTCGCGTCATCTTGCGGTACGTGGCGTTTATCCCGTAAGACCACGCCTGGTCGATCATCTGCTGGAAGCCCAGGATGTACTCGTCCTGGAAAACCTGCTTCAGGTCTCGGGCCACCGCGGTGCGGACATCGTCCGGTGCCGGCGCGTTCATGCTGGTATCCACGGGGCCGAGCTGCTCACCGAGTTCCGGCCGCAGGTATTTGGCGCCGGTAGTTGGATCCACCTGTTCGCTCCAGCCGTTTAGCACATAGTAGGTGTGCTCGTCAGTGGTACCGCCACCGAAGTAGTCGGTGATCTTGTTGGTCAGCGGAATGTAGTAACGGCCGGCGTTACCGAACACCTTGGTCGAGCCGTCTCCGCGCATGTCCCAGCTGAAGCCCAGGCGCGGGGAAATCATGTCGCTGAAGTCGGCCTTTGCGAAGGTCGCGCCCGAGGCGAGGGTATTTTCGAATTTGTCGGCGCGGATGCCGAGGTTGAGCAGCAGGTTCGGAGTGACGTTCCAGTTGTCCTCGACGTAGAACGCCTGTGCCTTCACCGAGACCGGAGCGCCGGTGATGTAACGACGGGCGTCGACGTATGCCGTCACACCCACCGGAACCATCGCGCCGTTGGGAAGCTCGCGGTCTTCGTCAGTCGCATTGGGCTTCATGCCCAGCAGTGTGTAGCCCACGCCGTCACCCGGATAGAGCACGGAGCTGCGCGAGTCCATGGTCTCCTGATCCAGGCCGAAGCGCAGCAGGTGGTCGCCCAGCGCCCACTCGAAATCCAGGCGCGCCGCTTCACGCTTGTCGTAGCGGCTGCTGATGCTGCTGTTGGTCGGGTGGCACCCTTCCTTCATGTCGCCTTTCGGGAACAGCTCGTCGTAGCTGCTGTCGCGGCTGATCCTGTTGCAGTAGCTATCCCACGGAGGGCTGCCGCTGGTGGCGCTGCGCTTGTTCACGCCGTACATCGCCTTGGCGGTGAAATTGGCACCGAAATGACCGGTATAGGTGGCTGACCAGTTATCACCGCCAGAGCCCGCCGTGCTTTCACCCTGTTTGTCACCAAACGTCGCGGAGTCCCAGTCGTAGTCGTAGTTACTGGTGACCGAGTCGGCTTTGTCGGAGAACGCCAGCAGTTCCAGCGTATGGTCGTTGTTGATGTTCCAGTCGAGCTTGGCGCCCCAGAAATCGTTGTCGCTGGTGGTCTTCCACGCCTCGACCGTGTCGATGTCGCGGGAATCGGCGTCGCGTTTTTCGTACATGGCGAAGAAGAACAGCCGGTCCTTCACTATGGGGCCCGACGCCCACAGGTTGGTCTTGAACAACGGACTCCTGTCTCGACTGGTTCGATCGCGCTCGTCGATCTTACCGTCGCTATGGAAGTGGTCTTTCTTGGGCGACGCCCAAGCCGACGGCTCCATGGTGACCTCCATGCCACCGTGGAAGTCGTTGGTGCCCGAACGGGTGATGGCGTTGATGACGCCACCCGTGCTGCGCCCGAACTCCGCCGAGTAGCCGCCGGTCTTGACCTGGAACTCCTCGTAGAAGTTGAACGGAACCGACGAGAAGCCCTGCCGGCGATAGGGATCGGTCACGTTGAGACCATTGATGTAGACCGCGTTCTCCGCCACCGACGAGCCGCCGAAGCTCAGACCACCGAAGGTAGCGCCCGAAGAAATCACGCCCGGCGCGAGCAGGGCGACAGCCGCCACGCTCTGGTCCACGGGCAGTCTCGCCAGTTCCTGGCGACTGATGTTGGTGGCGCTCTCGGTGGAGCGCACGTCCACGCGATTGACCACGCGCGAGCCGACCACCTGGACCGCATCCAGATTGACGGCACCATCATTCGCCAGGTTGACCGTGGTCGTTCCGCCCAGCGAGACGCTCACGGACACGGGAGCCGCATCGCCGGCGGTCAGGCTGTAGTTGCCGGGCGGCAACTGGCCGATGCGGTAGCTGCCGTCCTTGCCCACGGTGACCGTGCGGCTCAGGCCGGTCGCGCTGTTGGTGATGGTGATGGTGTCGCCCGCGCTGGCGCGGCCGGCGACGGCACCGGTGACGCTCTGCGCCATGACCGTGGGCGCCAGCGCGCCGAGGCACGCACCCAGTGCGACGCTGAGCGCCGCCTTCTTCAGCATTTTCCTGTTCATCCCCTGCCCTCTCCTGCAGTGTTGTGAAATACAGCGGTGTGATGGACGCTCAGCCTTCCGGCGGCGGCAGGACCTGCCACTGGAAGTCGTAGTCCCATTGATCGAAATAGAGGTTGCCGCCCGCCCACTCGGCCTCGCCGCGCTGCGAGTCCACGGTTTCCGAGCGGAAGTGCTGCTTGGCCGGTACCAGCGGCTGCGCGTAGTCGTCGTTGAAGGCGATGCGGTAGGCGTCCAGGCCGCCGAAGTAGAAGTCGCGCACCGCCGGCACCGGGCTGTCCAGCGCGCCGGTGGTCACGTCCATGGGCACCCAGCCGTACGGCGCCAGGTACAGCGCGCCCCAGTCGTGCAGGTTGCTGTAGCCGGTTTCGTTGTCCGAATACACCATGCCCGACTGCCAGCGTGCGGGTATGCCGTTCAGGCGCAGCAGGGCCATCAGCAGCAGTGTCTGCTGCCCGCAGTCGGCGTGGTTGGAGTGCAGCGCGTAATCGCTGATGTTGCCGATGGTCGAGTACTCGCGCGCGCCGCCCCAGGGAATGCGGTCGACCGCGTCGAACAGTTTGCGCGCGACCCGGTAGGGATTGGTCTCCTCGCCCACCACGCGCCGCGAGAATTCGCGCAGCGCCGGGGTGAACACGATGTGCGGCGCGCGCTCGGCCAGGTAGGGCGCCAGCGCCGGGTCGTCCGGCGTGGGCCGCACCGCGTCCGGGTCGATGGCGAAATGGCGCGCGTACACCGTGACTTCGTAGCTGACCGAAAACTCCGTCGGCGTGCCGGCCACCGCCCTGCGCTCCAGGTAGGCGGTGCGCTGCAGGGTTGCTTCCGGCGCGACCTGCGCACCGGCCGGCACGCTGCCCAGCCAGCGGATGTCCTGCTGCTGGCCGGGGATGGCGCGCGGGTACGGGATCCAGGCGCGCACGGTCTCGCCGGCCGGTACCGCGTCGGCCTTGACCGTGAGCGACTGGGTGACCCGCACCCGCCGCGGCGCGACGCTGGTGGCGCCGGCCTGCGCGGCCTTGAGCACGTCCAGGTGGTGCGGCGTGACCACTTCGAACGGACCGGGCGCCGGCGGCTTGATCGTGGGCGAGCGCCGCGCGGCCGCGGCCTCGCTGACGCGGAACAGGTTCGAGGGCGCGCGGTTGAACCAGCGGCGCTGGCCGTCGATGTCCAGGTGTTCGATCAGCCCGGCCTCGTCCCAGGCGCGGAACTCATCCTCGCGCAGGTCGGGAATGTAGCGGCGCACGGCGGCCATGGCGCGCTCGCGGTCCAGGCTGAAATCCAGGCGCATGCGGCGCATGCGCTCGCGCTGGAACAGATAGGCTTCGCGCTGTGCGTGGTCCAGCGCCGGCTGCTGCAGCGCAGCGTCGATCTGCGCGCCGGCGCCGGCGAAGTCGCCGCGGTCCACGCGCGCGGCCAGCTGCTGCGGCGTATCGGCCGCGCCCGCCGTGGCCGACAACAGGCACAGCAGGCCGGCCATGAGCCGGTACCGGGCAGGCCTGAAAGCGACTGGGACTTGGCGCAATGCTGGATCCACGGCAACACTTCCACGAACACGCGGGATAACGGTTGTGTAACACGCATGCGACAGTGGGTCAATAATTTATTCTTGATTTCACGGAAGAAAGGAATAAGTATTCCGTTGCATCCAGAGGGAGTCCTCATGAACGCCATTCCCGCCCGGCCCCGTCGCCGACGCCTTGCCTGGGCCTGCTGGTCCTTCCTGATCGCCGCGCCGCTGTGCGCGGGCCCGGCCTTCGCGCTCGGCGCGGCCACCGCCTCGCCGCAGGACTACGCCGGCGTGATCGGCCTGCGCGAGGACTACCTGTCGGCCGCGCACTGGATCGCGCAGTTGTCCGACCCGGACCGGGTGATCCTCGACCGCGCCGGCATCGCCGCGCAGAACGCGCGCATGCGCCAGCTCGACAGCTCCATCCACGACCTGCGCGCCCTGCCCGCCACGCTGCCGCGCGGCTTCGTACGCGAACAGATCGAGGCGATCTCGCGCCCCCCGACCCGCACGCTGTACGACGTGCAGGGCAGGGAAATCGGCGCCGCGCAGCTGCGCGCCATCACCGACAACCTGGCGCTCGGGCGCATCGCCGACGGCCGCCCGCTGCAGTACGGCCTGGTCGTGCACCGCGCCGCGCTGCGCGCCTTCCCCACCGGGCTGCGCGCGTTCTCCAGCAACGACGACACCGACATCGACCGCTTCCAGGAATCGGCACTGTTCCCCGGCGACGCGGTGGCGGTGCTGCACGAAAGCGCCGATGGCAACTGGCTGTTCGTCGCCAGCGAGCGCTACGTGGCCTGGGTGGAAAAGCGCTTCGTCGGCATCGGCGACGCCGCGCAGGTGTTCGGTTATGGCGCCAGCGGCCCGCACCGGGTGATCACCGGCGCCACCGCCACCACCGCCTATACGCCGGAAGAACCGCGCGTCTCGCGCCTGCAGCTGGACATGGGCGTGCGCGTGCCGGTGCTGGCCGACTGGCCGGCGCTGCAGCCGGTCAACGGCCAGCAGGGCCATGCTGCCTATGTCATCCAGCTGCCGGTGCGCGACGACGACGGCCGCCTAGCGCTGGTGCCGGCGCTGCTGCCGCGCTCGCAGGACAGCAGCGACGACTACCTGGCGCTGACCCCGCGCAACCTGCTCACCCAGGCCTTCAAGTTCCTCGGCGAACGCTACGGCTGGGGCCATTCCTACGACACCCGCGACTGCAGCGGCTTCGTCTCCGAGGTCTACCGCAGCTTCGGCGTGCTGCTGCCGCGCAATACCAGCGCGCAGGCGGTGAGCCCGGCGCTGGATCGCATCGCCTTCGGCGAGAAGGACGGCAGGCCACGGCGCGACGCGGCGGTGGACGCGCTGCAGGTCGGCGACCTGGTCTATATCCCGGGGCATGTGATGATGGCCATCGGCCACGCCGACGGCATGGCCTGGATGATCCACGACACCGCCGGTGGCAGCTGGTTCGGGGCCGACGGCAAGCGGGTTCCCGCCCACCTCAATGGCGTTTCGGTGACGCCGCTGCAGCCGATGATGGCCAGCGACACCGCCAGCTACGTCGACCGCATCACCAACATCCAGCGCATCCGCCCGCATACCGCCAAATGAAGATCACCGACATCGAACTGGGCATGCTGCGCGTGCCCCTGAAAACCCCGTTCAAGACCGCGCTGCGCACCGTCGAATCGGTCGACGACATCGTGGTGCTGGTGCGCACCGACAGCGGCCATACCGGCTATGGCGAGGCGCCGGCCACCGCGGTGATCACCGGCGACACCCACGGCTCGATCATCGAGGCCATCAACAACTTCATCAAGCCGCGCCTGATCGGCGAGGACATCGCCAACCTCAACCGCATCTGCGGGCTGGTGCAGTCCTCGCTGGAGCGCAATACCAGCGCCAAGGCCGCGGTGGAAATCGCCATCTACGACCTGTGGGCGCAACTGCACGGCGCGCCGCTCTACCAGATGCTCGGCGGCGGCGACCCGGTGATCACCACCGACATCACCATCAGCGTGGACTACATCGACAAGATGGTGGCCGATTCGCTGTCGGCGATAGAGCGCGGCTTCGAGTCGCTGAAGATCAAGGTCGGCAAGGACATCGGCCTGGACATCGAGCGGGTCAAGGCGATCCACGCCGCGGTCGAGGGCCGCGCCCTGCTGCGCCTGGACGCCAACCAGGGCTGGACCGCCAAGCAGGCGGTCTACGCCATGAACGCGCTGGAGAACGCCGGCGTGGTGCTGGAACTGCTGGAGCAGCCGGTCAAGGCGGCCGACATCGACGGCATGAAGTACGTCACCGAGCGGGTCAATACACCGGTGATGGCCGACGAGAGCGTATTCGGCCCGCACCAGGTGTTCGACCTGATCCACCAGCGCGCGGCGGACATCATCAACATCAAGCTGATGAAGACCGGCGGCATTTCCAATGCGATCAAGGTCGCCGACATCGCGTCGCTGTACGGCATTCCGTGCATGATCGGCTGCATGCTCGAGTCGAGCATCAGCGTGGCCGCGGCGGTGCACCTGGCGGTGGCCAAGTCCGGGGCGATCACCAAGGTGGATCTGGACGGGCCGTCGCTGAGCCTGTTCAACCCGGTCAACGGCGGGGTGATCTTCAACGAGTCGGAGATCAGCATCACCGATGCGCCGGGGCTGGGCATCACCGAGGTGCGCGGGCTGGAGATGTTGAAGGCATGAGCGGCGGGGCGATGGCAATCTGCACTGCTGTCGCCACCTCCCCTTGTTACTTCTCTTTGCAGGGGCAAGGAGAAGTAGCTCGCGCCTGCGAAGAAAGCGGGGCAGGAGCTTTCGCTCCCCTGTCGGGGAGCGAGCCACCTTTCTTTGCTCGTGCAAAGAAACGTGGCCCAAAGAAAGCACGCCCTGCCTCCGCGCCCGACGCGCTGCGCGCGCCGGGTCCACTCCGCTGGCGGGATTTTTCGACGAGACATCCCTGTCTCGTCGAAAAACGACGTGCATCCCTGCACGTCGCCCCTGCGGGGTCTTGTCCGCCAGCTCCGTCGCTGCGGAAGGGAACCCGGAAAGTCAAAAGCCGGAGCAACGGCCGAAGCCCGGTCAACAGCCCCGACATCCCTTCATTCCCGATATCGCGCTGCAAGGCCTTAACGCCTTCCCGAATTCCTTTTAGAGTCAACCCATCGCAGCCGACGGCCCGCCCATGCCACCCCTGGTAAAAATCCGCTCCGAACGCGAACAGATGTCGGCGATCGAACGGCGCATCGCCGATTTCATCCTCGACAACGCCCACCTGCTGCGCGACTACTCGTCCCAGCAGCTGGCCAACGCCCTGGGCATCAGCCAGTCGAGCGTGGTCAAGTTCAGCCAGAAGCTGGGATTCAAGGGCTATCCGGACCTGAAATACTCGGTCGGCGCGGCGGTGGCGCTGGCCAACAACGGCAACGGCGATGTCGCCGAGTGGCCGCCGGAAAGCGACCCGCATGGCTACCTGCAGGTCGCCGACGGCCTGCGCCGCAGCAAGGCCGCGGCCGAGGAGGAAACCCGCGTCGCCAATCCGCAGGAGGAGGTCGAGGCGGTGATCGCCCTGCTCGACGCCGCGCCCAAGGTGTTCGTCTACGGCCTGGGCGATGACGGCCTGTACGCGCGCGAGTTCGCCATGCGCCTGGCGTTGCTGGGCATCCTCACCGTGCAGCACGCCGACCCGATCCTGATGACCGCCAACCTCTCGGCCGCGCGTCCCGGCGACGTGCTGCTGGTGTTCTCCGAGTTCGGCAAGCTGCCGCAGCTGTGGCAGCTCTCGCGCCAGTTCCAGGAGATGGGCGGCAAGGTGGTGTCGATCACCCGCCACACCGCCAACCCGCTGCGCGCGCACGCCGATGCCTCGCTGGCGATCTGCGCGCACGATCCGCAGCCGCCGGTGGCGCAACTGCTGTACCGTTGTTCGCTGCAGTACCTGCTGGATTTCGTGTTCGTGCTGCTGTGCCATGCCAACCCGGACCGCCAGCGCCAGCTGGCGTTGAACCAGGAACGCATCCAGCAGCTGATCGACAACTGATAGCCGGAGCCGTCGCCATGCCTTCCCTGTTCCCTTCCTTCGCCCGGCGCCTGCTGCCGTCGCTGTCGATGCTGATGCTGGTCGGCGCCGCCGCCGCCGCGCCGCCGGCCACGCCGGTACAGGATGCGCGCCAGCTGGTGGTCGTCACCACGCCGTCGTGGGACACGCCGTCGGGCCGCCTGCAGGCCTACGAGCGCACCGCCGACGGCTGGCGCGCGCAGGGCGCCGCGTTCGACGTGGCGCTGGGCCGCAACGGCAGCGCCTGGGGGCTGGGCCGGCACCCGGCGCAACAGGACGGCCCGCAGAAGCGCGAGGGCGATGGCCGCAGCCCGGCCGGCGTGTTCGGCATCGGCGAGGCCTTCGGCTACGCGCCGCGCATCGACAGCGCCATGCCCTACCAGCCGATGCTGGCCAGCAGCTACTGCATGGATGTGCCCGATTCGCCGCTGTACAACCGCATCGTCGACGCCGAGGTGGTGGGCAGCGAGGCGGTGGAAGGCTCCAGCGAGCCGATGCGGCTGGACCTGCACAACAAGGGCGACCGCCGCTACCAGGAGGGCTTCGTGATCGAGCACAACCCGAAGGCCGAGCCCGGCCAGGGCAGCTGCATCTTCGCCCACCTGTGGCGGCAGAGCGGCGAGGCGACGGCCGGCTGCACCGCGATGGAGCCCGGCCGCATGCAGGCCCTGCTCGGCTGGCTGGACCCGGCCGCGCACCCGCTGTTCGTGCTGCTGCCGGAGGCGGACTACGCGCGCCTACAGGAACGCTGGGGCCTGCCGGCGCAGCATCCGCAGGCCGCTCGTTGACCCTTTCCGTTCTTCCCCGGGAGACAGTCCGGCGGGATTGCCGGACCGCACGGCGCAGCCGCCCGGAGGATGAGGCGCATGGAGGTGCCGAATGCAGGGGGCCGTCCCCTCGCCCCAACCCTTCTCCCGGAGGGTGAGGGGCTTCGAAGCCCACTCCGGTTCTCCTTCTTCCTTTTCGCCACCCGGCCTTCCATGACCACATCCACCCGACGCTTCCGGCTCTCCGCTCCCGTCAAAGTGCTGATCTCGCTGCTGGTCGGCGCGATGGTCGGCCTGGCGCTCACCCACCACGACCCGGCGCTCGCGCTGCAGGTCGCCGATGTCGCCCGGCCCATCGGCCGGCTGTGGCTCAATGCGCTGCAGATGACCGTGGTGCCGCTGGTCACCGCGCTGGTGATCGTCGGCGTCAACACCGCCAGCAACGCCGCCGCGTCCGGGCGCACCGCGCGCAACGCGATCCTGGTGTTCATCGTGCTGCTGGTGGCCGCGGCCAGCTTCTCGGCGGTGATCACGCCGGCGCTGCTGGGGCTGGTGCCGCACGACAGCGCCACCATGCAGACCTTCCGCGCCGCCCTGCACGCGCCGGAAACGCTGTCCAAGGCGCCCAGCGCCGCGCAGTGGATCTCCTCGCTGATCCCCAGCAACGTGCTGGCCGTGGCCTCGGCCAACGCGATGCTGCCGCTGGTGGTGTTCGCCATGTTCTTCGGCTTCGCGCTGAGCCGCCAGGACGCAGAGCGCCGCGACCGCATCCTGGAGATCATCAAGATCGTCGGCGACACCATGATCACCATCGTGCGCTGGGTGCTGTGGGCCGCGCCGCTGGGCGTGTTCGCGCTGGTGCTGGTGGTGTGCGCCGAGGTCGGCATGAGCGTGCTCGGCATCCTCGGCTACTACATCCTGCTGATGTGCGTGGTCTACATCCTGATCACCCTGCTGCTGTACGCGGTGGCGGTGCTGGCCGCGCGCGAGGGCCTGCGCCGCTTCGCCGCGGCGCTGGTGCCGGTGCAGGTCATCGCCGGCAGCACGCAATCGTCGCTGGCCTCGCTGCCGGCGATGATCGACAGCGCGCGCAACCGGCTGGGCTACCCCACCGCGCTGACCTCGCTGGTGCTGCCGATGGCGGTGTCGCTGTTCCGCGTGACCAGCCCGGCGCAGTACATCGCCGTGGCCAGCTTCATCGCCTGGCTGTACGGCATCGACATCTCCTTCTCGCAGTACGCGGTGGCGGTGCTGCTGGCCGCGGCCATCAGCATGGGCTCCACCGGCCTGCCCGGCCAGGCCAACTTCATGACCAACAACATGCCGGTCACGCAGAGCATGGGCCTGCCGGTGGAACCGCTGGGCGTGCTGCTGGCGGTGGACACGATTCCCGACGTGTTCTGCACCATCGGCAATACCACCGGCGACATGACCGCCACCTCGATCGTCGCCAAACGCATGGGCACGCCCGAGGAAGGTTAAAGCCAACCGTAGGAGCGGCTTCAGCCGCGACGGGGCTTTCCCCTTGGACTTTCATCCATTGGGCGCGCTGCCCGGGTGCCTGGGGCTGCATGAAAGCCCCATCGCGGCTGAAGCCGCTCCTACCTGGGTGACAGCGGGTGGCCTTTCCCGCGCTTGCCGTCTTCGCCTATGGTGGGATCCTTGCTGCATTCACCCGGAGGACGTGCCATGCCCCGCCCGCTGCTGCTCTGTCTGGCCCTTGCCCTGACGCCCGCCCTGTTCACCACCGCCTGCGCCGCGGACCCGGCCGCGCAGGCGGCGGTCAAGCCGGCGCAATGGCCGTTCGCCGCCACCGAGGTGGCCCGTTTCGACGAGCCATGGGCGATGGCGTTCCTGCCCGACCGCAGCCTGCTGGTCACCGAGAAGGCCGGCAAGCTGATCCACTTCGATCCGGCCAGTGGCCGCCGCCACGAGATCGCCGGGGTGCCGCAGGTGGCCTATGGCGGCCAGGGCGGCTTCGGCGACGTGGCCGTGCATCCGCATTTCGCCCATAACGGGCTGGTCTATTACAGCTACGCTGAGGAAGGGACGAACGACACCCGCGGCGCCGCGGTGGCGCGCGCGAAGCTGGTGCTCGACGCCGACGGCGGCGGCCGCCTGGTCGATGCGCAGGTGATCTGGCGGCAGACGCCGAAGGTGAGCGGCAACGGCCACTACGGGCACCGGCTGCTGTTCGGCCCGGACGGCAAGCTGTGGATCAGTTCCAGCGAGCGGCAGAAGTTCGACCCGGCGCAGGACATGGCCGGCAACCTCGGCAAGATCGTGCGCCTCAACGACGACGGCAGCGTGCCGGCCGACAACCCGTTCGCCGCGCAGGGCGCGCCGGCCGACCAGGTGTGGTCGCTCGGCCACCGCAACATCCTCGGCCTGGCCTTCGATGCGCAGGGGCGGCTGTGGGAGAACGAAATGGGCCCGAAGGGCGGCGACGAGCTGAACCTGATCCAGCGCGGCGGCAACTACGGCTACCCGCTGGTCTCCAATGGCGACCACTACGACGGCCGCGACATTCCCGACCACGACACCCGGCCGGAGTTCGTCGCGCCCAAGGTCAGCTGGACGCCGGTGATCTCCCCGTCCAGCCTGGTCATCTATGACGGCGCGCTGTTCCCGCAGTGGCGTGGCAATGCCTTCATCGGCGGCCTCTCCTCGCAGTCGCTGGTCCGCATCGCCTTCGATGGCGACAGCGCGCGCGAGGCCGGGCGCTTCGACATGGGCCAGCGCATCCGCGCGGTGGCGCAGGGCCCGGACGGCGCGCTGTGGCTGCTGGAGGACGGCGGCAACGCGCGGCTGCTCAAACTGACGCCGCGCACGTAGCCGCCGCTGTCGTGCGCGGGAGGGCGTGTCGTTGACGCCCCGCGCGCAGCGGGCCGCAGGCTACGGTTTGTGGCGCAGGCGCAGGTGCAGGCCGATGGCCTGCACCAGTCCATAGCAGACCAGGGCGGCGGCCAGGCCCAGGGTCAGCGGGCTGGCGTTGGCGGCGCCGGGCGCCATGCCCTGGCTGAAGGCGCCGGCCTGCCAGCGCCAGGCCAGGCGCGCGACCAGCAGCAGCGACAGCGCGCCGCCGATCCACGGATTAGGCGTATAGCCGGGCCGGCCTTCGCGCGCGTCGAAGCGCGTGTGCTTCAGCGCGAACCACGCCAGTGCGATGCCGGCCAGCGCGCCCGCGGCCATGCCGGCGGCCACGTGCGGCACGAAGGCCGCCGCCAGCGCGAGCATCGCCGCCACCAGCGCCAGGATCACGATGCGTGCCAGGGTGCGGCGCGGCTGCCAGGGTTGCCAGCCGAAGTGGCGGCGGAGCCGGCGGTAATACATCCAGCCGAAACCGGCAGTCATCAGCCACGGCAGGTAGGTGGGCATCGGTGCGGGCATGGCGGGTCTCCGTGGGCGCGGCGACAGCATCGCACGCCCGCCGCCCGCTTCAAGATGCCGGTCGTCATCCGGCCCGGCAGGCGGGGTCGGGGCGGGCGCTCAGGGCGCCAGCAGTTCGAAGCGCACCGGCTCGCCGCTCGCCGACGAAGCGCACACCCACAGGTCGAACAGGCCCGGCTCGGCGGTGAGCATGCCTTCGCTGTTGGTGAAGGCCAGCTGCCCGCGGTCGAGCCGGAATACCACGTCCGTCGCCTCGCCCGGCGCCAGCAGGATCTTCTCGAACGCCTTGAGTTCGCGCACCGGGCGCACGCGGCTGGCGACGCGGTCGTGGATGTACAGCTGCACCACTTCCTCGGCGGCCACCGCGCCGGTGTTGGTGACGGTGGTGGTGACCACCAGTTCGCCGTCCCAGTCCAGCTGCGGCGCGCTCAGGCGCGGCGCGCCGTAGGCGAACGTGCTGTAACCCAGGCCGTGGCCGAAGGCGTACAGCGGCGCGTCGGGGATCTCGCGCCAGCGCGCCTTGAACTCGGACATCTCCGGCAGTTCCGGGCGGCCGGTGCGCGGATGGTTGTAGAAGTAGGGCTGCTGCCCGGAATGCTGCGGGAAGCTCACCGGCAGGCGGCCGGAGGGGCTGTAAGCGCCGAACAGCACGTCGGCCACGGCATGGCCGGTCTGGGTGCCGAGGAACCAGGTCACCGCGATGGCCTGCGCGTCGCGCACCGCGCCGTGCAGCGCCAGCGCGCGGCCGTTGCGCAGCAGCACCACGAGCGGCGTGCCGGTGGAGGCGACCGCCTCGGCCAGGGCCTGCTGCGCCGGCGGCAGCACGATCTCCACCCGCGACTGCGCCTCGCCGCTGTAGCGCTGCGGTTCGCCCAGCGCCAGCACCGCCACGTCGGCGCGCCGCGCCGCGGCTACCGCCGCCTCGATGCCGCCTTCCAGCGCCTCTTCCAGCGCGCAGCCGGGCACCACCTCCAGCAGCGCGGCGTCGTCCAGCGCCGCGCGCACGCCCGCTTCCAGCGTCACGTAGCGCGCCTTGTCGCCGAACAGCGTCCAGCAGCCCTCGATGTTGTCGCGGTCCTGCGCGAACGGGCCGATCAGCGCGATCTTCTGCCCGGCCCCGCGCAGCGGCAGCAGCGCGCCTTCGTTCTTCAGCAGCACGATCGAACGCCGCGCCGCGTCGCGGGCCAGCGCGTCGTGCGCGGCGATGTGCGCCGTGTCGGCCTCGCGCGCCGGGTCCAGCGAGCGGTACGGATCGTCGAACAGGCCGATGGCTTCCTTCAGGCGCAGGATGCGGCGCACCGATTCGTCCAGCGCCGCCATCGCTACCTGCCCGCTTTCCACCAGCCCCGGCAGGTGCGCGGCGTAGAAGCCGCTCTGCATGCTCAGGTCCAGGCCGGCGCTGAACGCCTTGCAGGTCGCATCCACCTCGTCGGCGGCGTAGCCGTGGGCGATCAGCTCCATGTCGGCGGTGTAGTCGGAGACCACCACGCCGTCGAAGCCCCACTGCCCGCGCAGCAGGTCGGTCAGCAGCCAGCGGTTGGCACTGGCAGGCACGCCGTTGATGTCGTTGAACGCGCTCATCAGCGCGCGCGCGCCGGCCGCCAGCGCGGCCTTGAACGGCGGCAGGTGCACGTCGTGCAGGGTCTGCGGCGAGATGTCCACCGGCGCGTATTCCATGCCGGCGGCGACCGCGCCGTACGCGGCGAAATGCTTGGGCGTGGCCAGCAGCGAATCGGCGGCGGCCAGGTCCTTGCCCTGGAAACCACGCACGCGCGCGGCGGCGAAGGCGCAGCCCAGCACCACGTCCTCGCCGGCCGATTCGGCGCCGCGGCCCCAGCGCTGGTCGCGGGCGATGTCCACCGCCGGCGCGTAGGTCCAGTGGATGCCGGCGGCGGTGGCCTCGATGGCGGTGGCGCGCGCGGTGCGTTCGGCCAGCGCCGGCTCGAAGCTGGCGGCCTCGCCCAGCGGGATCGGGAACACCGTGCGCATGCCGTGGATCACGTCGGCGGCCAGCGCCACCGGGATGCCGAGCCGGCTCTCCTCCACCGCCACGCGCTGGATTTCCCGGCCCTGCGCGGCGCCGACGCCGTTGAACAGGCAGCCGACGCGGCCGGCGCGCACCTGCTCCAGCACCTGCCCGGCATTGCGCACGTTGGCTTCGGGGTTCACGTCCGGCGCGAACGGGCGGACCATGTCGGCGAACACGCCCAGCTGGCCCACCTTCTCTTCCAGGGTCATGCGGGCGATCAGGGATTCGATGCGGTCTGCCACCGGCGGTCCTTGTATGGAAGCGTTTACAAAGCGCGGATTCTAGCGTTGTCGGTGTGAAACCCGGCGGGGCCGGTTGCATCGATCGATCCCGTGGCGCCAGGCCCGCCGGCGGGGTTCCGGACAGGCCTCGTACGCGGCAGGCCCCACGGCTAGCCGCGCATCGCCATCAGCATGGCGTCGCTGGATTCCTGGAACACGCGCAGGCCGAACTCGGGCAGGATCGCCAGCAGGTGGTCGAACACGTCCGACTGCGTGGCCTCGTACTGCACCCAGGCGACCGAGGCGGTGAAGCAGTAGACCTCCAGCGGCAGCCCCTGCGGGGTCGGCGCCAGCTGCCGCACCATCAGGGTCATGTCCTGGTGGATGCCCGGATGGCTGCGCAGGTAGCGCTCGACATAGGCGCGGAAGGTGCCGAGGTTGGTCAGCCGGCGCGCGTTGACCTCTTCCGGATGCGCCTGCGCCACCTGCGCGTTCCACTGCTCCAGTTCGCTGCGCTTGCCGGCCAGGTAGTCGTCGAGCAGGCCGAACCGCTCCAGCCGCGCCAGCGCCGCCGCGTCGAGGAACTGCACGCTGTGCTGGTCCAGGAAGATCGAACGCTTGATCCGCCGCCCGCCCGATTCCTGCATGCCGCGCCAGTTCTTGAACGACTCGGTGACCAGCTTCTTGGTCGGGATGGTGGTGATGGTCTTGTCCCAGTTCTGCACCGTCACCGTATGCAGGGCGATGTCGATCACGTCGCCATCGGCGTTCTGGCTGGGCATCTCGATCCAGTCGCCGATGCGCACGCGGCCATCGCCGCTGATCTGCACGCTGGCCACCAGCGACAGGATGGTGTCCTGGAAGATCAGCATCAGCACCGCGGTGGCCGCGCCCAGCCCGGTGACCAGGTAGCGCAGGTCCACGCCGGCCAGGGTGGCGACGATGGACAGCCCGGCGACCACGAAGATCACGATCTTGGCCACCTGCAGGTAGCCCTTGATCGGCTTGTTGCGCGCGTCCGGGCGCCGCTCGTACAGGTCGTTGGCCGCATCCAGCGCGTGCGACACCGCCAGCGCGACGGTCAGCACCGCCCAGGCCTGGCAGGCGCCGACGATGAAGGCCACCAGCCCCGGCGGCAGGTCCGGCACCACCTTGATGCCGGCGGCGATCACCTGGCTGGGCACCACGTTGGACAGCCGCGCGATCACCCGCATCAGGTGGCTGCCACGCCCGGTCTCGGCGCCCGGCAGGCGGCTGAGCAGCCGGCGCAGGCCGCGCAGCAGGATGCGCTTGGTGATCCAGTTGGCCAGGCCCGCCGCGACCAGCAGGACCGAGACCATCAATGCCAGGTAGGCGCCGGGATAGGGTTCCAGTGTGTTCTGCAGCCGCTCCAGCCACTGTGCCGCCACCACCGCATCCACCATCGATTGTCTCCTGTGTATTCCGTCGTTCTTGAAATCGCCGGCCGCCGGCCGGCGCTACCGCGTCAGGCCCGCTCGCGCTCGATGAGCACGCCCACCGCGCGCGCGCCGCGCACCGCGCCGGGCTTGCTCAGCTTCAGGCGCAGCCAGCGCACGTCGAACTCGTCCAGCACGATCGCCGCGCAGCGCTCGGCCAGGGTTTCCACCAGGCCGAAGTCCGATCCGCGCACGTATTCCTGCAGGCGCTTGCTGACCGCCTTGTAATTGAGCGTGTCGGCGATATCGTCGGTCGCCGCCGGCCTGCGGTTGTCGAAGCCCATCTCCAGGTCGAACACCAGGGTCTGGCGGATGCGCCGCTCCCAGTCGTAGATGCCGATCAGGGCGTCGATTTCGAGCCCTTCGATGAATACCTTGTCCATGTATGAAGCGGGGAGCCGGGATTGGGGAACAGGGGATGTTACGTGCTGGCGCGTCAAGAGAGGCACTGGGCCGAAATCCGGCGACGAAGCGTCATGGCACGGCTTCGAGCGACGCACGTTGCGACCGGACATGCCATAGACCCGCCGTGATCAGACATTCCCCGTTCCCTGTTCCCCGTTTCCCGCCGCCAACGGCGGCAGCGTGGCCATGTCCCAGCGCGGCACCACCTTCACTTCGGCCGGGCTGTGCTGGCCGGCCTGCAGGCGCAGCGCGCCGGCGAAGGCGATCATCGCGCCGTTGTCGGTGCACAGCGCCGGGCGCGGGAAGCACACGCGGCCGCCACGGCGCTGCGCGGCGTCCTGCAGCCTGGCGCGCAGGCGCTTGTTGGCGCCGACGCCGCCGGCCACCACCAGCACGTCGCAGCCGGCCGCCTCCAGCGCGCGTTCGCACTTGATCGCCAGCGTATCGACCACCGCGTCCTCGAAGCCGCGCGCGATGTCGGCGCGGGTCTGCCCGCTCTGGTCGCTGTCGCGCCAGGCCAGCAGCACCTGGGTCTTGAGCCCGGAGAAACTGAAATCCAGCCCCGGCCGGTCGGTCATCGGCCGCGCGAACCGGAACCGGCCCGGCGTACCGGCCTCGGCCAGCCGGGCCAGCTGCGGGCCGCCCGGGTACGGCAGGCCCATCAGCTTGGCGGTCTTGTCGAAGGCCTCGCCGGCGGCGTCGTCCAGGGTCTCGCCGAGCAGGCGGTAGCTGCCGATGGCGTCCACCGCGACCAGCTGGGTATGTCCGCCGGAGACCAGCAGGGCCACGAACGGCGGCGCCGGCGGGTCGTCCTCCATCAGCGGCGCCAGCAGGTGGCCTTCCATGTGGTGCACGCCGATGGCCGGCACGTCCAGCGCCCAGGCCAGCGAGCGCGCCACCCCGGCGCCGACCAGCAGCGCGCCGACCAGCCCGGGGCCGGCGGTATAGGCCACGCCGTCCAGTTCGGACACGGCGATGCCAGCCTCGTCCAGGGTCTGCCGGATCAGCGGCAGGGTCTTGCGCACGTGGTCGCGGCTGGCCAGCTCCGGCACCACGCCGCCGTATTCGGCGTGCAGCGCGATCTGGCTGTAGACCGCATGGGCGCGCAGGGCGTCGACGCCGGACAGCGCGGTGTCGTACACCGCCACGCCGGTTTCGTCGCAGGAAGATTCGATGCCGAGGACTTTCATGCCGGTATTGTGAACCCCAAGGCGCGGGTTTACGAACCGCGGGGGCGCCGGCAGGCCAGTCCCAACGCCTCGCCGCCCGGGTCGCCACGCCGTCGCCGGACCGCTTTCCCGCGCCGCGTGCGCCAGCGCCAGCGCGTGCCCGGCACCCGGTGCGCACCCGCCTGCCGGCAGTCCGGCCCGCCCTGCTACTTGCGCCCGGGTTCAAAGCGGCTATAATGCGCGGCTCACCGGGCGTGACCCGGTCTCACTGTGTCCCGGAGATTCCATGCCCAGCGTCAAAGTCCGCGAGAACGAACCTTTCGAGTTTGCGCTCCGCCGCTTCAAGCGCACCTGCGAAAAGGCCGGCGTGCTGGCCGAGACCCGCAAGCGCGAGTTCTACGAAAAGCCGACCCAGGAACGCAAGCGCAAGGCCGCTGCTGCCGTGAAGCGCCAGCTGCGTCGTTCCTCGCGCGACGTCACCAAGCGTCAGCGCCTGTACTGATCGGACGCAGCTCCTGAGCGGGGGCTTCGGCCTTCCGTAACGGGAGTGAAAGCCGGCACGCGCGAGCGTAGCCGGCTTTTTGCGTTCCCGCGCCCCGTGCGCACCCCGCATTCCGATCCCGCAAGAGGTGATCCATGAGCCTGAAACAGCAACTGACCGACGACATGAAGGCCGCCATGAAGGGCGGCGACAAGCACTCCCTCGGCGTGATCCGCCTGATCAACGCGGCGATCAAGCAGAAGGAAGTGGACGAGCGCATCGAGCTGGACGACGCCGCCGTGATCGCCGTGCTGGACAAGATGGTCAAGCAGCGCAAGGACTCGGTGAGCCAGTACGAGGCCGCCAACCGCGAGGACCTGGCCAAGGTCGAACGCGACGAGATCGTGGTGATCGAGCGCTACCTGCCGGCCAAGATGGGCGAGGCCGAGATCCTGGCCGCGATCAACGCCGCCATCGCCGAAACCGGCGCCAGCGGCGCGGCCGACATGGGCAAGCTGATGGGCGTGCTCAAGCCGCTGCTGGCCGGCCAGGCCGACATGGGCCTGGTGTCGAAGCTGGTCAAGCAGGCACTGGCGGGCTGAGTCCGCGGCGCACCTGCCGGACGCCATCGCGGCCCGGCAGGCACGCATCCATCACGGTCCTGTCCCGGGCGGCGTGCGATCCTGCCCGCCATGGCGCCCCTGTCACCGGACATGAAGCACCGCCTGGAGCGGTTGCAGCAGAGCCTGCCGGCCGCCCTGGTCCGCCGCTTCAGCGAAGCGGACGTGATGACCCAGGCGGCCTCGCTGGCGTTCTACACCCTGCTCTCGCTGGCACCGCTGCTGGTGCTGCTGCTGTGGCTGACCGCCTCGCTGTACCCGCCCGCGCAGCAGGCGCTGGTCGGCCAGATCGGCGACCTGGCCGGCAGCAGCGTCGCGGAGGTGGCCGACACGGTGATCGCCAACGCCAGCGCGCGGCCCGACCTGGGCTCGCTGGCCGGCGTCTGGAGCCTGCTGCTGCTGTTCGTCGGCGCCACCGTGGTGTTCGCCCAGCTGCAGGGCGCGCTGAACCGGATCTTCCGCGCCGACCTGCCGCGTTTCGACGGCATGCTCGGCTGGCTGAAGAAGCGCATCTTCTCCGCCGGCGTGGTGCTGGCGCTGGGCTTCCTGCTGATCGTCTCGATGGTCGCCACCACCGCCCTGCAGGTGGTGTTCGCGCACCTGCCCTCGCTGCTGCCGGCGGTGGGCTATGTATCCACGCTGGTGCTGTATGCGCTGGGCTTCGCCTTCCTCTACCACTACCTGCCCGACCGCCCGGTCGCCTGGCCGCAGGCCTTCGGCGGCGGCGCGATCACCGCGGTGCTGTTCACCCTGGGCCGCTACGGCATCGGCCTGTACATCGCCAACGCCGCGCCCGGCAGCGCCTATGGCTCGATGGGTACGCTGGTGATCATGCTGGTGTGGGTGTACTACGCCAGCGTGGTGTTCTTCGCCGGCGCCCTGGTCACCGCGGTCATCGACGAGCGCGCGCATCCGCGGGCGGCGCAGGCCGCCTGACAGCGCCCGCGGGGCCACGTCCGCCGCTCCGGCACCGGGCCTCTAGTACACTTGCCGCATACCTTCGCCATGTACCGCTGCCGGCGGTGCTCCACTTTCCCGCATGGCCCGAATCCCCGACGCGTTCATCGACGACCTGCTCGCCCGCTCCGACATAGTCGAAGTGGTCGGCTCGCGCGTGCCGCTCAAGCGCCAGGGCAAGGAATACGCGGCGCGCTGCCCGTTCCACGACGAGCGCTCGGCTTCGTTCACCGTCTCGCCGACCAAGCAGTTCTACCACTGCTTCGGCTGCGGCGCGCACGGCACCGCGATCAGCTTCCTGATGAACTACGACCGCCTCGAGTTCCTCGACGCGGTGGAGGAACTGGCCAAGCGCGCCGGCATGGAAGTGCCGCGCGAGGCCAACCCGCGCAGCCCGCAGCAGCAGGACGACAGCCGCGACCAGTATTCCGCGCTCGACGCCGCCACCCGCTTCTTCCAGAAGCAGCTGGAAGGCAGCGACAAGGCGCAGGCCTACCTCGATGGCCGCGGCGTCGACGCCGACACCCGCGCGCGCTTTTCCATCGGCTACGCGCCGGACGGCTACAGCGCGCTGAAGGACGCGCTGGGCAAGGACGAGCGGCGCATGAAGCTGCTCGAGCGCGTCGGCCTGTTCTCAAAGAACGACCGTGGCCACGTCTACGACAAGTTCCGCGACCGGGTGATGTTCCCGATCTTCG
The DNA here is from genome assembly GCF_056393235.1 of Stenotrophomonas sp. Steno-Z2. Taxonomy (NCBI): domain Bacteria; kingdom Pseudomonadati; phylum Pseudomonadota; class Gammaproteobacteria; order Lysobacterales; family Lysobacteraceae; genus Stenotrophomonas; species Stenotrophomonas sp. Steno-Z2. The sequence goes on along the minus strand of NZ_JBWJOY010000004.1, from coordinate 25,689 downwards.
ACCGCCGTGGCCGCGTCATCGCCTTCGGCGGCCGGGTCATGGAAAAGGATGACGGCCCCAAGTACCTCAACTCGCCCGAGACCGCGCTGTTCCACAAGGGCCGCGAACTGTACGGCCTGTGGCAGGTGCGCCAGGCCAACCAGAAGATCGAGCGGCTGATCGTGGTCGAGGGCTACATGGACGTGGTCAGCCTGTTCCAGTTCGGCGTCACCCAGGCGGTGGCGACGCTGGGCACGGCGACCACGCCGGACCACGCCGAGCTGCTGTTCCGCAACGCGCCGGACGTTTACTTCTGCTTCGACGGCGACAATGCCGGGCGCAAGGCCGGCTGGCGCGCGCTGGAGTCGGTGCTGCCGCGGATGAAGGACGGGCGCCAGGCGTTCTTCCTGTTCCTGCCCGATGGCGAGGACCCGGACACCATCGTGCGCAAGGAGGGCGCGGAGGCCTTCGACGCGCGCCTGAAGCAGGCCACGCCGCTGTCGCAGTTCTTCTTCGACGAACTCACCCGCGAGATCAACCTGGGCACGCTGGATGGCAAGGCGCGCCTGGCCGAGCGCGCCAGGCCGATGCTGGCGCAGATTCCCGATGGCGCCTTCGGCGACCTGATGAAGCAGGAGCTGCAGCGCCTGACCGGTGTGGGCCGCGCGCCCGCCGGCAACGCGCCATCCGCCGCGCCCATGCGCCGCGCGCCGGCCGCGCCGGTGCAGAAGCGCAGCCTGGTGCGCGCGGCCATCGCCCTCCTGCTGCAGCAGCCTTCGCTGGCGCTGAGCCTGGAGGGCCACCACGCCATCGCCGGCCTGCGCCTGCCCGGCATCGAACTGCTGCTGGAACTGCTGGAACTGGTGCAGCAGCGCCCGGACATCAGCACCGGCGCGCTGCTGCAGCATTTCGACGGCCGCGAGGAACAGGCCGCACTGCACAAGCTGGCGGCCGTCGCCCTGCCCGGCGACGAGGCCAGCTGGACCCAGGAGCTGCACGACGCCATCGTCCAGCTGGAGAAGCAGCTGCTGCAGCAGCGCCTGGACGAACTGCAGGCCAAGCAGCGCCAGCAGGGCCTGGACGAAACCGACAAATACGAACTGCGCGAGCTGCTCAAGGCGCGCGCGACGATGCGCTGACGCGCGGACGGAGGAGCGATGAACCCGCATCTGCCGAAACTGCTGTCCCTGCTGCTGGCCTGCGCCGGTACCGCCGGCGCCGCCGACCCTGCGTTGAAGCAGCCACGCCCGGGCCTGTTCACCGGCGGCCAGCCCAGCGCACAGCAGCTGCGCGACGCCGCACAGGCCGGCGTCACCACCGTGATCGACCTGCGCATGCCGCAGGAACAGCGCGGCTACGACGAGGCCGCCGCCGCCGAACGACTGGGCCTGCGCTACGTGCGCCTGCCCATCGACGGCGCCGGTGGCATCAGCGAGGCCAATGCGCGCACGCTCGACCGCCTGCTCCGCCAGGACAGCGGCGCCACGCTGCTGCATTGCGCCTCGGGCAACCGCGCCGGCGCGCTGCTGGCGCTGGCGCAGGCGCGCGTGCATGGCGCCTCCCCCGAAGCCGCCCTGCAGTTCGGCCGCGATGCCGGCCTGGGCTCGCTGGAACCGGCCGTGCGCGCGGCGCTGGAGACCCCCGCCAAGCCCTGAACCTGGTTCCCTGCCCACAAGGACACCCCCACCGATGACCCGCTGGTGGTCGCGCCTGCGACCGGACAACTTCACCCTCGCCCTGCTCGCCACCGTGGCCCTGGCCACCGTGCTGCCGATGACCGGCAATGCCGCGCATGGCCTGGACCGCTTCACGGATTTCGCCATCGCCGCGCTGTTCTTCCTGCACGGCGCGCGCCTGCCGCGCGAATCCATCGTCGCCGGCATGCTGCACTGGCGCCTGCACCTGGTCATCCTGGCCTGCACCTTCGTGCTGTTCCCGCTGCTCGGCTTGGCGTTCAAGCCGCTGGCCGGCTGGGCGCTCACGCCCGACCTCTACATCGGCGTGCTGTTCCTGTGCGCGCTGCCGTCCACCGTGCAGTCGTCCATCGCCTTCACCTCGATGGCCGGCGGCAACATCCCGGCGGCGGTCTGCGCGGCCTCGCTGTCGAGCATCCTCGGCGTGTTCCTGACCCCGCTGCTGATGGGCCTGCTGGCCGGCAGCCAGGGCGGCATGGCCGACCCGCTGCACGCGGTCGGCGCGATCATGCTGCAGCTGCTGGTGCCCTTCGTCGCCGGCCACCTGCTGCGGCCGTGGATCGCGCGCTGGGTGGAGCGGCAGCGCGCGCTGCTGCGTTATACCGACCAGGGCACGGTGCTGCTGGTGGTCTATGGCGCGTTCGGCGAATCGGTGGTCGAAGGCCTGTGGCACAAGACGCCGGTGGGCTCGCTGCTCGCCGCCGCGCTGGTGGCCGTGGTGCTGCTGGCCGTCGCCATGCCCGGCATCACCTGGCTGGCGCGGCGCCTGGGGTTCAGCCGCGAGGACGAGATTCCCATCGTGTTCTGCGGTTCCAAGAAAAGCCTGGCCACCGGCGTGCCGATCGCCAAGGTGCTGTTCGCCGGCGGCAGCCTCGGCGCGATCGTGCTGCCGATCATGATCTACCACCAGCTCCAGCTGATCGTCTGCGCGGTGGTGGCGCAGCGTTATGCGCGCAGCGCGCCAGAAGCCAGGAACCAGGGACCAGGGACCAGGGACCAGTAGAAGCGGACGGTAGAAGCGGGGCGCTTTTGCTGCCACTGGTTCCTGCTTCAAAGCCAGGGCAGCAGCCAGTGGTCCACCAGCAGGAAGGCGAACAGCGCCATCAGGTAGACCACCGAATAGCCGAACATCTGCATGTTGAACATTTCGTCCGGCGGGTCCTGCATCTTCCACGCGTACCACAGGAACACCAGGTTCAGCACGGTGGCGCCGCCGAGGTAGAACACGCCGCTCATGCCCAGCGCCACCGGCAGCAGGGTCACCACCACCAGCACCACCGAATAGAACAGGATCTGCCGGCGCGTATGCGGCACGCCGTGGGTGACCGGCAGCATCGGCACCGCCGCCTTGGCGTAGTCGGCGCGGCGGAAGATCGCCAGCGCCCAGAAATGCGGCGGCGTCCAGACGAAGATGATCAGCACCAGCAGCGAGGCGTAGGCCCAGTCCGACGCGCCCTGCATGCCGGTGATCGCGGCCCAGCCCAGCAGCGGTGGCGTGGCGCCGGCTAGGCCGCCGATGACGATGTTCTGCGAGGTCGCGTGCTTGAGGTACACGGTGTAGACCACCGCGTAGCCGATCAGCGAGGCGAAGGTCAGTACCGCGGTGATCACGTTCACCCACAGCACCAGCAGGGTCATCGACAGCGCGGCCAGCGCGGCGGCGAACACCAGCACCTGCCGCGAGGACACCTTGCCGACCACCAGCGGGCGCCACGAGGTGCGCGCCATGTTGGCGTCGATGCGCGCGTCCAGCAGCTGGTTGATCGCCGCCGCCGCCGCCGCCGACAGCCAGATGCCGATGAAACCCACCGCGCCGGTCAGCGCCTGCGCGGCGGTCGGCCAGCCGGGGATCGCCAGGAACATGCCCACCAGCGCGGTGAACACGATCAGGGCCACCACCTTGGGCTTGGTCAGGTCCCAGTAATCGCGCAACGTCGCACTCATCGGCTCACTCCGGGGCACGCAGCCGCGCCAGCAGCGAGACCAGCACGAACAGCAGCAGCACCGCGCCGCCGTTGTGCATCACCGCCACCGCCAGCGGCAGGGCGAGCTTGACGTTGAGCACGCCCAGGGTGACCTGCAGCAGCACCAGCAGGCCCAGCGCGCTGGCCCAGCCACGCATGCCCGGCAGGCGGAACATGCGCGCCGACAGCACCAGCAGGTACAGCGCCACGACCACGGCCAGCATGCGGTGCGCCATCTGGATGGCGATGCGCGAGGCGCCGTCGAGCACGCCGCCTTCGTAGTCCACGCCGATGCCGCGCCACAGGGTGAAGCCCTCGGCGTAGTTCTGCGGCGGCCACCACTGGCTCACGCAGCGCGGGAAGTTGTCCAGCGAGGCGCTGCCGCCGCCGCAGGCCAGCGCGGCGTAGTTGGCGCTGACCCAGCCGCCCAGCGCGATCTGCAGCACCAGCAGCGCCAGCCCGGCGCGCAGCCACCAGCGCAGGCGCGGCGCCTGCGCCAGGGTGATCGGCAGGTGCGTGGCCTTCCACGCCATCCATACCAGCAGGCCGAACATCAGCATGCCGCCGAGCAGGTGGCCCATCACCACGATCGGCTTGAGCAGCCAGGTCACCGTCCACATGCCCAGCAGCGCCTGGAAGACCACCACCGCCAGGGTCAGTACCGCCGCGCGCGACAGGTCGATGTTGGACCAGCGCAGCGCCGCCAGCAGCAGGATCGCCTCCCCGCCGATGGCCAGCACGCTGGAGGCGACATGCTCGCCGCGCATGTACAGGGGTATGGCCAGCGCCACCAGCACCGAGGCGGTGACCACCTGCGCCACGCCCCAGCGGTGGCGGCGCGCGGCCAGCAGCGCCAGGGTCAGGATCTCCACGCCCAGCAGGCCGGCCAGGAAACGATGCACCTGCTCGCGCCAGGCCTTGTGGCTTTCCAGCGGGCGGATCTCGCTGGCCACGTGCTGGGCGGCTTCCACCTGGGTCTGCGGCCAGGTGACGCGGCCGTAGCAGGTCGGCCAGTCCGGGCAGCTCAGGCCGGCGTCGGACAGGCGCACGAACGAACCGAACATGATCGTGCTCGCGGTCATGATCAGCGCGAACCACGCCAGGCGGTGGAAATTGCGGTGCAGCGCCGGGCGCGCGGGGGCATTCATCGGATGGAACTCACTTCAGTTTCAACAGCCTGGAAAGGTCGGTGCGCAGCCCGCCGGGGTCGAAGCCCGGCGCGTAACGCAGTACCACGAAGCCGTTGGGATCGATCACGTACACCGGCGTGCCGGCGGGGTCGTCCACCCCCGGCAGCTTCGCCCGGAACGCCGGCGAGGCCTGCAGCACCTTCAGCGCCGGCGAGGCCACCACCTGTTCCGGCGGCGGGCCCAGCCACAGAATCTCGACATTATCCGCGTTATGGCCGAACAGCCGCCACACCGTGTCCAGCTGCTGCGACAAAGTGACGCAGGCCGGCGCGCAACCGGCCGCCGGCGCCACCACGATGCGCCAGTGGCGGGCGGCCGGGTTCCACGCGTAGGTGCTGCCGTCGGCCAGCTTCAGGCATTCCTGGCGCAGGTCCAGCGGCGGCTCGAACAGCTGCCCATGGTTGCGGTTCACCTGCGGCATCCAGCCGGAAAAGCGCAGGATGCCGGCCAGCGCCATCGACCCGAAGAACATCGCGAAGATGAGCAGCAGCACGCGGCGGCCGCGCTTGCGGACGAGGAGTTGTTCCGGAGTCAGGGCATTCATGTGCGGCATTTTCCCATGGCTTGGCGTTCAGCGCCCGCGGCGGCGGCGATGCAGCACGCCGGCGATCACCAGCACCGCCAGCGCCATGGCGAACCACTGCACCGCATAGCCCAGGTGGCGCGAAGGCGGCAGCGTATTGGGCAGCAGGTCCAGGTCGCGGGTGTAGCCCAGCGGCGAGGCGGGATCCAGCCGCAGCACATGCGCCGGCAGCGCGTCGGCCGGCAGCCCGAGGTTCGCGGCGATGGCGGGCAAATCCAGGCGCGTGGCCAGCCACAGCCGCGGCTGCGGCGTGTCGGCCAGCGCCGGCCCCAGCGCGATGCCGGACGACGGCGGCGGCGCCCACAGGCCCTGCACCTCGATCCGGCCCTGCAACGGTGCGATGCGCGGCAACTGGCGGTCGGCCGGCAACGGCAGCCAGCCCAAGTCGACCAGCACCGCGCCGGCGTCCACGCGCGCGGCCTGGTACACCTTCAGTCCGGCCCGGCCTTCGCGCAGCTGGTTGTCCAGCAGCACCGTGGCGGGCAGGAACTCCAACCGGTCGTGCACCCAGTGCAGCGTCTGCGGCGCGCGCATCGCCTGCGCCAGCGTCATCGCCTCGCTGCGGTCCGGCGGCATCTGCGCCAGCAGCGCCTGTTTCTCGTGCATGCGCTGCAGCTGCCAGGCGCCCAGCGCGCTGAACGCGGCGGCGACCGCGAGCGCCAGCAGCCAGCCGAACAGGCCCGTGTGCTGTCGCGTCATGACAACGGCGCCGCGAGCAGGTGAGATAGCAGCGCCTTCCCACACTTCGAGCCGTGCATGAATGATTCGCTGAAGACACTGCTGGTGATCGCGTTCCTGATCGTCATCGTCTGGAATCTTGGCGCCGGGCTGTACTACCTGATGATCGATCGCGGCCAGACCAAGCGCACGGTCAATGCGCTGACCCGGCGCATCGTGCTGTCGGTGGTGCTGATCCTGCTGGTCGTCCTGGGCATCTACAGCGGCTGGATCAAGCCGCATGGCGTCGGCGGCTGAAAACCCGGCGGTGCCTGCGAAGCAATGAGGGAGCGGCGTACCGGGATGCGATCCCGATGCCCCGCTCCCTGTCTTTTCCGGTCGCTTACAGCACGTAGACGAACAGGAACAGCATCAGCCACACCACGTCGACGAAATGCCAGTACCACGCCGCGGCCTCGAAGCCGAAGTGGTTGTCGCGGGTGAAGTGGCCCTTGGCCGAACGCAGCCACATGACGATCAGCATGATCGTGCCCAGCAGCACGTGCGCGCCGTGGAAGCCGGTGAGCATGAAGAAAGTGGAACCGTAAATGCCCGAGCCCAGGGTGAGGTTGAGCTCGCCGTAGGCGTGCATGTATTCCTCGGCCTGGAAGAACAGGAACACGCAGCCCAGCAGCACCGTGGCACCGAGCCAGATCAGCAGCTGCCTGCGGTTGCCGGCCTTGAGCGCGTGGTGGGCGATGGTCAGGGTCGCGCCGGAGGTCAGCAGGATCAGCGTGTTGACCAGCGGCAGGCCCCAGGCCGGGATGGTCTGGAACATGCCGCCGACGCCGCCCGGGCCATTGGTCGGCCACGCCGCCGAATAGCCGTCCCACAGGATTTCGTTGGTCGCCACGCCGTGGCCTTCGCCGCCCAGCCAAGCCAGGCCGTAGACGCGGGTGTAGAACAGCGCGCCGAAGAAGGCGCCGAAGAACATCACTTCCGAGAAGATGAACCAGACCATGCCCATGCGGAACGAACCGTCGACCTGGCGGTTGTAGTTGCCGCCGACCGACTCGCGGATCACGTCGCCGAACCACAGGAACAGGGTGAACACCAGCATCGCCAAGCCGATGAAGAAGGTCCAGCGGCCCCAGCTGGCGTCGTTGAGCCAGCTGGCCACTCCGACCATCAGCACCAGCATGGAAATCGAGCCGACGAAGGGCCAGCGACTCTGGCTCGGCACGAAGTAGACGTTGGCATCAGGCGTGTTGTGGGCCATGGCGTGCTTCCGGATCCGTGGTCAGGGGGCCGCGTGCGACGAGCCGCCGGCCGAGGCCGGTGCCAGCTGCGCCGTCAGCGCGTCGTTCTTGTAGAAGGTATAGGACAGGGTGATCGTGCGGACGTCCGCAGGCAGGTCCGGATCGACGATGAAACGTACCGGCATCTCGCGCTGCTCGCCGGCCTGCAGGGTCTGCGCGGTGAAGCAGAAACATTCGGTCTTGTTGAAGTAGCCGGAGGCCCGCGCCGGCGCCACCGAGGGCACCGCGCTGCCGACCAGCGCGTGGTCGCTGTCGTTGCGGGCGAAGTAAAGCGCTTCGTTCAGCTCGCCCGGCACCACGTCCATCGTCAGTTTTTCCGGATGGAAGGCCCACGGCAGCTTGGAATTGACGCCGCCGTCGAACTCCACCCGCACCACGCGCCTGCCGGCCGCCTGGCTGGCGGCCGCCTGGCTGGCACCACGCTCAAGGCGCACGCCGAACACCTTCTCGCAGGCGATGCGGTACAGCGGCACCAGCGAGAAGGTCAGCACGAACACGCCCAGCGCCACGCCGAGCAGCCGGACCAGGCCGGCGCTGCGTTCGGGCCGGGGCGCGGGCGTGGTCAATGCGCCAGCACTCCGGACAGGATGAAGCCGGCGTAGATCGCTACCGCGACCAGGCCCACCACCAGCGCCGTGCGCCGCGAGCGGCGGCGGCGCAGGGCCAGTTCATCGGCTTGCCAGTCGGGACGGCTCATCGGCATGCGCCTCAATGGGTGACGTCGTCATGGGCCAGGTCGCCCGGCTGGATCACCGGCGGCACGGTGAAGGTATGCGCCGGCGCCGGCGACGGCACGGTCCACTCCAGGCCCTTGGCGCTTTCCCAGGCGCGCGCTTCGGCGCGCTGGCCGCTGCGCAGCGACGACAGCAGGATGGCGGCCATCAGGAACGGGGTGACGAACATGCCGAACGCGCCGATCGAGCTGATCAGGTTCCAATCGGCGAACACCGGGTTGTAGTCCGGGATGCGGCGCGGCATGCCGGCCAGGCCAAGGAAGTGCTGCGGGAAGAACAGCAGGTTGACGAATACCATCGTCCACCAGAAATGCACCTTGCCCCAGAACTCGTTGTACATGCGGCCGGTCCACTTCGGCCACCAGTAGTAGACCGCGGCGATCAGCGCCAGCACCGCGCCGGTGACCAGCACGTAGTGGAAGTGCGCCACCACGAAGTAGGTGTCGTGGTACTGGAAGTCGGCCGGCACGATGGCCAGCATCAGGCCGGAGAAGCCGCCGATGCTGAACAGCACCACGAAGGCGATGGAGAACAGCATCGGGGTCTCGAAGGTCAGCGCGCCCTTCCACATCGTGCTGACCCAGTTGAACACCTTCACGCCGGTCGGGATCGAGATCAGCATGGTGGCGAACATGAAGTAGATCTCGCCGCCCAGCGGCATGCCCACCGTGAACATGTGGTGCGCCCACACGATGAACGACAGGAACGCGATGGCCGCGGTGGCGTACACCATCGCCTGGTAGCCGAACAGCGGCTTGCGGCTGAAGGTGGGGATGATCTCGCTGATCACGCCGAACGCCGGCAGGATCATGATGTAGACCTCCGGATGCCCGAAGAACCAGAAGATGTGCTGGTACATCACCGGGTCGCCGCCGCCGGCGGCGTTGAAGAAGCTGGTGCCGAAGAACTTGTCGGTCAGCAGCATGGTCACCGCGCCGGCCAGCACCGGCATGACCGCGATCAGCAGGAACGCGGTGATCAGCCAGGTCCAGCAGAAGATCGGCATCTTCAGCAGGTCGATGCCCGGCGCGCGCATGTTGAGCACGGTGGCGATGATGTTGATCGCGCCCATGATCGAGCTGATGCCGGCCACGTGGATGGCGAACACGCTGAAGGCCACGTTGTAGCCGCCCTGCAGCGACAGCGGCGGGTACATGGTCCAGCCGCCGGCGGGCGCGCCGCCGGGCAGGAACAGGGTCAGCAGCAGCAGGGTGAAGGCCACCGGCAGCAGCCAGAACGACCAGTTGTTCATGCGCGGCAGCGCCATGTCCGGCGCGCCGATCTGCAGCGGGATCATCCAGTTGGCCAGGCCGACGAAGGCCGGCATGACGCCGCCGAAGATCATCACCAGCGCGTGCACGGTGGTCATCTGGTTGAAGAATTCCGGCTTCATGTGCTGAAGCCCGGGCTCCATCAGCTCCCAGCGGATCAGCACCGACATGAAGGCGCCGATGATGAACATCAGGAAGCTGAAAAGCAGGTACAGCGTTCCGATGTCCTTGTGGTTGGTGGAGAAGAACCAACGCTCGAAGAAGCTTTGCTGGTGGCCGTGATGGTCGGAGTGGCCCACTGCGGAGTTCGCCATTGCAGCTATACCTCGTTATCCAGTTTCCAGGCATCGCGCCGGCGCGGGCCGGCGCGCAGCGGTATCAGGCGCCGGTCGCCGCCGGGGCCGGTTCCGCGGCGGGCGCGGCCTCCGGCTGCGGGGCGTCGGTGGCGGGCGCGGCGGCCGGTGCGGGTTCGGCCACCGGCGCCGGAGCGGGCTTGCGCGAGGCCAGCCAGGTCTTGAACTCGTCCTTGGACACGGCCTTGACCACGATCGGCATGAAGCCGTGGTCCTTGCCGCACAGTTCGGCGCATTGGCCGCGGTACACGCCTTCCTGCTCGATGTTGGTCCAGCGCTCGTTGATGAAGCCCGGCACGGCGTCCTGCTTCCAGCCCAGCGCCGGGACCCACCAGGCGTGGACCACGTCGTCGGAGGTGATGACGAAGCGGACCTTGGTGTCCACCGGCAGCACCAGCGGGTTGTCCACGTCCAGCAGGTAGTGCGGATCGGAGGCCATCGTCGGCACCGCGCCGCTCTGCCGCACCTGGTCGGACTTGCGGTCCAGGCGGCTGGTGAACGCCACGTTCTCGCCCAGGTACTCGTACTTCCACATCCACTGATAGCCGGTGATCTTCACCGTCATCTCGGAGTCGCGGGTGTCGTACATGGCGATCAGCTTGGCCGTGGCCGGCCATGCCATCACCACCAGGATGATGATCGGGATGACGGTCCAGATGACCTCGGCCCGGGTGTTGTGCGAGAACTGCGCCGCCACCGCGCCCTTGGACTTGCGGAACTTGAAGATGGCGTAGGCCATCGCGCCGAACACGATCAGGCCGATGACGGTGCACACCCACAGCGCCACCATGTGCGCGTCCCACGCCATGCGCGCGGTATGGGTGACGCCCTTGCCCATGTTGAGCTGCCAGGGTTTCGGATCCCCCGCCTGGGCCCACACCGCCGGTGCCGCCAGCGCCATCGCCGCCAGCCCCAGACCCTTGCCGCACCACATTCCCCACCTGTTGCTTTGCTTCATTGCCTAGACCCTTGACGTCATCGGTTGCGGCCTTCATTGGCCGCGAGCAAGCCTTCCAGCGTCGCCGCCAGCTCCCTGCGTTCGGCGGGTGCGAGGAGACTCCCCACTTCGACCCGCTTCCCGCTGGAGACCAGCACGACCCGTTCGTCCTCGATCACCAGGCGCACCCAGTAAGGGTGGGCCCGGAAGACCGGCGGACACCCGGCCGCGGGAATCACCTCCACGCAGTCCGGTCCAACCCGGATCTCTTCCCGGCGTTCGCCGCTGCGCCATGACGCGCGCAGGGCGGCTCCCACCAGGAAGCAATGCAATAACGCGAAGACGGGGGCGAAAACGTTTCCAGACAGCCAGCCCAGGCCTGCCGAGAACCACATCAACCCTGCCAACGCGGCGAACAACAGGACGAACTGCCGGGCACTGAGCGCCCGTGGGGGATGCAGCACCAGCTGCGCACGTGAGCCGCCTTCAACCCGCCGAAGCATCTCGATCATGTCGCAACCGCGTCCGTACCGCGGAAAACGGCTTCGATGGTAGCCCCGCCCAATCACACCGGCAAGCTCTCATTCATCATTGTCGTGATTGCTGCACTGCACACCGGACGCGATGCCGGACCGAATCGACATCGGCGGATAATTTGCCGGATTCGGCACAATTTATGAGCACCACGGATTTTTTGCCGTATCGCCCCTGTACCAAGGGTTCTACCGCTCCCGAAGGCTGCCGTGAGGGCTGGGAAATCCGCCGCCAGGGATTAAAATGGCCGAATCCCAACGTGTCCCGATGTGGTCATGCCCATGAATGCAACACCGTCCACCCACGCCGCCGCGGTGCAGCCGCTGCTCTCGCCCGAACTGCCGCCGGCGCCGCCCGCGCTGCGCCAGGCCATCACCGATGCCTGGCTGAAGGACGAGGACAGCCATGTCCGCGAACTGCTCGAACAGGCCCGCCTGCCCGCCGCCGAACAGGCCCAGGTGCAGGCCACCGCCGCCGACCTGGTGCGCCGGGTGCGCGCCCGCGCCCGCAACCAGGGCGCGATCGAGGCCTTCATGCGCCAGTACGACCTGGGCAGCGAGGAAGGCGTGCTGCTGATGTGCGTGGCCGAGGCGCTGCTGCGCATCCCCGACCAGGAGACGGCCGACAAGCTGATCCGCGACAAGCTCGGCGAGGCCGACTGGAAGCGCCACATGGGCCAGTCCGATTCGGTGCTGGTCAACGCCTCGACCTGGGGCCTGATGCTGACCGGCCACCTGGTCGACCTGGCCGACGACACCAAGCGCGACGTGCACGGCGCCTTCAAGCGCCTGATCGGCCGCGTCGGCGAGCCGGTGATCCGCCTGGCCGTGCGCCAGGCGATGAAGATCATGGGCCACCAGTTCGTCATGGGCCGCACCATCGACGAGGCGCTGGCGCGCTCGCACAAGGGCGACAACGCCAACTACCGCTATTCCTTCGACATGCTCGGCGAAGGCGCGCTGACCATGAAGGACGCGCTGCGCTACCTGGAAGACTACCGGCGCGCGATCCACGCCATCGGCAAGGACAACCTGGCCCGCGGCGGCAAGGCCGACGGCGACGTGACCCGTTCGCACGGCATTTCGATCAAGCTGTCGGCGCTGTACCCGCGCTACGAGCACGCCAAGCGCGAGCGCGTGCTCGCGGACCTGGTGCCGGGCGTGCTGGAACTGGCGCAGCTGGCCAAGTCCTACGGCATCGGCTGCACCGTCGACGCCGAGGAGACCGACCGCCTGGAACTGTCGCTGGACATCATCGAGCGCGTGGTCAGCGATCCCTCGCTCAAGGGCTGGGAAGGCTTTGGCATCGTGGTGCAGGCCTACCAGAAGCGCACCCCGTACACGATCGACTACCTCGCCGACCTGGCCCGCCGCATCGGCCACCGGCTGCAGGTGCGGCTGGTCAAGGGCGCGTACTGGGACGCGGAGATCAAGCGCGCGCAGATCGATGGCCTGCCCGGCTACCCGGTGTTCACCCGCAAGCAGAATACCGACGTGTCCTACCTGGCCTGCGCCAAACGCCTGTTCGGCCACGCCGACGTGCTGTACCCGATGTTCGCCACGCACAACGCGGCCACCATCGCCGCGGTGAAGCAGATCGCGCAGGGCCGCACCTACGAGCACCAGAAGCTGCACGGCATGGGCGACGACCTGTACGCCGAGGTGATCCCGGCCGACCGCCTGGACGTGCCGTGCCGCGTGTACGCGCCGGTCGGTTCGCACGAGGACCTGCTGCCCTACCTGGTGCGCCGCCTGCTCGAGAACGGCGCCAACTCCAGCTTCGTCAACCGCATCACCGACGAGGACGTGTCCATCGACGACCTGATCCGCGATCCGGTCGAAGCCGTGTCCTCGTTCGCGTCCATCCCGCATCCCAAGATCCCGCTGCCGGTCGACCTGCTGCGCAGCCAGAACCACGACAGGAACAACTCCATGGGCATCAACCTCGCCAACGACAACGCACTGCGCGCCCTCGCCGAGCAGCTCAACGCCGCGGTCAGGCCCTGGCAGGCCGCCCCGCTGGTGCCGGGCGCCACCCCCAGCGGCGCCAGCCTGCCGGTGACCAACCCGGCCGACAACCGCGAGGTGGTCGGCCACTGGCAGGCCGCCGACAGCGCCACCGTGCAGAAGGCGCTGGCCAACGCCGTGGCCGCGCAGCCGGCCTGGAACCGCACCCCGGCCGCCAGCCGCGCCGCCATCCTCGAACACGCCGCCGACCAGCTGGAAGCGCGCATCGCCGAGTTCATGGCGCTGTGCGTGAAGGAAGCCGGCAAGAGCCTGCCGGACAGCGTCGCCGAAGTGCGCGAGGCGGTGGATTTCCTCCGCTACTACGCCAAGCAGGCGCGCGAACAGTTCGGCAGTGCCGAGAAGCTGCCGAGCCCGACCGGCGAAAGCAACGAGCTGCAGCTGCACGGCCGCGGCGTATTCGTCTGCATCAGCCCGTGGAACTTCCCGCTGGCGATCTTCCTGGGCCAGGTCAGCGCCGCGCTGGCCGCCGGCAACAGCGTCATCGCCAAGCCGGCCGAGCAGACCAACCTGGTCGGCCATTACGCGGTGAAGCTGCTGCACGACGCCGGCGTGCCAGCCGAGGTGCTGCAGTTCCTGCCGGGCGACGGCGCCACCGTCGGCGCCGCGCTCACCGCCGACCCGCGCGTGGCCGGCGTGGCCTTCACCGGTTCGACCGAAACCGCCCGCGCCATCAACCGCGCGATGGCCGCGCGCGATGCCGCCATCGGCGTGCTCATCGCCGAGACCGGCGGCCAGAACGCCTTCATCGCCGACTCCTCGGCGCTGCCGGAGCAGCTGGTCAAGGATGCGATCGGCTCGGCCTTCACCTCCGCCGGCCAGCGCTGCTCGGCCGCGCGCGTGCTGTTCGTGCAGGACGACATCGCCGACAAGGTGATGCACATGCTGGCCGGCGCCATGGCCGAACTGAAGGTCGGCAACCCGGGCGAACTGTCCACCGACGTCGGCCCGGTGATCGACGCCGACGCGCTGCGCATCCTCGAAGACCACGCCGCGCGCATGGACAGCGAAGCGCGCCTGATCGCCGTCGCGCCGCTGTCCGACGCCACCGCGCACGGCACCTTCTTCGCGCCGCGCGCCTATGAGCTGAAGGACCTGGGACAGCTGCACAGGGAAATCTTCGGACCGGTGCTGCACCTGATCCGCTGGAAGGCCGACCAGCTCGACGCGGTGATCGACCAGATCAACGCCACCGGCTACGGCCTGACCCTGGGCGTGCATTCGCGCATCGACGAGACCGTCGACCGCATCGCATCGCGCGTCAACGTCGGCAACGTCTACGTCAACCGCAACCAGATCGGCGCGGTGGTCGGCGTGCAGCCGTTCGGTGGCCAGGGCCTGTCCGGCACCGGCCCGAAGGCCGGCGGCCCGCACTACCTGCTGCGCTTCGCCACCGAGAAGACGGTGACGGTGAACACCACCGCCGCCGGCGGCAATGCCTCGCTGCTGACCCTGGGCGACTGATCCGGCGCGTTCCTCGCGTCAATGAAAGAACCCCGCGGAAGCGGGGTTTTTTCATGGTGCGCATCCGTGTGCGCCACCCTCCGGGCGGCTTGCCCGTGAAAAAGGCTGTCCTGCCGTTTTTCATGATGCGTCGCCCGACGCGGGCATGGCCGCTGCGCCCCTGGATGCGGGGCTTGCCCCGCATGCGCTTTGCCGGAAGGGCGATGCAGGGGCAGGCACGCATCACGTCAATCAACGCGTGGGGCGGCACCCTCGTTCATGCCCGGACCGCCAGGCTCGGACCGTCCGCCGGCAACCGCGCCAGCTCCGCCCGCACGCGCGCGATGCGCGCCTCCAGCGGCCCTTCCAGCAGCACGTAATCCGTGCCGCGCCCGTGTAGCTGCTGCAGGTACCACGCATGCTGCCGTTCGCGGAAGCCGGCGCCGGCGCGGGTGCCGTCCTGCTCGAACGCGATGTCCGGCGCGCACAGGAACAGCAGGTCGTAGGAGCGCGCCGCCGCCTGCCGCAGCGCCTCCGGCGCGCTGCCGGACATCCAGCCGCTGTAGCCCAGGGTCACCAGCGGCGTGGTGTCGCAGAACAGCCAGCGGTGGGCGCGCAGGGCCGCCTCGTCTTCATGCCGCAGCTGCGTGGCCGCGATCCGCGGCAGGTCCTGCGCCTGCAGCGCGCCGCCGCGCGCTTCCCCACAGGGTGCGGCCATACTCCGGCACCCACGCGGTCTGCAGGCGCCCGGCCAGGGTCCGCGCCAGCGTGGTCTTGCCGGTGGACTCGCCGCCGATGAAGGCCACCCGCCGCACATGGTCGGCGTACACGGCGGGACCGAGGCTGCCGCGGTGCGCATGCGGGTCGGCGCGCAGCTGCGTGCCGGTCGCCTGGCCCGCGTCCAGCGCACGATCCAGCCGTTCGTGCGCCACCGGCGCGCCGAAGCACGCAGCCAGCGCCTCGGCGAACCCGTCGCCATACTCCTCGCCGGTGAACACCGCCTGCACCGGCCCGCCGAACAGCGCAAGGCACAGCCACGCGGTGAATTCGCGCTGCACCTGGGCGCTGGCGTCGTCCAGCGGCAGATTGCGCACCGGCATGCCGTGCTGCCTGCACAGCGCCGCCAGCCGCGCATCGTCGAGCACTGCCGCCTGGACCTGAGGGAAGCGCGCATGCAGCCATCGCTCGCGGAGCGCCGCGCCGTAGCCGGCGAAGCCGGGCTGCGACCAGCCGATCACCAGCAGGTGCCGGCACCGCGCGGCAGCGAACTCGATCAGGCGTTCATGCCCGCGATGCAGCGGGCAGAACTTTCCGACCACCAGCCCGCGTGCAAACCGCTCAGGCGACCGCATCGGCCGCCCGCGCTTCCACCTCGTCGCGCATCAGGCGCCGCCAGTGACGCAGCGCCACCAGGGCATTGATCCAGAAGCCGACATACAGGATCGAGGTCAGGTGCAGCCCGCGGCTGTAATACAGCGGCGCGGCGATGCTGTTCACCAGCAGCCACAGCCACCACGATTCCAGCTTGCGCCGCATCATCAGCAGCTGCGCGATCATGCTCAGCACCAGCACCGCCGAATCGACATAGGGCGCATAGGCATTGGTCAGGCGCGTCAGCATCCAGCCGTAGCCGGACGTGCCCAGCACCGCCAGCGGCACCAGCCAGGCCCAGGAGCGCGCAGGCAGGCGGCTGATCGGCAGCGACGCGCCATGGTCGCCCCGCAGCCATTGCCACCAGCCCAGCACGCTGACGGCGATGAAGAAAAACTGCAGGACCATGTCCGCGTACAGGTGCGAGCGCTCGAACACCAGCGCGAACAGCGCGCAGCCGACGATGCCCAGCCACCAGGTATGCACGTTGTTGCGGCCGGCCAGCAGGATCGAGCCGGCGACGGCGATATTGGCGGCCAGCTCGAGCTGGAAGGCGGGATCGGACAGGTTCATGCCCCATTGTCGCCCGTGGCGCGGCGCAGGACCATGCGGACGATTCCGTCGTCATCCGCTGCGCCCGGTACAACGCAGAAGGCCCCGCTTGCGCGGGGCCTTCCGGTTGCATCACCCGATACGGGCCTGATCAGAACTTGTAGTTGATCGAAGCGGCCAGCACGTCGCCCGCGACCTTGTACTTGCCCTGCAGCACGTTGCCGGTGCTGCTGGTGACATTGATCGCCGGCTCGTTGGTGAACAGGTGGGTGTAGCCGAAATTGAACTCGGTGTTCTCCTTCGGCGTCCAGCCCAGGCCGAAGGACAGCCACTTGCGGGTCACGTCCGGCACGCGCACGTCGCGGTGCGAATAGGTGGTCGGGGTCTCGTCGTAAGCCACGCCGCCGCGCAGGGTGATGGTGTCGGACAGCTTGTACTCGGTACCGATCGAGCCGTAGGTGGTGTCCTTGTAGCCGAACGCCAGCACGTTGTCCGGCTGGTTGGAAGCGAAGTCCACGGTCACCTTGTCGAACGCGGGGGCCCAGGCGGTGCGCGTCACGTCGCCCATCACGGTCCAGCGGTCGTTGAGCTTGTGGGTCACGCTCAGGGTGGCCGAGGCCGGCAGGGTCACGGTGGCCTTGCCGCTGGTGTCGACGAACAGCCCCTGGGCCTTCAGGTGCAGCAGAGCTTCGACATTGCCCGGCACGTCGAAGCGCGCCTTGCCGCCGGTGATCTTGTGCTCGACCTTGGAGCGGTAGCTCAACGCGATGTTGGTGTCTTCGGTCGGGCTGAAGGTACCGCCGATCACGTAGCCGACGGCGTTGTTGTCGCCTTCGACGCTGGAGTAGCCATCGGCGCTGCCCGGGACGATGCCCAGACCCGCGCTGGCGCCCTTGCTGGCGCTGAACGCGACGGCGCCGAAGTCCACGGCCTGGGCCAGTTCGATGGTCAGGTGCTCGACGAACACGCTGGCGCCGAAGGACACGTACGGATTGACGTCATACGAGAACGCCGCGCCCAGGTCGATGGCCTTCAGGTCGGTCTTGGTGCCGTGGTAGCGGCCCACCCAGTCGCGGTCGTATTCGGTCTTGAAACCGAACGGCGCGGTCAGCGACAGACCGAAGTGCATGTTGTCGTTCTCGCCGAACGGCACGTGGAAGTACGCGGCCGGAACCGGGGCGATCATGCCGGCGTCGCCGCCGTTGCCGCCGGAGATCGGCGTGCCCTTGCCCGGGCCGGTCGGGCCGGCGTTGCGGGCGTTGTAGACGTCTTCCATCTTGGCCGAGAAGCTGATCGCGCTCAGGTCGGCCTGGAACTGGCGGCCGTTGAGCAGGCGCATCGAGGCCGGGTTGGTCGCGATCACCGAAGCGTCGTCCCAAGCGGAGGTGGAGCCGGCGAAGGCGCGGCCCAGGCCCTTGGCGCTGTTTTCCTTCAGCTGGAACGCGGCGGCATCGGCATGGTTGAAAGCCAGGGCACCGGCGATGCCGACGGCCAGGGCGGTGACGCGTGCGAGGGTGGAAGCGGTATGCATGTTGGAAGCTCTCTCCGTAGGACGGTGATGATTCGTTGGTGCGCCTGCACCCCAGTACCGCCATGCGGCCCTGCGGTGCGCCGGATTCCCCTCCCGACATACGACGCCGTATGCAGTATCCAACAAGCTTGTTAACTAAACAATAACGTCGCCCGCATTCATTTCCTCTCCTTCCATCACCCTGCCCAGGGCCGTCACGGGGTAGGCTTGCGCGCCCATGTTCATTTCCATTCCCTCCCGCAACAAGGCCGGACCACGCTGGGCGGTACCCCTGCTGTTCGCGGCGATCTGGCTGGCCTTCCTGTGGTCGATCTCGCGGCCGGACGAGGCCCGGCGTTCGCTGTGGATGGACTGGGGCGCGCTGTCCACCGGCCTGGGCAATCCGCAGGACTGGTGGGCCGCGCTGCGCGACGGCAGCGTGCTGCGCCTGTTCACCGCGCTGTTCCTGCACGCGGACTGGTCGCACCTGCTCGGCAACCTGGTGTTCCTGCTGATCTTCGGCCTGCCGGCCGAAAGGGTGCTCGGCCCCTGGCGGCTGTTGCTGCTGTTCCTGCTGGGCGGCGCCGCGGCCAACCTCGCCGCGTTGTACGCCATGGGATCGCCGGACCAGATCATCATCGGCGCCAGCGGCGCGGTGTCGGCGCTGCTGGGCGCGTACCTGGCGCTGTTCCCGGGCGCGCGGCTGGGCGTCGTGCTGCCGCTGGGCCTGTTCCTGGAGTTCGTGCGGGCGCCGGCCTACCTGCTGATCGGGGTATGGGCGGCGCTGCAGGTGGTGTTCGCCTATATCGGCCCGAGCTTCGGCATGGTCGCCTGGTCGGCGCACGTGGCCGGCTTCCTGTTCGGCATCGTCTATGGGCTGTATGTCCGCGCCGCGATCGCCCGGCGGCTGCGCAAGCGCCACGGTTTCTAGGCCCGGCCGCGCCCGCGCGCCGTCCTTATAATCGGGCCATGAGCAACAAGCCCCTGTACAAGATCACGTTCCTCAACCACGGCAAGGTCTACGAGCTGTATGCCCGGCGCGTGGGCAGCAGCCACCTGTGGGGATTCAACGAAATCGCCGAGCTGGTATTCGACCTCCATGACGGGCTGGTGGTCGACCCCACCGAGGAGCGCCTGCGCGAGGAGTTCGGCGACACCCGGGTGCTGCACCTGCCGATGCAGAGCATCGTGCGCATCGAGGAAGTGGAGAAAAAGGGCCAGTCGGCCATCCGCGATGCGGCCACCGGGGAAAAGGTGGTCACGCCGTTCCCGATGCCCGCCAGGCCGCGCTGAGCGTTCTCTTCCGCGGTCGGCGCGCATGCCGGCGCGGTGCAGCGGCGTGATGCGCCGGGAAGCCAGGGAGCTCCTGCAACCGCGGGGCATCGCCCAGCCCTTGCCCCGGCTCTCTCGATGCCGGCGGCAAAGGTCCGGCAACGGGCCAATGACGCACAGGCTCGGCGACTCCCGGGGGGAACCTTACTTGCCGCTATCGGTGGCCTCCGGCTTCGGCTCCTCCGGCTTGGCCGGCACGGTCACGCCTGGCGCGGGCGTTGCCTCCGGCTTCGCGGGAGCGGCCGGGCGTGGCACGGCGGCAGGCCTGGCCGCGAGCGAACCGGGCTGCTTGAGTTCGCGCAGGGCCGACTGGATCGGCCCGTCGCCGGGCAGCACCACGCCGGTGGCAACACCGCTGGCCTCGTCGTCGCCGCGCAGGTGGCCAGGCAGCTTGGCCTCGCTGAAGTCGGCGATGGACGCCGGCATGTCCGTGGCGGCGTTGGCCGGGTCCGGCGCCAGCTCCACGTCCGGCACGATGCCGGTGGCCTGGATCGAGCGGCCGCTGGGCGTGTAGTAGCGCGCGGTGGTGAGCTTGACCGAGTCGCCGTTGTCCAGCGGCAGCACGGTCTGCACCGAGCCCTTGCCGAAGGTGCGGCTGCCGATGATGCGCGCGCGCTGGTTGTCGTGCAGCGCGCCGGCCAGCACTTCCGAGGCGCTGGCCGAACCGGCGTCCACCAGCACCACCACCGGCGCGCCCTTCATCAGGTCGCCCGGCGTGGCCTCGAATTTGGCATCGCTGACCGAGATGCGGCCGCGCGTGCTCACGATCACGCCCTTCTCCAGCAGGTCGTCGGCCACCTGCACCGCCGCGGTGAGCAGGCCGCCCGGATTGCTGCGCAGGTCCAGCACCATGCCCTTCAGCCTGCCGCCGGCCTGCGCCTGCAGCTGCGCGATGTGCTTCTGGAAATCGGCGCCGGTGTCGGCCTGGAAGGTGCTGATGCGCACGTAGGCATAACCCGGCTCGAGCATCCGGCTGCGCACGCTGGTGACGCGGATGGTCTCGCGGGTGACGGTGACGTCGAACGGTTTTGCCTCGCCGCGCTCGATGGTCAGCACCACCTTGCTGCCGGCCGGACCGCGCAGCGGTTCCATCGCCTCGATCGCGCTGATCGGCTTGCCGTCGATGGCCACGATGAGGTCGCCGGCGCGCAGCCCGGCGCGGGCCGCGGGCGTGTCGTCGATCGGCGAAACCACCTTGAGCGCGCCGTCCTGCTGCAGCAGCTCCACGCCGATGCCCTCATAGGCGCCGGTGGCCTGCTCGTCGAAGGCCTCGGCGTCTTCCCTGTCGAAATAGGTGCTGTGCGGATCCAGGTCCAGCAGCAGGCCGCGGACCGCCGACTGCATCAGCTTGCGGTCGTCCACCGGGTCGACATAGGCCGCACGCACCGCGTTGTACACGGCGACGAACCGGCGGATTTCCTCCAGCGGCACGCGCGAAGTGACCGATTCCTTGGCGTCGGGGTCGTCCGCCTTCGACGTCTTGTCCGGGGCGCTCTGCGCCAGGCCGACGGCCGGCGACAGTGCGAACAGCAGGGCAGCAGCAAGGCCGGCTACACGCATGAACCACTCCATGAAAAACGGATGCGCAGCATGCGCGTCGGACCGATTATGCGCGAAGCCCGGCCGAATTCACGTTGAACGCGGGGGATCGGCCGCGCCGCCCGCTCAGCCGGCGGTCACTGGCGCTGCAGCCAGGTGGCCGGATCCACCGGCTGGCCGTTGCGGCGCAGCTCGAAGTAGAGCGCCGCCACGCCCTGCCCGCCGGAGTTGCCGACCCGCGCCACCGCCTCGCCACGGCGCACGCGCGCGCCCGAGTCGCGCAGCAGGGTGTCGTTGTGGGCATACAGGCTCATGTAGCCGTTGCCGTGGTCGACGATCAGGATCATGCCGTAGCCGGTCATCCAGTCGGAGAACACCACCGTACCGTCGGCGACCGCGCTCACCGTGGTGCCGGGAGGCGCGCCGATCAGCACGCCGCTGCTGGTGCGGCCGTCCGGCAGGCGCCCGCCATAGCGCGCCAGCAGGTTGCCCGACACCGGCCAGCCCAGCCCGCCGACCTTCGGGGCGGGCGCATTCGCGGTGACCCGCGGCGGCACCTTGCCCGGCGCGGGCCTCGCCGCGCCCGTGGCGGCCTGGCGCGCCTGCTCTGCCTGCGCGCGGCGTGCGGCCGCCCTGCGCTCGGCCTCGGCGCGGGCCGCCGCCGCGCGCAGGTTGGACAGCAGCCGCTCCAGCGCCCGCGCGTCCTTGCCCAGCACCTTCTCCCGCTCGCTGCGGTCCTGGTAGCGCTGGTCCAGTTCCGTCGCCAACTGCGCGCGCTTGCGGCGGTCCTCGGCCAGGGCCGCGGCCTGTTCGCGCTGCTGCGCGCGCGCCTGCTCCAGCTCGCGGCTGCGCGCCAGGATTTCCTGCTCGGTCGACGACAGCGCCTGCAGATCGCCGGTGAGCGAGGCGATGGCCCGCGCCCGCTCGCGCTGCAGGTAACGGTGATAGGCCAGCTCGCGGTTGGCATCGGCCACGCGATCCTGCGACAGCAGCAGCTTCAGCGGTGCGTGGTTGCCCAGCTGGTAGGCGCCGCGCAGCAGCGCGGCAAGCTGCTGGCGCTGCCGGCCCAGGTTCGCCTCGAGGGCAACGCGGCGCTGCTGCAGTTCGGCCAGCGCCTGCTGTTCGCGGCGCATCGCCGCTTCGGTCTCGGCCACCGCGCGGCCGCTGCGCGCCACCTGCTGGTCGGCCTCGCGCAGGCGCCGGGACGCCGCGTCCCGCTCGCCTTCCAGACGCTGGCGTTCCTGCGCGACGCTCTTCAGCTCGCCGCGCACCTGCTGCAGTTTCTTCTCCGCATCGCGGGGGTTGCTCTGCGCCTGCGCGGGCGGGGCCGCCAGGGACAGCGCCAGCAGGCAGCCGGCCACCCAGGCCGGGGAACGGGCAGACTGACGGTGGCGGCGGTATCGTGGCAAACGCATTCCAGTGACTTCAGGCAGATGCGGATTGTACCCAGCCATGCTGCCATCCATCCTTGCCCACAGGAATTCCCGACGGAGACGCGCGATGAAACGATTCCTTCTTCTGCTGGCCCTGGGGCTGGCCAGCCCGCTGGCGATGGCGTCCGACGACATCAGCAAGGTGAACGGGAGCATCCGCACCGAATCCGGCACCGCCTACCGCGACCTGGACACGGTCAATGGCAGCATCCACCTGGCCAAGGGCGTGCAGGCGCGCGGCGTGGAAACCGTCAACGGCAGCATCAATGCCGACGACGACGTGCAGGCGCGCAGCCTGGAAACCGTGAACGGCGCCGTCCGTGCCGGACGCGGCCTGGTCCTGTCCGGTGACGTGGAGACGGTCAACGGCAGCATCTTCATCGACCAGGGCGGGCGCATCGGCGGCGGTGTGGAAACCGTCAACGGCGGCATCGGCCTGGTCGGCACCGAGGTCGGGCGCAACGTCGAAACCGTCAATGGCGACATCACCGTGGGCGTCGGCTCGCACGTGAAGGGCGGCATCCGCGTGACCAAGCCGTCCTTCAGCCTGTCGCTCACGCCTCCGCGCAAGCCGCGGATCATCATCGGCCCGAACGCGAAGGTCGACGGGCCGCTGAACTTCGAACGCGAGGTGACGTTGTACGTGCATGACAGCGCCTCCATCGGCCCGGTCAGCGGTGCCACCGTGCGCCGCTTCGACACCGAAGCCGCGCCGAAGGATTGAGCGCCGCGCCGCGCGCTTGCCTAGAATCGGGCTTCGCCTTTCATCCGGAGCCCGGTTCGATGTCCCGCAAGATCCTGTTGTGTCTCGCCGCGAGCGCGGCTCTGGCCGCCTGCCGGCAGGAGCCCGTTCCGCCCCCGGCCCCGGTACAGGCCCCGCCGCCGACGCACGCCTTCTCCGGCGACATCAACGCCGCGGACTTCGCCGAGCTGGTGAAGACCCTGGCGTCGGACGAGTTCGAGGGGCGCGCGCCCGGCAGCCGTGGCGAAGAACTGACCGTCGAGTACATCCGCGACCAGATGCAGCGCATCGGCCTGCAACCGGGCAATGGCGACAGCTGGTTCCAGGAGGTGCCGATGACCGAGACCATCGCCGATCCCTCGACCGTGCTCACGCTCCGTCATGGCGAGGCCAGCCGCGCGCTCGCGTTCGGCGCCGACATGGTGATCGGCACGCGCAGCGGCCAGCCAGAGGTGAAGATCGACGCCAGCGACATGGTGTTCGTCGGCTACGGCGTGGACGCTCCGGAACAGGACTGGAACGACTACGCCGGCCAGGACTGGAAGGGCAAGACCGTGGTGATGTTCGTCAACGATCCCGGCTTCCACGTGGACGACGCCCGCCTGTTCGCAGGCAAGCGCATGACCTACTACGGGCGCTGGACCTACAAGTTCGAGGAAGCCGCGCGCAAGGGCGCGGCCGCGGCGCTGATCGTGCACGACACTGCCGGTGCCTCGTACGGCTGGGACGTGGTCGGGAGCTCCTGGGGTGGCGCGCAGTACGACCTGCCGGCAGCCGAGGACAAGGAGCCGCGCCTGCAGGCCCAGGGCTGGCTGAGTGCGGACGCCGCGCGGCAGTTGTTCGCCGACGCCGGTCTCGATCTGGACCGGGCCTATCGTGATGCCAGCAGGCGCGGCTTCAAACCGGTGCCACTGCACACCACGCTGTCGCTCGACCTGAAGAGCAGCATCGCCGAGAAGAAATCGCGCAACGTCGTTGGCGTCCTGCCCGGCGGCAAGCGCGCCGACGAAGCCGTGCTCTACATGGCGCATTGGGATCATCTCGGCAGGCGCGAAGGCGCGAATGCGGAAGGAGAAGATGGCATCTACAACGGCGCGGTGGACAACGCGACCGGCGTGGCCGGCATCCTCGAGATCGCCGACGCCCTGGCCCACCAGCAACCGGCGCCACAGCGCTCGGTGGTATTCCTGGCGGTAACGCTGGAGGAATCGGGCCTGCTCGGCTCGCAGTACTACGTCAACCACCCCACCTTCCCGCTGGACAAGATCGCCGGCGTGATCAACATCGATGCGATGTCGGTGAACGGCCGCGCCCGCGACGTGACCGTCACCGGTTACGGCAGCTCCGAGCTCGAGGACATCCTCAAGCCGCTGGCAGCCGCGCAGCATCGGACCCTGCATGCGGAATCCTCCGTGCAGAGCGGCTTCTACTTCCGCTCGGATCACTTCAACTTCGCCAAGGCCGGTGTCCCCGCGCTCTATGCCGGCGGCGGCCAGGATCTTCTGGAAGGCGGCATCGAAGCCGGCAGGAAGGCCGCCGAAGCCTATGGCCGCGATCGCTACCACAGCCCGCGCGACGAGTACGACCCCGCCACCTGGAAGCTCGACGGCACCATGGAGGACCTCGAACTGCTGTACGGCGTCGGCCGGGAGCTGGCAGGCGGCGAAAGCTGGCCCAACTGGTACCCGGGCAATCCTTTCAAGGCCAATCGCGACCGCATGATGGAAGGCAGGCGCGCCGCCAACGACCCCGAGCCTCATTGATCCAGCCAGGCCTGCGCCCGCAGGTGGGCGCCTTGATCGGGCAGCACGCTCGCACGGCGCAGGATTTTCCCATCCTGCGTCAGACGCAGGAAGCGCAGCTGTCGACGGTGATGTCCAACAGCTTCGGCTTCGGCGGTACGAACGCCATCCTGGTGTTCGGCCGGGTGTGAGGCAGGCGTTGGCGCGGTAGCGGTTGAAGCAACGGCGCCTGCGGGCGCCGTTGTCGTATGCGCCGTTGGCGGTGTGATCCACTCCCCAAGGCAGCTCGCTCCCGAAGGACCTTTCACTGAGATCCCTCCGGTTCAGCAGGCCGGTCCGCAGGTGATGGCTGCGGAGCATGACCGTCCGCGTGCGCCTGCAGGTCATGGCCGCGCGTCAGCGGGCACGGCGACGCTGATCTTCGGTGCGATCGGAACACGGCAACGGCGCCTGCGGGCGCCGTTGTCTTCTGCGCAACTGGCATCGTTGATCGCTTCCCCGAACGGCGTGCCTGCGCACCTGCCTTGAGCTGCGAAGCCTCGCTGCGGCTCAGCAGCCAAATCCGCAGGTGATGGCCGCGGAGCATTACTGTCTGCATGCACCCGCAGACAGGGAGGCTTGCTCCAGGTCGGAGAGAGATTCGCAGCGCAGCGTCCTGCCCGCTCATTAGGACAGCTTCGGGCAAAGCGACGCACGCCTGTTCCAGCAAACGGCGCGCCAAGCGCGGCGAAATGTCTGGCGGCGCCAGGCGTCGGCGGCACCCGGGATGGTCAGAGGCGGGAAGGG
>NZ_JBWJOY010000034.1:0-203 GCF_056393235.1 Stenotrophomonas sp. Steno-Z2 | reverse complement strand
GGCCGTATCGAGCGCGGCATCATCAAGGTGGGCGACGAAATCGAAATCGTCGGCATCCGTCCGACCCAGAAGACCACCGTGACCGGCGTGGAAATGTTCCGCAAGCTGCTGGACCAGGGCCAGGCGGGCGACAACGCGGGCCTGCTGCTGCGCGGCACCAAGCGTGACGACGTGGAGCGCGGCCAGGTGCTGGCCAAGCCGGG
>NZ_JBWJOY010000033.1:0-204 GCF_056393235.1 Stenotrophomonas sp. Steno-Z2 | reverse complement strand
ATGTCCGTCAGCACGTTCGACCTGTTCAAGATCGGCATCGGCCCGAGTTCCTCGCACACCGTGGGCCCGATGCGCGCGGCCGAGCGCTTCGTCCACCGCTGGCTGCTCGATCCGGGCAGGCTCCAGGACGTGGCGCGCATCCGCGCCGAGGTGTTCGGCTCGCTGGCCCTGACCGGCCGCGGCCACGGCACCGACACCGCCGTG
>NZ_JBWJOY010000032.1:0-225 GCF_056393235.1 Stenotrophomonas sp. Steno-Z2 | reverse complement strand
TTGCTCGGCCTGGAAGGCCATCGCCCCAACCTGATCGACCCGGACATCATCCCGGCCACGCTGGCGCGCATCCGCTCCAGCAAGCGCATCAACCTGATGGGCCAGCATGAGATCGCCTTCGACGAGAAGCGCGACCTGGCCCTGAACAAGCGCCAGAAGCTGCCCTACCACACCAACGGCATGCGCTTCACCGCCTTCGATGCCAACGACGCGGTCATCGCCACC
>NZ_JBWJOY010000031.1:0-225 GCF_056393235.1 Stenotrophomonas sp. Steno-Z2 | reverse complement strand
CTGCTCGGCCTGGAAGGCCACCGCCCCAACCTGATCGACCCGGACATCATCCCGGCCACGCTGGCGCGCATCCGTTCGTCCAGGCGCATCAACCTGATGGGCCAGCATGAGATCGCCTTCGACGAGAAGCGCGACCTGGCTCTGAACAAGCGCCAGAAGCTGCCCTACCACACCAACGGCATGCGCTTCACCGCCTTCGATGGCAACGACGTCGTCATCGCCACG
>NZ_JBWJOY010000030.1:0-256 GCF_056393235.1 Stenotrophomonas sp. Steno-Z2 | reverse complement strand
TTGCCGTCGGTGGTTTCCATCAGCCGGTTGAGCCCGGCCACCATGTCGCGGAAGTCGTGCTCGAAGCGCTCCTCGTCGCCACGCAGGCTGAAGTCGCCCGCCGCGGCGGCGCCGGCCAGCCGCCTGATCTCGGCATTGATCGCCGACAGGCTGGCCTTGGTCTCGTCCATGGCCTGGGTGATGGCGGCCTTCTCGCCGGGCAGGCGGTCCATGTCCACCGACAGGTCGCCGCGCGCGTAGCGCTGCATCACCTCGA
>NZ_JBWJOY010000003.1:0-290487 GCF_056393235.1 Stenotrophomonas sp. Steno-Z2 | reverse complement strand
GGGGCGTCGTCAACGCCCTGCGCCAAAGCAGGGCCGGCGCCATTTGATATTCCGACGCGTGACCGCGCGCTCCCGCTGCTGGAGGCTTGCCTCGTGCCGATGTATCGCGTGGGGGCGTGCCCGCGCTCGTTCTTGCCCCGCGGGCCGATACGGCGAGCCGCCCTCCCTCGACGAAGGCTGGCGCAACCCACGCAGGCCGCCAACACAGGGCTCTTTGGGGAGAGCAACGCGATCGCGCAGACGACAACGACGCCCACGGACACCGTTGCCGTGTTCCGATCGCACCGAAGATCAGCGTCGCCGTGCCCGCTGCTGCGCGGCCATGGCCCAGCGGGCGGCGAGATGGGGCGCGGTGATACAGACCGCCTGGTGGTCCGTCACCGTCGTCACCGCGCGCTCCAGCAGCTGGATGTCCGCCTCGTGCTGGCGCGCCACGTGCGGGTCCTCGAAGAAAATCGCACGCTCCTGCTGAATCACACCGCCAACGACGCATACGACAACGGCGCCCGCAGGCGCCGTTGCTTCAATCGCTACCGCGCCAACGCCTGCCTCACACCCGGCCGAACACCAGGGTGGCGTTCGTACCGCCGAAGCCGAAGCTGTTGGACATCACCGTCGACAGCTGCGCTTCCTGCGTCTGACGCAGGATGGGGAAGCCCTCGGCGCGCGGGTCCAGCGTCTCGATGTTGGCCGAGCCGGCCATGAAGCCATCGCGCATCATCAGCAGGCAGAAGATCGCCTCGTGCACGCTGGCGGCGCCCAGCGAATGGCCGGACAGGGCCTTGGTCGAGGAGATCGGCGGTAGGTTGTCGCCGAAGACTTCGCGCACCGCGCC
This sequence comes from Stenotrophomonas sp. Steno-Z2, assembly GCF_056393235.1. Taxonomy (NCBI): domain Bacteria; kingdom Pseudomonadati; phylum Pseudomonadota; class Gammaproteobacteria; order Lysobacterales; family Lysobacteraceae; genus Stenotrophomonas; species Stenotrophomonas sp. Steno-Z2. The sequence goes on along the minus strand of NZ_JBWJOY010000003.1, from coordinate 289,652 downwards.
AAGTTCGGTGATGTCGCCCAGCGGCGTCGAGGTGCCGTGCGTGTTGAGGTAGTCGACGGGACGATCGATGCCGGCCAGCGCCATGTTCATGCAGCGCACCGCGCCTTCGCCCGATGGGGCGACCATGTCGGCGCCGTCGGAGGTCACGCCGTAGCCGATCAGCTCGGCGTGGATGCGCGCGCCGCGCGCGACGGCGTGGTCGTAGTCTTCCAGTACCAGCATGCCGGCACCGCCGGCGATGACGAAGCCATCGCGGTTGGCGTCATAGGGACGCGAGGCCTGGGCGGGGGTGTCGTTGAAGCCGGTGGACAGCGCGCCCATGGCGTCGAACATCACGCTCATCGACCAGTGAAGATCCTCGCCGCCGCCGGCGAACACGACGTCCTGCGCGCCATGGCGGATCAGGTCGGCCGCGGCGCCGATGCAGTGCGCGGAGGTGGCGCAGGCAGCGGACAGCGAGTAGCTCAGCCCCTTGATGCTGAAGGCGGTGGCCAGGTTGGCCGACACCGTGGAGCACATCGTGCGCGGCACCATGTAGGGGCCGACCTTGCGCACGCCACGGTTGCGCAGCAGGTCGGCGGCTTCCACCTGCCACTGGCTGGAGCCGCCGCCGGAACCGGCGATCAGGCCGGTGCGCACGTTGCTGACCTGCGCCTCGTCCAGGCCGGCGTCGGCGATGGCGTCGCGCAGGGCGATGTAGCTGTACGCCGCCGCGTCGCTCATGAAGCGCCTGAGCTTGCGGTCGATCTGCGCGTCCAGGTCGATGTCGACGCGGCCGCCGACCTGGCTGCGCAGGCCGGCTTCGGCGTGGTCGGGCAGGGCGACGATGCCGGAACGGCCTTCGCGCAGGGCGCTGGAAACGGTGTCCAGATCGTTGCCGAGGCAGGAGTTGATGCCCATGCCGGTAATGACGACGCGACGCATCAGAAGCTCTCGGTGGAGGTGAACAGGCCCACGCGCAGGTCCTTGGCGGTGTAGATCTCGCGGCCGTCGACCAGCATGCGGGCGTCGGCCTGGGCCATGACCAGCTTGCGGTTGATCACGCGCGAGATGTCGATCTCGTACTGGACCAGCCTGGCGCTGGGCAGCACTTGGCCGGTGAACTTGACCTCGCCGCAGCCCAGCGCGCGGCCGCGGCCTTCGGCGCCCAGCCAGGTAAGGAAGAAGCCGGTGAGCTGCCACATCGCGTCCAGCCCCAGGCAGCCGGGCATCACCGGGTCGCCGATGAAGTGGCAGCCGAAGAACCACAGGTCCGGTCGGATATCCAGTTCCGCGCGCACCAGGCCCTTGCCGTGCGGACCACCGTCGTCGCGGATGTCGGTGATGCGGTCGAACATCAGCATCGGGTCGTTGGGGAGGCGGCCCTTGTTGGGCCCGAACAGCTCGCCGCGGGCGCTGGCCAGCAGCTGTTCGCGCGAGAACGCATTGAGACGGTTCATCGAAGCGGTAATCCGGAACACGGAAACATGGGTTAACGACCGAGCATGCATGATGCACACGCGTTCAATCAACAGTTTTAACCGTACGCATCCGTAGTGTTGTCGGGAAAAGCCGGCATGTTCGTCGCAGATCGTACCGGTGCGTATGGGGCGTCGGGCTATCATGGCGCTCCTTCGTTCCGCGGTTGCGTCGCTCGCCATGCGCAAGATCATCCACATCGACATGGACGCGTTCTACGCGTCGGTCGAGCAGCGGGACGATCCGGCGTTGCGCGGCCGGCCGGTGGTGGTGGCCTGGCGCGGCGCCCGCTCGGTGGTGTGCGCGGCGTCCTACGAGGCGCGCAGGTTCGGCGTGCGCTCGGCGATGCCGGCGGTGCGCGCCGAGCGGCTGTGCCCGGATGCGGTGTTCGTACCGCCGGACTTCGCCCGCTACAAGGCCGTATCACGACAGATCCGCGAGATATTCCTGCAGCACACGCCGCTGGTCGAGCCGCTGTCGCTGGACGAGGCCTATCTGGACGTGACCGATTCGCCGACCTGCGACGGCATCGCCACCGAGATCGCGCGCACCATCCGTGCGCAGATCCGCGAGACGACCTCGCTCACCGCCTCGGCCGGAATCGCGCCGAACAAGTTCCTGGCCAAGATCGCCTCGGACTGGCGCAAGCCCGATGGCCAGTTCGTGGTGCCGCCGGCGCGGGTGGAGCAGTTCCTGACGCCGCTGCCGGTGAGCCGGGTGCCCGGGGTGGGCAAGGTGATGGAAGGCCGTCTGGCGGCGCTGGGCATCGCCACCGTCGGCGACCTGCGTGGCCTGCCGCTGGAACAGCTGGAGGCGCTGTTCGGCACCTTCGGCCAGCGCCTGTACCGGCGCGCGCGCGGCATCGACGAACGCCCGGTGGAACCGGACCAGCCGGTGCAGTCGATCTCCTCCGAGGACACCTTCAGCGAGGACCTGCGGCTGGGCGAGTTCGACGAGCTGATCGCGCAGCTGGCGGCCAGGACCTGGCGCGCGACCGGGCGCACCGAACGCGTCGGCCATACCGTGGTGCTCAAGCTCAAGACCGCGCAGTTCCGCATCCTCACCCGCAGCTTCACGCCCGATGCGCCGCCGGCCTCGGAAGAGGAACTGCGCGACATCGCGCTGGCCCTGTGCCAGCGCGTGCAGCTGCCGCCGGAAACGCGCTACCGGCTGGTGGGCGTGGGGCTGTCCGGCTTCCGCGACCGCGAGGATTCGGTGGTGCAGGGCGATCTGTTCCGCGACATAACCGTCGACTGACCCGCGTCCATGCCCCGTTACAATCGTCGGCTTCGTGTCGTGGAGTGGAAGTGTGGGCATCGCAGCGCTGGTATTCGACCTGGACGGCACGCTGGTGGACAGCGCCGAGGACATCGCCGAGGCGGTCAACCGCACGCTGGATGACCTGTCGCTGCCGCGGGTGTCCGAGGCAACGGTCCGCAGCTGGATCGGCGAGGGCGTGCGCCGCCTGGTGGCCACCGCTCTGGCGCATGCCGGCAGCGAACGCTCGCTGGACGAGGTGATGCCCACCTTCATGCGCCACTACCGCGACTGCCTGCTGCGCAGCCCGCGCCTGTACGACGGCGTGACCGAAGCGCTGCAGCTGCTGCAGGCGCGTGGCCTGCCGATGGCGATCTGCACCAACAAGCCATCGGCGCTGGTGCCGCCGCTGCTCGACCACCTGGGCATCGCCGGGTACTTCGCGCACATCGTCGGCGGCGACACGCTGCCGCAGCGCAAACCGGACGCCGAGCCGCTGCTGCATGCGGCGCAGCGGCTGGGGCGGGCGCCGGCGCAGTGCCTGATGATCGGCGATTCGGCCACCGATCTTGGGGCGGCGAATGCGGCCGGCATGCCCATCGTGCTGGTGCGCTATGGCTATCCGCGCGATCTCGACCTGGAATCGGCGGGCGCGCTGGCGGTGATCGATGACCTGCGACAACTTGTCGCATGCGTCTGAGCGGTAACCGTCCTCGGTAGATGAGATTAATTCTCGTTTGATGTAGAATGCGCGGCATCCGTGGCGATGCCGTTGCGCGCGCCACGTCATCGCCGAACCGTCGTACCTCAAGCCGTCGCCAGAGGTCTTTCCCCCCTGTCGAGAGGCTTTCCATGTCCCGTGATCCCCGCTCGCGGCGGGCGCTGCGCGCCCAGCCGTTCCGCCGTCATCCGCTTGCCGCCGCGCTGCTGCTGTCCGCGCTGGCCGCAGCTCCAGCCAGCGCCGACGAAGCGCCCGACGCCACCGACATCGACACCGTGCACGTCACCGCCGAGCAGATCGCGCGGCAGGCGCTGGGTACGTCGGTGATCACCGCGGTGGACCTGGAACGCATGCCACCGGCCAACGACCTGTCCGAGGTCATCCGCCGCATGCCGGGCATCAACCTCACCGGCAACACGGCTTCCGGCGCCTATGGCAACTTCCGCCAGATCGACATCCGCGGCATGGGCCCGGAAAACACGCTGATCCTGGTCGACGGCCGCCCGGTCAGCGCGCGCGATTCGGTGCGCATGGGGCGCAGCGGCGAGCGCAACAGCCGCGGCGACAGCAACTGGGTGCCGGCCGAAGCGGTGGAACGCATCGAGGTGCTGCGCGGTCCCGCCGCGGCGCGCTACGGTTCCGGTGCGTCCGGCGGCGTAGTCAACATCATCACCAGGCGGCCCACCGGCGACCTGGCCGGCTCGCTCACCCTGTACGGCAGCGTGCCCGAACACGCCGACGAAGGCGGCAGCAAGCGCGCCGGTTTCCAGTTGTCGGGCCCGCTGGGCGACCGGCTCTCGTTCCGGCTGTATGGCAACGTGGGCAAGACCGATGCCGATTCGCTGTACCTCAACCAGGATTTCGCCACCGGCGTGACCCCGCCGGCGGGGCGCGAGGGCGTGCGCAACCGCGACATCAGCGGCCTGCTGCGCTACGACATCAACGACGCGCACGTGCTGGAGCTGGATGCCAGCGTCAGCCGCCAGGGCAACATCTACTCCGGCGAACGCGGCGTCGCCGGCGATGGCTTCCAGCGGCTGAACGACCTGTACGGCGCGGAGACCAACATCATGCTGCGGCGCGCGTTCGGGCTGACCCACCGTGGCAGCTACGACTGGGGCACGTCGCGGCTCAGTGCCGCCTACGACCACACCGACAATACCCGGCTGGACGAAGGCCTGGCCGGTGGCCCGGAAGGCTCGATCAACGCAGGCGCGACCTTCTCCACCTCGGAACTGGCCTCCACCCGCGTCGATGGCGAGATCAACCTGCCGCTGGCCTGGGGCGGCATCGAGCAGGTCGCCACGCTCGGTTTCGAATACCGCGACATGCGCCTGGACGACCCGTACTCGATGACCCAGAGTGCGGGCAGCGGCGGTGGCATCCCCGGCGTGGGCGAAGGCCGCCCGGGCAGGAGCGACCAGCAGTTCGCCGCGCTCTATGCCGAGGACAACCTGTACCTGGGCGAGCGCTGGACCGTCACGCCGGGCGTGCGTTTCGACCACCACTCGCAGTTCGGCAACAACTGGAGCCCCAGCCTCAACGTACAGTTCAAGCTGGCCCAGGACTGGGCGGTGAAGGGCGGCATCGCGCGTGCGTTCAAGGCACCCAACCTGTACCAGGCAAACCCGAACTACCTGTACTACACCCGCGGCAACGGCTGCCCGGTACTCAGTCCGAACATGGGCTCGGGCTGCTACGTGATGGGCAACGCCGGTCTCGATCCGGAAACCAGCGTCAACAAGGAAATCGGCATCGAGTGGGCGCCGGACGGCGGCTGGCATGCGTCGTTGACCTATTTCCACAACGACTACAAGGACAAGATCGTCGCCGGCCAGGAGCGCATCGGCCTGACCCATGATACGAAGGGCCAGGTGTTCCAGTGGAGCAATGCGCCGCGCGCGGTCATCCGCGGCATGGAGGGCAACCTGAAGGTGCCGCTGCTGGCCGGCGGCGACGTGCTGTCGTGGAATACCAATGTCACCTGGATGATCGAGAACGAGGACAAGGCCAGCGGCCAGCCGCTGTCGATCATCCCGCGCTATACCGTCAACACCTTCCTGGACTGGCAGCCGGGCCCGCGCTGGTCGTTCCTGCTCACCGGCACCTTCTATGGCAGGCAGGAAGCCGCCACGCAGTCCAGCACCACCGGTGCGCCGCTGCCGCCGGATACGCGCGGTGCCTACGATCTGTGGAGCCTCAGCGGGCAGTACCGGGTCACCCCCGACGTGCGGTTGGGCGCGGGCGTGGCCAATCTGTTCGACAAGCGCCTGTTCCGCGAAGGCACCACCAGCACCAGCGCCAGCGGGGCAGGCGCGGCGACCTACAACGAACCCGGCCGCAGCTTCTGGGTGAACCTGACGGTCGGCTTCTGATGGGCAGGACGGTTCGGGCGGTCGGCTGGATCGCGCGCGCGATGCTGCTTCTCGTCGCGCTGCCGGTCGCCGCCCCGGCAGGTGCGCAGCCCGACCCCGGCGCGCGCGTCGGCCGGACCGTGGCCGACGCGCGGCTGCACGGCTATCGCTTCGAGCGGCTGTCCGTCGCTTCGGCCGATGGGCAGCGCCACTACCGCGTGCATCTGGCAATACCGGCCGGCGCGGTGCCGGCGCGTGGCTTCCCGGTAGCCTGCATGCTGGACGGCAACGCGGTGCTGATGGCGCTGGAGGCGCCGCTGCTGGAGCAACTGGCGGCCAGCGCACGGCCGCCGGTGCTGGTGCTCGTTGCCCACGACAATGACCTGCGCATCGATGGCCCGGCACGCACATGGGACTACACGCCACGGCGTGGCGGGGGAGACGGCGAGGAGTTCGACGCGAGCGGCAACGGCCGCCGCAGCGGTGGCGCCGATGCATTCCTCGCGCTGATCGCCGAGCGGATCCTGCCGGCGGTGCGGCAGCGTGTGGTCCTCGACGAGGGCCGCCGGATGCTGTGGGGCCATTCCTATGGCGGGCTGTTCGCGCTGCATGCGCTCGCCGCGCGCCCGGGTGCCTTCACCGATTACGTCGCGGTCGATCCGTCGTTGTGGTGGGGCGAAGGTTTCGTCGTCGGCGAACTGGAGCGCGCCGCGCGTCGGTCTCCTTCCCTGCCGGCACGGCTGTTGCTGGTGCGCGGCGCGCCGGCCGCATCCAGCCGCGATGGCCCGGTCGGCCCGGGTGGTCGTGGTGCGGGCAATGCCGAGGCCGGCCGAAGGCTGGACGCGGTGCTCGCCGAACTGCCCGGCATGGAAGTGCAGCGCCTGCGGTTGCCGGGCCTGGGCCATGGGCAGACCCTGGACGCCGCGATCGCACCTGCGCTGCTGTCGCTGGCGGTTGACGATTAGCGAAGGGCCCGGCGCGGTGCGCGGTCCCGCTGCACAAAGCAACGCCCCGGCATGCAAGCCGGGGCGTCGGGGGCCTGCTCGTCCAGCTGGTTTCAGAGCGAGCGGTAGCGCAGGGTCAGCTGGTATTCGCGGCCGGGCTGGTTGTACCAGGCCACGGTTTCGTACGCGCGGTCGAACACGTTGGCCGCCCTGGCCTGCAGGCTCCAGGCCTCGTTGATGGCGTATTCCACGCGCAGGTCCACCGTGCCGTAACCGGCCAGGCGCAGGCTGTTGGCGGCGTTGTCGAAGCGGTGGCCGGTGGCGCTGGCGGTCACGCCCACGCGCAGCGGGCCGAAGCCGCGGTCCACGTCGAGGCGGCCGCTGGTGCGGGCGCGACGCGGCAGCCAGTTGTCGTAGCTGGTCGCGCCGCTGGTGTGGTCGCGCGGATCGGTGAAGCTGGCCTGGGCGTTGATGTCGAACCCGGCCAGCGATACGAAGCCGGTCAGTTCGGCGCCGCGGATGCGCGCCCTGGCGATGTTGTACGGCGTGTAGGTGCTGTCCAGCGCGATCAGCTGGTCGATGCGGGTCTCGTAGGCGTTGAAGGTCCAGTTCCAGCCATCGGCGTACTGCGCGATGCCGACGTTGACGCTCTTGGATTCTTCCGGCTTCAGCGCCGGATTGCTCGACCACGGGTAGTACAGGTCGTTGAAGGTCGGTGCCTTGAAGCCGGTGCCGGCGCTGGCGGTCAGGCGCAGGCCATTGCCGAAGGCGAAGCCGTAGCCGAGGCTGCCGGTGGTGTGGTTGCCGAACTGTTCGTTGTCGTCGTTGCGCACGCTGGCCTGCAGCGCGTGCGCGCCGAAGCGGCCCTGGTATTCGACGAACACGCCGGTGTTGTCGCGGCTGTCGATCGCGTAGGCCGTGGTGCTGGTGATCTCGTCCTTCTGCCAGTCGGCGCCGGCGCTCAGCTGCTGGCCCTCGGCGAACAGGAAGTCGCCCTGCACGCTGGCGCTGTCGCGGCGCGTGTCGAAGGTGGAAACGAAGCTGCGCTGGCCGTCCTGGACGTAGTAGCTGTCGGCCTGGTCGTTGTTGCGGCCGACCTGGGCGGACAGGCGGAACGCCTCGCCCGGCGCCCACAGCAGCTTGCCGCCGTAGACCTGCTGGTGGTTGTCGGCCTCGTTGCCGCTGTAGAGGCTGCCGTCGTACTCGTTGCGGCTGGCGGCATCGAGCACGTGGCCTTCCACGCTCAGGGTCTGCGTCAGCGCATAGCCGCCGCGCACGTTGAGCGAGGTGTTGCGGTAGCCGTCGCGGTCGGGCTCGTCGACATAGCAGCCCTGGAACAGCGCGGCCGAGCCGTTGCAGGCGTTGATGCCGTCGGTCTTCTGCCAGGCGCCCTGCGCCGACACCCAGCCGCGCTCGCCGCGGTTGCTGAAACCGGCGCTGGCCTGGCGCAGGTTGTGGCTGCCGGCGGTCAGCGCCAGGTTCTGCTGCAGGCCCTTGCCGGCATTGCGGGTGAAGATCTGGATCACGCCGCCGATCGCCTCGGAGCCGTACAGGCTCGAACGCGGCCCGCGCACGATCTCCACGCGCTCGATCTGGTCGATGGGCAGGTCCTGCAGCGCCGGCATGCCGTTGGTGGCCGCGCCGATGCGAACGCCGTCGACCAGCACCAGCACCTGGTTGGACGCGGTGCCGCGCATGAACAGCGAGGTGATCTTGCCGGGGCCGCCCTGGTTGGCGAAGTCCAGGCCGGCGCGGCCGCGCAGCAGGTCCAGTAGCGAACCGGCCTGGCTGCGGTCGATCTGCTCGCGGTCGATCACCTGCACCGGCACCACGCTGTCGGCGATGGAGACCGGCGTGCGGGTGGCGGTGACCACGACGTCGTCGAGTTCGGTGGGCGCCTGTTCGGCGGCGGCGATGCCCGGCAGCGCGAGCGCCAGGGCGAGGGAAAGGGTGTGGTACGGCAGTTTCATGGGAACTCCTGGATCCGCGCGCTCCCGCGCGGACGGACGGTGGGGGCTGCCAGGAGAAGGGGATGCGACGGAGCGCGCGCACGGCGTCCCTGCCGCCGCCATGCCCTCCGCATCGCAACCAGTCGGCTTCCGGGCCGGTCTCCGGGCTCGCAGGCGAAGCGCATCGACGCTTCCGTCCAGGCGCCTTCCCGTGCGATGGATGCACAGTGGCGGTATGCCTGGCCTTGTCCTGCTTACCGTTGCGGGGGCAGCGCCGGAATGGCGCGGGCAGGGAGCATCCCTGGCAGGCGCGGCACCGGCTTCCCGTTTCAACCGGCCGGAGCGAGTCCGGCCGGTCACCCGAAAGTGCGCGCATTCTATGCCATCGCCCGCTCCGGCGCCCGGCATGCCCGCTGGTGGCCAGCGCGGCACATCGTGGAAGCGGCCCGCGCCCTACAATGCGCGATTGCAACGCGGTATCGGAACACACGTGACAGACCCATGGTTCACCCGGCCCTGCCCGGCGCCTTCGCAGGCGCACCGGCAGCACGCCATCGCCCGCCAGCGGCAACTGACCAAACCCGAGGGCGCGCTGGGGCGCCTGGAAACCCTGGCCATCGAACTGGCCGCGCTGCAGGGCCGCGAGCAGCCGCAGGCCGCGCAGGTGCCGGTGCTGGTGTTCGCCGGCGACCACGGCATCGCCGCGCAGGGCGTGTCGGCCTATCCGGCGGAAGTGACGGTACAGATGCTGCGCAACTTCGCTGCCGGCGGCGCCGCCATCGCCGTGCTGGCGCGCGAACTCGGGTTGCCGCTGCATGTCTGGGACGTGGGCAGCCTGGCCGACGCCCCGGTCGCGGGCGTGACCTGCGACAAGCCGCGCCGCGGCACCGACGATTTCAGCGCTGGACCGGCAATGACCGCGGCCGATCTCGACGCCGCGTTCGGCGCAGGCAGACGCGCGGCGGACAGCGCCTGCGGCGACGGCGCCGACCTGCTGCTGCTCGGCGAGATGGGCATCGGCAACACCACCTCGGCCAGCGCGCTGGCCGCGGCGCTCGGGCCGTTGCCGCTGGCCGAACTGGTCGGTGCCGGCACCGGCCTGGATGCGGCGCGCATCGCCCACAAGCAGGCCGTGACGGCACGCGCGCTGGCCCTGCACGGCGAGGCGATCGCCGCCGCCGCCGATCCCGGCCGCGAGGCCCTGTGCCGCGTCGGCGGGCTGGAGATCGCCGCACTGGCCGCGGCCATGATCGCCGCCGCCCAGCGCGGCGTGCCGGTGCTGGTGGACGGCTTCATCGTCTCGGCCGCGGCGCTGGCCGCGCTGCGCATCAACCCGTCGCTGCGGCCGTGGCTGCTGTTCTCGCACCGTTCCGCCGAGCGCGGCCATGCGCTCGTGCTCGGCAGCCTGCAGGCCGAACCGCTGCTGCAGCTGGACCTGCGCCTGGGCGAAGGCTCCGGCGCCGCGCTGGCCCTGCCGCTGCTGCGCCTGGCCTGCGCGCTGCACAACGGCATGGCGACCTTCGCCGAGGCGGCCGTCGCCAACCGGAGCGCCGCGCCGTGATCCTGGACCTGATGCGCCATGCCTCCACCGGCCGCCAGGGCCACCTGGACGGCCGCACCGATCCGCCGCTGCTCGACGGCGCCATGGACGCGCTGCTGCGCCGCCATGGCGGCGGCCAGTGGAGCCGGGCGATCGCCTCGCCGCGACGCCGCGCGCTGGATACCGCCACCGCGCTGCTGGCCGGCCGCGAGCTGTTCTGCGAGATCCACCCGGACTGGGCCGAGCTGGATTTCGGCGACTGGGACGGCCGCCATTACGACGAGATCCCCGCCGAGCTGCTGGCCGGGCTCTACGACGCGCCGCACGCGGTGGTGCCGCCCAACGGCGAGAGCTGGCAGCAGTTCCAGGCGCGCATCGAGGCGCAGCTGCAGCGGCTGCTCGACGAGGATGACGACGGGGACGAGGCCGGGCCGGTGCTGGTGGTCAGCCATGCCGGCGTGCTGCGGCTGGCGGTGTCGCGCGTGTGCGGCATGCCGCTGGCCGCGCTGTGGGCCATGCGCATCGACTACGGCACCCGCGTGCGCCTGCGCGTGGAGCGCGGCGACGATGGCCAGCTGTGGGGCGAGCTGCTGGAGCTGTGCCAGCCATGAGCCTGCGCGGACTGATCCTGGCCATCCAGTTCCTGACCCGGCTGCCGACGCCGCAGGTGGAGGATTTCCGCGACGACGACCTCAGCCGCGCGGCGGTCTACAACCCGCTGGTCGGCGCGATCATCGGCGCGCTGCTGGCCATGCCGCTGTTCCTGGTCGCCGACCGGCCGTGGCTGGCCGGTGTGCTCACCCTGCTGCTGTGGGTGTGGGTGACCGGCGCGCTGCACCTGGACGGGCTGGGCGACGTGGCCGACGCCTTCGGCGCCGCGCACCGCGACCCGCAGCGTTTCCTCGAGGTGCTCAAGGACCCGCGCATGGGCGTGTTCGGCGTGGTCACCCTGGTGATGCAGCTGCTGCTCAAGTTCGTGCTGCTGACCGAGCTGGCCGCCAGCCCGCTGTGGTCCGGCATCGTGCTGGTACCGGCCTGGGCGCGCTGGGGCACGCTGTGGTGGAGCCAGAGGCTGCCGTCGCTGCATGGCGCGGGCATGGCCGAGCGCTTCTCCTGGCAGCTGGGCCCGCGTGCGATGTGGCTGTGGGCGCTGCTGCTGGCGGCGGTCAGCGCTTTCGCCGCCTGGCCGCTGCTGCTCGCGCTGCTGCTGGTGCCGCTGGTCGCGGCCTGGTGGCGGAAAAAGCTGGGCGGCATCTCCGGCGACTGCCTGGGCGCCAGCATCGAAGTCACCGAAAGCCTGCTGCTGCTGTCGCTGGTGCTGCTGGGCAACCTCTAGAAGCGGACCGCACAGGGGCGGACTTCAGCGCCGCGGTGCGCGCCTGCAGGCAGGCGAGGGCTTCAGCTGTCGCCGAAGCGGATCTCCGCGACATCGTCGCCGCTGTCGTCGGCGTCATCGGGCTGCATGCGGGTTTCCAGCACCGGCCCGGCCTGTTGCCCCGCGCGGGGGGCAACCAGTCCGCCGGCGGCGACCTCGTATTCGGCGACCAGCTGCTGGCGGCGTGCCTCCGGCACTTCCTGCCAGTGGCAGCCGACCAGCGCGCCCTCCAGCGAATAGAGCAGGTTGAGGCTGGGCTTGAAGCCGGCGCGTCGCACCTTGACGAAGGCGCCGACCGCGCCCACCGCGGCCAGGTCCTCGGCGCTGCGCAGCCCCACCTGGCGCAGCCACGCCGCGCTCTTGGGGCCGATGTTGCGCAGCTTCAGCGCGCTCATGCCAGCGCCTCGACGAATACCTTGGCGATGGCCTCCAGGCCCGCCTGGTCGTCGGCGTCGAAGCGCGAGGTGACCGGGCTGTCCAGATCGAACACGCCGACCAGCGCGCCGTCGTGGACCAGCGGCACCACCAGTTCCGAACGTGAGGCCGAATCGCAGGCGATGTGGCCCGGGAAGGCGTCCACGTCTTCCACGCGCTGGGTCTGGCGGGTGCTGGCCGCCGCGCCGCACACGCCCTTGTGCAGGGGAATGCGCACGCAGGCCGGCAGGCCCTGGAACGGGCCGACCACCAGCTCGGTGCCGTCGAAGAAGTAGAAACCCACCCAGTTGAGCTGCGGCAGCGCGTGATACACCAGCGCCGACAGATTGGCGGCATTGGCGATGCGGTCGGTTTCGCCGTGTACCAGGGCGCGGGCCTGGGCCAGCAGCTGGGCGTACTGTTCCGGCTTGCTGCCGGTGAGCGTGGTGGCACTGAACATGCCCAGAGTCTAACCGCTGCCCAGCCGTGATGGGTCTGCGCAGGGACGTCGCACGGGCACCGGCTGGCGTGCCCCGCAAAAAGAAAGACCCGGCAACGGGAGAGAGATCGTTGCCGGGTCCGGACAGGGCGCGGGGGAGGGGGATCCGCGCGCTGTTGAGAGGGTCGGGTCAGCTGGCCCTGGCGCGTGGACGCCTGCGGCTGCCGCGTTCGAACGGTTGCCGTGCCAGTTCGGCCAGCGCCTGCCCGGTCTGCAGGCCCAGGCCAGCGATTTCCTGCCCGGCCGAGGCCAGCCGCTGCAGGTTTTCCTGCGCCAGTTGCAGGCCCTTGGGCAGCAGCGATGGCAGATCGGCCTGCGGGCCGGGCTGCGCCAGTTCGCCGAGGAAACCGGCGGTGGCGTTGGCATTGCGCTCGAACGTGCGCAACTGCACGCCGAACGCGCTTTCCGCCGTCTCCAGTGCCAGCCGGTTGGCGCGATTGGCCATCGCCGCGAACTGCCGGGTGTAGTCGCTGAAACCGTCGTCGAACCGGGCGGACATGCCGTGCTCCGTGGTTTGTTGCGGCGCAGCATAACGTCGGGTGCGATGGCGCGGAAGCCCGCTGCCCGCGGCGACCGGGGGTTCGTTCAGGTCAGTTGCCGCGGTAATGGCAGCCGGAGGTGCAGGTCTCGTGCACGGTCACCGCGCTCAGCTGGGGCAGGGCTGGTTTGAGCCGGTCCCAGATCCAGATCGCCAGGCGCTCGCTGGTCGGATTTTCCAGTCCGGGGATGTCGTTGAGGTAATGGTGGTCGAGCTGTTCGTAGAGCGGCTGGAAGGCCGCCTTGATGTCGCCGAAGTCCATCACCCAGCCGGTCTCGGCGCCGGGTTCGCCGCTCACTTCCAGGCGCACGCGGAACGAATGCCCGTGCAGGCGCGCGCACTTGTGGCCGGCGGGGACGTTGGGCAGCCGGTGGGCGGCCTCGAGGGTGAAATCTTTGAAGATGTCCATGCCGCAATTGTAGCGCCGGCACGGGAAATCCCTTGGTGGATTAATTCATCCCTCCATCAAGATGAAGGGATGTTGTTTCCTTTTCGTTATATGCGCATGAAGGGACGTAATTGGCCCGATCCGCGCCGGACTGGCTGAATGCGGGTTGCTTCCTCCCCCTCGCTTCCGTATCCCGATGTCCAACTTCTCCCCGCTCGTGGTGGCCCTGGCCACCGCCCTGGCCGCGCCTTTGTCCGTCGCCGCCGAATCCGCCGATGCACCCGTCGGTCCCACCCTGTCCGCCGTGCAGGTCACCGGTTCCAACATCAAGCGCAGCGACACCGAAACCGCCAACCCGGTGCAGGTGATCGAACGCCAGCAGCTGGAGGAATCCGGCAAGGCCACGGTGGCCGACCTGCTGCGCTCGATCTCGGCCAATACCGGCAACGCCGCCAACGAAACCAGCAACAGTGGCTGGGCGTCCGGTTCGGCGGGCATCGGCCTGCGTGGCCTGTCGCAGAAGAACACCCTGGTACTGCTCAATGGCCGCCGGCTGGCCAACTACGGCTTCCCGTCCGGCGGCCTGTCGGACACGTTCGTCAACCTCAATGCACTGCCGCTGGTGGCGGTGGAACGCATCGAAGTGCTCAAGGACGGCGCTTCTGCCGTGTACGGCTCCGATGCGGTGGCCGGCGTGGTCAACATCATCACCCGCCAGGGCTTCGAGGGCGCGGAGGTGGGCGCCAGCGGCGGTACCTCCGACGCTGGCGGCCTGGACCAGCAGAACGTCAAGTTTGTCGGCGGTATCGGCGACCTGGACAGCGATGGCTATACCCTCCTGGTGTCGCTGGAAGGCTACAACCGCGACCGCCTGGACCAGAACCAGCGTGACCTGACCCGCTCGGGCATCTACACCGACAAGGCCGGTGGGCGCTGGAACGGGTGGTCGGCGAAGGGCGCGCGCTTCCTGGTCAATGGCAGGTCGGTGCCGATGCTCGACGCTGCCGGCAACTGCCCGGAGGGCACCGTGCTCACCGCCAGCGCGCCGATCGATGGGCTGGCCGGCGACACCTGCGCCTTCAACCAGGCGCCGTACACCACCCTGATCCCCTCGACCAGGCGCTGGCAGGCCTACCTCAACGGCACGTTGCGCCTGAACGATTCGGTCGATGCCTTCGCCGAGGTGCTCTACAGCGATATCAAGGGCGTGTCCTGGTTCGGCTCCAGTCCGTTCTTCACCCTGGAAAACGGGCGCTTCGCACTCAACGCCGATACCGGCCTTGCCGAGCCGGTGCGTTCCACCCTGCCGGCGGCCAGCCCCTACAACCCGTATGGCGTGGACGTGCCGATCGAGTACACCTTCTTCAATCTTGGCGGCACCATCAAGACCAACCGCTCGCAGGCCTATCGTGGTCTGGTCGGCCTGCGCGGGCAGGGCGAGAAATGGGACTGGGAAGTGGGCGCGTTCCAGGCGGCGAGCAAGGAGCGCGAAACGGTCTCCGGTGGCTTCGCCAACCGCTGGGCGCTGTACGACGCGCTGGCCACGGGCAGCTACAACCTGCTCAAGCCGTCGGCCACCGATCCGGCGGTGCTCAAGGCCATCGGCCTGAGCACGCTGCGCCCGGCCGATTCCATCCTCAAGGGGCTGGACGCAAAGGTGTCCGGCACGTTGGGCGAAACCCGGGCGGGGCAGGTCGGCTTTGCCGCCGGCGTGGAATGGCGGCAGGAAAAGCTGGATTC
The DNA here is from genome assembly GCF_056393235.1 of Stenotrophomonas sp. Steno-Z2. Lineage (NCBI taxonomy): Bacteria > Pseudomonadati > Pseudomonadota > Gammaproteobacteria > Lysobacterales > Lysobacteraceae > Stenotrophomonas > Stenotrophomonas sp. Steno-Z2. Next base: position 274,475 of record NZ_JBWJOY010000003.1, on the reverse strand, counting down.
GGACAATCCGTGGCAGATCGACGCCGGCCTGCAGGTACGCCCGGCCATCGCCGAGGTGCATGGCGAGCGCAAGGTCACCGCCGCCTATGCCGAAGTGAACGTGCCGCTGCATGGCACGCTGGAATTGCAGGCCGCCGCGCGCGGCGACCATTACAGCGATTTCGGCAATGCGTTCTCGCCCAAGCTGGGCCTGCGCTGGCAGCCGCTGGACGGGCTGCTGGTACGCGCCGCCGCTTCGCGCGGTTTCCGCGCGCCGTCGCTGTCGGAAAACTCGGCCTCGACCAGCATCGCCTACGGCTCGGTGGTGGACCCGCACGACCCGGACGTGCCCGGCTCGCGCCAGACCCCGACCTTCTTCACCGTCGGCAACCGCACTCTCGACCCGGAGCGCACGCGCAGCTTCAATGCCGGCGTGGTGCTGTCGCCGTGGGCCAACACCAGCCTGAGCGTGGACTACTACCGCGTCAGGCTCGACAACCTGATCGGCAGCGGCAACACCACCACGCTGGTGGCCGAGAACGACCCGGCCAGCGTGCTGCGCGATGCGCGCGGCAAGCTGCTGGCCGTCTACAACCGCTACCAGAACCTGAGCGAGCTGCAGACCTCGGGCATCGACGTGGAACTGCGCCAGCGCTGGTCCAGCGCCAGTGCCGGCGATTTCGGCCTGTCCTCCGCGTTGACCTACGTCATCGACTACAGGCGCCCGCAGGTGATTGACGGTCCGCTGGTGGATTACGCCGGTTCCAACCTCGGCCCATCGCTGCCGGACATCAAGGCCACCACCACCCTGGACTGGGCCCTGGGTGACTGGCGCACGGCGCTGACCTGGTACTACACCGGGGGCTACGACCAGGAAGGCAGCGTCGCCGCCAAGGCCGTGCAGAAGGACGTGGCCAGCTACAGCCAGTTCGACCTGTACCTGGGCTACACCGGCATCGACAGGCTCTCGCTGTACGCCAAGGTGCAGAACATCGGCAACCGCCAGCCGCCGCACGATGCCACCTTCCCCGGCGTGCGCGCGCCGTACGACTTCAGCCAGTACGACCTGCGCGGGCGCTACTACACGGTGGGCTTCGACTACCGCTTCTGACCTTGAAGCCCCGCTCCTGTGCCAAGGAGCGGGGCCAGGCCCATCCGTCGAATGGGCACATCACGAAAAGTCCGCAACGGCGGCCCGTCGGCGGGCCGTGCAACGGGAGTTCCGATCCATGTCATTCCGTTTTCTCGCCCTGGCCCTGCTGCTGGCCATCGGTGCCATGCCCGCCTTCGCCCAGAACAGCTACTACTTTCCCGCCGCGCGCCAGTTCGATGCACGGGTGCCATCGCCGCAGCAGTTCCTTGGCTACGACATCGGCAGCCACTACACGCGGCATGACCGGCTGGTGGCGTACTTCAACGAACTGGCGCGCGTCTCCGACCGGGTCAGGGTGGAGGTGATCGGCCAGAGCTACGAACAACGCCCGCTGCTGCTGGTGACCATTACTTCGCCGCGCAACCACGCACGCAGCGCGCAGATCGCCGCGCAGCGGCAGGCGCTGGTCGACCCTGCGCAACCGCTGCCCGGCGATGACGCGCCTTCGGTGGTGTGGCTGGGCTACAGCGTGCATGGCAATGAAACCTCCAGTGGAGAGGCGGCAATGCTCACCGCCTACTACCTTGCCGCCAACCAGGATGCCGAAACCGCGGGCTGGCTGGAGAATGCGGTGGTGGTGATCGATCCGGCGCAGAACCCGGACGGCCGCGACCGCGCCGGCAACTGGCACAACGCCTGGGGTTCGCACCCGCCCTCGGCGGACCCCGCCGACAGGGAGCATGTCGAACCGTTCCCCACGGGGCGGGTCAATCACTACTTCACCGATCTCAACCGCGACTGGCTGGCGCTGGCGCAGGCCGACAGCCGGCCCAAGGTGGCGCAGTTCCATCGCTGGTACCCGAACATCCAGATCGACTTCCACGAGATGGGCAAGGACAGCACCTATTACTTCGAGCCCTCGCCGAAGAGCATGGAAAGCCCCCTGCTGCCCAGGTCCTCGTACGAGGCCAACCACTGGCTGGCGCGCTTCCACGCGCAGGCGCTGGATGCGCTGGGTTCGCTGTACTACACCGGCGAGAACTTCGACAACTTCTCGCCGATCTATGGCTCCACGTACCCGGACTTCCATGGCGCGGTCGGCGTGACCGTGGAGCAGGCCAGCTCGCGTGGACGTGTGCAGGAGTCGGTGAACGGGCCGCTGCATTTCGATTTCACCATCCGCAACCAGGTGGCCACCGGCCTTGCCAGCGTGCGCGGCGCGGTGGAGGACCGCACGCGCCTGTTCGCCCTGCAGAAGGCGTTCTTCCGCAGCGCCCTGGCCCAGGCGGCCGCCTACCCGGTACACGACTGGGTGTTCGGCGATGCCGCCGATGCCACCCTCACCCGCAGGCTGCTTGCCCTGTTGTTGCAACACCGCATCCAGGTGCATGCGCTGGCGCGTGATGTCGAAGTCGATGGCAAGCACTTCCGCGCCGGTTCGGCCTATGTGGTGCCGGTGCGGCAGCCGCAGTTCCGTCTTGCCCATGCGATCTTCGAATTCACCCCGCCTGTGAAGGGGGATGTGTTCTACAGCGGCACCTCCTACGCGGTCGCACCGGCCTATGGCCTGCGTTATGCCGCCAGCCGCGGGGCATTGCCGACGGGCGCGAAAGTGGAAGCGGCGCCGGCGGCGCAGGGCGGCATCCATGGCGGACGTGCCGGCTTCGCCTATGTGGCCGATGCGCGCGACTTCGGCAGTTACCGCCTGCTGGGTGGCCTGCTGCGGGACGGCGTGCGCGTGCGCACCGCGCACCAGCCGTTTACCGCCGCCACCGCTGCCGGTGAGGTGGCGTTCGGCCATGGCGCGGTGGTGATCCCGGTTGCCGGGCAGGCGCTGGATGCCGGGGCGTTGCAGGCCCGGGTGCTGGCGCGTGCGCAGGAGGCCGGCGTCACCGTGCATGCACTGGACAGCGGCCGTACCGCCAGTGGCATCGACCTGGGCAGCGACAACGTGCGCGTGCTGCGTGCGCCGAGCATCGCGCTGGTGATGGGCGAGGGGGTCTCGGCCACCGAGATCGGCTCGGCCTGGTTTGCGCTGGATACCGCGCTGGGCCTGCCTGCGAGCAAGCTCGATCCGGCGCAGCTGGCGAGCGTGGACCTGTCGCGCTACACCTCCCTCGTGCTGTCCGGTGGCAGCTACGGCACGGTCGGCGAGGCGGGCGTGGCGGCGCTCAAGCGCTGGATCGCCGCCGGCGGTTCGCTGGTGGTGTACGGCAGCGGCGCGCGCTGGGCGATCGACAAGGGCCTGGTCGAGGCGAAGCTGCGCGGGGACGGCAAGGGCGAGGAAGACCAGCGGCTGGATTTCGGCACGGTGCGCGACGTGTTCGCGCTGGGCCGGGTCAGCGGCAACATCCTCAGTGCCGATATCGATCCCACCCATCCGCTGGGGTTCGGCGTGCAGCAGCGGCGGATCTGGGTGAACAAGGAGAGCGGGCTGGTGTTCGAGCCGGGGAAGAACGCTTTTCTCAATGTGGTCAACATCGACCGCCAGCCGGTGGTGAACGGCTACCTGTCCGATGCCAACCGCGCCCGCGTGGCCGGCTCCAGCTATCTGCAGGTGGTGCCGAGCGGCAGCGGCAACGTGGTGCTGTTCGCCGACGACCCGGCGCACCGCAAGTACTGGCATGGCACCGAGCGCCTGCTGCTCAATGCGCTGCTGCAGGGCAACCACCTCAACACGCCGAAACAGCGCGGGGAGTGACGCGGCGGGAGGCCGGCGTCCAGAACACCGCAGCAAAGAAAAAGCCGACGCAGCGCGTCGGCTTTTCAGTTACCTCAAACCGGCAGTCCGGAATCAGGCCGTGGTACGGCTCTGCCCCCGGCCACCACCGCGCCGCTGGCCACCGCCGGGGTGTCCGTCGCGCCGCTGCTGGCCGTTGCCGGCATTGCGCTGGCCGCCCGGCTTCTGCTGGCCGCCACGGCCACCACGCGGCGCATCGCCATTGGACCGGCGCGGGCCATGACCGCCATTGCCACGGCGCGGCGGACGCTCGCCGCCCGGCTGCTCGGCCTTGCCCGGGGCGCTGTTGCCCCAGCGGATCGGGGTCTGCGGCTCGAAGCCGGCCACGTCGCGGATGTCCATGTCGCGATCGAGCAGGCGCACGATCTGGCGCAGGTACTTGGCGTCTTCCTGCGCCACCAGCGAGACCGCCTGGCCGCTGGCGCCATTGCGACCGGTGCGGCCGATGCGGTGCACGTAATCCTCGGCCACCATCGGCAGGTCGTAGTTGATGACCTTGGGCAGCTCGTTGATGTCGATGCCGCGCGCGGCGATGTCGGTGGCCACCAGCACGGTGACGCGGCCGGCCTTGAAGTCGCCCAGCGCGCGCAGGCGCTGGCTCTGGCTCTTGTTGCCGTGGATCGCCGCGGTCTTGATGCCGGACTTGTCCAGGAAGCTGGCCAGCTTGTCGCTGCCGTGCTTGGTCTTGGCGAACACCAGGGTCTGCTCGCGCGAATCCTGCGCCAGCAGGTGCAGCAGCAGTTCGCGCTTGCGCCCGGCATCGACCGGGTGCACGCGGTGGGCGATGGTCTCGGCCACGGTGTTGCGCGGGGTCACCATCACCTCGCGCGGATTGCGCATGAATTCCAGCGCCAGCTGCTTGATCGGGTCGGCGAAGGTGGCCGAGAACAGCAGGGTCTGGCGGTTCTGCTTCGGCAGCTTGGCCAGGATGCGCTTGATCGAGGGCAGAAAGCCCATGTCGAGCATGCGGTCGGCCTCGTCCAGGATCAGCACCTCGATGCCGGACAGGTCGACGCTGCGGCGCTCCAGGTGGTCGATCAGGCGGCCCGGGCAGGCCACCAGCAGGTCCACGCCGCGGCGCAGGATGTCCAGCTGGTTGCCCATGCCGACACCGCCATAGATGCAGGTGCTGGGGATGCGCAGGTACTTGCTGTAGCCGCGCAGGCTGTCATGCACCTGGGTGGCCAGTTCGCGGGTGGGGGTGAGGATCAGCGCGCGCGGCCGGCGCGGACCGCTGCGCACTTCCTGCGCCGAGGTGGCCAGGTGCTGCAGCAGCGGCAGGCCGAACGCGGCGGTCTTGCCGGTACCGGTCTGCGCGCCGGCCAGCAGGTCGTGGCCTTCCAGCACCAGCGGGATGGCCTGCTGCTGGATCGGGGTGGGATTTTCGTAGCCCTGCTCGGCGAGCGCGCGCAGCAGGAAGGGCGCAAGGCCCAGATCTTCGAACGACATTGGAAACTCCGTGATGGATGCGCCGGCCAGCAAAGGCTGGCGCTGGCGATCGGCATGACCGACCGGCTCGGAGCGTTCCCGTGTAACCGCGCTGCGAGGTGGGGTGCGACCGGCGCAGGCGCGCAGGCCGGAATGCATGACGAAAGGCGTCGGAGTGGGAGCGGGCGGGCGGATTCCCCGGGAGGATCCTGCGCCGCCGGTCATCCCCGAGGGAAACGGACGGCCGCTGGCAGACCGCGATAGTCTAAGGGATGTTCGGGAACGGTACAAAAATCCCTGTTCAGGTACGGTCGGGCGCCTGCGGTTCCCGCTCCGGCAGGAATGGGCCGTTGCCGGACTGCTCCAACGCCCCTGCGCGCGCGCCTCGATGGCCCGGCGTCCCCGGCGGCGCTGGTGGCGGCGGGACTATTCGTTACAATCGAAACTTGTTTTCCGACCCTGAACTGGACGCTCCGATGAAGCTTGGTTCCCTGAAGGAAGGTGGCCGCGACGGCACCCTGATCGTGGTCTCGCGCGACCTGACCCGCGCCGTGCGTGCCACCGGCATCGCCGCCACCCTGCAGCAGGCGCTGGAGGACTGGTCCAACGTCGCGCCGCGGCTGAACGCGCTGTCCGAGTCGCTCAACCACGGCGATGCCGACGGCGTGTTCGACCTGGACATGCAGGCGCTGGCCGCGCCGCTGCCGCGCGCCTACGAATTCGTCGACGGCAGCGCTTACCTGCCGCACGTGGCGCGCGTGCGCAAGGCGCGCGGCGCCGAGGTGCCGGAAACCTTCTACACCGACCCGCTGATGTACCAGGCCACCAGCGCCGGCTTCTACGGCCCGCGCGACGCGGTCAAGGTGGTCAGCGAGGATTACGGCATCGACCTGGAAGCGGAGATCGTGGTGATCACCGACGACGTGCCGATGGCGGTGACGCCGGAACAGGCCGCCGGCCACATCCAGCTGGTCGGCCTGGTCAACGATGTCAGCCTGCGCAACCTGATCCCGGCCGAGCTGGCCAAGGGCTTCGGCTTCCTGCAGTCCAAGCCGCGCTCGGCGCTGAGCCCGGTGTTCGTCACCCCGGACGAACTGGGCGAGGCCTGGCAGGGCAGCAAGGTGCACCTGCCGCTGGTGACCCACATCAACGGCGAGTGGTTCGGCGCGCCGGAAGCCGGCGTGGACATGCAGTTCGACTTCGCCCAGCTGGTGGCGCACGCGGCCAAGACCCGCCCGTTGTCGGCCGGCGCCATCGTCGGCTCGGGCACCATCGCCAACGAGGACACCACGCTGGGCGCGTCGTGCTTCGCCGAGCGCCGCACCGTGGAAACGCTGCGCGACGGCAAGCCGTCCACGCCGTTCATGAGCTTCGGCGACGTGGTGCGGATCGAGATGTTCGACCGCGCCGGCAACAGCATCTTCGGCGCCATCGAACAGCGCATCGAGCAGGCCGCGCGGCCCTGAGCGCAGCGCCTGCGCCGGCTCCGCGGGCCTGTGCCCGCGGAGCGGTGCGGTGACGTTCCCGGCCGGCGGCGCGATGGACCGACCGGCGGTGCGGGCTACCCCATCGCCGGCGGGTATGGTGGCCCGCGGGCAACAGGAAACGCACATGCAACCGGCATTGACGCTCTACAGCTACTGGCGCTCCAGCGCCGCCTATCGCGTACGCATCGGCCTGAACCTGAAAGGGCTGGACTACGCCATCGCGCCGGTGCACCTGGTGCGCGATGGCGGCCAGCAGCATGCGCCGGCCTATGCCGCGCTCAACCCGCAGGAACTGGTGCCGACGCTGCGCGACGGCGAGCGGGTGCTGACCCAGTCGCTGGCGATCCTGGAATACCTGGAAGAAACCCATGCGCAGCCGGCCCTGCTGCCGGCCGACGCCGCCGGCCGCGCGCGGGTGCGCGCGCTGGCGCAACTGGTGGCCTGCGACATCCATCCGCTCAACAACCTGCGCGTGCTGCAGTTCTTCGACCAGGAATGGAACGTGCCGCAGGCCGAGCGCGACGAATGGATCCTGCACTGGATGCGCACCGGCTTCGCCGCGATGGAGGCCGCGCTGGCGGGCTCGGCGCAGACCGGCCGCTTCTGCCATGGCGACGCGCCGGGGCTGGCCGACTGCTGCCTGGTGCCGCAGCTGTACAACGCGCGCCGCTTCCGCCTGGAACTGGACGCCTTCCCGACCCTGCAGCGGATCGAAGCCGCCTGCCTGGCGCTGCCGGCGTTCGACGCCGCGCGGCCGGAGAACCAGCCGGATGCGGCTTGAAGGCGGGGAGCGGGGAGGCGGGAAAAGGGAGTGACGGTCTATCGGTGCGTGGACTTTCTCGGCGCCGATGGATTCCGCGGGGGACGCGCAAGGCGGGAATCGGCGCCGCTGGCCGCAGCCAGCGTTAAACCTCCATTCCCTGTTCCCGCTTCCCCGTTCCCGGCTTTCAAAACCCGTGTGTGATCGACGACGGCGATGCCGTCGCCGCTGGCGCGGAGAAATCCGCGTAGGGGTCGTGCTCGCCGCTGGCGCCTTCGGACAGGCGGAACTTGAGCGCCAGCCCGTCGCGCGAATCGGCCGCGCGCAGGGCTTCCTCCTGCTCGATCAGCCCGTCCTTGGCCAGCCGGAACAGACACTGGTCGAAGCTGTGCATGCCTTCCTCCAGCGACTGCTCCATGGCCTGCTTGATCTCGTGCACCTGGCCGCGGCGCAGCAGGTCGCGGATCATCGGCGTGTTGATCAGCACCTCGGTCGCCGGCCGGCGGCGGCCGTCGGTGCCCTTGACCAGGCGCTGGCTGATCACCGCGCGCAGGTTCAGCGACAGGTTCATCAGCACGTTGCGGTGCGCGCTCTCGGGGAAGAAGTTGAGGATGCGCTCGATGGTCTGGTCGGCGTTGTTGGAGTGCAGCGTGGCCAGGCACAGGTGGCCGGTTTCGGCGAAGGCGATGGCCGCCTCCATCGTCTCGGCGTCGAGGATCTCGCCGATCAGGATCACGTCCGGCGCCTCGCGCATGGCGTTCTTCAGCGCGTTGTGGAAGGCGTGCGTGTCCAGCCCGACCTCGCGCTGGTTGACGATGGACTGCTTGTGCCGGTGCAGGAACTCGATCGGGTCCTCGATGGTGAGGATGTGCCCGGTGGTGGTGGCGTTGCGGTGGTCGATCATCGACGCCAGCGAGGTGGACTTGCCCGAGCCGGTGGAGCCGACCACCAGCACCAGCCCGCGCGGGGTCATGATCACGTCCTTGAGCACGTCCGGCAGCTTCAGTTCCTCGATCGAGGGAATCCGGTTCTTGATCGCGCGGATCACCATGCCCACTTCGCCGCGCTGCTTGAACACGTTCACGCGGAAGCGGCCCACGTCGGCCAGGGCGATGGCCATGTTCAGCTCCAGGTCGCGCTCGAACTGCGGCACCTGGCCCTCGTCCATCAGCGAGTAGGCGATCTTCTTGACCATGCCCGGCGGCAGGCCGGTATTGCCCAGGGGGTAAAGCTTTCCCTCGATCTTGATGTGGACAGGCGCTCCCGTGGTCAGGAACATGTCCGAAGCGTTCTTTTCGGTCATCAGCTTCAGGAAATAGCCGATATCCATGGATGCGATTCCCCGGGCAATGGCCGCCCGCCGTTGCAAGCACGCGGCGGCCTTGACGACAATGGCCGTGCTCAACCTTCCGCGACGGCTCCCCTAATGAAACCTAGCTTCGCACACTTACGACGTTTCCTGTATGTGACCGCGTGCGCATCTGCGCTCTGCGCCAGCGCGATGGCGCAGGATCCGGCCGCGGCCGACCTGCTCGCCGCGCAACAGGCGGTGGAACGCGCCGACCGCGCCGACGCCGACCAGTACGCGCCGGACACCATGGCCCTGGCCCGGCAGCAGCTCGAGCAGGCCCAGCGCGCGGCCGGCGACCGCCGCGAGCGCAAACAGGCGCCCCTGCTGGCGCAGCGCGCCGCGGCCGATGCCGACCTGGCGCGCGCGCAGAGCGAGGAAGCCGTGGCGCTGGCCATGCTGGCCCAGCGCAAGGCCGAGGTGGAACGCCTGCAGCGGCAGCTGGCGACCGGGGAGGGACACTGATGCGCATCCGTACCCTGCTCATGGCCGGCCTGCTGGCCGTGCCGGTGCTGGCAACCGCCGCCAGCGAAGACCCGGCCGTGGCGATGTTGAACCAGCGCCTGATCGCGCTGCAGGCCGACACCCGTACCGCCGACCTGGCGGCGCTGGAACGGCTGCAGGCGCAGCAGGCGATTGCCGTGCTGGTCAAGGCCAGGCGCAAGGAACTGGACCAGGCGCGCTACCTGGCCGAACGCCGGGTGGCGATTGCCGAGGCCAGCGCCCGTGCCGAAGCCGCCCGCCGCGAGGTCGACCAGCTCGAGCGTACCCGCAGCGAACTGCTGGTCGAGGCCAGCCGCCGCGAAGCCGCGCGCGCGCGCCAGGAAGCCGAGCGCCTGCGCGTGCAGGCGCAGATCCAGGCCGAGGAGGCCGAGCGCCTGCGCCAGGCTGCGGAGGCCGAGACCCTGGCCCGGCAGGATGCCGAGGCCGCGCTGACCAGCGTGGCCGGCAAGCAGGCCGCGCGGGTGAGTTCGGCCCAGCAGAACGCGGCCAAGCTGGCCCGCGAGGAGGCCGAACTGGTCTCCGGGCAAAAGCTGCCGCCGTCGAAGTTCGACAACCGCGGAGAGGTGTTCACCCTGGCCGGCGACGCCTTCGCGGCGGGCCAGGCGACCCCGTCCAGCGCCGCGCGCGACCAGCTCAAGGCGCTGGCCGAGTACCTGAACATCGGCAGGAAGGGGCGGGTGACCATCGAGGGTTACGACAGCGCCAACGGCGTCGGCCAGCGCCGCGCGCAGGCCTTGAAGGACGCCCTAGTGGCGGCCGGCGTCGGCGCCAACCGCATCCAGGTCAGCGGCAGGAAGGCCGCCGCCACGCGCGCCCGTTCGGCCGAGGTGATCGTCGCGCCGTGAGGCAGGGCCGGCGCCGCCGGCCCCCATGGAGCGGGCTATTGACCCGCGCCGGCACTACCGGTTGTGTCCTCCCGGCCAAGGCGATTCTGCGTCGCAGGGAGCTGCCGGAAAGGCTGAACGTGCGGTCGTTCCTGAACTTTTTCAGGCTGCTTCCGCTGCCCTTGCCGGAACCTTTTTTCAGGCGTAGGGTCAATCGTCCGGGCGACATTCTCGTCGTCCGGACAGCGGAGGACCGGGCCAGTGCAACCATGGCGCGAACCAGTACCAGACAGCTTCCGGGGAGTGGACCGGAAGGCGGCCAGGAGTTCGGCCGTGCCCCGCCCGGGTCTCCATCCCCGCAACGCCCCGTGCCGCAAGGCCGGGGCGTTCGTGTTTCCGCATGTAGGAGGTAGTCATGTTCGAAGGGCAGCCGCAGAGTGAGATCGACGCGTTGATCAAGGTCAACCCCGAGTTCAAGCAGCTCTATCAGCAGCACCAGAAGCTGAACAAGAAATGCATGGATGCGGAGCTGGGAGTCCTCCCCATCGACGATGTGACCCTGGGGCAGATGAAGCGCGAAAAGCTGCTGGCCAAGCAGAAACTGCTGCGGATCTATGAAGAACGGCTCAACTGAACCTTCCCCACGCTGAACGTTTCCGTCGCGGGCAATGGCGGCCTCCTCGTCGGTCGCCATTGCCCGCGTCACTTGCGCATAGGGCGGTTGGCAATGGCGCAAGAAGCAATCGTCGCCTGACTTTCAGGCACATCCATCGGATAATCAGGCTCCGGCCGCCATGCGGCGCGATCCCAAGCATATCGATGGCAATCCACTCCTCCGTACTCGAACTCATCGGGCGCACGCCGATCATCAAGGCCCAGCGCCTGGACGCCGGCGTCTGCGAGCTTTACCTCAAGCTCGAAAGCGCCAACCCGGGCGGCTCCATCAAGGACCGTATCGGCCTGTCGATGATCGAGGCGGCGGAGAAGCGTGGCGACCTCAAGCCCGGCGCGACGCTGGTGGAAGGCACCGCCGGCAATACCGGCCTGGGCCTGGCGCTGGTCGCCCAGCAGAAAGGCTACAAGCTGATCCTGGTGGTCCCGGACAAGATGAGCCGGGAAAAGATCTTCAACCTCAAGGCGATGGGCGCCGAGGTGGTGCTGACCCGTTCGGACGTGGCCAAGGGCCACCCCGAGTACTACCAGGACCTGGCCAGGACCATCGCCGAGCGCACCCCGGGCGCCTACTTCATCAATCAGTTCGGCAACCCGGACAACCCGGCCGCGCACGAATTCGGCACCGGTCCGGAGATCATCGAGCAGATGGGCGGCGAGCTGGACGCCATCGTGTTCGGCTGCGGCAGTTCCGGCACCATGACCGGCCTGTCGCGCGCCTTCGCCCGGTTGTCGCCGAACACCGAACTGGTGCTGGCCGACCCGGTCGGCTCGATCCTGGCCGAATACATCAACGACGGCACGCTCAACGAGAAATCGGGCACGTGGCTGGTGGAGGGCATCGGCGAGGATTTCCTGCCGTCCATCTCCGATTTCAGCCGGGTGAAGAAGGCCTACGCCATCACCGACGCCGAAAGCTTCCATACCGCGCGCGAACTGCTGGGCAAGGAGGGCATTCTTGGCGGTTCCTCCACCGGCACGCTGCTGGCCGCCGCGCTGAAGTACTGCCGCGAGCAGACCGAACCGAAGAAGGTGCTGGTGCTGGTCCCCGATACCGGCAACAAGTACCTGTCGAAGATGTACAACGACTACTGGATGCTGGACAACGGCTTCCTCGAGCGCCCGCAGTACGGCGACCTGCGCGACCTGATCCTGCGTCCGTACAGCCAGCGCGACACCGTGGTGGTCGGCCCGAACGACCTGCTGACCACCGCCTACCAGCGCATGAAGCTGTACGACGTGTCGCAGCTGCCGGTGATGGACGGCAACCGCCTGGTCGGCATCATCGACGAGAGCGACGTGCTGCTGCACGTCTACGGCGACGAAGCGCGCTTCCGCGACCCGGTGGCCATCGCCATGGTCAGCAAGCTCGACCGCCTGGACGTGAAATCGCCGATCGAGGCGCTGCTGCCGGTGTTCGACCGCGGCCAGGTCGCCATCATCATGGATGGCGCCGAGTTCCTCGGCCTGATCACCCGCATCGACCTGCTGAACTACCTGCGGCGGCGGGTGCAGTGATTGCGGACGCCGGAACGGCCGGTTCAGGTCGGCCCGGTAGAATTTCCCCCCCTTTGAGCCGGAAAGCACCATGACGGACCAGCATTCACGCAGCCAGGAAGGCGGGCGCAGCCTGTCGCTTGCCACCCTGGCCATCCACGGCGGCCAGTCGCCGGACCCGAGCACCGGCGCGGTGATGCCGCCGATCTACGCGACCTCGACCTATGCGCAGTCCAGCCCCGGCGTGCACCAGGGCTTCGAGTATTCGCGCACCCACAATCCGACCCGGTTCGCCTATGAGCGCTGCGTGGCCGCGCTGGAAGGCGGCAGCCGCGGCTTTGCATTCGCCTCCGGCATGGCCGCGACCTCGACGGTGATCGAACTGCTCGACGCCGGCAGCCACGTGGTGGCGATGGACGACATCTACGGCGGCAGTTTCCGCCTGTTCGAGCGCGTGCGCCGCCGCACCGCCGGGCTGGATTTCAGCTTCGTCGACCTGACCGACCCGGCCGCATTCGAAGCGGCGATCACGCCGAAGACGAAGATGGTGTGGATCGAAACGCCCACCAACCCGATGCTGAAGATCGTGGACATCGCCGCGGTCGCGGCCATCGCGCGGCGCCGTGGCCTGATCGTGGTGGTGGACAACACCTTCGCCTCGCCGATGCTGCAGCGCCCGCTGGAACTGGGTGCGGACATCGTCGTGCATTCGGCCACCAAGTATCTCAATGGTCATTCGGACATGGTCGGCGGCATGGTCGTCGTCGGCGACAACGCCGAACTGGCCGAACAGATGGCCTTCCTGCAGAACTCGGTGGGCGGCGTGCAGGGCCCGTTCGACAGCTTCCTGGCCCTGCGCGGCCTGAAGACCCTGCCGCTGCGCATGAAGGCGCACTGCGCCAACGCGCTGGAACTGGCCCGGTGGCTGGAGACGCACCCGGCCATCGAAAAAGTGATCTACCCCGGCCTGCCGTCGCATCCGCAGCATGAGCTCGCGACCCGGCAGATGGGCGGCTACGGCGGCATCGTCTCCATCGTGCTGAAGGGCGGCTTCGAGGCCGCCAAACGCTTCTGCGAGCGTACCGAGCTGTTCACCCTCGCCGAATCGCTCGGCGGCGTGGAAAGCCTGGTCAACCACCCCGCGGTGATGACCCACGCCTCGATCCCGGTGGCGCGCCGCGAACAGCTGGGCATCAGCGATGCGCTGGTGCGGTTGAGCGTGGGGGTGGAGGAGGTGGCCGACCTGCGTGCGGATCTTGAGCGCGCGTTGCCGTGAGTATGACCGAACAGAACGCCTCGCCTTCCCGCACGGCGCCAGCCCCGGCGAGCACGGGCTTCTGGCGCGAACTCCGGCATAGCCTGAGCAATCCGGAGTTCTGGGGGCTATCCAGTTGGCTCGACATCCTGGTGCGCGCGCGCCGCTCGCGCTTCGGTATCTTCTGGCTGATGGCGCCTGCAGTGGTGTATGTGTTCGGCTTGGGCTCGTTCTTCGCGGCCATGCAGCAACGGGATCTTGCCTTGTTCGCGGCGCACGTGGCATTGGGTGCGATGGTGTTCCGCATCCTGATGTCCACCCTGACGGGCAGCGCCAACGTATTCGCGTCCAGCCATGCCTTCATCATGGACGGGCACATGCGGCTTACCGATTACCTGCTGCAGTCCCTGGCCAGGTCTTTCTTCGACTTCTGTATGTACGTGCCGGTGGCATTGGTGGCGTTGGCGATGTACGCGCGTGTAGCGGACCTGCAGCCGGCGGGCCTGTTGCTGGCGCCGCTGACGCTTTTGGTGATCTATGTCAATTCGCTCTGGGTAAGTGTGGTTTTTTCGCTGCTGGGCGCGCGCTTCAGCGACTTCGGGCAGCTGTTGAACAACATCTCCATCTTCATGTTCCTGCTGACACCGATCATCTGGTACCCCGAGATGATGCCTGCTGACAGCATCCGCGGCATGCTGATGCGCCTGAGCCCGTTTTACCACTTCGTCCAGTTGTTCCGCGCGCCAATATTGGGCGAGGCGGTCGAGCCGTTGACCTGGTGGTACGTAGGGACCATGACCGTCGTTGGCCTGGTGGTGGCGACCTTCACCTACCGGCGCTATGCGCGTTACGTGCCACTGTGGATCTGAATCGATGAGCGCCTATATCCGTCTGGACCGGCTTTGCCTGGACGTGCCGATCTTCCTGCAACAGGAGCGGGAGTCGAAGGGGTGGGCGGGTATCTTCAGGGGGGCGGCCTTCGATCCTCCGAAGCGACAGCTGGTGCGGCTGCTCGACAACCTGAGCTTCGAGGTCCGGGAGGGCGACCGACTGGCGATCCTGGGGCGCAATGGCGCAGGCAAGAGCACCCTGCTGCGTGTGCTCAACCAGGTCTATCGGCCCAGCAGCGGCACGCTTGACGTGCATGGCAGCTGCCAGGCGTTGCTGAACATGTCGCTTGGATTCAATGGCGAGGCCACGGTACGCGAGAATATTTTCCTGCGCGGCGTGGCAATGGGGCTGCGTGCGGCCTTCCTGCGGGACCAAGTGTCATCGATCCTCGAATTCTCCGGCCTTGCGCACAAGGCCAGTCACCGCCTGCGTACTCTGTCCTCGGGCCAGAAGATGCGCTTGGGCTTCGCGATTTCCACCTCGGTCCAACACGACATCATGTTGATGGACGAGTGGGTCGGCGCGGGCGATGCGGACTTCATGGAGCGGGCCAAGGAGCGCATGCAGGATCGGGTTGGCGGTAGCAAGATCGTGGTGCTGGCCAGCCACAGCGTCGGCCTGCTGCGCGACATGTGCAACAAAGGCATCGTCCTCGAAGGCGGTCGCCTGGTGCACGTAGGGGACATCACGTCGGCACTCAAACGCTATCACGGGATGATGGCGCAACTGCGCGCGGAGAACGCAATCACCATCGAGCCGATCGAGTCCCAAGGGGCGCAGGTGTATGGCGTCGTGGAGGAGATCCGCCCGGGCGAGGGAGAGGGGGCCTTCGTACTCAAGGGGTGGATGGTGGATACCGAGGGAGCGACGCCCCGAGGGCTGGTGCTGGAGATCGACGGGCGCCGGCATGTCGCCGAATCCATACAGTATGTCAAACGGCCTGACGTGGTGCGTCACCTTGGGCTGTCGGACGATGAGTGCGGCTTTCTTGCTACGGTCAGGGTGCCGGGGGCGTCCTGTCCAGCGCAGTTGGGAGATTTTCTCCGTGTCCTCGGTGGCGGGAGCGGCGAACTTGGGGATGCTTCCCTTCGTCTTGGGCCGGCCGTGCTTGCCGCCCTGCGTGTGTCCCCTTGAAAAAGATCCTCGAGAAACGATCAGACATGAGCCAATACCAGTCATTTCCAGGAGCCGCCGGAGACTCGCGGACGCTCGATAAGCTCAAGGCGCTGCGCATGCCCGAACTAGGTGGCAAGGCGTTCCTGGATGTTGGCTGCAATGAGGGCTTTTTCTGCGGTTTTGCGCATGCGCAGGGTGCAATCCGGGTAGTCGGCATCGACCATTCCCTGTCCTTCATCCGGCGCGCGCGCGCGCGGTTTCCCGGCTGTGAGTTCCTGCATCAGGGCTGGGAGCGTCTGCCCGATGGCATGTTCGACGTGATCCTGCTGGCGTCGGCGCTGCACTACGCGGAGGATCAGGAAGCACTTATCCATCGCCTGGTGGAACGACTGTCGCCGGACGGGACCTTGGTGCTGGAGCTGGGCATCGTGTCCTCGGCTCGGCCCGAGTGGACGCAGGTGAGGCGCGGGGACGACGAGCGCCTGTTCCCGAGCATGCCGATGCTGCGCCGGGTGCTGGAAGGCTACGCCTGGAAGTGGATGGGCCCGAGCATCTCCCAGGACGGCGATCCGGTGTCACGGCACGTCATCCACATCAGCCGCAGGCGTCCCATGGCCTATCTGCTGATGCAACCGCCTGGTTATGGCAAAAGCAGCATTGCAAAGAGTCTGTTTGTGCCCGCAGGGGTGCCGGTGATCTCCGGCGACCAGAAGATCAGCCGCATCGGGCGGGGCATCGAGGACGCGCCCGAGGCGATGCGCGCGCTGGTCACAACGGACTGGTCACCTTTCCAGATCGACCGGATCACCCGTGACATCTTCGACAACGGGTTGGGGCCACAGCTGGTGGGGAGATGGCTGGACGGGGTCGACGGTGGTGATGTGGCGCTGGACGTCTACGTTCCGGCCGAGCACGGCGAAACGGTCGAACGCATCCTCGTGGAGCATGGCTACATGCCGGTGCGCCTGACTTGGGAGCGTGCGGTGGATCCGCCGCTGCCCGACGATGTGCTGGCGCAGCGGGCCGAACAGTTCTACCTGTCGTTGCTCGGCGGTGAGAGCAGCGACGGAGATGGAGCGCCGCGCCGCGTATTCGATCCTCTTGGCTTCGTGGACGAAATCACGATCGAGGATGACAGGTTGCTGGTGCGCGGCTGGGCGATCGATACCGAAGGTTTCCTGCCGTCGGAAATCAGTGTGAAGCTGGGGCGGCGCAACCTGAGGGTTGATTCGGTGGAGAAGCAGCTGCGCCCCGACGCGCAGCGGCACCTGGGCCTTCCGCACGCGCTGGTTGGTTACCAATTGGTGCTCCCTGCAACTGACATCCGTTCAGTGGCGGACTTGAAGAACTTCAGCGTCCAGGGGCCTGACGGCACCAACTTCAATCTGTCGGGCCAAATCGAGGCGATCGTCCGCGGCTTGCCGCCGCGTTGACCGGAGAATGGCGCATGCAAATGATTGTACTGGGGATGCACCGATCGGGGACTTCGGCGTTGGCGCGCGTGTTGAACCTGATGGGGGCCTACTTCGGCCCGGAGGGTGTCACCACTGGCGCCAACCAGGAAAACCCGAAGGGATTCTGGGAGCGGCGCGACGTGCGTGCGCTCAACGACAGTATCCTGCACGCTGCAGGCTGCGACTGGAACAGGGTCGCGGACTTCGATGTGAACGCGGTGGCCGGGAAGGTGCTGGAGGATTTCAACAGGCAGGCCGCCAAGCTGGTACTTGAGCTCGACGGGCACAGGCCCTGGATGATCAAAGAGCCACGATTGTGCCTGCTGTTGCCGCTGTGGCGGCGTTTCCTCGAGGTGCCGGTGGGGATCCACATCTACCGCAACCCGGTGGAGGTCGCATCGAGCCTGCACAGGCGCAACGGGATTCCAATTCCTGCGGGCATGGCGCTATGGGAGCGCTACGTGCAGAGTGCTCTGCTCGATTCGGAGGGGATGCCGCGGATCGTCGTCTCGCACCGTCAACTGATTACTGATCCACGCACGGCCGTCGCCAAACTTCTGGAGGATCTCCGGTCGCACGACGTGGCAGGGCTGCGCATGCCTGCCGTGCGGGAGCTGGATGCCTTCATTTCGACCGATCTTTACCGTGAACGGGAAGATCAGAAGGACCTACAGCAGTTCCTGGGCTCCAGGCAGGTCGCGCTGTTCCAGCAGCTGCAAAGTGGCGAGTTGCCGCCGGCTGGAGCCTGGGATGTGCCGGTGGACGTTCTCAAAGCCTACGAATCCACGCTGCCACCGCTCAATCGCCCCGAAGTGCCCCCGGTGGCACCGTCGCCGGCCAGTGGCATCTACCAGGAGCTCAAGGCGATCAGGGCGCTGCTCGGCAAGCAGGATGGCGAGGCCACGCAGCGCGGGGAGCGTTTCGTGAAGTCCCTGCGCGATGAGTTGAGCAACCAGGCCGCCACGGTGGACGCGTTGCTCCAGCAGAAGGTGACCGACCTGCGGATCCAGCGGGCTGCGCTTCATCATCAGCTCCGGGAGGCTCGAAGCGTGCGCCGGCTGGGGGAGGACGCACGGATCGAGCTTGCGGTCATGCGGCCCAGGCTCGAGCAACTCGACAGGCAGTTCGCAGATTCGCTCTGTACGATCGAAACGCTCAAGTCGGAGCGGGAGGCCGCGCGGCTGTATACCGACGAGTTGAAGGCGGAGCTGGTCGGTGCGCGCCAACAAGTCGCTGCGCTGGTCATCGAGCTTGATGCCTCGCGCCTGCAGGCAGATCAAGCTCGTGCGGAGCTGGCCGATGCACGTGCCCAGATTGGCGCGCTTGGTGAGGAGAACGAGGCTGCGCGGTTGCGCGCCGGTGGCCTGGAAGAGGAATTGGAGGCTGCACGCATGGAGGTGGAGGAGTTGCGACGTGATCAGGAGGCCTTACGCCTGCAGATGGCAGGGCTGCGCAAAGAACTGTTGGAGGAGAACGAAGCTGCGCGGTTGCGCGGCGACGGCCTGGAAGCGGAATTGGAGGTTGCACGCATGGAAGTGAAGAAATTGCGCGGTGATCAGGAGGCTTCGCGCCTGCAGGTGGACGGGCTGCGCAACGAACTGTTGAGGGCGACGGAGCGGGTGCGAGAACTCAACGATCTGCAGGATGCGCTTCGTACGGACGTGGCGGCGGCCGGAGAGCGCGAAGCCGCGCTTGAGTCCCGCCTGCGCGATGCCGATGAGCAGCTTCGTGCAGCAACCACACTGGCCGCGCGCCTCGAGAAGGAAGTGGACGTTCGCTATCACGAGCTGACGGAGCTCACACGTCTGCTGCTGAAACGCGAGTCGGATCTGGAACGGACCCAGGCAGATGCAGCTGAAGCGCAGAGGCAACTCGCCGGCACGAACGAGCGCCTGTCAAAGATCATGGCCAGCCGTTCATGGAGAGCAACCCGCCCCCTGCGGTATCTGGGCCGACTTCTCAGTGGACAGGTCGGAGAGCCGGGCCGTGACCGGAAGCATGCCATCACCTTGGTTTCGCAGTCGGGCCTTTTCGACGCGGACTGGTATCTGGGCGAGTATCCGGACGTGGCCCAGGGGGGGATGAGCCCGTTGGAGCACTTCATGCGGTTTGGCGCGTTCGAATCGCGCAATCCCGGGCCGCATTTCGATACCGGTCTATACCTGCGCGAGAATCCCGATGTCGCTGATTCGGGGCTGAATCCATTGGTTCATTATCTCGCCCACGGCAGGAACGAAGGGCGTGCATGCAAGTAGGCGATTTCCAGCCCGAAGCCAGCCTCGTGCGCGACTCGGGGTTTTTTGACGAGGGCTGGTACCTGCGCGAGTACCGGGATGTCGCGGCGATTGGGCTTGATCCGCTCGTACACTATCTGTGGCTTGGCTGGCGACTGGGTCGCAATCCCGGTCCGGCCTTCGATGCGTCTTGGTATCTCGGCCGCTATCCGGATGTAAGGGGCCTGAATCCACTGCTGCACTATCTTCGATACGGGCAGCTTGAAGGCAGGGAAGTGCGCGCGCTCGCGGGCGGCGACGTAGGGGCAGAAGTCGGCAGGACGGCGCCCTTTTTTGGTCGGATCATCCGCGATGCGTGGCACGCGGGGGCACGGGAGTTCGTGGAGGGTCGACGTACGATATTGCTCTGCGCCCATGCTTCCGGGGAGTATCTGTTCGGCGGGGAGCGGAGTTTTCTCGATATCGTTGAAGCGATGGCCGGCATGCAGTTCAATGTGCTGGTAACCCTGCCCAGTGCGGCCAATGAGGCCTATCTTGAGCACCTGCGCGAACACAGTTGCGGTGTGCATGTGTTCGCGTATCCGCAATGGCGTGCGTCTCGCCGCATCGATGAAGCCTTGGTGCTGGTGTTCGCAGACCTCATCGCGCGGCACGGCATCGACGTTGTCCATGCGAACACCATCATGTTGGTCGAGCCGCTGCTGGCCGCGCGGCGCATGGGGCGCCTGGCTGTGGTCCATGCGCGTGAGGTCGTGGAACATGATCCGGAGCTCTGCGAAACGGTCGGCATGACGCCGGAGCAGATCGTCGTGGATGTCGCATCGCGTTGCGACCATGTAGTCGGGAACTCGCGCTTGACTGCCCGAGCATTCGCGGACCACGTCCATACATCCACAGTCGCCAACGCAGTTGATCCAGGGGAATTCGACCTCGAGAACGTGATCGATGGGCCGGTCCGGGTCGCGCTCGTGAGCAGCAATTCTCCAAAGAAAGGTATAGGCGATTTCGTCAAGGTGGCGCGGCTTTGCGCATCGATGGGTTGCGATGCGCGCTTCCTTCTGGTCGGGCCGGAAACGGCCGACGTGCTGGCCTTGCAGGACGCGCAGTCGCGCGGCGAGCTGCCGGGCAACATCGAGTTCATGGGCTATGCCGAGAGTTCGCGGGACGCCATTGGCCAGGCGAACGTGGTCCTCAACCTATCGAGTTTCGCTGAATCTTTCGGGCGCACGGTGGCGGAGGCGATGGCGGCACGTCGTCCGGTCGTCGCCTACGACTGGGGAGCAGTGGCCGAGCTGATTCAGGATGGCGTGAACGGTTTCCTGGCGCCATTCCGCGATGTGGAGGCCGTAGCCAACTGTGTGGTTCTGTTGTGCGCGGATCCCGGGCGAATCATCCGCATGGGGGAGGCGGGGCGTAAGCGGGTGCTTGACGCATTGACTCCGGACCATCTGCGCATGCAACTTGAGGCGTCATACCGTCTGATCTTTGAGTTGCGCGACAGTGTTCCCGTCGTGGCGCGCCCGCCGGGAACGACCACGATCGTGGTGCCGATCCACGACGCTTTCGAGGCCGTCCGGAACTGTCTGGAGTCCCTGGAGCGCCATCTCAACCATGATGCGGCGAGGCTGTTGCTGATCGACGACGCAAGCACGGACCCCCGCATCGGCGACCTGCTGGATGGCTGGGCACGGATGCCAGGCGTACGCGTCCTGCGCAATGCAACCAATCTCGGCTACACACGCTCGGTTAATATTGGACTTCGCGAAGCCGGAACCGACGACGTGGTGCTTCTCAACAGCGATACGGTCGTGACCCCGCAGTGGCTCGAAGGCTTGCGTTCGACGGCGTACGCCGGTGCAGGCATAGGTACCGTTACGCCGATGAGCGACAATGCCGGCGCATTTTCGTTTCCTGTCGAGGGGCGGGCCAACCCGCGTCCGGAAGGTGTGTCCATGGACGACCATGCGGCACTGGTGGTCCAGAGTGTTGCTTCAATGGCCCCGGTGGATGTACCTACCGGCTCGGGATTCTGCATTTACCTGCGCCGGGCCATGCTTGATGAGGTAGGCGGATTCGATGAAAAGGCTTTCCCCCGCGGCTATGGCGAGGAGAACGACCTCTGCATGCGCGCGCTCCAGATGGGCTGGAGGCATGTGGTGACGCCACGTGCTTTCGTGTTCCATGTACGCAGCGCCAGCTTCGGCCCGGAGCGGCCGGGATTGTTGGAGCAGGGAATGCGGGTGCTGGCGTCCCGGTATCCGGATTATCTGGAACGCGTACGTGCCGCCTTCTCCTCGCCGGAAATGCGCGCGCTGCGTGGTGCGGTCGCGAATCGAGTGCCGGTTTGAATGGTGGATCGCTTGGCTGGAAAAATGGATGTTATCGGAAGAGGAGCGGGAGTGGTCAGGATCGAAAAACCAATGTTGCAGAAGGTCGAGGAATCGGGTCTGTTCGACGTTGAATGGTACCTGGGGACCTATCGCGACGTGGCCCAGTTGCCGCTGACGCCACTGGAACATTACCTGCGGTTCGGGTGGAGGATGGGGCGGTCGCCAGGGCCGCGCTTCGATGCCGCTCGCTACCTCGAAGACTACCCGGATGTCGAGGAGTTCGGCATCAATCCGTTATTGCACTACGTCCTGTACGGGCGCGGCGAAGGCCGCCTGCTTCGCGCGCTTTCGCCGGCCGGTGCGTGCCCGGCCAGTGGCATGGATGCGCCCGCGGAAGGGCACGCGTCCACCATGGTCCCTGTGTGTGCCCCCAACCCGCAGGAGCGCGTGCTGCCACTGACTGCGCTGGTCATAACCTGGGACGTGGGGCATAACCCGCTCGGGCGCTCGTACATGCTGGCAGAGGTGCTCGACCGGGTGGTTCGCAACGTGGTAATCGCGGGCTTCCAGTTTCCGCGGTACGGTACCGGCGTCTGGGAGCCGGTGCGGGAAGGTCGCCTGCCGGTGATTGCCCTGCCTGGACGTAATTTCCCGGAGTTTGCGGAAGCGCTGGAGGATCTCGCACAGCGGATCCGCCCCGACATCGTGATCGCATGCAAGTCGCGGCTGCCGTCGGTGCAGCTGGGTGTACTGATCAAGGAGAAGTTTGGTTGCCCCTTGATCCTGGACATCGATGACCACGAGATGTCGTTCTTCAAGGGTGCCGACGAAGTCAGTCTCGACCAGCTGGCGGCGATGCCGGATGGCGCGGCTGCCGGGGAGGTCGAGCCCTACTCCGCGCTGTGGACCGGGCTCGCGCAGTACATGCGCAGGTATGCCGACGAGATCCTGGTATCCAACGTCGAGTTGTATCGGGAGTTCGGGGGAACCATCGTCCCGCACGTCCGTGACGAGCGATTCTTCGACCCGGAGTTGCATGACAGGGATGCTGCCCGCGATCGCTATGGGGTGCCACGGGATGCGCGCGTGCTGCTGTTCTTCGGGACGCCAAGAGAGCACAAGGGCATCAATGTGCTTGCGGAGGCCGTGGGGCAGGATATCAATCGTGACGCTGTGCTTGTCGTTGTCGGACAGGCCACTGATCGACGCGTGGTGGCGACCTTGGACAAGCTCGCGAACGGGCGCGTGATCTATCTCCCGAACCAGCCATTCACGTCGATCCCAGGCATCGTGGCGATGGCCGACGTCGTCTGTCTTCCCCAGGACGAGGAGAGCGATATTGCGCGCTACCAGCTTCCGGCGAAGGCGATCGATGCGATCGGCATGGGTATTCCTCTGCTGGCGACGCGGACGCCACCAATGGGGCAGCTGATCGACGATGGTGTGGCGATTCCGGTCAAGCGAGACGATGTGGCAATGCAGGTGAAGTCGATCGCCGGTGATCGCGTGTTCCAGCGCAACTGGGCGGAGCGCGTGCGCAAGGTGTTTCTTGATCGCTACAGCTACGCATCGGCTGCTCGCCAGATGCGGGCCATCATTACCCGGGCGCTGGGATCGCAGCGAAAGCCGATGGATGATCTGCGGGTCCTCCTGGCGCACCAACGTCGGGTTCTCGGCATGCCAAGCGTGTCTGCTGGCGGACACCTGCAGAATAGCGGCGTGGACGTTGTGGTGTTCTGGAAACAGAACGACACCGGGCTGTATGGTCGACGGTCCGACATGACCATCCGTTACCTGGCTCAGCGCGAGGACGTACGTCGGGTGCTGGTGCTGGATGCGCCGGTATCCGAGCATGCCCTGCTGGCCTGGCGCCGCAACGACAAGCCATACAATCACGATCGCCTTATCTATCAGGCTACCTATGAAAAGCTGATGGGCGGCCTGGACGCAGGCAAGATCCGGCATGATGTTTTCGTGTTTCCCCCGGGCCGATACGCTACCCACGATTCGCATGTTGACCGTATGAGCCTCGCCGCTGCGTACAACGAGTACCTGGAGGGTGCGTTGCGCCGCGCCGAGATCAATCCTTCGGATGCGATTTTCTGGATCTATCCGAAGAATTACCTGGCCGCAGGCGTGGTCGATTCTTTCAGGCCCCGGAAAGTAGTTGTGGATGTGGTCGACGACCATCGCGCCTGGCCGAGCATCACTGACGACGAGCGCGAACGCCTCACCATCAACTATCAAGAGCTGTTGCAGCGCGCAGACATGGCCTTCGCAAACTGCGAGCCAGTGCTGGAGTCGATGCGGCGATATTTCCCAGACATTCGTCTCGTTCCCAATGGTTGCGATGAGCAGATGGGGTCGGCATCCGCTCCCCAGAGCGCAGCCTTTGCGGATTACGTTGCGTCGACGAAACCGAAAATCGGATTCGTCGGGAATCTGGAGAAGAAGATCGACATCGAGCTTATCGGCAAGCTCGCCGACTCTTTTCCCCATGCACAGGTGGTTCTGATCGGTTCAACGCATGCCAATCCCGACGTCCTGGAATTGAAGCGTCACCGCAATATTCTCCTTGTCGGGGCTATTCCGTATGCGCAGGTCGGTGCGTGGGTGTCGCGCTTCGACGTCGGCATCATCCCGCACATGGATATGGCTCTCACCCGCAGCATGAACCCCCTCAAGCTGTTCGTGTACCTGGCGTGCCGGGTTCCGGTGGTGTCTACCGAGATCTACAACATCGACCGGAATTCTCCCCTCCTGCGCGTGGCACACAGCCATGAAAGCTTCATTGCTCATGTTGGCGAGCTGCTCCGCGATGGAAAAAAAGACCCGGCTGCCTTTGATTGTTACGTGCGCGAGAATGGTTGGGAGGCGCGCTTCAGACCGCATGTGGATGAGTTGCTTGCCCAGCCCGGGACGGACTCCGGCATGCGCCCCTGATCCGGGGGTGTTCGCCGCTATCCGCCGGACAGGGCGTGATATAGAATCCCGCCTGCTGCGCCGCTTGGTGCAATAGACGAACGTGCAGCTTGCAAGTATTCGACGTGCCCATTGCCATCTTTCCTGGTGAAACTATGAATATCCGTACTGCCCTTACCTGCCTGCTGCTGCTCGCCACCGCGGCGTGCGGACAGCGCGAAGCTGATACCGCTGCAGCCCCGGCGGCCGCCCCTTTGCCGGAGGCACCTGGTAGCGCCCCGGCGGAGGCTTCGATGGCAACCTTCGTTTTCGCGCTTCCGGGTGATGCGATCAACGCTATCCGCTTGGATCCCACTTCCGTCGCCGGGGAGAAGGTCCGGATCCGACGGATAGCTCTGGTCAGCGGCAGCGACACCGTCATGAATATGGATGCCTGCGCTCCCCGCAATGTACAGCGGGTACGGATCGCGTCGTTCAGCCGTTCGGGTGAGGACTGCAATATCGTGTTCGGAGTCGACGGCAACCCGGGCTGGATGGGTCTGTCGGCATTCGGATCGCTGGAGTCGTCGCCATCGGCCCGCCGTGTTGAGATTGACATGGCGGTGCCTGCAGGCGGCCAGGGGCCGTTCCTGCTGCTTGATACGGGTCGCGGCTACAACTTCGAACAGCGCGTTCGTGGCGAGATCCAGAGCGGCACGCAAGGCTGACTTTTGGGTGTCATTCCTGCTGAGGCGTTGCTCTCGGTGGGTTGTTCATCAGTGTGTTTATGGAGACGGGGGCGCAAGGCCCCCGGCTCCCAAGGGCGGGTGATCTGCATGGATGCGCCCGCCCCGCGCCTGTCGGCCGAGTACTGCCCGAGTACGGGCCAACGCGGATCAACGTAGTCGCCTGCCTGGCGGGCGGCGCCATGGCTGCTTGCATGTGGTCGTGCCGCCTTCGCTAAGGCTAGGTGTGCCTGTTCGATCATTCTTGCCGGCCTCTCCAGTCAACGCTGCTGGCGCTGGCCAGGCAGTTGGTTGGATCGCATCATCAGCGGCAGGCCTGTCATCAGTCTCGCTGGTCATTGGGCGGATCGCCCAATGCACACGTTTGTCCGGCCAGGTGGCTGGCGTTGGCGCGCTGTGAGCATCCGCCGCCACGCGGCCGGCCGCCTGCTGCACATCTGGAAAGCACTCTGGGGGCGACAATGCCGGAAGCCGCTCGGGCCTGCTGGAAGCGCCTCCAGCCGAGGTGCAGCCTGGATATGACTGGACTACAATCCAGCACGCCCCAAAGAGTGGCCACATGCAGTACTTGAAAGACCAAACGGGAACGCGCTCTATGCTGATCAACCGTGTGTTGCCGCTCTGGGCTGGCCTCGTAGGCCTGGTCCTGATCTTCGGATGGTTGGGCGGCGATCATCTGGTTGGCGATGAGCACAACGCCATCCACTTCCTCAAGAGCGGCTTCTGGGATTACATGAAGTCGTTCCATTACGGGCATACGCTCAAGGCGCAGGTGTGGGTTATCCACAGTCTGTTCGGAAACTCATTCTTCTGGTACCGGGTTCCCGCGGCCGTCGCCATCGCGTGCTTCGTCTTCTGGCTTGCCTTCTTCCGCAAGGACGACCTGCCGGTCGATCGTATTACGCAGGCGCTTGTGGTGCTGTTCGTCATAAGCAATATGCGGCTGTTGTTCTTTGCGCGGTGGGGGATGCCCAACTATGGCGAAAGCATTCTGCTGGAGGCGTTGCTGCTGGGGATGCTGATGCCCGATGTGATCGCTGGCCGGATGCCGGCGTGGACAAAGTGGCGCTTGCTGGTCATGGCCGTGTTGCCATGGTTCTACCCGACTACGGTCATTCTGCTGGGCGCTGTTTCGACCTGGTTCTGGCTGCTGGTTCTCCTGTCCGCATTCGTTCCTGGCGTGATCACGGCCAACGGAAACTTCGTCCGCAGGATGTTTTCCGCCGCAGTGCCCCTGCTCGTCGGCGGCTTGTCGCTTGTTGCCTATCGCCTTTCGGTACCCGATGCACATTGGAATCGCGCCCGCGGGCTGCATTCTTCGTTTAGCGACTGGGTGGGGCGGGGTGAGGGCGGAATGGCGTCGTTCATGCTTCACTCACTGAGGCAGGTAGGTACGGATATTCTGGGTTTTGTGCAGGTCATGGACGGCGCCACCGTCTTGGCCCAGGTGCATAGGTGGTTGGGTGTTTCCGTGGCAGTGGCCATCGTGGCGGCACTTGCCATCGCGGTGTATCGGGTGTCCTGGCTGCGTGGAGCAGCGACGAAGGCTGATCGGGCCTTCCTGCGCGCGGGAGGATTCCTTGCCGTCAGCGTGCTGGCTTCCATCGCGGTCGTGCTTGCTGCGCAGGTACGGGATGCCTTTCCGCTGGGTGGATTGCGCCACACGTTCTTTCTCATCCCGCCGCTTGCGCTGCTTGCGGTGGTATCCACCGCCTATCTGGTGCATCTGGTATCGGCCGTTGCCGGACAATGGACGAGGACGAGCGCGCGTGTCCTGGGTTCGATAGCGGTCCTGGTGCTGGGCGGATTCGTTGCCGTTGTAGTGTCGCAGGATCGGGCGGCGGCAGATGAAAAATGGCGGGCGCTCTTCGCGGTGTTTCATTCGCCAGCCAATGACATTACGTTCAGTTTCTCTCCCGGCTTCTATATTTCCTCCAGTCTCCAGCCCGCCCCGAAAAGCTACTTCATGATTGATGCGGGCAAGAATGTTCCAGGTGCGGTCCGGGACGCCGTGCGCAGGCAGTCAGAAGCCGGCGGCGGACGCATGGCCGTGCTGGTACGCAAGGACGCGGTGAGCGACGCGAGATCGGGGCTCAATGCATTCATCGCCGAGAACAGGCTGCATGTCGAGCAGATCGCACGTAGCGGGGCCTTTGCAGCGCTCGCGCTGACAATACCGAAGGATCTGCCTGCCAGAGCATCCCGTGAGATCGAGTTCAATATCGAGCTACCCAGATCGGCGATTGCTTCGGTGCGTCTGGACCCCACGCAACTCACGCAGGCGAAGGTGGCTGTTGAGAGCATCGTTCTCAGTGAGGCTGACGGCAAACACGTGATCGACGTATGCAGCGACACGAAGCTGCAGATGGTTCGCACCGTGCGTGTCGATGCCGACGCCGGATCCGGTTGTACTTTGGTACTGGGGAATGCCACGAACGCGGGTTGGATTGCGCCCAGTGCACTGCGGAACCTTGGACCAAGTGTCGATAAGCGCGGGCTGCAGGTCAGGATGCGGGGTGAATTCAGCGATGAGTTCCGGATCTACTTCGATCTCGGCAACGGCTACAACTCATCGGTGCGGATCAATATCCGTGGCGGAGAGTGAAGAAGTAGCGTCGTGGATCCGCAAGATCGCATCAGGATTCACCGAGACGACCGCCTGAGCCAGAGGCGGCAGGAGCGCAGGCTGCGCGATGGTTGGCAGTCGGCGGGTTGGAAAATGGTGCTGGTGCCCTTGGCCAATGTGACCCGGTCGGACGACGGCCAATGGCATGGCAGCCATCGGGATCCGCAATTTTCCCTGCAGATGATGGAGGCGCCGGCCGGCAACGGTCTGGCCGGCGTGTCCCCCGGCTGGTATGTACTGACGATCGACAGCCGTACGTACGCCGGGCGCCTGGAGAACCCTTGCATCTATCCGGCCTATGGCGATGGGCCGGCCCATTCCAACCGGATTGGTCTGCTTCCCTACGATGCGAAGGGGCGCAGCGAGACAGTCCTGTACCTGGGAGCCGGGCTGTGTTCCCTGCGGCTGGATCCCAGCGACGAGAATGCGCGTTTCGAGCTCATGGTCCGCCTGCGCCCTGTGGCACGTTCCACCGCATGGCTGCACATGCTCCGTCGTGTTCATGAAGCACGGGGAGGCGGGGCGGGTAATGCCCTGAGACTTATGGGAAAACTATTGGCGGCTGGCGCCAAAGCCGGACCCGGCGCCCTGCTCAGGCAGGGCGCCGAGGACTATCAGGCGTTGCAACCCCGGCTGTCCAGCAGCTACGCCAGATGGTTGGATCGTAATGAACCGGCGTCGAGCCTGGCTGACGTCGCTGTGCGCCTTGCGGCGCTGCCGCGCCGGCCGCTGCTGTCGGTGGTCGTGCCTGTCTACCAGGCGCCGGAACGCTGGTTGCGCCATGCACTGGACAGCGTGCTGGAACAGCACTATCCGGATTGGGAGCTGTGCATCTCCGATGATGCGTCGCCTTCGCCGAACGTGCGCAGGGTGCTGGAGGAATACAAGCGCCGCGATCCCCGGGTCAAGGTCGTCTACCGGCAGAAGAACGGGCATATCTCCGAGTCGTCCAACTCGGCGCTGGAGGTGGCCACGGGCGAGTACATGGTGCTGCTCGACCATGACGACGAACTGCACCCCGATGCGTTGTTGCTGGTTGCCGAGACGATCTGCAGCGTGCCGGATGCCAGGCTGATCTACAGCGACGAGGACAAGATCGACGAGAATGGCCGGCGCTTCGATCCCTACTTCAAGCCGGACTGGAACTACGACCTGTTCCTGGGCCAGAACTGCATTTCGCACCTTGGCGTGTATTCGCTGCCGCTGGTGCGCGAGCTGGGCGGATTCCGCAAGGGACTGGAGGGCTCGCAGGACTGGGATCTGGCGTTGCGTTGCATCGAGCGCATCGCGCCCGGGCAGATCGTGCATATCCCGCGTGTCCTGTACCACTGGCGCGCGATCCAAGGCTCGACCGCGCTGGCCGCCGGTGAGAAGAACTACGCGGTGGTCGCTGGCCGCCGTGCGGTCGCGGAGCACCTGCAGCGCACCGGGCAGATGGGAGAGGTGAGCATTCTCCCGGCCAGCATGATGCGGGTGAAGCGGCCCACGCCGGTGCCTGCACCGAAGGTGAGCCTGGTCATTCCCACCCGCGACCGCGTGCATCTGCTGCGCATGTGCGTGGACAGCATCCTCGAACGCAGCACCTATCCGGACTACGAGATCCTGGTGGTGGACAACGGTTCGGTCGAGCCCGAGACGCTGGAATACTTCGCCCGGATCTCCGGGCTCGCGAACCTGCGGGTCCTTTCCTATCCGGGCGAGTTCAACTATTCGGCGATCAATAATTTTGCCGTGACCCAGGCGCGTGGCGAGGTCATCGGCCTGGTCAACAACGATATCGAGGTGATCTCCGCCGACTGGATGGAGGAGATGGTTGCCCATGCGATGCGCCCGGACGTGGGCGCGGTGGGCGCGATGCTGTACTACCCCGACGACACCATCCAGCATGCCGGCGTGCTGGTTGGCTTGTGCGGGGTGGCGGGCCATGTCGGCAGCCGCCATCCACGCGGCAGCCAGGGATACTTCGGGCGCATGCTGCTGGTCCAGGAGTTGTCGGCGGTGACGGCGGCCTGCCTGCTGGTGCGACGCTCGGTCTACGAGGAAGTCGGTGGACTGGACGAACGCCTGCGCGTGGCGTTCAACGACGTCGATCTGTGCCTGCGCATCCGCGAGAAGGGATATCGCAACCTGTGGACGCCGTTCGCCGAGCTGTACCACCACGAGTCGGCGTCGCGTGGTCTCGAGGACAATCCGGTGAAGCAGGCCAGGTTCATGTCCGAAGTGGCGTTCATGCGGGAACGCTGGGCCAAGGCGTTGCAGCATGACCCAGCCTACAACCCCAATCTTTCCTTGACCCAGCCGTTCTTGCTGGAGTCCTGATGCCGCCGGCGTGGGACGGCGCTGCGCTGCCCATCTGTCGCCGGGCGTGTCTTCTTCGTTCCCGTACGACGCGTGCGCGTAGCGCCGCGTGTGCCGCAGCCTTGCGTCAGGTCAGGTGCGGCAACGCGATGCGGGTGAACGAGGCGGCCGACAGCAGGAAAAAGAACAGCGCAGCGGCGGTGAACAATTGCCGGGCGCGCGGCGACTCGCCGATTCGCAGGAAGAACGGCACCATCATCACCAGGATGCCCAGGACGTAGCGCCCCTGCGGCTGGAAGTCGTAGACCCAGCTGTGCAGGAGCGAAGCGAGCACCAGAGCGGCGGCGCAGCCGGCGCTGGCAATGGCCTCGGCGGCAGGCAGCGTGCGCGTCGCCAGGCCCCAGACCAGCGCCAGCAGCAGGAGCGCGGACACGCCCCAGCCCATGGCCCGGTAGACGATGTCGGCGTCGTAGTACTCCATGTAGCCGTAGACGCCGAAGAAGCTGCGGAAGGTCGTCGTGTGCCATGTCCTCGGCGCGGCCAGCAGGCCGCCAAGGGTGACGCCCTTCTCCTGCAGGCGCAGCCCCGGGTATTGCTCAACCAGGCTGTCGGCCGCCGACGGCTTGAACGCAGGGGCCGCATACCGTTCGCGCTGCTGCTCGATCAGCGCCGATTTGCCCGGTTCACCGCGGTGCTTGTAAGCATCCGCGCCGATCCAGGGCAGCGCCACGGCCGCCGCCAGCGCGAGCACGATGGCGATCCGGCCGACGCCGCGCCGGCTGTCCGGTTCGCGCAGCAGCGTCCAGGTCGAATACAGGCAATAGCCCAGCGCCAGTACGGCCAGCACGCCCGCGAGCCCAAGCATGCCTGGGCCCGCGACCGCCGCGAGCGCGGCGCCGGCGCCGTTGGCCGCGACTCCCAGCAACAGGAGCGTGACCAGCGCCAGCACGAGACCAGCACGCAGGCGCAGCGCCACCACCGACATGGACAGTGCGATGAAGGCGGCGACCGGCCAGTAGTTCTTCTTGGACAACAACAGCAGCCCGAAGCAGGTGCAGAACAGCAGCACGTGCCCCAGTGTCGCCGTATCGAATGGACCCCGCCGCTGCAGGAAGCGCTGCAGCGGGCCGTCCGGCATCAGCGCGACTACGCAGGCCAGCATGCCCAGCGCGAACGGGAAAGCGTCGCCGTTGAAATAGGAAAACACGTACCAGAGCTGTGGCGTCACCAGCAGCGGGATATAGCTCCCTCGTGGCGCTCCTGTCGCGACCAGGCCGAGGAGCATGAGCGCGAACATCGCCAGGTTGAAAGCGCGGAAGGACAGTATCTCGTTCATGCCCAGCTCGCGAAACAGCCGCGAAGCCTTGCCGGCGAACAGGTACACCACATTCCACTCCGACAGATAGGTAACGCCGTATGGGCTGGTGGTGAAGCTGGGGACCAGATCGGGTGCATCCATCCTCGGCGGTGCCCAGTGCCGCTGGAAGTAACGGGCATCGGCCTCGTGCAGGCGTTCATCTGGATGCAGGGAGCGACCATTGGTCGGCGAGAACATCGCCATGGCCGAGCACAGTCCGAGCGCGACCAGCGCCAGGACCAGGGTCGGCCTGGAAAGGCGGAGGAACTGCAGGGTGGCCACGCCCAGCAGGCTAAGCCAGAAGCCCCACCACAGCGCGGTCCACGCCGCTGGCGCGATGCCGGTATTGCTCGGCAGGGGAGTTTCCAGCGCGACCGGCAGTTGTGGATCGTTGGCGCCTTCGGCGACAAGGAAACGCGCGTGGCCGTGTTCGTCGGTACCGTCGCGTGCGATCTGCGGGCCCTGCAACTGCAGGGGATCGGCCAGCACGCGCGCGTCATGCTGGTTGGTGCCGGTTACCGCTATGCGGGCGAACACGAGCGGCGCGGCGCCTGCGGCTGGATCCAGCCGCAGGCCGCGGATAGTGCCGCGCGGCAGCCTGTAGCGGAGCTCGGTCTGGCCGGCGGGATAGGCCAGGGCGGTCGAGAGCGATTCTGACAGGCCGCCGCCCATGTCGAAGTAGACCTGCAACCGGCCGGGCTCCGCGCTTTCCACGGTGACGGTCAGCGTCTGCCGTTCGTAGGGAACGGCCAGCAGCAACAGCAGCATCAGGCCGGCCGCCAGCAGCAGGGTGCCCTGCAGGCGCTGGCGTAGCGTCGACGCAGCCAGCCGGGTGGGCAGGGACTGGAGGTAGGCCCGGGCGGATCCCGAGGCCGGAACCGCGCTCTCGTTCACGTAAGCATTTTGTCAGCAGCGGCGAAGATCGCATCGAGGTGTTCCTCCACGCCGATCCACATTGGCATGCGCACCAGGCGCTCGCTGAGCGCGTCGGTGTTGTGCAACTCGCCGTGCACGCGTGCCGTCTGAAGGCCGGCCGGCGCCGAGTGCAGCGGGATGTAGTGGAACACCGTCTGCACGCCGAGGGCCTTCATCCCGGCGATGAAGCGTGTGCGCGCCTCGAGGTCGGGCAGCAGCATGTAGTACATGTGCGCGTTGTGCTGGCAATCAGCCGGCACGACAGGGCGACGCAGCCGGCCGGCCTTCTCGTGCGCCTCCGCCCACTGGTGATAGCGCTCCCAGATCGCCAGGCGGCGCGCGGTGATCTGGTCGGCTTCCTCGATCTGCGCACACAGGAACGCGGCGGTGATCTCGCCGGGCAGGAACGACGAGCCAACGTCCACCCAGGTGTACTTGTCGACCTGGCCACGGAAGAACCGGCTGCGGTTGGTGCCCTTCTCGCGCAGGATCTCGGCGCGTTCGCCGAAGCGCGCGTCGCGGCAGAGCAACGCGCCACCTTCGCCGGAGATGATGTTCTTGGTCTCGTGGAAACTCAGCGCGCCGAGATCGCCGATGGTGCCCAGCGGGCGCCCCTTGTAAGTGGACATGATGGCCTGCGCCGCGTCCTCGACAATGGCCAGCCCGTGGCGGGCCGCGATCTCCACCAGCGTATCCATCTCGCAGGCCACGCCCGCATAGTGGACCACGCAGATGGCGCGGGTACGCGGTGTGATCGCGGCCTCGACCAGGCGTTCGTCCAGGTTCAGCGTGTCCTCGCGCACGTCCACGAATACCGGAACCGCACCGCGCAGCACGAAGGCGTTGGCGGTGGAGACGAAGGTGTAGGAGGGCATGATCACTTCGTCGCCGGGCCGCAGGTCGAGCAGCAGGGCGGCCATTTCCAGCGCGGCCGTGCAACTATGGGTGAGCAGCGCGCGCTGCGCGCCGGTCCGCTGCTCGAGCCACGTGTGGCTGCGCTTGGTGAACTGGCCGTCGCCGGACAGGTGGCCGTTGGCGTGCGCCTGGGCGATATGCCACAGCTCGCGGCCGGTCATGAAAGGCTTGTTGAAGGGAATCAAAGGGGGCCTCGCGGAGTGCGTTGAGGTGGTATCAGGCAACTGATCGCGAAAGCACGACCACGCCCAGCATGATGATCAGCGTGCCAGCGATCTTGTAGCCGTCCAACTGCTCATGGAAGATCGCCACGGCCAGCAGTGCGACCAGGAAGAAGTTGATCGCCATATACGGATAGGCGCGGCTGATCGGCATCTTGCTGATCGCCGCCATCCAGCATAGCGATGCGCCGAACGCCGCGACGAAGGCGGAAACCACCCAGGGTTTGAGCAGCAGCTGCACCAGGTTCAACGGCTGCAGCGGCGCCGCCAGCAGGTGTCCGTGCACGCCCACCTGCCATTTCAGAGTCAGTTGGCCGTAGACGGTCAGCAGGATGGTAAGGGCGATGAAGACATAGCTCATCGGGTGTCAGCCTCCAGGCAGCGTGATCTTGCGGGTCAGCACGTCCAGCAGGTCGGTGCCATCCCAGACCGGGTGGAAATCCAGTGCACGGCCGAAGGGCACGATGCGGTCCAGCGCGCGATTGCCGAGCCGGTCCAGCAGCGCGACCAGCGCCTCGCGGGAGAAACCGTGCTGGACCAGAGTCTGGTCGCGGTCATCCAGCTGCGGGGCGAGTTCGGCCAGCGACCCGAGCCGTACGTCCACGACCAGCCCGTGCCCGCTCTGCAGTTCGCGCAGGCGTCCGTCGGCATGGTCGGCGTCCAGGGTCAGCGGGTAGCTGCCCAGCGCGCCGCCGGCTTGTATGCCAGGCGCCAGCGCCGCCATCAGGTGCGCATCGGTGACCCGCGCCATCAACGCGGCGGGTTCATCAGCGACCTGCCCGGACTGCGCGCGCACGGCTGGCCAGAAGCGCGCACGCGCGGCGTCCACCGTATCCGCCGCGCCGACCCAGTACAGCGTGCGCGGCGAAGAGCAGGCCTGCTGGCCGAACCAGAGCACGTCGTTGATGAAACGGTGCGCGAGCTGCTGCAGTTCGACGTCCTCGGCTGCCGCGACCGCCGTGGCGTCGATGGCCGCCACGCCGAACCGGTCGGGGAAGGCCAGCTCCAGCGCCAGCGGCGCCAGCGGCAGCGAGCGGATCTTGGCCACCGTCGCGTCACCACCCCAGATGATGCGGGCATGGCAATGGCGCGACAGCAGCGTGGTCACCGCATCGTCGTGTGGATAGGTCAGCAGTACGCTGCGCTGCAGGACTTCGCCGTGCAGGCCTTCGGCCTGCATCGCGTGCAGGATCGAAACCAGCGCCTCGCGCTGCGCGCTCGGCTTTTGCGAAAGGCGTGCGACGTTGCGATTGCCCGCAAGCACCGACATCAGCCAAGCGTAGGCGAACAGGACATCGACGTTGGCTGGCGCGAGGTGGAACACCAGGCCGCGCGCGAGCAGGTGCTCGTTGGCCGGCGCCTGCAGGCGCCGGGAAAGATGTTCTTGCGCCGCCGGCCGGAACCAGTGGGCCAAGGTGGCGAGTTCAGGATGTTCGCGCAGCACCGGCAGGGCGAATACCCGGCGCGCGAAGTCGGCCACGAAGGCGCGCGCCTGCGTGCTGAACGGCGGCAATGGCGCCAGCCCGGCGAGGCGGGACAGCTGCGCATCGAGCGGTGCGTCGCCGGCGGCGGAAAACAGGATGCGGGTCATGCGGTCGGTACCGTCCTTGTGTCGCTGCAGCCACGTACCTCAACGTTCCTGATGCGGCCGAGTACGCCGAAATGCTTGCCCGGACGCCCACAGGGGCAGTCGTCCTCGCCATGGATCACGCCCAGGTCCTCGGTGAGCAGGCTGTGCCCGGGATAGCTGCCGGGCAGAAGACTCAGTACCTGGATCGCGCCGACCGTGCCGTTCTCGACCGGAGCAAGATCCTGCAGGTCGCGGACGATGACGTCGGCGTAGGCCGGCGCGTGCAGGTGCCCGTGCTCGCATTCGAAGAAGATCGATCCGACCTGTTCGACCATGCCATAGTAATTGTGCACCCGTTCGATGCCGAACGCGGCGGACAGCGCGGCCTTGTAGGCGGCATTGTCGACCTTCTGTTCGTCCATCTTCTTCCAGCCGCCGCCATGCACCAGCATGCTGCCGGCCGGAAAGCGTAGCTCGACCCCGTCACGCCGCGCGGCCTGGACGAACGACTGCCAGACGATGAAGGTGAAGCCGAACAGCAGTACCGGTTCCTCGGGCGCCTTGGACAGCCACTGCGCCAGTGCGTCCCAGTCGGGCTGCAACTGCTCGTCGAGCAGGTAAAGATGATCGCGGCCGAAGTTGGAGAAGCCCAGGATGCCGGCCGCACGCGCGTTGAAGCGGCTGCGGTCACGCAGGAAGCTGTCGTCGTCGACCACCAGCATGCGCATGCGGCGGCTGCCGGCGAAGTGGGAGAAGATCCGCGTCAGGGCGCGCGTCTGCGCGCGTGCGGTCTCGGCGTCAAGGAAAATGCGCGAAACCGCCGCGCCGGTCGTACCGCTGGAAACCAGCGTGCGCAGCACCTGATCGTCGGGGACGCTCTTCAGGTCCAGCTGTTTGAACAGCCGCACGGGCAACCACGGCAGCGCTTCGAGGCTGTCGGCCGAGCCGCCCCGCCAGAGCGCGTCGAGCATCGCTGCGTAGGGCGCGCAATGCGCGTGGTGGTGACGCGTGAGCGACTGCAACCCGTGCAGCAGCCATTCGCGCTTGGCCTGGCGGTCCAGGCCAAAGACATCGACGTCCAGCGCGGCCGAGGCCTGCAGTGTCGCGGGTGCCATGTTCATTTTCCGGTTCCTTCCCCGGCCAGCTGCCGGAGCGACGGGTAATCGGTCTTGCCGTTGGACAGCAGCGGTAATGCCTCCAGGTGGATGCAGCGCACCAGTCCGCCGAACAGCTTGTAGCGCGCCTGTACCAGACGGCGGACCTCGTCCTGCGCGGCCGCCTCGCCGCCGTGGCTGAACACCACCAGGTCGTCATCGCTGCCGGAACAGGCGATCTGCCGGTCCAGCGCGGCCGACAGCATGGCTTCGACCTCGTCCAGGTTGACGCGGTTGCCCGAGATCTTCAGGAAGCGCTTGGCGCGGCCGGTGATGTAGTGGAAGCCGTCGGCGTCGACGCGGGCGAGGTCGCCGGTGCGCAGCACGCCGTGCTGTTCGTCAGCGCCCGCCAGTTCCGCGCGCGAGGTGGCGTATCCCATCATCACGTTGGGGCCTTCGTACACCAGTTCGCCGCTGTCGGTGTCGACATGCATGCGGCCTCCGGGAACCGGGACGCCGATGCTGCCGATCTTGTCCAGCAGGCGTTCCGGCGGCACGTAGCTGATCCGCGGGGACGCCTCGGTCTGGCCGTACATCACGAAGAACTGCAGGCCATGGTCACGGGCCGATTCGGCGAAATGCCGCACCAGTTCGTCGCGCAGGCGCCCGCCGGCCTGGGTCAGCATGCGCAGGCTGGGCAGCTGCAGCCGCGCCAGGCCCATGCGTCGCAGGATCTCGTAGGTGGCCGGGACCCCGGACAACGAGGTGACCGCATTGCCGCGCGCGGCCTCCCAGAATTCGCGCGTCATCAGGCTGTCCTCGCTGAGCACCACGCAGCCGCCGCAGCCGAGGTGGCTGTTGAGGATCGACATGCCGAAAGAGTAGGCCAGCGGCAGGGTAGTGATGGCGCGGTCGTCGGCGGTAAGCCCGAGGTAGGCGACGATCGCGGCGGCATTGCTGGCCAGCCCCTGCGCCGACAGGCGCACCAGCTTCGACGAGCCGGTGCTGCCGGACGTGCTCAGCAGCACGGCCAGGTCCGGGTGCGGCGCGACCCCGCCGGGGCCGGCGTCGCGGACGTGGACGCCAAGGCGGTCGCCGGCGTGGATCGTCGTGTATCCCCGCGGTGCCGGGCCGGGCGTCGCGATCCACTCGGGGGTGTAACGTGCGGCCAGGGCCACCAGCAGTTCCGGATCGGTATCGGCCTGCACCAGCAGCGGTACCTGGCGCGCGCTGCGCAATGCTCCCAGGTAGAGTGCCACGGCTTCGATCGTGCTGGGCATCGCCAGGATGCCCATGCCGCGGCCGGCAGGAAGCCGTGTGGCGAGGTCATCAGCCAGTGCGGCAAGTTCGCGGTAACTGAGCGTGCGCGACCCTTCGACCAGGGCCGTGCGCTCTCCATGGGGCAGCTGCCAAAACCGCATTCAGACCACCATCTGTCCGT
Source organism: Stenotrophomonas sp. Steno-Z2 (assembly GCF_056393235.1). Taxonomy (NCBI): domain Bacteria; kingdom Pseudomonadati; phylum Pseudomonadota; class Gammaproteobacteria; order Lysobacterales; family Lysobacteraceae; genus Stenotrophomonas; species Stenotrophomonas sp. Steno-Z2. The sequence goes on along the minus strand of NZ_JBWJOY010000003.1, from coordinate 236,779 downwards.
CGATGCCGACAATCTGGCCGGTGACGTAGGTCGACTGGTCGCCGAGCAGGAACGCGACCAGTTCGGCCACCTCCCGCGGCGTACCGGCGCGGCCCATGCCGATCGACGCCACGCGCCTGGCATGGGCGGCATCGGGCATGGAGCGGGTCATGTCGGTGTCGATGAAGCCCGGAGAGACCGCGTTGACACGGATTCCCTTGGCGGCGAGCTCTTTCGCGGCCGAGCGCGTCGCCCCGACCAGCGCGGCCTTGCTCGCGGCATAGAGGCTCAGGCCCGCCGCACCGTTGACACCCATGATCGATACCAGGTTGACGATGCTGCCGCGTTGCGCGCGCGCCATCAGCCGTGCCGCGTATTGCATGGTCATCAGCGGCGCCTTTACGTTCACCGCCAGCACGCGGTCGATGTCCTCGGCGCGGATCATGCCAAGCAGGCCTTCGTGCAGGACGCCGGCGTTGTTCACCAGGCCGTCGAGGCGGGCGAAGCGGCTGAACACCTGCTTGAACAGCCCAGCCACCGTATCCGCGTCGGCCAGGTCGATCGCGGCGACCATCGGCTCCGGTGCGCCGCGCGCGGCGAGTTCCGCCGCCAGCGACTGCAGCGCTTCGCCATCGCGCGCAACCATCACCAGTTGCGCGCCCTGCGTGGCGAGCAGTTCGCAGATGGCCCTGCCTATGCCGCGTGAGGCGCCAGTGACCAGGATGACGGAGGCGTCCGCGCTACCCATCGTCAGAGCGCGGCGCCGTGCTTGCGCAGGATTTCACGCGCCTTTCCGACCGAGCTCATGTCGATCACGTCGTCCATGTCGATCATCACGCCGAAGGCTTCTTCCAGCGCGGCGACCACCGACATATGGGCGATCGAATCCCACTGCGGGATGGTGTTGTAGCGCAGCTCGTCGGTGACCTGGGCGGCGTCGATGCCCAGCACACGGGCGAATACGGCGGCGACCTGGTCTTCGTTGGAGGGGTTGTTCATAGGAATTTCCGGAAACCAGTGAGGGATGTGTTGAACTGGAAGCCAAGCCGCGCATACAGATTGAGGATGCCGGTATTGGCGGCGGACACCAGCGTGGTGCAGCGCTGGATGTCGCGTGCGGCCAGCGATTCGAGCGCCGTCACCCACAATGGCATCGCCAGCATCGCATAGGGCGCGGCGGCGCCCGTGAGCAGGAGCTCGGCTCGGTGTTCGCCGGCGTGCACGCGTTCGGCGTGGAAGCCGACCACCCGGCCACGCGACTCGGCAGTGTAGGCAAGACCGCCGTTGACCAGATCCTCGATCCAGTTGGCGGTGCGCTGCCGCGCGCGCGCAGGATCGATGGCTGGGTCCTCGAGAAAGCGGCCATGGCCGAAATCGTCATGCGCGATGCCACGCAGCAGCGGAATGTCCTCGGCGACGGCGGGGCGCAACATCGGCAGCATGCCGCGCGGAACCGGTGGCAGGTTGCCCATGCCGCTGCGCGAGACGGTCAGCGAGGTTTCCACGAACTGGAAACCTCCTGCCAGCAGCGCGCCGCGCAGCAGGTGGGCGTTCCCGTCGACGCGGCCGAACAGATAACGTACGCCCAGGTCGCCGGCCCAGGTTTCGGCGCAAGCCAGCAGGTGCGATGCGCTCCCGGCGCTTTCCGCGTCGAGGCGGGTGATCTCGGCGGTGGCGAAGCCCAGTGCACGCTCGTCCCATGGAGTCAGCCGTGCTTCGAGACACGCTCCCTCGTGCTGGAGCGACAGCTCAGTCATGCGTGGCCTCCGCGGTGGTATCGGCGACGATGTAGTAGGGGCGCCGCTGCACGTTGCGGAACACCTGGCCCACATACAGCCCGACCACGCCCATGGAGAACATCATCAGGCCGCCGATCAGCCAGATGGCGGCGATGATGGAGGTATATCCGGCTACCTGGATGTCGCCGTCCCACCAGCGCAGCAGGCTGATGGCGACCATGACGAACGCGACCAGCGCGCAGAGGATGCCGGTGCCGGCGACCATGCGCAGTGGCTTCTCGGAATAGCCCAGCGCGATGTTCATTGCCAGCCGCAGCAGCCGGCGCAGGGTGTAGGACGATTCGCCTTCCGCGCGCTGCTGGTGGCGGACCGGAAGCTTGGCGGTGCGGAAGCCAGCCCATTTCACCATCAATGGGAAGGAACGATCGCGCTCTGGCATCTCGCAGACCGCGTTGATGACCTTGCGGTGGAAGATGCCGAAGTTGGCCGTGGACGGGTCCTGTGGCACGCCGGTAAGCCAGCCCAGCGTTGCGAAGAAGCCCCACGACGACAACCGCTTGAGCGGCGTGTCTTGGCGTTCGACGCGCTGGGCGAAAACGACCTCGTAATCGCCGTCCAGCGCCTTGCGGTACAGCCGCGGGATCTCCGCGGGCACGTCCTGCAGGTCGCAGTCCATCACCACCGTCCATCGTCCGCGCGCATGTTCGATGCCGGCGGAGATGGCCGAATGCTGGCCGAAATTGCGCGACAGCCGCAGGCCGGTGAGCCATGCCCGGGTGGCTGCCAGTTCCTGGATGCGCTGCCAGGCGCCATCCGGGCTGGCGTCATCGACCAGGATCATCTCGAAGGCGATGCCCATGCTCCCCACCGCCGCGTGGACCTGGTCGGCCAGTTCCTCCAGGCAGCCCACGCAGCCGTAGACGGGAACGACCACCGACAGTTCGGTCAACGGCGTGATGGGGAGTGCAGCAGCGGTCATGGAATGTAGGGCCTCGGCGGCATCGATCAGGGAGGTCAGACCTGGGGGCGCATACGCCCTTGTCCGTGCGGAAGCGGACCCAGCGACGCGCAAGTATAGGGCGCCCACGCGACCGGGCGGCAGCGGCAACCGCTTCCGGCTGCCGCTACGCGTGGCGTCAGAGTGCCGCTTCCAGTTCCGGCAGCAGGGTGAACAGGTCACCTACCAGCCCGATATCGGCCACCTCGAAGATCGGCGCGTCGCCGTCCTTGTTGATGGCCACGATGGTGCCGGCGTCCTTGATGCCGGTCAGATGCTGGATGGCGCCGGAGATGCCCACGGCGATGTACAGCTCCGGGGCGATGATCTTGCCGGTCTGGCCTACCTGCATGTCGCTGGGGACGTAGCCGGCGTCGACCGCGGCGCGCGAGGCGCCCACGGCGGCACCGAGCTTGTCGGCCAGCTGGTAGATCACCTTGAAGTTCTCTTCCGAGCCGACGCCGCGGCCACCGGAGACCACGCGCCTGGCGCTCTGCAGGTCCGGGCGGTCGCTCTTGCCGGCGGCCAGGCCGATGAAGCGGGTATGCGAGGGCAGGACGGCGTCGACGCTGATGGCTTCGACCGGTGCGTTGTTGCCCTTGGCCGCTTCCGGCCAGGAGGCGGCGCGCACGGTGGCCACGACCACCTGGTCGGCCGGCACTTCGACAGTGATGATGGCGTTGCCGGCGTAGATCGGGCGCTTGAAGGCATGCGGGCCTTCCACGGCCATCAGGTCCGAGACCTGGTTGACGCCCAGCAGGGCGGCGACGGCCGGCATCAGGTCCTTGCCGGTGGTGGTGGACGGGCCGAACACGTGGCTGTAGCCCGCGGCGACCTTGGCGATCTGCGGAGCCTGCACCTGCGCCAGGGCATGCTCGTTGGCCGGATTGGCGATGGTCAGTACCTTGCCGACGCCGGCGATCTGCGCGGCTTCGGCGGCGATGGCGGCCGGATCGGCGGCCAGCACCAGTACGTCGATGTCGCCACCGATGGCGGCCGCGGCCGAGACGGTCTTGGCGACGGCGCTGTTGAGCTTGCCGTCCAGGTGTTCGGCGATGACGAGAATCTTGGCCATTACAGCAACCCCTTCTGCTTGAGTGCGGCCACCAGTTCGGCGGCGTCCTTCACCATCACGCCCTTGCTGCGCTTGGCCGGGGCGGCGTAGTGGGTGGTCTTGAACGTGTCGGCGGCTTCGACGCCCAGGTCGGCCAGTTGCAGGGTTTCCAGCGGCTTGGCCTTGGCCTTCATGATGTCCGGCAGCTTGATGAAGCGCGGCTCGTTCAGGCGCAGGTCGGTGGTGATCACCGCCGGCAGGTCGACTTCCAGCGTTTCCAGGCCGGCGTCGACTTCACGGGTGACCGTGACCTTGCCGTCGGCGATCTCGACCCTGGAGGCGAAGGTCGCCTGCGGGCGCGCCCACAGCGTGGCCAGCATCTGGCCGGTCTGGTTGGCGTCGTCGTCGATGGCCTGCTTGCCGAGGATGACCAGGTCCGGCTGCTCCTTCTCCACCAGCTTGAGCAGGGTGCGGGCGGCGGTCAGCGGCTGGATGGCCTGGTCGGTGACCACGTGGATGGCGCGGTTGGCGCCCATGGCCAGGCCGTTGCGCAGGTGCGCCTGGGCATCGGCCGGGGCGATGGTGGCGACCACGACCTCGGTGGCGATGCCCTTGTCGCGCAGGCGCAGGGCTTCTTCCAGCGCGATTTCGTCGAACGGATTGGGCGAGAGCTTGACGCCGTCGGTGACCACGCCGGAACCATCCGGCTTGACCTGAATGCGGACGTTGTAGTCCACCACGCGCTTGTACGCGACGAGGATTTTCATGTGCTGCGGGATCCTTCGGTTGCAGGGGGCCGGCGCCAGTGCCGGACGAAAGTCCCGATTCTAGCGGGTGGGGGATTCCCGTGCGAATGCGTATGGATACCTGCCCGATCCATGTAGCGGAGGGTGCCTGTACTCCCAGGCCGGCAGCCTACGTCCAGGCCCGTCGTTCAGTAGCGGCTGGAGCAGGTGGAGTGAAGCAGCCTGTATCCTTGCCGCCTGGAGCAAGCTTCGGATCGCGGGGATCCGGGCGAATGGACGGTACAGGAGAACAGATAGTGCCCACTTGGCTAGTGACCGGCGGTGCCGGCTTCATCGGCGGCAATTTCGTGCTGGAGGCGGTCGCCCGCGGCATCAAGGTCGTCAACCTCGATGCGCTGACTTATGCAGGCAACCTGCGGACGCTGGTGAGCCTGGAGGGCAACCCGGGGCATGTCTTCGTGCAGGGCGACATCGGCGACCGCGCCCTGGTCGAGCGCCTGCTGGCCGAACACCAGCCCGACGCGGTGCTCAATTTCGCCGCCGAGAGCCACGTGGACCGTTCGATCGACGGTCCCGGCGCGTTCATCCAGACCAACGTGGTCGGCACTCTGGGCCTGCTGGAGGCGGTGCGCGATTACTGGAAGGCGCTACCGGCCGGCAAGGGCGAGGCCTTCCGCTTTCTGCATGTTTCCACCGACGAGGTCTACGGCACGCTGGGCGAGACCGGCAAGTTCACAGAGACCACGCCGTATGCGCCGAATTCGCCGTATTCGGCGTCCAAGGCCGCGTCGGACCATCTGGTGCGCGCGTTCCACCACACCTACGGGCTGCCGGTGCTGACCACCAATTGTTCCAACAACTACGGCCCATACCACTTCCCGGAGAAACTCATTCCGCTGGTGATCGCCAAGGCGCTGGCCGGCGAGCCGCTGCCGGTGTACGGCGATGGCAGGCAGGTGCGTGACTGGCTGTTCGTGTCCGACCACTGCGAGGCAATCCGCACCGTGCTGGCCAAGGGCCGCATTGGCGAGACCTACAACGTTGGCGGCAACTCGGAAAGGCAGAACATCGAAGTGGTGCAGGCGATCTGCGCGCTGCTGGACGAGCGCCGCCCGCGTGCCGACGGCCAGCCGCGCAGCAGCCAGATCACCCATGTCGCCGACCGTCCGGGCCACGACCGCCGCTATGCGATCGATGCGTCCAAGCTGAAGGACGAACTGGGCTGGGAGCCGGCCTATACCTTCGAGCAGGGCATCGCCATCACCGTGGACTGGTACCTGGACAACCAGGACTGGGTCAACGGGGTGCTCGATGGCAGCTATCGCCTGCAGCGCATCGGCACCGCCGCTTGAAACCGGAGACGACATGACTCAACGCAAGGGCATCATCCTCGCCGGTGGCTCCGGCACCCGCCTGTATCCGATCACCAAGGGCGTCAGCAAGCAGCTGCTGCCGGTGTACGACAAGCCGATGATCTATTACCCGCTCAGCGTGCTGATGCTCGCCGGGATCCGCGAAGTGCTGATCATCAACACGCCGCATGAGCAGGCCCTGTTCCAGCAACTGCTGGGCGATGGCTCGCAATGGGGCATGGATATCCAGTACGCGGTGCAGCCCAGCCCCGATGGCCTGGCGCAGGCCTATCTGATCGGGCGCGATTTCATCGGCGGCCGGCCGAGCTGTCTGGTGCTGGGCGACAACATCTTCCACGGACATGGCCTGCGTGACGTGCTCAAGCGTGCCGACGCCCGTGATGCAGGTGCAACCGTATTCGGCTACTGGGTCAACGATCCGGAGCGTTACGGCGTGGCTGAGTTCGATCCGAACGGCAAGGTGGTGGGCCTGGTCGAAAAGCCGGAGAATCCGCGTTCCAACTACGCGGTCACCGGGCTGTACTTCTACGACGGCAATGCCAGCGACTACGCTGCCGCGCTCAAGCCATCGCCGCGCGGGGAACTGGAGATCACCGACCTGAACAAGTGCTACCTGGACGCGGGCGCGCTGTACCTGGAGCAGTTGGGGCGCGGCTACGCCTGGCTCGATACCGGCACCCACCAGTCCCTTCTGGAAGCGTCCAACTTCATCGAGACCATCCAGACGCGGCAGGGCCTGCAGGTCTGCTGCCCTGAGGAAATCGCCTATGGACAGGGCTGGATCGGCGCCGGCGAGCTGGAAGCGCTGGCCGCGCCGCTGCTCAAGAACGGCTATGGTCAGTACCTGCAGAAGCTGCTGCAGCGCGGGGTGGTGCCATGAAGGTGATCGGGACCTCTCTGCCAGGCTGCGTGGTGATCGAGCCGGCGGTGTTCGGCGACGCGCGTGGCATGTTTTTCGAGACCTGGAACGCCGAGCGCTTCGCCGCGCATGGGCTGCCCACGAAATTCGTGCAGAGCAACATCTCCACCTCGGCCAAGGGCGTGCTGCGCGGCCTGCATTACCAGTGGCCGCGGCCGCAGGGCAAGCTGGTCAGCGTGCTCGAGGGCGAGGTCTATGACGTTGCCGTGGACATCCGCCGCGGCTCGCCGACCTTCGGGCGCTGGGAAGCGGTGCTGCTCAGCGCCGAGAACCATCGCCAGTTCTGGATTCCGGAAGGTTTCGCGCATGGTTTCGCGGTGCTGTCCGAGCGGGCGGTGTTCAGCTACCTGTGCACCGATGTCTACGTGAAGGAGGCCGATGCCGGCGTGCGCTGGAACGACGCGGACATCGCCGTCGACTGGCCGATCAACGCGCCCACGCTGTCGGCCAAGGATGAGAATGCGCCGTTCCTGAAGGACATCCCTGAGGATCGCCTGCCGGTATACGCGTCATGACGGTGCTGGTGTTCGGTGGCAACGGCCAGGTCGGCCGCGAGCTGCTGCGCGCGCTGGCACCGTTGGGCCCGGTGGTCGCCACTACCCGCAGCGGCACACTGGCCGATGGCAGCGCCTGCGAGGTGGCCGATTTCGACCAGCCCGACCTTCTGCCGGCGCTGCTGGACCGCGTGCGGCCCACGGCGGTGGTCAACGCCGCGGCCTATACAGCGGTGGACCGCGCCGAACAGGAACCGGAGGCCGCGTTCCGCGCCAATGCGCAGGCTCCGGGCGTGATCGCGCGCTGGTGCGCCGCCCATGGCGTGCCGCTGGTGCATTACTCCACCGACTACGTCTTCGACGGGCGGGGCAGCGCGCCGTACCGCGAGGACGCCCCGACCGCGCCGCTGGGCGTGTATGGCATCAGCAAGCGCGATGGCGAGGAAGCGGTGCGCGCCGCAGGCGGGCGCCACCTCATCTTTCGCACGGCATGGGTGTATGCCTCGCATGGCGGCAATTTCCTGCGCACCATGCTGCGCGTGGGCGCCGAGCGCGAGCAGCTGCGCGTGGTCGCCGACCAGGTCGGCACGCCGACGCCGGCGGCACTGATCGCCGACGTCACCGCGAAGGCATTGCGGCATCCTGGCCGCCTGTCCGGTACCTGGCATCTGACCGCTTCGGGGCAGACCAGCTGGCACGGCTTCGCCGAGGAGATCTTCAGGCAGGCGCGGGCGATGGGCATGATCGAGCGCCTGCCGCAGGTGCTGCCGATCACGACGGCGGAGTATCCGACCCCGGCACGGCGGCCGGCCTATTCCTGCCTGGATACCGCCAGATTGAAGGCCGATCTTGGGATCGAGCTGCCGGATTGGCGGGATGGCGTGGCTGGGGTGCTGCGCGAACTGGAAGCCAGTTGAGAGGTCCTGCGGCGGGTGTGGGCACTCGCCGGGTCGACCTTCGCTGTGGCCGGCCCTGGCGGTGATGCTCGCATCACCGCCAGGCAATGTGGGTGTGCCTAGTCTTTCCCGAACAGGTCGCAGGTATAGATTTTCTCCGGTACGTCGGTCAGGTCGGCACCCACGCGGTTGGCAATGATGATGTCGCAGGCGGCCTTGAATTCCTCGATGTCCGACACGACACGGGAATTGAAGAACAGCGGCTCCTGCAGTGCCGGCTCGTATATGACTACTTCGATGCCTTTGCCCTTGATGCGCTTCATCACGCCCTGGATCGAGGAAGCGCGGAAGTTGTCGGAGCCAGATTTCATGATCAATCGGAAGATTCCCACCACCTTGGGGCGTTTGGCGATGATCTGTTCGGCAATGAAGTCTTTGCGGGTCGTATTGGACGACACGATCGCCTGAATCAGGTTCTGGGGAACGTCCTGATAATTGGCCAGGAGCTGCTTGGTGTCCTTGGGAAGGCAGTAGCCACCGTAGCCGAACGATGGGTTGTTGTAGTGATCGCCGATGCGGGGGTCGAGGCAGACCCCCTCGATGATCGCCTTTGAATCAAGAGCATGGATTCTTGCGTAGGTGTCCAGTTCGTTGAAGTAGGCAACGCGCATGGCCAAATAGGTATTGGCGAAGAGCTTTATCGCCTCTGCTTCGGTCGCGTCGGTAAACAGAACCGGGGTCTCGGGCTTCTCGGAGCCCTGCAGGAACAGTGCTGCGATCCGCTCGGCCCGCGGCGAACGTTCGCCGATGACGATTCTGCTCGGATGCAGATTGTCATGCAGTGCGCGCCCTTCGCGGAGGAATTCCGGTGAAAACAGTATGTTCTTGCTGCCAAAGCGCAGCTGGGCGCTGCGTGTGAAACCGACCGGTATCGTCGACTTGATGACCAGGATGGCCGCCGGGTTGACGGCGAGTACCTGGCTCAGAACGCTTTCGACCGTCGTGGTGTTGAAGCGGTTGGTTGTCTCGTCGTAGTCCGTCGGGGTGGCAACGATGACCAGTTCGGCATCGCGGTAGGCAGCATCGCCATCGGTGGTCGCCTTGAGGTTCAAGGAGGGCTTGGCGAGGTATCTGCTGATGTCGGCATCTTCGATGGGAGAGATGCGCCGGTTGATCATGTCCACCTTCTCAGCGTCGACGTCGACCGCGACGACCTCGTTGTGCTGGGCCAGCAGAATGGCATTGGAGAGGCCAACGTATCCGGTGCCTGCGATTGCGATCTTCATTCTTTGTATCTCTGTGTCGCCATGTTTCATGGTGGGAAATCGGGGTTCCACGGCGGGCTCATGCCCGCCCGTAGGTATCCTCGAAGCGCACGATGTCGTCCTCGCCGAGGTAGCTGCCGGACTGCACCTCGATCAGCTCCAGCGGCAGCTTGCCCGGGTTGCGCAGGCGGTGGGTCACGCCCAGCGGGATGTAGGTGCTCTGGTTCTCGCCCAGCAGCAGCACCTCGTCGCCGCGGGTGACTTCGGCGGTGCCGCTGACCACTACCCAGTGCTCGGCACGGTGGTGGTGCATCTGCAGGCTCAGGGTGCCGCCGGGTTTGACCGTGATGCGCTTGACCTGGAACCGCTCGCCGTTGTCGATGGAGTCGTAGGCACCCCAGGGACGGTAGACCTTGCGGTGCCAGGTGGCCTCGCTGCGGCCCTCGGCCTTCAGCCGCGCCACCACGTCCTTGACCTCCTGCATGCGGTCGGCCTTGCCGACCAGCACCGCGTCCTCGGTCTGCACCACGACCACGTCGTCCAGCCCCACCAGCGCCACCAGGCGCTCGCTGTAGGCGTAGGTGTTGCGGCAGTCGATGGCGATCACGTCGCCGTGGTGGGCGTTGCCGTCGCCATCCTGGGTGGAGACATCGCGCAGCGCGGTCCACGAGCCGACGTCGTTCCAGCCCGCGTCCAGCGCCACCACCACCGCATCGGCGGTCTTCTCCATCACCGCGTAGTCGATCGAGTCCGACGGCACCGCGGCGAATTCCGCGGCGTCGAGCCGGGTGAAGTCGGCATCGCGGCGCGCGCCCTCCCAGGCGCTGCGGCTGCGTTCGAGCATGACCGGGTCGAAGCGGGCCAGTTCCTCCAGGTAACGCGAGGCGCGGAACAGGAACATGCCGCTGTTCCACAGGTACTGGCCGCTGGCCACGTAACCGGTGGCGGTTTCCAGGTTGGGCTTCTCGACGAAGCGTTCGACCCGGCGCGCGCCCTCGCCGGGCGCGGCCTTGATGTAGCCGTAGCCGGTCTCCGGGCCGGTCGGGACGATGCCGAAGGTCACCAGCTTGCCCGTCGCCGCGGCCGCCGCCGCCTGGCGCACGGCGGCACGGAAGGCGGTTTCGTCGGCGATCACGTGGTCCGAAGGCAGGACCAGCAGCAGCGGGTCGTCGCCGCTGCGCATGGCTTCCAGCGCGGCCACCGCGATGGCCGGCGCGGTGTTGCGCCCGGCCGGCTCGAGGATGATCGCCTGTGGCTCGGCGCCGGCCTGCTGCAGCTGCTCGGCGGCGACGAAGCGATGCGCCTCGTTGGCGATCACCAGCGGCCCGTGCGCGGCGACTGGCGCGACCCGGTGCCAGGTGGCCTGCAGCATGGTCTGCTCGCCGGCCAGTGGCAGGAACTGCTTGGGATAGGCCTCGCGCGAGAGCGGCCACAGGCGGGTGCCGGAGCCGCCGGACAGGATGACGGGCGTGATGTCGCTCATGACAGCCTCAGGCCGAAAGCAGGGTGGAGATTTCGTCGGTGCGCGCCCGCAGCAGGGCCGCGTCGCCGCGCGTCTCGACATTGAGCCGCAGCAGCGGCTCGGTATTGGAACTGCGCAGGTTGAAGCGCCAGTCGCCGAAGTCGGCGCTGATGCCATCCGTATGGTCCAGCACGGGGGACTGCGCGGCGAAATGCTGCATCACCCGTTCCACCGCCGCCCTGGCGTCGGCCACCTTGAAGTTGATCTCGCCGCTGCACGGGTAGGCGGCCATGCGGTCCTCGACCAGCTCGGCCAGGGACTGGCCGCTGGTCGACACCAGCTGCGCGATCAGCAGCCACGGGATCATGCCCGAGTCGGCGTAGGCGAACTCGCGGAAATAATGGTGCGCGCTCATCTCGCCGCCGTAGACCGCGTTCTCCGCGCGCATCTTCTCCTTGATGAAGGCGTGTCCGCTCTTGCACAGCACCGGCACGCCGCCGGCCGCTTCCACCATTTCCACCGTGTTCCAGACCAGGCGCGGGTCGTGCACGACCTTGCCGCCGGGGGTGCGCGCCAGGATCGCCTTGGCGAGCAGGCCGACCAGGTAGTAGCCCTCGATGAAGCGGCCGTCATGGTCGAAGAAGAAACAGCGGTCGAAGTCGCCATCCCAGGCGATGCCGAAATCGGCGCCGTGCGCGCGCACCGCGTCGGCGGTGGCGGCGCGGTTCTCCGGCAGCAGCGGATTGGGGATGCCGTTGGGGAAGCTGCCGTCGGGTTCATGGCAGATGCGCACGAACTCCAGCGGCAGGTGCGGGGCGAGCAGGTCGACGATGGCGCCGGCGCCGCCGTTGCCGGCATTGACCACCAGCTTCAGCGGTTTGAGCGCGGCCACGTCCACGTAGGACAGCAGATGGGCGATATAGGCGCTCTTGTCGTGCCGTTCGACCTGCCCGGCGCGCGGCGCCTGTGCCGGCGCGGTGTCGGCGGCCACCGCGTCGGAGATGGCGAACAGGCCGGTATCGGAGCTGATCGGCCGCGCCTGCGCCTTGACCAGCTTCATGCCGTTGTAGTCCATCGGGTTGTGGCTGGCGGTGACCATCACCCCGCCGGCGGCGCCCAGGTGGTCGGTCTGGAAATAGACCTCCTCGGTGCCGCACAGGCCGATGTCGATCACCTCGCGGCCTTCGCCGCGCAGCCCGGCGGCCAGCGCTTCCTGCAGGCCGGGGCTGGTCAGGCGCACGTCGTGGCCCAGCACCACCGGGCCCGCGTCAAGCCGGGTGGACAAGGCCTTGCCGATCTTTCGCGCGAGGTCGGCGTTGAGTTCCTCGGGCACGCGGCCGCGGATGTCGTAGGCCTTGAACGCGGGTAAGGGCATGCGGGCAACCTTTCGATGCGTGGAAAGGCGCCAGTTTAATCGCTCGGCGGTGAGCGGGCTGTCCGCCGGCTGGACGAAGGTCCAAGAGGGCGGGCGATGGACTGGCGCTAGAATGCGGCCATCCTTTGACTGTGGGCATGATGCGATGAGCGATCCTTCAACCCTGAGCGGGCGGCGCGGCAAGGTGGTTGCCAGCGCGGCCCTAGCCCTGGACGGCGTGGTCGCCGACGGGCAGACCCTGGCCGTGGGCGGCTTCGGCCTGTGCGGCATTCCCGAGGCGCTGATCGCGGCCCTGCGCGACTCCGGCGTGACCGGGCTGACCGTGATCTCCAACAACGCCGGCGTCGATGGCTTCGGCCTCGGCCAGCTGCTGGCCACGCGCCAGATCCGCAAGATGATTTCCTCCTACGTGGGCGAGAACAAGGAGTTCGAGCGGCAGTTCCTGGCCGGCGAACTGGAGCTGGAGTTCAACCCGCAGGGCACCCTGGCCGAGCGCCTGCGCGCCGGCGGCGCGGGCATTCCGGCGTTCTTCACCGCCACCGGTTACGGCACGGTGGTGGCCGAGGGCAAGGAAACCCGCGAATTCGACGGCAAGCACTACGTGATGGAAACCGCGCTGAAGGCCGACGTTTCGCTGGTCAAGGCGTGGAAGGCCGACGAGGCCGGCAACCTGGTGTTCCGCAAGACCGCGCGCAACTTCAACCCGGCCTGCGCCATGGCCGGCAAGGTCTGCATCGTGGAGGTGGAGGAGATCGTGCCGGTGGGCGCGATCGACCCGGACCAGGTGCACCTGCCGGGCATCTACGTGGACCGCATCGTGCTGAACGCGACGCCGGAGAAGCGCATCGAACAACGCACCATCCGCACGGAGGGAAACTGAAATGGCCTGGACCCGTGACGAGATGGCGCAGCGCGCCGCGCGCGAACTGACCGATGGCGCCTACGTGAACCTGGGCATCGGCCTGCCGACGCTGGTGGCCAACCACATCCCCGAGGGCGTGGACGTGTGGCTGCAGTCGGAGAACGGCCTGCTCGGCATCGGCCCGTTCCCGACCGATGCCGAGGTCGACGCCGACCTGATCAACGCCGGCAAGCAGACCGTGACCGCGCGCGCCGGCGCCAGCTACTTCGGCAGCCACGATTCGTTCGCGATGATCCGCGGCGGCCACATCAACCTGGCCATCCTCGGCGCCATGCAGGTCACCGACAAGGGCGACCTGGCCAACTGGATGGTGCCGGGCAAGATGGTCAAGGGCATGGGCGGGGCGATGGACCTGGTGGCCGGCGTGCAGCGCGTGGTGGTGCTGATGGAGCACACCGCCAAGAACGGCGAGCACAAGATCCTGCCCGAGTGCACCCTGCCGCTGACCGGCGTGGGCGTGGTCGACCGCATCATCACCGACCTGGCGGTGTTCGACGTCACCGATGCCGGCCTCGCGCTGGTGGAAGCCGCGCCGGGCGTGGACCTGGAAGAACTGAAGGCCAGGACCGGCGTGCCGTTCGCGCACGCCTGATCCGCAATGCGGGGCCGTCATGGCGGCCCCGCCTCGTCATTGACGTCGTGCGTAGGTGTAAGAACCGTTCGCGTTGAAGGGCAGACCAAGCAACTCGGCCGCCGTCGTCTCCCTGAAGCCGGCGTGGCGTGCCGCCAGGGTGACCACCCGTTCGATGGCGTGCGCCAGGGTACCGTCCACCTGCCCGGCCTCGGTCTCGAATTGCGAAGGCTGCAGATGCCCGTCGAGAAGCGGGCGCAGTGCCGACAGGCGCACCCAGAACATGCTGCCGGCGACGAACGTGTCGCGTTCCATGTCCGGCTGAGCAAGGCCCAGACGGCTGAGCAGGGGGCGTACGTTGCGCTCGTTGGCGCCCCAATAGAAATGCAGGGGCTGGACATGGCCTTCCGGCGCCACCAGGCCCAGGTCGGGCTGCTCGTCGAATGCCCGCGCGATGGCGGTTGCCCGGTCGGGAGCCAGCAGGCGCGCGATCAGTTCGTTGCGCCATAGTTCGCCGTCTTCGCGGTGCGTGGAGCGCTTGGTATGCAGTTTGAGCACCACCTCCTCGCCTTCGTCGAGCAGGCGCCCGGCGACCTGCAGGAACGGCAGAACATCGCGGCCATGGTTGGCGAAGGCATGCACCTCTGCTTCCATGCCGTGCGTCCGCGCGATGCGCTCGATCTCCTCTTTGCGTTCCGGTGGCGTGGTGACCACGATTCGCCACGGCAGCCCGCTGGCATGCAGCGCCCGCAGCAGCTCGTCGAAGACGTCCGCATACCAGGCATGGATGACCGCACACGGGCGCGTGGCCGCCGGCTGGACGGAAGCGGGCGCCAGCGCTTGCCGGGTGGCTTCCAGCCAGGCGTGGCCCAGCCGTGCATCGGGTTCGAGCACCGCGCCTTCGGCCCATTCGTTCCAGGCGTTGATGAACACCAGCCGCTGGCTGGTGGGAACGGCCGACAGGCGTTCGTGCACGGTCGCACGCAGCCAGTCGCGATAGCCGCGCGGTGATGCATGCAGGAAGATGCGCCCACTGCCCGGCCGGCGCGGTTCGTTGTCCCAGCCGGGATTCACGCCGGGATAAAGCGTATAGGCCGGCAAGGGGCGCGCCGCCGCCTCGCGCGCCAACTCGCGCCAGTCGCGCACATCACCAGCGAAATCCGGGTTGATCAGCCATTGCTCCGCGGCCAGCGAGCGTGGGTTGCTCATGTTGGGCGGGAATTCGACTGCCGCGTCGAAGCCGATCTCGCGCGGATCCGGTCGTTCGAACCCCTGTACGTAGGCCAGGTGGATCTCGCCGATGCCGTTGTCGCGGCTCCACTGGCGCCAGCGCTGCGCGGTGGCGCGCGGATCGGGCAGCAGGTACGGGCGGTAGACCAGCAACATCGGCCGGCCATCGACCTTCAACGCACGACGGTCGCGCAGGTACGGCGCCACGTGGGCGATGAAGGCCAAGTCGTCCGCGGCGCTGTGCTGTTGGCCGATCAGGATCTCGCCATCGCGTCCATCCCAGCGCCGGGTCCAGTTCTCGTTGGCCCAGCACAGGCAGAACGGCAGGTCGATGTCGTCGTCCGCCAGCCATTGCCGCAGCGGATCTTCCATCAGGGTGCGGCCGTTGAACCAGTAATAATAGAAGCAGAACGCGCCGATGCCGTACTCGGCGGCCAGCCGTGCCTGGTCGCGCATCACCTGCGGATTGCGCAGGTCGTAGAAGCCCAGGTCCGCCGGCAGCCGCGGCTGGGCATGGCCTTCGAACTGCGGCAGGGCCCGGGTGACGTTGCGCCATTCGGTGAAGCCTTTGCCCCACCAGGCATCGTTTTCGGCGAAGGTATGGAACTGCGGCAGGTAGAACGCCACCAGGGTCGCCGGCAGGGGGGCAGGCAGTGCCGCCTCCCGGTACGGAACATGGCCAATCGCAGGTTCGTCGGCCCGATGCAGGGGACGCGCGATGCAGGAGCCGGACGCCGTTTCGGGCTGGCGCCCGCGCGGCTGTTCCGGGAGCAGGCGGCCGTAGCGCTCCAGCAGCCGGTTACGCCACCTGTCGCGGCGCGCCTCGGAAATCGGCAAGGCGCGGAAGGCCCGGCGTAGCAGTTGGTGAAGCGCCTGGTGCAGGGAAGGGAAAGGCATCGATCAGAACATCGCCGGCAACGGGAGTGGGTCGCGGTGGCCGGTGATGCCGTGCATTCCGTACCTGCGCCGCAGGGGATTCTAGGCCAATGCGCCGTTGGACCCGCATTCCGGCCGTTTCCCTGCCTGTTCCGGTCGGATACCCCCGGTGGCGCGGGCGCCGTATCGCCTACAATCCGCCTCCCACGAACGACGACGACACCTGTCGATGCCCGCAAAGCCGATGTCCCCCGCTGGAAAGCTGTTCGCCGCCGCAGCCCTGATCGAGGGCGCGACCTGGGCCGGGCTGCTGGTCGGCATGCTGCTCAAGTACGGCACCCAGACAACCGAACTGGGCGTGTGGCTGTTCGGGCGCCTGCATGGGCTGGCATTCCTGCTCTACGTGGTGGCCAGCGTGTACGCCGGCCTGCGCCAGCGATGGCCGCTGTGGGCGTTGCTGCTGGCCCTGTTGGCGGCGGTGCCGCCGCTGGTCACCGTGCCGCTGGAGGGGTGGTTCCGCCGCCGCGGCCTGCTGGCACCCGTTCGTTGAGCGCGAAACCGCGCCGGCACAGTCGTCAGAACGGCGGCATGATGGGCATGCTTTCGACGCCGGCGGCAGGCCGGAAGACGAGGGTGCCGCCAGGTTGGGCCCGCTCATCGCGCTCCGGCCGGGATATGTTCGCAGCCTGTTTAGGTTCGATCTTCTAGCTTTTAGCGCCTGTCTGCCCCCTCGGAGAGCCCCGTGCATCACGGATGCCCTGTTTCCGCCGCTGTCCTCTGCCCGTCGGCAGCGGCGTTTCCTGTCCGCCTGAAGCGCCTGGGCGCGCGGTGGACTCCATGACCGATACGCCCAGCGCCGTGCGCGATGCCGGCATCGCCGTGCTGCCGGCGGAGAGCCCGCTGTCCATGCCCGTGCAGTCGCTGCGGCAGGGGCGCCTGCAGGGCCGGCGGCAGGACACCTCGCCGCCGAACATCGTGCTGCGCCGGCTGTACGTGTTCGGCAGCACGGCGGCGATGACCGGGGTGGCGACCTGGATGATGGCGCGGGTGCTGGCCAATGGCGGCATCAACGTGCTCGAAGCCTGCCTGCTGGGGCTGTTCGTGCTGCTGTTCGCGTGGATCGCGTTCTCCTTCGTCAGCAGCCTGGCCGGCCTGCAGGCGCTGCTGCGCGGGCGGCGCAAGTTGGGCATCCACCCGGATGCGCCGCTGCCGGAACTGCACAGCCGCACCGCGCTGCTGATGCCCACCTACAACGAGGACCCGCGGCGCATGATGGCTGGGCTGCAGGCCATCTACGAATCGGTGGCGGCCACCGGCCAGCTCGAGCGCTTCGATTTCTTCGTGCTCAGCGACACCACGCGGCAGGCCATCGGCCGTGCCGAGGAGCAGGTGTTCGCGCGGCTGGTCGAGGCCACCGGCGGCCATGGCCGCTTGTTCTACCGGCGCCGCGCCGACAACGCCGGGCGCAAGGCCGGCAACATCGCCGACTGGGTGCGCCGTTTCGGTGGTGCCTATCCGCAGATGCTGATCCTGGACGCGGACAGCCTGATGACCGGCGAGGTGATCGTGCGCCTGGCCTCGGCGATGGAGAAACACCCCGGCGTGGGCCTGATCCAGTCGCTGCCGGCGGTGGTCGGCGGGCGCACCGCGTTCGCGCGCATGCAGCAGTTCGGCGGCCGCGTCTACGGCCCGGTGATGGCCTACGGCGTGGCCTGGTGGCACGGCGCGGAAAGCAATTACTGGGGCCACAACGCGGTGATCCGCACCCGCGCCTTCGCAGAGCAGGCCGGCCTGCCGGAGCTGCCGGGGCGCAAGCCGTTCGGCGGGCACGTGCTCAGCCACGATTTCGTCGAGGCCGCGCTGATGCGCCGCGGTGGCTGGGCGGCGCACATGGTGCCCTACCTGCAGGGCAGCTACGAGGAAGGCCCGCCGACACTGACAGACCTGCTGATCCGCGACCGCCGCTGGTGCCAGGGCAACCTGCAGCATTCCAAGGTCGTCACCGCCGCCGGCCTGCACTGGATCAGCCGCGTGCACATGCTGGTCGGCATCGGCCACTACTTCACCGCGCCGATGTGGGCGATGCTGATGCTGATCGGCATGGCCATCCCGCTGGTCCGCGGCGGCATCGACCTGGCCGAGGAGCTGCACCTGCGCCTGTCGCCGGTGCATTACTGGCGCGGCCTGGACGAGCAGGGCGTGCTGTGGGTGTTCGTGGTGACCATGGGCGTGCTGCTGGCGCCCAAGGCGATGGGCTACGTGGCCATGCTCAGCGCGCGCAGCGAGCGGCGGGGCTGCGGTGGCGCCGTGCGCGCGTTCGTCTCGATGCTGCTGGAAACGGTGCTGGCCGCGCTGATGGCGCCGGTAGTGATGTACGTGCAGTCGCGCGGCGTGGCCGAGGTGCTGGCCGGCCGCGACTCGGGCTGGGACGCGCAGCAGCGCGACGACGGCCGGGTTTCGTGGATCGCGCTGTTGCGCAGCTATGGCGGGCTGAGCGTGTTCGGTCTGGCGATGGGCGCGATGGCCTATGCGGTGTCGCCGTCGCTGGCGGCCTGGATGGCGCCGGTGGTGATCGGCATGGCGCTGTCGGTGCCGGTGGTGGGCCTGACCTCCTCGCGCAAGATCGGCGACTGGCTGCGTCGGCATCGGTTGTTGACGATCCCGGAGGAAAGCGCGCCGCCGCCGGTGCTGGTGCGCGCGGCCGAGCTGCGCGCAGCGGCGATGCAGGCGCCGCTTTCCGTGGAGTAGCAGGGCGGGTCTCTGTTCTGCTGACGGCCGGGGCGTCGGGTTTCGTGGCTGTAGAACGGAGCGGGGGCGGCAGCGGGTCGATGGGTGAAGGAGCCTTGCCCTTGCCCTTGCCCTTGCCCTTGCCCTTGCCCTTGCCGTGATTTTGCTTTGCCTTAGCTTTTGATTTCGGTATCCCCTTCCGCAGCGACGGAGCCGACGGACAAGACCCCGCAGGGGCGACGTGCAGGGATGCACGTCGTTTTTCGACGAGACATGGATGTCTCGTCGAAAAATCCCGGCGGCGGAGTGGACCCGGAGTGCCGCAGGCACGGAGGGCGCGAAGGCAGGGCGTGCTTTCTTTGGGCCACGTTTCTTTGCACGAGCAAAGAAAGGTGGCTCGCGCCCCGAAGGGGAGCGAAAGCCTTTGATCCTGTTTCTGCTCTTGCTCTGGCTTCCCTTGGAGCCCTGTGCCAAAGCGATAGGCAAAGGGCCAAGCCAGAGGCCAAGCCAGTGCCAGAGGAAAAGGATAGAGCCCAAGGCAAAGCGCAAGGCAAGGCGCAAGGCAGAGGCCAAGCGCAAGGCAGAGGCCAAGCATGAAGCGGGAGCTTGAAAGCAGAGCTTTCGCCCCTGCTTCGCAGGAGCGAGTTACTTCTCTTTGCTCGTGCAAAGAGAAGTAACCAAGAGAAACACGCCCCTGCCTCCGCGCCCAGCCCGCTGCGCGGGCCGGGTCCACTCCGCCGGCGGGATTTTTCGACGAGACATCCATGTCTCGTCGAAAAACGGCGTGCGTTCCTGCACGCCGCCCTTCGGGTTTTTCCCGCCGGCTCCGTCGCTGCGGAAGGGGACACGGAAGTCAAAAGCCAAAAGCCAAAAGCCAAAGGCCAAAGGCCAAAGGCCAAAGGCAGCAGCAAGATCACGGGCAACAGCAACAGCAACAGCAACTGTGAGCGAGGGCGACATCGGCCTGGCCTCCCGTCCGCAGGCATAATGCGCCCCGGTCCCTTGGAGTCGCATGCAATGCTGGAAACAGTGGAACAGGAAACCGGCGCGGCGCCGGAATGGTCGGTCATCTGGCTGCACGGCCTGGGCGCCGACGGCCATGACTTCGCGCCGATCGTGCCGGAACTGGTGCGGCCGCACTGGCCGGCCATCCGCTTCGTCTTCCCGCATGCGCCCAAACGCCCGGTCAGCATCAACAACGGCATGCCGATGCGCGCCTGGTACGACATCGTCAGCCTGGATTTCCGCAGCCGCGCCGACGCCACCGGCGTGGCCGAGTCGGTGGCGCAGGTGGAGGAACTGATCGCGCGCGAGCAGGCCCGCGGCATCCCGCGCGAGCGCATCCTGCTGGCCGGGTTCTCGCAGGGCGGCGCCATCACCCTGTCCGCCGGCCTGCGGCGGGGCCAGCCGCTGGCCGGGCTGGTCGCGCTGTCCACCTACCTGCCGGAAGTAGACGCCGCCGCCGCGCAGCTGGCGGAAGGCGCCACCGCGCAGCCGGTCTTCATGGCCCACGGCAGTGCCGACCCGGTGATACCGGTGCAGGTCGCCGAGCACAGCCTGCAGGTGCTCAGGCAGCTGGGGTTCGACGTGGAATGGCACCGCTACCCCATGGCCCACCAGGTCTGCGCCGAGCAGATCCATGCCCTGGGCGACTGGCTGCAGGCGCGGTTCGCGCAGGGCTGAGCATCCGGGCGCCGGGGTAAGGCCGGCAGCTGCCGGTCTGCGGCGGGGTTGGCTACCATGCGTCATCCGGGGAGGAAGGCAGGACAGGGAGTGGCGATGAAGGTGCTCATTGCCGATGACGAGCCGCTGGCGCGCGAGCGCCTGCGCATGCTGCTGTCCGCCCACGCCGACGTGGCGGTGGTGGCCGAGTCCGGTGACAGCCAGGCCACGCTGGACGCCTGCGCGCGCGCGCAGCCGGACGTGGTGCTGCTGGACATCGCCATGCCCGGCATCGACGGCCTGGACGTGGCGCGGCACCTGGCGCGGCTCGATCCGCGCCCGGCGGTGGTGTTCTGCACCGCTTACGATTCGCATGCGCTGTCGGCGTTCGAGGCGGCGGCCATCGATTACCTGATGAAGCCCGTGCGCGGCGAGCGGCTGGCCACCGCGCTGGAGCGGGCGCGCACCTTCCTGGCCGGGCGGGTCGGGGCCGCGGCCCCCGCCGCGGCCGGGCGCCGGGTGCTGTGCGCGCGCCTGCGCGGCAACCTGCGGCTGATTCCGCTGGAGGACGTGTTCTACCTGCAGGCCGAGGAAAAGTACGTGGTGGTCCACCACGTGCACGGCGAGGACCTGATCGAGGAGTCGCTGCGCTCGCTGGAGGAGGAGTTCGGCGCGCGTTTCGTGCGCATCCACCGCAACTGCCTGGTCTCCCGGCAGCGCCTGCAGGAACTGCGGCGGACCGCGGCCGGGCAGGTGCAGGCGGTGCTGCGCGGGGTGGCGCAGCCGCTGGAGGTCAGCCGCCGCTGCGTGGCGGCGCTGAAGGCGGAACTGGCCGGCACCTGAGCACTGCGCCGATAATGGCGCCATGAACACGCTGCGCATCGCCACCCGCAAGAGCCCGCTCGCCCTGTGGCAGAGCGAACATGTCGCCGCCCGCCTGCGCCGGGCGCACCCGGGCCTCACGGTCGAGCTGGTGCCGATGAGCACGCGCGGCGACGAGGTGCTGGACCGCTCGCTGGCCGCCATCGGCGGCAAGGGCCTGTTCCTCAAGGAACTGGAACTGGCGATGCTGCGCGGCGACGCCGACTGCGCGGTGCATTCGCTCAAGGACGTGCCGATGGACCTGGACGCGCCGTTCGCGCTGCCGGCGATCCTGGAGCGCGCCGATCCGGCCGACGCCTTCGTCTCCAACCGTTACGCCACGCTGGACGCGTTGCCGCCCGGCGCCATCGTCGGCACCTCGTCGCTGCGCCGCCAGGCCCAGCTGCGCGCGCTGCGCCCGGACCTGCAGTCGCGCGACCTGCGCGGCAACGTCAATACCCGCCTGGCCAAGCTCGACGCCGGCGACTACGACGCCATCATCCTGGCCTGCGCCGGGCTGGAGCGGCTGGAGCTGGAGGGGCGCATCCGCGACCGCCTGCGCGCCCCGCAGTGGCTGCCGGCGCCGGCGCAGGCGGCCGTGGCGGTGGAATGCCGCGCCGATGCGGGCGAGGTGATCGCGCTGCTGGCGGTGCTGGACGACGCCGGCACCCGCGCCTGCGTGGAAGCCGAGCGGGCGATGAACCGGGCGCTGGATGGCAGCTGCCACGTGCCGGTGGCCGGGCTGGCGCAATGGCGCGGCGACGACCTGTGGCTGCAGGGGCTGGTGGGCGGCGTCGCCGATGGGCGCAGCGTCCGCGCCGAGGCGCAGGGGCCGGGCCGCGAGCCGGAGGCGCTGGGCCGCGAAGTCGCGCGCCAGCTGCTGGACGGCGGCGCCGGCGAGTTGTTGCGGTAAGGCGGGGAATGGGGAAAAGGGAACGGGGAATGGAAGTGCGGCGGCGCTCAAGGCGCGCCTCGGGGGATCATCCCCCGGCCCGGCGGCAGGTGCCGCGTTGCGCCGTCATTCCCCGTTCCCGGCTTCTCACTTGAAGCTGTAGACCACGTTCATCGTGGCCAGGGTGTCGGTCTTGCGCTTGTCCTCGGCCACGTCGCTGTTGTAGCGGGCCTGCCAGCCGGCCTTCAGCGCGAAATGGCTGTTCATCGCCACCGACACGCCGAAATCGTTCTGCGCGAAGGTGTTGTACGAACCGGATTCGACCAGCAGGGTATTCACCAGATCGGTGTTGTCGGTGAGGCCGAACTTCAGGTCGAACAGGCCGCGCCCGATCAGGCCGGTGCGGTTCTCGTCGGTCTCGGAGTTGTGCGAGCGGCGCACGCCGGGGCCGACCTGGGTATCCAGGACCAGGCGCTCGCCGTCGATCAGCCGGGTGCCGTAGCCCAGACCGAAGCTGCCCTGGCGGTCGTAGGTGGCGAAATCGTCGCTTTCGTAGCGCACCGTGGCGGTCAGCTGGCGGTGTTCACCCAGCTGCAGGGCGCTGCCGGCGCCGGCGGTGTAGCGGTTGGCGGTGGTCTGGCGCTTGCGGGAGGTGCTGCCGTCGTCGGCGGTCTGCTGGTACTCGGCGCTGGAGCGCAGGCCGAACAGGTCCATGCTGTGCACCCAGTCGTCGTCGGTGTAGCTCAGCTTCAGGCGGCCATTGAGGCTTTCGGTGGTGCTGTTGCCGCGCGCCGAGGCGAAACCGAGCTCGCCGCCACTGCCGCTCCACGGCGAGGTCATCGCGGCGGGGTCGGCGTCATCGTCCGCCCACGCCATGGGGGCGCACAACAGCAGCGGCAGGAGCAGGGAAACACGCAGGGACATCGGAAGTCTCCAGGGGAGGCGGGAACGGGAACCGTTTTCATGATACCGGATGCTCCCGCCGTGCCAGCCGCTTCCCGGGCCCGCTTTCGACCCCGGTTAAGGCTGCGGCGCCCGCCCGCGCGCCATTCACCGCCGAGTCGGACATAATCGGGCCATGGACCGCTACGAACGCATCAACGCACTGCATCGCCTGCTCAAGTCCGCCCGCTACCCGATCACGGTGGCGCGGCTGCAGGAAGAACTGGGCTGTTCACGTGCCACGGTTTATCGCGACCTGGCCTTCCTGCGCGACGCCCTGATGGCGCCGGTGGAGGGCGATGGCGAGGCCGGTTTCCGCTACCAGAGCGGGGAAAGCGACCGCTTCGAGCTGCCCGGGCTGTGGCTCAGTTCGGAGGAGCTGCACGCGCTGCTGGCCTCCCAGCACCTGCTGGCGCGCACCGGCGGTGGCGTGCTGTCCTCGGTGCTGGCGCCGCTGCAGCAGCGCATCGAGAGCCTGCTGGCGGCACAGGCCGGGGCTTCGTCCTGGCCGGTGGAGCGGGTGCGGGTCATCCCGCACCGCGGCCGCAAGCTCGACGAGGCCAGCTTCCGCACCGTGGCCTCGGGCGTGCTCGAACGCCGCCAGCTGTCCTTCGACTACCGCGCGCGTTCCACCGACGAGGTCACCCGGCGCACGGTTTCGCCGCAGCGCATCACCCATTACCGCGACAACTGGTACCTGGACGCCTGGGACCACGGCCGCGAGGCGCTGCGCAGCTTCGCCGTGGACCGCATCCACAAGGCGCGGGTGATCGACCAGGCCGCGCGCGACATTCCCGACAGCGAGCTGGACGAACAGCTCGGCGCCGGCTACGGCATCTTCTCCGGCGCGCCCAAGGGCTGGGCGACCATCGTGTTCAGCGCCAAGGCCGCGCGCTGGGTGGCCGACGAGCACTGGCATTCCAAGCAGCAGGGCCGTTTCCTTGCCGACGGACGCTACGAACTGAAGGTGCCCTACAGCGTTTCGCGCGAACTGCTGATGGACGTGCTGCATTACGGCTCGGACGCGGAGATCGTCGAGCCGCAGTCGCTGCGCGAGCAGGCCAAGGCGCTGCTGTCGCTGGCGCTGAGCAACTACGACTGAGCCCGGGCCGGCGCGCCGGGGCGCGCCCGCACGCGGTCACTTCTGGTTGGGAACCTCGAAGCCCAGGCGGCCGACCTGCTCCGGGTGCTGCGGCACGCGCTTGAGCTTGTCGGTGTTGACCTCGTAGCGGTCGCGCAGGCGCTGCGCCAGCTGCCGGTACAGCGCGCTGTCCATGTCCGGCTCGCGCGCGAAGATCCATGCCATCTCGCGGCCCGGGTAGCCGATCAGCGCCCAGGAATAGTCCGGCGCCACTTCCAGGATGCGCGAGTGGGTCGGCACCACCTTGTAGAACCAGGTGCGCCAGCGGCGGTTGCCGCTGTCCTCGTCCACGCGCGCGCGCAGGTCCATTTCCTCCTCCGGTGCGGAGAAGCCGTCGCGGAACTGGTAGCGGATGGATACCCGGTCGTCGCCGCGCAGGGTGTAGGTGTTGACGCTGGCGACATGGCCGCGCTCGACGAAATTCGGCACCCGTCCGATCACGTACCAGCGTCCCATGAAACGTTGCAGGTCGATGGGGCCGTCGGCGATGCCCTCGGCTTCGGCGGGCGCCGGAGCGGCGTCCTGCGCAAGGGCCGGCGCCAGCGGCAGGGTCAGGCTCAGCAACAAAGCGGACAGGAACGCAGGGATGGGTCGCATTGCGGAGTGGAGCGCCTTGGTGGGGAACGCCAGCATGTTCGATGGGCGGCGATGGGTGCGTCAATGCCCGGTCGCAACCCCTGAGATGGGCGGGCGGCAGCATGCGCCTGAACCCGTTACCGGAGCGTGTCATGGCCGAATCGTCCCGCCGCAGTACCGTCGAACAACCCGATCCGCGCGTGTTGCGTTGCGTCAGGCAGGCCGCGCTTGCGGGGCTGGCCCTGGTGCTGGTGTGGCCGGCCATGCGCGGCAGCAGTATCTGGATTGGCTGGCTGCCGCTGTGGCTGCTGGGCATGCCGCTGAGCGCGTGGTGGGCGCTGTACCGGTTCCGCCTGCCGGCGGCCTGGCGCACCCGGCGGCCGGCCGCGGGTGGCAGCCGGCAACGGCCGCAGGCCCGGCGCCTGCGCCGTCCGCGCCGCGGGGCGGCGGTGCGCGCCGCCTGACCTTCGACAGGGGAGGACGGCCCCGGGGCTGTGCTAGCGTGCGCGGCTTATGACCGCATGGAGCCATCATGTCCCGACTCACTTCCGCCTGCCTCGCCGCGGGCCTGATTTCCGCAAGCCTGTCCGGAGCCGTCATGGCCGCCGATGAAGGCCAGGACGCCTACGCCTGGCTGGAGGACGTCACCGGCGACAAGCCGCTGGCCTGGGTGAAGGAGCAGAACGCCAAGGCCGAGGCGCGCTTGGCGCAGAGCCCGCGCTTCAAGGAAATGGAGGCCGGCATCCGCGAGGTGCTGGATTCGGACGCCAAGATCCCCGGCGTCGAGAAGATCGGCGACTACTACTACAACTTCTGGAAGGACAAGCAGCACGAGCGCGGCGTCTGGCGCCGCACCACCCTGGTGGAGTACCGCAAGGCTGAACCGCTGTGGGAAACCGTGCTGGACCTGGACGCGCTGAACAAGGCCGAGGGCGAGAACTGGGTGTGGCACGGCGCCAACTGCCTGCGCCCGCAGTACACGCGCTGCCTGATCGCGCTGTCGCGCGGCGGCGCCGACGCCGACGTCACCCGCGAGTTCGATGTCGCGAAGAAGGAATGGATCAAGGACGGTTTCTTCCGTCCGGAGGCCAAGGGCGGCCTGGGCTGGATCGACCAGGACAACGTGTTCGTCTACACCGATTTCGGCGACGGCACGATGACCACCTCCGGCTATCCGCGCGTGGTCAAGCGCTGGAAGCGCGGCACGCCGATGTCGGCGGCCACCCCGGTGTACGAAGGCACGCCGGAGGACATGTACATCGCGGCGATGCATGACGACACCCCGGGCTTCGAGCGCGACTTCGTCAGCCGCACCATCGCCTTCTACAACAACGAGCTTTACCTCATTGGCGCCGACGGCAAGCTGACCAAGATCGACGCGCCGAACTCGGCCGAGAAGGGCGTGCGCCGCGAGTGGCTGACCCTGGAGCTGCGCGAGCCGTGGACCGTGGGCGGCAGGACCTATGCCGCCGGCTCGCTGCTGGCGACGAAGTTCGATGATTTCATGGCCGGCAAGCGCGAGTTCGACGTGCTGTTCGCGCCGACCGACACCACCTCGCTGGCCGGTGCGGCGTGGACGAAGAACCACGTCGTGCTGAACGTGCTGGACGACGTCAAGAACCGCCTGCAGGTGCTGACCCCCGGCAAGGACGGCTGGACCCGCAGCGATTTCACCGGCGCGCCGGCGTTCGGCACCATCGGTGTCGGCGCGGTGGATCCGGACGAAAGCGACGCGGTGTGGATGACCGTCACCGACTACCTCACCCCGACCACGCTGTCGCTGGCGCAGATCGGCCAGCAGCCGGAAGTGCTCAAGACCATGCCGGCGTTCTTCGACGCCAGCGGCAAGGTGATCGAGCAGCACTTCGCCACCAGCAAGGACGGCACCCGCGTGCCGTACTTCGTGGTGCACGGCAAGGACATGAAGCTGGACGGCTCCAACCCGACCCTGCTGTACGGCTATGGCGGCTTCGAGATCTCGCTGACCCCGTCCTACTCCGGCGGCATGGGCCGCACGTGGCTGGAAAAAGGCGGCGTGTACGTCGTGGCCAACATCCGCGGCGGCGGCGAGTACGGCCCGCGCTGGCACCAGGCGGCGCTGAAGCAGAACCGCCACAAGGCTTACGAGGACATGGCGGCGGTGGCGCAGGACCTGGTCAGCCGCAACATCACCTCTGCCAGGCACCTGGGCGTGCAGGGCGGCAGCAACGGCGGCCTGCTGACCGGCAACATGCTCACCCAGTACCCGGAGCTGTTCGGTGCGGTGGTGGTGCAGGTGCCGCTGCTGGACATGAAGCGCTACAGCCACCTGCTGGCCGGCGCCTCGTGGATGGCCGAGTACGGCAACCCGGACACCAGCGATTGGGAGTTCATCCGGACCTTCTCGCCGTACCACCTGTTCGACCCGGCCAGGACCTACCCGCCGGTGCTGTTCACCACGTCCACCCGCGACGACCGCGTGCATCCAGGCCACGCCCGCAAGATGGCGGCCAAGATGATCGACGCCGGCAAGGATGTGACCTACTACGAGAACATCGAAGGTGGCCACGGCGGCGCGGCCAACAACGCGCAGGCCGCGCACATGTCGGCGCTGGCGTACAGCTTCCTGTGGGAGCAGCTGAGCGGGAAGTGATGCCCAGCTGGAGTTGATGCAGAACAAACGCCACCGAAAGGTGGCGTTTGTTGTTTGAAGCCCTCTCCCGCAGGCGGGAGAGGAGTTGGGGTGAGGGCAGGGGCGAAGTCCTGACGGTGACTGCATATGAACGCTTTCGAAGCCCAAAGCCCAAAGCCCAAAGCCCAAAGCCCCCTTCCGCCCTGCGGGCATCTTCCCCCGCAGGCGGGAGAAGGGAGCCGCCTTGCGGCAGTTTCATCTGCCAGTCCTCAGCCCTTCGAGCGTTCCGCCTTTGCGGCGTCAGGGCTTTTGCCCGGCGGGCGGGAGAAGCGACCTGCTCGGCAACTTATCCCTGCCAGCGCTCCAGCCCGCGCGCGATGCGCGCCACCGCCTCCTGCAGCCGCGCCACGTCCTGCGTATAGGCGATGCGCACGTGCTGGTGGGCGCGGTGGTGGCCGAAATCCAGGCCCGGCGTGAACGCCACGTGCTCGGTTTCCAGGAAATGCGCGCAGAAGGCCTGCGCGTCGTCGGTGAACGCGCTCACGTCGCAGTACAGGTAGAACGCGCCCTGCGGCTCCACGTCGATGCGGAAGCCCAGCCCACGCAAGGCCGGCAGCAGGTAGTCGCGGCGCTGCTGGAACTGCGCGCGGCGCTGCTCGAAGACGGCGATGGTTTCCGGCTCGAAACAGGCCAGCGCCGCATGCTGGGCCATCGACGGCGCGCTGATGTAGAGGTTCTGCGCCAGCTTCTCCAGTTCGGGCACCGCCGCCGGTGGCGCCACCAGCCAGCCCAGGCGCCAGCCGGTCATGCCGAAGTACTTGGAAAAGCTGTTGAGCACGAAGGCGCCGTCGTCCACTTCCAGCACGCTGGCCGCGTCGAAGCCATAGGTCAGGCCGTGGTAGATCTCGTCCACCACCAGGTGGCCGCCGCGGGTGTGCAGCGCGGCCGACAACGCGGCCAGCTGCGCGGCATCGAGCGTGGTGCCGGTGGGGTTGGCGGGCGAGGCGACCAGCGCGCCGACGCTGCCGGCGTTCCAGTGCCGGTCGATCAGTTCCGGGGTGAGCTGGTAGGCGCTGTCGGGGCCGACCGGCACCAGCTGCGCGGCACCTTCCACCAGCCGCAGGAAATGGCGGTTGCACGGATAACCGGGATCGGCCAGCAGCCAGTGCCGGCCGGGGTCGACCAGCAGGCTGGACGCCAGCAGCAGCGCGCCCGAGCCGCCGGGCGTGACCAGGATGCGCTCGGGGTCGATGTCCAGCCGGTAGCGGCTGCGGTAGAAACCGGCGATGGCCTCGCGCAGCGCAGGCAGCCCGCGCGCGGCGGTGTAGCGGGTATGGCCGGCGGCCAGCGCGGCCTGGCCGGCGCGCACGATGGGCGCGGCGGTGGTGAAGTCGGGCTCGCCGATCTCCAGGTGGATCACGTCGAAGCCGGCCTGCTCCAGCGCATTGGCGCGCGCCAGCAGCGACATGACGTGGAACGGGGCGATCTCGTGGCTGCGCCGGCTGTAGCCGGATGGCGTGGGGGCAGGGGCGTTCATCGCCGACATCATAGGCCGCCGTGCCGCGGGGCGGTGCCGTCCCCGGCTCCCATGGCACACTGTCGGCCATCGCCCGGGCGGCCGCGTGGCCGTCCACACGGAGTCCGTGCATGAAACCCACCCTTTGCCTGTTGGTCGCAAGCCTGATGATGAATACCGCCGTCGCCTCCCAGCCTGTTCCGCCCGATGCCGAGAAGCGCCCCCACCAGGTCAGGGCGCCGTTCGGCGCGGTGCGCGAGGACGAGTACTACTGGCTGCGCGACGACGAGCGCAAGGATCCGGCGATGCTGGCCTACCTCACCGCCGAGAACGCCTACACCGATGCGTTGATGGCGCCGCTCAAGCCGCTGGAGGACACGCTCTACGCCGAGATCGTCGGCCGCATCAAGCAGGACGACGCCAGCGTGCCGTACCGCGAGCGCGGCTACTGGTATTACACCCGCTACGAAACCGGCAAGGACTACCCCATCCATGCGCGCCGCAAGGGCGACATGCAGGCGCCGGAGGAGGTGCTGCTGGACCTGAACGCCATGGCCGAGGGCAAGGGTTACTTCGCCGTCGGCGACATGGAAGTGAGCCAGGACAACCGCCTGCTGGCCTGGGCCGAGGACGATGTCGGCCGCCGCCAGTACACCCTGCGCTTCAAGGACCTGGCCACCGGCGAGCTGCTGCCCGACGTGATCCAGGGCGTGTCGGCGAACGTGGTGTGGGCCGACGACAACCGCACCGTGTTCTACGTCGAGAACGACCCGGAGACCCTGCTCACCGTGCGGGTGAAGAAGCACGTGCTGGGCACGCCGGCCAGCAGCGACGCGCTGGTCTACGAGGAAGACGACGACAGCTTCTACATGGGCGTGGGCCGCACCCGCGACGACCGCTACATCACCATCGGCGTGGACAGCACCGTGTCCTCCGAGCTGCGCTATGCGCCGGCCGCCGACCCGGCCGTGTTCACCGTGCTGGCGCCGCGCGAGCGCGACGTGGAATACGACGCCGACCATTTCGACGGCCGCTGGGTGATCCGTACCAATGCCGGCGGCGCGAAGAACTTCAAGCTGGTCACCGCCCCGGACGGCGCCACCTCGCGCGCGCAGTGGCAGGACTGGGTGAAGCACGACCCGCAGGTGCTGGTGGAGGGCTTCGAGCTGTTCGACGGCTACACCGCCATCGCCGAACGCGCCGAGGCGCTGGAACGCGTGCGCCTGCTGTTCGCCGACGGCCGCAGCGAACTGGTCAAGGCCGACGAGCCGGCGTATTCGATGGGCCTGTCGGTCAACGCCGAGCCGGACACCGACTGGCTGCGCTACAGCTACACCTCGCTGACCACGCCGGCCACCACCTACGAGCTGAACGTGAAGACCGGCGAGCGCCGCCAGCTCAAGCAGCAGCCGGTGATCGGCTACGACCCGTCGCGGTACCAGACCGAGCGCGTGTGGGTGACGGCACGCGACGGTGCGAAGGTGCCGGTGTCGCTGGTCTACAAAAAGGGCTTCAGGAAGGACGGCAGCGCCGCGCTGTACCAGTACGCCTACGGCAGCTACGGCATGTCGATGGACCCGTACTTCAACCAGAGCGTGATCAGCCTGCTCGACCGCGGCATGGTCTACGCCATCGCCCACATCCGTGGCGGCGAGGAGATGGGCCGCGGCTGGTACGAGGACGGCAAGCTGCTCAACAAGCAGAACACCTTCAACGATTTCATCGACGTCACCCGCGCGCTGGTGGCGCAGGGCTGGGCGGCGAAGGACCGCGTGGCCGCGTCCGGCGGCAGCGCCGGCGGCCTGCTGATGGGCGCGGTCGCCAACCAGGCGCCGGGCGACTACCGGGTGATGGTGGCGCAGGTGCCGTTCGTGGACGTGGTCACCACCATGCTCGACGCCAGCATCCCGCTGACCACCAACGAGTACGACGAGTGGGGCAACCCGGAGCAGAAGCGCTACTACGACTACATGCTCGGCTATTCGCCCTACGACAACGTGCGCGCGCAGGCCTACCCGGCGCTGTTCGTCGGCACCGGCCTGTGGGATTCGCAGGTGCAGTACTGGGAGCCGGCCAAGTGGGTGGCGCGCCTGCGCGACGTCAACACCGGCACGCATCCCATCGTGTTCCGCACCAACATGGAGGCCGGCCACGGCGGCAAGTCCGGCCGCTTCCAGCGCTACCACGAACTGGCCGAGTCCTACGCGTTCGTGTTGTCGCAGCTGGGCGTGGCGCACTGACGGCGCCCGCGCCCGTGCCGGAACCGCCGCCTCCCGGACCACGCCCGGCGCGCCTGCGCTGGGCCTGGTGGCTGCTGGCCTACGTCAGCCTCGGCGTGGGCATCGTCGGCATCTTCGTGCCGGGGCTGCCGACCACGGTGTTCGTACTGATCTCGGCCTGGGCCGCCTCGCGCGGCTCCGAGCGCCTGCACCGCTGGCTGCTGGCCCATCCGCGCTTCGGTCGGGCCATCGCCGACTGGCAGGCGCATGGGGCGGTCAGCCGCAGGGGCAAGTGGATGGCCACCGCGACCATGCTGGTCTGCGCGCTGATCATGCTGTGGTGCGTGCCGCTGGCCTGGGTGAAGTGGTTTTCCATCGGCAGCATGGCCTGCGTCTGCGCCTGGCTGTGGATGCGCCCGCTGCCGCCGGCGGGATGACTGAATGGACGCGCCCGGCGGGCGGCGGCGCGGCTGCATTGACGCACGAGTGGATATACTCGGGCCATGAACAAGACGTCCCGCCTTCCGATGCTCGTTGCAGCCGCGTGCGTGCTGCTGGTCCTCACCGCCTGCGGCAACAAGGGGCCGCTGGTGATGCCGCAGAAACCGGTGCCGGTGGAAGAACAGGAAGTGAAGCCGGCCGACGCACAGCCCTCCGACCAACCGCAGGCCGACGGCCAGGCACAGGACACGAAGGCCGACGGCCACGACCATGAATAGGCCGGCCGCGCCGCGCCTGCGTTTCACCAAGATGCATGGCGCCGGCAACGATTTCGTGGTGCTGGACCTGCGCGACGGCAGCCCGCCGCCGGATGCCGACCTCGCCGCGCGCATCGCCGACCGCCACCGCGGCGTCGGCTGCGACCAGATCCTGACCATCGAGCCGCCGCGCGCCGCCGGTTCGGTGGCGTCGTACCGCATCTGGAATTCCGACGGCTCCACCTCGCAGCAGTGCGGCAACGGCGCGCGCTGCGTGGCCGCCTGGCTGGTGCGCGATGGCGCGGCGCAGGGCGATGAGTTCCCGATCGACAGCCCGCTGCGCACGCATGCGGTGCAGCGGCTGGACGATGGCCATTACGCGGTGGCGATGGGCCGGCCCGAGTTCGAGCCGGCGCGCATTCCGCTGATCGGCTTCCCGCGCGCGCGCGAGGAATACGTGGTGCCGCTGCAGGGCGAGAACGTGCGCTTCGGCGCGGTATCGATGGGCAACCCTCACGCGGTGCTGGAAGTCGGCCTGATCGACGCCGCGCCGGTGGAGCGCATGGGCCCGCTGCTGCAGCAGCACGCCTCCTTCCCCGAATCGGTGAACGTCGGCTTCGCCCAGGTGCTGGACGGCGGCCATGTGCGCCTGCGCGTGTTCGAGCGCGGCGTCGGCGAGACCCTGGCCTGCGGCAGCGGCGCCTGCGCCGCCGCGGTGGTGCTGATGCAGCGCGGCCGGCTGGCGCGCGATGCGGTGGTGTCGCTGCCCGGCGGCGACCTGCGCATCCAGTGGCCGGCCGACGACGCGCAGATCGTGATGTCCGGCCCGGCGGCCTTCGTATTCGATGGAGAGTGGATGGGATGAACGACACCCTGGAGAAAATCGGCGCCCATGAAGTCGCGGCCTGGCTGCGGCGCCATCCCGGCTTCCTCAAGCAGTTCCCCGACCTGGCGCTGACCCTGGTGGTGCCGCGCGACGACGGTCCGACCGCGTCGCTGGCCAGCTACCAGCTGGAAGTGCTGCGCGACAAGAACCGCGAGCTGTCGCGACGCCTGGCCGAGCTGGGCGCCAATGCGCAGGTCAACGAGCGCCTGGCGGTGCGCACCCACCAGCTGACCCTGGCGCTGATGCGCCAGACCAGCGCCGCCGACACGCTGCGCGCGATGGCCGCCTCGCTGGAAGAGGACTTCGCCGGCGACCTGGTGCGCATCGTCAGCCTGCAGCCGGTGCCGGAGCTGGAACAGGCCCCCTGGCTGCAGTCCATCGCCGCCGGCGACGCGCGGCTGGCGCCGTTCCACGACTGCCTGCAGGACGGCGAACCGATCTGCGGCCGCCTGCAGCCGGAGAAGAACGAGGTGCTGTACGGCGAGCGGGTCGGCGAAGTGCTGTCCACCGCGCTGCTGCCGCTGCCGGGCGTGGGCCTGATTGCGGTCGGCAGCCACGACCCGAACCGCTTCTATCCCGGCATGGGCACGCTGTTCCTGCGCATGATGGGCGAGTCGCTGGTGGTGGCGCTGCAGCGCTTCCGCGCCGGTTGAGGCGGCCGCGGCGATGGACGCCGTCGAAGCATTCCTTGCCTACCTGCAGGTCGAGCGGCGCATGTCGGCGCATACGCTCGACGCCTACCGGCGCGATCTCACTGCGCTGGCGCAGTGGTGCGACGCGCAGGGCGCCGGCGAGCCGCCGGCGCTGGCCACCGACCAGCTGCGCGGGTTCATCGCCGCCGGCCACAGGCGCGGGCTGTCGCCGCGCAGCCTGCAGCGGCGCCTGTCGGCGATCCGCAGTTTCTACGCCTGGCTGCTCAAGCGTGGCGCGATCGCCAGCAGCCCGGCGGCGGGGCTGCGCGCGCCGAAAGCGCCGCGCAAGCTGCCGCAGGTGCTCGACGCCGACGAGGCGGTGCAACTGGTCGAACTGCCGACCGACGCGCCGCTGGGCTTGCGCGACCGTGCGCTGCTGGAGCTGTTCTATTCCTCCGGCCTGCGCCTGAGCGAGCTGTGCGCGCTGCGCTGGCGCGATCTCGATCTGGCCAGTGCGATGGTGCTGGTGCATGGCAAGGGCAACCGCGAACGCACCGTGCCGGTCGGTTCGCACGCCATGGCGGCGCTGCTGGCATGGCGCAAGGACAGCGGCGGCGAGGCCGACAAACCGGTGTTCCCGGGGCGCGGCGGCGGCGCGATCAGCCAGCGCGCGGTGCAGATCCGCATCCGGCAGCTGGCGCAGCGGCAGGGGCTGTTCAAGCACGTGCACCCGCACATGCTGCGGCACAGCTTCGCCAGCCACATCCTGGAATCCTCCGGCGACCTGCGCGGCGTGCAGGAACTGCTCGGTCACGCCGACATCGCCACCACCCAGATCTACACCCACCTGGATTTCCAGCACCTGGCCAAGGTCTACGACGCCGCGCACCCGCGCGCGAAACGGCGCAGCCCGGCCGAGCCGGACTGAGCGCCGTTGTTGCTGCAGGCAAGGGCGGGATGCGGCGTGCCCCATCTTTGCGGTAGCGGGTGGATTTTGCAGGGCCGAACAAGCCCGATCATTGGACTTCGTGTTCGACCATCTCCTTGGCGCCTGGGTCACCAAGGCGTTCATCCCGGGTGACGCCCAGCAGGTTGTTGGCATCGAAGCGGAATGGGTGATCTCCGTCATGGCGTGCTCGGGTACTGGGCTGCCTGCGCAGACGGGGAGAGGGTGCGCATGATCCTGCGGCAAGCGACGGCGGTTATGGCTCGCGAGCGCAGAGGGCAGTTGCACTGATGCAGTTGGGCAAGCCGGGCCGGAACGCCTGCATTGAAACTTCAACGGACGCCTGTGTGAGGAGCGCCTCGGTGAGCACTGGTTTCCGATGCGGCGGCAATGCCGAACCGAGATTGGAAATGGCGGCGGAGAATAGGGCGAGGGCCGAGGACGGCTTGGCGCGTAATACGCAGGTTGTCCCTGCGAAACAACTCGCGCCCAGAACCGCTACTATGGCCCCGGCTCTGGAGAATCTTGCTGCTAACAGAAGGGGGCTTGGCGAGCGCGATGATGAGGGTTGATGGTGATCTCACGGACTTCCTGCAGGCGAGTGCTGCGGCGGCGAAGAAGGTCGTTTTGCCAAGGGGGGTGTTTTCTGTTTCCCGAACCGTGTTGCTGCATGACGGTGCCCACCTTTGCGGTTCTGGGGACCAGGACACGACGCTGGTCATGGCGGGCGGGATGAACAGCAACATGTTCACCAATGCAGTGCATGGGGTTGGCAACAAGGATATATGCCTGGAAAACATCAGGCTGGTCGGAAATCAAGCTGCCCAGTGGAGGCCTGAGGGGGAGTGTCGCGTAAGTTTTTGCAATGCGGTTTATCTTGCGAATGTGAAAGGCTCTTCATTCAAAGATATCCATATATATGATGTTTTTCAGACGGCGCTCCATTTCAGTGGTTGCTCCGATGTGTCGATCAACAATCTTCATGCCGAAAAGCTTGGCTGGAGCGGCATAAGTACTTCCGGGACTGACGATATCGTCGCAACGAACATCGCCATCATCAATTCGGGCAACGATCATCGTCACTCTGCCGTGCACCTCGACGGAGGTTCGCGCGCATACGTGCAGGGGGTTATTCGCGGATGTGTGGGGAACGGGGTTATGCTGGACTCCGCGTTTGCCAAGTTGACCAATTGTGTCGTGGAAGTGGAGGCAAGCAGCTGCATGCGGGGTGTGGCGCTGATCGGTGATGCGGAAGAGCAGGCGAGCGTCGTTTGTGTCAGGAATTCGGTATTGATGGATAACGACGTCGGCATCATGGTGTCGAATGCGCGTGGGGTGTTCCTCGTCAATAATCACATCGAGGGGAGTCGCGAATGCGGCGTGCTTTTCCAGGGGCGCGCCGGGGGCTGTGATTCGTTTGTCATCGACTGTCGGCTGGAGCGAAATGAGGTTGATATAAGGCAGATCCATCAAAGCAGGAACAATGTCTTTGTTCGAAACACCAGGGGCGATTCATGAGCGACGACGTTTGGGCTGGACCAGGCCGGGCGGAATGATGTGCGCCGGCGGTTCCTGGCCGGTACGGACGACAGGGGCCGGTCTGCGAACTGGAACATCCGTTGACCGGTAGCACGATGCCGTGCATGTGACAGAACGCGCTGACGTGGAGCGCTGAAGCGGGCGATGCGTTCGCCGTGGTCGCGCGTGAGAATGGTCGTGGCGAAGTTGCCTGGCGCTCAGCGCCAGCGGTCCTGGGTGTGAGCATCAGCGCGAAGCTGCTGGCCAATGGCTGCGTCAGCGCCGCGAGGTAGTGCCAGGCCATGCCCGGTCGCCGGCATGCGGGATCGCCAGTACCTACGGCGGCAGCGGGCGCGGGCGACGGGAGCGGCCGATTCGACGCGGCGCTGCGTTTCCGCTGGCATCCGGCCCGCGGCGCTGTCGAGGATCATCATCTCGAAGAAATCCGTGCCGCGAACGGCGGCGTGGCGAATGAGTGATGAACAGCAGCGGGGAGGACATCACGGTATTTCTTGTATGGCCGGGTCGCTCGCCCTGATCGTCGCGTCGGCTCCGTGCGCGGCTTGACCTGAACCCGGCCGTGGCCGCCGGGCCGGCGATGCTTGAACCGCCCGCTGCTGCCCCCATTGTTGCCGGGACACCCCGGAGGCCCCAATGGATCCCAGCCAGAACCCGAATGTTTTCCACGCCACCACCATCTGCTGCGTGCGTCGCGGCGAGCACGTGGCGATCGCCGGCGATGGCCAGGTCACGCTGGGCCACACCGTGATGAAGGGCAACGCCCGCAAGGTGCGCCGGCTCGGCCGCGACGGCCAGGTGCTGGCCGGTTTCGCCGGCGCGGCGGCCGATGCCTTCACCCTGTTCGAGCTGTTCGAGGCCAAGCTCGAGAAGCATGGCCAGCTGACCCGCGCGGCGGTGGAGCTGGCCAAGGATTGGCGTACCGAGCGCCGCCTGGGCAAGCTCGAGGCGCTGCTGGCCGTGGCCGACAGGGAAACCTCGCTGATCATCAGCGGCACCGGCGACGTGATCGAACCGGAGGACGGCATCATCGCCATCGGCTCCGGTGGCTCCTACGCCCTGAGCGCGGCGCGAGCGCTGCTGGCGCATACCGAAATGGACGCGCGCGCGGTGGCGACCGAGGCGATCAACATCGCCGGCGGCATCTGCATCTACACCAACCGCAACGTGGTGGTGGAGGAGCTGTAGGGCGACAGCGGGAACGGGAGCGGGGAACGGGAAATGAAAGATTCCCGTGGCCGTATCCCTCCCGAGCGCACACACCTTCCTTCCCTGTTCCCCCTTCCCACTTCCCGGTTTCTCCCCATGACCCACAAGATCGAAGTTTCCTCCGCCACCATGACCCCGCGCGAGATCGTGCAGGAACTGGACCGGCACATCGTCGGCCAGCACGACGCCAAGCGCGCGGTCGCCATCGCCCTGCGCAACCGCTGGCGGCGCATGCAGCTGCCGGCCGAACTGCGCAACGAGGTGATGCCCAAGAACATCCTGATGATCGGCCCCACCGGCGTCGGCAAGACCGAGATCGCGCGCCGCCTGGCCACGCTGGCCAACGCGCCGTTCGTGAAGGTCGAGGCCACGCGTTTCACCGAGGTCGGCTACGTCGGCAAGGACGTGGAGCAGATCATCCGCGACCTGGCCGACACCGCGGTCAAGCTGTACCGCGAGCAGGCCAAGGTGCGCGTGCGCACCCAGGCCGAGGAGAAGGCCGAGGACCGCATCCTCGATGCGCTGCTGCCGCGCCGCAGCGTCGGCATCGGTTTCGATCCGGAGGCCGCGCGCAACGAGCCGTCGGCGGCCGACAGCGAGACCCGCATCAAGTTCCGGCGCATGCTGCGCAACGGCGAGCTGGACGAACGCGAGATCGAGCTGGAGATGACCGCCAGCGTCAGCATGGACATCATGACCCCGCCGGGCATGGAGGAAATGGGCCAGCAGCTGCGCTCGATGTTCGCCAACCTCGGCAACGGCAAGTCGAACAAGCGCACGCTGAGCATCAAGGCCGCGCGCCCGCTGCTGATCGAGGAGGAGGCCGCCAAGCTGGTCAACGAGGACGACATCCGCAGCGCCGCCATCGAGGCCTGCGAGCAGCACGGCATCGTGTTCATCGACGAGATCGACAAGGTCGCCAAGCGTGGCGACAACGTGGGCGGGGGCGACGTTTCGCGCGAAGGCGTGCAGCGCGACCTGCTGCCGCTGGTGGAGGGCTCCAACGTGTCCACCAAGTACGGCACGGTCAAGACCGACCACATCCTGTTCATCGCCTCCGGCGCCTTCCACCTGGCCAAGCCCAGCGACCTGATCCCGGAACTGCAGGGCCGCTTCCCGATCCGGGTGGAGCTGGGCGCGCTCAGCAAGAACGATTTCGTGCGCATCCTCACCGAGCCGAAGGCGGCGCTGACCAAGCAGTACGAGGCGCTGCTGGCCACCGAGGGCGTCAAGGTGAGCTTCACCGCCGACGCCATCGAGCGCCTGGCCGAGATCGCCTTCCAGGTCAACGAGCGCCAGGAAAACATCGGTGCCCGCCGCCTGCACACCGTGCTGGAGCGGCTGCTGGACACGCTCAGCTACGAGGCCCCGGACCGCGATGGCGAGACCCTCGCCATCGACACCGCCTATGTCGACAGCCACTTGGGCGAGCTGGTGCAGGACCCGGACCTGAGCCGCTACATCCTGTAAACGAACCTCCTTGACGACGACGGCGCCTGCGGGCGCCGTCGTCGCATGCGCGGGCGATGCCGCGTCAGGCGTCCCAGCCGGCGCTGTCGGCCGCTTCCGGGAACACGCCCGGCTGGAAGACGTCCTCGCGCACGTAGGCCTGCAGCACCACGTCCATCACCATCAACCCGTCGCGCTCCAGGTCGTATTCCTCCGGCTGCGCCATGGCGTTGTACAGCGCGCCGGTCAGGCTGATGTGCAGCATGCGGCTGGCGGTGGCGGCGTCGACGCCGGGGCGCAGCTGGCCCAGCTCGCGCGCCCGTTCCAGCGCGCGGGTGACCATGTCCAGTTCCTCCTGGGAGTTCTGGCGCTGCATGGCCTGGATGCTCTGGCTCTCGCTGGACTGCTCGCAGCGCAGCAGGATTTCCATCAGGCTGCGCTGGCGCGGGTCGCCGGCCAGTTCCGCCAGCGACACGCGGATGACCGCGCGCAGGTCCTGGATCGGCGTCTGCCGCTGCGGCGCGTAGGTGCGCTGCAGGCGCTGCACGAAGGGCAGGCGGTCGCGCTCGATCATCGCTTCCAGCACTTCGGTCTTGTTCTTGAAGTGCCAGTACACCGCGCCACGGGTATAGCCGGCGCGCGCGGCGATCATCGCCAGCGTGGTGCCGACCACGCCGTGTTCGTGGAAACAGGCGACCGCCGCGTCGAGGATGCCCTCGCGCGTCGCCTGCGCGTCTTCCTTGCTCTTACGCGCCATCGCCCTGCCGTTGTGCACAACTTATGTGAAACATGTCTGAATTCTAGCAATTTACAAACAGTCATGCATGTATGTATTCTTCCGCGCTCTTTTCCGTCATCCGATCGCGGTAATGTGCGCGGGTTTCCCTGCGCGCTGCCGCTGGCCGCCCGCTCCCCGGAGCGGAGCCGGCCGGGTCGCATGGCTTCCCCTTCCTGCCGAGTCTGCCCGCCATGAGCCGATCGATCCTCCGCCCTGTCCTCCTGTCACTGCTGGTCGCCGGCGCCCTGGCCGCATGCGGGGGGCAGCCGCCGCAACAGGCCGGCGGTCCCGGGCAGGTCACCGTCGTTACCCTGAAGGCCGAGCCGGTCACCCTGACCCGCGAACTGGCCGGCCGCGCCACCGGCTACCAGGTGGCCGAGGTGCGGCCGCAGGTCAGCGGCATCGTCGCCAGGCGCCTGTTCACCGAGGGCAGCCTGGTCAAGCAGGGCCAGCCGCTGTATCAGCTCGATGACGCCGCCTACCGCGCCCAGGCCAACAGCGCCCGCGCGCAGCTGGCCCGCGCCGAAGCCAGCGCCAGCGCCGCGCGCCTGGCCGCGCGCCGCAGCAGCGAGCTGGTCAAGAGCAGGGTCATCAGCGTGCAGGACGACGAGAACGCGCAGGCCGCGTGGAAGCAGGCCGAGGCCGACGTCGGCGCCGCCCGCGCCGCGCTGGACGCGGCCAACGTGACCCTGGGCTACGCCCGCATCACCGCGCCGATCAGCGGCCAGATCGGCAAGTCCACGGTCACCCAGGGCGCGCTGGTCAGCGCCGGCCAGGCCGAGGCGCTGGCTACGATCAACCAGCTCGACCCGATCTACATCGACGTCAGCCAGTCCTCGGCCGAGCTGCTGCAGCTGCGCCGCGAACTGGCCGCCGGCCGCCTGAAGGGCGCCTCCGAACTGCCGGTGGACATCGTGCTGGAAGACGGCAGCACCTATGCCCACAAGGGCACGCTGGAGTTCTCCGAGGTCAGCGTCGACCCGGGCACCGGCAGCTACGGCCTGCGCGTGCGCGTGGACAACCCCGACCAGGTGCTGATGCCGGGCATGTTCGTGCGCGCGGTGCTGGGCAGCGGCGTGCGCCAGGACGCGCTGCTGGTGCCGATGCAGGGCATCGCCCGCGACCCGCGCGGCAACGCCAGCGCGATGGTCGTGGACGGCGAGGGCAAGGTGGCGCTGCGCCAGGTCACCGTCAGCCGCGCCATCGGCGACAAGTGGCTGGTGGAGGACGGCCTGAAGGCCGGCGACAAGGTCATCGTCGAGGGCCTGCAGAAGATCGGCCCCGGCATGCCGGTGCAGGCCACCGAGAAGGGCGCCGAAGCCGCCAAACCCGCCACGCCGGCCGCGCCGGCGGCCAGGCAGTAAGCGGAGACATCCATGGCTCGCTTCTTCATTGACCGGCCCATCTTCGCGTGGGTCATCGCCATCATCATCATGCTCGCCGGCGCGCTGGCGATGCTCAAGCTGCCGATCTCGATGTACCCGGACGTCGCGCCGCCGGCGGTATCGATCTCGGCCAACTATCCGGGCGCCTCGGCCAAGGTGGTCGAGGACTCGGTGACGCAGATCATCGAGCAGAACATGAAGGGCCTGGACGGGCTGATCTACTTCTCGTCCAACAGCTCCTCCAACGGCCAGGCCAGCATCACCCTGACCTTCGAAAGCGGCACCAACCCGGACATCGCCCAGGTGCAGGTGCAGAACAAGCTGCAGCTGGCCATGCCGCTGCTGCCGCAGGAAGTGCAGCGGCAGGGCATCAACGTCGCCAAGTCCAGCTCGGGCTTCCTCAACGTCGTCGGCTTCGTGTCCGAGGACGGCAGCATGGACGAGCACGACATCTCCGACTACGTCGGCTCCAACGTGCTCGACCCGCTCAGCCGCGTGCCGGGCGTGGGTTCGATCGAGGTGTTCGGCGGCAAGTACGCCATGCGCATCTGGCTGGACCCGAACAAGCTGCAGACCTACCGCGTCTCGGTGGACGAGGTGACCGCGGCGGTGCGCGCGCAGAACGCGCAGGTGGCCGTGGGCCAGCTGGGCGGCGCGCCGGCGGTGAAGGGCCAGCAGCTCAACGCCACCATCAACGCCCAGGACCGCCTGCAGACGCCGCAGCAGTTCCGCGACATCGTGCTGCGCACCGAAGCCGACGGCTCGACGCTGCGGCTGGGCGACGTGGCGCGGGTGGAACTGGGCGCGGAAACCTACGACTTCGTCACCCGCTTCAACGGCAAGCCGGCCTCGGGCCTGGCCGTCACCCTGGCCACCGGCGCCAACGCGCTGGATACCTCCGAAGGCGTGCGCAAGACGCTGGACGAGCTGGCGGCCAACTTCCCGCACGGCCTGAAGGCGGTGATTCCGTACGACACCACGCCGTTCGTGAAGGTGTCGATCAAGGGCGTGGTCGAGACCCTGCTCGAGGCGATCGTGCTGGTGTTCCTGGTGATGTACCTGTTCCTGCAGAACTTCCGCGCCACGCTGATCCCCACGATCGCGGTGCCGGTGGTGCTGCTGGGCACGTTCGGCATCCTCGCCGCGCTGGGTTTCTCGATCAACATGCTGACCATGTTCGCCATGGTGCTGGCGATCGGCCTGCTGGTGGACGACGCCATCGTGGTGGTGGAGAACGTCGAGCGCATCATGTCCGAGGAAGGGCTGTCGCCGCTGGAGGCCACGCGCAAGTCGATGAGCCAGATCACCGGCGCGCTGGTCGGCATCGGCCTGGTGCTGTCGGCGGTGTTCGTGCCGATGGCGTTCATGAGCGGCTCCACCGGCGTGATCTACCGCCAGTTTTCGGCGACCATCGTCTCGGCGATGGCGCTGTCGGTGCTGGTGGCGATCGTGCTGACCCCGGCGCTGTGCGCGACCATGCTCAAGCCGCTGAAGAAGGGCGAGCACCACGTCGCCCACCGCGGCCTGGCCGGCCGCTTCTTCAACGGCTTCAACAACGGCTTCGACCGCACCAGCGCCAGCTACCAGCGCGGCGTGCGCGGCATCCTGGCGCGGCCGTGGCGGTTCATGGCGGTGTTCGCGGCCCTGGCGGTGGCGATGGGCGTGCTGTTCGCGCGCCTGCCCAGCTCGTTCCTGCCCAACGAGGACCAGGGCATCCTGATGGCGCTGGTGCAGGCGCCGGTGGGCGCCACCCAGGAGCGTACGCTGGAGTCGATCTACAGGCTGGAGGAGCACTTCCTGCAGAACGAGAAGGACGCCGTGGAATCGGTGTTCTCGGTGCAGGGCTTCAGCTTCTCCGGCATGGGCCAGAACTCGGGCATGGCCTTCGTCAAGCTCAAGGACTGGGACGAACGCACGGCCGACCAGGGCGTGGGGCCGATCACCGAGCGCGCCAAGGCCGCGCTGTGGCAGATCAAGGACGCCTTCATCTTCGCCTTCCCGCCGCCGGCGATGCCGGAGCTGGGCACCGCCTCGGGCTACACCTTCTTCCTGAAGGACAACACCGGGCAGGGCCACGAGGCGCTGGTCAACGCGCGCAACCAGCTGCTGGGCATGGCGGGCAAGAGCGACAAGCTGGCCAACGTCCGCCCCAACGGCCTGGACGACACCCCGCAGCTGCGCCTGGACATCGACGTGGCCAAGGCCGGCGCGCACGGGCTGTCGCTGGACGCGATCAACAGCACCCTGGCCACCGCCTGGGGTTCGAGCTACGTCGACGATTTCATCGACCGCGGCCGGGTCAAGCGCGTCTACATGCAGGCCGACGACAGCTTCCGCATGAACCCGGAAGACTTCAACCTGTGGACGGTGAAGAACAACGCCGGGCAGATGGTGCCGTTCTCGGCCTTCGCCAGCCAGCGCTGGGACTACGGTTCGCCGCGCCTGGAGCGCTACAACGGCGTCTCCGCGCTGGAAATCCAGGGCGAAGCCGCGCCGGGCGTGGCCTCGGGCGATGCGATGCTGGAAGTGGAGAAGCTGGCCAGCCAGCTGCCGCCGGGCTTCAGCATCGAATGGACCGCGGTGTCCTACCAGGAACGCGAGGCCGGTGCGCAGACCCCGCTGCTGTACACGCTGTCGCTGCTGATCGTGTTCCTGTGCCTGGCCGCGCTGTACGAAAGCTGGAGCGTGCCGACCGCGGTGC
Organism: Stenotrophomonas sp. Steno-Z2; assembly: GCF_056393235.1. Lineage (NCBI taxonomy): Bacteria > Pseudomonadati > Pseudomonadota > Gammaproteobacteria > Lysobacterales > Lysobacteraceae > Stenotrophomonas > Stenotrophomonas sp. Steno-Z2. The sequence goes on along the minus strand of NZ_JBWJOY010000003.1, from coordinate 193,514 downwards.
TGATGGTGGCGCCGCTGGGCATCCTCGGCGCGGTGCTGGCCAACACCTTCCGCGGCATGGAGCGCGACGTCTACTTCCAGGTGGCGATGCTGACCACGGTGGGCCTGACCTCGAAGAACGCGATCCTGATCGTCGAGTTCGCCAAGGAGAACCTGGAGAAGGGTGCGGGCGTGATCGAGGCGACGATGCATGCGGTACGCGACCGCCTGCGCCCGATCGTGATGACCTCGCTGGCGTTCGGCCTGGGCGTGCTGCCGCTGGCCATCGCTTCGGGCGCCGGTTCGGGCGCGCAGCGGGCCATCGGTACCGGCGTGCTGGGCGGCATGATCGCCGGCACCCTGCTGGGCCTGTTCTTCATCCCGCTGTTCTTCGTGGTGGTGCAGCGCCTGTTCAACCGCCGGCGCCTGGCCGGCGACGGGCAACCACCGCAGGCCTGATGCCCTTGATCCGGGTGCCGGCGCCGCGCCGGCGGCACCCGCGCTGAAACGATGACGCCGGGGCATGCCCCGGCGTCGTCGTTTCGTTTCACGGCATCGGCTCAGTTGCGATGGAGGGGGTCATCCAGCAGCTGCGCTTCCTCCACCGCGCCCAGCCGCTGCGCGAAGGCGGCCATGCGGTTGCACAGTTCGGCGCGGTGGTCGGGGAATTCGTCGGCCAGTTCGTTCTGGATCTGCTGGTAGGCGTCCCAGAAGGCGGCCGAGCGGTGGTGGCGGGCATAGTGGGCGCGCAGCCGTTCGCCGGCCTGGCGCAGCGATTGCCGATGGCGTCCATGTACGGGCGGAATATGCATCGCGTCACCTCGATGGCAGTGTCCCCCTGCACGGCCGAGCATAGCCCGTATCGATGACAGGCAGGTGGCAGGCGCACGATTGCCGCCTGCCGGGTGTGCGCTGCGTCACATCCGGCGCCGTTCCGGCGGCGCGTCGAGAGCGACGGCCTATGGCGGAGGGGCGCCGCAGCAGGTTCGGCGCCGGCGCGCGCCTATTCGCCGATGTCCTCGTTCCACAGCTCGGGGTTGGCGGCGATGAACTCGCGCATCATGCCGATGCAGCGCTCGTCGGCGAGGTCGATCACCTTGACCCCGTTGTCGCGCAGCCAGTCGATGCCGCCGGCGAAGGTCACCGATTCGCCGACCACCACGGTGCCGATGTTGAACTGGCGCACCAGCCCGGAGCAGTACCAGCACGGCGCCAGGGTGGTGACCATGACGGTGTCGCGGTAGCCGCGCTGGCGGCCGGCCTTGCGGAAGGCGTCGGTTTCGCCGTGGATCGAGGGGTCGCCTTCCTGCACGCGGCGGTTGTGGCCGCAGCCGAGCAGGCGGCCGTCGTTGTGGTACAGCGCCGCGCCGATCGGGATGCCGCCCTCGGCCAGGCCCTGGCGGGCCTCGGCGATGGCGGTGTCGAGCAGGGCGCGGTAGTCGGGCGTGGCGATCATGGGGCGGGCATCCGTCGGGTGGCCGGCCATGATAGCGGCCCGTTCCCGGGCGCCGCCGCGCCGCCGGCGCGGGAGTGCGATAATCGGCCGCATGAGCGAATCCCCCTACAAGAGCGGCACCACCCACTTCGGCTTCCGCGACGTGCCGGCCAGGGACAAGCAGAAGCTTGTCGGCCAGGTATTCACGTCGGTGGCCGACAACTACGACCTGATGAACGACCTGATGAGCCTGGGCATCCATCGGTTGTGGAAGCGCTACTTCGTGGCCACCGCGCAGGTGAAGCCGGGCGACCGCGTGCTCGACCTGGCCGGCGGCACCGGCGACATCGCGGTGCTGCTCAAGGAGCGGCTGGGCGCGGAGGGCAGCGTGGTGCTGGGCGACATCAACGCCGGCATGCTGTCGGTGGGCCGCGACCGCCTGACCAACCGCGGCCACGTGTCCGGCTTCGAGTGGGTGCAGCTCAACGCCGAGGCGCTGCCGTTCCCGGACCAGAGCTTCGACCTGGTGACCATTTCCTTCGGCCTGCGCAACGTCACCGACAAGGACGCCGCGCTGCGCGAGATGTACCGCGTGCTCAAGGTCGGCGGCCAGGCGCGCGTGCTGGAGTTCTCCGAGGTCACCGCCGACTGGTTCAAGCCGATCTACGACTTCCACTCGTTCAAGGTGCTGCCGACGCTGGGCAGGCTGTTCGCGCGCGGCGACGCCGGCAGCTACCAGTACCTGGCCGAGAGCATCCGCAAGCATCCGCCGCAGGAAGAGCTCAAGGCGATGATGGGCGAGGCCGGCTTCGCCCGCTGCCACTACAAGAACCTCAGCGCCGGCATCGTCGCCATCCATTCCGGCTACAAGATCTAGGCCGAAGGCGCGGGACGGCGGTCGCCGGTTCCCGCGGTCCTTCCCTCACCCCGTGTTCCTCTCCACCGTTTTCCGCCGCAAAGGTAATCCCATGCGTTCACCCTTCCTGATGCTGCCCCTGGCCGTCGCGCTCGTCGCCGGCTGCGCCAAGGACCCCGCCGCTCCCGTTGCCGATCCCGTCGCCGAGAAGCCCGCCGCCGCCGTGAACACCATCAGCCGCAGCCATGACGAAAGCTCCTACGCCGAACCGGACAAGGTCGTCGTCAAGGACCTGGCGCTGGACCTGAACGTCGATTTCGACCAGAAGCAGATCGGCGGCACCGCCACCTACGCGCTGGAGTGGAAGGACAAGGACGCCAGGCAGCTGGTGCTGGACACCCGCGAACTGAGCATCGCCAAGGTCGAGGCGCTGGCCGCCGACGGCGCCGCCACGCCGCTGCAGTTCGAGCTGGCGCCGGCGGACAAGGTGTTCGGCAGCAAGCTGACCATCCAGGCGCCGGACCAGCCGGCCAGCGTGCGCATCACCTACCACACCGCGCCGACCGCCTCGGGCCTGCAGTGGCTGGAGCCGTCGATGACCGAGGGCAAGAAGCTGCCCTTCATGTTCAGCCAGTCGCAGGCCATCCACGCCCGTTCGTGGGTGCCGCTGCAGGACACCCCGAGCGTGCGCTTCACCTACAGCGCGCACGTCACCAGCCGCCCGGACGTGATGGTGCTGATGAGCGCCGACAACGACCCGAAGGCCGCGCGCGACGGCGACTACAGCTTCAAGATGCCGCAGCCGATCCCGTCCTACCTGCTGGCCATCGCCGCCGGCGACCTGGTGTTCGAGCCGATCTCGCCGCGTTCGGGCGTGTGGGCCGAGCCGGCCATGGTCAACAAGGCCGCCAGGGAGTTCGAGGACACCGAGAAGATGATCGGCGCCGCCGAGAAGCTCTACGGCGAATACCGCTGGGGCCGCTACGACATGCTGGTGCTGCCGCCGTCGTTCCCGTTCGGCGGCATGGAGAACCCGCGCCTGACCTTCGCCACCCCGACCGTGATCGTCGGCGACAAATCGCTGGTCTCGCTGGTCGCCCATGAGCTGGCGCACAGCTGGTCGGGCAACCTGGTGACCAACGCCAGCTGGAAGGACATCTGGCTCAACGAGGGCTTCACCACCTACGTGCAGGCGCGCATCACCGAGGCGCTGTACGGCCAGGAAGCGGCCGAGATGGAGCGCGAGATCGACCAGACCGACCTGCTCAACGAAGTGAAGGACATGAGCCCGGCCGACCAGGCGCTGGCGCTGCCGCCGCTGACCGAGCGCGACCCGGACGAGGCGCTGAGCAATGTCGCCTACGTCAAGGGCGCGTGGTTCCTGCAGTTCCTGGAGCAGCGCTTCGGCCGCGAGGTGTTCGATCCGTTCCTGCGCGGCTGGTTCGACGACCACGCCTTCCAGAGCGCCAACACCGACCAGTTCGTCGAGTACCTGAAGAAGAACCTGCTGCCGAAGAACCCGACCGCGGTGACCGAGGCCGAGCTGCACGCATGGCTGGACGAGCCGGGCATTCCCTCGTTCGCGCCGAAGGCCCGTTCGCGCGGCTTCGCCGTGGTCGATACCGCGCGCATCGCCTGGCTGGGCAGCGAGCAGCTGCCGAGCAACCAGGTGACCGGGCAGTGGACCACCCAGGAGTGGGTGCGCTTCATCGACGGCCTCGGCGCGACCGTGCCGGTGGCCAGGCTGGAGCAGCTGGACAAGGCCTACCACTTCACCGGCACGCCGAACGGCGAGATCGCCATGCGCTGGTACCCGCTGGCCATCCGCAGCGGCTACACCCAGGCCCAGCCGGCCGCCGGCGAGTTCATCCAGAAGGTCGGCCGCCGCAAGCTGATCCTGCCGATCTATGCCGAGCTGCTGAAGACCCCGGAAGGCCTGGCCTTCGCCAAGGACGTGTTCGCCAGGGCAAAGCCGGGCTACCACCCGATCACCACCGCCTCGGTGGCCGACATGATCGCCAAGGCCGAAGCCGCGCCGAAGCAGGACGCCGCGCCGAAGCCGTAACCGGCCCGGGCGTGCATCAAGGCAAACGGCGAGCTTCGGCTCGCCGTTTGTTTTTCAGTTCCTGCGGCTGGCAAGGACTCCGTGGCCCGGGGGCGCCGTGCCTGCCCGGTTATGTATGCCGGCGTTCGACTCCGGTCATGGCGCTCAGCCGCCCGCCGTGCCCGCGGCAGCCGGCAGATCCTTCAGTACCGATTTGTCGATCTTCGCCGCCACGCCAACGCTGCGGCCGGCAAGGTTGACCACGCTGTACTGCACCGCCACGCCCAGTACCTGGGTGGCCTGCGCCATATCCAGGCCATAGGACTGGCGCAGCCACTGCAGCATCCCCGATGTCGCCAGGCGCAGCGCATCGTCGCTGGAGCCGGCCTGTCCCAGGGTCATGATCTGGGTGGGTGATTCCACCCGCGGCGTGACGATGGTGTGCCGCTTGATCAGCTCGACCTTGAACACCACGTCCAGCGAGGTTTCCAGCGCCCATTGGCTGGTTTCACCATCGCCCTGCAGGGCGTGCCCATCGCCCAGGTAGAGCAGCGCGCCGGGCTGCTGCACCTGCAGGTAGACCGTATTGCCCTGGACCACGGCGTTGAAATCCATGTTGCCGCCGAAGTCGCTGGTGTCGCCGGTGGAGAACGGTGGGTAGCCAAAGCCGGGTGCAACGGCGAGGCCGCCGAGCATCGGCTTGACCGGGATCTCGAAGTTCTTCATGGCGCCCTCGGCGCCTTGCGGGCGTGCCATGCCGCGCACGCGGTCCAGTTCCCAGCGGACCGGCTTGCCCAGCGTCGCGGTCTCGGTGGCGATGCGCGGCGTCTTCAGGCGGCCGACGATGCCGTCGAGGCTGTCGGCGTAGTCGCGGTTGAGCTTGAGCGAGCTGAGGGTGATCGCCAGGGTGTCGCCGGGCTCGGCACCGGCGACGAAGAAGGGGCCGACCTGCGGGTTGCCGAACAGGGCGCGGGTGATGCCGTTCTCGTCGACGCCACCGGAATCCAGGGTCCTGGTCTGCACCGAATCGCCGGGCCAGACCACCAGCACCGGGGCGCGGTCGGCGCTGAAGGTGTTGGAGTAATCGCCTGGCGTAAAGCGGTGCAGGCGCGGTGCGTTGTCCGGCCGTGCCGGCACCCGCCAGGCGCTGAAATCATGCGCGGCACGCACGCTGCGGTTGTTGGTGTCCGGCTCATCGCTGCGGCCCTGCATGCGGCCGCCATCGATGCGGCCTTCGTAGTGATGGACCTGCCCGTCGCTGCCGGTCGCGGTGAACTTCAGCTGCGCGCCGTCCACGCTGCCGGTAATCGGATCGCCGCCCAGTGTTCCGCTGACACGCGTGCCTTGCACGTCCAGATTCAAGGTCCGCCTGGCGGTATTTCCCCATAGATCGGTGGCCAGGATCCATTGGTCGGCGGCCAGGGTGGTGAGCGGGAAGGCGGATGACAACAGCAAGGGCAATTTCAGTGAAGCGCGCATGTTGCCTGTGTCCGCGAAAGGCCCGGTGGGCGTGTTTGCGGAATGTACGAAGGGACGGTGTCGCCCTCGCAGTGTCAAACGTAACGACACGTGTCGTCAGCCCGGCCGCCGTAAAGCCGGCCAAGGATTCCCGCGGCAGGCTGCCGATGCCGGTCCCGCGCTGCGCTCAGGGCCTGGGTGCGCGTACCGCCAGGAACATGTCCACGCAGTCGTGCATCACCCGCTGTTGCGCGGCGGCGTCCAGTGGCGCGGCGCCCATCGTGATCTGCGGCCAGAACGCGAACGCCTTGACCATGCCCTGCAGCTGGTGGGCGGCCTCGGCCGGGGCGAGGTCATCGCGCAGGCGGCCGTCGGCCTGCGCCGCGCGGATCCAGCTGGTCAGGCCTTCTTCCTTCTCGGCCAGCCTGTCCATCATCACCCGTGCCCGCTCCGGTGCATGCACCAGTTCGGCGATGGCCACCCGCGACAGGTCGATGAAGCTGGCGTCGCTGAGCAGGCGCAGTTTCCGCGCGACGAAGGCCAGCAGCTGCTCGCGCAGCGGCCGCGCCGGGTCGTAGCCGGGTACGTCCAGCGACCGACTGGCGTCCCACAGCTGCCAGAGGATGGCGGCGAACAGCTCGTCCTTGCTGGCGAAATGGTTGTAGACCGTGCGCTTGGAGACTTCGGCGGTGGCGGCGATGCGGTCCATGCTGGTGCCGGCGAAGCCGAACTCGCGGAACTCGGCGACCGCGGCGCGGAGGATCGCCTCGCGCTTGCGGTCGGTCAGTCGGGTGGGGCGGCCGGATGCGTTCATGCGGCGATTTTACACCGTTCAGTTTACTTTTCTGGAGATGGAAGTAGACTCGCCGGTGTACTTTTCAGGGTGGCCCCCGATGAAGCGTCGCCTGCCCCGCCTCCTCCTCCTGCTGACGGTATTGATCGCCATGTCCATCGGATTGCTGACCTGCGGTGCCCATCCGGCCGCCGCTTACGACCAGTCGCCGCAATACGGCGAGGGGCGTTTCCACAACGCCGCCACCACCAGGGTGTCGACGGGCTTTTCGGGTACCGTCCGCGCGCTGTGGCGGCTGCTGTTCGACAAGCCGGCGGACGCCAGCCCGCTGGCGCCGGTCCCGGTACGGCCGCTGAGCCGGCAGGGGCTGCTGGAGGCGCCGGACGACAGCCTGTGGCGGCTCGGGCATTCGACCATGCTGCTCAAGCTGGACGGACATTTCTGGCTGACCGACCCGGTGTTCTCCGAGCGCGCCTCGCCGATGTCGTTCATGGGGCCGCGGCGCTTCCATGCGCCGCCGCTGTCCATCGAGGAACTGCCGGAGATCACCGGCGTGATCATTTCCCATGACCATTACGACCACCTCGACCATGCCGCGGTGCTGGCGCTGGCGCCGAAGGTGCGGCACTTCGTCACCGCGCTGGGCGTGGGCGACCGCCTGGCTGCCTGGGGCGTGCCCGCGGCCAGGATCGAGCAGCTGGACTGGTGGCAGGAAACGCAGGTGGAAGGGCTGAAGATCGTCGCCACCCCGGCCCAGCACTTCTCCGGCCGCGGCCTGTCCGACGGCAACCGCACGCTGTGGGCCTCGTGGGTGATCGATACCGGCCGCACGCGGCTCTTCTTCAGCGGCGACAGCGGCTATTTCGACGGCTTCGCCCGCATCGGCGAGCGTTACGGCCCGTTCGACCTGAGCATGGTCGAGACCGGCGCCTACGATGCCGGCTGGCCCGACGTGCACATGCAGCCGGAACAGAGCCTGCAGGCGCACCTGGACGTGCGCGGCAAGGTGATGATGCCGATCCACAACGGCACCTTCGACCTGGCCCTGCATCCGTGGACCGAGCCGTTCGAGCGGATCGTCGCGCTGGCGCGGCAGCGCGAGGTGGCGCTGGCCACGCCGGAGATGGGCGAGCGGCTGGATATCCGCGCGCCGGCGCCGTCCACGCCCTGGTGGCGCGAGGGGCAGCCGGCGGGCAGGTAGGCGCACGCGCGGCTCCGCGGAAATGACGGGGCGCCGCGCGGATGTTTAAAGTGGACGCCATCGCGCGGCCTCGCCGCGCCACGTCCACGCGGAGCAGCCCGATGAAACCCTTGATCCTTGGCGCCCTGTGCGTCGTCGCCCTGGCCGCCTGCGGCAACCCGGAGGCCGAGCGCCAGCAGCAGGAGGCCGCCGCGGCGCAGGAGCGCGCCAGACGCGAAGCCGATGCCGAGGGCATCGCCAGGCTTTACGACGCGGCGGTGACCGCCACCGAATGGGAGAAGGCGCGCGTCCACGGCGCCGCGCTGCTCGACCAGTTCCCGGATTCGGAGGCCGCCCGCCGCATCGAGCCGGGCTTTGCCGAAGTGAAGGAAAAGGCCGAGGCCGCGCGCGAGTTGCGCCGCATGCAGGGCCTGTGGAGCTACAACCAGGTGTCGGTCGGCAGCAAGGGCGTGCAGCGCTCGGCGATGATCCAGGGCAAGGAGCGGGTCGATGTCGACGGCAGCGGCCCCAAGGTGGTGCAACTGGTGTTCCGCGACCATCCCGAGTGGAAGCGCCACGCCTACCTGGTGCTGCAGACCAGCGATTTCGCCAAGGCCTGCTACGCCAGCTGCCAGGTCACGGTGACCGTGGACGACGAGGCGCCGCGGCGCATGGCCGCGTACCGCCCGGACACCGACGAGGCCATCGCCATGTTCATCACCGACAACCGCGGCCTGTGGCGGCTGGCGCGCAAGGCCAAGGTCGTGCGCATCGAATTCCCGGTGAAGGCCGGCGGCACCCGCACCGCGGTGTTCGAGACCGGCGGCCTGGACGGCAGCCAGATGCCCGCCGGCTGGGATTGAGCCGGCCCACCATGGGCACGAGGGCGGCGCAGGGGGCGCGAGGGCACGCATGGGCGTGGTGATCGCGGTCGTGGTCAGCGTGCTGGCCCTGGCCCTGCATGCGGTGCTGTACCTGGTGTTCCGGCGCTGGATGGATCGCGACCTGGCGCTGTCCCTGGCCGGCGACGACGAGGGCAAGCGCGCGTACATGCTCGACTGCCTGCGGCGGGCGAAGGGCGAAGGCGTGCGCAGGCGCGCGCTGCAGGCCTGGCTGGAGCGCGAGGCCGCCCGCTACGGCCCGTAGCTGCGGGGCAAGCCCCGCATGGGGCCCATGCCGGTACGGCGTGGGCCGGGCATGCCCGGCACCCACGACGAAAAACGGCGCCTTCCGGCGCCGTTTCCGCAGGCATCCCGGCCCGCGCGATCAGAGCGCGTAGCCGAACTGCTGCTTGAACTGCTCGTTGAACTCGTCGAAGTCGAAGCGCTGGTTCTGCGTGCCCGGGTGTTCCACCTTCAGCGCGCCCATCAGGTTGCCCATGCGGCCGATGGTCAGCCAGTCGTAGCCCTTCTGGATGCCGAAGATCAGGCCGGCGCGGAACGCGTCGCCGCAACCGGTCGGGTCGACCACGCGGCGCTCGTGCGCCGGTGGGATGTCGTAGCTCTTTTCCGGGGTGTGGATCACCGCGCCCTTGGGGCCGCGGGTGGTGATGTAGGCCTCGACCCGGCCGACGATCTCCGTCTCGTTCCAGCCGGTGCGCTCCTGCAGCAGGTTGGACTCGTAGTCGTTGACCACCACGTAGTCGGCCTGTTCGATGAAGGTGCGCAGTTCCGGGCCGTTGAACAGCGGCATGGCCTGGCCCGGGTCGAAGATGAACGGCACGCCCATCTCCTTGAATTCGATGGCGTTCTGGATCATGCCCTCGCGCCCGTCGGGGCCGACCAGGCCCAAGGTCACGCCCGGCACGTCCTTCACGTGGTTCTCGTAGGACCGCATCATCGCGCCCGGGTGGAAGGCGGTGATCTGGTTGTTGTCGTGGTCGGTGGTGATGAACGCCTGCGGGGTGAACAGCTCCTCGATCACGCGCACGCGGCTCAGGTCGATGCCCAGCGCATCGAAATGCTCGCGGTACGGGCCGAAGTCCGAACCCACCGTGCCCATCGGGATCGGCTCGCCGCCCAGCAGGTGCAGGTTGTAGGCGATGTTGCCGGCGCAGCCGCCGAACTCGCGGCGCATGCGCGGCACCAGGAAGGACACGTTCAGGATGTGCACCTTGTCCGGCAGGATGTGGTTCTTGAACTGGTCCGGGAACACCATGATGGTGTCGAAGGCAAGGGAACCACAGATCAGAGCGGACATCGCGAACGGGCCTATACGGGTAAAGGGAAACCGCCGCCATGCGGGCGCAGGCGGGGCGGCGCGGACGCGCGCCAAAGTGCATAAGGGTACCGGCTGCGGCGGCGCGCGGCCACAACCACGTAGCGCCGGCGCCCGCCCGCCGTGCCCCTGAAACCCGTTGCGGGCATGGATTTTCCTTGCCCGTGCCGGGGTGGGTTGATAGGCTAGCCAACCCTCGTTTTCTGCCCATTTTTTCGCCATCCGGCGTGGGCGCGCGCCCTCAGGATCACTCCCCAGATGTTCAAGAAGCTCCGCGGCATGTTCTCCAATGACCTGTCCATCGACCTGGGCACGGCCAACACCCTCATCTACGTGCGCGGGCAGGGGATCGTGCTGAACGAGCCGTCGGTCGTGGCCGTGCGCCAGGACCGCGCCATCGGTGGCACCCGCTCGGTGGCCGCCGTCGGCGCCGAAGCCAAGCAGATGCTCGGCCGTACCCCGGGCCACATCACCACCATCCGCCCGATGAAGGACGGCGTCATCGCCGACTTCACCTACACCGAGGCGATGCTCAAGCACTTCATCAAGAAGGTGCACAAGTCGCGCGTGCTGCGCCCGAGCCCGCGCGTGCTGGTGTGCGTGCCGGCCGGCTCGACCCAGGTCGAGCGCCGCGCCATCAAGGAGTCGGCCGAGGAGGCCGGCGCCCGCGACGTGTACCTGATCGAGGAGCCGATGGCCGCGGCCATCGGCGCCGGCATGCCGGTCACCGAAGCCCGCGGCTCGATGGTCATCGACATCGGCGGCGGCACCACCGAAGTGGCGGTGATCTCGCTCAACGGCATCGTCTATTCGGCTTCGGTCCGCATCGGCGGCGACCGCTTCGACGAGTCGATCACCAACTACGTGCGCCGCAACCACGGCATGCTGATCGGCGAGGCCACCGCCGAGCGCATCAAGGTCGAACTGGGCTGCGCCTACCCGCAGGCCGAGGTGCAGGAGATGGAAATCTCCGGCCGCAACCTCGCCGAGGGCGTGCCGAAGATGATCAAGATCAGCTCCAACGAAGTGCTCGAGGCCCTGCACGAGCCGCTGTCCGGCATCGTCTCGGCGGTCAAGCTGGCGCTGGAGCAGACCCCGCCGGAACTGTGCGCCGACGTCGCCGAGCGCGGCATCGTGCTGACCGGCGGCGGCGCCCTGCTGCGCGACCTGGACCGGCTGATCTCCGAGGAAACCGGCCTGCACGTGCAGGTAGCCGACGACCCGCTGACCTGCGTGGCCCGCGGTGGCGGCCGCGCGCTGGAGCTGGTGGACATGCACGGCAACGAGTTCTTTGCGCCGGAGTGAAGCGGGAAGCAGGGAAGGGGGAAACGGGAATGAAGAACCATCGGCTTTCCCGCCCTTTTCCGTTCCTTGATTGCCGTTGTCCCGATCCGCGGTCCGCGTCGCGCCGTGAACGCCGAAGGCGTCGTGCACGCCACTTCCCCTTTCCCATTTCCCCGTTCCCGGTAGTCGCACTGTGCCGCCCTATGCCGGTCCACCCGTAGCCTCCCGCCAGGGCGACGCCAGCAGCACGCTGCGGCTGCTGGCCTACCTGGCGTTGGCGATCACCCTGATCGTGCTGGACGACCAGGGCGGCTGGCTGTCGCGCCTGCGCACCCAGGCCGGCCTGGTGGTGCAGCCGGTGTGGGCGCTGGCCGGCCTGCCCGGGCGCCTGGGCGCCTCGGTGCGCGACAACGCCGCCAGCCACAACCAGCTGGTCGCCGAGAACCGCGAACTGCGCAACCAGCTGCTGCTGGCCAACGCGCGCCTGACCCGCCTGCAGACCGCCGCGCTGGACAACGCCCAGCTGCGCGAACTGCTGAACGTGGCCGAGCGCAGCGGCCTGGACGTGCAGCTGGCGCCGATCCTGGACATCGACCTGGACCCGGTGAAGCAGCGCCTGGTGCTGGACGCCGGCAGCCGCGAGGGCGTGCACATCGGCCAGGCGGTGATCGACGCCGGCGGGCTGATGGGGCAGGTGATCGCGGTGACCCCGCTGCATTCGACCGTGCTGCTGCTGACCGACCCCGACCACGCGGTACCGGTGACGGTGGCGCGCAATGGCGTGCGCCTGATCGCCTATGGCCGCGGCGACCGCCTGGAACTGCGCGACATCCCGCTCAGTGCCGGCGTGGAAGTGGGCGATGAGATCGTCACCTCCGGGCTGGGCGGGCGCTTCCCGGCCGGTTTCCCGGTGGGCAAGATCCTGGAACTGCGGCCGGACGACACCCACGCCTTCCTGGTCGGCGAGCTGGAGCCGGCGGCCAAGCTGGACCGCGGCCGCGACGTGCTGCTGCTGCGCTCGGTGCCGCAGATCCCGCGCATGCCGGTGACCACCGGCCTGGAGCCGCCGGCCGGCGGCGACACCGTGCCCGGCCCGCGTCCGGCGCCGGGCACCGGGGAACAGCCGGGCGCCGCGGCCGATGCGCCGCGCCTGGTTCCGCCGACGCCGGAAAACGCTCCGCCCGCCGCCCATCCGCCTTCCCCCCGGCCCCCGGCCTCCGGCCGCCGGCCCCAACCCCAGGAGACCCGGCCATGAGCCGCCTGCGCAGCCGCGGCTGGGTATTGCCGGCCAGCCTCGCGCTGGCCCTGCTGCTGGGCCTGGTGCCGCTGCCGGAACTGCTGCAGCCGATCCGCCCGTACTGGCTGGCGCTGGTGCTGGGCTACTGGGTGATCGAAACCCCGGAGCGGGTCGGGCTGGGCTTCGCCTTCTGCATCGGCGTGCTGGCCGACCTGCTGTACGGCGGCATCCTCGGCGAGCAGGCGCTGCGGCTGGTGGTGTTCGCCTTCATCCTGCAGCGCTTCCGCGCCCGCATCCGCTTCTTCCCACTGTCGCAGCAGGCGCTGGCGATCGGCGGCCTGCTGCTCAACGACCGCATCATCAGCGCCGCCGTGCACCTGTTCACCGCCGAGCCGCTGCTGCCGTGGAGCTACTGGTGGGCGCCGCTGCCGGGCATGCTGCTGTGGCTGCCGGTCTATGTGCTGCTGGATGCCGCACGGCTGGGCAAGCGCGGGCACTGAGCCATGTACGGGCGGCGCCAGCACAAGAACCCGCAGGCCGAGGTCGAGCAGTTCCGGCGCCGCGCGGCGGTCGGTTTCCTCGGCGTGCTGCTCGGGCTCGGCGTGCTGGGCGGCTGGTATTTCAAGCTGCAGGTGCTGGACCACGACATCTACGCCACCCGTTCGGAAGCCAACCGCATCAAGGCGCGGCCGGTGGTGCCCGGGCGCGGGCTGATCTACGACCGCAAGGGCCGGCTGCTGGCCGAGAACGTGCCGGCGTTCCGCCTGGACGTGACCCCCAACAAGGTCGAGGACATGGCCGCCACGCTGGCCGGGCTGCGCACCATCTTCTCGCTCGGCGACGAGGACATCGAGCGCTTCAACCAGTCGCGCAAGGCGCGGCGCAGCTTCATGCCGGTGACGCTCAAGCTGCGCGTGAGCGACGAGGAAATGGCGCGCTTCGCGGTGGACCGCTGGCGCTACCCGGGCGTGGAGCTCGAGCCCTACCTGACCCGCCGCTACCCGTACGGCGACCTGCTCGCGCATGTCATCGGCTACGTCGGCCGGGTCGACGACAAGGACCTGCAGGAGCTGGGCGAGGGCAACGCGGCGCTCACCCATATCGGCAAGTCCGGGCTGGAGCGCTATTACGAGGACCGGCTGCGCGGCAGGATCGGCTACGAGCGGGTCGAGACCAACGTGCAGGGGCGCGCGATCCGCACGCTCGGCCGGGTGCCGGCGCAGTCGGGCGCGGACCTGCGCCTGTCCATCGACGTCGACCTGCAGAAGGCGATGGTGGCCGCGTTCGGCGAGCAGGAAGGTTCGGCGGTGGCGATCGATCCGCGCACCGGCGAGATCCTGGCCATGGTCAGCCTGCCGTCCTACGACCCCAATCTGTTCGTCAACGGCATTTCCCACGCCGACTTCAGGCGGCTCAACGAGAACCCCTCGCGGCCGCAGTTCAACCGCCTGGTGCTGGGCGGCGTGGCCCCCGGCTCCACGGTCAAGCCGTTCCTCGGCCTGGCCGGACTGGACAGCGGCCTGCGCCGGCCCGAGGACAAGATCCTCTCGCGCGGCATGTTCTACCTGCCGGGCGTGAGCCGCGGCTGGGGCGACGCGAACCGCGGCGGCCACGGCTGGACCGACCTGCGCAAGTCGATCTCGCAGTCGGTGAACACCTACTACTACCAGCTCGGCATCGACATGGGCGTGGAGCGCTACGACCAGTACATGGGCGGCCGCTACGGTTTCGGCCAGCCCACCGGCATCGACCTGGCCGGCGAGATCGGCGGCATCCTGCCGTCGCCGGCGGCCAAGGCCAGGCTGCGCAAGGAGCGCTGGTATCCCGGCGACATGGTCAACGCCAGCATCGGCCAGGGCCTGTGGAAGGTGACGCCGCTGCAGCTGGTGCGCGGCGTCGGCGGCCTGGCCTCCGGGCAGCTGCGCACGCCGCACCTGGTGGTCGAGCAGAAAGTGGGCTTCGACCACGACTGGACGCCGCTGCCGCAGCCCGAGCCCCGGCCGATCAGCCCCAACCCCGCCAACCTGCAGGCGGTGCGCGAAGGCATGATGGGCACCATGCAGCCCGGCGGCAGCGGCTGGCGCGTCGCAGCCGGCGCGCCGTACCGGATGGCCGGCAAGACCGGCACCGCGCAGGTGGTCAGCCGCCGCGGTACCGCCGCGGTGAATCCGAAGAGCCTGCCGATGCACCTGCGCCACCGCGCGCTGTTCATCGGCTTCGCCCCGGTTGAGGACCCGCAGATCGCCATCGCGGTCGCGGTCGAGGGCGGCGGCTACGGCGGCGCGGCGGCGGCGCCGATCGCGCGCAAGGTGTTCGACGCCTGGCTGCTGGGCGTGATGCCGGATGAGCAGGGGGCGGAGGCCGGAGGCCAGGGGCCGGGGGAAAAGCCGGCGTCCGCTGGACCCCTGCCTGCGCCGCAACCGGAAAATGCGGCTTCCGCGCCGGAACAGACGCCCGGCCAGCCCGCACCCCAGCCGCCCGCTCCCGCGCCCGATGCCGCTCCAGCCCCGGCCTCCGGCACCCGACCCCCGGCCCCCGGAAGGACACCGCCATGAGGGATTTCCTGCGCTGGCTGCTGGAAATGGCGCAGCGGCTTACCCGCGGCCTGGACTGGCCGCTGCTGCTCGCGCTGGGCGCGCTGATGGCGATGGGCCTGGCGGTGCTGGACAGCGCCGGCGGCAGTGGCCTGGTGATGGCCCAGGGCGCGCGCTTCGGCGTCGGCCTGCTGGCGATGTGGGCGATCGCGCGGGTGCCGGTGCTGCGCATCCGCGCCTGGACGCCGCTGATCTACGCGCTGTCGATGCTGCCGCTGCTGGCGGTGTTCGTGCTGGGCACCGGCAAGTACGGCCGGCAGTGGCTGGACCTGAAGCTGTTCTACCTGCAGCCGGCCGAGCTGCTCAAGGTGAGCATGCCGATGATGGTGGCCTGGTACCTGCACCGCATGCCGCTGCCGCCGCGCATCCCGGTGGTGCTGGTGGCCGGCGTGATCATCGGCATCCCGACCGCGCTGGTGATGCTGCAGCCGGATTTCGGCACCGCCATGCTGATCGCCGCCAGCGGCGCCTTCGTGCTGCTGCTGGCCGGCCTGCCGTGGTGGTGGGTGGGGCTGGGCGTGGGCGGCGTCGCGGCGGCCGCGCCGGTGGCCTGGTTCTGGTTCCTGATGCCCTACCAGAAGGACCGCATCATGATGTTCCTGGACCCGGAGAGCGATGCGCTCGGCGCCGGCTGGAACATCATCCAGTCCAAGATCGCCATCGGTTCGGGCGGGCTGACCGGCAAGGGCTGGGGGCTGGGCTCGCAGTCGCACCTGAATTTCATCCCCGAGCAGACCACCGACTTCGCCTTCTCGGTGCTGAGCGAGGAGTTCGGCTGGATCGGCGTGGCGACCGTGCTGGCGCTCTACCTGTTCGTGGTCGGGCGCTGCCTGTGGATCGCGGTGCAGTCGCGCGACGGCTATTCGCGGCTGGTCGCCGGCGCCACCGGCCTGTCGTTCTTCGTCTACGCGCTGGTCAACGGCGGCATGATCTCCGGCCTGCTGCCGGTGGTGGGCGTGCCGATGCCGCTGATCAGCTACGGCGGCACCGCCGCGGTGTCGCTGCTGGCCGGCTTCGGCCTGGTGATGGCCGCGCGCAGCTACAACCCGGTGCACGGCGGCCACGGCTGACGCCTCGCGACAGATCCGTGGCCGGTGCCTGGAGCCCGCGCACCGTCGCCGCGGTGCATGCGTCCGGGTCGCTGCGCCTCATGTCCGCATGCGGTACGTCCCGCGGCGCAACAGCACATGCGCCGTTCCTGCCTGGGCTGGCGCGTGGCTGCCCGATGCCAATGCATGCTGCCTGCCTTGCCCGGAAGTTCGGCCTGGGGATGGCGGTGCACGCGCATCGTCGGGCCCACTGAAAATGCGACCTCGATCCGGATCGGGTTGATCAGGATCAAACACGGCGTTTAACAAAAGCCTCACAATAGCGCCCGCCACCGGTCGCATCGCGCCGTGGCGGCCGGCTTGCAAGCTTGCTGGACGGCAAGGCCGGGATCCGCTGGCCCGGGCGTGGGGAGACGCCCGGCCGGCGCCGGAATCCGGTCCGGGCAACCGGCCGCACCCACTGGGATGGGGGGTGCGGTCGGTGCCCAGATTTTCATGCGCTCACCTGTCGGCCTGTTTCCCGGACCGTGCGCTTCGTCGCCGGCTTGATGCCGCGGCCTTCCGTGCAGCGGGCGCTGGATCTGCCTGATACACCTGCCGGTACTGCCCCGACATCAAGCGGCGGGGCTTCCGGTGAATATGCGCATTCAGTTTTTCCGTTGGCCGCGATGACGGACGACCGTGCAGGACGCGGCGGGGATAGATGCTTCAATCCCGTTGCGATTCATGGTGTTATTGATGGAAATTCATCCATGACCTGTTAATCTCGGCCGATGATTCGACGCGTCCTGGTCTGCTGTCTCACCCTGGGCATGGTCGCCTGCGCGACCCAGCCCCAGGCCCCTGCTCCCGCTCCGCAACCGGCGGAGAAACCGATCGGCACCGGCGGCGCGCCGGCCGAAGCCGCGCCGGAACGCAAGCCGGACCTGCCGCCGGTGGACCTGACCCCGGTGCCGTTCGAGACCGCGCGCGCCAACTTCGTGCGCGACACCGCCGCCCGCTACGGGCTGGACCCGGCCTACATCGAATCGGTGCTGGCGCAGGCGCAGATCCGCGAGCCGATCATCGCCGCCATGTCGCGGCCGGCCGAGCGGGTCAAGCCGTGGAACGAATACCGGCCGATGTTCATCAGCCAGGCGCGCATCGACGGCGGCAGGAAATTCCTGGCCACGCACCGCGACGCGCTGCAGCGCGTGCAGGACCGCACCGGCGTGCCGGCCGAGGTGATCGTGGCCATCATCGGCGTGGAGACCAGTTACGGCGCCAACACTGGCAACCACCGCGTGCTCGACGCGCTGTACACGCTGGCGTTCAAGTACCCGCGCAGCGGCGACCCGCAGAAGCTCGAGCGCGAAGTGCGCCGCGAGCTGTTCTTCCGCGACGAGCTGGCCAAGCTGTTCGAACTGGCCGCGCTGGAGAAGCTGGACATCACCGCGCTCAAGGGCAGTTACGCCGGCGCCATGGGCATGGGCCAGTTCATGCCGTCCAGCTACCTGGATTACGCGGTGGACGGCGATGGCGACGGCCGCCGCGACCTGTTCGCCAGCCATGACGACGTGTTCGCCTCCATCGCCAACTACTTCGTGAAGAAGGGCGGCTGGGTGCGCGGCGGCACGGTCGCGGTGCCGGCCACGCTCGATGCCGGCCGCGAGGAACTCAACCCGGTCGACTGGACGCCGAACCTGGGCCTGGATGCCCTGGCCGCGCGCGGCTACCACCCGGCCGTGCCGGTGCGCGCGGCCGGCGCCACCGCCACCCCGATCACGCTGGAAGGCAGCACCGGCAAGCAGTACTGGCTGGGCTTCCAGAACTACTACGCCATCACCCGCTACAACCTTTCCAAGATGTACGCCATGGCCGTGTTCCAGCTGTCCCAGGCCATCGCCGGGCGGGAGCTGCCGCCGGCATGAACATCAGGTGGCTGGTCCCTGCGTTGATCGTGCTCGGGCTGGCTGCCTGCAGCAGCGCGCCCAAGCCGAAACCCGCCAGCGGCGGCGGCCACGGCCAGCCGGCCGGCAGCGTGGTGCAGGGCCACGGCGGGCGTCCGCCGCATTGCCCGGAAGGCTCGCCCTACGCCAGGGCGCAGGAAGATCCCACCACGCGCGGCCACTACAGCGCCGGCGGCCTGTACCGCCCGGGCGTCAAGGACAGCACCCCCGACTACGTGCCGGACGTGGCCTGCATCCCCGAGCCGGTGGTCAGCAACGAGCCGCGCTCGGCCATCGGCAACAAGTCGCCGTACGTGGTGCTGGGCAAGGAATACCGGGTGATGGAGCGCGCCGATGATTACGTCGAGCAGGGCATGGCCTCCTACTACGGCGCCAAGTTCCACGGGCGCCTGACCTCCAACCGCGAGGTCTACGACATGTACCAGTTCACCGCCGCGCACAAGACGCTGCCGCTGCCCAGCTTCGCCCGCGTCACCAACCTGGACAACGGCGAATCGGTGATCGTGCGGGTCAACGACCGTGGTCCGTTCCACGACGGCCGCGTGATCGACCTGAGCTATGCCGCGGCGGTGCGCCTGGGCATCACCCAGCGCGGCACCGGCCGGGTGGAAGTGCGCGGGCTGGCGCCGGGCAGCGACAACCTGCTGGCCTCCAGCGGCGCGCGCCGCCCGGCGCGCGGACGCGCCACGCCCGTGGCGGCGGAAACCACCGCCATCGCCGCCGCGCCGCCGCCCAGCCGCATGGACCAGCTGGTCGAAACGCTGCCGGCCACGCCCGCCGCGGCGAAGGCCGCCGCGCCGCGACCGGCTGAAGTCGGCGCCACCGGCCCGGCGCCGCAGGCGGTGGCCGTGCAGGCCCTGCCGGCGTCCACCGGCCCGGCACCGTCGGCGCCGGCAAACCTCGCCGCATCGGCGGCGGCAACGCCGCCGGCGCCCGACGCCGCGGCGCGCGCGCTGGGCGCGATCCTGCTGCAGGTGGCCAGCTTCTCCAGCCGCGACAACGCCGCCCGCGCGCTGGGCCAGCTGAGCGCGGCCGGCATCGCCGGCGCCACGCTCAGCGATGTCGTCAGCGGCGGCCGCACGCTGTGGCGCCTGCGGGTGCCCGCCGACGACGTCGCCAAGGCGGCGGAACTTGCCGGCCGCATCGCCGGTCTGGGATTCGGCAGCCCGCAGATCGTGCGCGATTGACCGCGGCGCCCGGCGCGGGTCGCGCAGGCAGGCCGGCGCTGCCGCTGCGATGGCGCCGCCACGCCCTACAATGACCGCCCGCTTTCCATTCCTTGTCCCGACAGGAACCGTTTTCCGATGAAATTCCGCTTTGCCGCCGCCGCCATGGCCACGACCTTCGCCATCGGCCTGGCCTCCGCCCAGACGCCCACCCCGGCCCCGGCTCCCGCGCCGGCCGCTGCCGCCGCCCCCGCCCAGGTGGCGATCCCGCCGGCGCCGGCGCCGTCCACCGCCAGCGCGTGGGTGCTGATGGATTACGCCTCCGGGCAGGTGCTGGCCGGCGAGAACATCCACATGCCGCTGCCGCCGGCCAGCATCACCAAGGTGATGACCTCCTACGTGCTGGCCGCCGAAACCAAGAACGGCAAGATCAAGCCCGACGACCAGGTGATGATGAGCGAGCGCGCCTGGCGCGAGGGCGGCGCCGGCACCGATGGCAGCTACAGCGGTTTCCCGGTCAACCAGACCGCGCGCCTGGAGGACATGGAAAAGGGCATGGCGATCCAGTCGGGCAACGACGCCGCCATCGCCCTGGCCGAACACGCTGCCGGCAGCCAGGAAGCCTTCGCCGCGCTGATGAACAACTATGCCGCCAAGCTCGGCATGAAGGACTCGCACTTCGTCAACGCCCACGGCCTGACCGCCGAGGGCCACCAGTCCAGCGCCTACGACCTGGCGCTGCTGGGCCGCGCGTTCGTGCGCGATTACCCGGAAACCTACGCCTACAACAAGATCAAGGAATTCACCGTAGGCAACATCACCCAGCCCAACCGCAACCTGCTGCTGTGGCGCGATGCGAGCGTGGACGGCATCAAGACCGGCCACACCTCGGCGGCCGGCTACTGCCTGCTGAGCTCGGCCCAGCGCGGCGACCAGCGCCTGATCGCGGTGCTGATGGGCGGCGCCTCGGAGAAGCAGCGCGCCGACGACAGCCTGGCGCTGCTGAACTGGGGCTTCCGCTTCTTCGAAACCCACCGCCTCTACGAAACCGGCAAGGCCGTGACCACGCAGCACGTGTGGAAGGGCGCCGCCAACGAAGTGCAGCTGGGCGTGGCGCAGCCGCTGCTGGTCAGCGTGCCGCGCGGCCGCTATGCCGACCTCAAGCCCAGCATGGACGTGCCCAGGCAGCTCGTCGCGCCGATCGCCGCCGGCCAGCAGATCGGCACGGTGAAGGTGGCGCTGGACGGCAAGATCGTCGCCGAGGCGCCGCTGGTGGCGGTGCAGGCGGTGGAGGAGGGCGGCTTCTTCAAGCGCCTGTGGGACGCCTTCATGATGTGGTGGAAGTCCTGATCGGACGCATGAAAAAAGCCGGCGCAAGCCGGCTTTTTTTTCGCAGGGCCGCGCCTACAGCGTGCGGCTGATGGTGAAGCTGCCGAACACCGGCCGTTCCTTCTGCCCCTCGAACTCGCGGCTGCGGTGGTAGCGGGCCAGCGCGAACTTCCACTTGCCGCGCATCAGCGCCACGCCATAGCCGATGTCGCCGACGAACGGGCGCTTGTCCACGTTGTGGCTGTGGCGGAAGGTGTTGCCGTCCAGGGTGATGTCGCGCAGCACCCAGCGCGCATCGGCGGTCACGAACAGATGCCCGGACCAGCCCGACTGGCGGCCGCCGCGGGTCGGCGCGGTGTTCTCGCCGGCCGGGCGCATCGGCGAGCTGCCGAAGTCGTCCGGCAGCTGCCAGCCGAAGCGCACTTCGCCGCCGCCATTGCCGTAGGTCGCCAGGTTGCCGACGGCGCCGCCCCAGTGGCTGATGGCGTCCCAGCCCCAGCCCGCCGCGTTGTTCGCCGGCCAACGCCGCATCCGCTCATGCAGCAGGCGGAACACCGGCTCGTCGTGCAGCTGGTTCTTCCAGCCCATGAACTTCTCGTCGTGCAGCACGCCATGCACCGCGTCCTGCACCTGCTTGCCCTGCGCGGACGGGCCGACCACGCCCACCGCCAGCTGGGTGGTGCGCAGGCGGTCGCCGGTGCGGGCGTTGTAGCCGAAGTTGGCAAGCAGCACCCCGGCATAGGGGCGGTCGTCCTCGATCAGGTCGGCGCGGGTGCTGTCGGTCGGCGTGAACAGGCCCTGGCCGACGCTGAAGATCATGTTCTGCTGCTCGAACCCGCCCGGGTGCAGGCGCTCCAGGTGGCGGTTGATCCAGCGCGCGGGAGCCGGCAGGCAGGGGTCGTCGGTGTAATCGGCCAGGTTGGGCGAGACGAAGGTCAGCATCGCGCCGTTGGTATAGCCCTGGTCCTGGTGGGCGCCGCCGAACAGGTCGTTGTCCACGCGGAAGTTGACCGCGGGCGGGTGGTCGCGCAGGGCGCTGCCGCTGCAGGTGTCGGGCTGCGTCGTCGCGGCGTGCGCGGGGGCGCCGGCGAGCGCCAGTGCCAGCGCCAGGGGCAGCCAGGGGCGGGTGTCCATCCTCTCGGATCCGGGTCGTGGGGTGCGCGCAGCTTACCGGCGCTGCCCGTGTCGGCGCAGCGAGGGCCGGCGGATCACATCGTTGCAGCCTCGCGGGGGAGGCGCCGGAAAGCGTGACGGGCGGCGGTTGGAAACCGTCACGGCCCTGCGGTAGCATCGCCGCCGACACTCCGCGCTTGCCAGACTGGCTGCCCGCAAGGACCAGGACCCTGTCGCTGGGTTTTCAGACCAAAGGAACGCGCCCACCGGGCGCAGGTTAACGGGGAACACACTCATATGCGTAATGTCTTTTCGCCGCTGATGGCGGCTGCCCTGACCGTGGGAATCGCCTCGGTCGTGTCCAGCCAGCCGGCGCAGGCCGCGTTCAAGAACACCGGTACCCAGGCGCAGGAACAGCGCAAGCAGGCGGCCGCCCAGATCCCGGTGTGCCAGCGCCCGATCGGCACCATCTCGGTCATCGAGCCGGAAGACGCCACCAACTGGTGGACCGGCCAGCAGCTGCCGGCGCCGTCGCGGCTGATCAAGGTATTCGTCAACCGCTCGCGCTGCTTCACCCTGGTGGACCGCGGCGCCGGCATGGCCGCCGGCCAGTTCGAGCGTGAGCTGGCCGCCAGCGGCGACCTGCGCGGCCGTTCCAACGTCGGCAAGGGCCAGATCCGGGCCGCCGACTACGTGATGGTGCCGGACCTGATCTCGCAGAACAGCGACGCCGGCGGCAACGCCATCGGCGGCCTGCTGGGCGGCCTGATCGGCGGCAAGGCCGGCGCCATCGTCGGCGGCCTGAACTTCCGCAGCAAGACCGCGGACGTGGTGCTGACCGTGACCGACGTGCGCTCCTCCGAGCAGGTCGCGATCTCCGAAGGTTCGGCGCGCAAGAGCGACATCGGCTTCGGCGCCAGCGGCGGCCTGTTCGGCGGCGGCGGCTTCGGCGCGGCCGGCGTGGGCGGCTACGCCAACACCGAGATCGGCCAGGTCATCACCATGGCCTACCTGCAGGCCTATACCGACATCGTCGCCCAGCTCGGCGGCCTGCCGGAGAACGCCTCGGCGGCCAACGCCCAGCAGGCGGTGACGGTGACCCGTCCGGGCCGCCTGCTGGCCAACGCCAGGGGCACCGGCGCGCCGGTGCGTTCGCTGGACCCGGGCATGATGCTGTACCCGACCGGCAACAAGGAAGGCGTGATGTGGGAAGTCGAGGACGAACTGGGCAACAAGGGCTGGGTGTCCTCGACCCTGCTGGAACTGTCCAAATAAGCGGGCGTACCGGCCCTGGCCGGTACGCTTCGGGCTGGTGCCGGCCACTGGCCGGCACGGGCCCGGTGCCCGCGACAACGCAGCTTTCCACGGAAGGGCCGCCCGCAGCGGCCCTTCCGCCGTTGCGGACCTTGGGTTTGCCGGCCCGCGCCCCGATAATGGCGGGCATGGAAATCAAGTCCGACAACCCCGAACACGGCTTCCAGTTCCCGGGCACCTTCGAGTTGAGCGCCATGGGCGCGGCCAACATCGGCCTGGAGAGCGAGCTGCCGCGGCTGCTGCTGCAGGCTGGCGTGGAGGTGCTCAACGAGCGCATCAGCTGGAAGCATTCGTCCAACGGCAAGTACGTGTCCGTGCGCATCGCCTTCAAGGCCGACAGCCGCGAGCAGTACGACGCCGCCCACGAAGCCCTGCGCAACCACCCGGAAGTGAAGTGGACGCTGTAAGCGCCTGCACGGCCGATGCCGGGCGCGCCGCCAGGGTCCGCCCGGCAACGCTGCGCGACCTCGGCCGCCAGGCCTACGAGCCGGTCTGGCACGCGATGCAGCGCTTCACCGACGCCCGCGACGACGCCACCACCGACGAGCTGTGGGTGGTCGAGCACGACCCGGTGTTCACCCTGGGCCAGGCCGGCAAGGAAGAACACGTGCTGGCGCCGGGCGACATCCCGGTGCTGCACGTGGACCGCGGCGGCCAGGTCACCTACCACGGCCCCGGCCAGATCGTGGTCTACCCGCTGCTGGACCTGCGCCGGCTCGGCATCGGCGTGCGCGACTACGTGTGCCGCATCGAGCAGGCCATCATCGACACGCTGGACGAGTGGAACATCGTCGCCGGACGCCTGGAAGGCGCGCCGGGCGTCTATGTCGGCGGCGCCAAGATCGCCGCGCTCGGCATCCGCGTGCGCCGCGGCTGCAGTTTCCATGGGCTGGCCTTCAACGTCGGCCTTGACCTGGAGCCGTTCCACCGCATCAATCCCTGCGGTTATGCCGGGATGCAGGTGACCTCGGTGCTAGACTTGGGCGGTCCTTCGGGCATCGAGGCGGTCAAGCCGGTGCTGCTGTCCCACCTGGCCCGGCAGTTCGGCCTGGACCTGCGCCACGATCCCGGATTGCCCGACCTGACCATGCGGCCCTGACGCCGCCGGAACGCCATGAACGAATCCACCAGCCGCTCCATTCCCCTGCAGGTCGTGCAGGGCGACACCCCGTCCGCGCCGCTGCAGGCCGGCGCCAAACAGCTCGGTGGCGACAAGATCAACCGCTCGCCGGTGCAGTTCGCCGACGCGCCGGTGCTGCGCAAGCCCTCGTGGATCCGCGTGCGCATCCCCTCCGGCAACGCCGTGCAGCAGCTCAAGGCCAAGCTGCGCGAGAACCGCCTGGTGACGGTGTGCGAGGAAGCCAGCTGCCCGAACATCCACGAATGCTTCGGCCACGGCACCGCCACCTTCATGATCCTCGGCGAGGTCTGCACCCGCCGCTGCTCGTTCTGCGACGTCGCCCACGGCCGGCCGAAGCCGCCGGACGCCGCCGAGCCGCTGCACCTGGCGCAGACGGTCAAGGACATGGGCCTGAAGTACGTGGTGGTCACCAGCGTTGACCGCGACGACCTGCGCGATGGTGGCGCCGGCCATTTCGTCGACTGCATCCGCGCCATCCGCGAGTTCAGCCCGGGCACCCGGATCGAGATCCTGACCCCGGATTTCCGCGGCAAGGGCCGCATGGAACGCGCGCTGGAGATCCTCGCGGTCAGCCCGCCGGACGTGTTCAACCACAACATCGAAACCGTGCCGGACCTGTACCGCAACGTGCGCCCGGGCGCGGACTACCAGTGGTCGCTGACCCTGCTGCAGAAGTTCAAGGCCCAGCATCCGGACGTGCCGACCAAGTCCGGCATCATGCTCGGCCTGGGCGAGACCCTGGAGCAGGTGCAGGCCACCCTGCGCGACCTGCGCGCGCACGACGTGGAAATGGTCACCATCGGCCAGTACCTGCAGCCCACGCCGCACCACCACCCGGTGCTGCGCTACTGGACGCCCGAGGAATACAAGGCGCTGGAGGACTACGGCTACGCGCTGGGCTTCCACCACGTGGCCTCCGGCCCGATGGTGCGCTCGTCCTACCACGCCGACCGCCAGGCCGCCGGCGCCGGCGTGGCGTGAGCTGACGTCCAGGCAGCGGGTCGGCGACCTCCCCGCATCTCCAGACAGTGTGCGGATGCCGGCCAGCGGCCGGCGCCACCGCGCGCCGCAAACGCGGGCAGGGACGGCGTGCGACCCGGCCCGCACGGTGCAACCCGGATCGTGGGCGACGGCGCGCAGCCAGGGCCTGTCCCCCGGTTCACGTCCCGCTACGGCTGGGCGGCTAGGCTGTGGACCGCCCGGATGACAAGCGTTGCAACTTCCGGCACTGTCCCGTTGTCCGAGTCATCCGCAGTCTCACTCCATCGCCCGGTGCCACGAGTACTTTGATGAACTACCGAGTTCCCGCTTTCCTGCTGGCCTTCGCGCTGACCGCGCCGGCCGCGCTGCTGGCGCGCGCCGACTCCCCGGCGCTGCCGTCCACCGCGACGGTTGACCAGGCGACCACCTCCAAGCTGGTCTACGGGCTGCTGTCCGACAGCCGCTACGCCTACCGCCCGCGGCCGCTGGACGCGGCGACCTCGCAGGACGTGTTCAAGCGCTACCTGGAGTCGCTGGACAGCGGCAAGCAGTTCTTCACCCGCGAGGACGTGGACCGCTTCGCCCCGCTGGCCGAACAGACCGGCACGGCGATCCGCAGCGGCGAACTGGACCCGGCGTTCCAGGTGTTCGCGGTCTACCGCCAGCGCGTGACCGAGCGCGTGGCCTACGCGCGGCGCCTGCTCCGGCAGGAACCGGATTTCACCCGCGACGAGCGCTTCGACTACGACCGCAAGGACGTGCCGTGGGCGACCAGCGCCGAGTTGGACGAACTGTGGCGCAAGTCGGTGAAGAACGACTGGCTGCGGCTGCGGCTGGCCGGCAAGCCGGCGGCGGACATCCGCAAGACCCTGGACAAGCGTTACGCCACCCTGCTCAAGTCGGTCAACGAAGTGAAGGGCGAGGACGTGTTCTCGTTCTTCATGAACGCCTACACCCGCGCGGTCGATCCGCATACCGACTACTTCACCCCGCGCACGGCCGAGAACTTCAACCAGGCCATGTCGCTGTCGCTGGAAGGCATCGGCGCGCAGCTGCAGCGCCAGGACGACGTGGTGGTGATCCGCGAGATCATCGCCGGCGGCCCGGCCTCGGTGGACGGCACGCTCAAGCCGGGCGACCGCATCGTCGGCGTCGGCCAGGGGCGCTCGGGCCAGATCGAGGACGTGATCGGCTGGCGCATCGACGACGTGGTGGCCAAGATCCGCGGCGCCAAGGACACCCAGGTGCGGCTGGAATTCATCCCCGCCGCCGAAGGCCTGGACGGCAAGCACCGCATGGTGACGCTGACCCGGCAGAAGGTGCGCCTGGCCGAGCAGGCCGCCAAGGGCGAAACCATGAGCATCCCCGGCGCCGCCGGCGAACCGGACCGTCGCATCGGCATCGTCAAGCTGCCGACCTTCTACCAGGATTTCGAGGGCCGCCGCCGCAACGCCAGCGACTATGCCTCGGCCACCCGCGACGTCGCCCGCCTGCTGGCCGGCTTCAAGGCCGACAAGCTCGACGGCGTGGTGCTGGACCTGCGCAACAACGGCGGCGGCTCGCTGGACGAGGCCATCGAACTGACCGGCCTGTTCATCGAGCAGGGCCCGGTGGTGCAGGTGCGCGAATCCGGCGGCCGCGTCACCGTCAACAGCGACCGCAACCCGGCGGTGGCCTGGGACGGCCCGCTGGCGGTGCTGATCAACCGCGGCTCGGCCTCGGCCTCGGAGATCTTCGCCGGCGCCATCCAGGATTACGGCCGCGGCCTGGTGATCGGCGAGACCACCTTCGGCAAGGGCACCGTGCAGAACGTGGTGCCGCTGGACCGTTGGCCCGCCAGCGAGAAGGAACGCTTCGGCCAGGTCAAGCTGACCATCGCCCAGTTCTTCCGCGTCAGCGGTTCCTCCACCCAGCACAAGGGCGTGGTGCCCGACCTGGCGTTCCCGGCCAGCGTCGACGCCAGCGAGTTCGGCGAGAGCACCTACGACAACGCGCTGCCGTGGACCCGCATCGCCGCGGTGCCGCACACCCGGTACGGCAATTTCGCGCCGATCCTGCCGAAGCTGGAATCGCGCCACGCCGCGCGCATCCAGGGCGACCGCGAGTTCAAGTGGTGGGAAGAGGACGTGCAGCAGTTCCGCACCGAAGCGGCCAAGAAGTACGTCTCGCTCAACGAGGCCGAGCGCCGCGCCGAGCGCGACAGGCAGGATGCGCAGCGCAGGCAGCGCCAGGACATACGCAAGGAGCTGGGCCTGCCGCTGGACCCGCTGGCCGACGACGGCAGCGATGACGGCCTGACCGGCAACGAGCGCGACATCGTCAAGGACGCCGCGCGCGAGAAGGCCGCCGAGAAGCGCCCCGACCCGCTGCTGAAGGAGTCGGCCTCGATCCTGGCCGATGCGGTGAACCTGCTGGAGAAGGACCGGCCGCTGTCGGCGCAGGTGCTGCCGCAGTCCACCGGCCCCGGCCGCTGGGCCGACTGAGCGCAGGGAAAACAGCGTCTCCGCGGTCAAGGCGCCGTCAGCGTGGCTGCACGCTGGCGGCGTTATGCTGACGGCCTTCCCGGATGTGGAGGAGCCATGCACAGGCATCGTTCCCGTGTACTGCTGGCCCTGGCCTGCGTCGCCCTGGCCGGCTGCGGCGGCCGTGCCGCCGACACCACGCTGGTGCGCGAGTCGTTCGACTCCGGCGACACCTATACGCGCGACATCGACGCCACCCCGGCGCAGGCCTGCGAGGCCGCGCGCCGCGCGCTGCTGGGGCAGGGCTACGCGGTCACCCGCGCCGCCGCCGACAGCGTCGAGGCCACCAAGAATTTCCAGCCCAGGGAAGAACTGCACGAGCAGCTGGTGCTGCGCGTGTCGTGCGCGCCGCGCGGCAACGGCGGCGCGCAGGTGTTCGCCAGCGCGGTGCAGGACCGCTACGCGCTGAAGAAGTCGCCGACCTCGGCCAGCGTCGGCGTCGGCGCGCTCGGCTCGGTGTCGCTGCCGTTCGGCGGCAAGGACGATTCGCTGGTGCGCGTGGCCAGCAGCACGGTGCAGGACGCGGTGTTCTACCGGCATTTCTTCGAGCGTCTGCAGCAGTACCTGGCCCCGGTGGCGGCGGCTCCCGGGGACGCCGCGCGGTGACGCGCGCTTTCCGTATCCCGGCCTGGCTGGCGGCGTGCGCGCTGGCGCTGCTGGGCGTGTCGTCGCCGGCGCCGGCCGCGGACCGCGGCTCCTGCGTGCTGCCACTGCTGCAGCGGCTCGGCTGGCAGGTGCTGGAGACCGATGCCGCCGTGCCTGAGATCCACGGCGGCGAGCCCTGCCGCCGCGCCTCGCTGGACGATGCGCGCCGCCATGGCGACCTGCAGGCGCGGGTGCCGCGCGGCTACGACCGCGCGCAGCGCGAGCGTTTCCATCGCGGCCTGCTCGACGACCCGGCGACCCTGTGCGCCTACGCCTTCCAGCTGGGCGATGCCGCCCGCCGCGCCGCCACGCAGCTGCAGGACAACCGCGGCTACCGCTTCTCGGCGCTGCAGCTGGGCTGGATTGGATTCGGCCTGCGCGGCGCGCGGGCGCAGGGCTGGCAGCGCTTCCGCAGCTTCGGCCGCGGTTACGCGCCGGTCGCCTCCAACTCCGCCGCCATCGAGGCGTTCTACAGCGGCCACGTGCGCTCGGAATGCGGCGTCGGCCGCCAGGTCGCGCAGCTGGCCACGCAGCGCGAACTGTACGGCGATGCCGGCTTCGACCGCGAGTTCGCGCCGGGCGAGCTGTCCATCGGCACCTTCCTCACCCTGCACGACACGCCCAGCATCCTGCTCGGCGCGAACGCCGGCGAGTTCTTCGCGGACGGCAAGGCGGTGCGTACCGCGCGGATGGGGCGGCAGGCCTTCATGGGCGTGCCCGGCTTCATCGAGCACGTCTTCGACAAGCGGCACCTGGACGACATCAACAACCAGGCCGAGAACTTCATCATCACCGACGTCAGCGCGGCGGCCGCCGAGGCGCTGGCGCGGCGTGGCGGCTTCGCCCATTACGACGCCGTGAACCGGCGCCTGTGGGAGCTGTCGCGGCAGATGCCGCGCGCCGGCAGGCGCTATTTCGAGCGGCTGCTGCACGAGCGCGACCCGGCGCTGCGCGCCGCCGTGCCGGAAGCGCAGCGCCCGCTGCTGGCGCAGATGGACGCGCTGCTCGCCGATCCGGTCTATGGCGGGCTGATGCTCTACGTGCATCCCCGGGGCATCCGTCCGCTGGGCTACCACATCGCGCGCCTGCTCGACCGCAACCCGCGCACGCCGTACAGCATCGACCTGGCCCTGCACAATCTGCACACCACGCTGTTCCGGCGCTGGCTGCAGGCGCAGCTGCGCGACTGCGCGGCGCAAACCGCATACATCGACCAACGAGGTGGAACATGGAACTGGGCATGATCGGGCTGGGGCGCATGGGCGCCAACATGGCGCAGCGCCTGCACCGCGGCGGCATCGCCGTGACCGGCTTCGACCCCGGCCAGGAGGCGCGCGAGCGGCTGGCCGCCACCGGCGTGGCCACGGCCGCGACGCTGGAGGCGCTGGTGCGGGCGCTGCCGGCGCCGCGCGCGCTGTGGCTGATGGTGCCGGCCGGCGTGGTCGACCCGGTGCTGGAGCAGCTGCTGCCGCTGCTCTCGCCCGGCGACCTGGTGGTGGATGGCGGCAACTCCTGGTACCGCGATTCGCTGCGGCGCGCGCAGCGCTGCCAGCAGGCGCAGGTGGCGTTCATCGACTGCGGCACCAGCGGCGGCGTCTGGGGCCTGCAGGAAGGCTATTGCCTGATGCTGGGCGGCGAGGCCGATGCGATGGCGCGGTTGCGGCCGGCGCTGCAGGCGCTGGCGCCGGCGGCGGACCGCGGCTGGGCGCACGTGGGGCCGGTGGGCGCCGGGCATTTCTGCAAGATGGTCCACAACGGCATCGAGTACGGGATGATGCAGGCCTACGCCGAAGGCTTCGCGCTGATGCAGAAGAAGCAGGCGTTCGCGCTGGACCTGGCGCAGGTGGCCGAAGTGTGGCGGCACGGCAGCGTGGTGCGTTCCTGGCTGCTCGACCTCAGCGCCGACGCGCTGCAGCGCAACCCGCGGCTGGAAGGCATCGCGCCCTATGTGCAGGATTCGGGCGAGGGCCGCTGGACGGTCAGCGAGGCGATCGAACTGGACGTGTCGGCGCCGGTGATCACGCTTTCGCTGCTGGAACGCCTGCGTTCGCGCGAATCCAATTCCTTCGCCGACCGGATGCTGGCGCAGATGCGCAGCGGTTTCGGCGGGCATGCGGTGAAGGCGGCCAACGATGGCGAATGAATGCGGAGGGAGGGGGACCATGAAGACCGGGTGGCGGGTGTTGTGTGGCGCATGGCTGTGCTGCCTGGCGGCGGTGTCGCTGCGCGCGCAGGAGCCGCCCGCGCCGCAGCCGGCGCTGCCGGTGGAGGCGGGCGATGCCTGGATCACCACGCGGATCCGCGCGGCGCTGGTGCCGCTGCAGCGCGACGGCAGCGCCGACGTGCGCGTGCGCACGCTGCAGGGCAGCGTCACCCTGGAAGGCACGGTGGACAGCCGGATCACGCACGACCGGGTGGTGGAACTGGCGAGCCGGGTCAGGGGCGTGCGCGACGTGGACGCGCAGGCGCTGCAGACCGGCGCAATCGCGCCGCATCCGTGATGGCCGCAGCAGTGCGCCGCGTTCACTCCAGCGACGAATCATGCAATGCTTGCGGACCGGTTCGCATGCGCGCGGCCGGCTTCCGTCCCAGGGGAGCCGTGGCTGCGGCGATGCGTGCGAATGGCCTTGTGTTCCTGGGAATCCGTTCACGTTCATCCCGGTCCTGGTACCGGCCCTAGGCAAGGAATGAGGATGGCTTATCGATTCACCGACGAGGGCTGGGACCGCTGGCGCTTCGCCGGTCTGGGACTGGCCGCGCTGCTGATCGTCGTGGTGCCGTCGCTGTTGCTGCTGCAGATTTCGCGCGACAGCGTCAATGCCGCCAACTGGGTGGCGCATACCCAGGCGGTGAGCGCGCGGCTGTACATTCTGCAGGCCGACATCCGCGACGTGGAGTCGGCCGCGCTGACCCTGTCCAAGGGCGTGGAATCGGATGCGCTGCAGCAGCGCCTGCGCCGCGCCGACCACATCGGCCAGACGCTGGACGAGCTGTCCAGCCTGGTCAGCGACAGCCCCGAACAACTGGTGCGCATCGGCCGCATCAGCTCCATGCTGGAGCGGCGCATGGCGCTGGCCAAGGAGATCGCCGCCGCTCCCGAGTCGCTGCGCCAGCGCGAGCTGATCGAGGAGATGACGTTCAACTATCCGGTGCGCGAGATCGCCATCGAGCTGCAGAAGCACGAGGACGAGCTGCTGGCCCGGCGCATCGCCGCCGCGCGCCAGCAGCAGCGCCTGTCGACGATCGTGACCTGGAGCACCCTGGCGGCGCAGCTGCTGCTGCTGGGCCTGGTGCTGTGGCTGCTGAAGCGGCAGGTCGGGCACCGCACGCGCGCCGAGCGGCGCATGCTGCAGGCCAGCGCCCGCGCCAACTCCGTGCTGCAGACCGTGCGCGAGCCGATCGTGCTGCTCGACGCCGAGCAGCGCATCATCCTGCACAACGCCGCGTTCGCCGAGCTGTACGGCGTGGCCGACGGCGACGCCAATGGCCAGCTGCTGCAGGACATCGGCGACGGCGCCTGGGCCGACCCCATCGTCCACCAGCGCCTGGCCGACGTGCTGCTGCGCGGCCGCGAGCTGTGGGACTACGAACACGAACAGCGCGGCATCGACGGCCTGGTGCGGACCATGCTGGTCAACGCCCGGCGCATGCCGCTGCCCGACAGCGACGACGAAGTGGTACTGATGACGGTCAGCGACGTCACCCTGCAGCGCGCGGTGCAGCTGCGCGTGGAGGAGCTGAACCGGCAGCTGGAAGGCAAGGTCGAGCAGATGGCCGAAGTGAACCGCGAGCTGGAGGCGTTCAGCTATTCGGTCTCGCACGACCTGCGCGCGCCGCTGCGGCACGTGGCCGGGTTCTCCGACAAGCTGTCCCGGCACCTGGGCGAGGACGCGGACGAGAAGTCGCGCCACTACCTGCAGGTGATCGGCGATTCGGCGCGGCGCATGGCCGAGCTGATCGACGACCTGCTGGTCTATTCGCGGCTGGGCCGCGGCGCGATGCGGCTGCAGGCGGTGGACATGCAGTCGCTGGTCGCCGACACGCGCGCGATGCTCGATTCCAACCTGCGCGCCGAGGCGGGCGCCGACGGCTCGGTGCGCGATGTGCAGTGGAACATCGGTCCGCTGCCGATCCTGGTGGCCGACGAGAACATGATGCGCCAGGTGTGGCTGAACCTGCTCGGCAACGCGGTGAAGTACACCGCCGGCCGCGAGCGCGCGGTGATCGACGTGTCCGCGCGGCAGCTGCCCGACGGCAGCCAGCAGTTCACCGTGCGCGACAACGGCACCGGCTTCGACATGCAGTACGCCGGCAAGCTGTTCGGCGTGTTCCAGCGGCTGCACAAGGCCAGCGACTACCCCGGCACGGGCATCGGCCTGGCCAGCGTGCGCCGCGTGCTCACCCGCCATGGCGGCCGCGTCTGGGCCGAGGCCCAGGTCGACCAGGGCGCCACCTTCCATTTCATCCTTCCACCCCCTGCGCCCGACGCGCACAGCTGAGGTCCACCCCAATGAGTCCGCTCCGTACCATCCTCATCGCCGAAGACAGCCCCGCCGACGCCGAAATGGCGATCGACGCGCTGCGCGACGCGCGCCTGGCCAATCCCATCGTGCACGTGGAGGACGGCGTGGAAGCGCTGGATTTCCTGATGCGCCGCGGTGCCTACGCCAACCGCGAGGAGGGCCTGCCGGCGGTGCTGCTGCTGGACATCAAGATGCCGCGCATGGACGGGCTGGAAGTGCTGCAGCGCATCCGCGCCGAGGACGAGCTCAAGCGCCTGCCGGTGGTGATCCTGTCCTCCTCGCGCGAGGAGAGCGACCTGGCGCGCAGCTGGGACCTGGGCGTCAACGCCTACGTGGTCAAGCCGGTGGACGTGGACCAGTTCTTCAACGCGGTCAAGACGCTCGGCACCTTCTGGGCCGTCATCAACCAGGCCCCGGAGCTGGAGTAAGGCGCCATGCCCAACAAAGGGACACCGTTGGGTCCGTTGCGCATTCTGCTGGTCGAGGACTCGGCCGAGGACGCGGAGCTGCTGTGCGACCAGATGCTCGAAGCCGGGCTGGAAGGCAGCTTCGAGCGCGTCGACAGCGAGGCCGACATGCGCGCGCTGCTGGCGCGCTGGACGCCGGACATCGTGCTCTCGGACCTGAGCATGCCGGGCTTTTCCGGCTACCAGGCGCTGCGCATCCTGCGCGAGCTGCACCCGCAGGTGCCCTTCATCTTCGTCTCCGGGACGATGGGCGAGGAAACCGCGGTGCAGGCGCTGCACGAGGGCGCCAACGACTACATCATCAAGCACCAGCCGGCGCGGCTGCCCTCGGCGGTGGCGCGCGCCATCCGCGAGGCGCGGCGCGAGATGGAGCGGCTGCGGGTCGAGGACGAACTGATGCGCGCGCAGCGGCTGGAAAGCCTGGCCCTGCTGGCCGCCGGCCTCAGCCACGACCTGCGCAACATCCTGCAGCCGCTGCTGATCGTGCCGGACCTGATCCGCGACCGCAGCGACGACCCCAAGGTGGTGCGGCTGGCCGACGTGATCGCCGAATGCGGGCGGCGCGGCCACGAGATGGTCGAGTCGATGCTGTCCTTCGTGCGCGGCTCGCGCCTGCGCAGCGAGCGCATCGTCCTGCAGCGCCTGTTCCAGGCGGTGGGGATGCTGCTCAAGAGCAGCCTGCCGGGCAACATCGACCTGCACCTGGAAGTGCGCGACGACCGCATGGCGGTGGAGGGCAACTACACCGAACTGCAGCAGGTGCTGCTCAACCTCGCCCTCAACGCCATCCAGGCCATGCCCGGTGGTGGCCGCCTGGGCCTGCTCGCCGAGCGCGTGGCCACCACCGACGGCGAGCGCCTGTGCATCCGCGTGCAGGACCAGGGCATCGGCATGGACGAGGCGACGGTGGCGCGGCTGTTCAGCCCGTTCTTCACCACCAAGGCCAACGGCACCGGCCTGGGCCTGGTGTCGTGCAAGCGCATCGTGGAAAGCCTGGGCGGGACGATCTCGGTGTCCAGCCGCCCGGGCGAGGGCACCTGCTTCAACCTGCTGCTGCCGCTGCACGCGGCGGAAGTGGAGCACGAGGACGGCGCGGTACCGTCGGTACCCGCGGTGCCGGCCGGCCGCGGCCAGCGGATACTGGTGGTGGACGACGAAGCCACGCGCCTGTCGCTGCTGGGCAACGCGCTGGCCAGCCAGGGCTACCGCCTGCGGCTGGCGGCCGACGGCGCGGCGGCGATGCGCCACCTGCAGGAGGCCGGCATGCCGGACGTGGTGCTGGTGGACAGCGGCATCCCGCTGTTGTCCGCCGGCCAGCTGCTGAGCGAGATGCAGGACATGGGCTACCGCGGCCCGGCCATCGTGTTGGAGGAGAACGGCAACGCGGCGTTCGCCGACGGCCTAGCGCCTTCGGGCATCAGCGTGCACGTGCTGCCGCGCCCGCTGGAGATGCAGCGCGTGTTCCGCGCCGTGGCCGACGCGCTCGGTACCGGGTGAGAGGGCAGCAACGAGCGGGGAGGAACCCGGAACGCAGGGGACGGCAGGGGCCGGGCGGCCGCACTGCTTCTGCCGGTTACGGGTTCTTCTCCACCGGTTCCTCGTGCCATGCCGCAGGTCCTATCATGTGCCTCCCGATTCCGCGGCGCGCCGCGACCCCCGCAACCCGATGACGACCGTCCTACTGAGCCTGGGCAGCAACCTGCGCCCGCACCACCATCTGCAGGCGGCGCTGCGGGTACTGCGCGAGCGCTTCGGCCGGATCGCGGTTTCCCCGGCCTACCGCACGCCGGCGGTGGGCTTCGACGGCCCGGACTTCCTCAACAACGCGGTGATGCTGGACACCGACCTGCCGCTGGCGGAGCTGGACCACTGGCTGCACGCGGTCGAGGATGCGCACGGGCGCGACCGCAGCGGGCCGCGTTTCAGCGACCGCACCCTGGATATCGACGTGGTGTACTACGGCGACCTGGTGGTGGAAGGCCCCGGCCACCTGCGCATCCCACGGCCCGAGCTGAAGCACGCCTTCGTGCTCAAGCCGCTGGCCGACATCGCCCCGGACTTCGTCGACCCGGTCCGCGGCCTCAGCCTGCGGCAGATGTGGCAGGCGCACCCGCAGCACGGCGACACCTTCGACACCGTCGAACTGGCGGACTGAGCTGCCGCCACGGCGCCCGCGATCCCTGTTCCTGCGGAGCGGGGGCGGCGCCCCCGCTTGAGCCATCCCGCCGCAGCCCGGCGCTGCACGACCCCGCGCCCGGCATTGCAGGGCGGGCGTCGGCTCCGCTGCGGGCTTTCAAGGCGAACCCCGGCGACACCGCACCGCCTTCGGCGCCCGCCGCTCAGGTCAGCGTGCGCCCGCCATCCAGCCGCAGCGTCTGCCCGGTGATGTAGCCGGCATCGTCGAGCAGCCAGCGCACCGCCGCGGCGATCTCGTGCGGCGTGCCGGTGCGCGCCATTGGCGTGCGTTCCATCAGCGCCTGCTTGGCCGCCTCGCTCTTGCCCTGTTCCGGCCACAGGATCGCGCCGGGCGCCACCGCGTTCACGCGCACGTGCGGCGCCAGTTCCAGCGCCAGCGTGCGCGTGGTCATTTCCAGCGCGGCCTTGGCCGCCGAATAGGCGGGGTGGTCACGCAGCGGCTGGCTGGCGTGCAGGTCGGTCAGGTTGACGATGGCGCCGCGCTGCCGGCGCAGGTGCGGCGCGGCGGCCTGCGCCAGGAAGAACGGCGCGCGCGCGTTGACCGCGAACAGCTCGTCCCACTGCTGCACCTGCACCTGCCCGAACGGGGTGGGGAAGAAGTTGGAGGCGTTGTTGACCAGCGCGTCGAGCCGGCCGAAATGCGCCACCACTTCCTCCACCAGTTCCGGCAGCGCCTGCGCGTCGCGCAGGTCGGCCTGCACCGCCAGCACGCTGCCCGGGCGCTCGCTCTCCAGGTCGAAGGCCAGCGCCTGCAGTTCCTCGCCCGACTGGTGCGCGTGCAGGGCCAGCCGGTAGCCATGGCCGTGCAGGTGGCGGGCGATGACCGCGCCGATGCGGCGCGCGCTGCCAGTCACCAGGGCCACCCGTTGCGGATCCGTCATCTGCGTTTTCCTCGCTCGGCTATCCTGTGCATTGTCCCCGCAAACCACCGTCCCATGCATTCCGACCTGCCCCTGCCCGAATCCGACGCGCTGGCCCATAGCGGGCAGCTGGCCGCGCACCTGCGCGCGGAGATCCTCGCCCAGGGCGGCGCGATACCGTTCTCGCGGTTCATGGAGCTGGTGCTGTACGCACCGGGCTGGGGCTATTACAGCGCCGGCGCCAGCAAGTTCGGCGCCGCCGGCGATTTCGTCACCGCCCCGGAAATGGGCACGCTGTTCGCCGCGACCACCGCCAACGCGCTGGCGCCGGCACTGCGCGGGCTCGGCCCGCAGGCGCGCGTGCTGGAGCTGGGCGGCGGCAGCGGCGCGTTCGCCGAGGCCGCGCTTGGGCGCCTGGCCGGACTGGACGCGCTGCCGGCGCGCTACGCCATCCTCGAACCCAGCGCCGACCTGCGCCAGCGCCAGCGCCAGCGCCTGCAGGGCGCGCTCGATCCGGCGGTGTTCGCCCGCGTGGAATGGCTGGACCGGCCGTTCGAGGACGAGTGGGACGGCGTGCTGTTCGCCAACGAGGTGATCGACGCCCTGCCCACGCCGCGCTTCCTGATCGACGCCGGCGAGGTCTACGAGGAGACCGTCGAGCTCGACGGCGAAGGCCGCTTCGTGCGCGGCGCGCAGCCGGCGGACATGTTGCTGTCGGCGGCGGTGCGGCATGTGGAGCGCTACCTGGAGCGCCCCTTCGCCGACGGCTACCGCTCCGAACTGCTGCCGCAGCTGCCATACTGGATCCAGGCGGTGGCCGGCGGCCTGCGCCGCGGCGCCATGCTGTTCGTCGATTACGGCTACAGCCGCGCCGAGTTCTACCAGGACGACCGCCGCGACGGCACCCTGCGCGCGTTCTACCGCCACCGCGTGCACAACGACGTGTACCTGTGGCCGGGCCTGCAGGACATCACCGCCTCGGTGGATTTCACCGCGCTGGCCGAGGCCGGCACCGGCGCCGGCTTCGACCTGGCCGGCTACTGCCACCAGGCCGGCTTCCTGTTCGGCAATGGCATCACCGGCCTGCTCGAGGAAGCCGACGAACGCGCCGACGAAGTCGGGCGCATGCGCCTGCGCGAACAGTTCAAGCGCCTGACCCTGCCCACCGAGATGGGCGAACGCTTCCAGGTGATGGGCTTCAGCCGCGACGTGGACCTGTCGGCGGCGTTCGCGATGGGCGACCTGACCTGGCGCCTGTGAACCGCCCGTTGTTCAAGCCGCTGCGCCACCTGCCGTTCTGGATCGGCCTGTGGGCGCTGGCGGTGCTGGGCGTGACCGTGGTGTGCCTGGTCCCGCCGCCGCCGTTGCCGCCGCTGCCCGAGAACGGCGACAAGGCCGAACACTTCATCGCCTATTTCCTGTTGTCGGCCAGCGCCGTGCAGCTCTTCCGCCGCGGCCGCGCGCTGATGGCCGTCGGCCTGTCGCTGGTGGCGATGGGCGTATGCATCGAATTTGCGCAGGGCGCGTTGACCGACACCCGCAGCGCCGACCCGCTCGACGCACTGGCCAATACCCTCGGCGTGGTCGTGGGCCTGGCGACGATGGTTACTCCGCTGCGCGATCTGCTGCTGCGGCTGCAGCCGCGCCGCGAAGCTGCGTAGGTGCTGGCAGGAGCGCACTTCCATGGCGATGGGCGAGTGTCCGACGAAGTAGTTGGGCGCCATATCAGGTGCTCGGCGCGCCTGCGGATTCTTGAAATCCACCTTCTGGCTCGGCTCGATCAGTCTTGGCGCTGGTCTGGTTGCAATGCCGCCTTGCTTGCTCGTTTCATCGTGGCGTCGCCAGATTCTTCAGGAAGAATTGGACATCGAGGGCCTGGGCGCCGTCGTGTTGCTCATGGTCTTGGCTGCCGTGCTGTTACAACTACATCGGCGTAGCCGATGGTACCTAGCAGTTCATTCAAGCCGAGGTCGCTTCGCAGCCCGGGCCGGTGCGGTATCGTGTAGCACACCCGCTGTCTTGCAGCGCTCCGCTCAACTCAGGCGTCAGGCATCCAATGAAAGGTCAGGGCTTCATCCTGCCTGCATTGCTGGCAGTGACGAGCACTGGGCTGTACCGAGATTCCACTAATCGTCTTGGATGAAAATTCCTGCCTGCCGACGCTCGATTCCAACAGGCTGTTGGCGAGCGGCCATCGCCAAGGCGGTTGCTGTCGACGGCTGGCCGATCGTTCAAGCCGGCTCCCGCTGGTTCCCGGCACGAGCCGGGTAATTCGTCCAGACGCTTCGCTTTTGCACTGATGGAGATTGCACGGTGACCAGAATGATCGCTTTCCTTCTTGCGGGCCTGCTTGCCCTGCCGTCCCTTGCCCATGCACAAATGCCGGTGCAGGCTGCTGCCGATCACCAGCCGCTTCTGGCCAGTCCTGATGCAACGTTGGCCGCAAACAAGCGCCTTGTTTA
Organism: Stenotrophomonas sp. Steno-Z2; assembly: GCF_056393235.1. Taxonomy (NCBI): domain Bacteria; kingdom Pseudomonadati; phylum Pseudomonadota; class Gammaproteobacteria; order Lysobacterales; family Lysobacteraceae; genus Stenotrophomonas; species Stenotrophomonas sp. Steno-Z2. The sequence goes on along the minus strand of NZ_JBWJOY010000003.1, from coordinate 154,721 downwards.
TGACTTCTGGCGCGAAATCTTTGAAGCGGGCCACCTGGAGCTCACGGACAAATACCTGGCCGAGTCCTATGTCCAGCACAATCCCAATGTGCCTACAGGCCGCTCTGGTTTTGTAGCGTTCTTCTCGACCGTCAGCAAGCCAAAAGCCATCGAGGCGACGATCAGGGCGCCCCTTGTCTCGATTGTGGCAGAGCGGGATCTGGTGATCCTTTCCTTCGTCAAGGAACACGAGGATCCCAAGGATCCCGCGAAAAGGTACACAACCACTTGGTTTGACATGTTTCGCGTGAAAGACGGAAAGATCACGGAGCACTGGGATCCGGCACTCAAGCCGTAGCCGTGCGGCGCAGGTGGTCCATTCAAGCCGCCGCTCCGCGGCGCGCCCACGCCGGCAGCCGCCGCTAGCGCAGCGTCACCCTGTCCACCACCCACATGTCGGGGCGGAAGTCGCCGCTGAAGCGGATGCACAGTGATTCGGTCTTGTCGGAGCGGTGCAGCAGCGGTGCTTGCAGGGTGATGAAGCCGTCGGCGTCGGGGCGTGCCGGCAGGGGGGCGGTGGCGATGAGGTCGCCGTCGCAGGAGCCGGCGCGGATGTCGAGTTCGCCGTGCGCGCTGCGCGCCGGCAGGTAGCGGCGGCGGGCGTTCTCTTCCTCGCTCTGGTCGATGATGTAGGGCAGGCGGCCGGCGCGGACCTCGATGCTTTCCGCGCCGGCCATGGGCGCCTGTTCCCAGCGCCAGCACGGCTGCATGAAGGCGACGTTGAACAGGGCGCGCTGGCCGTCGGCCTGCACCGTGTCGTCCTGCATGCGCAGCACCGGGCCTTCGGCGATGCAGGGCTGCAGCTGGGCGTTGCCGCGGCTGCGCAGGCTGGCGGCGGTGACGTCGAAACGGTCCGCCGGTTGCAGCGCGGCGTCGCCGGCGAAGGCGGCGGCGCGCAGCTGCACCGGCAACCGCGCCTCGATGGGGCCGGCGTACGGCGGCGAGAGGGCCGTCGGTTCGCTGCCGTCGAGCGTGTAATGCACCGGGTAGCCGAGCGGATTGGACAGGCGCAGCGTCGCCTTGTCGTGGCCGGCGGGCGTATCGACCAGCAGCACGCGGAACGGCGTACTTGCGTAGCCGACGCCCAGCGCGGCGTAACGCCGGGTCCAGGCCGGCAGGCGCTGCAGGAAGCCGGCGTAGTCCTTGCCGGCCTTTGGCGTCCAGCCGGTCTCGGCCACCGCCAGCAGGCGCGGGAAGGTGTTGTGTTCGACGGCGGCGAAACGCACGTCGTCGGTGGTCCACATGTTCGCCTGCAGGCCGAGGATGTGGCGGCGCCGGGCCGCATCCAGCGCCTCGGGCACCGGTTCGAAGCGGTAGAACTTCTCCATCGGGATCAGTTTCGGGCTGGGCCGGCCGCCGGGCTCATGCGGCGAATCGGTCTGCAGGTAGTCCAGGTACAGGTCGGCGTTGGGCGACATGACCACGTCGTGGCCCTGCCGTGCCGCGGCGATGCCGCCGTCGATGCCGCGCCAGGACATCACCGTGGCGTCGGGCGCCAGGCCGCCGTCGAGGATCTCGTCCCAGCCGACCAGGCGCTTGCCGTGCGCATGCACCAGGGTTTCCAGGCGATGGATGAACCAGCTCTGCAGCGCGGCCTCGTCCGCCAACCCGAGCTCACGCATGCGGGCCTGCACGCGCGGCGATGCCTGCCACTGCGTCTTGATGGCCTCGTCGCCACCGACGTGGATGTAGCGGCCGGGGAACAGTTGCGCCACCTCGGCGAACACGCCATCGAGGAAATCGAACGTGGCGTCGTCCACGTTGAACAGGTTGGCGTGGATGCCGCGGTGCGCCGAGACGGGGATTTCCCGGCCTTCGGTACCCAGCGCCGGGTAGGCGGCGATGGCGGCGGTGGCGTGGCCGGGCATGTCGATTTCCGGCACCACGGTGATGTGCAGCGCCGCGGCATGGGCGACGATGCCGCGGATGTCGTCCTGTGAGTACCAGCCGCAGTACGGAGCCGGCCTGCCACTGGCCGGATCGATGCCGGCATCGCCGGCGGGGATGCGGCAGCCGCCGATCCGGGTCAAGCGCGGGTAGCGCTTGATCTCGATGCGCCAGCCCTGGTCGTCGGTCAGGTGCCAATGGAACACGTTGAGCTTGTGCAGCGCCATGGTGTCGAGCAGCTGCTTCACCTGCGCCGGCGTCTGGAAATGCCGGGCCGAATCGAGCATGTAGCCGCGCCACGGGAAGCGCGGTGCGTCCTCGATGCTCATCGCCGGCAGGGTCACGCGCGCGGCCTCGCCCTGGGTGAGCAGCTGCCACAGGGTCACCGCGCCGTGGAACAGGCCGGCTTCGTCGCGGGCGTCGATCACGATGCCATCGCTGCCGACGGTGAGCGCATAGCCTTCGGCCGCGATGCCGCTGTCGGCGTCGATGGCGAGGCGGATGCCGTATGCGCCCTTGCCGCGCGCGGCGACGGGCAGGGGCGCGCGGCCGGCCTTGGCGAGGAAGGCGTTGAGCTGGCTCGCCACGCGCATCGCGGCGTCGCCCTCGGCGTGCAGAGCGGTGCTGCCGTCCACGGAGAAGGCGGGAGCCTCGGCATCGACCCGCATCGAAGCCGGTTGCGGGATGAGCGAGGGAACGATGGCGTCGTCGCCGGCGCGGGCCGGGTGGCAGAGTGCCAGCAGGCAGAGGGACAGCCACGCGGATCGACGCATCATGGGTTCCGGTTGGGCGAAGGCCAGGCCGGATTATCCGATGATCGGCTATCGTTGCCCATCGCCGCCCCGACCCGGATACGCGCATGCCTGGATACATGAGAAACCTTTTCCTGTGCGGCCTGCTGCTGGCCGGGATGGCGCCGGTGCACGCGGCCGAAATGGGCGGCAACGGCCCGGAACCGGGCATCGAGGTGCTGCTGCGCGAACGCGCCGGCGACCTGCAGGGCAGGCGCATCGGCCTGGTCACCAACATGACCGGCGTGGACCGCGCGCTGCGCAGCGACATCGACCTGCTGGCTGCCCGCCGCGACATCCAGCTGGTGGCGCTGTTCGGTCCCGAGCATGGCGTGCGTGGCGACGTGCAGGCCGGTGGCCATGTGGATTCCTCGCGCGACGCGGCCACCGGATTGCCGGTGCACAGCCTCTATGGCGAGCACCGCGAACCGACGCCGGACATGCTGCGTGGCATCGACCTGCTGCTGTTCGACATCCAGGATGTCGGCGCGCGCTTCTACACCTACCCGTACACGCTGGCCAACGTGCTGCGCGCGGCCCGGCGCGAGGGCATTCCGGTATGGGTGCTGGACCGTCCCAATCCGGTGGGCGGGCTGAAGGTGGAGGGCCCGGTGCTGGAGCCGGCGCAGGCCTCGTTCGTCGGCATGTTCCCGATCCCGGTGCGCCACGGCATGACCATCGGCGAGCTGGCGCGGCTGTTCAATGGCGAGTTCGGCATCGGCGCCGATCTCACCGTGGTGCCGATGCGCGGCTGGCGACGCGGCGATGCCGAGCCGGGCGGGGCGATGCCGTGGGTGCCGCCGTCGCCGAACATGCCCACCCGCGATACCGCGCTGGTCTACCTGGGCACGGCCTTGCTGGAGGGCACCAATGTGTCCGAGGGGCGCGGCACCACGCGGCCGTTCGAGACCCTCGGCGCGCCCTTCGTCGATGGCCGGCAGCTGGCCGATGCGCTCAACGCGCTGGGCCTGCCGGGCGTGCGCTTCCGCCCGACAGCGTTCACGCCCAGCTTCTCCAAGCACCAGGGCAGGGCCTGCGGCGGCGTGCAGATCCACGTGACCGACCGCGACGCCTTCCTGCCGTTCCGCACCGGGCTGGCGGTGGTCAAGGCGCTGCACGACCTGTATCCGGAGGCGTTCCGCTTCCAGTCCGACGCGCCGGGCGCCACGCCCGGCTTCTTCGACAAGCTGGCCGGCAATGCCTGGCTGCGCCCGGCGATCGAGCGCGGCGACACGCTCGATGCGATGCAGGCGCGCTGGCAGCCGGAACTGGGCCGCTTCGAGGCGGTGCGCGGGCGGTATCTGTTATATCCGTGAGCTGCCTGTTCCCTGCTCCGCGGGGAAGATGCCCGAAGGGCGGATGCGGAACGGATGGCGTCCATGATGCGGACCTTCGTGGTTCCGCCGGCCCCTCACTCCACACCGCTCCACTCCCGCGATGTGTGCGCTTCAGGGCATGCGCGCCAGTGGCGCGCATGCCGTGCCTTCCCGCGCAGGGAGAGGCGCTTTACGGAGCGGCGGGCCGCAACGTCACCTGCTGCAGTGCCCACATCCGGGGCCGCGTGTCGCCGCTGAAGGTCATGCACAGGTCGGCGGTGGTGCGGCCGTGCGCGCGCAGCGGCGCGTCCAGCGAGATGAAGCCATCGGCATCCGGCGCTTCCGGCAGGGGCACCGAGGCCAGTACCGGTCCTTCGCAGCCGTCGCGGACCTCGAACTCGCCGAACGCGGCCACCGCCCTGCGGAAGCCGCGTTTGGCTTCCTCCTCGCGCAGCAGGCCGAAGTTGTAGGGGATGCGGCCGGCGCGTACCTGGATCGAGCTCACGTCCTGCAACTGCGCGCCTTCCCACAGCCAGCACGGGTTGAAGATGGTCACGTCGAAATTCGCACGCGGGCCATCGGTCGGGTTGTCGTCCTCGAGTCGCAGCAGCAGGCGGCCGCCCTGCGGGCACTGCGCCAGGGTCTTGTCGGTACGGGTGAGCAGCGATGCGGCGTCCAGGCTCCATTGGCTGGCCTTGTCCGCCACCGGCCTGCCATCGAAGAACGCGGCGGCCTTCAGGTCCGTGGGCACGGGCAGCGTCAGTGGCGCGCGGTAGGCGGGCGACTGCGCCGAGGGGGCGGTGCCGTCGGTGGTGTAGCGGATGTCGCCATAGCCCAGCGGATTGGACAGTTCGACGCGGACCTGGTTGCCGGCGCGGTCGTCCTGGCGCTGCATCGCCACCGACAGGGCGGTCTGGCCGTAGGCGATGCCGAGTGCCTTGTACCGGTGCAGCTGCGCCGGCAGGCGCTCTAGGAAATCGCCGTAGTCCTTGCGCTGCAGCGGCGTCCACGCGATTTCGGCCAGCGCCGCCATGCGCGGGAACAGGTTGTGCTGCAGGCGCTCCCAGGTACGGGTGTGCTCGGTCCACATGTTGGCCTGCACGCCGATCACGTGCCGGCGCTGTTCGGCCTGCAGTTGTTCCGGGACCGGGTCGAACGCGTAGATCTTCTGCATCGGGGTGAACTTCGGCCGGCCCGGCGGTTCGTCCGGCAGGTTGGTCTGCAGGAAGTCCAGGTACAGCGTATTGCCCGGCGTCATCACCACGTCGTGGCCGTGGGTGGCAGCCTCGATGCCGCCCTCGATGCCGCGCCAGGACATCACCGTGGCCTGCGGCGGCAGCCCGCCCTCGATGATCTCGTCCCAGCCGACCAGCCTGCGGTCGTGTTCCTCCAGGAACGTCTCCAGCCGCTTGAGCATGTGCGACTGCAGGGCTTCCTCATCCTTCAGGCCGAGTTCGCGGATATGCGCCTGCACCGCGGGCGAGGCCTGCCACTGGTACTTCACCGCCTCGTCGCCGCCGACATGCACGTAGCGGCCGGGGAACAACGCGATCACCTCGGCCAGGATGTTCTCCAGGAACTGCAGCGTCTCCTCGCGCGGGTTGAACAGATAGGGATTGACGCCCCAGTTGTGCGACGGCTCGGTTGGGCCATCGACCACGCCGTGCTCCGGATAGGCCGCCACCGCCGCCTGCGCATGGCCGGGCACGTCGATCTCGGGGACGATGGTGATGTGGCGGGCGGCGGCATAGGCCACCACGTCGCGGATCTGCTCCTGCGTGTAATGGCCGCAATACAGGTTGGGCGTGCCGTCGGCCTTGCGGCCGGCGTCGCCCTGCGGCACCCGGCAACCGCCGACTTCGGTGAGTTTCGGGTAGCGCTTGATCTCGAGGCGCCAGCCCTGGTCGTCGGTCAGGTGCCAGTGGAACGTATTGAGCTTGTGCGTGGCCATCGCGTCGAGCAGCGCCTTGATCTGCTCCACGCTCCAGAAGTGGCGTGCCGAATCGAGCATCAGTCCGCGCCAGGCGAAACGCGGGGTGTCCTCGATGTGCATCGCCGGCAGCGAAACCGCCGCGGCCTGTTGCCCGGCGAGCAGCTGCCACAGCGACATGGCGCCATTGAACAGGCCATGCTCGTCGCCGGCTTCGACGGTGATGCCATCGGCATCGATGTGCAGCGCATACGCCTCCGGCGATGCGCCGGCCGGCGCGGGAGCGATGCGGAACTCGATGCCCGGACCCTGGCCGTCAGCCAGCCGCAGCGGCGTGGTCCTGCCCAGCAGTTCGGTGAATCGTGCGGCCACGCGGCCGGCCGCATCGCCCTGCGCGCGGACCGCGGTGGTCGCATCGACGACGAAGCGGCCCTCGGCCGGCCGCACCACGGCCGGCAATGGAATCAACGGCACGCCCTTCACCTCGGCGGCCGCGACGGCCGGGGGCGGCGCGGTGGAGGATGCGGGCGTGCAGCCTGCGGCCATGGAAAGCGCGGCGAACAGGGCGGCTGCCGACAGCAGGGGGGCGGTTCTGTTTCGGATCATCGTGACTCCCTGGAACTGGATGGAAGCGTGGCGGCCGCGTCCACGTTCGGCCGGCCGGGGCATGCGACGCAGGCCGCCGCCCGCCACTGTAAAAAAATCGGGCCTGGAAAAGCTCCAGGCCCGTTGGAGGAGAAAGAACGCAATCGGTATTCCTGCAGCTCCGCCCTTAGAAGGCGAAGCGCAGCGAGGCCATGTAGCGGCGGCCGCTCAGGTAGGCACCGCGGGTGAGCTGTTCCACGCCCGAGTAGGAGTGGTACTGCTCGTCCAGCAGGTTCATGCCTTCCAGGCCGACGGACAGGTTTTCGTTGATCCGGAAGGCGATCGACGCATCCAGCGAGGCGTAGTCCATCGTCCACAGCTCGCGGCCGGCGCTGACGTTGGTGAAGTACTTGTCGCGCCAGCCATAGGTGACGCGCGCGGTCCAGGTGTCGTTCTCGAAGAACGGGCTGATGTTGAACTGGTTCTTCGAGTTGAACGGCAGCGGGCGGCCGCCGGTGGCTTCGCCGTCGGAGTAGGTGTAGTTGGCCACGATGCCGAAACCAAGGCCGAAGTTCTGCTGCCAGGCCAGCGAGTAGCCCTTGATCTTGGCGTCGCCGGCGTTGCGCGGACGATCCACCAGGTAGGTGTCGTTCTTGTTCTGGTTCTGGTTCCAGTGCGTCTCGGGCGTGGACTCGGTGAGGATGTAGTCGGCCACGTCGCGGTAGAAGATCGAGCCGGCGATGATGGCGTTCTCGGAGAAGTACCACTCGGCCGAGAAGTCCAGGTTGGTGGACTGGTAGGGCTTGAGGTTCGGGTTGCCGCCGCCGCCGGTCAGCGCGGTGTCGGACAGCCACAGGTAGGACGAGATGTCGGTGTAGTTCGGCCGGGCGATGGTCTTGGCGACGGAAGCGCGCAGCACCAGTGATTCGGTGGCGTCGTAGACCAGGTTCAGGTTCGGAAGCACGTTGTTGTACTTGTTCTTCTTCACCACCGGGTCGTAGGAGGCCGCAAGCTTTTCGGCGCTCCAGGTGCTCTGGGTGCATCCGGCCAGGCCGGTGTTGCACTCGTAGCTGCCCGATTCCAGGTCGGTGCGCACGTAGCGCACGCCGATGTTGCCGCGCAGCTTGTCGAAGCTGAAATCGGCCTGCACGTAGGCGGCGCCGATGTCCTCGTTGATCGACCAGTTGTTGCGTGCGAATTCCTCGGCACTGAACGGCGAAACCACGGGCATGGTCTGCCACGGCGCCAGCCACTTGCCGCTGCTGATGTACTCGGCCAGCTTCCAGCCGTCGATGGTGAAACGCTTGCCCAGGTCGCCATAGCCGCTGAAGCCGTCCAGGTAGTTGCCGGGCAGCTCGCGTGGATCGAAGTCCGATGCCTTGGCGTCACCGTAGCCACCCACTGCCGCCAGGCCGATGCCCTGCTGGATCTGGCGGGTCTCGTGCTTGCGCTGCTTGTAGCCGAAGCGGACCAGGTAGACCGGCGAATCGAGCTTGATGCCGAAATCGACCTGGCCATAGGTTTCCTTGTCGACGGTGGGCTTGTCGACCAGGTTGCCGCCCCAGCCGGTATTCCAGTCCGGATTGTCCGGGCTGCCCGAGGGGCCGGCCCAGCCGCCATCCATCTGGAACTGGTCCGGGTTGAGGAAGGGATTGCTGCCGGTGAACTTCACGCTGCCGGGCTTGCCCGGGGCGTCGGCGATGGACCAGGTGTAGTCGGTGCGGGCGAGGAATTCACCGAATACCTGCTGCGGACCGCCGTCGGCCTTGGTGCGGCCGATATGGGTGGAGGCGAACCAGCGTTCGTCGTTCCAGTCCAGCTTGACGTCGTAGGTCGACGACTCGACGTTGGCGCGGCGGTTCTGCAGGTCGAACACCACCAGGCCGTTCTTGTGGCTGGCACTGGTGATCAGGCCGTCCTTGACGGTGATGTCGCTCAGCGTCTTCAGGCTGTTCCAGGTGTTGCCCTGGTGAGTGAACATCGACTGCGCCATGTGGTCGAAATCGGCGTCGATCTTCAGCGCGTTGAGTTCGATGTTCATCTGCTCGACCGGCTTGAACTGCAGCGCCAGCGAGTAGGTCTTGCGCTCGCGCTGCTGTTCGAAGAAGTGCGCGCTGGTGGAGTTGGGGCCGACCGCGTTCGGGTTGGCGTACAGCGTCTCGGCGCAGGTGCCGGTACAGGTGGCGGGCAGGGTCGGCTGTACGCCGCCGACCGGCGGCTTGGACCAGTCCGGCGGGAGGTTGGTCACCGAGCCGGGCGCGCCGCCCACGCCGGCGATGTAGTCCTTGGCCCGGACGATGCCGTAGGACTCGATGCCGTCGCGGCGGATGCTCTCGTTGGACGCCTGCGCTGAGACGATCACGCCGAAGTTGCCCGCGTCGTTCTTCCACGCGAAAGCGGCCGAAGCATTGGGGTCGGTCTTTTCCACGCGGTCGTTGCGGCCGTAGCTCACGCGACCGGACAGGCTCATCTTTTCCGGCATGTCCAGCGGCTTGCGGGTCGAGACGATCACCGTGCCGCCGATCGAGCCTTCGTCGATGCGCGCTTCCGGCGACTTGAACACTTCCACCTTGCCGACCAGTTCGGGCGCGAGCAGCGAATAGTTGAAGGTGCGGGTCGGGAAGTCGGACATGTTCCAGTCGCCCGAGGCGATGGACTGGCCGTTGAGCAGGGTGCGGTTCAACGCCGGGTCGGTGCCCAGGATCGAGACCTTCTCGCCCTGGCCGTAGGCGCGGTCGATGGTGACGCCCGGGATGATGGTCATCGCCTCGGCCACGTTGGTGGCGGGGAACTTGCCGACGTCCTCGGCGGTGATGACGTCGACGATGGCATCGGCGTTGCGCTTGGTTTCCAGCGACTGCTGCAGGCTGGCGCGGATGCCGGTGACGACGACGCGATCCAGGTCGGTGGCCTGCTGGCTGGCTTCCTGCGCGTGCGCGGAAAAGCCCAGGCAGGTGACGATGGCGGCGGACAGTACGGACTTGCGGTACCTCATGATGTCTCTCCTCATCATTGGCGGAATGGTGGGTTGAACCGCGGTTGCTGGTGATGGCCGGTGCAGGGGCGCGTGGCCCGTGCGGCGGTGTGCGTTGCTGCGTGGGGAAGCGTGCTCAGGTGCTGCGGTGCTGCAGATACCAACTGGCCGCGCCGATGACGCCCAGTTGCCCGTGCTCGACCAGCTTCACGGGGATGCGCTGCAGCGCCCTGGTCATCGGCCCCTTGTTGAGGAAGCGTTCGACGAAGGTGCTGCCGATGAGGAACTGGCCGAGCTTGGGCAGGATGCCGCCGGCCAGGTAGATGCCGCCCTGCACGCCGTAGAGCAGGGCCATGTCGCCGATGGTGGAGCCGAGGATTCCGCAGAACAGCTGCAGGGTCTCGACCGCGAGCGGGTCGCTGCCATCGCAGGCGGCGGCGCTGACGGCGTCGGGCGTGGCGTGCACGGGCGCGGCGCCGCGCACGGCGCACAGCGCGGTGTAGAGGTTGAGCAGGCCGGGGCCGGACAGCGCGCCGTGCTCGATGGAGACATGGCTGCGGTTGCGCAGCATCTGCTGCAGCACGGCCATTTCCAGTTCGGTGCTGGCGGCCAGCGAGGCCTGCCCGGCCTCGGTGGCGAGCACGACGGAGCGGTCGCCGACGGGAATCCAGACCGCGGCGCCCAGGCCGGTGCCGGGTCCGACGACGAGGGTGGGGCCGCGCGGCGCTTCGGCCGGGCCGGTGAGCTGCAGGACCTGGCTGCCGTCGATGTGGGCGGCGGCGTGGGCGACGGCCTCGAAGTCGTTGACCAGGTGCACGGCCTGGAAGCCGAGGTCGTCGCGGATGCGGCTGGCCGACAGCGGCCAGGGCAGGTTGGCGGAGATCACGGTGCCGTCGGCCAGCGCGTAGCCGGCGCTGGCGATGACGCACTCGCGCGCGCCCGGCGCATGGCTGCGGAAGTCGGCCAGGATCGCGCCCAGGCCGGCGTGGTCGGCGCAGCGGTAGCGGCGATAGGCGAGCACGTCGAGGCCCGGCGTCGGACCCGGCGTGGCACGGACCAGCCCCACCCGCACATGGGTGCCGCCGACGTCGGCGGCGATCAGCGGCAGGGCCGATGCGGCGACGTTCAGGTCAAGGGCTGGACTGAAGCTGGCAACCACGCGATTTCCCCCGGAGGTCTGCAGCTCCCCTGGGAACTGCGGCGTCCGGAGTTTCAGCGCTGCGTGACAACGATGTCAAGCTGCTTTGCAAAAAATTTTCAGATCGGCAGGGTGGCGGAAACAGAAAATAAGCCAATGATTGCAATGGAAAAATTTATTTCATTGGCAACTTGCCGGGAAATGAGGGGCGCCGTCGAGATGGAATCCCTGTTCTTGTGAAATTTTTTCGCATCTTCCAGTGATCCTGCCTGCACCGCCGGGGTCAGCTCGGGCCCTGCATCGCAGGCGGGCGCCGCCACCGGTCCATGAAAGGCGGAGGCCACCGTTTCCGGTGGCCTCCGCGTGGTGCTCAGTGCGCGGTTTCCAGTTTTATCCAGTCCAGCGTCCACAGGTCCGGCCGGGTGTCGCCGGTGAAGCGGATGCACAGGTCGGCGCGCGCCGTGGTGGCGGGCAGCGGCGCTTCGAGCTCGACGAAGCCGTCGGCGCCGGGCGCGGCCGGCAGCGGCAGCGAGACCAGCGGCGTGCCTGCGCAGCCGGCCAGGATTTCCAGTTCGCCGTGCGCGGTGCGCGCGGGGGCGAACTTGCGGCTGGGCTCGTCGTGGGCCAGCTGGAAGTTGTAGGGGATGCGCCCGGCACGGACCTTCACTGCCTTCACCCCGGACAGGTCGGCGTCCTGCCACCGCCAGCACGGGCTGAAGATGTTGACGTTGAAGATGGCGCGGTCGCCGTCGGCCGGGCCGTCGTCCTCCAGGCGCAGCAGCAGCTTGCCGTCGCCGGGGCAGAGTTCGAGCCGGGTATCGTCGCGGACGAGCAGCGTGTCCGCGGTGACGGCGAAGCGGTTCTCCGCGGCCAGCGGCCGGCCCTGGAAGAACGCCGCGGCACGTACCTCGGTCGGCAGCCTGACCTGCAGCGGCTGCGTATAGCGCGGCGAGGCGGCGCTTGCCGCGCTGCCATCCAGCGTGTAATGCACGGCGTAGCCGAGCGGGTTGTCGAGCGTGACGGTGGCGGTGCCGGCGGCGCGGTCGCCCTGGTCGTGCATGTCCACCTGGAACGGCGTCTGCGCGTAGCCGATGCCCATCGCCCGGTAACGCTGCAGCTGGCGCGGCAGGCGCTGCAGGAAGCCGTCGAAATCGCGCTTTTCCTGCGGGCTCCAGCCGGTCTCGGCGACGGCGGCCAGGCGCGGGAACAGGTTGTGCTCCAGGTTGCGGTCGTTGCGGGTGTGCTCGGTGAACATGTTGGCCTGCAGGCCGAGGATGTGCTGGCGCTTGTCGGCGGCCAGCTCCGCGGGCACCGGCTCGAATTCGTAGGCCTTCTTCAGGTCGATGGTGGTCGGGCGGCCCGGCGGTTCGTCCGGCGAGCGGGTCTGCAGGTAGTCCATGTACATGTGGGTGACCGGCGTCATCACCACGTCGTGGCCTTCGCTGGCGGCCTTCAGCCCGCCCTCGGTGCCGCGCCAGGACATCACCGTGGCTTCCGGCGGCAGTCCGCCTTCGAGGATCTCGTCCCAGCCGATCAGGCGCCGGTCGTGCTGCTCGAGGAAGGTCTCCAGGCGCTTGATGAGGTGGCTCTGCATTTCCATCTCGTCCTTGGCGCCCACCTCGCGCATGTGCGCCTGCACGCGTGCGGAGGCGATCCACTGGTCCTTGACCGCCTCGTCGCCGCCGACGTGCACGTAGCGCGCCGGGAACATCTCGATCACCTCCAGCAGCACGTTCTCCAGGAACCGCAGGGTGCTTTCCTCGGTGTTGAACAGGTTGGGGAACACGCCCCACTGGTTGTCGATGACCAGCGGCCTGTCGGTGGCGCCCAGTTCCGGATAGGCGGCGATGGCGGCGGTGGCGTGCCCCGGCACGTCGATTTCCGGGATCACCTGGATATGGCGCTCGGCCGCATAGGCCACGATCTCGCGGATCTGTTCCTGCGTGTAGTAACCGCAGTAGCGGCGTGGCTCGCCGGTGGCCGGGTCGCGGCCGGCGTCGCCCAGCGGCACGCGGCAGCTGCCCACTCCGGTGAGCTTCGGGTAGCGCTTGATCTCCATGCGCCAGCCCTGGTCGTCGGTGAGGTGCCAGTGGAAGGTGTTGAGCTTGTGCTGGGCCATGGCGTCGAGCAGCTTCTTGATCTCGTCCATGCTCTGGAAGTGGCGCGCCGAATCCAGCATCAGCCCGCGCCAGCGGAAGCGCGGCGTGTCGTCGATGTCCGCGGCCGCGACGTGGCCGGGCACGTCGCCGGTGAGCAGCTGCGCGGCGGTGACCGCGCCGTAGAACAGGCCCACGTCATCGCCGGCGCTGACGTCGATGCCGGTATTGGAGACCTTGAGCCGGTAACCCTCGGCGGTATTGGTGGCCGACGGATCGAGGCGGAAGCGGATCTGCGCCTTGCCGGCGCCCTCGGCCACCGCCAGGGTCGGGCCGCCGTTCTGCGCCAGCAGCCACACGAACTGGGCAGCGGCGCGGCGTGCCGCCTCATCGTTGCCGCCGACGCGCGCGCTGCGTTCCAGCATGAAGTCCTGGCCGCCGGTGGCCTGGTAACTGGCGGGCAGCGGGACGAGCGGGGGGACGGTGGCGGGTTCTGCCGCCTGCGCGTGCAGGGCGTGGAGGCCCAGCAGCAGGCAGCCGCCGAGCCAGGTCGCGCGACGGCGCACGCGGAGGGACTTCGTCATGGGCGGAGCTCCTGTGTTTTTCAGAGGGTACCTGCAAAAAAAACGCCGGGCCCGGAATGATCCAGGCCCGGCGCGTCATGCGGTCCGGCGATGGTGCGTGCCGGGGTGGATCAGTACTTGAAGCGGAAGTTCAGGTAGTACTGGCGGCCGTTCTCGTAGAACGCGCTCGGGATGGTCGTGCTCTGGTAGTACTTCAGGGTCGGGTTGTTGAGGTTCAGCGCGTCGAAGCTGACGCTCATCCAGTCGGTGGCCTTGTAGCTCAGCGACAGCGACAGGGTGCCGAAATCGTCCTGGTAGTACGGGCTGGGGCCCTTCAGGCCGATCAGGAACGCCGAGCGGTAGGTGTAGCTCACGCGCGCGCCGAAGGTGTCGTTCTCGAAGTAGCCGCCCACGTTGTAGGTGTTCTTCGAGGTGCCCAGCAGGTTGTTGCTGCCATCGGCCCAGGTGTGCGACGTGCTGCCATCGGCGTAGGTGTAGTTGGCATTGATGCCGAAGTTGTCGCCGATCGGCTGCTCATAGGCGACTTCCACGCCGGTGACCTTGCCGTTGGAGTTGACCGGCACGGCGACCTGGTAGGCCTCGAGCTGGTTGGTCAGCTCGCTGAACAGCATCTGCGTCTCGGTGCCGAAGGCCACGTAGTCCTTCAGGTTCATCGAGTAGGCGCCGACCGACAGCAGGCCGCGCGGCATGAAGTACCACTCCAGGTTCACGTCGAAGTTGGTCGACACCACCGGGTTGAGCTTCGGGTTGCCGCCGCCGCCGATGCGGCTCAGGTCCGAGCCCCACGACGAAGCGCCCAGCGCCGAGAAGTCCGGCAGGGTCTGGGTCTGCGAGGCGGCGAAGCGGAACACCAGGTCGTCGGCCATGTCGAACTTCAGGTTCGCGCTCGGCAGCACGCGGCTGTGCTTGTTGTTGAAGGACAGGGCCTTCCAGGCGCCGAACAGGCTGCGCACGTCGGCATTGGCCGGGTCGCTGACCGCCTGGTAGGTGTTGATGTCCTGGTCGATGTTGACGTAGCGCAGGCCGACGTTGCCGCTCCAGCGGTCGCCGACGAAATTGGCCTGGACGTAGGCGCCGAAGTTCTTCTCCTGCACCTTCCACTCGGCGCCATAGTTGTGGCGGCCATCCGGGCCGTCGTTGTTGGACAGCCAGGTGGAGTTCTTGAGGATGGCTTCCTTCAGCGCGGCCGGGGTGAAGTACCACAGGTTGCGCGGGAAACTGCCGCCGATGCCGCCAGCGAAGCCGCCCGGATACGGAGCGGTGGCGCCGTTCTTCAGGGTGTCCCAGATGTTGCCCGGGGAAGCGCCTTCGGGCGACAGCGCCTCGCGCTTGTGGTCGGCATAGCGTGCGCCGAAATCGATCGAGCTCAGCGTGCCGCTGTTGAAGTACTGGCTGAAGTCGGCGGTGAACCACTTCTCCTTGTCCTCGGCGGTCACTTCCTGGTTGCCCCAGGTGCCGAAGCCGGTGACGCCGGCCGGGCTGATGTCGCCGCCGACGTTCCAGTCCATCGGTGCGCCATTGCCATGGCTGGTCCAGCTAGCGCCGCCACCATCGGCGAGATTGACCTCGGCGATGAACTGGCGCGGGGTCGAGCCCGTACCCTTGGTCGAGCCGGCCTGGAACTTGGCGCTCAGGTTGTCGTTGACCTGCCAGTCGGCGTCCAGGGTGACGTAACTGCTCTTGGCGGTGGCTTCGCGGTAGATCATGTCGTAGACCGCGTAGTTGGTGCCGGCCTCGCCGCTGTACTTGGCATCGGTCAGCACGCCGTCCTTGACCACGTAACCCGCATCCGGAGACTGCGAGTTGGCGAAGTTTCCGCCCCACAGCATGAAGTTGCGGTTGTAGTTGTTGGCGTCCATCTTGGAAGTGAAGCCTTCCAGGCCCAGCGTCAGGGTGTCGGACGGCTTGAACTGCAGCCCGAGCAGGCCGCCCTTGCGTTCGCGGGTCTGCTCGAACAGGGTCGAACCCAGCAGGCTCGGCGCATACACGCCGATCAGATCCGGATTGTTGAGGCCGACTTCGGTGAGGTTGCCGTTGCCGTCCTTGCCGGTGATCTGGAAGAAGCCGGACGGGATTTCCTGCGCTTCGCGGCGCAGCTCGCGCTTCTGGCTGAACGCCTGCACCATCACGCCGAAGGTGCCTTCGTCGTTCTTGTAGTTGAACAGGCCGGCCAGCTGCGGGTCGTTCGACTTGGCCTGGTCGGAGCGCACCGCGCCGATCGAGGCTTCGGCGGTGATCTGCTTGGCGAATTCCAGCGGCTTGCGGGTGATGATGTTCACCGAGCCGGTGGTGCCGCCGTCCTGCAGCTTGGCCTGCGAGGACTTGTTCACTTCCACCGAACGCACCAGTTCGGACGGCAGCAGGGTGTAGCTGACGCTGCGGCCGACGTTGCTGCCCTGGCTGAGCACGAACCAGTCGGCCGAGCCGACGCTGTGGCCGTTGATCAGGGTCTGGGTCAGGCTCGGGCTGGTGCCGCGCAGGCTGACGCGGTCGGCTTCGTCGAAGCCGCCCTCGTCGGCGCTGGACGAGCTGATGTTCACGCCCGGCAGGCGCTGCAGGGTGTCGGCGACGTTGTGCGCCGGCAGCTTGCCGACGTCTTCGGCGGTGACGACTTCGACGCGGGCATTGGCCTCGCGCTTGGTGTCCAGCGACTTCTCCATCGAGCCGCGGATGCCGGTGACGGTGACGGTATCCAGGTCGGTCGCCTTGGGCTGCGCTTCCTGCGCCTGGGCGCTGAAGGCAAGGCAGCCGGCGATGGCTGCCGAAAGCAGGGTCTTGCGATGCATGTTGTCTCTCCTCAACATCGGAATGAAAGGCACGGGCGTGCCGCTTTACTTCTGGTCTTGCTGGTGCATCTGTTGCTTATGCTGCGAGGCTTGCTTGGCCAACTTTTTCCAGATACCAACTGGCCGCGCCGATGACGCCCAGTTGCCCGTGCTCGACCAGCTTCACGGGGATGCGCTGCAGCGCCCTGGTCATCGGCCCCTTGTTGAGGAAGCGTTCGACGAAGGTGCTGCCGATGAGGAACTGGCCGAGCTTGGGCAGGATGCCGCCGGCCAGGTAGATGCCGCCCTGCACGCCGTAGAGCAGGGCCATGTCGCCGATGGTGGAGCCGAGGATTCCGCAGAACAGCTGCAGGGTCTCGACCGCGAGCGGGTCGCTGCCGTCGCAGGCGGCGGCGCTGACGGCATCGGGCGTGGCGTGCACGGGCGCGGCGCCGCGCACGGCGCACAGCGCGGTGTAGAGGTTGAGCAGGCCGGGGCCGGACAGCGCGCCGTGCTCGATGGATACATGGCTGCGGTTGCGCAGCATCTGCTGCAGCACGGCCATTTCCAGTTCGGTGCTGGCGGCCAGCGAGGCCTGCCCGGCCTCGGTGGCGAGCACGACGGAGCGGTCGCCGACGGGAATCCAGACCGCGGCGCCCAGGCCGGTGCCGGGTCCGACGACGAGGGTGGGGCCGCGTGGCGCTTCGGCCGGGCCGGTGAGCTGCAGGACCTGGCTGCCGTCGATGTGGGCGGCGGCGTGGGCGACGGCTTCGAAGTCGTTGACCAGGTGCACGGCCTGGAAGCCGAGGTCGTCGCGGATGCGGCTGGCCGACAGCGGCCAGGGCAGGTTGGCGGAGATCACGGTGCCGTCGGCCAGCGCGTAGCCGGCGGTGGCGATGACGCAATGCGCCACCTGCGGGTGGTGGCTGGCGAAGTCGGCCAGGATCGCGCCCAGGCCGGGGTGATCGGCGCAGCGGTACTTGCGGTAGGACAGGATCTCGATCGCCGGGCCTTCGCCGCTGCCGGCGCGGACCAGGCCGACACGCACATGCGTACCGCCCACGTCCGCGGCCAGGAACGGCCGCGACGCACTGTCGAGCGGAAAGGACTGCAGTGTGGAGGCGGCAGCGGTCACTCGGTTTCCCTATGGCGTGGGAGCGCCCGGCAGGGCGCCATCGGGGGCCGAGTCTGTAATCGTTCTGACAACGATGTCAACGAATAATTGAAACTTTCGATGCTGCGCCGCAGCGACGTTTTGCGCGGCAGCGGGCCCTTGCCGTTCTGTTGCATTCGAAAGCAGGTCGCCGGCGAATCCTGCGTTTATCGGGCAAAGGCGTTGGGCATCATGGCCCGGCCACATCCGCGGCCCGCGGCGGGAGCGCGGCGCGCGTGCACGCGTTGTTGACAAACCCGTCGGCACCCAACCATAAATGTGACAACGTTGTTCCCAGTTTCCACCGGTCGGCGTGAGCCGTCCCTCTCGCAGCTGCAGGAGCCTTGCCAATGTCCGCTGTTCCCGCTTCCCCGCCGCGCACCGGCATGGCGTCCTCGATCGCCATCGTCGGCGGCCTGTTCTTCATTCTCGGGTTCTGTACCTGGATCAACGGGCCGCTGATCACCTTCGTCAAGCTGGCCTTCGAGGTCAGCGAGGTGTCGGCGTTCCTGGTGCTGATGGTGTTCTACCTGTCCTATTTCTTCCTGGCGCTGCCCGCCTCGGTGATCCTCAACCGTACCGGCATGAAGAAGGGCCTGGCGCTGAGCCTGGCGGTGATGGCGGTGGGCGCCATGCTGTTCGGCCAGTTCGCGACGCAGCGCTGGTTCGCCGGCGCGTTGAGCGGCCTGTTCGTGATCGGCGGCGGCATGGCGCTGCTGCAGACCGCGGTGAACCCGTACATCTCCATCCTCGGCCCGATCGAGGGCGCGGCCCAGCGCATCGCGCTCATGGGCATCTGCAACAAGGTCGCCGGCATCCTCGCGCCGATCGTGATCGGCTCGCTGGTGCTGCATGGCATCGGCGACCTGGACGCGCAGGTGAAGGCGGCCGACGCGTTGACCCGGACCCAGCTGCTCAACGATTTCGCCGCCAAGATCCACACGCCGTACATGGTCATCGCCGGTGTCCTGCTGCTGGTGGCGGTGGGCGTGCTGTTCTCGCCGCTGCCGGAAGTGCGCGCGGCCGAGGCCAACGCCGTGGCCACGGGCGGGGCGTCGGAGAAGCGCAGCATTTTCCAGTTCCCGCACCTGTGGCTGGGCGTGCTGTGCCTGTTCGTCTACGTCGGCGTGGAAGTGATGGCCGGCGACGCCATCGGCACCTATGGCCATGGTTTCGACCTGCCGCTGGACCAGACCAAGCTGTTCACCTCCTATACGCTGACGGCGATGCTGGTCGGCTACCTGGTCGGCCTGGTGCTGATCCCGCGCTTCATCTCGCAGGAGCGCTGGCTGGCGGTGTCGGCGGTGCTGGGCGTGGCGTTCAGCCTCGGCGCCTACGTCACCCACGGCTACGTTTCGGTGGGCTTCGTGGCCGCGCTGGGCTTCGCCAACGCGATGATGTGGCCGGCGATCTTCCCGCTGGCGATCCGCGGCCTGGGCCGTTTCACCCAGACCGGTTCGGCCCTGCTGGTGATGGGCATCGCCGGCGGCGCGATCATTCCGCAGGCGTTCGCGGTGCTCAAGCAGCACTTCGATTTCCAGCTGGTGTTCGCCGCGCTGATGGTGCCGTGCTACCTGTACATCCTGTATTTCGCTGTCAGCGGGCAGCGTGCGGGCCGCGCGCATGGCGGCTGATTCCAGCATCATGGCGGGCAGTCATTCCAGGCAGGAAACCGTCATGCGCAGACCCACCATCAAGGACGTCGCCGAGCGGGCCAAGGTCTCGCTCAAGACGGTATCGCGGGTCATCAACAACGAGCCCTCGGTGATGCAGGCCACCCGCGCGCGCGTGCTGCGCGCGGTCGCCGAGCTGGACTACGAGCCCGATCCGTCCGCGCGCAACCTGCGCAGCAACACCACCTTCGTGATCGGGCTGGTCTACGACAACCCGAACCCGTACCACATCATCGGCGTGCAGAACGGCGTGCTGTCGGCCTGCCGCGAAACCGGCTTCGGCCTGCAGATCCACCCCTGCGACTCGACCTCGCCGATGCTGGCCGAGGAACTGGCCGACTGGGTGCAGCGTTCGCGCCTGGCCGGGCTGGTACTGACCGCGCCGATGTCCGAGCGTCCGGAACTGGTGGCCGCGCTCAACGCGCGCGGCATCAAGACGGTGCGCATCATCGCCGCCACCGAGGACCCGGCCGATGGCGCCTGCGTGTTCGTCGACGATCGCGACGCCGCCTACGAGATCACCGAGCACCTGATCCAGCTCGGCCACCAGCGCATCGGCTTCCTCTGGGGCGGCCCGGAACACCGCTCCAGCGGCGAGCGCTACGCCGGCTACGAGGCGGCGCTGAAGGATTACGGCATCCCCCTGGACAAGCACCTGGTCATCCCCGGCGATTACACCTTCGACGACGGCTTCCGCGGCGCGCGCCGCCTGCTGGCGCTGCGCGAACCGCCCACCGCGATCTTCGGCTCCAACGACGAGATCGCCGCCGGCGTGCTGGCCGCGGCCAATTCGGCGGGCCTGAACGTGCCCTACGACCTGTCCATCGCCGGGTTCGAGGACAGCCCGTTCTCGCGCCAGTCGTGGCCGGCGCTGACCACCGCCAAGCAGGCCACCGGCGACATCGCCCGCCATGCCGCGCGCCTGCTGATCAGCCAGCTGCGCACCGACGCCTACGAGGACAACCCGGTGCAGCTGCAGAACCAGGGCTTCGTGCCGCAGCTGGTGGTGCGCGGCTCCACCGCGCCGCTGCGCCAGCAGCCGCTGCGGCCGCCTTCCCTTTCCCCCGATCTTTCCGAGTAGGACCATGTTGCCCAGCGAGACCGAAACCCTGATGTTCAACGAGGCCGCGTCCAGCGCCTCCGTGATCACCGCGCAGTTCGCCCGCAACCGGGATGGGGTGCGGGCGCTGGCCGCGGAGCTGCGGCAGAACCCGCCGCCATTCGTGGTGACCTGCGCGCGCGGCAGCTCCGACCACGCCGCCACCTACGCCAAGTACCTGTTCGAGACGCGGCTGGGCCTGGTGACCGCTTCGGCCTCGCCGTCGGTGGGTTCGGTCTACGAGGCGAAGCAGAAGCTGGACAACGCCCTGTACCTGGTGATCTCGCAGTCGGGCAAGAGCCCGGACCTGCTGCGCAACGCCGAGGCGGCCAAGGCCGCCGGCGCGCGCGTGGTGGCGCTGGTCAACGTCGAGGATTCGCCGCTGGCGCAGCTGGCCGACACGGTGATTCCGCTCGGCGCCGGCGCCGAGCGCAGCGTGGCCGCGACCAAGAGCTACCTGGCCTCGCTGGCCGCGATCCTGCAGCTGTGCGCGTATTGGCGCGACGACCCGACCCTGATCGCCGCGCTCGACGCGCTGCCCGCCGCCCTGGCCCAGGCCTGGCAGTGCGACTGGAGCGCGCTGACCGAGGGGCTGGTCGATGCGCACAACCTGTTCGTCGTCGGCCGTGGCCCCGGCCTGGCCGCGGCGCAGGAGGCGGCGCTCAAGTTCAAGGAGACCTGCGGCCTGCACGCCGAGGGCTACAGCTCGGCCGAGGTCAGGCATGGGCCGATGGCGCTGGTGGGCAGGGATTTCCCGGTGCTGGCCTTCGCCCAGCCGGACGAGACCGGTGCCGGCACCCGCGCCCTGGCCGACGAATTCGCCGCGCGCGGCGCGCGCGTATGGCTGGCGGGCGAGGGCGGCGACCTGCCGGTCGCGGTGGCGCCGCACCCGCTGTGCGCGCCGCTGTTGACCGTGCAGAGCTTCTACCGCGCGATCAACGCGCTGGCGCTGCGCCGGGGCCATAATCCGGACCTGCCGCCGCATCTGAACAAGGTGACCGAGACGGTGTGACGGTTTTTCCTTCTCCCGCTTGGGGGAGAGCGCTTTCCCTTCTCCCCTCGGGGAGAAGGTGCCCCGAAGGGGCGGATGAGGGCAGGGATAAAGCCATGTGCATCCCGACATGGCGAAGGCGTCGCCCGACCCTCTCCCCCCGACCCGCGCCCCGGCCCACGCCAGCGGCGCGCAAGCCGTGCCTTCTCGCCCCGGTAGGAGAGGGGCTTTGCCTTCCCAGCCTTCCTCCTGCGCTTGGCAGCGGGGAAACCGGAAACGAAACGATGAACAGCTACGCATTGACCAACGCCCGTGTCCTGGGCAACGACGATTTCCACTCCGGCCACGCGGTGCTGGTGCAGGACGGCAAGGTGGCAGCGGTGCTGCCCGAGGCCGCGCTGCCGGCCGGCGTGCCGCAGCACGATCTTGGCGGCGGCTGGCTGCTGCCGGGCTTCATCGACGTGCAGGTCAATGGCGGCGGCGGCGCGCTGCTCAACAACACGCCGGACGTGGCCGCCCTGCGCGCGATGATGCGCGGGCACCGCCGCTTCGGCACCACCGGCATGATGCCGACGCTGATCAGCGACGACGCGGCGGTGATGGCCCAGGCCATCGCCGCGGTGCGCCAGGCCATCGCCGAAGGCGTGCCGGGCATCCTCGGCATCCATCTGGAAGGGCCGTACATCGCGCCGGCGCGCAAGGGCACGCACGACGCCGGCAAGTTCCGCGTGCCGGGGCCGGACGAGGTGGCGATGGCGACCTCGCTGGACAATGGCGTCACCCTGATCACGCTGGCGCCCGAGCGGGTGCCCGTGGAGATCATCCGCACGATGGTCGGCAACGGCGCCATCGTCTGCGCCGGCCACACCGCCGGCAGCTACGAGGAAACCCGCGCCGGGCTGGATGCGGGCATCAGCGGCTTCACCCACCTGTACAACGCGATGACGCCGCTGCAGGGGCGCGAACCCGGCGTGGTCGGCGCCGCGCTGGAAGACCCGCACAGCTGGTGCGGGGTGATCGTCGAT
The DNA here is from genome assembly GCF_056393235.1 of Stenotrophomonas sp. Steno-Z2. Classification (NCBI taxonomy): domain Bacteria; kingdom Pseudomonadati; phylum Pseudomonadota; class Gammaproteobacteria; order Lysobacterales; family Lysobacteraceae; genus Stenotrophomonas; species Stenotrophomonas sp. Steno-Z2. Next base: position 132,675 of record NZ_JBWJOY010000003.1, on the reverse strand, counting down.
GGCGTGCACGTGCACCCGGCCAGCCTGCGCGTGGCGCTGGCGGCCAAGCCGCGCGGCAAGGTGCTGCTGGTGACCGACGCGATGCCGATGGTCGGCGCGGACGATCCTTCGTTCGAGCTGTACGGCGAGGTCATCACCGCCGTCGACGGCGTGGTGCGCAATGCCGCCGGCTCGCTGGCCGGCTCGGCGCTGGACATGGCCACCGCCGTGCGCAACACGGTCAACCTGCTGGGGCTGCCGCTGGCCGAGGCGGCGCGCATGGCCTCGACGTATCCGGCGCAGTTCCTGCGCGTGGACGACCGTTACGGTCATATCGCCGCGGGTTACCAGGCGGATTTCGTGCTGCTGGATGAAGGGCTGCAGGTGCAGGCGACGTGGATCGCGGGGCAGCGGGATTGATGGAGCCCCTCTTCCCCGGGGAGAGGGGTTGGGGTGAGGGTAAGGGCGAAGCCTCGTAGCGCCTGGTTGCACGGAACTTCGTTCCGATCAGCCCGGGGCAAGGGCAAAGGCTTTCGCTCGCGCCCGCGTGCGCCAGAAGAAGCATCTTTCCAACAGCCGAATGGCTGATGGGACACGCTCTGCCTCCGCGCTCGACCCTGCGCGCGCAGGGTCCACTCCGTCGCCGCGGAAAGGAACCCGCAAGTCAAAAAGCTTCAGGCCAGAACAGCACAACAGCAACGCAGTACCGACTCCATCGCGCGGGGCAATGCCATGACAGATTCCCAACCCGTTCGTACCCCGCCTGCCCGCCATGCATCGGTCGATGCCCTGCGCGGCATCACCGTCGCGGCCATGCTGCTGGTCAACAACCCGGGCACGTGGAGCCATGTGTATGCGCCGCTGGAACACGCCGAATGGAACGGCTGCACGCCCACCGACCTGGTGTTCCCGTTCTTCCTGGTGATCGTCGGGGTGTCGATCGCGCTGGGTGTGGTGCCGCGCGTGGAGCAGGGCGCGGACCGCGCCGCCCTGACCCGTACCGTGCTGGTGCGCGCACTGCGCATCGTCGGCCTGGGCATGCTGCTGCACCTGCTGGCGTGGTGGTGGCTGGATCTGGCGCATTACCGGCCGCTGGGCGTGCTGCAGCGCATCGGCGTGTGCTTCGTGGTCGTCGGCGCGATGGCGATCTGGCTGCGCGCGTCGGCGCAGCGGGCGTGCCTGCTGCTGTTGCTGGGCGGATACGCGGCGCTGCTGGCGGCCGGTGGGACCCTCGAACCCTGGCACAACCTGCCCAGCCGCGTGGACACCGCGCTGTTCGGCGACCTGGCCTACAAATACGACGCCACCACCGGGCTCGGCCACGATCCCGAGGGCCTGCTGTCGACGCTCGGCGCCCTGGCCTCGACCCTGATCGGCCTGCGCGCCGGCGCGCTGCTGCGCAGCGGTCGCCCGCTGCGCCTGCTGCTCGCCGCGGCCGTGCTGCTGGCGCTGGGCGCGCTGTGGTCGACCTGGCAGCCGCTCAACAAGAACCTGTGGACGCCGTCCTACGTGCTGTGGACGTCCGGCTGGGCGCTGGCCGCGCTGTGGCTGGCGCACATGCTCATCGACCGCGTGCAGTGGCCGCCGCTGGGCCGCCGCTTCGGCGTCAACGCCATCACCGCCTACGCCGGTTCCGGGGTGATGGTGCTGGCGATGCTGGGCACCGGCAGCTGGGGCTGGCTGTACCGCCAGGTGTTCGACCGCTGGATCACGCCGCTGGCCGGCGCCGAAGCCGCGTCGCTGGCGATGGCCATCGCCTTCGTCGCGGTCTGGTGGCTGCCGGTGTGGTGGCTGGACCGGCGGCGGATCTATCTGAAGATCTAGGAGCACGTTCCCGCGCTCCAGGGTTCGGCTCTATCCTGCATCGGTACCGGTCATGGGACAGAGGCCACGATGTGCAGGAAGCGGAGCGTTGCGATGATGTCGGCCACGCTGGTGGCGATGCTGCTGGCGGTGCCGGTCGCGGCAACCCCGGTGCCGTCGTTGCCGGCCCGGGAGCAGATGCTCGACCTCCTGGAACACAAGGCGCTGCATCGCGACCGGGTGGACTGGGCCGCGCTGCGTCGCGATCTTGCCGCGACCACCGACCCGGACCGGCAACGCGCCCTGCTGTCCGATGCCATCAACCGGGCGACTGCCGGCCATGGTGGGTGGCTGTCGGCCGAAGAGGTGCGCGAGGGGTACCGGAAGAGAGCGGCCGGGCAGGATGAGGCGCGGGCTTCCGTTCCCGGCACGGCACCGGATGCGCCGGTCGACGCGCGCCTGGGCCTGATCGGCATCGCCTCCTACCTGCCCGGACCAGGGCTTTCCCGCGAACAGCAGCGGGACGCCGAGCGGCAGCACGCGCGCCGCCTGCAGGACGATCTCTGGCGCCAGGACGACGGCAGCCGCTGTGGCTGGATCGTGGACCTGGGCGACAACACCGGCGGCAACATGTGGCCGATGCTGCTGGGCGTGGGCCCGCTGCTGCGCGGCCGCGCCGACGGGCCGGATGTCGTCGGGCATTTCTTCGACGGCACCGCGCTGCAGCCCTGGCGCTACCGCGACGGCGCGGTATGGGTGGGCGATGCGCCGAGGCTGGCCGCGGACGATACGACCCGCCGCCTGCGCAGGCCGGATGCGCCGGTCGCGGTACTTCAATCCGGGCGCACCGCCAGTTCCGGCGAGGCCATCGTGCTGGCGCTGCGAGGGCGCCCTCACAGCCGCAGCTTCGGTACGCCGACCATGGGGTACTCCACCGGAAACGTGCCGGTGACGCTGGTCGATGGCAGTACCCTGCTGCTGACCGGCACGGTGATGAAGGACCGCAATGGCATCGGCGACGGTTCCCGCATCGTGCCTGATGTCCCTGCGACGCCGCGCGCAGAAGCGATGCGGCTGGCGCAGGCATGGCTGCTGGAGCAGCCCGCCTGTGGTGGAAGGCCGGTGGAAAAAACGGAAGCCCGCGAGCAGGTTCCACGGGAAGCCACGCGCTGAACGCGGCGCTCCCTTCGCTCAGCGCGCCGCGCCGATCGCGTGGATGCGCGCCTTCTTCAACGCCTCGCCCACCGCCGGGCCGGTGAGTCCCCCGGTGGCGAGGTCGCGCGCGTTGATCGCCAGCGCCGCGGCGTGCAGGCGCAGCAGGGTGGCGCGCTGCGGATAGTCGCTGTCCTCGAAACCGAGCCGGCCGCGCTTGTCGCATTCGCAGGCCAGGGCCAGCTGCGCGATGCGCTCCGGGCGGCGGAAGCCGTCGCAGCGCTGGATCAGCTCCAGCACGGTGGCGTCGCGCAGCTCGTCGATGCGGTGCACGTTGAGGTGTTCGCGGCACACCGCCTCGGCCAGCTGGCGGTGGTCGGCCGGGACCTTCAGGCGGTCGCACAAGGCGGCCAGCGGCTTCAGCCCGCGCTGTTCGTGCATGACGTGGCGCGGCAGCTGGTCCACCGGCGTGAGCGCCTTGCCCAGGTCGTGGGTGAGCGCGGCGAAGCCGATCAGGTCATCGCCCGGCGCCAGCCGCGCGGCCATGTCGCTGACCATCTCCTGGTGCGCGCCGGTATCCACTTCCGGATGGAATTCGGCGCGCTGCGGCACGCCGTACAGCGCCGCCACCTCCGGCAGGATCGGCGCCAGCGCGCCGGTGTCGTGCAGCGTGCGCAGGAACGCGGACGGGCGCGGCGCGCGCAGCGCCTTGCGCAGTTCCTGCCAGATGCGCTCGGGCACCAGTGCGTCCAGTTCGCCGCTGTCGGCGATCTGCCGCATCAGCGCCGCGGTTTCCGGCGCCAGGGTGAAACCCAGCGGCGCCAGCCGCGCCATGAACCGCGCCGCGCGCAGCACCCGCAGCGGGTCCTCGACGAAGGCCGGGCCGACATGGCGCAGCACGCGCGCCTGGATGTCGCGCACGCCGCCCCAGGGGTCGACCAGCTCGCCGCTGTCCTCGTCGCAGGCGATGGCGTTGAGGGTGAAGTCGCGGCGCTGCAGGTCCTGCTCCAGCGTCACCGACGGATCGGCATCGACCACGAAGCCACGGTAGCCGCGCCCGCTCTTGCGCTCGGTGCGCGCCAGCGCGTATTCCTCGCCGGTCTGCGGGTGCAGGAACACCGGGAAATCGCGGCCCACGGCCTTGAATCCGCGCGCCTCCATCTCCTGCTGGGTGGCGCCGACCACCACCCAGTCGCGGTCGCCCGCATCCAGCCCCAGCAGCCGGTCGCGGACCGCGCCGCCGACGAGATAGGTCTTCATGCGCGGCCCTTCATTGCGCCGGGCAGGCGAAGCCGCGCGACGGCGGGCCGACGCGGCCGGCGATGCGGTCGGCCAGCGGCACTGCCTTGCCGTTGAGGCGCCAGTCGTAGATCACGCTGAAGGCGAGCACGCGCGCGACGTATTCGCGGGTCTCCTTGTAGCTGATGGTCTCGATCCAGAAATCCGGATCGAAGCCGGGCCGCTGCGACTGCCAGCGCGCCGTCGGCGTGGGGCCGGCGTTGTAGGCGGCGATGGTCACGTAGGGCAGGCCGTCGTATTTGTCCAGCAGCTGCCGCAGGTAGGCGGTGCCGATGGCGATGTTGGTGTCCGGGTCGTACAGGCTGGCCGCGCCGCCGTAGCCGCTCAGCCCGATGCGTTTGGCCACGCCCGCGCCGGTGGCCGGCAGCACCTGCATCAGGCCCATGGCGTTGGCCGGCGAGCGCGCGTTCGGGTTGAAGGTGCTCTCGGCGCGGATCTCGGCGGCGACCCAGGCCGGATCCAGCGCGTTGCGCGCGGCTTCGCGGCGGATGGTGTCGTCGTGGTGCAGCGGGAACCGCAGCGCATACAGGCGCATTTCCTGCGGTCCCTTCAGGCCGAACACCGCGCGGTCGAACCAGCCGGCCTGGCTGGCCACTTCCACCGCGAGCCGGCGCTGGGTGTCGTCGAAACGCGACAGCGCATCGGCCCATTCGCGCGCCGCCCACGCGGCGCGGTCGATGCGGAACAGTTCCAGCGCCCGCACCAGCGCCGGGTCGCGTGCCACCGCCGCGCGCGCCTGCGCGCTGTCGCCCGGGTTCCACGGGCACAGCGCGTAGGGCTGCTGCAGTTTGTCGGCGGCCAGGAAGCCATGGAAGGTGGGTTCGCCGGCGACGGCGCGGTACAGCGGCATGGCCTCGGCGGCCTTGCCGGTCTTTTCCAGCAGCCGCGCCTCGAACCAGCGCCAGCGCGAATCGCCGCGCTGCGCGGCGGGCATCGCGCGGATCGCGGCCAGCGCCGAAGGCCAGTCGCCGCGCGCCATCGCCTCGCGCGCGCGCCACTCGTGCAGGCGCTCGTCGTAGGCCGATTCCGGCACCGCGGCCAGCCGCCGCGCCGAGTCCGGCAGGTAGGAGGCCACCGTCCACAGCGCGATCTGGTAACGCACCTGCGCCTGCTGTCCGGCATCCAGGCCCAGCGCCTGCGCGTACTGCGGCAGCTGCCGCTCGGCGGCGTCGGGATCGGTGCGCGCCAGTTTCGCCAGGCCATCGGTGGCGATGCGCCGGCTGCGCTCGGTCTTCGGCCAGTTCAGCGCGCGCGCGTCGGGCTTGTCGACGAAGGCGGCGTAGTCGTTGGCCTGCGCCAGTTCGGCGGCGGGCAGGCCGCGCGCGGCCGCGCGCATCACGCCCGGCTGCTGCGCATCGGCGGCGGCGTCGATGCGTTCCCAGCGCAGCGCCGGCGTCAGCCCGCCGCGGTCGGCCAGGGCGGCGAACACCGGGTCGCAGGCGTCGGGCAGCGACTTGCCGCTGCCGCGCCACAGCGCCTGCGCATCGCGGGTCCACTTCGCGTCGGCCTTGCCGGTGGCCAGGCGTGCGTTGAGTTCGGCGCACTGCAGGCCGGTGTCGTTGCTGGGTTGCCAGTTGGCGAGCAGGGTCGGCCAGTCCTGGCGCCGCGCCAGCGCCGGCAGCCACACCGCGCGGAAGGCGTCGGCCACGGCCTGGCCCTGGTAGCGCTTGAGGAAATCCAGCGCCTGCGGCGTATCCACGTTGTCGATGCCGCGGCGCAGGGCGCTGTATTCGAGCCAGCCGTACAGCGGGTGGCTGCGCAGGCTGGCGGTCGCGACGGCGTCGAACTGGCCGCGTTCGGCGTTGTCGATGGCCATGCGCATGGCCGGGCGCTGGGCGTCGAGGGTCTGCGCGCCGGTGCCGGTACAGGCCAGCAACAGGGACGCGGCGAAAGGCAGCAGGCAGGGAGTCCGTTTCATCGACAAAGCATAGCCGGGCCGTCGTCAACATCGCCGCGGCGTTGCCGGCTCGCGCATGAACGCGGCGGTCGACGGCGCCGGATGCCGGAACCGTGGCTGAACGCGCGTGACTGCGCGTCGGCGAGCCAGCGCGGCCCCGGCGTAGTGTCGATGGCGAGGCGCGCCGCCTCGCCGAAGGAGCGGACCATGGCATTCAGTGCTGCAGGAAGTTCCGGGCCGATCGCCGACATCAATGTCACGCCGCTGGTGGACGTGATGCTGGTGCTGCTGATCATCTTCATCGTCACCGCGCCGCTGGTCTCCTGGCCGATCCCGGTGGATCTGCCGCAGCGCACGACCACCCAGGTGCCGCGTCTCGAACCGCCGCCGCCGATCGAGTTGCGGGTGGACGCCGCCAACCAGCTCAGCTGGAACGGACAGGCGCTGCCGGTCGCCGCGCTGCAGGCGCGTCTGCAGGAACAGGCCCGGCTGCACGCCGGCAACCTGCCGGAGCTGCGCATCGCCACCAGCCCGGACGCGGCGTACGACACCCTGGCCAAGGTGCTGGCCGCGGCCAACAACGCGCGCATGGAGCGCATCGCCTTCGTGCAGTGATGCCCTGCCGGGCCGCCTGCCGCCGCGGGCGGCCCGGTACACGCCCGGCCATCCGGCGGCGGCGCCGAGGGGAGAACCGGAAAGCCGCCGCAAACCCGCTGCGCGGCAGGCCTGGCGCAATACACTATGCGCATGCAGACCTCCCGATTCGCGCCGCTGTGGCCGGTGTTGGCGGTGCTCGGCTCGGTGACGTCGCTGGCCATCGGCACTTCCTACGCCAAACATCTGTTCCCCTTGATCGGCGCGCAGGGCACCAGCGCGCTGCGCGTGGGTTTTTCCGCGCTGTTCCTGCTGGCGCTGTGGCGGCCATGGCGCTGGCACACAAGCCGCGCCGATGGTGCGGCGATCCTGCGCTACGGCCTGGCGCTGGGGCTGATGAACCTGCTGTTCTACATGGCCCTGCGCACGATCCCGTTCGGCATCGCGGTGGCCATCGAATTCACCGGGCCGCTGACGGTGGCGATGCTGTCCTCGCGGCGCCTGGTCGATTTCGTCTGGGTCGGCTGCGCGGTGGCCGGGCTGCTGCTGTTGCTGCCCCTGGGCGGCGGGCCGACGCTGGACGCGGCCGGCGTGCTGTACGCGCTGGGCGCGGCGGCCTGCTGGGCGCTGTACATCGTGTTCGGCAAGCGCGCAGGGCACCTGCATGCCGGGCATACGGTCTCGCTGGGGCTGGTGGCCGCGGCGCTGGTGGTGGTACCGGTGGGCGTCGCCCATGCCGGCACGGCGCTGCTGCAGCCCTCGATCCTGCTGGCCGGCCTGCTGGTGGCGGTGGTGTCCAGCGCGATCCCGATGTCGCTGGAGATGATGGCGCTCAAGCGCCTGCCGAAGGAAACCTTCGGCATCCTGATCAGCATGGAGCCGGCGGTGGCCGCGCTGTGGGCGCTGCTGCTGCTGCACGAGCGGCTGGGCGGCCTGCAGTGGCTGGCGATCGGCTGCACGGTGCTGGCGTCGGTGGGCAGCGCGGCTACCGCGCGCCGGTCGCCGCCGGCACCCGCCGCCGTGGTGACGTGAGCCCGGGCATTACACGATGCATGGGGGAAAACGCCCGATCGGGGCGGCCGCGGCGCGCCGGGTGCGCAGACCGGGAGGCGGAGCCCCTGTCCGCAATGCAGACCCCGGGTGGCGGCGCCTGCGCCGACGCTAGCGCAGGCTGTCGCCCGGTACCTCGACCTGCATCTCCACCGCCAGGTGGTCCGAATGCGCGGCGGCGACCGCGCCGGTCTCGATCGTGCGCAGGCTGTCGCTGACCAGGATGTGGTCGATGGCCCGGTCCGGGCGCCAGCTGGGGAAGGTCGGCACCAGGCAGCCGGGCGGCTGCAGTCGCGTCTTGCGGTAGAGCACCTGCATTTCCGGGCGCTCGGCCTTGCAGTTGAAATCGCCCATCAGCACCGCGTTGGGGTAGTCGGCCAGCAGGTCGGCGATGAAGTCCAGCTGCGACATGCGCGAGCCCACGCCCAGCGACAGGTGGGCGACGGCGACCGCCAGCCCCTCGCGGCCGTCGCCGAAGCGGGCCAGCAGCACGCCGCGGCCGCCGATGCGGCCGGGCAGGGCATGGTCCTGCACTTCCACCGGTTCCAGCCGGCTGAGCAGGCCGTTGGCGCTGGAGGCGACGCCGCCCATGCGCCGGTTGGGCTGGTGGCTCCAGTAGTTGAAGCCGGCCCGCTGCGCCAGGTAATGGGTCTGGTTGGTGAAGCCCGAGCGCAGGCTGCCGGGGTCGGCTTCCTGCAGGCCGACGATGTCGCGGCCGCTGGCCAGCCTGGCGATGGCGTCCAGGCTGGAGCGCTTGCTGCCCGACGGCAACGCGTGCGACCAGCTGCGGGTCACGTAGTCGCTGTAGCGGCGCGTGCTGGAACCGGCCTGGATGTTGGCCGTCAGCAGGCGCAGGGTGTGGGTGGGGGCTTTCACGGCGGTGGAACAAGGGCCTCGTGTCGACGAGGCCCTTCATACCTTACCTGGCGTCGGCGGCGCGTTCGCGTGCGATCAGGTGGTCGGCGATGCGCAGCATGTCCTCGTAGCTCTTGCCCTTGACCAGGTACTTGCCGGCGACGATCAGCGACGGCGTGCCGGTGATCTTGCTGCGCTGGGCGAACTGCTTGGCGCGGTTGGTCTTGGCCACCACCGAGAAGCTGCCCATGGTGTCGGCGAAGGTCTTCGGGTTCACGCCGAACTTGCCGTAGAAGTTGGCGATGTCCTCGACCGAGTCGCGGCCCAGCTCGCCCTTGAGCGTGTGCTCGATGTGGATGGCCGAGTACAGCGCTTCATGGGTCTTTTCCTGCACGCCCAGCGCCTCGGCGGCGTAGAAGGCGCGGCCGTAGTCGTCCCACATGCTGCCGAACATGGCCGGCACGTAGACGAAGCTGACATCCGACGGCAGGCCGGCCTTCCACGGCCCGATCAGCGGCTGGAAGCGGGCGCAGGCCGGGCAGACGTAGCCGAAGACCTCGGCCACTTCGATCTTGCCGGTCGCCGGCTGGATCGGCTGGCCGCCCTCGATGACGATGTAATCGGTGCCGGCCACCGGCTCGGGGCCGACCAGGCGGGCCTGCGCCGGCACCGGGGTGTTGGCGGCGGCCGGTTCGGCGGCGGCATCCGAGGCGGCGGGGGCCGGCGCGGCGGTGGCGCCTTCGGCTTCGGCGGCCGGGGCAGGCGCGGGTTCGGCGGCGCTGGCGGCTGGTTGTCCGGTGGCCGGCGCGACGGCGTCGGCGGAGCCGTCCTGCGCCTTGCAGGCGACCATCAGCGGAAGCAGGGCCGTCAGGGCCAGTGCGAAACGGATCTTCATCGGTGGATCTCCAGCGGGGATTCGTCGGGTCGTCAGGCCGCCGGCGGCGACCGCGGGGCGCATGATGACATTATGTGAGGCAGCAGCTGAACCGGTTCGCGGAACGCTCCGGTACGGTTTCAGCGCCGCCGGCCGGCGGCGCGCTCGCGCTCGACCAGGGCGCCGGCGATGCGCAGCTGGTCCTCGAAACCGCGGCCCTTGACCAGGTATTTGCCGTTGACGATCAGCGACGGCGTGCCCGGGACCCGCACGCGCATGGCGAAGGCGCGCGCGGCCTTCACCTTTTCCTCGACCTGGTCGCTGCGCAGCGCATCGACGTAGCGCTGCGGCTGCACGCCGTAGGTGGCGTAGAAGGTCGCCAGTTCCTGCGGCGACACGTTCTGCATCGGCAGGCTGCGCTGCTCGTGCAGGGCCTTGAACACGTCGCCATGGCTGCGCTTGAGCACGCCGGTCTGCTCGGCGGCATAGAAGGCGCGCGCATAGGCGTCCCAGTGGCCGCCGAAGGCGGCCGGTACCGCGGTGAAGCGCACGTCGGCCGGCAGGCGGGCGACCCAGGCTTCCAGCTGCGGCTCGAAATGGGCGCAGTGGATGCAGGGATAGCCGAACACCTCGACCACCTCGATCTTCCCCGCCAGCGGCGCGAACGGGCCGGGCTCGGCGATCAGCTCGTAGTCCTGGCCTTCCACCGGCGCGGCGCCGTCGGCGGCGCAGGCCGCCAGCGGCAGCAGGGCCAGCAGCAGGAGGAACAGTCGCGGGAAATGCTTCATCGGGAGTCTCCAACTGAAAAACAGACGCCGACCGCGGGGGTCGGCGTATCCGGGAACAAGGTCCTTCGTCGCCGTGGCGACCGGCACCGTCAGGGCTGTGAGGCGGCTGCGGCCACGTCGTCGGCGCGTGCGTGCAGGCCCTGCACGTAGCTGGACAGCGCCTGGATTTCCTGCTCGGTCAGATGGCTCGCCACCTGGGCCATGATCCGGAACTGCGACGGGTCGGTTTCGTGGGTCTGGCCGGACTGGTAGTGCTGCAGGCGCTGGGCGACATAGCCGGCATGCTGGCCGCCGATATGCGGATAGGCCGGGCCGGGATTGCCGGCGCCGGTCGGGCCATGGCAGGCCATGCAGGCGGGGATCTCGCGGCTGGCGTCGCCGCTGCGGTACAGCTTCTGGCCGATCTCGTAGAACTTCATGCCGGCGTAGGGGCCGTCGGCGATGGCCATGTCGTCGGCCACGCCGGCGCCGGCCTTCTGGCGGGCGAAGAAGGCGCCGATGTCGCGCATGTCCTGCGCGGTCAGGCCCTGCACGAACGGCAGCATGGCGGCGACCGCGCCCTCGGTGCGCTGGCCGCCGGCGATCAGCGCCAGCTGCCGCGCGATGTAGCGTTCGCTCTGGCCGGCCAGGCGCGGGTACATCTCCACCGCGGAGTTGCCATCGGCGCCATGGCAGGCGGCGCAGGCCTGCGCCTTGCCCTCGCCGGCCTCGGCGTCGCCGGGCATGGTCTTGCTGAGGTCGACTTCCAGCGGCGCGGTCTGCACCGGCGCGTTGTCGGGCACGGGCGTGACCGAGCTCTGCGCGAAAGCGACGACGGCAATCAGCGGAATGGCAAGAGCGGAAACGGCTAAGACACGAGCATGGCGCATGCAGAAGCTCCGTGTGGAACGGCCGGGCGGGTCCGCGCCGGCATCGCCCGGATTATCCACGCCGTTTCATGGCAGGGTCAACGCACGGGCGGCAGGGGAGGCCGCGGCATGCGATCCTATGCCCATGTCACAGCTCCTAGAACGCGCCCGCTACCTGCTTTCCGCCCACAACGCCCGGCAACTGCCGGCGGACGAGGGCGCCGAAGTGGCGTTCGCCGGCCGCTCCAACGCCGGCAAATCCAGCGCGCTCAACGCGCTGACCCGCCAGAACGCGCTGGCCCGCGTCTCCAAGACGCCGGGCCGCACCCAGCAACTGGTGTACTTCCAGGTCACGCCCCAGGCGCACCTCGTCGACCTGCCCGGTTACGGCTATGCCAAGGTGCCGCAGGACCTGCAGGCGCACTGGCAGGCCTTCATCGACAACTACTTCCGTACCCGCGACGCGCTCAAGGGGCTGGTGGTGGTGATGGACATCCGCCACCCGCTCAAGGACTACGACCGGCAGATGCTGGCCTACGCGGTGCAGCGCGGCCTGCCGGCGCACGCGCTGCTGACCAAGGCCGACAAGCTCGGCCGCGGCCAGCAGGCGCAGACCCTGCAGAAGGTGCGCAGGGAACTGGCCGACGCGTTCGGCGACTCGGTGAGCGTGCAGACCTTTTCCGGCGAATCGAGGCAGGGCGTGGACGAGGCCCGCGCGGTGATCGGCGGCTGGCTGGGCCTGGAATAGGAACACGGCGCGCCGGGCGACGCCCGGCGCCATTTCCGTGGAGCCGGGCATGGGCCGGCTCCACAGTGGATCACTTCAACGGCGAATACTCCGCCGGTACCCAGGCGTAGGCCTGGCCTTCGCCGCGCACGTGGCCCAGGCCCGGGAACGGCAGGTGCGCGCCCGCCACCCACCAGCCGTTGGCGGTGGCCTGTCGCAGCAGGCCGCGACGGCTGGCGATGGCCGCCTCGCGGTCCGAATCCGCCTCGAATGCGGCCTCCGGGTGCGCGAACTGCACGGCATGGAAGTGCAGCACATCGCCCCATACCAGCAGTGACTGGCCCTGGCTGTCGAACCGGTAGGAGACATGGCCGGGGGTATGGCCATGGGTATCCATCGCCACCGCACCGCCGGGCAGGGAATCGCCCGGGCTGAAGGTGCGCAGGTGGCCGCTGGCCTGGTACGGGGCAACCGCGTTGCGTGCCAGCGGGAAGGCGAAGCGCACGCCCTTCGGCGCGGTGGCCTCGCTGGCCGGGTCGAGCCAGTAATCGGCATCGGCCTTGGACAGCCACACCGTGGCGTTCGGGTAGGCCGGCCTGCCCTGCGCGTCGAGCACCCCGCACAGGTGATCCGGGTGGGCATGGGTCAGCAGCACCTCGTCCACCTCGGCCGGGTCGACGCCCGCGGCGCGCAGGTTGCCCAGCACCTGGCCCAGGCCGGGGCCGAAGCACTGCGCGGTGCCGGTATCGACCAGGGTCAGGTGGTTGCCCTGGCGCACCAGGAAGGCATTGATCGCGGTCTGCAGGCCCTTCTCGTCTTCCGGCACGTAGCGGCCCTCCAGCAGCCGGCTGACCAGCGTCGGCGGCACGTCCACCACTTCCTGCCGGCCCAGCGCGACCACGCCATCGAACAAGGCCGTGACCTGCAGGGCGCCGACGCGTTGATGGTAGACGCCGGGTACCTGCTGGGCGGGAGCGGGCGAAGTCGCTTCGGCCAGCGCGGCCAGCGGCAGGGACGACAGGGCCAGCAGCAGGGCGCTGTGCAGTGGCAGTTGATGCAGGGTCATGGCGGTTCTCGGTGGATGACGGGCGGTTTCCGTTGCGCCCAGCGTGCCGTGGCTGGCGTGTGCGCGGCGCTCAATCCGCTGCGTGGAATGCTCAGGAGGGCGTTGTCTGCAGGGCTGCGCCCTGCACCCGCTGCGAGCCAGGGCAACGGCCGAAGCAACAGCAACAGCGAACTTTCCGTGGGAAGGCGGGGTGGGCCCGGTTGCGGGGGACGCCGTGAATCCCGCTCCGCGGTCCGGCCCAGCCGCTGGCGGCTGGGCGTTCAGGCGCTTGCGAAGCAGTGCTTCGCAAGCAAAGCGCCCTCACCCCTGTAGGCTTGGCCGCGGCATCCATGCCGCGGACACCCCCGCAACCGGACCCACCCTGCCTTCGACGGATTTCCGCGATCTGTTGGTTGTTGGAAATGCTCTTGGGGTCAGATCCGCGGATCTGATCCCCAGGATTCCAATTCGGAATATTCGATTTCGATGGACAGTCATCCACGCGTGGCGTGGATCTACCGGCCACCGGGAAACTGTCGAAGGCGGGGCGGTGTGGGCAGGCAGGACCGTTGGCGCCATGGATGGCGGCAACGAGCCCCCATGGATGGGTTTACGGCGTGTCCTGCCCGCCCACACCGCCCCGCCAGCGCGCAGCATCCAATGTTTCGGCTGTTGTTTCGGCTGTTGCCGTTGCCTCGGCGGGTGCAGGGCGCGGCCCTGCCGGGGGACCCCACCTTTAGATGTCTGTCGGCGCCAGCCCGTACCGCTCGGTGAAGCGCTTGCTGAAACTGGCCGCAGACCGGTAGCCCGCGCGTGCGGCGACGGTCTTCAGTGGCAGATCGGTGGTGTAGAGCAGTTGCATGCCGTGCGCGAGGCGCGCCTCGGTGAGCAGCTGGCGCAGGCTGGTGTCTTCGGCGGCGAGGCGGCGGCGCAGGGTCGCGCCGCTCAGCGCGAACTGTTCTTCCACATCGCGCGATTGCCAGTCGCGTGCCGGTTCGGCGGCAATGCGGTCGCGGATCTGTTCGCCCAGGCTCGGGGCCTGCGGCAACAGCAGGTTGCCATGACCCTGCCGGCACAGGGTCAGCACCAGCGAGGCCAGGGCCAGCCGCGCTTCGCTGTAACGGCCGTCCTGCAGGGATTGCCGCCACTGGCGCAGCGCCGCGCCATGTTCGATCAACGGCAGCCGCGCCATCGCCGGGCCGGGGGCAGGAAACGCTTCGTTCCACAGCGTGCGCGCCGCCGCCAGCACTTCGGCGCACAGCGGCACCACGGCACTGAGGTAGCGGCCGCTGCAGGGATCGGGGGTGTTGACCACATCGATGCGGCAACGCTGGGTCAGCAGCAGGATGTCGCCGGGAACGAACGCCAGCGACTGGTGCGCAGTGCGCACCTGCTTGCGGCCTTCCAGCAGGATCGCGAACTGCGGCTGCGGAATCTCCACCGAACTGGCGCCATGCTCGCGGCGCGCGGTGATGCAGGCATAGCCCTCGGCGCGTACGCAACCGGCCAGGCTGGCCATTTCCGCCAGCAGCGCAGTGGCCGGTGGCAGCATGGCGGTCATGCCACGTGGGCGCCGAACAGGCGACCGACGCCCGCCGCCGCGGCCATCGCCAGCGCGCCCCAGAACATCACCCGCAGCGCGCCGCGCAGGCGCGGCGCGCCGCCGGCATGGGCGGCCATCGCGCCGGTGATGCAGAGCCCGGCCAGGGTGGACGCGGTGGTGATCTGCGCCACGTATGCGTGCGGAGCGAGCAGGGCGGTCAGCACCGGCAGTATCGCGCCGGCGATGAAGGCGCCGGCCGATGCCAGCGCGGCCTGCAGCGGGCGTGCGCGCAGTTCCTCGGTGATGCCCAGTTCGTCGCGCGCGTGCGCGGCGAGCGCGTCGTGCGCGGTGAGCTGCACGGCGACCTGGTGCGCCAGCTCGGGGGTCAGCCCGCGCCGCCGGTAGATGCCGGCCAGTTCCTCCAGCTCGGTATGCGGGTCCTCGTGCAGTTCGCGGCGCTCGAGCGCCAAGTCGGCGTGTTCGGTATCGGCCTGCGACTGCACGGACACGTATTCGCCGGCGGCCATCGACATGGCGCCGGCCACGGTGCCGGCCACGCCGGTGGCCAGTACGGTGGAGGCCGGCGCGCCGCTGGCGGCGATGCCGACCACCAGCCCGGCGACGGAGACGATGCCGTCGTTGGCGCCGAGCACGGCCGCACGCAGCCAGCCGACGCGCTCGGAACGGTGGGTTTCCTTGTGCGGTGAGCGCTTCATGGCCGCCAGTGTAGGGCGGCACGGCCACCGCGGCGGAAATGACTCGCAGCCGCGCCTGCGAACCTCGGTCAAGTTGCTGCCGGTGGGATGCTGAAAACCGCCACCGCGACATGCCGGCAATGGGCGCCGCGATATAGTGCGCGCCTGGAAGCTGTTCGCGATCCATCGCGGGCGAGGGCCGGTGGCCCGTGGCGGAGCCGAGCAGGCGCAGCGTACGCGTTGCGCGCATTGCCGGCCCTGGACGGGCGCAGGGACCCGCGCGAGGGACTGCGGGCCGGTTCTTGTGATGCCGGGGGCAGGCCCCCATTTCCCCGCCCAGCCAGAACACTGCGAGCCAGCCCTTGTCGAGCCCCAGCCACGTTGCCGATACGCCCATCACCGACCGCTCGCAGCTGGTGGAGGTGCTCGCCTCCGGCGAGAAGCCCCGCGCGCAGTGGCGCATCGGCACCGAGCACGAGAAATTCGGGTTCCGCCTGGACGACCTGCGCCCGCCGGCGTTCGAGGGCGAGCGCGGCATCCAGGCGCTGCTGACCGGGCTGACCCGCTTCGGCTGGGAGCCGGTCCAGGAGAACGGCAACACCATTGCCCTGCTGCGCGATGGCGCCTCGGTGACGCTGGAGCCGGCGGGGCAGCTGGAGCTGTCCGGCGCCGCGCTGGAAAGCATCCACCAGACCTGCGTGGAAACCGGCACCCACCTCAACGAAGTGGCGCAGGTGGCCGGCGAACTGCAGCTGGGCTTCCTCGGCATGGGTTTCCAGCCGAAGTGGACGCGCGCGGACATGCCGTGGATGCCCAAGGGCCGCTACCGCATCATGCGCGACTACATGCCCAAGGTCGGTTCGCTCGGCCTGGACATGATGACCCGCACCAGCACGGTCCAGGTCAACCTGGACTACGCCTCCGAGGCGGACATGGTGAAGAAGTTCCGCGTGTCGCTGGCGCTGCAGCCGATCGCCACCGCGCTGTTCGCCGATTCGCCGTTCACCGAGGGCAGGCCGAACGGCTACCTGAGTTACCGCTCGCACATCTGGACCGACACCGATGCCGACCGCACCGGCATGCTCGACTTCGTGTTCGAGGACGGCTTCGGCTACGAGCGCTACGTCGACTACCTGCTCGACGTGCCGATGTATTTCTCCTACCGCGATGGCATCTACCACGACGCCAGCGGCAAATCGTTCCGCCGCTTCCTCAGGGGCGAGCTGGACGTGCTGCCGGGCGCGCTGCCGACCCTGCGCGACTGGTCCGATCACATGACCACCGCCTTCCCCGAAGTGCGGCTGAAGAAGTACCTGGAAATGCGCGGCGCCGACAGCGGCCCGTGGAGCCGCATCTGCGCGCTGCCGGCGTTCTGGGTGGGCCTGCTGTACGACGACGCGGCGCTGGATGCGGCCTGGGACCTGGTCAGGGATTTCAGCCTGGCCGAGCGCCACGCGCTGCGCGACGGCGTGCCGAAGCACGCGCTGAACCTGCCGTTCCGCGGCGGCAGCGTGCGTGACCTGGCGCGGCGCGCGCTGGAAATCTCGCGCGAGGGCCTGCGCCGCCGCGCCGCGCTCAACGGCGATGGCCAGGACGAGACCCGCTTCCTCGACGTACTGCAGGAGATCGTCGATTCCGGCAGGACCGCGGCCGAGCGCAAGCTGAAGCTGTTCCATGGCGCATGGAACGGCAGCGTCGACCCGGTGTTCCGCGAGTTCGCCTACTGATCTGGCGCCGGCCGCGTTGCTAGACTGCCGGCTCCCTTCATGGAGCAGGCGCATGGGCAGCACGGCGGATGAAATCGTCTTCTACACCCACCCGCAGTCGCGCGGCCGCATCGTGCGCTGGATGCTGGAGGAAACCGGCCAGCCGTACCGCACCGAGGTGCTGGGCTACGGCGAGGGCATGAAGTCGCCGGCGTACCTGGCGATCAACCCGATGGGCAAGGTGCCGGCGATCGTGCATCGCGGCGTTGCGGTCACCGAGGCCGCGGCCATCTGCAGCTACCTGGCCGATGCGTTCCCGCAGGCCGGGCTGGCGCCGGCGCAGGACGACCCGCTGCGCGGTTCCTATTTCCGCTGGCTGTTCTTCGCCGCCGGCCCGGTCGAGGCCGCGGTGAGCGCCAAGGCGCTGGGCCTTCTGGCGCCGCCGGAAAAGGCCGGCATGGTGGGCTACGGCAGCTTCGACCAGGTGGTCGACACGCTGGAGAAGGCCGTTTCCGGCGCCGCGCCATGGCTGCTCGGCGAGCGTTTCAGCGCCGCCGACGTCTACGTGGGCAGCCAGGTGATGTGGGGCATGATGTTCAAGACCCTGCCCGAGCGCCCGGCCTTCGCCGAGTACGGCGCACGCCTGCGTGCCCGCGCGGCGTGGCAGCGGGCCGCCGCCCTGGACGAAGCGCTGGCCGCGCGCGCCTGAAGCCCGCCGGTGCCGGGCATCGCCGGGAAAGCCGGCGATGTTCCGGCCCGGTTCCTGTACGCCGGCGTCACCGCCACCGCACGCACGGGCCTACCTGAGCGGGTGCTTCCAGGCCAGCCATGCGGCCAGGGCAACCGGTATCGCGTAGATCAGCAGCTGGATCGGCAGCTCCTCGCGCAGGCTGTAGCCGTGCGACAGCCCGGTGCGCAGGTTCCAGCCGACGACAGCCAGCCACGCCAGGGCGAAGAGCGCTGCGGCCATGACGCGTCGCGACGGCGAGCCGAGCCACGAGGCCAGTGCGGCCAGCAGCAGGCCGGCCAGGATCAGCAGGGCGGTACGCATGTTTTCCTCCATTGGATCGGGCGGACCGGACGGGGCATTCCGTGCCTGGAAGGCCACGTGTTTCCGCTGTATGCAGCGTTGAAGAACCGATGCCCACCGCCGCCGCAACGGGGCGGTGGGCGATGGCGCGGGGCCGGGACAGGGGATGATGCCCGCGCGACGGGATCGATGGCCTTCATGAGAACAGGCCCAGGGTGCCGGCGATGTCCTTGCCGGCATAGGGCGGAAACACATCCAGCACCACGTCGGGGTTGCCGATCAGCACGGCCTTGGTATTGCTCAGGGTGTCGAACCCGGCCTTGCCGTAGTACTTGCCCATCCCGGAACAACCCACGCCGCCAAACGGAAGGCTGTCGATCCAGCAGTGCAGGTTGGCCTGGTTCACGCAGCCGCCGCCGAACGAAACGCTTCCCAGGACGTAATCGACGGCCGCCTTGTCCGTGCTGAAGACATAGGCCGCCAGCGGCCTGGGCCTGCGCTTGATGATGCGCACCAGCTCGCGCAGGTCGTCGAAGGGGAGAACCGGCAGGACCGGGCCGAAGATCTCCTGCTGCATGGCGGGGTCGTCCCATGCGGAGGGGTACAGCACGGTGGGTTCGACATAGCGGCCCGGCACGTCGTAGCGACCGCCGTGCACCACCTTCTCCGGCACGATGTAGGAAGCCACCCGTTCGGTATCGTGCTCGCTGATCATGCGCGCGAAATCCGGGCTCCGGGCGGGGTCCTCTCCGTACATCGCGGTCAGCGAGCGTTTCAGCCGCGCGATGAACTCGTCGGCGATCGAACGGTGCACGCAGACATAGCCCGGGGCGACGCACCATTGGCCAGCGATGGCGTTGTGTCCCCATGCGATGCGGTCCACCGCGGTGTCCAGGTTGGCGGTGGCGTCGACGATGGCCGGGTTCTGCCCGCCCAGCTCCAGCACGACCGGCGTCAGGTTCTCCGCCGCCGCGCGCATCACCACCTTGCCCACCGCCGAGCTGCCGGTGAAGAAGATGAAGTCGAACGGCAACGCCAGCAGCGCCGCGATTTCCTGGCGGCCGCCGGTGACCACCGCCACGTCTTCCGGCGCGAAATGGCGCGAAATGCACTGCTGCAGCAAGGCCGCCGTCGCCGGCGTGGTATTGGCCGGCTTCAGGATGACCGTGTTCCCGGCCGCCAGGGCTGCGATCGCCGGATCCAGCAACAGCAGGATGGGAGCGTTGAAGGGGCCGATGACCAGGGTCACGCCATACGGCTCCTTGTAGACGATGCCGCGGTTGCCCCCGGCTTCCAGCCCCTGCGGTATCGCCACCGGCTGCGGCGCCATCAGCTGTCGCAGGTTGTCGCGGTAATAGCGGATCACGCCCAGTGGCACCGTGATCTCGAACAACTGCTCGAACGGCGGCTTGCCGAAGTCCGCGTGCAGGGCCGCGCAGAGCTCTTCCTGGTGCTCGCGCAGCATCTTCTCCATGCGCTCCAGCTGCTCGATGCGCCATTCGTAGGACTTGGTGGCGTCGGTATCGAAGCGCGCCTTCTGCCTGTCGAAAATTTCCTGGAACCGATGGGTCATGGTGGTTGTGTCCCGACGGAGTGGACTTCGGCGGCCTTCCCCGGAGCGGCGCGCGGCGGCGTGCGTTCCACGCCGCCGCGTCCGTGCATCAGCGGGTGGTGTACCCGCCATTGGCGAAAATCGTCTGCCCCGTGATCCACCAGCCATCGGTGACCAGGAACCGGACGATCGGCGAGATGTCCTGGATGTCGGTCAATCCGGTTTTGCTGAAGTTGCTCAGCGCGGCCGCGGACTTGTGGTAGGCCACCGCGTCCGGCTGCTCCTGGCCGTAGAAGAACGGCGTGTCCATCGGGCCGGGGCCGATGGCATTGACGGAGATGCCGCGCTCGCCGAATTCCTTGGAGGCCGCGCGCGTGTAGTGCTCCACGGCCGCCTTGCTGCCCGGATAGATCGCATAGAACGGGGTGTAGGCGGCCAGCAGCGAACTGACGATCGTCACGATCTTGCCGCCGTCGGCGAGGGTGCGGCCGGCCTGCTGGATGAAGAAGAACGCGGCCTTGGCATTGGCGTCGAAGCTCCGGTCGTAGTCGGCCTCGGTGATGTCGGCGATCGGTTTCTTGATCACCACGCCGGCGGTGTTGATCGCGATGTCGACCTGGCCGAAATGGCGTACGGCCTCGTCGAACAGCTTCACGTTGTTGTCGACCACCGCCAGGTTGCCCTGGAACAGCATGACCTCCGCGCCCTTGGCCTTCAGCGCCGAAGCGGTGTTCTCGGCGTCGGCCCTGGAGGCGTCGCTGTTGTAGTGGATGGCGATGCCGCGGGCTCCCGCGTCGACGAACTGGTGGGCCACCAGCGCCCCCAGGTTCTTGCCGCCGCCGGCGATCACCGCGACTTTGTTCTTCAGGGAATGGTCGGTCATGTGGGTTTCCTTGGCAGGGGAATGAAGGGGGCCGCCGACCAGCGTGCGGGAGGGTGTCCGGCAGGCTGCCTCCTCTGCCGATCCTAATCACCGGCAATAAAAAATAGTGATGCGCATCACGTTTGTGACGGATAATCACCTGGCCCCGTCCGAGTGGAGAGCCGTCCCGCCTGGAGAGCCCCATTCATGCCTGTCGACAGACCGCAGCGCGAGGCCGCACCCGGCGGCACCGGCGGAAGGCGGCGCGAGGCCATCCGCGTTGCCGGGCCGTCAGAACCGGTACGAGGTCGTCAGGGTGAAGTAACGGCCGTAGGCGTCGTCGACGGCGGCGTTGTAGCCGCCGTCCGTGCCGGCGCGGTAATCCCTGGGGCTTCTGTCCAGCAGGTTGCTGACGGCCAGCGAATACGACCACCCGCCCGGCCCGGAGTAGCTGGCATCGAGGCCCAGCAGGGTCATCGGCGGATTCGTGCATTTTCCGGCCGCGCGGTTGTCCGCCGGGCATGTCCTGCCCGCGCGGTAGGCATGCGCGGGGCCGAGGTGGCGGACGTTCAGTGCCGCGGCCCAGCGTTCGCCCTGCCACCGGACGTTGCCCAGCACGGTCAGGCGGGGAACCTCGTGGCCGGCCATTTCGACGGGCCGGGGCTCGACGATGCTGGAGGTGGTGAATCGATCGAGGTGGTGGGCGGCCAGGTCGAAACCGAAGTCGCCGAACCTGGCGCTCCTGGCGAAATAGCGCGACCTGAACTCCCAGCCCCGCGCTTCCGACCGGCCGATGTTCGCCAGCAGGGTGTTCGCGCGGTAGAGCACGCCATCGGCGTCGCGCACCAGGCCTTCCGGAAACAGCGAAGGATGGCGCGAGGCATCGGCAATGCCGAATTCATCGGTACGCAGGATGCGGTAGCCGTCCAGGCTGGCGCTGAACGCATGCGTCGGCGTCCAGGACAGGCCGGCGGTCAGGTTGCGCGAATGCTCGGCGCGCAGATGGGGATTGTCGCCGCTGCCGTATTCCACCTCGCAATAGTCCGGGTCGACGTGGATGCAGGGGCCCAGCTCGGGAGTGGCCTCCATGTACACCACGTCGTTGATCTCCCGGTAGGGCGCGCGCAGGTCGCTCAGGCTGGGCGGCCGATAGCCTTCGCCGACGCTGGCGCGAACCATGAGCGAAGGAATGGGCGCCCATTTCAGGCCGAGCCTGGGCGCGACATTGGCCCGGAACCCGGCGTGCTGGTCCAGCCGGACGGCCAGATCGGCCTGCAACGAGCGGTACAGCGGCAGCGCGAGCTCGGCGAAGACCGCCGAATCGCGGCTGCGCAGGTCGTAGGGGCTGGCACTGGTCGTGCCGAGCGTCAGGCCGCCGTCGACCTGCAGGGGATCCGGCGCATTCCGTCGCCGGGCATGGCGGACGGAGGCGCCGATCTCGAACTGCGCGGGCACGCCGTAGGCCTCGAACAACGGGCGGTCGGCCGTGACCTCCAGCGTGCCGACCTGGGACTGGCCCCGGGGATGCACCGATCCCTGCATCGCCCGCACGACGGCCGAATTGTCCGAACCGTCCGCGCGCATGTCGTCCACGTACTCGGCGACCTTCGCCGAAAGGAACACATTGTCGATGGTGCTGTGGACCCGGCTCTCGCTGTAGGACAGGCCGGTGTTCCAGTGCCAGCCGCGGGCGCTGCCTTCGACGCCGAGCGAGACGTCGCTGGTGGCGGCGTCGGTCAGGCTGCGCGGCGGGTCCACTTCCTGGAAGACGTAGTACAGGCTGGTGGCGGGAGGTCCCGGGTAGTCCGGGTGGGACGGCGGTATGGGGAGAACGCCGATGATGGGGGGGAACTGCAGTTCCTGCCGGCTCCGGGTGTGCAGGCCGGAAGCGTGCAGCGACAGCGCGTCGCCCAAGGGCTGTTCCCACCTGGCATACAGGGATTTGTCGGGCCGCCCCGGCTGCAGCGTGCGGAACTTCGCCGAGTCGAAGCGGCAGTAGGGAGATGCCGGATCGCCGCCGGCCGCCCGGCACTGCGGGAGCGGCAGCACGAGCGCATCGTTCTCGTCCCAGAAACCGATGTGCGGGCGGTCGTCCTGCAGGCCGAACCGGGAGCGGTCATTGGTGTGCCAGGCGCGACGGTCGCCGCCCAGCTCGTCCTGTGAAGCGAGGTTGGCCCCGAGCAGCAGGCTCCCGCCTGCGCGCGTGCGCGTGCCAAGCAGGGCCGACGCCTCGCGGTACAGGGCGTCGCCCCGCTGCGAAACGCCAAGGCGGGACGATGCCACGCGGTCTTCGGGGTCCTTCTTCAGGATGATGTTGACCGTGCCGGCCATCGCATCCGCCCCGTAGATCGCGGACGCGCCCGCGCGCAGGATCTCGATGCGCTCGATGAAGGCCAGTGGAATCCTGCCCAGGTCGACGATGCCGCCGAGGTCGCTGGAAGCGAGCCCGAACGATGCGATGCGCCTGCCGTCCAGCAGGTACAGCGTGCCCCGCGGCCCGAGGCCGTACAGGCTGCCGCTGGACGCGACCACCGTCGGGTAGTAGCGGCCTTCGCCGGCCACCGCCACGGGATGGTGGCGGGCGAACCCGGGCAGCTCGCCCAGCAGCTCGTAGAGCGAGCGCTGCCCGCTGCGCTCGATGTCCTGCGCGGTAATCACGGTCACGGGGAAGGACAGTTCCAGCGACGTGCGCGGAATGCGCGTGCCGGTCACCTCGACCGAAGCAAGCTCGGCGACGCTGGCCGGGGCGGGCTGCTGTTGCCTGACGGGAGCAGCTGCGCTGTTCGCCCGCTTCCCCGTGCTTTGCAGGAGGTAGGTGTTGGGGTTCACGCTGATGGCGGTGAGGCCATGCTCCGAGAGCAACCGGGAAAGCGCGTCGGGCAGGGAGCGGGCGCCCTTCAGCCCCTGGCTGTGCCTGTTCCTGACCAGCGCGGGGGAATAGAGCAACTGGACCCGCGACTGCGCGGCCAGCGCCTGCAGCACGTCGTCGAGCGGGCCGGGCGGAATCTCATGGGACGGCGGCCGCGGGTCCGCGGCGTAGGCGATGGCATCCGGCAGGGGAGCCACCAGGCACAGCATGGCAAGCAGCAACGTAAAGCGCTTCATCGTCGGCCTGGGGGACCCGTCGGAGAGGAGACTGGCTGCGGACCCGGTCGGCGCGACCCGGTCCGCTTCATGGCGGCTATCTGGCCGGCGCGGACAGTTCGATCCTGTTCCGCCCCGCAGGATGCGCTTCTATGTCCCAGCCCCGGCGCAACGCGGCGAGCAGGCCGGCCTGGTCGTTCGCATCGAAAGCGCCGCTGACGCGGATGTCCTCCAGTTCCGGCTGTGAAAGAACCAGTTTGTCCTGCGAATAACGGTTGAACTCGGCGACCAGGCTGGCGAGGCGCTCGTCCTTGAAGATCAGCCTCCCCTGGGTCCAGCCCTCGGCGGCGGCCGGGTCGATGTCGCTGGCCACCGACGGCGTGCCCTCCGCATCGTAGGACACCTGCTGCAATGGCCGCAGTTCCAGCCCGCGGCCGGACCAGTCGCCCGGCGTCTTCACCACGACGCGCCCTTCCAGCAGGGTGACCCGCGTGCGTCCGTCCTGCTGCTCCACCTGGAACACCGTGCCCAGCGCCCGCGTGCTGCCGTTGCGCGACGTCACCACGAAGGGGCGGCTGGCATCGTGCGCGACATCGGCCTGGAGGCGGCCGTCCAGCAGCTCTACATGGCGCTGCGAATCCCCGTAGACCACCTGCACCGCCGTGCCGGTATCCAGTACCAGGCCGGACCCGTCCGGCAGGGTCACCCGCCGCTGTTCCCCGATCCCGGTTGCGTACTGCAGGTACTGGGCCTGCTGCGAGCCGGGAAGCAGCCAGAGGCCGCCGGCCAGCGCGAGGACCAGCGCCGCCGCCCAGGCCAGGGCGGGACGCCAGCGGCGCCTGCGCGGGGCCAAGGGCGCGCGCGCCGCCGGGCGGTGCCTGGCGGTGCCGACCAGCGGGTCGGATGCGAGCAGGCCGGCCAGCTGGTGGGCGCGTTCCACTTCCGCATACGCGAGCGCGTTTTCGGGCGACTGCGCCAGCCAGTCCTCGAACGCCGCATGGTCGGACGCGCTGCAGTCGGGCGAGAGCAGGCGGGCCAACCAGTCTTCGGCCGAGGTGGGGAAGTGGCGGGGCGAAAGCCGGGTGACGTTCATGCGTCCTGCCCCTGGATGCCCGGGCAGCCCGGTTGCGCCGACAGCGCCCTCCTCAGCGAGGACAGGGCGTTGCCGATGTGCTTCTCGACCGCCTTGACGGAGATGCCGCAGCTCCTGGAAATCTCGGTGTAACTCATGCCGTCCATGCGATTGAGCAGATAGATTTCGCGGCAGCGCTCGGGCAGCCGGCCGATGGCGTCGCGCACCCGGGTGAGTTCCTCGCGGTTCACCGCCCATTGGTCGGGCTGTGGCGTCTCGTCCAGGATGTCGTGGACCTGGGGTTCGACGTCGGACAGGGAGGTCTGCTGCACGCTGCGCTGCCGCCGCCGGAAGTCGTGGAGCGCATTGAGCGCGATCCGGTACAGCAGCGGCTTCAGCGCGCCGACGGGCAGCTCGCGGTAGCGCGTCAGCCGGTAAAGGCTCTCCTGCGCGATGTCCTGGGCATCGTCGTGCGAGAGGCCCCGCCCGCGCAGGAAGTTCACCAGCATCGGGCACTGCTCGCCCAGAAACCGTTCGAAGGCCCGACTCCCGGGCCCGGCTTCCAGAGTGGCATTCATTCGTGTTCCTTGCCCGCAGACGGGCGGTTGCCCGTGTGATCGATCTTAACCAATCGCATCGAATCCCTACCACCAGGCACCGTGCGGCCCTCCCTCCCGGAATGCCGGAAACCGGAAGTCCGTGGTGGTGCGATGCGTCCGGCGGTGGCTGCCAGAGCCGGGCGGAAGATGAACGGACGTGACGGCGCGCACGCATCAAGGGGTAGGGGGGCACCGGCCGTTTTGAGTTTGTTCCTGTAGGACGGGCTGATCCGGGGCAGAGAAGATGGACGACATGGCCGCTCGCATACGCGAGGCGCGCCGGCGGGCGGCGCTGACGCAGCGTGAACTGGCGGACCGCATCGGGGTGACCCGCGGGGCGGTGACGAGTTGGGAGACAAGTGGGCGCCCCAAGCCCTGCACCGAGAACCTGGTCGCCATCGCGATCGAGACGGGGGTTTCGTTCGAGTGGATCGCGCTCGGGAGCGGAACCCTGGAGTTCCGGGCGTGAGCAGATGCGCGCCGACCCGTCCAGACCATTGAAAGAGATCGAAGCGGAGAGAAGAAGCGTGGAAATGGCGACTCGCATACGTGTCGCGCGCCTGCGGGCGGCGCTGACGCAACGCCAGCTGGCGGACCGGATCGGCGTCACCCGCAACGCGGTGGCAAACTGGGAGATCGAAAGCCGGCCGCGGCCGAATGTCGCCAATCTGTTCGCGATAGCGGTCGTGACGGGCGCTTCGGCCGAGTGGGTCGCGACCGGACGCGGCGACATCGCGGCCAGGCAGTGACCGACGGCGGCGTTCCATCCACTGGCCGGACCACGCAATCTTGAATATCGGAAACCTCGTTGGCCTCGTTGAATCGCTTGAGCGCGAGGCCCCATTGCTCTCCGACGAGCAGCGCCACCAGCGCCTGATGGACATCCTGGCCGCCACCGGCCGCCTGTATGGGCAAGGCGGTGCCCAGGATGAGGAGGCGATCGACGCCCTGGTGTTGCGGGCCTGCGATGCGGCCCGCTGCGCGCGGGCCGCCGAACCCAGCCGCATGCCCATGGACTAGCTGTGTAAACCCAGTGCGTTGTTCAATGGGATGCGTGGCCGCTCGAGTTGCTGCACGAGAGGCACTATGAGGTCGCTGAGGGCATCAGGCAGGTAATGGCCCAGTCCGTGCCCCGGTTCGGGCGGTTCTCCTGATGGCAGTTATCGCTCAAGGCGCCGTCATCCGCGTCACCTTCTCCGCAAAGTCCCCTGATGATGGGCCTAAGCTTGCTCGGCCAGGTAATTCCACCTGGCGAAACGCAAGCAATGACAAGGAGTAGGAAATGGAACTTTCCGCCGTCATGCAATCCGCGGCCCCGATGGCCTTCGATCTGGCCGGCGCCGCGTCGGCTGCCGCCGTCGACGAGGTGTTCCCCGTCCAGTCGGGCAAGCCCGGCATCCTGGGCATGTCCAGTGACTGCTGCGGGTCGAACAACTACCCCGAGAAGGACTGACTGAGCATTGCCCACGGGGATGATCCCGTGGGCAATGTCTGTTGCGGGCAATCGCTATCGGGGGAGAAGTATGACGCTGAGCGAGGAAAGCCTGGCCGGACTTCTCCTGCGGGACGTTTCCGGCAGCCCGGGGCGGATTGTGGTGCTGCCGACGGTGGCAGTGACCGTCGCGGTGGTGGGGCGCCTGATCGAGAGCGGAGTGGTACATGGATTGATAGGGTGTCGGTGGCATCCGGCCGAAAGGGAAGCCGAGTCGGAGCTGCTTTCGAGCATTCACTTCGGGCGGCTGCCGCCCGGCAGGCAGCTGGTGATCTTCACCGACCAGCTGGTCGATGCCGTGGCTGCCCCCGTGCTCCTGGAACGGGGTGGCAGACAGATATCCGTTTCCGGCCACGAGCACTTCATGAACGTGCGGTTGAACTATCCCGTGCATATCTGGGTGGACGATGGCTGGATGGAGTTCTCCGGCCTTGCCGATCCGGCAGAGCTGTACGGCGCGCTGCTGGATCACCTCGGCGCCTGCGAGCGTCTGGGATCAGGCTGGCTGGCGCGGGATCTCCAGTACGAGCGGTTTCCGGAGGGCCGCAGGCTGGTCCGGCGTCATCGGATCCAGGCGCTTCGGTCCAGCCTCATGCACAGCGCGGTACGGAACCCCAAGCGATGGGCGACTGGACTCGGCGAGAAGCTGGGCACGCTCGAACGACTCCACGGAAGGGGGTGACCGGTGTTGCTCGGTACCTTCCTCGCTCGAGCGGTGGCCAGGGCAGGCCAGCCGATCCGGTGGCTTGCCGCCCCGCATCCACGCCTGGAACGCCTGGTCGGGCTGGAGCTCAGTCCAGCGGATCGGGCGGCCTTGGCGCCTGCGTTGGAGGCGGACGGCACCCGCCTGGGACACTACTACGCCTGGTACCTGGAGAAGCTGCTGGTGGCCAGGCGCGTGCGGCGCGGATCGCGGGCGGAAATGCTCCGGTTCGTGCGTTCGTGCGACGCCACGAACCTGCAGGCCGTCGACCGGGCGATCTCTCATGGATCGGGGACGGTGCTGGCGTTGCCGCACTATGGCCACTACATCCTCTGCGCGGTGTCGCTGATCATGCACATCGGCAGCACGCGCGAGATCGGCATCTTCTACGGGGAGCCGTCCACGCATCGCGGAAACGAGGTCTTTGACCGGCTATACGAGGTGCTGTTCAAGGACCGCAACCCCAACGTGCACGTCTACCACAGCAACCGCCAGGGCATGGCCGGCGCGTTGCGGCTCCTGAAGGCCGGCGGCGTCCTGATCATGATGCCGGACGTTCATCAAAAACGAGACGAAACGTTCGCCATCCCGTTCCTTGGGCTCTCGCTGGACGTCATGCTGGGCACCGCCGCGCTGGCCAGGAAGACCGGCAGCGCGCTGGTTCCGATCCTGCCGTTGGGCAAAGGGCCCTTGAGGTTTCGCACTCGGGTGGGTCGTCCGGTGAACACCGAGGTGGCGGTTGTCGATGTCGGTGATGGCAACCAGCGCGATTGCCTCCTGGACTATGCAGCGACCTACACGATCTTCGATCGGTACCAGCGTTGGATGTGCGGCACCTGCATCCAGTGGCAGTATGTTCGCGAGCACTTCGCCCGGCGCGCGCCGTTCGTGGAACTGGCGCCCGAAGCGGTCGAACGTATATGGACCGATTTCCTCAACGACCCGCGTGTCCGCGGCCATGACGCGAAGGCCTTCCCCTTGGCATTGGAATGATTGCTCATGCAGTGGAGACTTCAGCGTTCCTGTTGCGCGCTCATCATACTGTTGGTGGCGGCCAGCCCGCTCGGCGCACAGGAGCCCGGCTTCGCGAAGGCCGCTGAGAAGGTCACCAACCTGGACACCGTGGTCATCTCGGCCGCCGACGCCGGTCCACACATCTGGGAATACCATCGCGGCGACCAGAAGGTGCTGGTTCTGGGAACCATTTACCCGGTGCCGGTCCACCTGGATTTCGTCCCGGCCACCATCCAGAAAAGCATCGACGCATCTTCCGTGGTCGTCGGCCCGCCCGGCGTGGTGGTCGGCGAGGGCATCGGCCTGTTCCGTGGCCTGACGCTGTGGTCGTCGGTGCGCAGGAGCAAGTACCTGCCCGAAGGGCGCACGCTGTCCGACGTTCTTCCGACCGAGGACTATCGACGCTGGACGGAGCTGAAGGCGCGCTACCTGTCGGGCAATCGCGACGTCGAGCGGATGCTGCCGATGTACGCGGCCTGGCAACTCTATGAGGCCGTGTTGGAGCACTCGGGCATCGAACGGAAAAAGGTGTCGGCGGTCGAGACCGTGATGAAGCTGGCCAAGGACAGGCGCATTCCTGTGGTCGATGCGAAATTCCACCTGGCCATCCGTGATCCCAAGCGCGCCGTCGCCGAGTTCGCGGTGGATGCCAAGGCCGACCAGCATTGCCTGCGGGCGACGATGGATGGCATCGAGTCGCTGCCCGGGCTTTCGCAGCAGCTCGCCAGGGATTGGAGCGACGGCAGCGTCGAGGGGATGAAGGCGACCCTGGATTCGGATACCTTGCCCGTGCCGTGCTGGAGCTGGCTGACCAATGAGGCCATCGCGCGGCAGCAGGGAGAGGATCTTGACCGGGCCGTGCGTGATTCCTGGATCAAGGCCGTCCAGGAGGCTGCCGGCTCCGACAAGACCGTGTTCACCACGGCGCCGGTCACTGACGTGGTGCGCGGGACCGGCCGGATCGCATGGCTGCTGAGCCAGGGCTTCACACAGGTCATGGAGGCGTCGCCGGCAGCGTCGATGAAGACACGCGACTGAGCCGCGCTTGCAGTGCGCTGCGCGCCTGGCGTTCTGGCGGCATACGCCGGCAGGGGCGGCCGTTCCCTGTTTAGATGCCGCCGCACTCGCGCTGGACGCGCGGCTGCGCCCGGATATACTGTCCCCCAGTACAGGATAGGGACGGGCGCATGCCGCATTCCCCCGAGGAAAAGAAGAAGGTGCTGGCGCGGGTGCGGCGCATCCGCGGCCAGTGCGATGCGCTGGAGCGCGCGCTGGAGGCCGGCGCCGACTGCGGGCCGGTGCTGCAGCAGATCGCGGCCATCCGCGGTGCCGTCAACGGGCTGATGTCCGAGGTGATGGAAGCGCACCTGCGCGAGGAGTTCGGCCAGCCGGCGCAGTCGGCCGCGCAGCGCGCCGCGCGCGTGGCCGAGATGTCCGGCCTGATCCGTTCCTACCTGAAGTAGGAGCGGCTTCAGCCGCGAAGGGCTTTCGTGTGGCTTTCCCCGGCCGCCGGCACGGGGCCGGATGGTAGGGCCGTCGCGACGGAAGCCGCTCCGCGAAAAACACCGATGCATGCGAATGCACGCACCAACGAACCACCGCTACAGGAGAAACCCATGAAATCACGTGCCGCCGTCGCCTTCGGTCCCGGCCAGCCGCTGCAGGTCGTCGAGATCGACGTCGCCCCGCCGAAGAAGGGCGAAGTGCTGGTGAAGATCACCCACACCGGCGTCTGCCACACCGACGCCTTCACCCTGTCCGGCGACGATCCGGAAGGCCTGTTCCCGTGCGTGCTCGGCCATGAGGGCGCCGGCATCGTGGTCGAGGTGGGCGAGGGCGTGACCTCGGTGAAGCCGGGCGACCACGTCATCCCGCTGTACACCGCCGAATGCGGGCAGTGCCTGTTCTGCAAGAGCGGCAAGACCAACCTGTGCACCGCGGTGCGCGCTACCCAGGGCAAGGGCGTGATGCCGGATGGCACCAGCCGTTTCTCCTACAACGGCGAGCCGATCTACCACTACATGGGCTGCTCGACCTTCTCCGAGTACACCGTGGTGGCCGAGGTCTCGCTGGCCAGGGTCAACCCGGACGCCAACCCGGAGCACGTCTGCCTGCTCGGTTGCGGCGTCACCACCGGCATCGGCGCCGTTCACAACACGGCCAAGGTGGCCGAAGGCGACAGCGTGGCGGTGTTCGGCCTGGGCGGCATCGGCCTGGCGGTGATCCAGGGCGCGCGCCAGGCCAAAGCCGGCCGCATCATCGCCATCGACACCAATCCGTCCAAGTTCGAGCTGGCCCGCCAGTTCGGCGCCACCGACTGCGTCAACCCGAAGGAGCACGACAAACCGATCCAGCAGGTGATCGTGGAGATGACCGGCTGGGGCGTGGACCACAGCTTCGAGTGCATCGGCAACGTCAACGTGATGCGCGCGGCGCTGGAATGCGCGCACCGTGGCTGGGGCCAGAGCGTGATCATCGGCGTGGCCGGCGCGGGGCAGGAAATCTCCACCCGTCCGTTCCAGCTGGTCACCGGCCGCCGCTGGATGGGCACCGCCTTCGGCGGGGTCAAGGGCCGCAGCCAGCTGCCGGGTATGGTCGAGGACGCAATGAAGGGCGACATCGAGCTGGCGCCGTTCGTCACCCACACGATGGAGCTGGAAAAGATCAACGACGCCTTCGACCTGATGCACGAAGGCAAGTCGATCCGCAGCGTCGTCCACTTCTGACGGCGGACGGGAGCGCGCCGGCGCGCGCTCCTGCCGTGCTGTCGCGAGACCGGAGAGAACCATGCAACGAATCGAACACCGCGCCTGCTTCGGCGGCTGGCAGGACGTCTACCGGCACCGCTCCGAAGCGCTGGGCTGCGACATGACGCTGGGCGTCTACCTGCCGCCGCAGGCCGAAAGCGGCGCCAGGCTGCCGGTGCTGTACTGGCTGTCCGGCCTGACCTGCACCGAGCAGAACTTCATCACCAAGGCCGGCGCGCAGCGTTATGCCGCCGAGCACGGCCTCATCCTGGTCGTGCCGGACACCAGCCCGCGCGGCGACGACGTGCCCGATGCCGAAGGCTACGACCTGGGCAAGGGCGCCGGGTTCTACGTCAATGCCACGCAGCAGCCCTGGGCACCGCATTACCGCATGTACGACTACGTCGTCGGCGAGTTGCCGGCGCTGGTCGAGGCGCATTTCCCGGCCAGCGACGCGCGCGCGATCAGCGGCCATTCGATGGGTGGGCACGGCGCGCTGGTGATCGCGTTGAAGAACCCGGGCCGCTACCGCAGCGTGTCGGCGTTCTCGCCGATCGTGGCGCCGTCGCTGGTGCCGTGGGGCGAGAAGGCGCTCGCCGCCTATCTCGGCCAGGACCCCGCGGCGTGGCGGCAGTACGACGCCACCGCGCTGGTGGCCGGTGCCGCCGAACGCCTGCCGCTGCTGGTCGAACAGGGCGGCGACGACGAGTTCCTCGACACCCAGCTGCGCCCGCAGCTGCTGCGCGATGCCTGCGCGGCCGCCGGCCATCCGCTGCAGCTGCGCATGCGCCCCGGCTACGACCACAGCTATTACTTCATCGCCAGCTTCATCGGCGAGCACATCGCCCACCACGCCCGCGCCCTGGCCTGAGCCGGCGCGGCGCGGGCAGTGTGGAAAAGCGCGCGCGCCGTCGCGCTTTCCACACCCGCCGCCTTGTTATCGTCGGGCCATCGGCGCTGACGACGGAGGGCGCATGCCGGTAGTGCTGGCGGTCCTGTTCGTGTTGTGCCATGGCCTGGCGCTGGCGCTGCTGCCGGCATCGGCCACCGTCCTGTCGTTCTGTTTCCTCATCGCCGCGCCGCTGCTGGCCGCTGCCGCCTGCCTGTGGCAGGGCCAGCAGCGGCAGGCGGCGCTTGGCTGGCAGGCCACCGCGCTGGCCATGCTGCTGTGGGCCGGCGGCATGGCCATGAACATGGTCGATGCCGTGCGCGGCGGCGATGCCACCGCGACCCCGCAGATCAGCCTGCTGCTCTACGTGGCCTACGGCGTGCCGCTGGTGTTCGTGCTGGCGCGCGCCCGCCGCGAGCGCTGGGCGATCAGCCTGATCGACGCCGCGCTGGCGGCCCTGCTGGGCGTGCTGTTCTTCCTGCACACGCGCCATCACGCCGATGCCGGCGACGCCGGCATGAACGGCCTGCGCCTGATGTTCGACATCCAGAACGCCTGCATCGCGGCGTTCGCGCTGCTGCGCTGGGCCAGCACCGACCTGCCGGACCGGCGCGCGTTCTTCCGCGTGCTGGCGATCTATGCGCTGGCCTACCTGGCGGTGGCCGGCTATATCAACCACGTCGCCGAATACAGCCCCTTCGGCCTGTACGCCGACCTGCCGATCGACCTGCCCTTCCTGCTGCTGGCGGTACTGGCGCTGCGCGCGCGCGACGCCGCACCCGCGGTCGAGCGGCCGCGCTTGCGGCATGCGGTGCAGGCCGGCGGGCCGATGATCCTGCCGCTGCTGCTGCTGGTGGTGGCCACCCTGGTGGTGGACCACGCGCGGCACTGGGCGCTGGCCGGCTTCGTGGCGGCGATCCTGGGCTTCGGCCTGCGCAGCATGCTGCTGCAGATCGGCCTGCTGGAACGGCAGGCGGCGCTGGACGCGCTGGCGCGGCTGGACGGCCTGACCGGGGTCGCCAACCGCCGCCAGTTCGACGCCGTGCTGCAGGCCGAATGGAACCGCGCCTGCCGGCAGGGCAATGCGCTGTCGCTGCTGCTGATCGACATCGACCACTTCAAGCGCTTCAACGATACCTACGGCCACCCGGCCGGGGACCGCTGCCTGCGCGAGGTGGCGGCGGCGCTGCGGGCCACCGCGGCGCGCGGCGGCGACCTGGTGGCCCGTTACGGCGGCGAGGAGTTCGCAGTGGTGGCGCCAGCCACCTGCCCGGAGAGCGCGCGCGAACTGGGCGAACGCCTGCGCGCGGCGGTACAGGCGATTCCGGCCGGCGTCCTGCCGCAGGCGGTGACCGTCAGCGTCGGCGTGGCCGGCACGCGGCCACCGCGGCTGCATCCGCCCGAAGCGCTGCTGGCCGGCGCGGACGCCGCGCTGTACGCGGCCAAGCGCGCCGGCCGCAACCGCGTGGAAATGTGGGCGGAAACCGAGCCCCGGCGCGATGGCGCGCTCCTTGCGCACGCGCTGCCCCGCGCGAAGTGAGGCCGTCGTTCGTGTCGGCACGGGGCGGCCGATGTGGCTCCCTCATCCCCGGACCGGGAAGGCCCCGGCTCAGCCCGCTGCCGGCAGGAAATCGGTATAGGCGTAGCGCGCCTCGCGCAGCACCGTCTGGCCCATGCGCAGGTCCAGTGGCGTGCGGAACATCGGCCCGGCGCTGACGCAGGTATGGAATTCGCCGTTCTCGCCGCAGGCATCGACGCCAGCGGGCAAGGCGTCGAGCAGGGCATGGTCGAAGGCGCGGCCGGCGAAGGCGGCGTCCAGCATCCGGGTGTCCACGCAGCACAGCCGCGCGCGCAGGCCGGCATCGACCATCCGCCGCGCCAGCGCGGCGGTGTCCTGGCCGAACAGGGGGAACAGGCAGTCCCAGTCCAGTGCCGCGTACTGCCGCTGGCGCCATTGGCGGATGTCTTCCAGCAGCAGGTCGCCGAAGGCGAGCGTGCGCAGCGCCGGCCAACGCCGGCGTGCGTCCCCAAGCGCCTGCGCCATGCGCTGCAGGTAGCCGGCGTTGTCGCAGGCCTGCGGGATCCAGGCGCGCAGCAGCGGCAGGCCGGCGGCGTCGGCCTGCAGGCGCAGCACCTCGTCGCGCACGCCCTGCATCGACGCGCGGTCGTGGCCCTCGGTCAGGGTGCTCAGCAGCGCGACCACCTCGACGTCGCCGCGCTGGCGCAGGACGTGCAGCGCCCAGGCCGCATCCTTGCCGCCGCTCCAGGAAA
The DNA here is from genome assembly GCF_056393235.1 of Stenotrophomonas sp. Steno-Z2. NCBI lineage: Bacteria > Pseudomonadati > Pseudomonadota > Gammaproteobacteria > Lysobacterales > Lysobacteraceae > Stenotrophomonas > Stenotrophomonas sp. Steno-Z2. The sequence goes on along the minus strand of NZ_JBWJOY010000003.1, from coordinate 98,505 downwards.
GCAGGACCGGTGTCACCGCTCAGCGCACGTCGCGCAGTTCCCAGTGGTTTCCGGCCAGCCAGCGCAGGCGCTGCTTGAGCACATCGCCGGGGATGCGGGTGATGGCCACCAGGTCGATGCGCAGGTCCGACTGCCTGCCGCTCACCGTCGCTTCCGGGTCGGTCACGCCCCAGTGCGGGTCGACGTCGTCGGGCTCTTCCTGGGTGGCGCGCCAGCGCTCGAACAGCACCGGCGTGCGCAGGGCTTCCTGCAGCTGCTCGGCGAAGGTGTCGGCGCCGTTGGCGGTGAAGGACAGGCGCGGATCGCTGCCGCGAGCGGCGGAAGGGTCGGGCAACGAGATCGAGTAGTGCACGGGCATGCGGGGTCTCCTTGGGAGTGGACAGTGTGGCGCGGCGGGCGTCGCGTCCGCGTACACGCCGTCGCGGGTCAGCTCTCGAATTCGTGCGGGACGTCGGCGAAGCCGACCGTCACCGCGCCCTTGCCGACATTGACCATGCCGGTCAGGCTCATCACGCTTTCGAGCAGAGCCACGCCGTGCGCCTGGCAGGTCTCGCGCAGGGTGGCGTAGCCGGGCAGGGCGCGCAGTTCGTCGAGCGGGCCACCGTAGCTCACGCAGACCACCGGCGTCAGCAGGCCCCGCGCCACGCGCTGGCCGACGAAGCCGAACAGCCGTTGCACGGCGTTGTCGAAGCCCTTGATCTTGGCCACCGGCGCAGTCTCGCCGCGGTAGCCGTGCAGCACCGGCTTGATGTCCAGCGCGCTGCCCAGCGCGGCGGTGAGCAGGCCGACGCTGCGGTCGCCCTTGTGGCGCGCGCGGGCGCGCATGTAGTACAGGTCGCGGGTGACCATGTAGCCGTGCACGTTGCCGGCCAGTTCCTCCAGCCGCTCGCGCATCTGCGCCACGCCGGCGCCGGCATCGCGCAGCCGCACTGCCTCCACCGCGGTCACCGCCTGCGCGGCGAACAGGTTCTGGGTGTCGAGCACGCGCAGCGCGAACGGCGAGTTGTGGCCGGCGGCCTGGCGGATCGGCCGGTACTCGTTGAGGATGGCGAAGCTGGCCTGCAGCGCGTTGTCGTGGATCGGGCTGCGGGTCCTGGTGATGGTCAGGCAGAACACGTGGTCGTAGTCGATGACCAGCTGCTGCAGGAACAGGTCGCGGATCTGGTTGACGCTGAAGGGGATGGTCTCGGCCTCGGCGCCGCGTTCGGCGACGTGGGTGTCGAGGAAGTTGAGCGTGGCGTCTTCCTCGCGGTGGTCGGCCAGCACCGCCTCGCCGATCCGCACGGTGATCGGCAGCAGTACCAGCCTGTGTTCGCGGATGAAGTCGGCCGGCAGGTCGCAGGCCGAATCCACGACGATCCCGATGCGCATGATCCAACCTCCCCGCTGTGTTGTGTGCCTGCGATCACACTAACCCAAAACCGGCGCCGGGGCAGGTGCCGCGCTGCCCCGGCGAAGGCCGCCGCGCACCCGGCACCGGGGTGCCGGGCGCGGAAAGCGGTCAGCGGCGGTAGGCCGGCGGCGTCGCGGCGCCGTGCAGGTAGCGGTCGCGCAGTTCGGTCTGGCGCGAGCGCATCGGCACCGCGCGCCCGCCCAGCCACATGCGCTCGGCATAGTGGCCCACGTCCAGCGGGTCGCCTTCCCACAGCACCAGGTCGGCCTGCTGGCCCACCGCGATGCTGCCGATGCGGTCGGCCACGCCGAAGGCCTGCGCCGGCACCCGGGTCAGGCCGGCCAGCGCCGCGTCCCAGGGCAGGCCGTTGGCCACCGCGTTGCCCGCCAGCTGGCGGATCTTGCGCGCGTTGTGCGAGGCGTCGCCGTCCTGGCTGAAGGCCACCGCCACGCCGGCGGCATGCAGCCGCGCGGCGTTCTGCAGCGTCGCGCCGATCTGGTCGAAGCTGGCTGGCAGGTTGGACAGCGCATCGACGAATACCGGCACGCCGGCTTCGGCCAGCTGCGGCGCCACGCGCCAGGCCTCGGTGCCGCCGGCGATCGCGATGCGCACCTGTTCGCGCTTGGCCCAGCGCAGCAGCTGGCGGATGTCGGCGGCGCGGTCCACGCGCACCACGACGCGGCCGGTGCCGGCCAGGTAGCGCGCCAGGGTGGCGCGCCCGGCCGGGGTCAGCAGCGCGTGCGGCGAATCGGCGGGGATGCGGCCGCGCGCTTCGGCCACCATCTGGTCGAGCAGCATCCACTGCGCCGCGCGCGAGCTGCCGGACAGTTCCGACCCGGCCGCGCCCATGCGCACGAACAGCATGCGCGGGCCAATCGGGTCGGCGCTGCCGTCCAGGCGCATGACCCCGCCCTGGCCTGCGATGAATCCGCCGCCGCTGCTGGCGCCCAGCGCGGTGAAGCCGATGCCCTCCACCCGCGCGACCGGGATCAGCACCGAGTCGGGGTTGTAGGCCAGGGTGACGTCGAACTCGGGGCGCTGCGGCTGTTCTTCCAGCTTCACCGCACTGTCCACGGTGGAGGCTTCGCCGGAGACTTCCTCCACGCCGATGTCGGTGATGCCGCCGAACAGCGCCGGGGTCAGTGGGCGGCCGCCGGCATCGACCACCTCGACGCCGGCCGGCGCGGCCAGCGCCGGGCCGACGGCGCGGATCACCCCGCCCTGCACCAGCACGTCGGCAGCGGTGAGCGTGCCGCGCGTGGTGGCGGTGTGCACGGTGGCGTTGCGGACCAGCACGTCCTGGGCGGCGGCGATGCCCGGCAGGGCCGCGGCCAGCAGCGCCAGGCGGCGCAGCAACACGATGGGCGCGCTCATGGCTGCACCTCCTGGCCGAGCATGAAATCGCTCAGCGGCTGTTGCCTGCGGTCGGCGCGGTCGTAGGCCTGGAAACCATCGATATAGACCTTCTCGGCCAGCGCGTAGGAACTGAAGGGATTGCCGTTCCACACCACCACGTCGGCCATCTTGCCCGGCTCCAGCGTGCCGGTCTTCTCCTCGATGCCCAGCGCGCGCGCGGCGTTGGCGGTGAGCCAGCGGATGGCGTGTTCCGGCGTGATCTCGTCCATGCCGGCGCGGCGCGCGCTGGCGATGACCTTGGCCGCCTCCTGGTTGAGGCGCTGGATGCCTTCGGGTGAATCGGAATGCACGATGGCGCAGCTGTTGGCCGGGCGGTCGACCAGCGCGATGTTCTCCTGGATGCCATCGAAGGCTTCCATCTTGAAGCCCCACCAGTCGGCCCACAGCGCGCCGCAGACGCCCTCGGCGGCGAGCCGGTCGGCCAGCTTGTAGGCCTCCACGCCGTGGTGGAAGGCGGCGACCCGGAAGCCGAATTCCTTGGCCAGGTCGAGCATGGTCGCCATCTCGTCGGCGCGGTAGCAGTGGATGTGCACGCGGATGTCGCCCTGGATGGCGCCGGCCAGCGTGTCCAGCTTGAGGTCGCGCTTGCCGCCGCTGTCGCCGGAACTGTCGCCGTTGTCGCCGCCGCCGAAGCGGCGCTTGCGCTTGACCGGCGCGGCGGTGTTCTTGGCGATATAGTCGCTGGCGTCGATGAAGGCCGCGCGGTAGCCGGCGACGTTGCCCATGCGCGTGGCCGGCGCGGTGCCCTTGCCGCCGTACACGCGCTTGGGGTTCTCGCCGCAGGCCATTTTCAGGCCCCACGGTGCGTCGGGGAACTTCATCGCCTGGTAGGTGGTGGCGGGCAGGTTCTTCAGCGTCACGCCGCGGCCGCCGACCAGGTTGGCCGAGCCGGGCAGCACCTGCATCGCGGTCACGCCGCCGGCCAGCGCCGCGGCGAAACCCGGATCCTGCGGCCACACCGAATGCTCGGCCCAGACGTTGGCGGTCACCGGCGCGGTCATTTCGTTGCCGTCGCCATGCGCCTGCACGCCGGGGCTGGGATATACGCCCAGGTGCGAATGCACGTCGATGATGCCGGGCGTGACCCACTTGCCGCGGCCGTCCACGCGCACGGCGTCGGCCGGCGCCTGCAGCGCATTGCCGACCGCGACCACGCGGCCATCGGCCAGCAGCACGTCGGCGTCGTCCAGGCGCCGGCCGGTGCCGTCGAGCACGGTGGCGTGGCTGATCAGCACCGGCGCCGAGGGAATCGGGCGGTAGGTGCTGGGGTAGGGATCCTGCACGAAGCGCGAAGCGGCGGGGGCCGACGCGGGATGCGCGCAGGCCAGCGCCAGGCCGAGCCCGGCCAGCAATCGATGTCGCATGGAGTCTCCATGTGGCGTGGATGGTGGCTGAACGCTAGCTGTCGATCCCGGCTTTGCCAAGTAGCGGGAGGCAGGGAACGAGTGAGGAGGAACGAGGAACGCAGAGAGGACAAAAGCAGGAGCAGGAGCCGAAGCCGTCATCTCCGCGAAGGCGGAGATCGCTCCTGCCTTCTCTACGTTCCCAGTTCCTCTCCACTCGTTCCTCGCCTTCTGTAAGCTGCTTGCCGGCGCCGCCTTCCAGGCGGTGGGACGATCAGGAAAGGGAGTGATGGAAGCAGTACAGACAGTGGTGGAGTTCTGGCGTTCGGCGGGGCCGCGGCGATGGTTCGCGCGCGACGACGCCTTCGACGACGAATTCCGCCGGCGCTTCCTGGACCTGCATTACCGGGCCGCGCGCCGTGGCTGCGAGGAATGGCTGCACAGCGCCGACGGCGCGCTGGCGCTGCAGATCCTGCTCGACCAGTTCCCGCGCAACTGTTTCCGCGGCACCGCGCACGCGTTCGCCACCGATGGGCTGGCGCGGCACTACGCCATGCGCACCATCGAGGAAGGGCTGGACCGCGAACTGACGCCGCAGCTGCGCGCCTTCATCTACCTGCCGTTCGAACATTCGGAAGACCCGCAGGACCAGGAACGCTCGGTGGCGATGTTCGAGGTGCTCGGCGACCTGGAATACCTGCGCTTCGCCGAGCTGCACCGCGACATCATCCGCCGCTTCGGCCGTTTCCCGCACCGCAACGCCGTGCTGGGCCGGATTCCCTCGCCGGAAGAGCTGCACTTCCTGGCCGAGGGCGGTTTCGCCGGGTGACGAGGAAGGGTGAGCATCGCCCCCTGTTGCCTTTCTACGGGGGCGCACATGCAGAACGCCGGCTTTCGCCGGCGTTCTTTATTGTTGCGGTGACGCCCATCCAATCAGTAGCGCGGCACGCTGTTGTCCACGTCCTGCGACCAGGCGTCGATGCCGCCGGTGACGTTGTAGACGCGGGTGAAGCCCAGGGCGCGGAACTGCTCGGCGGCCTGCGCGCTGCGCCCGCCGCGGTGGCACAGGAAGGCCAGCGCGGTGTCTTTCGGCAACGCTTCGAGGCGGGCGCGGTTGTCGCCGTCGAAGGTCTCGAACGGGGCGTTGACCGCGGCGATGGCGCGCTCGTCGGCCGGGCGCACGTCCACCAGGGTCAGGCTGCCGGCGCGCACCTGGTCGTCGGCGCCGCGCACGTCCAGTTCCTGCACCGGCTTCGGCGCGTTGGGGTTGTCGATGGCCAGGCCCTGGCCGCGGATGTCGTCCACCCAGTCGATGGTGATGCCGTTGGCGCGGCGCGCGCTGGCCACGTCGAACTGCACGCGCAGGCCGTTGGATTCGGCGGCGATGGCGTTGGCGTCGAGCGGGGCCAGCTGGAAGTTCGGCTGGAAGCGCGCGTCGATGCTCAGCTGCAGCGCGGCGCCCGGGGCGTCGGCCAGCGCGCCCTTGAGCATTTCCACCGCGGCCGGGGTGATGGTGATGGCCGGCGGGGTGCGGTCCGGCGGCGCCACGCCGAGCAGGGCGCTCAGCTCGCCGCTGTTGGCCATCTGCAGCATGATGTCGCTGCCGCCGACCAGCTCGCCGTCCACGTACAGCTGCGGAATGGTCGGCCAGTCGCCATAGGCCTTGATGCCCTCGCGGATTTCCCCGTCGGCCAGCACGTTGACGTGGGCGAAATCCACGCCCAGGTCCTGCAGCACGCCGACCGCCTTGGCCGAGAAGCCGCACTGCGGCATGGCCGGCTGGCCCTTCATGAACAGGACGACGCGGTTGGCGCCGAGGAGGGATTCGATGCGTTCGCGCAGGGCGGGATCCAGGGACATCGTGAACTCGTGGGGTTGGTCGAAGACAGGGCCGATTCTACGCCGCATGGCATCATGGGACATGACCGCCACGGGAACCCTGCATCGCACGCCGCCCCATCCCTGGCGCTGGATCGGCTGGCTGCTGTTGTCGCAGGCGCTGGTGGCGACGGCTTGGGTATGGCTGGGCTGGAAGGCCGGGCTGCCGCTGCTGCTGGCCAGCCACGCGCTGTTCGTGGTGCCGGTGTTCCTGCCCAACAGCGGCTTCTACGCGCCGGTGCTGTCGCGCCTGCCCGGCCCGGCGGTGTGGCTGACCATCGACGACGGCCCCTCCGACGACACCCTGGCGATCCTCGACCTGCTCGACCGCTACGACGCCCGGGCCACCTTCTTCATGGTCGGCGCGCGCGCGGCGGCGCGGCCGGAACTGGTGCGCGAGGTGCTGCGCCGCGGGCATGGGCTGGGCAACCACAGCCAGTCGCATCCGCAGGCGTGGTTCTGGCGCCTGGGGCCGCGGCGGATGGCCGAGGAGATCGGACGCTGCCAGCAGGCGCTGGCCGCCATCGCCGGAACGCCGCCGCGCTGGTATCGCTCGGTGGTCGGCATGACCAATCCGTTCGTCGCCGCCGCCCTGCGCCGGCATGGCCTGGCGCGGGTGGGCTGGAGCGCGCGCGGGTTCGATGGCGTGGGCTGCCAGCCCGACGCGGTGGTGGCGCGCATCGCGCGCGGCCTGGCGCCGGGCGCGATCGTGCTGCTGCACGAAGGCGCGGCGCACGGCCACAACCCGGCCATCGTCGAAGCGGTGCTGCGCCAGCTGCAGGCGCGCGGGCTGCCGGCCCGGCTGCCGCCGGAAACCGCTTAGACTCGCCGCCCCGCCTGCGGCCCCTGGAACCGCACCATGCCTTTTTCCCGACTCGGCCTGTCCCCCTATGTGCTGCCGGCGCTGCAGCGCGCGCTGCGGCAGGCCGGCTACGGCGCGCCCACGCCGATCCAGCAGCAGGCGGTGCCGGTATTGCTGAAGGGGCAGGACGTGATGGCGCTGGCGCCGACCGGCTCCGGCAAGACCGCGGCCTACGTGCTGCCGGCGTTGCAGCACTTCTTCCTGGCACCGCCGCGCAGGCCGCGCGTGCTGCGGCAACTGGTGCTGGTGCCCACGCGCGAACTGGCGCTGCAGGTGGCCGACGTGTTCGCCACGCTGGGCCGGGAACTGCCGCGGCAGCCGCGGGTGGTGTGCGCGGTGGGCGGGGTGTCGATCAACCCGCAGCTGATGGCGCTGCGCGGCGGCGCCGACGTGGTGGTGGCCACGCCCGGGCGCCTGCTCGACCTGCTGGCGCACAACGCGCTGTCGCTGCGGCAGGTGCAGCGGCTGGTGCTGGACGAGGCCGACCGCCTGCTGGAGCTGGGTTTCGGCGACGAGCTGCGGCAGATCCTCGCCGAGCTGCCCGCGCAGCGGCAGACGGCGTTGTTCTCGGCCACCTTCCCGGCGCAGATCGAAGCCCTGGCCGCCGCCGGCCTGCGCGCGCCGCAGCGGCTGCAGGTCGATGCGCAGGCGCCGCCGCAGATCGAGCAGCGCGCGCTGCGCGTCGATGCCGGCCGCCGCGTCGACCTGCTGCTGTCGCTGCTGGGCGATCCGCGCTGGCGGCAGGTGCTGGTGTTCGTCGCCAGCATCCGCGAGGGCGACCGCCTGGCCGGCGCGCTGCGCAGGGCCGGCATCGCCGTGCAGGCGCTGCACGGCGACCTGGCGCAGGGCCGCCGCGTGCGCGCGCTGCAGGCGTTCAAGGACGGGGAACTGCAGGTGCTGGTGGCGACCGACGTGGCCGCGCGTGGCATCGACATCGCCGGCCTGCCGGTGGTGGTGAACCACGAGCTGCCGCGTTCGCCGGCCGATTACCTGCACCGCATCGGCCGCACCGGCCGTGCCGGCGCCACCGGGCTGGCGGTGAGCTTCGTCGAAGCCGCCGCGCTGGCGCACTGGCGGCTGATCTGCAGGCGCCACGGCCTGCGGCTGGAGCCGGAGGTAGTGCCGGGTTTCGAACCGCGGGAGGCGGTCCCGGCGGCGCCGGTCAGCGACGGCAACGGCGGCATCAAGGGGCGCCGGCCCAGCAGGAAGGATCGTCTGCGCGCGGCCGCGCAGGCCGGGTCGTCGTCCTGAATCCCGGCGGGCGGCGTATCGCACCGGCCGGGCGCGCCCCACCGGAGCTTCACCGGCCAGGCCCGCCGGGCGTTGCCCGGCGCTACAGAGCCGCAGCGATCGATTCCTTGCAGAGCGGGGTATCGCCCCGCCGGGGGTCTTGCCGGGATGCCCGCAGGCATCCCGCGAGGATCAATCCTCGAAATCGTTTTCCGCCGCGATGGCCGGGTCCGCCGCCGGGCGTGGCGTGCGCTTGCCCGGTTTGCGCAGCACTTCCACGAAGAACTGCCTGTTGCCGGCGGCGACCAGCGCGTCCACCGCGCGGATCAGTTCGGGGAACGGCACGACCTGCGCGCTGGCCTCGTCGATGCCCACCCTGCTGTCGAAATCCCAGAAATCGGCGCCGGCCGGCAGCGCCTTGCCGCGCTCGCGCTTGATGTACTTGCGGATGTCGTGCTTGCTGGCGTCCAGCAGGCGGTCGGGGTGCTTGCCTTCGATGTCGAGGCGGTAGGTTCTTCTCACGGGGTTCTCGTCATGGCGCCGACCCGGGCGGGTGGCAGGGAATGGCGCGATTATCCGCGCAAACGGCGCGGCCGTGGTTCAGGCGCGGCGCGCGACCAGCAGCCAGTTGTTGAACGGCGTGTTGCCGTACAGCGGCGCCAGGCTGACCTGCAGGCCTTGCCGCCGCAGCTGCGCCTGCAGCGCATCGGCATCGGGATAGTGGCGCGGGCGGAACTGCATCCAGCCGATCCAGTTGGCGGCGCGGTCGCCGAGGCGCGAAATGCGGCCGCGGCGGCTGCCGTCGGCCAGGGACATGCGCAGCACCAGCCGGCCGTCGCCCTCGAGCATGGCCACGGCCCGGCGCAGCAGGGTCGCCTGCGCCTCGGCCGGCAGGTACTGCAGGACATCGAGGATGGCCACGCTGCCGCGGTGCGCGGGCAGGGCCGCGGCCAGGTCCATCACCTCGAAAGCGCTGGCGGCCAGCCCGGCGCGGCGGGCGACGCCGTCGGCGCGGCGGATCTTGGCGGCGTCGTTGTCCACGCCGCGGTAGGGCTGCATCTGCCCGTCGTGGCGCAGCGCGTGCGCCAGCAGGCCCAGCCCGCAGCCCATGTCCAGCAGCGGCGCCCGGCTGCCGCGCAACGCGTCGAGCACGCCCGGATAGAGCGGATCGCTGCGCAGCTTGGACAGCACGTAGTAGTAGTCCCAGCGGTTGCCCCAGGGGCGGCGCGGGGCGAACGCGCGGGCGATGGCCCGGGCATCGTGGGCCGGCATGGCCGCGATGCCGGGTGCCCTGCTCACGCGGCGGGCAGGTCCGTCAGCAGGTCCGCCGCCATCGGCAGCGCCTGTTCCATCCACAACCGGTACATCGCCGCGGAAGGATGCAGGCCGTCGTCCACCAGCATCGCCGGTTCGGCGCCGTGCGCGCGGCTGGCCGGGGTGATGTCGACGAAGGCGACGCCGTAGTCGCCGCAGCAGGCGTGGGCGGCGGCGTTGAAATCGTCGATCTCGCGCGCGACGACCGCGGCCTCGCGTCCGTGCGCGGCGGCGTAGGGCGTCACGCCCCAGTCGGGAATCGACAGCACCAGTACCCGCCGCGGGTCTTCGGCGGCCAGCGCGATGGCCCGCTGCAGCAGCTGTTCGAACTGCTGCCGGTACTCGGCCAGCGGCCGCCCGCGGTACTGGTTGTTGACGCCGATCAGCAGGCTCGCCAGCGCGTAGGGCCCCTGCGGCGCGGCCGCGTCGATGGCGGCGGCCAGCTCGTCGGTGGTCCAGCCGGTGGTGGCGATGACCTGCGGGTCGTCCAGCGCGATGCCGCGCGCGCGCAGCGCCGCGGCCAGCTGGAACGGCCAGGTGCCTGCGGCGGGCACGCCTTCGCCGATGGTGTAGGAGTCGCCCAGCGCCAGGTAGCGCGGGGCCAGGGGCGTGGCGGGGGCGGTCGCGCTCATCGACGCGCCTCAGGCTACGGCGCTGCGCGTCTTCAGCGGCACCACCTTGGTCGCCTGCTCGGCGCGGCGCGCCAGCACGCGGTCGATGCGGCCGAACACCTCGCGCATGGTCGCGGCCTCGGGCAGCAGGGTCACGCGGAAGTGGTGGCGGTAGGGCACGTTGAAGCTGGAGCCGGGCACGACCAGCACGCCCTCGTCGTTCATCAGTTCCAGCGCGAATTCGTGGTCGTCGAAGCCCTGCGCGGCCGGCCCGACCACCGCCGGGAAGGCGTACAGCGCGCCGGCCGGCGCGACCAGCTGCAGGTGCTCGCTGGCGGCGCAGGCCTCGATCACGGCGCGGCGGGTCTCGTACAGGCGGCCGCCCGGCGCGCACAGCGCGGAAATGGTGTCCGGGCCGTTGACCGCCGCCTCGATGGCGTACTGCCCGGGCACGTTGGCGCACAGGCGCAGCGCGCTGAGCAGGTCCAGCGCGGCGCGGAACTCGCCCAGCCGTTCGGCGGCGCCGGACAGCAGCATCCAGCCCACGCGCCAGCCGCAGGCGCGGTGCACCTTGCTCAGGCCGCTGAAGGTCAGGCACGGGTGGTCGCCGGCCAGCGGCGCGACCGGCTGGAAGCTGGCGCCGTCGTAGAGGATCTGGTCGTAGATCTCGTCCACCAGCAGCAGCAGGTTGTGGCGGCGGGCGATGGCGACGATCTTCTCCAGCAGCTCGCGCGGGTAGCTGGCGCCGCTGGGATTGTTCGGGTTGATCAGCACGATGGCGCGGGTGCGCGAGGACACCAGCGTCTCGATCTCCACCGGGTCGGGCTGGAAGCCGTTCTCGGGCCGGCAGCGGTAATACACCGGGCGGCCGTCGTTGAGGATGGTGGCCGCCGACCACAGCGGGTAGTCGGGCGAGGGCACCAGCACTTCGTCGCCGGGGTTGAGCAGGGCGCGCAGCGACAGGTCGATCAGTTCGGACACGCCGTTGCCGAGGAACACGCGGTCGGCGTGCGCGTCGGGCGCGCCGCGCCGCGCATAGGCCGCGGCGATGGCCTCGCGCGCCACCGGCAGGCCCTGCTGGTGGGTATAGGGATCGGTACGGCCCATGTCGTCGGCGATGGCGCGCTGCAGGTGCTCGGGTGCGCGGAATCCGAAATTGCCGGGGTTGCCGATGTTGAGCTTGATCAGCCTGCGGCCCTGGGCCTCCAGCTCGCGGGCTCGCCGGGCCAGCTCGCCACGGATCTCGTAGCGCACTTCGGACAGGCGTTCGCGGGTGGGCAGCGGTTTGGCAGGGCTTGACATGCGTGGGGCCGTCATGGGCGGGAAACCGCATGGTAGCGGAATTGCTGCGCTGCGGGGCGATGGTTCCGGGCGCAGGGGAAATCCATCCGGGGGGACGGCCGGCCGCGCCACGCCGCTTAGAATTGGCCGATGACCGACACCATCGATTTCACCGCGCTGGGCCACATCGGCTGGCCCTGGCCCGGCCCACCGGAAGCGCCGGCCTGGCAGGCCGCCTTCGCCGCGCACCCGCAGGCGCGCCCGGCGCGGGTGGTCGAGCAGCACCGTTCCGGCTACGTGGTGGCCGACGCGCCGGATGCCGCGCTCAAGGCCGAGTCGCTGCCGGAATGGCAGCGGCCGCGCTTCCCCAGCCACGAGCGCGCGGCGGTCGGCGACTGGGTGCTGCTGGAGGACGCGCGCATCGTCGCGCTGCTGCCGCGACGCACCTCGATCAAGCGCGGCGCGGCCGGCGAGCATTACCACCAGCAGGTGATCGCGGCCAACATCGATACGGTGTTCATCGTCTGCGGGCTGGACGCGGACTTCAATCCGCGCCGGATCGAGCGCTACCTGATGCTGGCCGGCAGCGGTGGCGCGGCGCCGGTGGTGGTGCTGACCAAGGCCGACCAGACCGAGTACGGCGCCGACGCGCTGGCGGTGCTGGAGGACCTGGCCGCGCAGGACATCCCGCTGCTGGCGATCAACGGCAAGGACCCGGCCAGCGTCGCCGCGCTCGCGCCATGGCTGGGGCCGGGCCGCACCGTGGTGCTGGTCGGTTCCTCCGGCGCCGGCAAGTCCACGCTGACCAACACGCTGCTGGGCCAGGACCGCATGAAGACCGGCGCGGTGCGCGGCAGCGATTCGCGCGGCCGCCACACCACCACGCACCGCGCGCTGCTGCCGCTGCCCAGCGGCGCCTGCCTGATCGACACGCCGGGCATGCGCGAACTCAAGCCCACCGGCGAGGAAACCCTGGCCGAGGGCGGCTTCGCCGACATCGAGGCGCTGACCGCGCAGTGCCGCTTCCGCGACTGCTCGCACCAGCACGAACCGGGCTGCGCGGTGCGTGCGGCCATCGAGCGGGGCGAGATCGACGAAAGCCGCCTGCTCAACTACCTCAAGCTGCGCGAGGAAGTGGCCGCGGCCGCGGCCAAGCTGGCGCAGCGCCAGGCCGAGCAGGCCACCGAGCGCCGCAGCGGCAGCCGCGGCGCGCAGTGGCGGCCGGCGGGGAAGCCGAAGCGCCGGTGAGGGCGCGGCGGCTTCGATTCCGCGGCAGTGGCGTGCGTCGTGGCGAGGCCCTGTTGGCAATGCGCCGGCGCGGCCGATGGCCGTGGGCCTTCCCGCGCCGCTCCTGCATCGTGCGTGCAGGGATTGCTATGGTGGCCGCATGAACAGCCCGTCCTCCGATCCGGCCATCGCCCACCACGCCGCGCTCGATGCGCGGCTGGTCGCGGCGGTGCGCGGCATCCGCCTGCTGACCCTGACCAGCTGGCCGGCGTCGACCCAGGCGCCGTTCCTGGACAGCGTGGCCCGCGGCACGCCGGTGCTGCCGCAGGTGGCGTATCCGAAGCACGATTTCAGCCAGGCGCGGCGCGAGCTGGCGGCGATCGCCGCGGCCGCCGACCCGGCGCATCCGCTGGGGCGCTACCTGCGCGATTCGGTCGAAAGCTGGGACCTGGCCGCGCGCCTGCTGGAAGCGCTGGGCACGCACGCGGTGGACGCGCTGTCGGCGCAGCTGTTCGGCACGCCGGAACAGCCGATGCCGGGCCATGGCCCGACCGCGCGCGAGGCGGCGCGGCATTTCATCCAGATCGCCAACGAGCTGGACCACGAACTGCTGGCGCCGGAGGAACAGGTGCCGGTCTCGGCCATCGCGCTGCAGCTGCAGCTGCAGAACGACCTGGACGGCTTCTTCGAGTCGCGCGTGATCAACGTGGTCCTGGACCCGGAGCTGATCGCCAAGGCCGCCGCCGGCGCCACCCAGATCCGCCTGCGCAGTGGCGCCTGTTTCAGCGTCTACGACCGCGCGCAGCTGTTCCACCACGAGGCGCTGGTGCATTCGCTGACCGCGCTCAACGGCCGTCGTCAAACGGTGCTGCCGAGCCTGGCGCTGTCCTCGCCGCGCATCACCGCCACCCAGGAAGGGTTGGCGACGTTCGCCGAACAGACCACCGGCAGCATCGACATCCAGCGCCTGAAGCGCATCAGCCTGCGCATCGAGGCGATCGCGATGGCGCGCGACGGCGCGGATTTCATCGAGGTGTTCGGCTACTTCCGCGACGCCGGGCAGACGGCCGAGGAGAGCTTCGCCTCGGCCCAGCGCGTGTTCCGCGGCGTGCCGGTGTCCGGTGGCGGCGCCTTCAACAAGGACACGGTGTACCTGCGCGGGCTGGTGTCGGTGCATACCTTCTTCCGGCAGATGCTGCGCGACGAGAAGCTGCGCTACTGCCATTGGCTGTTCGCCGGCAAGATGACGCTGGGCGATGCGCAGGCGCTGGCGCCGCTGTTCGAGAGCGGCGTGCTGGCGCCGCCGCGCTGGCTGCCGCCGTGGCTGCAGCGCGCCAACCGGCTGGCCGGCACCCTGGCGTTCTCGCTGTTCGCCAACCGCATCCGCATGGACCGCATCGGCGACTAGCGCGATGCGCGGCGGGCGGTTTGGTTGCGCTTGCAACGGCCCATCCCTCGCATTGGTTGGGTGATCCACAACCGCAGGCTATGGATGAGGCCGTGCGCGCGCTGCGCAGCATCGGCGGCGGCGCGAGTCCGGGTGAGGTCCCGTCCTGCCAAGCCGTGGATTCGACGGCCGTTTTTCGCCGGCTCACGCTTTCTCTCGGGCAGTCCGGATGCGGGCATGCGCGGCGCTCCACGGGCCGGCCGGCGGCGTTGACGCTGCCGGGGTGAAAGCGCCAAGGTGAAGCCGCGACGGGCGGTGCGAAGGGGAGACCGGATCGGGGAGTCCGGTACAGGCGCAGGGAGTGCGGAGGCAGGCATGCCGGGATCCCGGTCGCCGGCCCGTCGGCGACGGCATTCCATCACTCCTGTCTTGGTCCATGCGAGGGCGCATGCGCAACCGGCTTTGCCTGCGGTCGATTCCCGTGGTGTGGCGAGCGGCGCTGCCGCTCATGATGCTGGTGCTGCCGGCGCTGGCCGCCGCGGCCGATGACGCCGCCCGCCAGGCCGCGATCGACCGCCTGATGCAGCCCTACGACGGCGACGTCCCCGGCGCCTCGCTGCTGGTGCTGAAGGACGGTAGGGCGCTGGTCCGGCGCGGCTACGGGCGCGCCGACCTGGAAAGCGGCACCGCCGCCGGTGCCGACACGAACTACCGGCTGGCGTCGGTGAGCAAGCAGTTCACCGCCGCCGCCGTGCTGCTGCTGGCGCAGGACGGCGCGCTGTCCATCGACGACCCGGTCAGGCGCTGGCTGCCCTCGCTGCCGCCGGCGGCCGATGCCATCACCCTGCGCCACCTGCTCGCGCACACCTCCGGCGTGCTCGATTACGAGGACCTGATGGGCGCGTCCTGGCAGGGACAGATCCGCGACGCCGGGGTGTTGGCGCTGCTGGAACGCGAGGACCGGCTGTACTTCCCGCCGGGCACCACCTACCGCTACAGCAACAGCGGCTACGCGCTGCTGGCGCTGGTGGTCGAGCGCGCCTCGGGCATGGATTTCCCGGCCTTCCTGCGCAGCCGCATCTTCGCCCCGCTGGGCATGCGCGACAGCCTGGCCTACGTCGCCGGGGGCCCCGACGTGCCGCATCGCGCCTGGGGCTACAGCCAGACCGCGCAGGGCTGGGAGCGCACCGACCAGAACGCCTACAGCGCGGTGCTGGGCGATGGCGGCCTCTATTCCAGCATCGACGACCTGGCCCGCTGGGATGCGGCCTGGTACGACGGCCGCCTGTTCGACGCGGCCACCCGCGCGCTGGCGCTCGGCCGCCAGGTGCAGGTGGCGGGCGAACCCGAAGCGACCTGGTACGGCTTCGGCTGGCGCATCGCCGAAGACAGGCAATGGCACAACGGCGAGAGCATCGGCTTCCGCAACAGCCTGGTGCGCTGGCCGCGGCAGCACCTGACCGTGGTGCTGCTGAGCAACCGCAACGATCCCACGCCCTACGACACCGCGCGCGCGATCGGCGCGCTGTTCCTCGACGAGGTTTCCCCCGCGCCGCGCTGACCGCGCCGCGTCCCGTTCCACCGCCGTACTGCTTGGTCGTCCGTCCCCCCCGTCCCTTGGAGACATCATGCGTAGCCAGCCAGACCTTCGATTGAACTTCCTCTGCAGCGCGGTGCTGGCGGCCATGGCCATGCCGGCCGTGGCGCAGGAGGCCGCGCCGGCGGCCACCACCCTGGACAAGGTCAATGTCACCGGCTCGCGCATCAAGCGCGTGGACGTGGAGGCCGCGCTGCCGGTCACCATCGTGCAGAAGGCCGAGATCGAGGCGCAGGGCATCACCTCGGCCGAGCAGCTGCTGTCCTTCCTCAACATCGCCGGCAACGGCGCCGACGGCATGGTGTCGGCGTCGGTGGACATGGACCTGGGCGAGCTGCGCGGCACCGCCGGCGTGTCCGGCGCCAACCTGCGCGGCCAGGGCAGCGATGCCACCCTGGTGCTGCTCAACGGCCGCCGCGTCGCCACCCACGGCCTGCGCGGCCAGGCGGTGGACCTGAACTCGATCCCGTTCGCGGCGATCGAGCGCGTGGAGGTGCTGCGCGACGGCGCCTCGGCCATGTACGGCACCGACGCCATCGGCGGCGTGATCAACTTCATCACCCGCAGCGACTACCAGGGCATCAGCGTCAACGCCGGCTTCGACGCGACCCAGCACGGCGGCGGCAACATCTACAACTACAGCCTGCTCGGCGGCGTCGGCGACCTCGACGCCGACCGCTGGAACGTGTGGGGTACGGTCAACTGGCGGCGCAGCGAGTTCCTGCGCGGCTACCAGCGCGATTTCGCCAACAGCTTCCAGCCCGACCGCGGTGTGTCGCCGGATACGCGCGGCACGCCGTTCGCCACGGTGACCAACGCCGCCGGCGGCATCATCAACGGCTCGCTCATCGACCCGGGCGACGGCAGCAAACAGAACTACGTCAACATCCTCAACCTGCCCGGCGGCGCCGGCTGCGAGAACGGCGGCCCGGCGATGGGCCCGTACGATTACCGGCTGTGGGACAGCGGCAGCTCCCGGTACGCCTGCGCCTGGGACTACCCGGCCGCGCAGGCGCTGCAGCAGCCGCAGGACAGCCTGCAGTTCCTCGGCCGCGCCACGATCCGCGTCGGCGAGAACCACCGTTTCTACGCCGAGGCGATGGGCTCGCGGGTGGAGTCGCAGCGCGAGTACGAGCCGCTGCAGCTCACCTCCAGCGCCTCGCCCACCTCGGTGATGGGCCCGGGCACCTGGTACCCGCTGAACGGCAATACCCGGGAAACCTACGACCAGGTCTACAACGCGCTGGCCGCGTACTTCGGCACCGCCAACCTGACCTACGGCAACCCCATCCCGTACCGCTGGCGCTGCATGGCCTGCGGCCCGCGCCAGATCGAGACCACCACCAGGTCCTACCGCCTGCTGGCCGGGCTGGAAGGCAGCATCGGCAGCTGGGATTACGACGTGGGCGTGTCGCGCGCGTCGAACAAGGCCGAATCGGTGCTGCGCGGCGGCTACTACTTCTCCAGCGGCCTGCGCGACGTGCTGGGCAGCGGCCTGCTCAATCCGTTCCTGATGCCGGGTCAGCAGCAGAGCGCGGCGGGCATGGCCGCGCTGCAGGCGGCCTCGGCCAGCGGCGTGCACCTGTACGGCGGCCAATCCACCGTCACCACGGTGGATGCCAGCTTCAGCGGCGGGCTCGGTTTCAGCCTGTGGGGCAGCGAGGCGCAGCTGGCCACCGGCGTGGAAGCGCGGCGCGAGGAATTCGAGTTCGGCGGCGTGCAGGTGCTGGACGGCCTGCCGCTGAACTACGACACCATCTACCAGGCGCCGTTCGACGAGACCAGCGAACTGCCCAAGGTGCACCGCGACGTCAAGGCGGTGTACGCGGAGATGTACCTGCCGATCATCGACACCCTGGACGTGACCGTGGCGGTGCGCCACGACCGCTACGACACCTTCGGCGGCACCACCAACCCGAAGTATTCGTTCAAGTGGCAGCCGATCGAATCGCTGGCGTTCCGCGGCGCCTACAGCACCGGCTTCAAGGTGCCCGAGTTCACCAAGCTGTTCGCCGGCGTCAACCGCGTGGACTACTTCGGCCGCGACCTGGTCGATCCGGCCAGCTGCCCGGGCGGTTCGGTCAACTCGTCGATACCGGGCTGCGACCTGATCCAGCCGGTCATCATCACCGGCGGCAAGACCGACCTGCAGCCGGAGGAGTCCGAACAGAAGAGCATCGGCTTCGTGTTCTCGCCCACCGACACCTTCAACGTCAGCCTGGACTGGTGGGAGATCGAACGCAGCAACACCATCCGCGTGCCCAACCTGGCAACGCTGACCGCAAATTACGCCCTGTTCCCGGACAACTGGATCCGCGACAGCAGCGGCAAGGTCACCGCGATCGACCAGCGCTACATCAATTCCGGCGGCACCCTGACCCGCGGCGTGGAACTGGACGCCAACCTCAGCGGCGAACTGGCCGGCGGCCGCTGGCAGGTCAACCTCAACGGCAGCTACATCGACACCTTCAAGGAAAAATCGCTGGCCAACGAGCCCTATGGCGAGAACAAGGTGGGCGAGTACGTGCGCTTCTACAACCTGCCGCTGAAGTGGAAGCACACGTTGAGCTTCGGCTGGGCGCGCGGCGACTGGGCGCATCTGCTGACCCAGGTCTACCGCTCCGGCTACAAGGACGAGGAGCCGGTCAGCGTCGAAGGCGGTCTCTATACGCCGCCCAACTGGAACCCGGACGTCGACGACTACATCACCTACAACTACAGCCTGACCTGGACCGGGCTGGAGAACACGCGCTTCACCTTCGCGGTGCGCAACCTGCTCGACACCGACCCGCCGTTCACCGCGCACCAGGTCGATTTCGCCTCCGGCGCCGCCTGGGAACCGCGCGTGGCCGACCCGCGCGGGCGCTCGTTCAACCTGCAGGTCGAATACCGCTTCGACTGAGCCTGGCAGCAACGCCGCCGGGCGACCGGCGGCATCGGGGCACACCATGACCGATACGCGCATCGCATCTCCCGGCCGCCGCGGCTTCATCGCCGCGGCGATGGGCACGGCCCTGGCCGCTTCGCTCGACGCGCGCTGCGCGCCGCTGCTGGCGCCCTCGCCCGGCCGGCGGCGCATGGCCGCTCTCAACGCCTGGCTCGAGATCGACCTGGACGTATTCGACGCCAACCTGCGGCGCGTGCGCGCGCTGGCCGGTGGCGCGCAGCTGTGCGCGGTGCTGAAGGCCGACGCCTACGGCACCGGTATCGACCTGGTGATGCCGCGCATCATCGCCGCGGGCGTGCCCTGCATCGGCATCGCCAGCACCGAGGAAGCGCGCATGGCGCGCGCCTGCGGCTACCGGGGCCGGGTGCTGCGCGTGCGTGCGGCGACGCTGGAGGAGGTCGAGGCCGCACTGCCGTACCGGATCGAGGAACTGGCAGGCAACCTGGCCATGGCGCAGGCGATGGCGGCGCTTGCCCACAGGCGGCGGCCGCTGCCGGTACACTTGGCATTGAACTCGGCCGGCATGGGCCGCAACGGGCTGGAACTGGCCACGGAACAGGGACGGCGCGATGCGGTGGCGCTGGCCGGCCTCGATGGCCTGCGGATCGTCGGCCTGATGACCCACTTCCCGGGCGAGGACCCGGCCGACGTACTGGCCGGCGTGCGTACCTTCGAGCAGCAGGCCGACTGGCTGTTCGCGCACACCGCGCTGCGCCGCGGCGACGTGCAGCTGCACGCGGCCAATTCGTTCGCGCTGCAGCATGTGCCCGAGTCGCGCCTGGACATGGTGCGCCCGGGCGGCGCGCTGTACGGCTACGGCGGCACGCCCAAGCCGCCGTTCGCCCACGTGGCCGCGTTCAAGACGCGCGTGGCCTCGGTGCAGGCGTTTCCGGCCGGCGATACGGTGAGCTACGACCGCACCTACACCCTGCGCCGCGATTCGCTGCTGGCCAACCTGCCGGTCGGCTATTCCGACGGCTACCGCCGCGCCTATTCCAACAAGGGCAGCGTGCTGGTGCGTGGCCGCCGCGCGCCGGTGCTGGGCAGGGTCACCATGAACACCACCATGGTGGACGTGACCGACATCCCCGGCGTGCAGGCCGGCGACGAAGTGGTGCTGTTCGGCCGGCAGGGCGGGGAGCAGATCACCCAGGCCGAGATCGAGGACTGGACCGGCGTGATCCTGGCCGACCAGTACAGCATCTGGGGCACGTTGAACCCGAAGTTCGCCCGCAGCCCCCCGTAGGAGCGGCTTCAGCCGCGATGGGGCTTTGCCGATGAAAGGCGCCGCCTCCTTCCGGGTTTGAAAGACCAAGAACCGTCGTCCATGGAGAAAGCCCCTTCGCGGCTGATGGCCCGAGGCCACGTCGAGCCGCTCCTACGGGGCTGGCGCTTCGCGCATTCCGGCCAGGCTGCGCTGGAACTGGCGGACGAACTCGGTGGCGGCCTTGGATGGCGGTCGGTCCTCCAGGTACACGCATTCGATGCGGAAGCCGATTTCCGGTTCCAGCGGGCGCGCCAGCAGCGCGCCGCCGGCGTTGGCGCAGGCGGTGAACTCGTCCAGCACGCTCATGCCGGCGCCGCAGCGGGTCAGCGCCGCGGCCAGCGAATAGGTCTGGTTGGACACGACCTCGCGCATGCTCACGCCCTGGCGCTTGAGTTCGCCGGTGAACAGGTCGCCGATGGGGCCGCTGCTGGCCAGGCCGACCATGTCGCGGTCCTGCAGCCAGCGCAGCGGGATCGCCGCCGGCGGGTCGGGCCATTGCGCGCTGTCGAACAGCAGCATCAGCTGGCCCTGCCCGAGCACGCGGCGCTGCATGCGCGGGTGCTGCGGCGGGTTGTAGGCGATGGCGATGTCGCACTCGCGCTCGTACAGCGCCTGGAACAGGTCGCCGTGGTGCAGGGTCTGCACGTCGAAGGTCACTTCCGGATGCTGGCGCCGGTAGGCGGTGATCGCCGCCGGCACCACGTGCTGTCCGAGCGAGGGCACCACCGCCAGGCGGATGTGGCCGCCGCCGATGTCGCGGATGTTGCCCACCGTCTTCTGCAGCGACAGCAGGCGGTCGTAGATGTCCTTGATCTCGACGAACAGCGCGTGCGCCTCGTCGGTGGCGACCAGCCGCCCGCGCACCAGCTTGAACAGCTCGAAGCCCAGCTGGTACTGGGTGTGGTGCAGCACCTTGCTGACCGATGGCTGCGACACATGCAGCGAACGGGCCGCGGCGCTGATCGAGCCGGTGGTATAGACCGCGTGGAAGACTTCAATCTGGCGCAGACGCATGGCCCGATCCTAGTCGATGTGGACGTCGCCGGCGACCGGCGGTGGGCACGGCGTCACCGCGCCATCGCCAGGGCGACGGCGCGTTCGCCGCTGCCCATCGCCAGCGTCCAGCCGAGCATGCCGTGGCCGAGGTTGCATACCAGGCCGTCGGCAACGGCGCGGATCTCGGGCGAGGACCAGGGCGTGACCGGGCGCAGGCCGGCCCAGCGGCTTTCGATGCGGTCGTAGTCCACCGCGTCGGGCATCGAGGCGCGCGCCATCGCGACCAGCTGCGTCATGCGTTGCGGGTCCGGCTGCGGGTCCCAGTGGTTGAGGTCGGCCAGCCCGGCCACGCGCATGCGCGCGCCGAGCCGGCAGAACACCAGCTTGCGCGACGTGTCGGTGATGCTCGCAGTGGGCGCGCGCGGTCCGCACGGCGCGGTGAACGAATAGCCCTTGATCGCCATCAGCGGCACGCGCACACCCAGCGGCCGCAGCAGCGCGGCGCCGTCGATGCCGCTGCACACCACCAGCCGCCGCGCCTGCACCGCCGCGCCGGCGCGCGGCTGCAGGCGCCAGCCGTCGCCCTGCCGCACCAGGTGCCGCACATCGAAGCCGAAGCGCGCCTGCACGTCGTGGTGCTGCCGCAGCACCCGCAGCAGGCCGGTGCCGAACAGGAACGGATCGCCGGCTTCTTCCTGCGGCGAATGCACCGCGCCGGCCAGGCCCGGCATGGCGGCCAGCGCCGGCTCGGCGGCGATGGCCTGGCGCGCGTCGAGCAGGTGCTGTTCGACGCCGAACGGCTGCTTGAGCGCCATCATCGCGCGCGCGCCCTGCAGGGCGGCGGCATCGTGGTAGACGTGCAGCTTGCCCGACACCGCATGCTCGAAGGCGATGGGGTGGCGCTGCAGCAGGGCGTGCAGCGCGGTGCGCGATTCCAGCGCCAGTTCCAGCGTGGCCAGCGTGTTGGCGCGCAGGCGCGCGCTGCCGGTCTGGCGCAGGAAGGCCAGGCCCCAGCGCCAGAAATCGGGATCGGCCGACCAGCGCGTGCGGAACGGGCCGTTGCGCCCGAACAGCATCGCCGGCAGCTGTTTCCAGGTGGACGGGCCGGCCATGGCGTCGGTGTAGGCGTAGCTCAGCTGCGCGCCGTTGGCGAACGAGGTGCCCTGCACCGGCCCGTCGGCGCGGTCCAGCAGCAGCACGGACAGGCCGCGGCGCGCGGCGGCGTAGGCGGTGGCGAGGCCGACGACGCCGGCGCCGAGCACGACGAGGTCGGCGCCGGCGGGTTCGCCATGGGGTTCAACGGGAAGCATCGGGGTTCCGGTGGGCGGGGAAGGCGGCGGTACCGTCGCGGCGCGGGTCGGCGGCCCATTCCCAGCGCCCGTCGCGCAGGAACACGCCGTGCAGGCCGGAGTCCTCGCCGGCACCGGCGCGGACGTCCACGCCGCGCTCGCGCAGCGCCGCGCGCAGCGGCGCCGGGAAACGCCCGGCCTCGCCGTCGAAACGCGCGCCGCGCGCGACCAGGTTGGGCAGCGCCACCGCCTGGTCCAGCGGCAGGCGCCAGTAGAGCAGGCCGGTCAGGGTCTTGCCGATGTAGGCGGGAATGGCCGAGCCGCCGGGCGAACCCAGCGCGCCGGCCAGGCGGCCTTCGCCATCGAGCATCAGCAGCGGCGACATCGACGAGCGCGGGCGCTTGCCGCCGGCGATGGCATTGGCCATGCCGGGGCGGCCGTCGCGGCGGTCCCAGGCGAAATCGGTGAGCTGGTTGTTGAGGAAGAAGCCACCGACCATGCGCCCGGAACCGAAGAACGATTCGACGGTGGTGGTGACCGAAACCGCGTTGCCGTCGTCGTCCACCACCACGAAATGGCTGGTGCCGCCGGGTTCGTCGGTGGCATCGGCGGCGATGGCCGGTGCGCCGGCGGGCACGCCGGGCCGTGGTGGCTGCGCCGCGGCGCGCGCGCCGATCAGCGCGCGGCGCGCGTCCACGTAGTCCGGCGCCAGCAGCCCCTCGACCGGGACATCGACAAAGCGCGGATCGCCGACGTAGTGGTCGCGGTCGGCGTACATCAGCCGGCTGGCCTCGGCGAACAGCAGCCAGGCCTGCGGGTCGGTGGCGTCGCGGCGGTCGATGTCGGTGCCGTCCAGCAGCGCCATCAGCTGCAGCAGGCCGACGCCGCTGGCCGGCGGCGGCAGCGAGCACAGCCGGTAGCCGCGCAGCGGGCGGCACAGCGGCGCCACCTTCTCGGCGCGGTAGCCGGCCAGGTCGTCGAGCGTCATCGTGCCCGGGCGCGGCGCCTCGGTGGTGCGGGCGACGATGGCCCGGGCCAGCGCGCCGCGGTAGAACGCGTCTGCGCCGCCGGCGGCCAGCGTGCGCAGCGTGGCCGCGTAGGCCGGATTGCGCAGCGTGTCGCCGGCGCGCAGCAGGCCGCCGTGGCCGTCGTCGAAGAAGCGGCGCACGTCGGCCGCCGCCGCCTGCGGGAAGCGGCCGTGGATATGCCGTTCCAGCCGCGGGGTGATGGCGAAGCCCTGCTCGGCGGTGGCGATGGTGCCGTCGAACAGCCGCGCCCACGGCAGCCGGCCATGCTCGCGCAGCGCCAGCGCGAAGGTGGCGATGGTGCCCGGCACGCCGGTGGCGCGGCCGGAGAGCATGGCATCGGCGCGCGCCAGCGGCTGGCCGTCGGCGTCGTCGAACCAGCCCGGCCCGGCCGACGCCGGCGCCTGCTCGCGGCCGATGTAGCCGCTGACTTCGCCACTGCCGGCGTCGTAGGCCAGCAGCACCGTGCCGCCGCCGATGCCCGAGCTCTGCGGTTCCACCAGCCCGAGCATCAGCTGCACCGCCATGGCCGCATCCATCGCGCTGCCGCCGCGTTCGAGCACCTCGGCGCCGGCCCGCGCGGCCAATGGATGCGCGGCGACGACGATGGCCGGCGAGGCCTGGTGGGCCTGGGCGCCCGCCGTTGCCGGCGCGCGTGCGTCCGGCGCGCTGCCGCAGCCGGCCAGGGCGAGCGACAGGCACAGCAGCAGGCTGCCGGCGATGGGGCGCCAGCGCGCCGCAACGGGCGCGCCGGCCGTGGGGGAGGGGGTGCAACGGGCGGGCTTCGGCATGGCCGGCAGATTACCGCCGGCCACGCCGCAGCAGGGATCACAATCGCGCGGCAGGTGTTAACCCGCAGCTATGGAAGGCCGCGCCCGCCACGCACGGCGCGCGATGGGCCGACGGGCGCTTCCATGCCTGCGAGCTATACCGTGGGCCATCAAAGATGCGCGACAGGCGCGCACGCGGCGGCCATGCTCGCGATGGGCCAGTGCGACTGCCGCCGTCCCCGCCGCGCGCGGACCACGACGGCCGGCATTGCGCCCGCGAACCGCAAACCGGAGATAGGCATGACCCTGCGAACCCTCGTTTCCCTCCCGGGCCGTGGCATGGCGCTGCTGCTGTGCGCGCTGCTGGCGCTGGCGCCGCCGGCCGGCGCGCGCGAACTGCTCAACTACCAGGCGATCCAGAAGCCCGAGCACGGCGACCGCGGCATGGTGGTCAGCCAGAACCAGCGCGCCAGCGAGATCGGCGCGCAGGTACTGCGCGATGGCGGCAACGCGGTGGACGCGGCGGTGGCCACGGCCTTCGCCCTGGCGGTGCTGCTGCCGCGCGCGGGCAACATCGGCGGCGATGGTTACATGCTGCTGCACCTGGCCGGCGAGAACCGCAGCGTCGCCATCGACTACCGCTCGATGGCGCCGGCGGCGGCCACGCTGGAACGCTTCATCGGCGCCGATGGCCGCATCGACGGCGAGACCGCCGGCTGGAAGGCCGCCGGCGTGCCCGGCACCGTGGCCGGGCTCGCGCTCGCCCATCGCCAGCACGGGCGCCTGCCATGGGCGCGCCTGCTGCAGCCGGCGATCGAGCTGGCCGACAAGGGCGTGGTGCTCAGCCGCGACGAGGCCTTCGCCCTGGACTGGGGGCGCGAGCGGCTGGCGCGCAGCCCGGCCGGCGCCGGGGTGTTCCTGCACGCCGACGGCAGCGCGCTGCGCACGGGCGAGCGCCTGCGCCAGCCCGACCTGGCGTGGTCGCTGCGGTTGATCGCGCGCGACGGCGCCGATGCGTTCTACCGCGGGCCGATCGCGCAGCGGCTGGTGGCGGCCATGCAGCACCACGGCGGCCTGATCGCCCGCGAGGACCTGGCCAATTACCGCGCCATCGAACGCGAGCCGCTGCGCACCACCTACCGCGGCCGCGAGGTGGTGACCATGCCGCCGTCCAGCGGCGGCGGCGCCAGCGTGCTGGAAATGCTCAACCTGCTCGAGCACGAGGACCTGGCCGCGCACGGCGCCGGCTCGGCGGCGGCGCTGCATGCCATGGCCGAGGCGATCAAGCTGGCCTGGGCCGACCGCGCGCGCCACGCCGGCGACCCGGCCTTCGTTGCCGCGCCGGTGCAGGGGCTGGTGTCCAAGGCCTATGCCGATGCGCGCTGGAAGCTGTTCTCGCCCGAACGCGCGCTCGATGCCACCACCCTGGCGGCCGGCGATCCGGTGCCCTACGAAAGCCCGCAGACCACGCATTTCTCGGTGATCGACGCCGACGGCAACGCGGTCAGCAACACCTTCACCCTGGGCTCGGACTTCGGCGCCGGGGTGATGGCCGAAGGCACCGGTTTCCTGCTCGGCAACCTGATCGGCAACTTCTCGCTGCGCGCGCAGCTGGCCGCGCGCGCGGAGCCGGGGCGGGTGGTCGCCAACGCGCTGCAGCCAGGGCGCCGGCCGGTATCGAGCATGTCGCCGACCCTGGTGCTGCGCGACGGCAAAGTATGGCTGGTCACCGGCAGCCCGGGCGGCAATACGATTCCCGGCACGGTGATGCAGACGATCGTGGACGTGGTCGATTTCGGCATGAACATCGCCGAGGCCACCCACCGGCCGCGCATCCACCAGGACATGGGCAGCGGCATGCTGCAGATCGAGCCGGGCTTCAGCCCCGATACGCTGCGCCTGCTGCGCGGCATGGGCCACCGCATCGAAAGCGACGAGACCATCGGCAGCACGCAGACGCTGATGGTGGGCGACGGCGGCGTGCAGGGCGCCGCCGACCCGCGCCGGCCCGGCGCCGGCGCAGCGGCGCAGTAGGCCGCAGACGGCAGGGCCGCCATTGCGGCGGCCCTGCGCGGGAGGGGCGATGCGGCTGATGCGTCAGTGCGGCCAGAAGTTGAGGAAGCCGGTGATGATCAGCGCGTTGACGAAGTCGATGAAGAACGCGCCCACCAGCGGCGCCACCAGGAAGGCGCGCGGCGCCACGCCGTAGCGCTGCACCAGCCGGCGCATCACCGCCATGGCATTGGCGGTGGTGCCGAGCATGAAGCCGATGAAGCCGCCGCCCATCACCGCTGCGTCGTAGTCGCGGCCCATCACGTAGTAGATCGGCACCGCGAACAGCGCCACCAGCGCCACCTGGATCACCAGGTTGACCACCAGCGGCAGGCCCATGCCGGCCAGTTCCCACAGTTTCAGGTCCATCAGCGCCACTGCCAGGAACAGCGCCAGGCAGATGTTGCCGATCAGGTCGGTGGTCGGCACCGACAGCTTGATCAGCCCGGTGTAGTCGTCGATGTTGCGCACCACCGCGCCCACCAGCATCGCGCCGATGTAGGACGGCAGGGTCAGGCCCAGGCCGGCGAAGCCCTGGCTGACCCAGGCGCCCAGCCACATCGCCATCAGCAGCACGACGATGCTCTTGAGCGCGTCGAATTCGCGCGCCGATTCGCTGGGGAAGTGCACGTGCACGGTTTCGTCGGCTTCGCCGCTGCCCGCGCCCGCGCCTGCGGCTGCGCCGTTGCCGGCCGGCCCGCTGATGCCGAACCGCCGCATCAGCACGGTGATGGCCGGGCCGCCGACCACGCCGCCGCAGATGATGCCGGCCATCGCCGCGGTGATGGCCAGGGTCTCGGCGCCCTGCAGGCCGGCCTTCTCGAACAGCGGCGCGAAGGCCATGCCGGTGGCCGGGCCGCCGGTGAGCGTGGCCGAGCCGGCGAGCACGCCGAACATCGGGTGCAGGTCGAACAGCCACGCCACGCCGATGCCGACCAGGTTCTGCAGCACCGCGAACAGGCTGGCCAGCAGCAGGAAGATCATCACCTGGCGGCCGCTGATGCGCAGCAGGCGCAGGCTGGCGTTGATGCCCAGGGTGGTGAAGAAGGCCACCATCAACGGCACCTTCAGGCTGGTGTCCAGTTCGAACAGGGTGGTGTCGCGCGCGTGCGCGGCCCACACCAGCAGGGCCACCAGCAGGCCGCCGACGACCGGTTCGGGCAGGTTGTAGCGGCGCAGCACCGGGATCGCGCGGCACAGCGCGTAACCGGCGAACAGGGTCAGGCCGCCGAAGGCGATCGTCTGTACGGCATCAAGTTGGATCATCGAATCAATACCTCGTGCCCTGCCAGCGCAGGTGTCGGGGGTGGGGTCCGGCGGAGGGCCGGCGCCGCCGGGGGGAGAACGGCCCGGGGGGATGTGGCTCCGCGGCACGGGGGAGGGGGCGGAGCCACGGGCAGTCCGGCGGGAGCCGGCCCGTCCGCATGACGGTGGCAGACGGTTCGATGGCCGACGGCGCGTTTTCCGCCAGTCGGGGCGGGACGGGGGGGCTGCGGCCGGCGTGGGCGCAGGCGGGCAGGCATGGCGTGTCTCCATGGCGAGCGGGCCGGTCTGCCGCGCCGCAGCACGAAGCGTGACGCGGGGCGGCAGCATCCACCATAGCCATGGAACGGGGCGCGGCGCCAGTCGCAAAAGCGCGCGGCGGCATAGCCGGCCGTTATGCGCGACGGTGTGGGCGCCCCTGGCCGGCGGCGCCGGCGCAGGGGCGGGCAGGCGCGCAATCAGCGCTGCGGGCGCTTCCAGGCGATGCAGTCCACTTCCACCTTGCAGTCCACGACCATGCGGTTCTCCACGCAGGCGCGCGCCGGCGGGTGTTCGCCGAAGTAGTGCTTGAACACGCTGTTGAACGCGTAGAAATCGCGGGCGTCGTCCAGCCATACGCCGCAGCGCACCACGTGCTCGGGGCCGTAGCCGGCCTCGGCGAGGATCGCCAGCACGTTGCCGATGGCCACGTGCGCCTGCTCGGTCACGGTGCCGCCGACCAGTTCGCCGTCGCGCATCGGTACCTGGCCGGAAACGTACAGCCAGCCATCGGCTTCGACCGCGCGCGAGAACGGCATGTGTTGTCTGCCCTGGCCGACGCCGCCTTCGGCGCCGTAACGTTTGATGTCGGTCATGGGGTTTCCTTTGTGTGTTGATGGGGGAGTGGCTTTTCCTTCTCCCATCGGGAGGCAGCTTGGCAGGATTGCCGGGCTGCACGGCGAAGCCGCCCGGAGGGTGAGGCACAGGGATGTGCCGGATGCAGGTGCCCCAAAGGGGCGGATGGGGGTACGGGCGGAGCCCTCGCAATAGCTGGCTGCACGAGGCTTCGCCCGTACCCTCGCCCCAACCCCTCTCCCGAGGGGAGAGGGGCTTTCAGTCCGGCGCGATGAACCGCCCCGGGCGCGCGACCACGTCCCGGCCGTCATAGGCCAGCTGGCCGTTGACCCACACCGCGTCGATGCCCTCGGCCGCGCGCACCGGGTCGTGGAAGCTGGCGGTGTCGCGCACCCGCGCCGGGTCGAACAGCACCAGGTCGGCGCAGGCGCCGGCGCGGATGGCGCCACGCGCGCCCAGCGCGAAGCGCGCGGCGGGCAGGCCGGTCATCTTGTGCACGGCGGTGTGCAGCGGGAACAGCGCCGCGTCGCGCGCGTAATGGCCGAGCACGCGCGGGAAGGTGCCCCACAGGCGCGGATGCGGGCGCGGATCGCGCGGCAGGCCGTCCGAGCCGATCATGGTCAGCGGATGCGCCAGGATGCGGCGCACGTCGGCCTCGTCCATGCAGTGGTAGACCGCGCCGGCCGGCTGCAGGCGGATGGCCGCCTCCATCAGCGGGACGCCCCAGCCGGCGGCGATGTCGGCCAGCAGGCGCCCGCCCTGCGCCGGTTCCGCTTCGGACCAGGTGATCAGGATGTCGTAGGCGTCGGTGACCTGCTTCAGGTCCAGGGTGGACGCGCTGGCGGCGTAGGGGTAGCAGTCGCAGGCCACGTCCTGGCCGGCCGAGGCGTCGTCGAGGCGGCGCAGCACTTCGCGGCTGCGGCCCCAGTTGTCGATGCCGGCGCACTTCAGGTGCGAGACGCGCACCGCGGCGCGCGGCGCGCGCGCCGCATCGAAGGCCTCGTCCAGCGCCTCGAGGATGCCGCCGAATTCGTCGCGCAGGTGGGTGGCATACAGCCCGCCGGCGGGCAGCTCCCGCGCCAGTTCCGCCACTTCGCCGGGCGGCGCGTGGAACGCCGAGCCATAGGCCAGCCCGCTGCTCAGGCCCAGCGCGCCCTGCGCCAGGCTCTCGCGCAGCTGCGCGCGCATGGCGGCGATTTCCCCGGCGCTGGCGGCGCGGTCCAGCCGGTCCATGTGGTTCTGGCGCAGCGCGGTATGGCCGACCAGCGCGGCCACGTTCACCGCCGGCCGCGCCGCTTCCACCGCCTGGCGGTAGCTGGCGAAGTCGGCGAAGCGGAAATCGCCGGCTTCGCCGAGCAGGTTCATCGGGTCCGGCACCTCGCCGCGGATGCGCACCGGGCTGGCGCTGATGCCGCAGTTGCCGACCACCACCGTGGTCACCCCCTGCGACAGCTTGCTGGCCATGTCCGGATTGCGCAGCACTTCCAGGTCGTCGTGGGTGTGCACGTCGATGAAGCCCGGCGCCAGTGCGCGGCCGCCGGCGTCGACCACCTGCCGCGCGGGGCCGGCCGCCGCGCCGACCGCGGCGATGCGGCCATCGCGCAGCGCCACGTCGCCATGGCGGCCGGGCCGGTCGCTGCCATCGAGCACCAGCGCGTTGCGGATCAGGACGTCGTGCATCGCTCAGTCGCCCAGCGGCAGGCGCGAGTCGCCGCCCCGGTAGCGGTCCAGCGCCAGCTTGATGCGGCGCAGGTGCTCGTGGTTGTCGCTGGCGCCGTTGAGCGCGGTGGTGGTGGCCAGCACGTCGATGGCCAGCATCATCGCGTAGCGCGAGGCGGAGGGTTTGAACACGAAATCGGTTTCCTCGATGCTGATCGGCAGCAGCCAGTCGCTCAACCCGGCCAGCGGCGTGCCGGCGCGGGTGATGGCGCCCACGCGCGCGCCGTAGGTGCGGGCGATCTCCACCGCCGAGGTGACTTCCGGGGTAATGCCGCTGACCGACAGCGCCAGCACCAGGTCCTGCGGGCCGAGGATGGCGGCGGTCATCTTCATCACCACCGCGTCGCTGCAGGCGGTGATCGGCAGGCCGAAGCGCATCAGCCGGTTCTGCAGTTCCTGCGAGAACACGGTGGAGCAGCCGCCGATGCCGAACACGTGGATGCGCCGCGCCTGGCAGACCGCATCGGCCAGCTGCTGCACCACCTCCTCCTGCAGGTTGGCCAGGTTGTGGCGCAGGCAGGCCTGGATGTCGTCGCAGATCTGTGCGAACAGCGCCGACACCGGCGGCGCGTTCTGCTGTTCCAGGAAACGCTTGCCGACCGCGCTGGCCGACGCCAGCCGCGCGCGCAGTTCGCGCACGTGTTCGCAGCCCAGGGTCTTGGCGAAGCGCGAGATCGCCGCGGCGCTGACCTCGGCGCGCTCGGCCAGCTCGGTCACCCCGTACTGGGCGGCGGCGTCGACGTCGGCGAGGATGGTGGTGGCGATGCGGACCTCGACCGGGCTGAATTCGTGCAGCCGCTGGCGCAGTTCGTAGACGATGTCGAACATGGTGGGAATCTTCGGTTCAGAGCACGGCGGCGAGGGCCGCCACCAGCGCGAGCGCGGTGACGGAGATGAGGGTTTCCAGCACGGTCCAGGTCTTGAAGGTCTGGGCCACGGACATGTTGAAGTATTCCTTCACCAGCCAGAAGCCGCCGTCGTTGACGTGCGACAGCACCACCGAGCCGGCGCCGGTGGCCAGCACCAGCAGTTCCGGGTGCGGGTAGCCCAGGGCGGCGGCGATGGGCGCGACGATGCCCGAGGCGGTGGTCATCGCCACCGTCGCCGAGCCGGTGGCGATGCGCATCAGCGCAGCCATGGTCCAGCCCATCAGCAGCGGCGACAGGTCGAACTGGCGGGACAGGTCGATGATCTGGCTGGCCACGCCGGTATGCACCAGGATGCCGTTGAGGCCGCCGCCGGCGCCGACCAGCAGGGTGATGGCGGCGGTCGGCGCCAGGCATTCCTGCGAGAACTTCAGGATCTGCTCGCGGTTGAAGCCGCGCAGCAGGCCCAGGCTGACGAAGCTCATCAGCGTGGCCAGCAGCAGCGCCACCACCGAATGGCCGATGAAGCGCAGGCCGTGGTTGAGCGGCGAGCCCGGCGTGGCGATCTGGTCGGCCCAGCCACCCAGCAGCATCAGCGCCACCGGCAGCAGCAGGGTGGCCAGGGTGATGCCGAAGCCGGGCAGCTGGTCGTCGGGAATGCGGCCGTGGCCCTCGTCCAGCAGCGCGGCTTCCATCGGGTTGCGCGCCGGCAGCACGACCCGCGGCGCCACCACTCTGGCGAACAGCGGCCCGGCCAGCGCCGCGGTGGGCAGGCCCACCAGCAGCGCGTAGAACACGGTGCGGCCGACGTCGGCGCCGTAGGCGTGCACGGCCAGCATCGCCGCCGGGTGCGGCGGCACCAGCCCGTGCACCACCGACAGCCCGGCCACCATCGGCAGGCCGACCAGCAGCAGCGGCACGCCGGTGCGGCGGGCGACATTGAGCGCGATCGGGACCAGCAGCACGAAGCCGACCTCGAAGAAGATCGGCAGGCCGATGCAGAAGGCGATCAGCATCATCGCCCAATGCACGTTTTTGGTGCCGAAGCGCGCGATCAGCGTGCGCGCGATGCGCTCGGCGCCGCCGGACTCGGCCATCATCTTGCCGAGCATGGTGCCCAGCGCCACGATCAGCGCGATGTGGCCCAGGGTCTTGCCCACGCCCTGCTCGTAGGCGGGCAGGATTTCCGGCGCCGGCATGCCGGCCAGCAGCGCCAGCCCGATCGAGACCAGGGTGACGCTGATGAAGGGATTGAGCCGGTAACGGGCGATCAGCACGATCAGCGCGAGGATCGCCAGCACGGCGTAGATCAGCAGCAGGTGTCCATGGCTCATGCGTACCGGTCCGCAGGCGGGTCAGAACTGCGTGGAAACGGCGTCGACCACGTTGTGGTCGTCGTCGACCACCAGCAGGTGGCGCCACTTGTCGAAGGTCAGGCACGGGTGCGAGATGTCGAAGCACAGCATGTCGCCCACGCGCAGGTCGTCGTCGGCCCGCACCTGCAGGAAGGCGTGCTGGTCCATCATCGCCGTCACCTGCCAGTGCGCGGCGGCGTCGGCGGGGGCGGCATCGCCCGGCCGGTAATGCAGCGCCGGCACCGGGAAACCGGCGTCGAACGCGGCGTCGCGCTTGCCCAGCCCGACGATGGCCTTGTCCGGTTCCGGCCGCGACTGCACGTAGGCCCACAGCCGCAGCGCCGGCTGCAGGGTGGTGCCCATCTGCCGCGCGACCGGGTTGCCGGCATGGATGCGGGCGGCGGCCTGGCGGTAGGCGCCGACGTCATGGGTGAGGTAGCAGCCCGGGCGCAGCACGATCTCGGCCGCGGCATCGCCGGAGAGCGCGGCGAATTCCTCGGCGACCACGTCGAACCAGGCCGAGCCGGCGCCGGACAGCAGCGCGGGCATGCGGCCGAAGGCGCGGCCCTCGCGCAGGCGCTGGAAGGTCTCCACGCTACGGCGCAGGACCGCGCGCACGCCGGCCTCGTCGGCCACCACGCCCTCGTAGACTTCCACGCCGGCCAGCCGCAGCGCCTGCGGCCAGCGTGCGACGGCCTCGACCACCGCCTGCGCCTGCGCGTCGTCGCGCACGCCGGTGCGGCCGCCGGCCACGCCGATCTCCAGCAGCACGTCCAGACGCAGCCCGCGCGCCTGGAACCAGCGGCCCAGCGCGTCGGCGTTGCCGGCCGAGTCCACCAGGCAGAACACTTCGGTGCCGCCGGCATCCAGCAGGTCGGCGACGATGGCCATGTTGGCCGGGCCGACCAGCTGGTTGGCGATCAGCAGGCGGCGCGCGCCGGCCCGCCACGCCTCGCGCGCCTGCGGCGCGGTGGCCACGGTGATGCCCCAGGCGCCGGCGTCGAGCTGCAGGCCGAACAGTTCCGGGCTCATCGTGGTCTTGCCGTGCGGCGCCAGCCGCACGCCGTAGGCGGCGACGAAGCGGCGCATCCATTCCAGGTTGTGCAGCAGCGCCGAGCGCAGCAGCACGGCGGCGGGCAGGCTCACCTGCTCGCGCAGGATCGACCAGCCCTGGCGTCCGGCCTCCGTCGTCGACAGTTCGCCATCGCTGGCGCCCAGGCCCTTGCCCCGGAGCGCGGCGGGCGCGCCGTGAAATAGTTTTTTATCCATGCCGGATCACTTTCATGGTGTCCCCGTCTTCCCCGCGGGAGAGGTGTCTATGTAGCAGATAACCGCCCGCATGAAAAATATTTTCGCTTGATGCTGCAAAGCAGCATGGCGAATCGGGCGCGCTGTCCTGAATACAGTCCCCGATGAAACGGTTCCTGTCGTCGTTGAGTCGCTAGAATCGGGCATTCAGCCACAGCAAGTCCCGTCGATGTCCAAAGAAGATTTCAAACAGGCCGCCCTCGATTACCACCGCATGTCGCCGCCGGGGAAGATCCGGGTCGCCGCCACCAAGCCGATGCTCACCCAGCGCGACCTGTCGCTGGCGTACTCGCCGGGCGTGGCGTATGCCTGCGAGGCGATCGTGGCCGATCCGGCCGCGGCCAGCGAGCTGACCGCGCGCGGCAACCTGGTGGCGGTGATCTCCAACGGCACCGCGGTGCTGGGCCTGGGCAACATCGGCCCGCTGGCCGGCAAGCCGGTGATGGAAGGCAAGGGCGTGCTGTTCCAGAAGTTCGCCGGCATCGACGTGTTCGACATCGAGGTGGACGAGAACGACCCGGACAAGCTGGTCGACATCATCGCCTCGCTGGAGCCGACCTTCGGCGGCATCAACCTGGAAGACATCAAGGCGCCGGAATGCTTCGTGGTCGAGCGCAAGCTGCGCGAGCGCATGAACATCCCGGTGTTCCATGACGACCAGCACGGCACCGCGATCATCGTCGGCGCCGCCATCCTCAACGCGCTGGACATCACCGGCAAGAAGATCGACGAGGTCAAGGTCGCCACCACCGGCATGGGCGCGGCCGGCATTTCCTGCGTGAACATGCTGGTGGAACTGGGCGTCAGGCCGGAGAACGTGCTGGCCTTCGACCGCGACGGCGTGATCTACGCCGGCCGCGAGGGGCTGGACCCGGAGAAGGCGCGCTACGCGCGCGACACCGACAAGCGCACCCTGGCCGAGATCGTCGAGGGCGCGGACATCTTCCTGGGCCTGTCGGCCCCGGGCATCCTCACCGCCGAGATGGTCAAGACCATGGCGCCGGACCCGGTGATCTTCGCCCTGGCCAACCCGACCCCGGAAATCATGCCGGAAGTGGCGCGCGCCGCCCGTCCGGACGCGATCATCGGCACCGGCCGTTCGGACTACCCGAACCAGGTCAACAACGCGCTGTGCTTCCCCTACCTGTTCCGCGGCGCGCTCGACGTCGGCGCCACCGGCATCAACGAGGAAATGAAGGTCGCCTGCGTGCGCGCCATCGCCGCGCTGGCCCGCAAGGAGGCCTCCGACCTGGGCGCGGCCTACGGCGGCGACACGCCAAGCTTCGGCCGCGACTACCTGATCCCGCGCCCGTTCGACCGCCGCCTGCTGGTGGAGCTGTCCTCGGCGGTCGCGCAGGCGGCGATGGACTCGGGCGTGGCCACGCGCCCCATCGCCGACATGGCCGCCTACCGCCAGAAGCTGGCGCAGTTCGTCTACCGCACCAGCCTGTTCATGAAGCCGGTCTACGACCAGGCGCGCGCCGACAAGCAGCGCGTGGTCTATGCCGAGGGCGAGGAAGAGGTGGTGCTGCGCGCGGTGCAGAACGTGATCGACGAGGGCGTGGCCTTCCCGATCCTGATCGGCCGCCCGGACGTGATCGAGTCGCGCATCGAGCGGCTGGGCCTGCGCATGAAGCCGGGCGTGGATTTCGAGATCACCAACATCAACGACGATCCGCGCTTCAACGACTACTGGCAGTACTACCACGGCCTGACCGGCCGCCGCGGCGTGACCGTGGCCGCGGCCAAGAACCTGCTGCGCTCGCGCCCGACCCTGATCGCCGCGGTGATGGTGGCGCGCGGCGAAGCCGACGCCATGCTCAGTGGCGTGGTCGGCCGCTTCCACAAGAAGCTCGGCTACGTGCGCAGCGTGATCCCGCTGGAGCCGCGGGTCAGCTCGACCTCGGCGATGACCGGCGTGATCAACTCGCAGGGCGTGTTCTTCTTCGTCGACACCCACGTGCAGGAAGACCCGAGCGTGGAGCAGATCGTCGAATCCACGCTGCAGGCGGCCTACCGCATGAAGCTGTTCGGCATCGAACCGAAGGTGGCGCTGCTGTCGCACTCCAACTTCGGCAGCCACGATTCCAAGGACGCGCTGAAGATGCGCCAGGTGCGCGAGCAGCTGCTCAAGCGCAACCCGCGCCTGAACGTGGACGGCGAGATGCAGGGCGACACCGCCTGGGACGAGGCGCTGCGCGAGAAGCTGCTGCCCAACAGCACGCTCAAGGGCCGCGCCAACCTGTTCGTGCTGCCCAACCTGGAAGCGGCCAACATCGCCTACAACCTGGTGCGCGTTTTCACCGATGGCGTGGCGATCGGCCCGATCCTGATGGGCATCTCCAAGCCGGTGCACATCCTCACCAGCAGCGCCAGTTCGCGCCGCGTGCTGAACATGACCGCCATCGCCGCGGTCGATGCGCAGATCCGCAAGCAGATGGACGCCGAACGCGGCGCCTGAGCCACGGCGGCAAGGCAACAGCGACAAGGCCGGCGCACGCCGGCCTTGTCGTTCCTGGAGATCGCGATTTTCTGCTGCCGGCCGGTTGCGGCCGGATCAGGCAATGATGCCCAGCACCACCGCGCGCACGGCCGCGGCGGTGCGGTTGCCCACCT
The DNA here is from genome assembly GCF_056393235.1 of Stenotrophomonas sp. Steno-Z2. NCBI lineage: Bacteria > Pseudomonadati > Pseudomonadota > Gammaproteobacteria > Lysobacterales > Lysobacteraceae > Stenotrophomonas > Stenotrophomonas sp. Steno-Z2. Next base: position 62,659 of record NZ_JBWJOY010000003.1, on the reverse strand, counting down.
CCAGCTTGGCCATGGCGTTGTTCAGGTGGAAGTTGACCGTGCGCTCGGTGATGTTCAGGCGCGCGGCGATCTGGCGGTTGGTGTGGCCTTCGGCGACCCAGCGCAGGATTTCGATCTCGCGCCCGCTCATGGCCTCGCGCGAGGTGGCGCGCCAGCGCGCGAGCATTTCCCGCGCCAGCCCGTGGTGGGCGACCTGGCCCAGCCAGACCAGTTGCGACCACCGGGCGCGCAGTTCCAGCGGATCGAGCTTTTCACCGCCGCGGGTCACGGTCAGCATGCCGCGCACGCTGTTGGCCGCCAGTGCCGGCAGCGACACGCCGCAGGTGATGTCGTGCAGGCGCGCGTCCTCCCAGAACGCGGCGGCCGGATCGAGCGGATCGTCGGAGTTGGACCAGGCGAAGGGATCGAGCGACGCCGCGCCCTGGCGGACGGTGGGGTCGACCAGCAGGTAGGCGTTGTCGTGGTAGCGCTTCTGCCAGGCTTCCGGGTAGTCGTTGAGCATCACGATCTCCGGCTGCGCCAGCGGCAGCGGCGCGCGCATGCCATAGGCGCAGTGCTCGAAGCCCAGCGCACGCACCAGCCCGGCGACCGTGCCGAACAGGTCTTCCTGTCCGCCCGGCGCCAGCAGCGCATTGAGTTGGTCTTCCCGCCACGCCTCCATTTCCAGCCCCCGATGAAATCGTGATCCCGGCCCGGCGCTACTGTCAGCACTGACAGTTTCCAGCGCATGCGCCGGGCATCTAGATTGGGCAACCCGACCGCCCGGCGCAGTGCACCACTGCCGCCTGCACTGCCATAGGCCGCATGATAATGATGGACGACGATGGTTACATCCGCCTTCCACGCCGGGCGCTGGACCAACTGCGGCTCGTGCACCTGGTGTCGGGACTGGACGAGGAACGGCGCACCGGTGCCGCGGGGGCGGTCCACTCGGACATCAGCGGCTATACCGAATGGGCCACCACGTCCGTTCCGGCCGTTTCGGTGGGCTGGGACTGGCATATCGATACCCTGTCGCGGCCGCTGTCCGCCGCCTGCCGGGACACCCCGCGCAGCAACGTGATGCTGGTGGATGAGCAGGGCAGGGACATCGGGCCGGACCGTACCGCGCGCTGCCTGCAGCGGCTGGTCGAAGCGCTGGAATGGAAACCGGTGGTGCTGGAGGCCGTCGGTTTCCGCTGACATCCGGCCGGAACGCGGTTCCATCCGGTCGGCGCGCGGCTCGTATGGAGGTACGCCGCCCTGCTGCCGGGTGCTCCATGACCTGTCAATCCTGACAGTTATCACGCCTGTGCTGCATTGCAAGACTCATTCCCCATCCATCAGGAACGGGGGGTGCGTCATGGAGTTCATCCTTGCCAGCGCGGGCAACCTGTCGCCGCTGCTCAACGAGGCGCTGGGCCGATACCGTTACCGGGTTTTCGTCGAAACGCTGGGCTGGCGCATGGATACGCCGCCGGGAATCGAGCGCGACCGCTTCGACCAGCCGGAAACCGTGCACGTGATCGCCCGCGACGAACGGCACGACATCGTCGGCTACGCGCGGTTGCTGCCGACCGTGGGCCCGTATCTGCTGGGCGAGATGTTCCCGGAACTGATGAACGGGTTGCCGCCGCCCTGTTCGGAAGAGGTATGGGAGCTGTCGCGCTTCGCGGTGATGGACCTGCAGGGCGCGCGCACCGGCATCGCCACGCTGCGGCCGTCCGCGCTGGCGCTGGACATCCTGCAGCTGGCCGCCGACCACGTGGAAGGCCTGGGCGGGAAGCGGCTCATCACGGTCTCGCCGCTGGCGATGGAGCGCCTGCTGCGCCGGACCGGCTTCCATGTGCACCGCGCCGGGCCGCCGGTGATGGTCGAGGGCCACCCCACCTTCGCCTGCTGGATCGAACTGGCCGGGCGCCCGGCCCGGGAGCCGCGAAACACCGCCGGGAACGGGGGGTGACTCGCCTGTCGATGGCCCCGGGGGCCTGCTGGTGGCGGCAAAGGGGGGGGCGAACCTGTCAATCCTGACAGTTACGGCAGGCGCGGCATTTCGTGTGAAATCCCGGTGAGGCCGGAGAGCCTTCGAGAGACAGGGGGGATTCTCTCGATCGGCGGGAGCGCCCTGCGGAGGGAACAGGGAGGTTGCAGGCGGGAAGGGGTCCCGCTTTCGCGCGCGATCCACGCGCCCCTCCGCGTTCTGTTCATACCGGGAGACGAGGCATGTTCAAGAAGAGTGCGGACCACGACGGCAGGCGCGGCATCTCCGATCCGCTGCGGCTGCAGTTCCTGGCGGGTCTCTTTGTAGGTACCGTGGTCGGCATCGGCGTGGGTGGGCTGCTGGGCATCCTGTCCTGAGTCGGAGGCCTTCTCCGTCCGGCGCTCCGGGCCGCCAGCCGTGATGTGACCCGGCACCACCGGAACCGGCTTTCCGGTTCCGGCGTCCGCATGCCCGGGGACGCGGCGATCGGCACGGATCGCCTGTCCGCCGGCCGCCGCGCTCCGCGGCACCCCGCATCGCCGCGTGATGGCCGCGTCCGCTCAGTCGAAGGACTTGGTCAGGGTCAGGTAATAGCCGCGGCCCAGCGCATTGTGCAGTGACGAGTAGAAGCCCAGGCTGCGGGCGGACAGCGGCGGGTCGCGGTCGGTGACGTTGCGCACGGTCAGGCGCACGCTGCTGTTGTCCAGCAGGTTGCCGACCTTGCCGAAGCGGCGTTCCAGCCACAGGTTGGTGGTGGTCCAGGCCGGGATCCGGTACAGCGTGCCGTCGGCCAGCTGCGCATCGCTTGAATCGAAGGCGCCGACATGGCGCACGAAGGTACCCACGCTCCAGTCGCGGTAGCGCCAGCTGGCGTTGAACGAGGCGCGCCATTCCGGGGTGCCGTTGATGCCCAGCAGGTTGCCGGCGCTGCGGATGGTGAAGCCGCTGCTGATCAGCCCGGACTGCTGCGCCTGCTCGATCATGCTTTCCAGGTCCGAGGGCATCTGCGTCTGCTCGATCAGCCGGCTGGCGTCGAGGCTGGCATTGAAGGTGCCGAAGCGGTCGCTGCGCAGCCGCCAGGACAGGCCGAAGTCGATGCCGCGGGTAAGGCGGGGCAGGCGGTTGGTGTACTGGTCGCGCACCTGCAGCACGTTGCCGACCGCCTCCAGCCCGGTGCCGGCGAAGTTGTCGCGCTTGGCGTCGTCGGGCTCCTCGCGCAGCACGTTGGGGTTGTACGACCCTTGCATGCGCAGCAGGTAGTCCAGCGCCAGGTGGGTCTGCTCGCCGGTGACGGCGATCATGTCCTCCTGTTCGATGGACCAGTAGTCCATGGTGAAGGTGAACTGCCCGGCCGTGCGCGGCAGGAAGCGTGGCTGGAACACCATGCCCGCCGACCACGCCTCCGAGGTCTCCGGTTTCAGGTCGAGGTTGCCCTCGCGCACCGCCTGGGTGCTGTACGACTTGCCGCACTGGCTGAAGCTGGCGATGCGGCCGGCGCGCACGTCGGCTTCGCACTGGTAGTAGTCCAGGCGGCTGTTGCTGACCACGGTGCCGTCCGAATACATCTGCAGGATGTTGGGCGCCAGGAAGCTGGTGGACCAGTTGCCACGCAGCATGAAGCCGTCGAACACGTCCCAGGCCAGCGCGACCTTCGGATTGGAGACGTTGCCGAAGTCCGAATAGTGCTCCCAGCGCCCGGCGATCTGCAGGTCCAGCGAACGCACCAGCGGGATGCCCATGTCCGGCTTCACCAGCGGCACCGCGAACTCGACGTAGGCAGAGGCCACGTTGCGGTCGCCGCTGGTATTGCCGGCCGGGCTGGCGCCGAGCACGTCCGAGGTGATGTCGCCGGTCAGCGGATTGGTATAGGTGAGGGTGCCGTTCATGCGGTCGTCGCGCTCGTCGGCCAGCGTCTCGCGCCGCCACTCGGCGCCGAAGGACAGGCCCACGTCGCCGGCGGGCAGGGCGAACAGCTGCTCGCGGGTGAAGCGCGTGTCCACCTGGAACAGCGAGGCGGTGGCGCGGCGTTTCACCGGCACCAGGAAGCTGGCGATGGTGGCCGGGTCGTTGGGCGCGTTGCTGGGCGCCGACCAGTCCTGCAGGTTGCCGCCGCCGAAGGGGTTGTAGGCGCCGGGGTCGTTGCGCGCCAGCGCCTGCGAGAACAGGGTGTTGCTGATCGAGCCGTGCTGGGTATCCAGGGTGGTGGCGCGCGAATACAGCACGGCGCTCTCCCAGTCGAAGCCTGCCAGCAGGCCGCGCACGCCCGCCATGACGCGGTAGGAGTCGTCGTCGACCGTGTACGGGCGCGTGGTTTCGGTGGCGCGGTAGTTGCTGATGCGCAGGTCCACGCCTTCGTCGGCGATGTTCAGGCCGGGCAGGCGGTTGGGGTTGAGCGAGCCGTCGGCCAGGTACTTCGCGCCGAACGGATTCCAGTAGTTGGACGCGGGCACGATGATCGGCGCGGCGGCGAGCGAGGCGGCCTGCTCGCGCATGCCTTCGTACTTCGACTGGTAGTAGTTCAGTTCACCGAAGGCGACGAAGTTGTCGTCGATGTCGTGCTCGAGGGTGCCGAACAGGTTGTTGCGGCCCAGCCCGCCCATCAGGTAACGCTGCGAATTGGCGTTGAAGCGCAGCGGACGGTCGATGGCGGTGCTCTGCGCGCCGGTCTGGATGCAGACGTCGTCGTTGAGCAGGGTGGCGCAGCCGTTGGGGATGGGCTCGATATGGAAGCTGCCGCTGCTGTTGGTGATGTTCTTCCCGTTCTGCTTGACCTGGCGGCCGTTGACGGTCTGGAACACGCCCCACGCGCTGGACGTGGTGCGGTCGTCGAACGCGGTCATGCCTTCCCAAGGCGTGCCGACCATGAAATCCGTGTGGTCCTGGTTGGCCGAGTAGTCGCGCTCGGAAGCCTCCATCACGCTGCGATAGGTGTGCCCGCCCAGCACGGTGACGCGGGTGCGGCCGTCGTTGAACCAGTGCCCGGCCTTGAAGTTGAGGTTGCCCTGGCGGAAGTCCGTGCCCTCCGATCCCCCGTACTGGCCCTGGATCTTCAGGCCCTGGAAATGCGTGTCCATCACCACGTTCATCACGCCGGCCACGGCGTCGGAACCGTACAGCGCCGAGGCGCCGCCCAGCAGCGTTTCCATGCGTTTCACGCCGTACAGCGGGATGGCGTTGATGTTGGCGGTCTGCCGCGGAACGAAGTTCTCGGTCTGGGTGCCGGGGTGGTTGACCATGCGCCGGCCGTTGACCAGCAGCAGGGTATTGCCGGTGCCGAGGTTGCGCAGGTTGACCGAGCCCACGTCGCCGCGCGCGGCGTTGAGGTTCGATGCGGTGTCGGTGTTGTCGAACATCATGTCGCCCACCTGCGGCAGGCTCTGCAGCAGATCCTCGCCGGACACCGCGCCGGTGGCCTGGATGTCTTCTTCCGAAACGGTGTTCACCGGCAGCATGCCGGTCTGGCTGTTGCCGGCGAAGCGGCTGCCGACCACGACCACGCTGTCGAGCGTGGTGGCCTTGGTCTGCTGCGGATCGTCGCCGGCCGCGGCCGCGGGCGATGCCTGTTCCTGCGCGGCGGCCGCGTCCATGGCGATGGCCGATGCGAGCATGAGGCTCAGGACGGAAAGAGCGGGTTGCGGTTTCATCGTGCGTTTTCCCCTTGCATGGACGCGGAACATCCGCATGCCCGGATGGTAGCCACGGATGTACGCGCGCAGGCTTTCCGTTGCGTCGGTCGGGCATAGCTTGCGGTTATCGCGCGTGGGCGCGCTGCGCGCACGGCAAAGGCGCAACGCAGGCGCTGCAACGCGGGTGCGGTGCGGGTGGCCGGCATCGCGCCGCCGCCACCCTCGCGGTCAGGGGCAGGTGCCCGGCGGCGGCGAATGCCGCAGTACGCGGCCAGCAAGCGCGTCGGTCTGCACGTCGTCCTCGATGGCGATGACGCCGTTGACCAGCAGCAGGGCGACGCCGGAAGACAGCTCGCGCGGATGCAGGTAGTCGGCGTGCGGCATGAACCGCTGCGGGTCGAACACCACCACGTCCGCGAAGAACCCCGGCCGCAGTTCGCCGCGTTCCCGCAGGCCCAGGATGCGCGCGGTCAGCGCCGTGGAGCGGTGGATGAAGTCCTCCGTGCTCAGCACGCCCAGCTCGCGCACGTAGCGCTGGTACTTCAGCGGAAAGCTGGCGTACTGCCGCGGGTGTCCATCGTTGCCGTCGGAGCTGGTGACCATCCACGGCTGGCGCATCAGCCGCTGCACGTCGTCCTCGTCCATGTTGAACGAGGCCACCGAGCCGCTGTTCCGGTCCGGATGGTCGATGCCGTGCTCGATGATGCGCAGCGCCGCATCGATCGGGTCCAGCTTCCATTGGCCAGCCATCGCCGCCAGCGTCCTGCCGGTCCACTCCTGCCCGGCGGAGATCAGCAGCAGGGCCCCGGCGCCGCCGCGACGCTGCAGGTTTTCGCGCATCGCGGTACGGATGCGTTCGCGCTGCGCGTGATCCTGCAGCCGTTCCCGCAGCGCGGCGTTGCCGCCGTCCACGGCCCAGCGCGGCAGCAGCGCGGCGGTGATGCCGGTCCCCGACGCCAGCCACGGGTACTGGTCGGCGGTGACCCGCTGCCCCTGCGCGCGGGCCTGCTCCACCAGTTCCACCAGCGCCGGCGCCATGCCGTGCACGTCGGTGCCCAGCGCCTTCAGGTGCGCGATGTGCACCGGCAGCCCCGCCTCGCGGCCGATGGACAGGGCCTCGCGCGTGGAGGCGAGCAGGCCGATGTCGTAGGACGACTCGTCGCGCTGGTGCGTGTCGTACAGCCCGCCGCGGACCGCCGCCTCGCGCGCCAGCGCCACCACTTCGTCGCGGCCGGCGAAACTCTGCGGCGCGTAGAACAGCCCGGTGGAAAAGCCCAGCGCGCCCTCGCACATGCCCTGCGCCACCAGTTCGCGCATGCGCTGCAGCTCCGCGGCCGTCGGCGCGCGCGCGGCATGGCCGAGCACGGCGCGCCGCACCGGGCCGAAACCGACATAGGGGACGAGGTTGGTGCCGACCCCGGCGCGGGCGAATTCCGCGCTTTCGCGGGCCACCTCCGGGGTACCGCCGCCGTCCACGCCATGGGCGATGGTGGTCACGCCCTGATACTGCCACGGTGCATTGCGGCGCACGCCCGCATCATCCGAGCGGATATAGGTGTAGGGATGGGTGTGCGGATCGATGAAGCCGGGCGCGACTATCCTGCCGGTGGCGTCGATGGTGCGCATGGCCGTGTAGCGCCTGCCGGCACCGGGGCCGACCGCGACCACCCGGTCGCCGGCGACGACCACGTCGCCGACCACCGCCGGCGCGCCGCTGCCGTCATGGACGTACCCGCCGGCGATCACCAGGTCGGCCGCCTGGCGGGCCGCGGCCCGGCCAGGGGAGCACAGCGACAGCAGGGCGATGGCGGCGGCAAGACGGACGATGGGCGGCACGGCGATTCCCCGGACGGCGCGATGGATGCCAGGCCACCATAGGAGGGCGCCGCCGCCCGGACCACTGAAAAGAGTGGCGACGGGCATGGCGCGCGGTTATGCCCGGCCAGGCTCATGCCCTGTCCGGCGCTGCTAGAATTGGCCGGTCCCGGTTTTCCTGTGTGAATGACGCCATGAGCCATACCGCCACCGCGCCCGCCAACGCGCAGAAACGCTACAACGTGCACCGTGCCGACCTGCCGTTGAGCTGCCCGACGCCGGAGATGGCGCTGTGGAATTCGCATCCGCGGGTCTACCTGCCGATCGAGAACGAACCCAACGGCGAAGCCGCCTGCCCGTACTGCGGCGCGGTGTTCGTGCTGGTCGACTGAACGCCCGCATGCGCCGCCTGACCGTGGTGCAGTTGCTGCCGGCGCTGCACTCCGGTGGCGTCGAGCGCTCGACGCTGGAAATCGCCCAGGCGCTGGTGGAGGCGGGGCATCGCGCCATCGTGGTCTCCGCCGGCGGTCGCCTGGTGCAGCCGCTGCTGGATGCCGGCGCCGAACACCTGGCGCTGGACATCGGCCGCAAGTCGCTGCTGACCCTGCGCCACGTGGTGTCGCTGCGGCGGCTGTTCGCCGAGACCGGCGCGGACATCGTGCACGCGCGTTCGCGGCTGCCGGCCTGGCTGGGCTGGCACGCGCTGCGCGGCCTGCCGCGCGAGCGGCGTCCGCACTGGGTCACGACCATGCATGGGCTGAACTCGCCGGGCCGCTACAGCGGCATCATGGCCAGCGGCGAACGGGTGATCTGCGTGTCCAGGACCGTGCGCGACTACCTGCTCGCGCATTACCCGGCCACCGACCCGCAGCGCCTGCGGGTGGTTCCGCGCGGCGTGGACCCGGCGCAGTTCCCGCACGTGGCGTCCACCGACCGTCGCCCGCGGCTGGCGGTGGACGCCCTGCATCCGGCGCTGGCCGGCGGCGGACCGCTGCTGCTGCTGCCCGGCCGCGGCACGCGCCTGAAGGGGCATGCGCACGCGCTGCGCCTGCTGGCGGCGCTGCATGCGCAATCGGTGCCGGCGCGGCTGTGGATGCCCGGTGCGCGCGAACCCGGGCGCGAGGCCTACGTGCGCGGGCTCGAGCAACAGGCCGCGGCGCTGGGCATCGCCGACGCACTCGCCATCACCGGGCCGACGGCGCGGATCGCACAGGCCTATGCGGCCAGCGACCTGGTGCTGCAGCTGTCGGACAAGCCCGAAGCGTTCGGCCGCACCGTGCTGGAAGCGCTGGCCGTGGGCCGCCCGGTGCTGGGCTGGGACCACGGCGGCGTGGGCGAACTGCTGGCCGAACTGCAGCCCGGCGGCGCGGTACCCAGGGGCGATGCGACGGCGTTGGCGGCGCGCGCCCTGGAACTGCTGCGGCAACCGCCGTCGCTGCCGCGACGGATTCCCTACACCCTGCGCGCGATGCAGCGCGCGACGCTGGATATCTATGGCGAACTTGTCGGTTGATTCCCGCCCGCCGTCCGCGACGCTTCCTGGGAAGTGGGCGCCGGCCTGGGTGATTGCCTTCGTCGCGGCGTGGCCGGCGCCCGGCATCGCCGAGGCGGTGCTGGCGCTGGGTGCACTGTTCACCGCGTCGCGCCTGCTGCAGCTGCGGCTCAACGGCGGCATCCGCCCCCTGCTCAGCGTGCCGGCGTGGGCGCTGACCAGCGTGCTGTTCTTCGCCTACTGGCTGCCGCAGCTGCTGTCGGCGATCGGTGCGGCCGATCCGTCCAGGGCATGGGGCAAGGCGGCCGCGGGCCTGCGCTATCTGCCCTTCATGTGGCTGGTCGCCATCGCGGTGGCGACGGCGGCGCGGCGCCGCATCACCTTCACCGGGCTGGCGGTCATCGTCGCGGTGTGGGTGCTGGATGCATTGGCGCAGGCGGCGGCCGGAACCAGCCCGCTGTTCTGGTCGATGGACCAGCTCAAATGGCTGGTCAACGGCCATGGCCTGTGCAGCGCCGAGGAAGTGGCGGCGGCGGACCGGCTCAGCGGCGTGTTCGGGCCCTGCAACCTGAAGTTCGGCCAGGTGCTGGCCAGCGTTTCGCCTTTCCTACTGTTCGCCAGCGCGTCGCGCTGGGGGCGCGCCGGCTGGTTGCTGTCGGCGCTGCTGGTCGGCGTGGTGATCGTCCTGGCCGGTTCGCGCGCGTCATGGATCACCTATGCGCTGGTGCTGCTGTTTTCCGGCTGGCGCCTGCTCGGCAGGAAGTGGATGGCGCTGGCGCTGCTGTCGGGCGCCTTGGGCATGGTGGTGCTGGCCGGCGTTTCCACGCAGGTGCGCGAGCGCATCGCGCGCACCACGCTGGCGATGAGCGGCGATGCCGCCGGCGTCGACGCGGCGCTGTCCGGGCGCAGCCAGATCTGGTCGGCGGCGCTGTGCATGGTGCGGGAGAACCCGCTCAACGGCGTGGGCGTGCGCGAGTTCCGCAACGCCTATCCGCACTGCGATCCGGCGGCCGGGCAGCAGGCCGCTTGGGGCGCGGGGCCGGCCTTCCACGCGCACCAGATCGTGCTGGAAATCCTGGCCGAAACCGGCCTGCTGGGGCTGTTGCTGTGGCTGGCCGGTGCGGCGATGGCATGGCGGGCCTGGCGCTATGCCGATGAGGCGGCGCGCGCGCGCGCGCGTCCGGCCGCGCTCGCGCTGGCGGTGACGGTATTCCCGTTCAACACCCACCTGGCGTTCTATTCGGCGTTCTGGGGCAGCCTGACCCTGCTGTTGGCGGCGCTGTTCGCCGGCGCGCTGCTGGCCGTATCCGACGACGCGGACGCGGGCGTTCAGCGCTTCCGTTCGTAGAAGCGGCTGCGCCCTTCCGGCTGCCGCTTGAAGCGGCGGTGGATCCACAGGTACTGCGCCGGCGCCTCGCGCACCATGTCCTCGATGGCGGCATTGACGCGCGCGGTGTCGGCGACCGCGTCTTCGGTGGGGAAATCCGGCAGCGGCGGGGCGATCTTCAACAGGTAGCGCCCGCCCTCGCGGCGATGGAAGTAGGGCACCACGGCGCAGCCGGTCAGGCGCGCGAACTGGTGCGTGGCGGTGATGGTGGACGCCGGCATGCCGAAGAACGGCACGAACACCGAATCCTTGCCGCGCATGTCCTGGTCGGGCGCGTACCAGAGGAAACCGCCCTTCTTCAGGTGGCGCACGGTGGCGCGGATGTCCTCGTTGGCGAACATCGCGCACGCATAACGCAGGCGGCCGCGCTTGACCGCCCATTCCATCACCGGATTGCGGTAGCGGCGGTACATGCCGGCCAGCGGCACGTGGTCGCACAGCAGGCGCCCGCACATCTCCAGGGTCATGAAGTGGCCGGAGACCAGCAGCACGCCGCGTCCTTCGGCCTGCAATGCCCGCAGGTGTTCCAGCCCTTCGATCTGCACCCGCGGGCGGATGGCGTCGATGCCGCCCCACCAGGCGCGCGCGAACTCGAAGATGCCCACGCCCAGCGCATCGAAGCTGTCGCGCAGCAGTTGCCGGCGCCAGGCCTCGTCCTGTCCGGGAAAGCACAGGCGGATGTTCACTTCGGCGGCATGCCGGCGGGAGCGGGCCAGGTGCAGCGCCAGCCAGCCGATGCCGCGGCCGATCGCACGCTGCAGGAACCAGGGCAGGCGCGCGCCGAGCATGGCCAGCGCCAGCCAGGCGAACGTCGGCCAGTGGCGGGGCTGCCACAGCGGTGGGCGGGTGGCGGTGGTGGGGCTGTCGGACATGGGGGGATTCTAATGAGGAACGCGTGCAGAAGAACGGGAACAGGTGGAAGCGGCTGTGCCGGGACGGTTGCTTTCACCCGTTTCCCCCCCACTCGTTCCCCGCACCTAGGTATCCTCGCCGCATGCGCAAGGATCCCGTCGAACTGCTGCTGCGGGGCCTGTATTCGGCCCTGCTGTACCTGCTGCTGCCCATCACCGTCTATCACCTGGTCTGGCGCGGTTTCCGCGTGCGCGAATACTTCCAGCGCTGGGACGAACGCTATGCGTCCTATCCGGAGAGCGGCCACCGGCCCTGCGTCTGGCTGCACGCGGTGTCGGTGGGCGAGGTCAATGCCGCCGCGCCGGTGGTGAACGCACTGCGCCGGCAGCGTCCGGACATCCGCTGGGTCATCACCACCATCACCCCGACCGGGTCGCAGCGGGTGCGCGCGCTGTGGGGCGAGGCGGTGGACCATGTCTACCTGCCGTACGACGTGCCGGGCAGCGCCGGGCGTTTCCTCGACCATTTCCGCCCGAGCCTGGCGCTGATCCTGGAAACCGAGCTGTGGCCGAACCTGCTGTTCGGCTGCCGCGACCGCGGCATTCCGGTCTACATCCTCAACGCGCGGCTGTCGGCACGGTCGCTGAAGGGCTACCGGCTGTTGCGGCCGCTGGTGGGGCGCGCGCTGCGCACGGTGGCCTGCGTGGCCGCGCAGTCGCGCGAGGATGCGCGCCGTTTCGTCGTGCTGGGCGCACGACAGGAGCAGGTCTGCGCGCTGGGCAACCTGAAGTTCGACATCCATCCGCCGGACCCGGCGCCGCTGCTCGTCGCCTTCCACGCGCATGTGCCGGCCGGGCGCGTGGTGTGGATCGCCGCGAGCACGCACGAGGGCGAAGAGCAGGCGGTCATCGACCTGCATGCGCGCGTGCTGGAGCGCCATCCCGACGCCCTGCTGCTGTGGGCGCCGCGGCACCCGGAGCGGTTCGGCAAGGTGGAAGCGTCGGTGCGGGCGCAGGGCTGGCGCGTGGCCACCCGCAGCGCGGAGCGTTGGCCAGGCGCGGACACGCAGGTGTTCGTGATCAACACGCTGGGCGAACTGGTGCCGTTCTTCGCCTGCGCGCAGGTGGCCTTCGTCGGCGGCAGCCTGCAGGCCATCGGCGGGCACAACCTGCTGGAGCCGGCGGCGATGGGCGCGGCGGTGATCACCGGTCCGCACCTGCACAACTTCGCCGAGATCTCGCGGCGCATGAGCGAAGCGGGCGCGCTGCGCATCCTCGAGGACGCCGCCCGGCTCGGCGACGAACTGCTGCATCTGCTGGGCGACGCGCCGGCCCGCCAGCGGATGGTCGAGGCCGGCGCCGAACTGGTCGCCAATGGCCGCGGCGCGCTGGAACGGACGCTGGAGCTGATCGGGCCGCGCCTGCCGGCACCGGAGTAGGTGCGGGGCCGGCCCCGCAGGAACGTCGCCGGAGGTCCATGCGGGCGAGCCCCGCATCTACAGAACCCGGCATCGCCGGTGGTTGCGCCAAATACGGAAAAGGCGGGCCGAAGCCCGCCTTTTCCGTTTCCACGCCGGGTGCGGCGGGATTACTGCAGGTTGCCCGGCGCCAGCTGCGCTTCGGCATCCTGGGTCAGCAGGCGGTTGACGTCCTGCACCTCGGCCACGTCCAGCGCGCCGATGGCCTGGCTGAGCTGCAGGCGGCTGAGCAGGAAGTTGTAGCGGGCCTGGGCATAGTCGAGCTTGGCCTGGAACAGGGTGCGCTGGTTCTGCACCACGTCCAGCACGGTACGGGTACCGACTTCCAGGCCGACCTGCGAGGCATCGTAGGCGCTCTGCGCGGACACCACGGCCAGGCGGCGCGCCTCGACCTCGCTGATGCCGGCCACCACCGCCTGGTAGGCGTTGCGGGTATTGCGGTCCAGCGCGCGCTTCTGCTGCTCGTAGCCGTCCTGGGCCATGTCGCGCTGGGCCAGGGCCTGGCGCACGTAGGACTGGGTGGCGCCACCGGCGAAGATCGGCACGTTCAGGGTCAGGCCGATCGAGTTGGTGGTCGCATCCGGGCCGGACGACGAGGCGCCGACGCTGTCGCCCCAATTGGCGCTCTTGCCCCAGCTGCCGCCCAGGGTGAGGGTCGGGTAGTGGCCGCCGCGGGCGGCCGAGACGCTGGATTCGGCGGCGTTGACCTTCAGTTCCTGCGCCTTCAGCGCCGGGTTCTGCGCGATCGCATCGGCCACCAGCTTGTCGACGTCGCCGCGGTTGGCCGGCAGTTCCGGACGGAAATCCTCCGGCAGGCTGCGCAGGCCCTGCACCGGCTGGCCGGTCAGCTCGCTCAGCGCCTGGTAGGCGTCGGCCAGCGTATTGCGGGCGAGGATGGTGTTGGCGCGCGCCTGGTCGTACTGGGCGCGGGCTTCGTGCACGTCGGTGATCGGCGCCAGGCCCACTTCCAGGCGCTTGTCGGCGTAGTCGAACTGCTTCTTGGCCGCCGCTTCGTTGGTCTGCGCCGCGCTGAGCGATTCGATCGCCACCAGCACGTTGAAGTAGGTGGTGGCGGTGCGCACGATCAGGTCGTCGTTCGCCGATTCCAGGTCGAAGTCGGCCGCCTTGCTGATCTCGCGCTGCGCGCGCAGGTTGGCGAACTGGGTCCAGTTGAACAGGGTCTGCTCACCGTTGATGCCGTAACGGCGCGCGGTGCCGGTGGTCGATCCGCTGACGCCTTCCAGCGAAGTGCGGGTACGGTTCAGCGTGGCCTGGCCGTTGAGCGAGGGCAGCAGCGCCGCGCGCGCCTGCACCTGGCCTTCCTTGGTGTACAGCCGGTTGGACTCTGCGGAGGCCAGCTGCGGATCGCCGTTGCGGGCCATTTCGTAGACCTGCAGCAGGTCGGCGGCGTTGGCCGCCAGCGGCGAGAGGGCGACAGCCAGCGCAAGGGCGAGGGATCGGCGGATCATTGCGGCTTCCTTGGATGTAGCGGATCAGAGATGGAACTGCGGGGCCGGAGCGGCACCCTGCAGATAGTCGATGTCGGTTTCGAACAGGGACTGCACGCTGCCGTCGGCCTTGACCAGCACCGCTTCCATCACCGGCGAGCGGCCCTGCACGACGAACAGGCGGCCGCCGGGGCGCAGCCACTTCAGGATGTGCGCCGGCACGGCATCCACCGCGCCGGTGATGCAGATGGCGTCGAAGTGGCGCTGGGTCTGCCACTGCAGCGCGTCGGCGACCTCGATGCGCACGTTGGAGCCCAGCTTGGCGGCATCCAGGCTGGCGCGGGCGCGCTCGGCCAGTTCCGGCTGGATTTCCAGGCTCAGCACTTCACGCGCCAGTTCGCCCAGGCAGGCGCTGATGAAACCGCTGCCGGTGCCGATTTCCAGTACTTCGTCGCCCGGCTGCAGGTCCAGCGCCTGCAGCATGCGGCCTTCGACGACCGGCTTCATCATCTTCTGGCCATGGCCCAGCGGCAGTTCGATGTCGGCATAGGCCAGGGCCTTGTGCGACTCGGCCACGAAGGCTTCGCGCGGCAACCGCGCCAGGACGTCCAGCACGCGCAGGTCCAGCACGTCCCAGGGACGTACCTGCTGTTCGACCATCAGTTCGCGGGCGTGGGAGTAATCGATCGTCATGGTGTCTCGTCAATCCGGCGCAGTGGGCCGGCCATTTTACCGGTTGGCGCGGGCAGTGCGGGGCAAGCATCGCCGTGCCCGTGGCAGGTCCGCAGTGCCGGAAGTCATCACGACCTCCGGTTCGTTCAGGTTACGGGCGGGGCGCATAGGCGCGGATGAAGAAATCGACCGTGGTGGCGATGTGGGCATCGGCGTCGCGCTGCTCCGGTGCCGGGCACAGCCCGCACATCATGTGCGCGTGCAGCTCGCCCTTGATCAGGCAGAAGAACTGGCGCGCGGCCAGGTGCAGGTCGTCGATGGCCAGCTCGCCGCGCGCCACGCGGGCGCCGAGGAACTCGGCCAGCGCCATCTCGGTGCGCTGCGGGCCGGCCTGCCAGAACATCTGCCGGATCCGGTCGTCGGTCTCCGGCGTCATCATCATGCGCTGGGTGGCGATGGCCGCGTCGCTGCTGATCAGGGCGAAGAACGCCTGGCCGATGCCGCGCAGCTGGTCGCGCAGCGGGCCTTCGCTGTCGGTCACGAACAACTCGTCCGGCATCATCTCCGCGCACTTGGCCTGGATCGCCTCGGAGAACAGGGCCTCCTTGTCGCCGAAATGGCTGTAGACGGTGAGCTTGGAGACGCCGGCGCCGGCGGCGATGCCGTCCATGCTCACGCCGTTGAAACCCAGTTCGATGAACATTTCCTTGGCCGTTTCCAGGATCGCGGCGCGCTTGCCCAGGTCCTTGGGGCGGCCGGGACCGGCGCCGCGCGGGGCGGGCTTGCCGGAGGTGGGGGAGGACGGATGCGAAGACATGCGCGAATACTAGACCAATTGGTTTTGTATTTATACTATACCGCGTCGTTCAGTAATGGCGGCGAACCCGCCATCCCTTTCCCCCACCCTGCGATCCTCACCCATGAAAACTGCTCGATGGATTGGCGGTTCCCTGTTGTTGGCCCTGCTGGCCGCCTGCGGCAAATCCGAGCCCGCTCCCGCACATGCCGTACCGGTCCTGGTCGTCCACCCGCAGGGAGGTGGCGACGCCGTCACCGCCTATCCGGGCGAAGTACGGGCCCGCGAGGAAGCGGCGCTGTCGTTCCGGGTGGGGGGCAACCTGCTGCGGCGCGAGGTCGACGCCGGCCAGCGGGTGAAGAAGGGCCAGCTGCTGGCCGAACTGGACGTGGCCGATTACGCGCTGCAGGCGCGCGCGGCGCAGGCGCAGTACGCCGCCGCCGAAGCCGACCTGGTGCGCGCACGCGACGAGCACCGGCGCTATGCCGCGCTGGCCGGGCAGCAACTGGTCAGCCGTTCGGCGCTGGACGCGCAGACCGCCGCGCTGAAGGCGGCGCAGGGGCAGGCCGACGCGGCCCGTTCCAACCTGGACGTGGCCCGCAACCAGGCCGGCTATGCGCAGCTGCGCGCGCCCGCCGATGGCGTGATCGCCAGCCGCCAGGCCGAAGCCGGGCAGGTGGTCGCCGCCGGCCAGACCATCTATACGCTGGCGGCCGACGGCGCCCGCGAGGTCGCCATCGCCCTGCCGGAAAGCGGCATCCGCGATTTCGCGGTGGGCCAGGCGGTGGAAGTGGAACTGTGGAACAGCCCCGGCAGGCGCTGGCCCGGCACGATCCGCGAGATCGCGCCGGCCGCCGACGCGCAGGCGCGCACCTACGCCACGCGCGTGAGCCTGGCGGCCGAGGCGCTGGATGCGGTGGAACTGGGGCAGAGCGCGCGCGTCTACGTGGCCCACGGCAAGGGCGGCGCGCTGAGCGTGCCGCTGGCGGCGGTGCAGCCGGGCAAGGGCCCGCAGCAGGCTGGCGTGTGGGTGGTGGACCCGGCCAAGGGCATGCTGCAGCTGCGCGAGGTGCGGCTTGGCGCCTACGGTGCGGACAGCGTGCCGGTGCTGTCGGGCCTGCAGCCCGGAGACTGGGTGGTCGCCGCCGGCGGCCACCTGCTGCGCGAGGGGCATCCGGTGACGGCGGTGGACCGGGCCAACAAGCCGGTGCTGGCCGCCCCTGCTTCCGCCAGGCAGGAGGACTGAGGCGTGCGCCGCTTCAACCTCTCCGAATGGGCGCTGGGCAACCGCGCGCTGGTGCTGTTCATGATGATCGCGCTGGCGGTCATCGGTGCCTGGTCCTACAAGCACCTCGGCCAGTCCGAGGACCCGCCGTTCACGTTCAAGGCGATGGTGGTGCAGACCGCGTGGCCGGGCGCCACCGCCGAGCAGGTCTCGCGGCAGGTGACCGAGCCGATCGAGAAGGCGCTGATGAACACCGGGCAGTTCGAGTTCATCCAGTCGTACTCGCGGCCGGGCGAATCGCAGGTGATCTTCATGGCGCGCGATTCGATGCGCTCCAAGGACGTGCCGGAGCTGTTCTACCAGGTGCGCAAGAAGGTCGGCGACATCCGCTCGCAGCTGCCGGCCGAGGTGGTCGGGCCGTTCTTCAACGATGAGTTCGGCGATACCTTCGGCAACATCTACGCGCTGACCGGCAAGGGCTTCGACTACGCGCTGATGCGCGACTACGCCGACCGCATCCAGCTGGAACTGCAGCGCGTGGCCGACGTCGGCAAGGTGGACCTGCTCGGCCTGCAGGACGAGAAGGTGTGGATCGAGCTGTCCAACACCAAGCTGGCCACGCTGGGCGTGTCGCTGCAGCAGGTGCAGCAGGCGCTGGCCGACCAGAACGCGATCACCCCGGCCAGCTGGTTCGAGACCGCCAGCGACCGCGTGCAGCTGCGCGTGACCGGCCAGTTCCAGTCGGTGCAGGACATCGCCGCGTTCCCGATCCGCGCCGGCGACCGCACCGTGCGCCTGGGCGACATCGCCCAGGTCAAGCGCGGCTTCGCCGACCCGGCCTCGCCGAAGATGCGCTTCATGGGCGAGGACGCCATCGGCATCGCGGTGGCGATGAAGGACGGCGGCGACATCCTCAAGCTCGGCAAGGCGCTGGACGACGAGTTCGCGCGGCTGCAGAAGACGCTGCCGGCGGGCATGGAGCTGCGCAAGGTTTCCGACCAGCCGCACGCGGTGAAGGAATCGGTGGGCGAGTTCGTCAAGGTGCTGACCGAGGCAGTGGTGATCGTGCTGTTGGTGAGCTTCTTCTCGCTGGGCTGGCGCACCGGGCTGGTGGTGGCGGTGTCGATCCCGCTGGTGCTGGCGATGACCTTCTTCGTCATGCACCAGTTCGACATCGGCCTGCACAAGATCTCGCTGGGCGCGCTGGTGCTGGCGCTGGGCCTGCTGGTGGACGACGCGATCATCGCGGTGGAGATGATGGCCACCAAGATGGAGCAGGGCTACGACCGCCTGCGCGCGGCCAGCTTCGCCTGGGAATCGACCGCGTTCCCGATGCTGACCGGCACGCTGATCACCGCCGCCGGCTTCCTGCCCATCGCCACCGCCGCCTCGAGCACCGGCGAGTACACCCGTTCGCTGTTCCAGGTGGTGACCATCGCCCTGGTGGTGTCGTGGATCGCCGCGGTGCTGTTCATCCCGTACCTGGGCGACAAGATGCTGCCGGACCTGCACAACCCGCAGCCGCCGAAGCCGGGCAGCCTTGCCGGGCGCTGGCACGCGCTGCGCCTGCGCTGGGCCGACCGCAATCCGGCGCTGGCCAACCTGGTGCGGCCAAAGCAGCTGGCGCACGACCACGACCCGTACAAGAGCGCGTTCTACCAGCGCTTCCGCGCGTTCCTGGACGCCTGCCTGCGCCGCCGCTGGCTGGTGATCTTCGCCACCATCGGCCTGTTCGTATTCTCGCTGGCGATGTTCCGTTTCGTGCCGCAGCAGTTCTTCCCGGACTCGACCCGGCCGGAACTGATGGTGGACATCGAGCTGGCCGAGGGCGCGTCGCTGACCGCCACCCAGGCGCAGGCGCGCAAGCTGGAAGCACTGCTCAAACAGCGCGAGGGCATCGCCAACTATGTCGGCTACGTGGGCAGCGGCTCGCCGCGCTTCTACCTGCCGCTGGACCAGCAGCTGCCGGCGACCAACTTCGCCCAGTTCGTGGTGCTGGCGCAGGACATCCATGCGCGCGAGGACGTGCGCGACTGGCTGCTGAAGGAAGTGGTGCCGCAGTTCAGCGACGTGCAGCTGCGCGTGACCCGGCTGGAGAACGGCCCGCCGGTGGGCTACCCGGTGCAGTTCCGCGTGTCCGGCGAGCACATCGAGCGGGTGCAGGCCATCGCCCGCCAGGTGGCCGACAAGGTGCGGCAGAACCCGCACGTGGCCAACGTCAACCTCAACTGGTCCGAGCCGAGCAAGGTGGTGCGGCTGGTGGTGGACCAGGACCGCGCTCGCGCGCTGGGCGTGAGCAGCGCGCAGATCGCGCACTTCCTGGGCAGTTCGCTGTCGGGCATGCAGGTCAGCACCTACCGCGAAGGCAACCGACAGATCGGCATGCTGCTGCGCGGCCCGGACGAGGAGCGCGCCCAGCTGGACCTGCTCGCCAGCCTGGCCATTCCCACGCCCAGCGGCACCGCGGTACCGCTGTCGCAGGTGGCCCGGCTCGAGTATGTGTTCGAAGACGGCATCATCTGGCACCGCAACCGCCTGCCCACGGTCACCGTGCGCGCGGACATCGCCGACGGCCTGCTGCCGCCGGAGGTCACCGGGCAGATCCTGCCGACCCTGGACGGCATCCGCGCCGCGCTGCCGGACGGCTACCTGCTGGAAGTCGGCGGCACGGTGGAGGATTCGGCGCGCGGGCAGAACTCGATCAAGGCCGGCATGCCGCTGTTCCTGATCGTGGTGGTGACCCTGCTGATGCTGCAGCTGCGCAGCTTCTCGCGCGCGGCGATGGTGCTGGTCACAGCGCCCTTGGGCATCATCGGCGCGACCCTGTTCCTGCTGATCTTCCGCGTGCCGTTCGGCTTCGTGGCGCTGCTGGGCACCATCGCGCTGGCGGGCATGATCATGCGCAACTCGGTGATCCTGGTGGACCAGATCCAGCAGGACATCGACGCCGGCCACGACCGCTGGCACGCCATCATCGACGCCACCGTGCGCCGCTTCCGCCCGATCGTGCTGACCGCGCTGGCCGCGGTGCTGGCGATGATCCCGCTCTCGCGCAGCGCGTTCTACGGCTCGATGGCGATCTCGATCATGGGTGGGTTGATCGTCGGCACGGTGCTGACCCTGGTGTTCCTGCCGGCGCTGTACGCGGCCTGGTTCCGGGTGCGGCCGGACGAAGCGGCAAGCTGAACACGCGTCCGCCGGGGGCGCCGGCGGGTGCCCATGCCTTCGCGGTGGTAGATTGGCGCGGCGCGGCGGGCCTCGGTGGCCGGCCGCGCCAAGCCGCGAAGGGGGACGGTTCTGTTGGCCCGTAGTATCGAGATCGCCCGGGGCAGGAGTTCCCGCTTGCGCGCCGCGGGGCGGGCGCCGTGGTGGTGCATGCTCCTGGTGCTCGCCGCCCTGGTCCTGCCGGCGGCGCGGGCCGCGGATGGCCGCCATTACATGGTCAGCGACTGGACCATGGCCGACGGGCTGCCGCACAACCTGGTGCATGCGCTGGCGCAGGACCGCGACGGTTTCATCTGGGCCGGCACCTGGGAAGGCGTGGTCCGCTTCAACGGCCGCCACTTCACCGTTTTCGACCGCCAGAACACCCCGGGCGCGGAACTGTCGGGCGTGTTCTGCGTGCTCGCCGAAGCCGATGGCGGCGTGCTGTTCGGCACCGCCGCCGACGGCGTGTTCCGCTATCACCGCGGGCGCTGGCAGCACCTGGGCGGGCCCGCCGCGCGGCGCCTGCCGGTCACCGCGCTGCTGCGCGACGCCGCCGGCAGCCTGTGGATCGCCTCGGCCAACCGCCTGCTGCGGATGGATGGCGGCGGCCGCCTCCATGACGTGGGCGCCGACGCCGGCTTGCCCGGCGTGCGGGTCAACGCGCTGGCCCGCGGCGGCGACGGCGCCGTCCTGGTCGGCACCGACGCCGGCGCCTACCGGCTGCAGGGCGGGCGCGCCGTGCCCTGGGCCGCCGACTGGGCGGGCACCCACGCCGTGCGCGGCATCGCCGCCGACGGCGCAGGCGGCTGGCTGCTGGCCACCGACGACGGCGTGTACTGGCGCGACGGCAATGGCCGGGTCGAACACCTGCAGGCCGGCAAACGCGTCGAAGCCGCCCTGCGCGACACGGTCGGCGCGATCTGGATGAGCCTGTCCAGCGGCGACCTGCTGCGGCATGCCGGCGGCAGCGACGAGCGCCTGGCCATCGCCGGCCCGGTGAGCCCGGCGCTGCTCGCCGACCGCGAAGGCCTGATCTGGAGCGGCAGCACCGACGGCCTGCACCGCGTGGCGGAAGTGGCCGCGGTGGGCTTCACCCGCAAGGACGGGCTGGGCAGCGACTACGTGCGCGTGGTGCTGCAGAGCGAGGACCGGTCATTGTGGATCGGCCATGCCGACGGCCTGGACCGCTGGTACCAGCGGCGCATGCACCCGGTACGGCTGGGCGACGGCAGCGGCCGCGACCCGTCGGTGCTGGCGCTGGCCTGGCGCGACGGCACGCTGTGGGCGGGCACCTACGACAAGGGCGTGTTCCGGCTGGACGCGCAGGGCAGGGTGCAGCAGCGGATCCGGCTCGGCACCCACGGCGAGCCCATCGTGCGCGCCCTGCTGGCCGATCCCGACGGCGGGCTGTGGATCGGTGGCACCCACGGCCTGAGCCATTATCGCGATGGGCGCCTGCAGCTGCGGCTGGACAGCAGGGGCCAGCCATCGGCGACGGTGCAGGCGCTGTACCGCGACGACGACGGCACGTTGTGGATCGGCACCGCCGGCGGCATGGCCGCGCTGGGCGCCGACGACCAGCTGCGTACCTGGAACGCCGAGGTCGACATTCCCGCGCAGTACGTATTCGACTTCCTGCGCGACCCGGACGGCGACCTGTGGATCGCCAGCGACCGCGGCCTGCTGCGCATGCACGACGGCGCCTTCCGGGTCTACGACCACCGCCACGGCCTGCCGCGCGACAAGCTGTTCCGCATCATCGACGACCAGGCCGGCAACCTGTGGCTGCCCAGCAACATCGGCGTGTTCCGCATCGCCCGCAGGGAGCTGGACCAGATCGACGCCGGCACACGCAGGCAGCTGTCGGTGCACGTGCTGGACCACAGCGACGGCATGCCCGGCAGCCAGGGCAATGGCGCCTCGATGCCGGCCGGCTGGCGCGCCAGCAACGGCGCGCTGCTGTTCCCGACGTCGGCGGGGCTGGGGCTGATCGATCCGCAGATCGCCGGCCGCTACGACGGCAAGGCCTCGCCGGTGGTGTTCGAGGCGGTGGCGGTGGACGGCGTCGCCCAGGCGCCGACCGCGCGCCTGCGGCTGGAGCCGGGCGCGCGCCGGCTGGCGGTGGCCTACGCGGCGCTGAACTTCCGCGCGCCGGACAAGATGCGCTACCGCTACCGGCTGCGCGGTTTCGATGCCGGCTGGGTGGAGGCGGGAACCGGCACCGAGGCGGTCTTCACCAACCTGCCGCCCGGCCAGTACCGGCTGGAGGTGCAGGCCATGGCGCTGCCGCTGGACTGGGCGCGGCAGCCCGAGGTGGGCACGGCGGTGATGGAACTGGAGGTCGTGCCGCCGCTGTGGAAGCGCACCTCCTCGCGGGTGCTCGCCAGCCTGGCGCTGGTGGCCGCCGTGGTGCTGGGCTTCTGGCTGCGCACCGCCAGCTACCGGCGCAGCCAGCGCCGGCTCAGCCGGGTGATCGCCGCGCGCACCGAGGAACTGAGCGACAAGAACCGCGCGCTGGAACTGGCCGGCATCGAGCGCGACCGCCTGCTGCAGCAGCTGGAACACCAGGCCACGCACGACGTGCTGACCGGCCTGCCGAACCGGCGCGCGGCCGACATCCACCTGCGCCTGGCGCTGGAACGCGCCGGCGACCGCGGCGAACCGCTGTGCGTGGCCCTGATCGACATCGACCATTTCAAGCAGATCAACGACCGCTACGGCCACCACAGCGGCGACCGGGTGCTGCGCGAGGTCGCCGAGCTGCTGCGCCTGCATCTGGACGGCGAGCAGTTCGTGTCGCGGCATGGCGGCGAGGAGTTCCTGGCGGTGCTCCCGGGCATGACCCTGGAACAGGCGCTGGAGCGGCTGCAGGCGCTGCGCGTGGCGCTGGCCCGGCAGCGCATGGACGAGGTGGACCCGGGTCTGGTCGTCACCGCCAGCATCGGCGTGGCCGAGTGCCGCCCGGGGCAGGAATCGCAGCGCACCCTGCTGGCCGCCGCCGACCGCCAGCTGTACCGGGCCAAGCGCGAGGGCCGCAACCGGGTCTGCGGCGGGTAAACGCCATGCCGGGCGGGCCCGGCCTCTACAATCGGGTGTCCCCAAGCCAGTGAGTCCGCGCATGCGCACGCTTTATCCCGCCATCACGCCCTACGACACCGGTACCCTCCAGGTCGACGGGCGCCACACCCTGTACTACGAACAGTGCGGCAACCCCGACGGCAAGCCGGTGGTGATGCTGCACGGCGGCCCCGGCGGCGGCTGCACGGCGAAGATGCGCCAGTTCCACGACCCGGCGAAGTACCGGATCATCCTGTTCGACCAGCGCGGTTCCGGTCGCTCCACGCCGCATGCCGACCTGGTGGACAACACCACCTGGGACCTGGTGGCCGACATCGAGAAGCTGCGCGCGCACCTGCAGGTCGAGCGCTGGCAGGTGTTCGGCGGCAGCTGGGGCTCGACCCTGGCGCTGGCCTACGCGCAGACCCACCCGCAGCGCGTGACCGAGCTGGTCCTGCGCGGCATCTTCATGCTGCGCCGCTGGGAGCTGGAATGGTTCTACCAGGAAGGCGCCAGCCGCCTGTTCCCGGACGCATGGGACCACTACGTCAACGCGATCCCGCCGGTGGAGCGGCACGACCTGATCTCGGCCTTCCACCGCCGCCTGACCAGCGACGACGAGGCCACCCGCCTTGCCGCGGCCAGGGCGTGGAGCGTGTGGGAAGGCGCCACCAGCTTCCTGCACGTGGACGACGACTTCATCAACAGCCACGAGGACCCGCAGTTCGCGCTGGCCTTCGCCCGCATCGAGAACCACTACTTCGTCAACGGCGGCTTCTTCGAGGTCGAGGACCAGCTGCTGCGCGACGCGCACCGCATCGCCGACATCCCCGGCGTGATCGTGCACGGCCGCTACGACGTGGTGTGCCCGCTGGCCAACGCCTGGGACCTGCACAAGGCCTGGCCGAAGGCGCAGCTGCACATCACCCCGGCCTCGGGCCACTCGGCGTTCGAGGCCGAGAACGTGGACGCGCTGGTGCGCGCCACCGACAGCTTCGCCTGAGCCTTCGCGGGGTGCCGGCCGCTAGCCGGTACCCCGCATCTACGGCATGCCCGCTACGCGCTGGCGCAGGCCAGCAGCGCGGGCTGCAGGGCGGTGAAAACCCGCGCCAGCCGTTCCGCCCAGGCCTGCTGGCCGGCGTCGCCGGCGATCAGGTCCTGGCGGATCTCCAGTTCCACGTGCACCAGTCCGCGGCCTTCGCCATGCACCGGCACCGCGTAGTCGCTGGTGCTGCTCACCGAATACGGCTGGTTGTCGCCGACCACCAGGTCGCCCTCGTCGCGCAGCGCCTGCAGCAGCGCATGGGCGAAGCGCGTGTCGCGGTGGTAGAGCACGCCGGCATGCCACGGCCGCTGCGTGCCGTTCATCGCCGGGGTGAAGCTGTGCATCATCACCAGCAGCGTCGGCCTGCCGGCAGCGCGGCGGCGGTCCAGCTCGGCGGCGATGCGCGCGTGGTAGGGCGCATGGATGGCGCCGATGCGCTGCTGCCGCTGCGAGCCGCTCAGGCCGGCGTTGCCGGGGATGGCGGTGCCGTCGCTGGTCTCGGGCATCAGCGTCGGCGAGGCCAGCGGCCGGTTGCAGTCGATCACCAGCCGCGAATAGGTCTGCTCGATGGCGAAGGCATCCAGCCGCCGCGCCAGCGCCCGGGTGGTGCCGGCGATGCCGATGTCCCAGCCGATGTGCCGGTCCAGTTCCGCCTGCGCCAGGCCCAGATCGCCCAGCGCCGCCGGAACGCGCTGCCCGGCGTGGTCGGCCAGCAGCAGGAAGGGCGAACCGCCGTGCGGGTTGTGCACGATGAACGGCGGCGGATCCTGGGCGCCCAGCAGCGGCGTGGCCAGCAGGTCGGCGGGGCTGTCCAGCCGGCTCATCGCGGGCGGCCGTCCAGGTGGTGCTCGATCATCCACAGCCCGGCCCAGAGCTTGGCGTCCAGTTCGTAGCCCTGGCCCATCTTCTCCACCAGCCACGCCGCGGCGCGGCTGCGCGGAACGCGGTGCACGGTGATGTCCTCGCTGTCGTCGCCGCCGCCTTCGCCGACCCGGCGCAGGCCGGTGGCGCGCACGAAGGCGATCTTCTCGCTGCTGGCGCCGGACGAGGTCGGGCCGATCATCAGCACCTCGGCGTGGTCGGCGGTCCAGCCGGTTTCCTCTTCCAGCTCGCGGACCGCCGAGGCCTCGATCGATTCGCCGGCGGTGATGTCGCCGACCAGGCCGGCCGGCATCTCGATCGTGCGCGCCTGCAGCGGCACGCGGAACTGCTCGACGAACAGCACCTCGTCGTCCGGGGTGACGGCGATGATGATCGCGGCCAGCCCGCCGGCGTGGGTGCGCTCGCTGTATTCCCAGGTGCCGCGCACGACCATGCGCTGGTACCTGCCTTCGTAGACGACGCGGGGTTCGGAAGTGGGGTCGTGGCTCATGCGAACTCGTTGGCGGACGGGGAGGCGGTTTCCAGCCCGGCGGCGGCCAGCAGCCGGCGCCGGGTCAGCGGGCCGAAGCGCAGCGACCCGCACAGGCCGTCGAGCATGGCCGCGTCGGCCGCGCCGCGGGTGAAGGCGGGCGTGGCCGCGGCCAGCGGCGCGTCCACGGCGATGGTGGTCAGCTGCCGGAACAGCAGCGCCAGTTCGCGCTGCTCGCGCAGGCGCAGCGCCATCTGCGCGGCGCCGCGCAGGCGCAGGAAGGGAATCTCGTCGATCCGTTCCAGCAGCGCGTCGAGGCTGCCGAAATGGGCCAGCAGCACCGCCGCCGACTTGGCGCCGATGCCGCTGACGCCGGGAATGTTGTCCACCGCGTCGCCGCACAGCGCCAGGTAATCGGCGATCTGGTGCGCGTGCACGCCGTGGCGCGCCTTGACCCCGGCCGCGCCCCAGCGCTGGTTGCGGGCGTAATCCCACTGTTCGTCGTGTTCGAGCAACAGCTGCGACAGGTCCTTGTCGGCCGAAACGATCACCCCGCGCAGCGCGTGGCCGCGCCCGGCGTGCAGCGCGCTGCCGATCAGGTCGTCGGCTTCGTAGTCGCGGTCGGCCAGGACTTCCAGCCCCAGTGCGGCGCACAGCGCCTTGCAGTGCGCGAACTGGCGGCGCAACGCTTCCGGCGCAGGCTCGCGGTTGGCCTTGTAGGCCGGGTAGAGGCGGTGGCGGAAGCAGCTGTCCAGCGCCTCGTCGAAGGCCACCGCGATATGCGCGGGGCGCTCGCGCTCGAGCAGGTCCAGCAGGAAGCGGGCGAAGCCGTGCACGGCATTGGTCGGCCAGCCCTGCGCGTCCTGGAAGCTGTCGGGCATCGAGTGCCAGGCGCGGAACACGTACAGGCTGGCATCGACCAGGTAGAGCGGCCGCTTCGCCGCCAGGTCCGTCACGGCCGCCAGTCCTCCAGCAGGCCGGCCGGGTCCGGGCGCTCGCGCTCGGGCACCTGCAGCTTCGGCGTGCCGATATGGATGAAGCCGACGATGCGCTCGTTGCCGGCCAGCCCGAGGTGGCGCGCCACCCCTTCGTCGTAGGCCATCCACGCGGTCAGCCACTGCGCGCCGAAGCCGAAACCCTGCGCCGCCTGCAGCAGGGCGAAGCACACGCAGCCGGCGGTCAGCAGCTGTTCCTGCTCGGGCACCTTGGGGTTGTCCTGCAGGCGCGCGATCACCGTCAGGATCAGCGGCGCGTGCGAAAAGCGCTGGCGGTCCTTCTCGACCACCGCCGGCGAGGCGTCCGGCGCGCGCTCGCGGCTGCGCTGGGCCAGGTACTCGCCCAGCGCGTGGCGGGCATCGCCCTGCAGGCGGAGAAAGCGGAACGGCACCAGCTTGCCGTGGTCGGGCACCCGCACCGCCGCGGACAGCATGCGCAGCACGGTGGCCTCGTCCGGCGCCGGCTCGCCCAGTTGCAGGGAAGGGACCGAGCGGCGCTGGCCCAGCGCTTGCAGGAAGCAGGAATCGGACATGATGCACAGGCGGGGAAGGTGGCCGTGGATTATAGACGCCGGGGTGCGGGGGCCCGCCGGCCACGGGCGGCGCCGAATCTGAGCAGTCCGTCGGCGGGGTTGCCTGGCAGCTTTCTCGCCAATTCACCGTGGTGCGCTTAGCATGGCGGCAGATGCCGGGTCGCCGGCGGCGAGGTACAAAGTGCGGACTGCATCACTGGCCCTGTTCAGCTTCTCCCCCTACCATGCGTGGGCGGAAACCGGGGGGCTGTCCGCTTTCTTCCATACGATTCCCACAGGAGCAGCGCCTGCGAAGGTGCGGAGCCACTGCGCATGATGTCCCAGCCGCATCTTCCAGAGCGCCCTGGCCATAACCCGGAGCTGCTGGCGCTGGCGCGCGAAGCCGCCCTGCCGCCCCTGTCGGCCACTTTTGCGCGGGTGCTGGCCGGCTTCGACGATGCCCTGTTCGACCGTGCCGAAACCGCGGGCGCGTCGCAGCTGGTGTTCCTGGACGGCATGCGCGAGCTGCGCCGGCGCCGCGAGGACATCACCGCGCGTTTCGGCGCCCACCTGCGGCAGGCGTGGGCAGCGTTGGAGGCCGCCGCCCCGCTGTCGGCCGAGGCCGTGCTGGCACAGGCCGGGCAGGGAGACGCCGGGCTGAGCCTGGTGTCCGAACACGAACTGGAGTCGCGGCTGGCGGTGCGCAATTTCGCCGCGGTGGTGCTGCGCGAATGGAAGCCGGTGCTGGCGCGGCTGGACCGCCGCCTGGCCTGGATCAGCGGCGTGGAAACACTGGATATCGACACCAACCCGATCGGCCCGGAACACATCGGCGTGGCCGTGCACGAGGCGTTCGGCGTCTGCGACCTGGCCGCCGAGGTCCGCCTGGTGCTGATCAAGCTGTGCGAGCGCGAGTTCGCCGTGCAGGTGGGGCGCATCTACCGCGAGGTGGACGAGCGCCTGGCGCAGGCCGGCGTGATGCCGGGCATCTCGCAGGCGCCGCCGCAACGACCGGCCGCGCCGCGTGCCGCGCGCGCGGCCGACGCCGAGGCCGGCATGGCGCAGGACGGGGAGGAGGATTTCTCCGATCCGCAGCACGCCCCGGCCTGGGCGCGGCGCTTCACCGAGCGCTGGGCCCGGCACCGCGGCGAACTGCAGGCCGGCAGCCATGGCGGCCATGAAGGCGAGCCGTCGCAGGGCGGCCAGAACATGATCCTGGAGGCGCTGCACGAGCTGCTGGCGCAGACCCGCCATGTGCGCGAGGACGCCACGGCCGCCGCGCAGGTGGCGGTCGGTCAGCAGCGGCCGCTGAGCCAGCACGAAATGATGTCGGTGCTCTCGCTGCTGCAGGCCACGCCGACGGCGACCCTGCGCGCGGCGGTGGGCGACCAGAGCGAATCGCTGGCGCAACGGCTCAAGAACGAAGTGATTTCCGGCGCCACGCGCCTGGGTGTCGACCCGGGGCAGGCGCGGCTGGACCCGCAGGACGAGGACGCCATCGACCTGGTCGGCATGCTGTTCGACGTGATGCTGGACGAGCGCGAACTGGAAGGCCGCTCGCGCGAGCTGATCGGCCGCCTGGTGGTGCCCTTCGTCAAGGTCGCGCTGCTGGACCGGCGCATGTTCGTGCAGAAGACCCATCCGGCGCGGCGCCTGCTCAACTCGCTGGCCGAGGCCTGCGAAGGCAATGCCGGCGAAAGCCAGGCCGAGCGCGCGCTGATGGGCAAGGTCGAGGAGATCATCGACCGGCTGATCGCCGAGTTCAACGAGAACCTGGCGATCTTCCTGACCCTGGAAGAGGAATTCCGCGAGTTCCTGGCCCAGCACCGCCGCCGCATCGAGATCGCCGAACGCCGCGCCACCGAGACCCAGCGCGGCCAGGAAAAGCTGGAGATGGCGCGCAGCCGCGCCCAGGCCGAACTGGAGCGGCGGCTGCAGGGCGCGCCGCTGCCGGCGGCGATCGAGGCTTTCCTGCGCCAGCCCTGGAACCACCACCTGACCATGAGCCTGCTGCGCGAAGGCGACGACGGCGACGCCGTCGGCGAAGCGCTGGCGCTGGCCGACGTGCTGCTGGAGGAAGTGGCCGAGGCGCGCCGGCACGTGGTCGGCAAGCCCTGGCTGCAGTCCGTCCAGCCGGGCCTGCGCAAGGTGTTCGCCAGTGTCGGCCTGCACGGCGAAGGCAGCGTCGGTGCGATCGACGCGCTGCATGACACGCTGCAGGCCATCGCCGAAGCGCGTCCGGAGCTGGAGCGCGCGCTGCCCGAACTGCCGCAGGTCAGCCTGCCCACGCCGCCGACGCAGGAATCGGCGGCGCTGGACCTGGGCGAGGCGCGCCCGGAGGGCGTGGACCATGCCGATGCCGCCCGCTTCCGCGCCATGGACATCGGCACCTGGCTGGACTTCATCGACAAGGACGGCAAGGTGCAGGCCGGCAAGCTGTCCTGGGTAAGCCCGATTTCCTCGCGCCTGCTGTTCGTCAACCGCCGCGGCATCCGCTTCTGCGTGGCCTCGCCGGAAGAGCTGGTGGTGATGGAGCGGCTCGGCCGCCTGCGCCCGCACGTGGACGACGGCGCGTTCGACAGCGCCATGCAGGGCGTGATCAACCGGCTCGACCCGCAGACGCCCACGGTGCACTGAACCCCGGGCCGCTTTGCTACGATCCGGCGGGTATTCCACTGCGCATCGGGGACGGGCATGGCCGTTGAGGTACGGGTGTTGAAGGAAGCCGCGGCGGGCGAGCGGCGCGTGTCGGCCACGCCGGAAACGGTGAAGAAGCTGCTGGCGGCCGGGGCCAGGGTGCAGGTGCAGGCCGGTGCCGGCCTGGCCGCCGGGTTCACCGACCAGGCCTACCGCGATGCCGGCGCGCAGATCGACGATGCGGTGGACGCCGCCGACCTGGTGCTGTGCGTGCAGGCGCCGCCGCCGCAGCTGATCGGGCAGCTCAAGCCCGGCGCCGTGCTGGTCGGCACCCTGCATCCGCAGGCCGATGCAGCGCGTGCCGCCGCGCTGCAGGCGCGGCAGCTGGTGACCTTTCCGCTGGAGCGGCTGCCGCGCACCACCCGCGCGCAGGCCATGGACGTGCTCAGCTCGCAGGCCGGCATGGCCGGCTACAAGGCCACCCTGATCGCCGCGCAGCTGGCGCCGCGCTTCTTCCCGATGCTGACCACCGCCGCCGGCACCATCCGCCCATCGAAGGTGCTGGTGGTCGGCGCCGGCGTGGCCGGCCTGCAGGCCATCGCCACCGCCAGGCGGCTCGGCGCGCAGGTGGAAGGTTTCGACGTGCGCCCGGAAACCCGCGAGCAGATCGAGTCGCTGGGCGGCAGGTTCCTGGACCTGGGCGTCAGCGCCGCCGGCGAGGGCGGCTATGCGCGCCAGCTCACCGACGCCGAGCGCGCCGAGCAGCAGCGGCGCCTGGCCGAACACCTGAAGGGCGTGGACGTGGTGATCTGCACCGCCGCCGTGCCCGGCCGCCCGGCGCCGAAGATCGTCACCGCCGCGATGGTCGCGGGCATGCGCCCGGGCAGCGTGATCGTCGACCTCGCCGCCGAGACCGGCGGCAACTGCGAAGCGACGCGGCCGGGCGAAACCGTCGACGTGGGCGGCGTGACCGTGGCCGGCCCGCTCGACCTTGCCAGCATGGGCGCCGTCCACGCCAGCGAGATGTACGCGCGCAACGTGCTCAACTTCGTCTCGCTGTTCCTGAAGGACGGCGCGCTGGCCTTCGACTGGAACGACGAACTGCTGGCGAGGACGGTGTGGCCCGAGCGCCCGGCGGCTGGCGAAATTCCGCCGGTCTGAGCCGATGCCCGGAATCGGACTGGCCGCCGGCGAGACGCTGCTGCGCGAGGGCGTGGCCAATCTCCAGCGCGGCCTGGGGGCGGTCGGCCGCTTGCTCCTGACCGACCGGCGGCTGCTGTTCCGCTCGCACGGATTCAACGTACAGGACGGGGATATGGAAATCCCGCTGGCGCGGATGCGTGGCGCGCGGCCATGTGGGACCCGTGTTTCCGGCGCGCTGCCGCTGGTACCCGGTTCGCTGGCGGTGGCGGCCGATGAGCGCGACTACCGTTTCGTCCTGTTCGGCCGCCGCCCATGGTTGGCGGCCATCGAAGCGCAGATGCCGCCCGCCGGACGCTGACGCTCCCTGCCGGTCGCGGCATCCGCAACGATCATTGCCGCAAAGGGTGCGCGGCCTGCCTGCGGTGTCTATGGGCGCGTGAGACCGGCATGGCCGGCGGCGCCGCATCGTACCTTCCACGCCGCGGGCCGCGCGGCAACCGCCCGTCACGAGACGACCGGGCGGGGCGGCTACCTGTCGCGCGGCGGTGGCGGGTTTGCTTCCATCCACTGCTGGCGCTGCTCGGGCGTCATGCGGTGCCACTGCTCGCGCAGCTGTTCGCGCTGCGCCTTGTCCATGGTGCGCATCTTCGAGAACAGGGCACGCGCCTCGCGCTGCTGCTGCGGCGACATGTTCTGGAAACGGTGCATGCCGCGCTGCGCCTGCAGGCGCTGCTCGGGGGTCATCTGCTGCCAGCCGTGGGCATGGTCGTACATGCGCTGGCGGCGCTCGGGCGACGCGTTCCAGCGGTCGCGCAGCGGCGCGATCAGGGTTTCGCGCTGGGCCGGGGTGAGCTGGTCCCATTCGGGCAGCGTCTGCTGCTGGGAAAACGCCGGAGCGGCAAAGGCCAGCAGCAGCGGCAGCGAAAGCACGGAAAGGCGGGTATTCATGGTTCTCACTCCATCGCCAGGGCGTCCGAGCCCAGCCACAGATACAGCTCGGGGCTTTCGTCGAACAGCAGCGCGTCATCGGACGGATCGTCGCCGGCGTCGGCCGCCACGCTGGGCGGCAGCGCCGGCGGCGTGCGGTTGAACTGCACGCCCACGGTGACGGCCAGCACCGCCGAGCAGGCGGTGGCCAGCCACCAGCCGCGGCGGCGCCATGGCGAGGCATCGGCGCCGGACGTGGCGTGCCGGCGCGCCTGGCGCAGGCGCGCCAGCGTGGCCGGGGAAACCGCGCCGTCGGCATGCTGTTGCAGCTGCCGCAGCGAGCGGTCGAAGTCGTCGTGCGGGGATGTGGGCAGGCGGTTCACCGCGTGGCCTCCAGTTGTTTCTGCAATGCGTCGCGCGCGCGCGACAGATGGGTTTTCACCGAACCTTCCGAGCAGCCCATGATCCGCGCCGTGGTCGCCACGTCCAGCTCCTGCAGCACACGCAGGCTGAACGCCTCGCGCTGGCGTGCCGGCAGCTGCCGCAGCGCCTGCACCAGCCGCGCATAGTCCTCGCGCTGCTCGTGCCGTTGCGCCGGGCCGGGGCTGTCGTCGGCCCAGTCGATGGGGCTGTCCTCGTCCTGGGCCGGCGCCCAGAACTTCAGCCGGAAGCCGCGCCGGCGCTGCAGGTCGATGATGCGCCGGCGCAGGATGCTCCAGAACAGCGGCGTCCATTCCTCTGCCGGCTGGTCGCGATAGCCGAGCATGCGCTCCATCGCGTCCTGCACCGCGTCCAGCGCATCGTCGCGCTGGCGCAGGCCGGCCTCGGCGAAGCGGAACGCGCGCGGCCCGACCCCGGCCAGGAAGGCGTCCAGCGAGGCGGGGGCGGCAGCGGGCGGCAGGGGGGGGCTGGTCACCAGCACAGGGTAGCGTTCCGGTCGGTCCTGACGCTGATAACGCCCGGCGGCCGGATTGGTTGACACGGCAACGGTCGCGCCGGCGTTCATCGCATGGTTATGATGCGGGACGGGCAGTTCCGGCCTTGGAGAGGGCAGCAATGAGCGACGGGTTCGTGGCGTTGTACATCTTCATGCTGGCGGCGATCGCCGGCCACGTGATCATTTCGCGGGTGCCGGTGATCCTGCACACGCCGCTGATGTCCGGTTCCAACTTCATCCACGGCATCGTGCTGATCGGCGCGATGGTGGTGCTGGGGCATGCCGACACCACGCTGGAGAAGGCCATCGGTTTCATCGCCGTTGCCCTGGGCGCGGGCAACGCGGCCGGTGGCTACGTGGTCACCGAGCGCATGCTGGAGATGTTCAAGGCCAGCAGGAAGCCGGGCAGGGCGGAGGACAAGGCTTGAACATGACCACCGCACAGCTGCTTTCGTGGCTGGTGGGCGCCAGTTACCTGGTGGCCGCCACGCTGTTCCTGCTGGGCCTGCAGCGCATGGCCTCGCCGAAGACCGCGCGCAGCGGCATCCACTGGGCGGGCGTGGGCATGCTGCTCGCTACCGCCGCCACGTTCTTCCTGCCTGGCCTGCACAACATCGCGCTGATCCTGGTGGCGCTGGTGCTGGGCACCGGCCTGGCCTGGGTGTCGGCGAAGAAGGTCGCCATCACCGACATGCCGCAGATGGTGGCGCTGTACAACGGCATGGGCGGCGGCTCGGCCGCGGCCATCGGCGCGGTGGAACTGCTGCGCTTCGCCGATGTGGCCGGCCGCGATACCAGCCACTGGAGCGCGGACGCCATCGCCGCGCTCGCGGCGCGGCAGCCCTCGGCCACCGTGCTGGCGCTGGCGGTCATCGGCTCGGCCATCGGCGCGGTGTCGCTGTCCGGTTCGATCATCGCCTGGGCCAAGCTCGACGGCCGCCTGGACAAGCGCGTTACCTTCCCCGGGCAGCAGGCGTTCAACCTGCTGGTGGCCGTGGCGATGGTGGCGCTGGGCGCGTGGGCGGCGGCCAGCCTGCAGCCGGTGGCGATCATCGCCTTCTTCGTCGCGGCGCTGGCGCTGGGCGTGCTGATGACCCTGCCCATCGGCGGCGCCGACATGCCGGTGGTGATCTCGCTGTACAACGCCTTCACCGGGCTGGCCGTGTCGTTCGAAGGCTACGTGCTGGGCAACGAGGCGCTGATCATCGCCGGCATGATGGTGGGCGCGGCCGGCATCCTGCTGACCCGGCTGATGGCCAAGGCGATGAACCGGCCGATCAGCGGCGTGCTGTTCTCCAACTTCGGCGGTGGCGGGCAGGGCGCGGCGGAAATCAGCGGCAGCCAGAAGCCGATCGAGGCCGCCGACGTGGCGGCGATGATGGCCTTCGCCGAGCGGGTGGTGATCGTGCCCGGCTACGGCATGGCGGTGGCCCAGGCCCAGCACAAGATCTGGGAGCTGGCGCAGCGGCTGATCGAGCGCGGGGTCAAGGTGAAGTTCGCCATCCACCCGGTCGCCGGGCGCATGCCCGGGCACATGAACGTGCTGCTGGCCGAAGCCGGCGTGCCCTACGACCTGATCGCCGACATGGACGACATCAACCCCGAGTTCGCCAGCACCGACGTGTCGCTGGTGATCGGCGCCAACGACGTGGTCAACCCGGTCGCCAGGACCGACCCGGCCAGCCCGATCTATGGCATGCCGATCCTGGACGTGGTGGATTCGAAGAACACCATCGTCATCAAGCGCGGCAAGGGCACCGGGTTTGCCGGCATCGAGAACGCGCTGTTCTACGCCGACAACACCCGCATGCTGTACGGCGACGGCGCCGAGGCGGCGGGGGCGCTGGTCAGCGAACTCAAGGCGCTGGACGGCGGGCACTGAGCCGGCGTCGCGGCAGTAGTCGTTCCACACAGGGGGAAAGAATATGCGGGAGCGTTCCATGCGCGCGGCGTGCTGCGCGTTTCTGATGCTGTGCGGCGGTGGCGCCGCCGCGCAATCCGGTGCGCAGTCCAGCGGGGGCTGGTGGGCGCAGAACCGCGCCGATGGCGGGACGGAGACCGGCGCTCAGGCGCCCGCCGCATCGTCGACGGATGCATCGTCGCCGGCACCGGCGCCCACGGACGGCGCTGCTCCCGCAACGCAGGCGGCACCGGCGGTGCCGTTGTCGGCGGCGGTCTTCGATTGTGTCGAAGTGGCCCGGTTCGAGGTCAACCAGGGGCTGATCAGCAGCAAGCAGGAAGCCCGGGCTGCCATGATCCCCGCAGAAAAGCTCGCCGATATCCAGCGCAGCGTGGCCGGCAACATTCCGGAGAAGATTCCGGGAATGCGCGCCGCGCTCGAGGGCGGCGGAGTCGCTTGCCCGGACCCGCAGCGCACGATCTCGCTGACCGGGCACATCATCGATTTCAAGAAGGGCAACCAGGCGTTGCGTTATTTCGTCGGCTTCGGCGCGGGAGCGCAGAAGTTCTCGGTGACGGCGCGGGCGGTGCGCAAGTCGGACGGGGCGCTGCTGGCCGAGGGCGATGTTACCGACCGCAAGGTGGGTGGCTGGGTCGGTGGCAACGACGACAAGGGACTGGACGACTTCGGCGAGAAGGTCGCCCTGTTCCTGAAGCGTTCCCTGCCCGCGTCGCGCTGAGCCGGTTCAGCGCGCCAGCCACCAGGCGACCGCCAGGCCGGCCAGCAGCCAGAGGATTTCGGCGGTGCCGTTGGCCAGGCCGATCAGGGTCCAGGCCAGGTGCGGGCCCAGGCGCAGCGCCGATTCCCACGGCGCCAGGCCCATCGGGCCGCCGATGTAGGCCGCGGCGATGCCCCAGTTGGCGGCCAGCGCGATCAGCAGCGTCGCCAGCAGCGCCACGGCGATCCGGGTCCTGCCGCCCGGCAGCGCGCCCAGGCGCAGCATCCACGCCGCTTCCGCGGCGGCGGCGATCGCCATCCAGCCGGCCTGCGAGCCGGTGGCCAGGGCGACCATCAGCCAGGCGATGGCCAGGGTGACGCTTCCCAGCAGCAACAGCAGGGGCCAGAGCCAATGCTGGGGGCGGCTGGCCGGCGATGGGGCAGGAGACATGCGGATTCCCGGAAAGGTCACGCAGCATAGCCCTTCAGCGGCCGGCGCGCCCAGTCGGCTAAAATGGCCGCCTTGCGGGTAGCGTCCGCGTCCCCATATCGATCCACATGTATTCCCGCAGCAGCGAACCCGTCCATTTCGAACGCGATTGCCCGGCCGTGATGGTGCCGCAGGGCGACAGCGTGACCCTGCCGGCCGGCAGCTACGGCTATATCACCCAGGCGCTGGGCGGCAGCTATACCGTGTTCGTCGAAGGCAACCTGTTCCGCATCGCCGGCAAGGACGGCGACGCCATCGGCAAGGAGCCGCCGCCGGGGCTGGAACTGCCCGACAACGCCGGCGATGAGGACGTGGAAAAGCTGGTCTGGGAACAGCTCCGCACCTGCTTCGACCCGGAGATCCCGTTCAACATCGTCGATCTCGGGCTCGTCTACGACGTCGACATCAAGCACCTGGACGACGGCCGGCGCGAGGTGGACGTGCGCATGACCCTGACCGCGCCCGGCTGCGGCATGGGCGAGATCCTGGTCGACGACGTGCGCAGCAAGCTGGAAATGATCCCGACCGTGGCCGAGGCCGATGTCGAACTGGTGTTCGACCCGCCGTGGGGCCGGCACATGATGTCCGAGGCGGCAAGGCTCGAAACGGGCATGCTGTAAGGTGTGCAACGCGTCGGCCCGTGCGCGGGCCGGCTTCAAAAACCGCAATCTGGAAGGAAACATCCGGTGTCCCAGTCTCTGAGCTTCCACGTCACCCGTTCGGACCACCCGCGTAGCGCCGAAGAGCGCGCCAAGATCCTGGAGAAGCCGGGGTTCGGCCTGCACTTCACCGACCACATGGTGGCCGTGCGCTGGGACAAGGACACCGGCTGGCATGACGCGGCGGTGATGCCGTACGGCCCGATCGCGCTGGACCCGGCCGCGGCCGTGCTGCACTACGGCCAGGAGATCTTCGAAGGCATCAAGGCCTACCGCCACGCCGACGGTTCGGTGTGGACCTTCCGCCCGGACGCCAACGGCCGCCGCCTGCAGCGCTCGGCCGCGCGCCTGGCGCTGCCGGAACTGCCGGTGGAGATCTTCGTCGAGTCGCTGAAGCAGATGATCGCCGTGGACAAGGACTGGGTGTCCGGCGCCGACGAGGCCAGCCTGTATTTCCGTCCGTTCATGATCGGCGACGAGGCCTTCCTCGGCGTGCGCGGCGCGCACAAGGCCAGCTACTACGTGATCGCCAGCCCGGCGGGCCCGTACTTCGCCAAGGGCGTGGCGCCGGTGGCGATCTGGCTGTCCACCGACTACGCGCGCGCGGCCAAGGGCGGCACCGGCGCGGCCAAGTGCGGTGGCAACTACGCCGCGTCGCTGCTGCCGCAGCAGCAGGCGCAGGCGCAGGGCTGCTCGCAGGTGCTGTTCCTGGACCCGGTCGAGGGCAGGTACCTGGAAGAGCTGGGCGGCATGAACGTGTTCCTGGTCTACGGCAAGGAAAACAGGCTGGTCACCCCCGCGCTGTCGGGTTCGATCCTGGAAGGCATCACCCGCGAATCCATCCTGCAGCTGGCGCGCGACCGCGGCATGACCGTGGAGGAGCGCAAGGTGTCCATCGACGAGTGGAAGCAGGGCGTGGCCTCGGGCGACATCACCGAGGTGTTCGCCTGCGGCACCGCCGCGGTCATCACCCCGATCGGCCAGCTCAAGGGCGAAGGTTTCTCGGTCGGCAACCTGGACGCGCCGGCCGGCGAGGTCACCATGTCGCTGCGCAAGGAGCTGACCGACATCCAGTACGGCCGCCTGCCGGACCGCCATGGCTGGCTGGTGCGCCTGGACGGCTGAGCCAGCTGCTTTGTTGCAAACCGAAAGCCCCGCCCACGCGGGGCTTTCCGCTTCCGTAGGAGCGGCTTCAGCCGCGAAGGGGCTTTCCCGACTGACGGGAGCTCGTGTGTTGGTGCAGGAATGGCCTGGAGCCTGCAGCTTCCGCCCGGCCACGATGGCATTGTCGATGGTCGGGCGTCCTTGCGGACTTATGTCGGGAAAGCCCCATCGCGGCTGATGGCCCGAGGCCACCCGGAGCCGCTCCTACGCGGAGCGGGTCATTCTTCGCAGAGGTCGGCCAGCCGCGCCTGCAGGAAGCGCAGCGCGTCGGCCGGGGCGACGTCCAGCAGCAGGCCGCGCTGGCCGGCGTTGATCCAGATGCGTTCGTGCGCCTGCGCCGCGCTGGCGAACAGCACCGTGGCCGGGCGCTGCTGCGCGAACGGGCTGATGCCGCCGACCCGGTAGCCGCTGCGGCGCTCGGCCTCGGCGATCTCCATCATCTGTGCGTGCTTGCCGGCGCAGGCGGCGGCAAGCTTCTTCAGCGACAGCCGCTGGTCGGATGGGATCACCGCCACCACCGGCTGTTTGTCCACCCAGGCCATCAGCGTCTTGAACATGCGCGCCGGGTCGATGCCCAGTGCCTGCGCCGCGGCCAGGCCCTTGCTGTCCACCTCGGCCGAGTAGTCGTAGGCATGCAGGCCGTGGGCGATCCCGGCCTTGTCCAGCGCGGCGGTGGCGCGGGTGCCCCTGGCCATGTCAGAGCGATTCGAAGCGGTTGGCCTCGACGTTCTTGCGCACCTTGTCCGGATTCCACACGCGGCCGTTCATGGCGATGTAGACGCCTTCGGGCAGCGACTGCACCGCGCCGATGGCGCAGCCGATGTTGAACTCGGCATCCGAGCCGCGGAAGCGCGCCGGGCTGAGCGCGCCGGTCATCACGATGGTCTTGCCGGGGATGGTCTGCAGCACCTTGCCGGTAGCGACCATCGAATCGGTGCCGTGGGTGACCAGCACGTGGCGCGTGGGCTGCGCGGCGATGGTGGCGCGGATCAGCTCGCGGTCGGCGTCGGTGATGTGCAGCGAATCCTTGCGCAGGATCGGGATCACGTTGAAGCGGAAGGTCACGCCCAGCTCGCGCAGGATCATGCCGATCTGCGGGTCGCCGATCTGGTAGTCGGACTTGTCGTCGAAATAGATCTTGTCGATCGTGCCACCGGTGGTGACGATCAGAAGGTCTTCCATCATTGCGGTGAATCCAGGTGCGAGGTGGCAATGATAAGGCCCCCCGAACGCCCGTAGGAGCGGCTTCAGCCGCGATGGGGCTTTCACGCCTGTCCGGCACCCACCGCGCCTGCGGAAAAGTCTGGTGCGCAGGCCACGTCGCGGCTGAAGCCGTTCCTACGGGGGCACTGCAGGTTGGGATGCGCGCCCGAAGATTCCTGCTCGCGGCGTCAAGGCGCCGGAGGCGTAGCCGCGAGCTACCTCCCGCGCCTGCCGAAGCGCGCGCGCAGGCCCGGCAGGCTGGCCAGGGCGATCACCAGCAGCGACAGCAGGATTTCCATCCAGGCCAGCCGCGCGGTTTCCGGGTGGCTCCAGGCGCTCATCACGCCATGGCTGAACCAGCCCAGCGCGCATACGCCGGACCAGAACGGCGCCAGCCGCCAGCCCAGGCGCAGGGCGATGGCCAGCAGCAGCGGCGGCCCGGTGAACACCAGCTGCGTGGCCAGCCAGTGCTTGTCGTCCAGGAACCACCAGGTGTAGAGCGCGGCCAGCGCGATCAGCGCCAGCAGCAGGGTCGGGCGTTGCCGGTTCATGGGGCCAGCCTCCGGGCGATGTCGGCCACGCGCCGGCCCAGCACGCGCGCCAGGTGGGCCTCGTCGTCAGTGGGCTGCGGGTCGTCCTGGGCGCCGGCCACGTGGCTGGCGCCATAGGGCGTGCCGCCGCCGGTGGTGTGGCTCAGCGCCGGCTCGGTGAAGGGGATGCCGACGATCAGGCAGCCGTGGTGCAGCAGCGGCAGCTGCATCGACAGCAGGGTCGATTCCTGGCCGCCATGCATCGACGCGGTGGAGGTGAATACGGCCGCCGGCTTGCCCGACAGGGTGCCGTTGACCCACTCCGCGCCGAGGCCGTCGAGGAAATGCTTGACCGGCGCGGCCATGTTGCCGAAGCGGGTCGGGCTGCCGAGCACGATGCCGTCGCATTCGGCCAGGTCGGCCACCTCGACATAGGGCGCGCCGTCCTCGGGCACCGGCGGGGCGCTGGTCTGGGTGACCGCGGCCACCGGCGGCACCGTGCGCAGGCGCGCGCTCATGCCCGGCACCTCGCCGATGCCGCGGGCGATCTGCCGCGCCAGCCGCGCCACCGAACCGCCGCGGCTGTAATACAGCACCAGGATTTCCGCCATCGCACCATCCACTCATCACGCAGGGAGCGGCAGTATCGGCGATGCGGGCCACGCTTTGCATCGGGTACCCTTGCCGCATGGAACCCCTGGATTCGCTCAATCTATGGATGGAACGGGTCCGTGACCGCGGGCGCCGGGCCAGCTTCGCCCGTTTCCTGTGGCACCGTTTCCTCGACGACCGCCTGTTCGAGGCGGCCGGCGCGCTGGCCTATACCACCGTGTTCGCGCTGGTGCCGCTGGCCATCGTGGTGTTCGGCGTGCTGTCGGCGTTCCCCATGTTCGACCGCTGGAGCGAGGCGCTCAGCGACTACGTGTTCTCCAACTTCGTGCCCTCGGCCGCGCGCGCGGCGGAAGGCTACCTGCGGCAGTTCTCGGCCAGCGTCGGCCAGCTCACCGCGGCCGGTTTCATCGCGCTGGTGGCCTCGCTGCTGATCACCCTCAACAGCATCGAGCAGATCTTCAACCGGATCTGGCGGGTGGCCTCGGCGCGGCCGCGGCTGGCCCGCTTCCTGGTGTACTGGACCGTGCTGACCCTGGGCGCGATGCTCGCCGCCGCCTCGCTGGCGGTGTCGGCCAAGGTGTTCGCGCTGCCGCTGTTCGGCACCGTCGAGGGCCGCTGGCTGGCCGACCTGGCGCTGCGCCTGGCGCCGGTGCTGATCGAGTTCGCCTGCGTGATGCTGGTCTACCGGGTGGTGCCGCACCACAGCGTGAAGTGGCGCCATGCCATCCCCGGCGCGCTGCTGGCGGTGGTGATGCTGGAGCTGGTGAAGTGGGGCATGGGCCTGTACCTGGGCAGCTTCCAGTCCTACCAGAAGCTCTATGGCACGGTGGCCTTCGTGCCGATCCTGCTGCTGTGGATCTACCTGGGCTGGGTGTCGGTGCTGCTCGGTGCCTCGCTGGCCTCGTCGATCGCCGCGTTCCGCTACCAGCCGGTCGCGCTGCGCCTGCCGCAGGGCTGCGAACTGTACGGCCTGCTGCGCCTGATCGGACGCTTCCGCGAGGCGCGCGAGCACGGCCGCGGCCTGGGCGAGGAGGAACTGCTGGCGCTGGAGCCGATGCTCACCGATTCGCTGCTGCAGGAACTGCTGTGCCAGATGGAGGCCATCAACCTGCTGCGCCGCGACGAGCGCGGGCAGTGGCTGCTGGCGCGCGACCTGGAGCGCATTACCCTGCGCGAGCTGTACGAAAGCTCGCAGCTGCGCATCCCGGTCGCCGAGGAATACCTGCCGTTCCGCGAGGACGCGCTGGGCCAGGCGGCGTGCCGCGCGCTGGACGAACTGCGCGTGCCGCTGCGCGAGCTGCTCAAGCGTCGCGTGGACGACATCTATGCCATCACCGGAGACGAACGATGACCATCCGATTGCTTCCCGTCGCGCTGCTGGCGCTGGCGCTGGCCGGCTGCAGGCAGCCCGGCGCCGAGGCGCCCGCAGCGCCCGCAGCGCCGCCGCCCTCCGCGCCGGCCGAAGCCCCGGCCGGCGCACCCGATGCCGCCACCAGCGGCGTGGTGGCCAAAACCGCCGAGATGCCGCGCTTCCAGGCCAAGGCCGTGGACGGCAAGGACTACGACCTGGCCAGCCACCGCGGGCAATGGGTGGTGGTCAATTTCTGGGCGACCTGGTGCGGGCCGTGCCTGCAGGAGATGCCCGAACTGTCGGCGCTGCATGCGATGCGCGGCAACGTCGAAGTGGTGGGGCTGGCCTACGAGGACATCGAACCGGAGGAGATGCGCGCCTTCCTGGACAAGCACCCGGTGGCCTATCCGATCGTCATCCTCGATCCCTACAACCCGCCGGCCGATTTCGCCACGCCGCGCGGCCTGCCGATGACGTACCTGATCGCGCCTGACGGCAAGGTCGCCCGGCAGTTCCTGGGCCCGGTGGATGCGCGGAAGATCGAGCAGGCCATCGCCGAGGCGGGCGGCAAGGCGGTCTGAAGCGCCGCCGGCGTGCAGCGCGGGACGGCGCTCGGCCGGTAAGCGTCATTCGCAGGCAGCGGTGGTCTCGCAGGTGCCGGGCTCGCCCCGGCACAGGCTTTCCCGACGCCCCCCGCGCGGAGCAAGTTCCCGTATCTATGCCACCGGGTAGGACGGCAGCGGCTTCACCACGCCGTACTTTTCCTTCTTCGGCCTGCCCGGCAGCGGCGGCAGCTCGATCGGCGCTTCGTCCAGGCGCGTTTCCGGCAGGCGGTCGAGCAGGTCGCGGATCAGGGTGAGGCGGCCGCGCTTCTGGTCGTTGAAATCCACCAGCGTCCACGGCGCGTGCCGGGTATGGGTGGCCTCCAGCATGGCTTCGCGCGCCTGGGTGTAGGCGCCATATTCCAGGCGTGACTTGAGGTCCACAGGCGACAGTTTCCAGCCCTTGAGCGGGTCCTCGCGGCGCTCGGCGAAGCGCTTTTCCTGCTGTTCCTGGTCCACGCACAGCCAGTACTTGAACAGCAGGATGCCGTCGTCCACCAGCAGCCGCTCGAAGACCGGCGCCTGCTTGAGGAAGGCCTGGTACTGGGCATCGGTGCAGTAGCCCATGACCTTTTCCACGCCGGCGCGGTTGTACCAGCTGCGGTCCATCAGCACGATCTCGCCGGCGGCGGGCAGGTGCGCGGCATGGCGCTGGAAGTACCACTGCGTGCTCTCGCGGTCGGTCGGCCTGGGCAGGGCGACGACGCGGCACTGGCGTGGGTTCAGGTGCCGGGCGACGTCCTGGATCGCGCCGCCCTTGCCGGCGGTGTCGCGGCCCTCGAACAGCACCAGCAGGCGCTGGCCCGAATGCTGGACCCAGCGCGCCATCGCCGCCAGTTCCAGCTGCATCGGTTCCAGCAGCCGTTCGTACTGCTTGCGCTTGAGCTTGCCCATGGCGGCTCCCTGTCTGGAAGGGCGAGCCTAGCGCAGTCGCCGTGCGGGCGCCGTCGCCGCACGCCGGCCGGCAGGCGGGGTGATGGTCCCGGCCATCGGTTTTCATGTAGTTTTGCGCATGCGCCGGGCGTGGTGCCCGGCAATGGATCAGGAGCAGTGCGATGGGACTTGTCCAGGCAGCAAAGGGTGCGATCGGCGGCGTGCTGGCCGACCAGTGGAAGGACTTCTTCACGGTGCCGGACGGCCTGCCGGCGACGGCGGCGCTGTTCGCCGCGGTGCCGCGCGGCACCAATGCCGGGCGTGGTTCCAATACCGGTGGCTCGTCCAACATCATCACCAACGGCTCGAAGATCGTGGTGCCGGAAGGCTACGGCCTGCTGCTGTTCCAGGACGGTGCCATCACCGGCTTCGTCGCCGAGCCGGGCGGCTACGAGTGGCGTTCGGACGACCCGAACTCGCAGTCGATCTTCGCCGGCGACGGCCTGGTCAGCACCTTCATCAGGCAGAGTTGGGAGCGCTTCAAGTTCGGCGGCCAGCCGGGCGCGCAGCAGGCGGCGTTCTTCGTCTCGCTGAAGGAGCTGCCGGACAACCGCTTCGGCACCCAGTCCGAGATCTACTGGGACGACGGCTTCCTCAACACCCAGGTCGGCGCGGTCACGCGCGGCTCGTACACGCTGAAGATCGTCGACCCGATCCTGTTCGTGAAGAACTTCGTGCCGGCCAGCTACCTGCGCCCGGGCCAGGTGTTCGATTTCACCGACCTGGACAACGCCGCCGCCAGTCAGCTGTTCAACGAAGTGGTGGGCTCGCTGGCCCCGGCCTTCAGCCTGTATACCAACGATCCGGGCAAGGGCAACCGCATCACCAGATTGCAGCAGGATTCGATCGGCTTCGCGCAGAGCCTGTCGGCGGCCGTGGAGCAGGCCTACCAGTGGCAGTCCGGCCGCGGCCTGGCCATCGTCAAGACCGCGATCGTCTCCATCGAGTACGACGCCAACACCCGTGAGCTGCTCAAGACCGTGCAGCGCGCCGATGCGTTGTCCGGCGCGCGCGGCAATTCCAACCTGCAGGCCAGCGTCGCCCAGGGCATCCAGTCGGCCGGCGAGAACGGCGGCGCGGCGGGGCTGGTCGGCGTCGGCATGGCTTCGGGCATGCTCGGCGTCGGCGGCATGCAGCAGCCGGTGGCGCCGGCCGCCGACGACCCGGTGGCCAGGCTCAAGAAGGCCAAGGAAATGCTGGACCTGGGCCTGATCACCCAGGGCGACTACGACGCGCTGAAAGCCAAGGCGCTGGGCCTGTAACCGGCGGGACGCACGACGCCCATGTCCGAACCCAGAAACGGCCCGCCGCCGCTGCCCGGCTCCGTCCCCCCGCCGCCGCCGCCGCTGCCGGCGGCGGCGCTGGACGGGCCGGGTTCGCCGCGCGATGTCCCGCCGCCGCCCGGCAGTTTTCCGGTGGATACCGCCCGCCTGCCGCAGGCCATCCGCGACGAGGTAGAGGCGCCCGACCCGGTCGCCATCGATACGTCGGCCACCGAATTGAAGGACGGCCTCAACCGCTGCCCCAAGTGCGGCGCCACCGACATCCGCCCCCGCGCCGGCACCGACGTGCTGGTCTGCCTGTACTGCCGCCATGAATGGCACGGCGCGCGGGTGGAGGAGGAGTTCGGGCTGGGCGAGGCCATCGACCAGCTGCGCGGCACGGTCATCGCCTCCGGCGCGCGCGACATCGACGCCGATACCTCCAGCCTGATGAGCTTCAAATGCGGCGGCTGCGGCGCCGAGGTCACGGTCAATACCGAAAGCACCATGACCGCGCGCTGCCACTGGTGCCGCCATGTGTTCGGCGTCAACGAGCAGATCGCCAACGGCGCGGTGCCCGACGCGGTGCTGCCGTTCCACATCAGGAAGGACGATGCGGTGGCGCGCATCCGCCAGTTCGTGGACAAGCGCCGCCTGTTCGCGCTCAAGGCGTTCAAGGAACAGTTCACGCCCGAGAACGTGGTGGGCGTCTACCTGCCTTACATGATCGTCGACGGCAACGTCAGCGCGGCGGTGGCCGGCAAGGGCGAAATCAAGACGCGCGAATACACCCGCGGCACCGAGAAGAACAGGCAGACCTACTACGACGCCGACGTCTACCAGGTGGAGCGGCAGGTGGATTTCACCGTCGACGACCTGCCGCTGGAATCGTCCGCCGGGCGCGGCAACCTGGACACGCGCGCCAACACCAACAACATCATCAACACCA
This sequence comes from Stenotrophomonas sp. Steno-Z2, assembly GCF_056393235.1. Lineage (NCBI taxonomy): Bacteria > Pseudomonadati > Pseudomonadota > Gammaproteobacteria > Lysobacterales > Lysobacteraceae > Stenotrophomonas > Stenotrophomonas sp. Steno-Z2. The sequence goes on along the minus strand of NZ_JBWJOY010000003.1, from coordinate 17,726 downwards.
TCCTGCCGTTCGACACCAAGAACGCGCTGAAGTGGAACGCCTCCTACCTGGCCGGCTTCACCTCGGAGAAGCGCGACCTCGACGTCGAGAAGCTGCGCCCGCGCCTGGAGGACCAGCTGCTGTCGATCGCGCGCGCGCAGGTGGCGCCCTCGGTGCGCCGCTACGACCGCGGCGTGCGCTGGGAGCAGGAGCAGCTGGAGGTGCACGGTACCCGCTGGGTGTCGATGTACCTGCCGGTGTGGCTGTATTCCTACCACCAGCCCGGCCGCAACGGCGGCATGCTGCACTACATCGCGGTCAACGGCCGCACCGGCGAGACCATGGGCAGCGTGCCGGTGCAGCAATGGAAGCTGCTGCTGGCCGCGCTCACCGCCGGCACGATCATCGAAACCCTCGCAATCGCATTCCTGGTGGCTGCCTCATGAGCGACGACAGTGGACTCTGGTTGCTGGCCGCAGGCCCGGCCGGCGCGACCGCGCTGTACTGGGCGCTGTACCGGTACTACCGCAACACCGACAAATCGCATGCCTTCGAGCACGAGACCGACATCGTGGCCAAGCCGGTGGCCGGGTCGGACCGGAAGGTCGGCGAGGTCAGGGGCACCCAGCAGCGCCGCATCGACGGCGACAACGTGGGCGACTACCGGCAGCGGGTGAAACGGCTGCGGTAAGCCCCGCGCCTACGGGCGCTGCAGGTCCTGCAACAGGGCGGCGAAGTCGCGGGCGAAGCCGGCCATGTCGAACAGGCCGGCATCGCGGCGGGCGTCGGCCAGGCGCTGGCGCAGCCTGGCCAGCGCCGCCGGGTCGTTGCCCAGCCGGACCGCGGTGGCGATGAAGGCCGCGTCGTCGGCCACGTTCATCTCGTCCAGCCCCAGGTGGTGGTTGAGGCTGCCGGCCACGCGCGCGGCGAAGGTCTGGCCGGGCGTGGTCAGCACCGGGCAGCCGGCCCACAGCGCGTCCGAGGCGGTGGTGTGGGCGTTGTAGGGATGGGTGTCCAGGAACAGGTCGGCGTGGCGGTAGCGCGCCAGGTACTGCGGGTGCGGCAGCCTGGGCATGAAGACCAGCCGCGCCGGATCGATGCCCTGCGAACGCGCCACCTCGCGCAGCCGGTCGTCGGCCAGGCCCGGCCCGGACAGCAGCCACAGCACGCCGCCGGGCACGCCGCGCAGCACTTCCAGCAGGCGCGCGACGCTGCGCGGGTTGAGCTTGTAGCTGTTGTTGAAGCAGCAGAACACCACGCCGCTGCCGTCATCGCCCCGTTCGGGCAGTCCGCACTCGCGGCGCGGCGGCGGCTCCTCGACCACGCGGGTGTTGTCCGAGGGCTGGAACGCGCGCGGCAGGCGCAGCACCTGTTCGCTGAACGCCGGTTCCAGCGCCGGCGGCAGCACGAAGCCATCGGCCAGCACATGGTCGATCCATGGCGCGCCGGAGGTGCCGGGGTAGGCCAGCCAGTTGATCTGCAGCGGCGCCGGCCGCATCGCCAGCACTTCCGGCGTGCCGCCGCCGCCCCAGCCGCGCAGGTCGAACAGCACGTCGATGCCTGTTTCGCGGATGCGCCGGGCGATGGCCGCGTGCGGCACGCCGGCGACCTCGTGCAGCGCGTGCGCCGCGGCGTGCAGGCGCTGGCGGATGCGGCTGCCGTCGTCGCGGTTGAGCGCGAACAGGTGCACCTGCAGTCCGTCATGGGCGCGCAGCTGCTCGAACAGCGCCACCGTCAGCAGCCCGGTGGGGTGCGCGCCGAAACCGTTGGAAAGGAAACCCACGCGCACTGGACCGTCCGCGCGTGGCGTCGCCGGCGGCAGCGGCGGCGTCGACGCGGCGATCACCTGCGCGCGCTGGCGGGCGCAGGCCAGCTGTTCGGCGGCGCTGGCGTCCTCGCTGAGGAAGGCGAACGGCTCCACCGCCGGATTGCCCCGCGCCACCGCATCGCGGACCTGCCGCGACAGTGACTCCAGCCCGCGCCAGTCGCACAGCCGCCGCTGCCAGTTCAGGCGCTGCGCGGCCATGTAGGCCTCTTCCGGCATCAGCGCATGCGCGCGCCGGTAGGCATCGGCCGCCGCTTCCGGCTGGCCCGCGTCTTCCAGCGCGTGGCCCAGCCACAGCGCGATGCCGGGATGCTGCGGCACCTGCCGCGAGGCGTGGCGTAGCAGGTTGGCCGCCTCCTCGTGGCGGCCCTGCATCCAGCGCGCGCGGCCCAGCCGCGCCAGCGCTTCGGGATGGTCGTGGCGCAGCTGCAGCGCGCGCCGCGCGGCCCGTTCGCCGGCGGCCAGGTCACCGGCGCCCAGCTCGGCGTCGGCCAGCATCACCCAGGCGATGAAGTCGGCGGGCTGGCGCTGCACCGCGATGCGCAGCTGCTGGCGTTCGTCGTACGGGACATTCATGCGGTGGCGGGATCCTTTGCTGCGATATGCCGATTCTGCCGCCATTCCGGCGCCGTGCCGGCGCGTCTGCGGCAGGGCGGCGTGCGCGGGACGACGGCGCGCCTCAGCTGCCTTCGGACAGGCGCGCCAGTTCGTCCACCTGGTGCTCGTGCTGCAGGCGGCCGACCAGGGCGTCCAGGTCGCCTTCGATGATGTTGGGCAGGTCGTACAGGGTCAGGCCCTCGACGCGGTGGTCGGTGATGCGGCCCTGCGGGAAGTTGTAGGTGCGGATGCGCTGGCTGCGGTCGCCGCTGCCGACCTGCAGGCGCCGCGATTCGGCCTGCGCCGCCGCCTGCCTGCTGCGCTCGGCATCGAGCAGCTGCGCCTTCAGCCGCTTCATCGCCTTGTCGCGGTTGGCGTGCTGGCTGCGCTCGGTCTGGCATTCGACCACCACGCCGGTCGGCACGTGGGTGATGCGGATGGCCGATTCGGTCTTGTTGACGTGCTGGCCGCCGGCGCCGGAGGACCGGAAGGTGTCCACCTTCAGGTCGGCCGGGTTGATGACGATGTCTTCCACGTCGTCGGCCTCGGGGATGATCGCCACGGTGGCGGCCGAGGTGTGGATGCGGCCCTGCGATTCGGTGGCCGGCACGCGCTGCACGCGGTGGGTGCCGGACTCGAACTTCAGCTTCGAATACGCGCCGCGGCCGACCACGCGCGCCACGACCTCCTTGTAGCCGCCGTGCTCGCCCGGGTTGTCCGATTCGACCTCGACCTTCCAGCCCTGGCGCTCGGCATAGCGGGCGTACATGCGGAAAAGGTCGCCGGCGAAGATCGCCGCCTCGTCGCCGCCGGTGCCGGCGCGCACTTCCAGGAACAGGTTGCCTTCGTCGCGCGGGTCCTTCGGCACCAGCAGCAGGGCCAGTTCCTCGTCCAGCGCCTGCAGGCGCGCCTGCGCCGCGGCGATTTCCTCCTCGGCCAGCTCGCGCAGCTCGGGGTCGGCGCGCATCGCCTCGGCCGAGGCCAGGTCTTCGCGGGCGCGGGCCTCGGCGGCCAGCGCGCTGGCCACCGGCTCGAGCTGGGCGAATTCGCGCGAATGGTCGCGGAAACGCGCGTTGTCGGCGACCACGTCCGGGTCGGCAAGCAGGCGTTCCAGTTCTTCGCGGCGCTCGGCCAGGGCCAGCAGCTTACGGCGCAGGGTCGGCGTCATCGGTCCTCGCAACGGGGTGGCGGTATCCCGGCGTGGCCGGGAACAGGCGCTCGGCGGCGCGGGCCAGGTCGGCGTCGCCTTCCAGCGCGGCCTGCCGCAGCGCGGCGGTAGGGGGGTGCAGCAGGCGGTTGGTCAGGCCGTGGGCAAGCTGTTCCAGCACCTCGTCGGCGGACCTGCCGTTGGCCAGCTGCTGCCGCGCCTTCTCCAGCAGCTCGACGCGGGTGGCCTCGCCGAACGCGCGCAGCTGCTTGATCGGCGCCTGCAGGTGGGTGGCGCGCAGGTTCTCCATGTAGCGCGAGACCTGCAGGTCGATGATGGCCTCGGCCTCGGCGGCGGCCTCGCGGCGGCTGCGGCGGTTTTCCTCCACGGCGCGTTCCATGTCGTCGACCGTGTAGAGATAGGCGTCGGCCAGCTCGCCCACGCCGGCCTCGATGTCGCGCGGCACCGCCAGGTCGAACAGCAGCATCGGCTTGTGCCGGCGCGCGCGCAGCGCGGTGGCGACCTGGCGCTGCAGGATCACCGGCTCGCGCGCGGCGGTGGCCGAGAACACCACGTCGGCCTCGGCCAGGTGGCGTTCCAGTTCGGTCAGCGGCAGCGCCACGCCGCCGTGGCGGCTGGCCAGGTCCTGCGCGTGGGCGAGGGTGCGGTTGGCGATCAGCAGCCGCTTCACCCGCGCTTCGCCCAGGTGTCTGGCGGCCAGCTCGATGGTCTCGCCGGCGCCGACCAGCAGCACGGTGGAATCGTCCAGCCGCGCGAACGAATCCTGCGCCAGCCGTACCGCGGTCGAGGCCACCGATACCGGGTTGGCGCCGACGCGGGTATCGGTGCGGGCGCGCTTGGCCACCGAGAAGGTCTGCTGGAACAGCCGGTCCAGGTGGTGGCCGATGGCGCCGCTGTCGTGCGCCAGGGCCCAGGCGTCCTTCACCTGGCCCAGGATCTGCGGCTCGCCCAGCACCATCGAATCCAGCCCGGTGGCGACGCGGAACAGGTGGCGCACGGCCTCATCGTCGCGGTGTTCGTACAGATACCCCCGCAGGTCGCCGGCATGGCTTTCCAGCCATTGCGCCAGGGACTGGCCGTCCTCGGCCACGGCGTACAGTTCGGTGCGGTTGCAGGTGGACAGCAGCACGGCCTCGGCCAGCTGCGGCGACTGGCGCAGCGAGGCCATCGCGCGCGACAGCGCGTCGCCGCCGAAGGCCGCGCGTTCGCGCAGTTCCACCGGCGCGGTCTGATGGTTCAGTCCGAGCACCCACAGGGTCATTCTGTTCAGTTGCTTGCGATAAGCTGCTGGCTGTTGATGGCCGCCATTTTACGGCCCGATTGCCGCTGATGCCCATTTCCAGACCAAACCGGCTCAACCGTGCATGCAGCGTCCTGCTGCTTTTCCTGGCGTCGGCGCCCCTGCTGGCGGCTGCGCCGCAACCGGCCGAGCGGGCCGCCGCCGCCTCGCTGACGCCGGTGCTGGCGGGGGAGTTTTCGCTGCAGGCGGGCAAGCTGGCCGATGCCGCGCACTGGTACCTGCAGGCCGCGCGCGAAGGCGCCGGCGACGTCGGGCTGGCCGAGCGGGCCACCCGCATCGCCATGCTGGCCGACGACGAGGCCAGCGCCGCCCAGGCGCTGGCGCTGTGGGCGCAGCGCGACCCCGGCTCGCTGGCGGTGCGCGGCACCCGCGCCTCGCTGGCGCTGCGCCAGGGCGATGCCCGGCTGGCCCGCAAGGAGCTGCTGGCGGTGCTGCGCTCGCGCGAGCCGCGGGCCTGGCGCTACGCGGTGCTGGCGCTGGCCACCGGCGGCCGCGACCCGGCCGTCCCGGCGCAGGTGCTGGACGGTCTGGTCGATGCCAATGCGATCCCCGACGACCTGGAAGCCTGGCAGGAGTTCGGCCGGCTGGCGCTGCGCATGGAGCGCCCGGAGCTGGCGCGGCGCATGGTGGGCGAGGTGGTCAGGCGCTTCCCCGACGAGCCGCGGGTAGCCCTGCTGCATGCCACCCAGCTCAACCAGGCCGGCAGGAAGGACGAAGCGCTGGCGCTGTTGAAGGACATCGAGCCCAGGGCCGCGGGCGATGAAGAGCTGCGCAACGCGCTGGCCTTCGCCTACGACGCCTTCGGCGAACCGGACGCGGCCGAGCGCATGCTCGCCATCGGCGAGCAGAACGTGCAGACCTGGGGCATGCGCGCCTCGCTGCTGGCCAAGCAGAAGGACGATGCGCGCCTGCTGGCGCTCTACCAGGACATTTCGACCAGGGCCAGCAGGCCCGACCCGGACCAGCGCCTGCTGCTGGGCCGGATCGCCGAATACCTCAAGCGCTACCGCGAGGCGGTGGACTGGTACCACGGCGTGCCGGGCGGCCCGCAGCGCAGCGAGGCGCGGCTGCGCGCGGTCAATGCCCTGCACGAACTGGGCGAGAAGGCGCAGGCGGCCAATGAGGTCCACGCCATCCAGGCCGACGCCTCGGTGGACGACGACGTGCGCCGCGACGCCTACCTGCTGGAAGCCGAGCTGCAGCAGCGCGACCAGCGCGACGAGGCCGAGGTCGACATCCTGACCCGCGGCCTAGCCGCCTACCCGGACGACAGCGCGCTGCTCTACGCGCGCGCGCTGGCCTGGGAGCGGCGCGACGACATTGCGCGCGCCGAGGCCGACCTGCGCAAGATCCTGGTCGCCGAACCGGAGAATGTGGCCGCGCTCAACGCGCTGGGCTACACCCTGGCCGACCGCACCGCCCGCTACCAGGAGGCGCTGGAGCTGATCGACCGCGCGCGCGTGGCCGAGCCGGACAATGCGGCCATCATCGACAGCTATGGCTGGGTGCTGTACCGGCTGGGGCGCAGGGAAGAGGCGCTGGTGCAGCTGCGTCGCGCCTGGGGCCTGAACAAGGACCCGGAAATCGCCGCGCATGTCGGCGAGGTGCTGTGGGTGCTGGGGCAGAAGGACGAGGCGCGGCGCTTCTTCGACGAGGCCCGCAGACTGGACCCGGACAACCGCGCCCTGCAGCGCGCGATCGAGGCGCTTGGCGTATGACGGTGATGGTGTGGCGGTGCATGGCGGTGCTGCTGGCGGCGGGCGCGCTGGCCGGTTGCGGTTCGATGGCGACGCGGCAGGCGCCGCCGGCCGCGCCGGTGCATACGACCTCGGAGCCGGCCACCGAGACGGCGCGGCTGGCGGTACTCGATACCCTGCCGGCGTGGTCGTTCCAGGGCCGGGTCGCCATCAGCAAGGGCCGCAACGGCGGCAATGGCCGCATTGACTGGCAGCAGCAGGGCGACGCCTACCAGGTCAGCCTGGCCGCGCCGGTGACCCGGCAGAGCTGGCAGCTGAGCGGCGGCGCCGGGCAGGGGGTGCGCCTGGATGGACTGGAAGGCGGCCCGCGCAGCGGCGCCGATGCCGGACAGCTGCTGCTGCAGGCCACCGGCTGGGAGATTCCGGTGGAACAACTGGCCGCCTGGGTGCGCGGCATGCGCGCCGCGGGCGCGGCGGCGCCGGCCTACCAGGGCTATGACGCCGAAGGGCTGCCGCGCGTGCTGGAGCAGGACGGGTGGCGCATCGACTATCTGGACTGGTATCCGCAGGATGCCGGCCGCCCGGCCCTGCCGCGCCGCATCGAGGCGGTCAACGGCGACGCCAAGGTGCGGCTGATCGTCGACGAATGGAGCATGGACGGCCCATGAGCACCGTCGTGGACGCGGCCGGCTGGTCGTACTGGCCGGCGCCGGCCAAGCTGAACCTGTTCCTGCACATCACCGGCCGCCGCGCGGACGGCTACCACGAGCTGCAGACCGTATTCCGCCTGCTGGACTGGGGCGACCGCATCGGCCTGCGCCTGCGCGACGACGGCCAGGTCCGCCGCGACGGCCCCTCCGTTCCCGGTGTGGCCGAGGCCGACGATCTCGTGGTGCGGGCAGCAAATGTGCTTAAAAGTGCAGCCAACTGCACGCAAGGTGTGGATGTCCGCGTCGAAAAGCGCATTCCGGCCGGCGGTGGCTTCGGTGGCGGCTCGTCCGACGCGGCCACCGTGCTGGTCGCACTGAATGCGCTGTGGAACACCGCGCTGGACGAGGACGCGCTGGCGGCGCTGGGCCTGCGCCTGGGGGCCGACGTGCCGGTATTCGTGCGTGGGCGCAACGCCTGGGCCGAGGGCGTGGGCGAGCGACTGGTGCCGCTGGATCTGGCGCCGGCCTGGTACCTGTTGGTAGACCCGGGCGTGCACGTGCCCACCGCCGACCTGTTCCGTTCCCCGGATTTGACGCGGGATGCCGCGCCCGCGAAAATAGCGGACTTCGCTTCCGGGACCGTCCTCGGGAATGCGTTCGAGCCGGTGCTGCGTAGCCGGGAACCCGCCGTCGAAGCGGTGTTCCAGGCGCTTTCGCGCGTCGGCCGGGCACGCCTCACGGGGTCGGGAAGCGGTTGTTTCGTCGAGTTCGCCACGCGCGCTGCCGCAGAGCAGGCGCTGGCGGAATTGCCGGGCCAGCTGCGGGCCTGGGTGGTTACGGGCGCCGCGCGCTCGCCGCTGCTCCAGGCGCTGGAAGCGATGCAGTGATGGATTGATGCAGGGGCGTCGCCAAGAGGCCCAAGGCACCAGGTTTTGATCCTGGCATTCGTAGGTTCGAATCCTACCGCCCCTGCCACTCACGCGAGTCTTCTCGCGAACCCGTACTCGCCCGTGCGGGGATTCAAGGAAAGCCCGGCGTTGGCCGGGCTTTGCGTGACACCCGCTCCCGCTCTTTCGCCGCCGCCCGAGAAAGCCGACATGCAAGACGCACAGAACCTGCTGGTTTTTTCCGGCAACGCCAACAAACACCTTGCGCAGAGCATCTGCAAGGAACTGGGCGTGCAGCCGGGCAAGGCGCTGGTCTCCAAGTTCTCCGACGGCGAAGTGCAGGTCGAGATCCAGGAGAACGTGCGCAAGCAGGACGTGTTCGTGGTGCAGCCGACCTGCGCGCCGAGCGCGGAGAACCTGATGGAGCTGCTGGTGATCATCGACGCGCTCAAGCGCGCGAGCGCCGCCTCCGTCACCGCGGTGGTGCCGTACTTCGGCTACGCCCGCCAGGATCGCCGCATGCGTTCCTCGCGCGTGCCGATCACCGCCAAGGTCGCCGCCAAGATGTTCTCGGCCGTGCACACCGACCAGATCCTCACGGTCGACCTGCACGCCGACCAGATCCAGGGCTTCTTCGACATGCCCGTGGACAACGTGTACGCCTCGCCGCTGCTGCTGGCCGACATCTGGCGCGCCTACGGCACCGACAACCTGATCGTGGTCAGCCCCGACGTCGGCGGCGTGGTGCGCGCCCGCGCGGTGGCCAAGCGCCTGGACGACGCCGACTTGGCGATCATCGACAAGCGCCGCCCGCGCGCCAACGTCGCCACGGTGATGAACATCATCGGCGACGTCGAGGGCAAGACCTGCGTGATGGTCGACGACATCGTCGACACCGCCGGCACCCTGTGCGCCGCCGCCGCCGCGCTGAAGGCGCGCGGCGCGGTGAAGGTCGCCGCGTACTGCACCCACGCCGTGCTCTCGGGCCCGGCGGTGGACAACCTGAACAACTCCCAGCTCGACGAGTTGGTGGTGACCGACACGATCCCGTTGTCCGACGTGGCCCGTGTCTGCACCAAGATCCGCCAGATCAGCGTGGCCGAGATGCTGGCCGAGACGATGCGCCGCATCGCCTTCGGCGAGTCGGTCAGCTCGATGTACGTGGATTGACGAACCCCGGTCCCGGCATGTCGCCGGGACCGACAACGGCATTCCTGGTCGCGGGAATGTCTTCACCACGCACCGCCTGCGGTGCAACAACCAAGAGTAGTCAACAATGGCAAAGTCCCACGAAATCAAAGTCGCCCGTCGCGACGTGCAGGGCAAGGGTGCGAGCCGCCGCCTGCGTCACGCCGGCCTGGTTCCGGGCATCGTCTACGGCGGTGACCGCGAGCCGGCGATGGTCGAGTTCAACCACAACGAAATCTGGCTGGCCCAGCAGAACGAGTGGTTCTACTCCTCGATCATCGACCTGAACCTCGACGGCAGCATCTACAAGGTGCTGCTGCGCGACATGCAGCGTCACCCGTACAAGCAGCTGGTCATGCACCTGGACTTCCAGCGCGTGAACGAGAATGAAGTGCTCAACGCCACCGTGCCGCTGCACTTCATCAACGAGGAGATCTCCCCGGCCGGCAAGACCGCCGACGTGCTGGTCACCCACGAGCTGAAGGAAGTGCACATCGCCTGCCTGCCGAAGGACCTGCCGCAGTCGATCGAAGTCGACCTGGCCGCCCTGACCGCCGGCGACATCATCTACCTGTCGCAGCTGAAGCTGCCGGCGGGCGTGGAAATCCCGGCGCTGAAGCTGGGCAAGGACCACGACGATGCCGTCGTCATCGCCAAGGCGCCGAGCGCCGCCGCCGAGGAAGCCGCCGAGTAATCGGCCGGCTGCGTCCGCCCGCACCGGGCGGACGCAGCCAACGGTGGACGCATGACTGGCCTGCGATTGATCGTCGGTCTGGGCAATCCCGGAACCGAACACGCCCGGACCCGGCACAATGCCGGGTTTCATTTCGTTGAGGCCCTGGCCGAGCGGGCGGGCGCGCGCTGGACGCTCGAAGGCAAGCTGTTCGGCGAAGTGGCCAAGGTCGATGTCGGCGGCCAGCCGGTATGGCTGCTCAAGCCGGCCACCTTCATGAACCTGTCCGGCAAGTCGGTCACCGCCGCGCAGCGGTTCTGGAAGATCGAACCGGAACAGACCCTGCTCGCGCACGACGAACTGGACCTGCCGCCGGGTGCGGCGCGGCTGAAGTTCGACGGCGGCCATGGCGGCCAGAACGGCCTGCGCGACACCATCCGCCTGCTCGGACATGGCAGGTTCCACCGCCTGCGCATCGGCATCGGCCATCCCGGTCACAAGGACCGCGTGGTGCCGTGGGTGCTGGGCCGTCCCTCCAGGGACGACGACGTGCTGATCTCGCGCGCCATCGACGACGCCATCGACGTGATGCCGCTGGCGGTAGGCGGCGATTTCAACGAGGCCATGAAGCGGCTGCACACGGGCAAACCGTGATTGCGGCCTGCGCTTTCGCGGGCGGCGACGCCACCGGAGAGCGCAGGCCGGAATCCCGAATCGTGGAGTTTGTTGCATGGGTATCAAATGCGGCATCGTCGGCCTGCCCAACGTCGGCAAGTCGACCCTGTTCAATGCGCTGACCAAGGCGGGCATCGCCGCGGCCAATTTCCCGTTCTGCACGATCGAGCCGAATACCGGCATCGTGCCGGTGCCGGATCCGCGGCTCGATGCGCTGGCGGCGATCGTCAAGCCGGAGCGGGTGATCCCGACCACGATGGAGTTCGTCGACATCGCCGGCCTGGTCGCCGGCGCCTCCAAGGGCGAAGGCCTGGGCAACAAGTTCCTGGCCCACATCCGCGAGACCGACGCCATCGCCCACGTCGTGCGCTGCTTCGAGGACGGCAACGTCATCCACGTCGCCAACAAGGTCGACCCGATCGCCGACATCGAAACCATCGACACCGAACTGGCGCTGGCCGACCTGGAGTCGGTGCTGAAGGCGCTGGACCGCGCCAATCGCGCGGCCAAGGCCAACGACAAGGATGCGCTGGCGCGCAAGCCGGTGCTGGAGAAGCTCGCAGCGGCGCTCGACCAGGGCCGCTCGGCGCGCTCGGCCGGCCTCGACGCGGAGGAGAAGGCGCTGGTCCGCGACATGTTCCTGATCACGCTCAAGCCGCTGATGTACATCGCCAACGTCGCCGAGGACGGCTTCGAGAACAACCCGCACCTGGATGCGGTGCGCGCCCGCGCACAGGCCGAGGGCGCAGAGGTGGTGCCGGTGTGCGCGGCGATCGAGGAAGAACTGGCGCAGCTGGACGACGCCGACCGCGACGAGTTCCTCAAGGACCTGGGCCTGGAAGAGCCTGGCCTGAACCGCGTGATCCGCGCCGGCTACAGACTGCTCGGCCTGCAGACCTATTTCACCGCCGGCGTGAAGGAAGTCCGCGCCTGGCAGCTGCGCGCCGGTTCCACCGCGCCGCAGGCCGCGGGCGTGATCCACACCGACTTCGAGCGCGGCTTCATCCGCGCCGAGACCATCGGCTACGACGACTTCATCAACCTCAAGGGCGAGCAGGGCGCCAAGGAAGCCGGCCGCCTGCGTCTGGAGGGCAAGGACTACATCGTCAAGGAAGGCGACGTGCTGCACTTCCGCTTCAACGTCTGATTCCACGCGATGCCGGAAGCGCGAGGGCCCCGCGATGCGGGGCCTTCGCGCATCTGGCGCCGGGGCGAACACCGCTGCCGGACTGGCGCCTGGCCAGAATTTCGCCAGCCTGGGCGCAACCCCCGTGGTGTCGCCGTGCGCCGGTGTTTTCCACAGGCTTTTCCCGGCCTTCTGCACACGCGTTGTGGAGAACCATCGGAGAGTGCCAGCCGGCCTTGATGCGGCCGGCCAGTCCTCCGGAAACGACAAGGCCCGCATCGCGGGCCTTGTCGTTGTCGCGGTGGCGGGTGGTCCGCGCCTTACAGCGGCTGGCCGCCCAGCTTCCAGGTGACCTGGACGAAGTAGCTGCGGCCCATGCTGTCGAACCAGGCCGTGTCGTAGTACGGGTAATTGGCCCAGGTCGCATCCTTCGGCGGCATCTTGTCGAACAGGTTGTTGATCGACAGCGACACCCGCAGGTGGTCGTTGATGTCGTAGCGCGCGCCGGCGTTGAAGCGCCAGGTAGCCTGGGTCCACGCATCGTCGTCGTAGTTGGGGACGCGGCCGAGGTAGTTGCCGAACAGGCTGGCACCCCAGGCGCCCTTGTCCCAGTTCACGCCCACGTTCGCCTTGATCCGGGGCAGGGCGGGGCTGAAGGTCTCGTAGTGCAGCATGTCCTCGGACGCGTCGCCCGGATAGCGCTGGAAGGTATGGTCGCGCACCCAGGTGTAATTGCCGTTGATGCGGAAATCGCCGGCCCGGGTCTGCAGCCGGTAGTTGGCGGCGACGTCGATGCCCGAGGTTTCCTCCTTGGCGATGTTGATCGGGGCGAAGTGCACGCTGCTGATGTCGCCATCGGCGTCGCGGATGACGCGGGCAAGCGCGTCCTGGCAGGTCGGCGAGTTGATGTCGACGGCCTGGCCGGTGTCGGTCCTGCCAAGGCGGCAGTTGGCTTCGGTGATGCGCAGCCGCTCGCGGTCCTGGACCTGGACCTGGTTCATGACCTTGATCTGGTAGTAGTCCACCGCCAGGTCGAAGCCGTCCAGCGGCGACCAGACGAAACCGGCCGAGAACGACTTGCTGGTTTCCACGCCCAGTTCGATGTTGCCCCGGTAGACGTCGAAGGTGCTGACGTCCCAGCCGCCGTCGTCGTAGCAGTCGCCGTCGCTGAAGCCGGGCTCGTCGCTGCGGCACTGGAAGTAATCGGTGGCGTAGCGGGTGCGGTAGTAGTCGTCGCCGGCGAACAGGTAGTGCATGTCCGGCGCGCGGAAGCCGGTGCCGTAGGAGCTGCGCACCAGCAGCGTGTCGAGCGGGCGCCATTCCAGGCCGGCGCTGTAGGTGAACTTGCCCGGGTGCTTGCCGCCATAACTGTAGCGGTCGTAGCGGCCGGCCATGCTGGCCTGCAGGGTGGACAGGATCGGCAGGCGCAGTTCGCCGGCGGCGCTCCAGCGGTTGCGGCTGCCATGCCCGTCGCCATAGCGCGGGCCGGTATAGGCATCCTCGGTCAGGGCCAGCGGGTCGGGATTGATGCGGTAGGACTGGCGGCCATACTCGAACGCGCCGGCAAAGCCCACGTCGCCGGCCGGCAGCGAGAACAGGGACGTGGTGTCGGTGGTGAAGCTGAGGTTGTCGTTCTTGGCCACCGGGCGGAACGTGGACATGGCCGCGATGGAGGCGAACTCGGCGGGCGTCAACGGCGTGAACAGGCGCGTCGGGTCCGGGTTGTAGATCGCGTAGCCGCTGCTGGTGTAGCCCAGCCGTTCGCCCAGGAAGAAGCGGTTGGCCGCATCGGCCTTGATGCGCGGCATTTCCACGTCGGCCTTGTACTGGGAGTGATTCCAGGCCGCTTCCCAGTTCCAGGTGTCGGCGAACATGCCCTTGAAGCCGGTGGTCACCGCCAGCGTCTTCTGCGTGGTGGTGTTCATGCGGTTCTTCAGGCCGCCGATTTCCTCCGGCGAGAACTGCCGCGACCAGATCTCGCGGTTGCCGGTGGCGGCGTTGTAGAACACCTTGTTGCGGTAGTTGTTGGTCGACGCCGGGTCATGGAATTCCCAGCCCATGACGTCGCTGACCACGTCGTTGCCGTTGGTGCCGGTCAGCAGGCGCACCGTCTGGTGGCCCATCTGCACGTCGGCGAACCACGACAGCTCGTCGTTGAAGCGGTACTCGAACGAGCCATAGGCATTGACGCCCTTTCGCTCATTCTGGATGGTGCGGTATGCGATGGCGCGCTCGCTGCCGCAGTACGGCTCGCCGAAGCGGTCCTCGGCCAGGTGGGTGGTGCCGTCGTTCAGGCCGGACAGCGCCTTGCAGCCGTCGGCGGGCGCGATGTTGACGTCGTCTTCCCAGTTGGTGATCTGGGCGATCAGGCGCGGCAGGCGGCGGCGCTCGGTCGGGGCATCGAGCGTGGAATCCTGCACCTTGCGCTGGGTGCCCCACAGCGGGCGCTTGTTCAGCAGCTCCACCCCGACGATGCCGCTGAAGTTGCCCTGCTCGAAGCCGGTGGTCAGGGTCAGGTCGTGCGACTCGCCGCCACCGCGGCTGGTGTCGCCGTAGCGGTAGTCGATGGTGGTGCCGTCGGTGGACTTCTTGAGGATGAAGTTGATCACGCCGGCCATCGCGTCCGAGCCGTAGACCGCCGAGGCGCTGCCGGTCAGTACCTCGATGCGGTCGATCATGCCCAGCGGGATGTTGCCGATGTCGGTGAAGTTGCTCCTGCCGTTGAGCGGCAGCGGGAAGTCGGCGATGCGGCGGCCGTTGATCAGCACCAGGGTGTGGTTGGGACCGAGGCCGCGCAGGTCGACCGCCTGCGCGCCGGGCGTCGATTGCGCACCGGTGGTGTTCTGCTGGCCCTGCACGGTGCCGCTGTTCTGGCTGAGCGAGCGCAGTACGTCCGGGACCGAGGTGAAGCCGGCCGACTGGATCTGCTCGGCGGTGACCACGGTGACCGGCGCCGGGCCCTCCACCTGCGCGCGCGGGATGCGCGAACCGGTGACCTGCACGGTATCCAGCTGCTTGGTTTGATCGTTGTCGGTGCTCTGGGCCAGAGCCATTGCGGGAGCGGCCATGCCAAGCAGGGCCAACTGGATTGAACGCACCATTGCGTGTCTGCGCATGAATCAGGTCTCTGCTGAAAGTGTTCCGGAAAGTGTCTGGCCGGCCCGCGCAAGCGCCGGAGCCCCGGTAAAACGTGAATGGGGCGGGTCCATCTAACACCTTTTTCACATGCTTGACCACTGCCGGAAAGTCTGGCATTACGCAGTGAAAGCGATTACATGATGTCCTGGAGAGCAGCGTGAAGCGGATGGTTTTCCGAGGTGGGCGGTTGGCTCTGGTGCTGTTGGCGCTGGGCATGGCGGGTGGCGCCGTCGCCGCGGGTGGCAGTGGGCTGCCCGATCCGGGCTACCAGTACTACGAAGTGGGCGACCTCGATGCCGCGCGTCCGGGCCAGACCCAGGCGGCGATGATGCTGATGGGCGGTGGCGACTGGGTTCCCGAAGCGTTCCGCTGGTGGGTCGAGCGCGCGGGCAACGGTCGCGTGGTGATCCTGCGCGCCTCCGGCGACGACAGCCTGCAGAACGAGCTGTATCACGACATCGGCGGGGTCACGTCGGTGCAGACTCTGGTATTCGACAGCCGCAAGGCGGCCGACGACCCGGCCGTACTGCGCATCGTGCGCGGAGCCGACGCGATCTTCATCGCCGGCGGCGACCAGGCCCGCTACATCCGTTTCTGGAAGGGCACCGGGCTGAACCAGCTGCTCAACGAGCATGTCGCGGCGGGCAAGCCGATCGGCGGTACCAGCGCCGGCCTGGCGATCCTGGGCGGTTACAGCTATGGCGCGCTGGATGGCGGCAGCGTCGATTCGCAGTCCGCGCTGAGCGACCCGTTGGGCAGCAAGGTCACGATGGACCGGGATTTCCTGGCCATGCCGTACCTCTCCAACGTGGTCACCGACACCCACTTCGCCAAGCGCGAGCGCCTGGGGCGGCTGATCGTATTCGTCGCACGCGCCGCCCAGGACAAGGGCCAGGACGACATCGTCGGCATCGGCGTGGACGAGGACACCGCGCTGTGCGTGGAGGCCGATGGCCGAGGCCGCGTCTACTCGCTCGACGGCGGCTATGCCTGGCTGGTGATGCCGCACCATCCCGCCGACCGCCTGAGCAGTGGCCAATCGCTGGAGTTCAGCGCCATTCCTGTGACCGGGGTGGGGGTGGACAGCCGCCTGCACCTGGACGGGTTCAAGGTCGACAACCCGGCATTCACCGCCATGGCCAGCGTGGTGGATGGCGAACTGGCGCTGCAGCCGGATTGATTCCCGGCGCTCGCCCGCAGGCGCGGAAGGGGCTTCGGCCCCTTTCTGCTTTTCAGGAGGCGCCCCGGGCCTGCGCCGCCCGTGGCTGTTCAGACCGGCGATGGCGTGCCTAGAATCGGGCACCTTTCCAGAGTGAAGAAACATGAAGCTGACTTCCGCGGTATTGCTGGGCCTGGCGTCGTTGTCTTCCGCGGCGGCCATGGCGGCGCCGGCCTCTCCCCTGCTCGTGATCCACGGCGGAGCCGGCGTGGAGCGCCAGGACCTCAACCCGGAAGAGGTGCGCGCCGCGCGCGCGGCGCTGGAAGCCGCCCTGCGCAAGGGGCACGAAGCGCTCGCGGCCGGCAAGCCGGCGATGGACGCGGTGACCGCCGCGATCACCGTGCTGGAGAACGACCCGACCTTCAACGCCGGGCGTGGCGCGGTCTTCACCCATGACGGCAGGAACGAGCTCGACGCCTCGCTGATGGACGGCGCCACGCTGCGCGCCGGTGCGGTCGCCGGCGTGCACACCATCAAGAACCCGATCCTGCTGGCGCGGGCGGTGATGGAGCACTCGCCGCACGTGATGATGGTCGGGCAGGGGGCGGAGATGTTCGCCGCCGAGCAGAAGATCGAACAGGTCGATCCCTCGTATTTCCGTACCGAGAAGCGCTGGCAGCAGCTGCAGCGGGCCTTGAAGGAGGAGGCGGCCGGGCAGGCGCATGCCGACCTGGAGACGGCCAAGCACTTCGGCACCGTCGGCGCGGTCGCGCTGGATGCGCAGGGCAAGCTGGCCGCGGGTACCTCCACCGGCGGCATGACCAACAAGCGTTACGGGCGCGTGGGCGATTCGCCGATCATCGGCGCCGGCACCTATGCCAGCGACAACTGCGCGGTGTCGGGCACCGGCTGGGGCGAGTTCTACATCCGCCTGGCCGCGGCGCATGAAATCTGCTCGCGCATGAAGTACCTCGGCGAGACCCCGGCACAGGCCGGCGACGAGGTCATCGTCAAGCGCCTGCCGGAGATGGGTGGCGATGGCGGCGCGATCGTGCTGTCGGCCGACGGCAGGGCGGCCACGCCGTTCAACACCGAGGGCATGTACCGGGGCTGGATCGGTGCCGACGGGGTGCCGCACGTGGCGATTTTCGCCGACGAAAAGCTGAAGATGCCGGGTGAGTGAGGGGTGCGGATGCGGGGAACGGAAATTTCGCGGAATGTGAAAATTTCTGTTGACAGCATCCCGTGCCATCACCAGAATAGCGGGCTCTCCCACCCCTGACCGGTTAGGCCAAGGTCATCAAAGAGGGGTGGAGCGGAGGGATACCCAAGCGGCCAACGGGGGCAGACTGTAAATCTGCTGGCTTACGCCTTCGGTGGTTCGAATCCACCTCCCTCCACCAGTTTCATGTTGTGGCGTTGTTCCCGGTGCGGGAGTAGTTCAATGGTAGAACCTCAGCCTTCCAAGCTGATGGTGCGGGTTCGATTCCCGTCTCCCGCTCCATTGAACGAAATTCAAAACATGCCATAATACAAAACTCGCTCACGTAGCTCAGTCGGTAGAGCACCTCCTTGGTAAGGAGGAGGTCGAAGGTTCGATTCCTTTCGTGAGCACCATCTTGCTCAAAGCGCCATAACCAACCTGTTACCGAGAAGAAGCAGCC